>CAVRBA010000018.1:0-227221 GCA_963719015.1 uncultured delta proteobacterium | reverse complement strand
AAAGCAAGGCGATGCAGTCATCCACTTTGGGGATAATCAAGGTGTGCTTGCCGGCCTCGATACCGCATATTCCGTTACCGCATAATCCGTAACCCAGTACGATTCGTCCGGGAATCTCGATGGCGTCAATGGTCGCCTGCAGCTTAAGGTTCATCCCGATCCCGGCGATCGATGCAAATCGTAGTCCAAAAAATGCGTTCGTCGGCGCAGCCGCTCCGGCAGCATCTCTTCCAAAGTGCTCTGCAGCACCTTGCAGGCGATGATCGCAACCGGCTCCTGGTTCTTCGGTGATAATTTCATATTCCATTTCCGGCCAGTACCGGATTACGACCTCCCGGCCAGTTTTTTTGCCGTTTCGGCGCCCGAGGCCGCATTGTGGCCGTAGCCGTCGGCGCCGATCCGTTTGGCGAATTCAGCGTCCACCGGGGCGCCGCCCACCATCACTTTGATCTTATCCCGCAGACCGGCCTCTTCCATGGCTTTGATCGTGTGGCCCATTGCCCGCATGGTGGTGGTCAGCAGAGCGGACATGCCGACAATCGAGGGTTGATGGGTCTTTATCGCCTCGATGAAGTTTCCCCGGCTCCAGATTGAATCCCAGGTCGATCACCTCAAATCCGGCGCCTTCACACATCATGCCGACCAGATTTTTTCCGATGTCGTGCAGATCGCCCTGTACGGTGCCCAGCACAAATCTGCCGCCGAGATCTGCACCGGCTTCGGCCAACAACGGCCGCAATAATTCTTGACCGGCGTGCATGGTTCGGGCGGATCTCAGTACCTCGGGAACAAACATCGATCCGAGTTTGAAGCGTTTGCCCACTTCGTTCATGCCTACAACCAAGCCGTTCTCAAGGATTTTTGAGGGCCCCATGCCCTCGTCCAATGCGTTTTGCACAATTAGGGACCTCGTTGAGATTGCCCGCGATGATACCCGCTGCGATTTTCTCTAATAATTCACTCATGGCCACTCTCCTGGCAGGTTTCGGTTAGTCCTTATTTTTTACGCGATCTTCCGCGGCTTTCATAATCGAGCTGATGGCTTCAACGGTCTCGGGTTTAACCGCAGACGGCTTATGGGAGCCGGGGACTCGCGCGTCCGTTCGATCACGCGCTGGCGCATGGTTTTTCGTCCCGTTTCCTCCCACTCCTCGAAGTTGTGACGATCGCAGAGGTTGGGATACCAAAACTCCGTTTTAAAATGCCGCATGGTGTGTTCTTCGTACAGGTAGTGGCCGTCCGGTCCGACGTTGTGGATGACGTCGGCGGCCAGCGTTTCTTCATTGACCTCGATGCCACGGGTAATACGTCGCGGATAACCGATGGCTTCATTACCATCATCAACGGTGTCAAAATGTCAAACGGTCATCCCGCTTTCCGTATATCCAACGTCGTGACAAAGGTCTCCGCCAGTCAGGGCCGAAAAAAAACAAGACAGGGAGCCTTCGAGGGCGGCTTGTTCGTCAAGGCTCTTGGAGTCCGTACAGCCGCCGGTTTGCCAGAGCGGCAGGCCGACGTAATGGGCCATCTCGGTGGCACCGGCCATCATCAGACAAAATTCGGGGGCACCGTAGCTCAGTATCATGGCATTCATGTCCATAACCGAAAGAACACCCCCCATGAAAAAGGGCAGGCCGGGTCTATCGTCTGGGACAGAACCAGTCCCAGGAAAGATTCGGCAGTGGTTTGAACAATGACCCCCGCGGCCGTCACAGGCGCGGTCCCGCCGGCCCGGCACAGGTCGTGAAGACGACCGGCACGCCGTGACGGGCAGCAAAAATTAACTTGTCCACCGCCTCGAACGTACTGCCACAAGAGGGGATAACGGTTCGCAGTAATGAATGTAGTTGGGGCGTTTTTCAAACGCTTCCTGACCGCCCGCTTCGGCGACGGCTATTTTATGAATATCGGCCGAGTCGTCCCATCCGTAAGACCACGCCACGATAGGCTTGCTGGTGTTGGGAAACATGGTGGCGAACTTCATAAGAAGCCGCAAGATCAGGGGGAACGTCGCTAATTGTTCCCAGGGATTCACAGAAATCGATGTTCGGCAGTGCATCTACAATGGCAGCCACGATGCGGGCATCATCCTTGACGAAGAGACGGCGTTCGAGCGTTTCAACGTCAATAAAATTTGGCGGTGTCGGGCCCGGGCCAAAGTGCGCCCGCCCCGGGCCGATGTGAATGTCGTGGGCCGGGTTACCATCGCGCGCATAGATGGTGAAACTGCGGGGTGCCGTCGCAAGGCAACGTTTCACAACGTGCTGGGGGATGCGCACCCGTTTGCCCTCGACCCGAGCGCCGGCGTCGCGCAGGATGTCGCGCGCTTCATCGTGATGGACGTCAAGTCCGATCGTCTCCAGAACATGAAGCACGCCGTTGAACATTTCCTCCAGTTGATCCTGAGAAAGCATCTGGAAGCGCACACCTGAATTGACACGATAGTTGGTTCTCATACAAAGCTCTCCTTTCTCAACGGCCGCTCGACTGACGCTTACGGCGCATTGATCCGCACGGGTACCTACCGATTGTTTGTTCCCTTTTTTATCCGGTCAATTGTTTGGCCTTATCGGCGGCGGCAGCAGCATCCGGCGCATAGGCATCGGCTCCGATCCTATCGGCAAAAGCCTGGTTCACCGGTGCACCACCGACCATCACCTTCACCAGATCACGCACCCCGGCCTCTTCGAGCGCCTTGATGGTGTCGTCCATTATGCGCATGGTCGTGGTCAATAAAGCCGACAGGCCAACGACATCGGGTTCGAATTCTTTTACCGCCTGCACGAATGCATCCGGTCCCACATCAACGCCAAGATCCCTGATTTCGAATCCGGCACCCTCGCACATCATACCCACCAAGTTTTTCCCGATATCGTGCAGATCGCCTTTGACCGTTCCCAGCAGCACTTTCCCGACCATTTTCACACCGGATTCACTTAACAGCGGTTTGAGGATTTCCATGGAATTCAGCATGGTGCGGGCCGAGCGCATCACTTCGGGCACAAACATGTCGCCTTTCTTAAACTCTTTGCTGACATGATCCATTCCCGGCATCAGCCCTTTGTAAAGGATGTCCTGGGCACTGAGCCCATTGTCCAGAGCCTCCTGGGTTAGTTTGCCGATTTCATCCTTTTTCCCTGTAATGATTATTGTGGAAATCGATTTTAACACGTCGTTCATATGGACACCCTCCTTATCGAATCCAGGGGCTTTGCCCCCATTGAAATGACAGCCTCCGGCTCGGAAAAATTCTTTCAAAACGACAAATTCGGCATGCAACATGAAATGTCATAAATGTGCCAAAACGATTTGAAAAATTCAATGATCAAGAACTTGCGTCCACTTAAGTTACCAAGGGGCGCTGTCACCAAAGCCATAAACGGAATGCCGTTATGACGTTTTTCGATCCGGGAAAAAGGAAATCGTTGTCGCGTTTTCAATGAGATATTGAGCTATAATTCCATCCGGAAATGCAAGCAAATGGGGCTGGCCTTGAAGCAATCAAGTTGCACTTGATTCGATTCGGACGGCCTTCCGGAGAAATCGAATCACTTGTGCCCCCTTGCTTGACCGAGAGAGATTTACTCATGATTTTTTTGCAGAGCCGTATCACCAGCGATGGCCAGTTGAAGAAGATTATAAGGTCATGGAATTCCGCATCCAGGCAGAAAATTTTACAAGCAAGACGATTCGTTCCGTATATCGGCCACCGGCTTAACTCAAAGGCATTGCAGCCACAACGAAACGCGAGAATTTAACTAGTGTCCATCCATAAATGGCCTTTTTTCCGCTGGGTCCCGCCTATGGCGGGATTATCCGCAGGTTTCCGGCTGCGGCGTACGCAAAGTACGCCTCGCCGCAAACCCTTGTGCGGCCTTGCTCAGCGAAAAAAATTCTCATTTATGAATTGGACACTCTATAATGCCATCCACTTGTCGCGGATAGACACTAAATAGCAAACGGCCATACCGGCTGACCTTCGACCAGCAGACGTGGATCAATCTGGTTTATTGCGCGCCCGATATGCAGCGATATAACGCTCTCCCCATTCGTCCTTTCCCATTGCCAGATCGGCGGCCAGTACCGCTACGGCCAATTCCGGATCCAGGGGATTGGTGATCGGGCAGGTTAGTCCGGCCCGGATGGCCATCGCCATAAATGCCGTATTGATGGCCGACCGGTCCGGCAGCCCAAAAGAAACATTGCTGGCGCCCATGGTGATATTGACACCGAATTCTTTGACGATCAATTCGGTCGTTTTCAGGGTGAGTGCAGCGGCGTTGCCGTCCACACTGACCGTCAGCACGAGCGGATCGATGACCACGTCCGCAGTTGGGATTCCCAGTTTTGTGGCCCGCTCGATAATTTTGCCTGCGACTGCCAACCGCTTTTCCGCAGTAGTGGGGATTCCGTTGTCGTCCATACACAGGCCGATGACCGCCGCTCCATGTTCCTTGACCAGAGGCAGCATGTTTTCCAACGAACGCGTTTCGCCGTTGACCGAATTTACCAGTGCTTTGCCCTCGTATATTTTAAGGGCCGCTACCAGTGCGTCCGGGTCGGCGGTGTCGATGCAAAGGGGTACATCGGTCACCGCCATCACCGCTCGGAGGGTTTCCGTGATCAATGTGGGTTCGTCACCGTCTGGTACTCCCGCATTGACATCGAGAATCGTTGCGCCAGCCAACACTTGAGCGCTGGCATCATGTTGCACGGTCGTAAAATTGTGTGCTTCAAGCTCGGCTTGCAGTTTCTTGCGCCCGGTTGGATTGATTCGTTCCCCAATGACGACAGTTGGCAGCGCCCGGTTGATTTCGACGGTTTGATTCTTCGAAGATATGGTGGTGGTGAGATTTTCGGCCATGGTGCACCTCGTGGGAAATTGGAATTTTATAACGTTCGATCGAACCCCTAAAACCTAAAAAAGTTGATCCAGAGAAAGGGTTGGTTTTCCGTCCCCGGCAGGGAGGTCGAGAAAAAATGCACCCTCCTCACCCGCGTGGAAGCACGTGCCAATTTGTATGACAACCTGAAAATCAGGTTGACAGACTATTAAATTTGTGTCAAGCAAAAAACAGCCGAGCGAAAAAAAATTTATTCGGTCAAAACGGCTTTAAAAACAATAGATTGAGATCCATGAACTACAAAACAGTCAAACGAAAATCGACACCTGAACTGGTGATGAAACAGATTCTCAAGAGCATCGAATCCGGGCAGATGAAACCCGGGGATAAACTGCCGACCGAACTTCGATTAAGCGAAATGTTCGGCGTCGGGCGTTCAACCATCAGGGAAGCGACCTCAACCCTGTCAATGCTGGGATATTTACAAAGCATCCAGGGAAAAGGCTGCTACGTTCGTGAGGATCTCGATCCCGTGAAAGCAACGGGCATTGCGCTGCAGGACATGCAAGCGGCGACCAATATCATCGATCTGGTGGAAGTCAGAGAAATTCTGGAATGTAATGCGGTCCGGTTAGCAGCGCGCAGGGCAGATTCGGAAGATATTGAGCGGATTCAAAACGCCTGTTCAAAAATGAAGGAACCCATGAGCGGCCTGAAACGCTTTATTGAAGACGATTTTGATTTCCATATTGCGCTGGCCCGTGCTTCGAAAAACCAGCTAATCCTGGAGATGATGAAGCACATTGTCGAAAAAGTTCATAAAGAGTACGATAAGTTCAGGATTAAAGCATTGTTTCAACCCGACCAGGCCGTTCTTACGGCCGAAAAAATAGTAAATTTCGTGGTCAGAGGCGAAGGGGAAAAAGCGGCAAGGTCGATGCAGGAACATCTGAATCTGGTGACCACTGAAATCAAACGCAAGCTACCAGATGTCAAGTGGATCAAGAAGACGCTTTAGCGGCAACGCGGCCCATTATCCTTATATCATCTTCGGCTCACAGAGCTTCTTCAGGTCCCAGGCCTTAATCTTAAACGACTTGTGGTGTACGCCGGGATTGAAATACACATACTGCTTTTTGGCCAGTTCCGGATCCATGTAGATCGGTAAAGAGGTCAAGTGACCAAAAGGCGGTACGCAGCCAACCTCACAACCAACCGCCTCGCTGACGGCTTCCGGTTTGGCGAAGGAGACTTTTTTGGTGTTGGCGCCTTTGGCCGCCTGTTTCCAATTGACCTTTTTATTTCCCGGTAACACCAGCACAATCATTTCATTCTCTTTGGTCTTGAGTACCAGCGATTTAACAGTTTCCGCCTCGGTCACGTCGAGCGCTTCGGCCATGGCCGGATTCGTGTAAACCGGTTCATGCTCATAAATTTCATAGGGGGTCTTATTTTCTTCCAGCATTGCTATGATTTTTTCTTCTAAAGTCATGATCGCTCCCGTCAATATGGATATTCGCAAAAAAGTCGAATCATTTGATAATATATAGGCCGAGCCGTGTCAATACATATTGAGGTGAAAAACATCGCTTTGACATTGTTTCGAGTGCTGCCCCTAAAGGATTTCTGCTTGTCATTTTATGCTTAAATGTATTGATGCCTGGAACATAAATGGACAGCTAAAGATCTCCCGAAGAATCAAAATGAGTGCTGGCAAATGGTTGTTGCACAACTACGAATTTGAAAATTTCAATAATTTATAATACTACCAAGACAAATAGGTTTGAATTCTACCAAGATGTCTTCATTAATGGGAGAGAGAATGTTCCATAGAGTCAGACGATTATGGAAAAAGCCTTCACAGCTCAAGTCCACCTATGATGCCGTGATTATCGGGGGCGGGCTACATGGGCTGGCCACTGCTTATTATCTTGCAAAAGAATACGGCATCAAAGATGTCGCCATTTTAGAGAAGAAGAATATTGGCTTCGGCGGCGCCGGGCGAAACACCGCTATCGTGAGAGCCAATCAGCGGACCCAGGAGAACGTGCCGCTGTACAAGGAAGCACTGGATCTCTGGTCGGTGCTGACCAAAGAGTTGGACTTTAACCTGATGTTCAACAACTGCGGCAACCTGAACCTGTTACACAGCGAAGCTGCCACGAAAGCGGCCCGTATGAATATCGCCACAGCACAGTTCCACGGTGTAGAAAGTCACCTGCTTGATGCCAAACAAGTCAAGGAAATGGAACCGGCTCTGAATCTCTCCCCGGATATCACCCATCCCATAAACGGCGCTATGTACCATCCACCCGGCGGAATCGTGCGACACGATGCCGTGGTTTGGGGTTTGGCCAAAGGGGCCAGCAAACTCGGTGTCCACATTCACCAGCAGACCAAAGCAACCGCCATCCATACCGAAAACAGCAAGATCACAGGCGTGGCCACCGACCGCGGACGTATCCGAACCCCACGCGTATTGATCAGCGCCGGCGGCTATTCGGCAGGGCTTATCTACCAGATGCTGGGCATAAAGCTGCCCATCAGCGTGTTGACCATCCAGGCCATGGTGACCCAGCCGTTAAAACCGGTGTTGAACCATGTTGTGTCGTCCGGGGCCTACCACGTGTATGCCAACCAGACCCTCAAGGGTGAAGTGGCCACGGGGTCGCATATGGATCCCTGGCCTAATTATACGACGCAGACGACGGCCTATTACATCAAGCATCAGGCGGAAGCCTTGAGCGAATTTCTACCTTGCCTGCGGGGTGTCAAATTCATGCGCACCTGGGGTGGCTTGGCCGATATGACACCCGACATGGCGCCCATTATAGATGGCAACGACCCCATTGACGGGCTCTATATCAATTGCGGGTGGGGGTATTTCGGCTTCAAGTCCTGTTCGGTCACGGGCAAGTACATGGCTCAATTCATGGCCACCGACAAATGCCCCGATATGCTCAAACCATTTAACCTGCGCCGGTTCGAGCGGCATCGGTTGATGGGCGAAACGGCAGCAGTAGTGAACTACAGTCCCGACAACTAGCGAATCAGTGACGGTAAGGAGAGATATTGACATGGCATTAACACTGACTTGCCCGATTTGCGGCAAACGCAACGGGTATGAATTCCGCTATGGCGGAGAAGATAAAAGACCTCGGCCAGACGAAGAAAACCTTACTCCCGAAAAATGGTGTGAATACGTCCATAATAATACCTGTGTTGCCGGTGTCGTAAAAGAGTGGTGGTTCCATCGAGACGGCTGCGGTTCATGGTTTACAACCTGGCGCGATACGATCAGGAACCTTGAAATTGATGAGCCGGAGACAATCAGATGAACAGACGTATCAATTTGCCCTCCTTACGAATAAACCCTTCAGAGACGATATCGTTTACTTACAGGGGCAAATCCTACAAAGGATTCAAAGGCGATAGTGTGGCAACGGCTCTTTTTGCGAACGGTGTCAGGATTTTCGGGCGCAGCCTCAAGTACCACCGCCCCAGGGGGCTTTACAGCCTCGACGGTGAAAGCGGCAATACCTGCATGGAAGTCGACGGGGTTCCGAATGTGCTGACCGAGAACGCCCCGCTCAAAGACGGCATGCGGATTAAGGCCCAAAACGTCGTGGGCTCCACTGAATTCGATCTGTTAGGGTTCATGGACAAACTGAGCATTTTCATGCCGGCAGGTTTTTATTATCGAACCATGCATAAACCGGCGGCGATCTGGCCCATCGCAATGAAAATGGTTCGTAAGGCTGCCGGATTAGGAACCATCTCTGCTGAATTTACAATGATGGGAACCTATGATGAAATTTATCCCACCGCCGATGTTTGTGTCATCGGAGGCGGTGCCGCCGGAATGAATGCAGCCCTAGCGGCTGCCGATAGCGGTCTACGTGTTATTCTGCTGGAGGCTCGCCCATGGCTGGGGGGCTGCTTCGAGTATCGAGGCGCGATCTATAGGGGAGAAGGCGATAAAAAGCTATATGAGCGCGCCAGGGAATTGGCCGATGTTGTTAAAACAACGAAAAACATACGCGTATTCGAACACAGTGCCGTCATCGGGGCTTACAGTAACAACCTGATCACCGCATTTCAGGTCGGCTCTGACGGACATAAGTTCACGGAGCGCTATGTTGAAATTCGGACCGAAAGCGTGGTCACGGCAACCGGATGTATCGAACGGCCCCTGCTGTTTGAAAACAACGAAAGACCTGGAGTGATGCAGGTGGGTTGCGCCCATCGACTGGCCCGTAACTACGGGTTGATGCCGGGAAACCAGGCCGTATTCAGCGTGGGCCACGATTTAGGACTGGAAGCAGCCATCGACCTTTACGATCTGGGGCTACCGATCAAGTGTGTTGCTGATCACCGTCAGGATGGGCACGATCCGACACTGCTGGAAGCACTTGCCGACCGAAAGATTCCCGTGTACAAAGGCTGGGTGGCATCTATGGCTCATGGCCGCAAGCATGTCACAGGAGTCAGTCTCTCCACCGTGGATGGCACCGTCAGCCGCCGAATGGCCTGCGATTTACTGGTGGCCTCGGCTGGTCTGACCCCAAATAACGGTCCGCTAAATATAGCTCAAGCTGAATTAGCCTATGATGATCGAACCGGCTATTTTCTTCCGGTAAAACTTCCCGCGAAGATGTTCTCCGCCGGGAGAATGACGGGCTTAAATCACTCTCAATCCATTGAAGCCTCCGGCAGATTGGCTGGGTTCAAAGCCGCTGCTGCATGCGGAACCGGAAATGATGCCGCTGTTGCCGAAGCTGAGAAGATTATGGCGGCATTACCCGGCCCGGAAAGAGGAAGCAAGCTGGTCACTGCTCCGGTGAAAGGTCGTAAAACCTTCATTTGTTTCGATGAAGACGCCACCATAAAGAACGTCAAACAGGCTATCGATATGGGCTTCGATATACCCGAGTTGGTCAAACGGTTTGCCGCCGTCGGGCTCGGCCCGGGTCAGGGTGGCATTCCGGGGCACAACCTACCTTTGTTTGTGGCCAAGTACACGGCCTCTTCAAACACCCCAAAACCTACGACTGTACGCCCGCCGCTCGTGCCCACCTTCTTGGCTACATATGCTGGTGCCAAACACAAAATGTTCAAGAAAACGCCATTGCACAAATCACAGAAGATGGACGGTGGTATTTTCCGCACTGTTGGGGTTTGGCGGCGCGCGCGCTATTTTTCATCAGATATCAGCTGCAGGGAAGAAATCCTCAATGTGCGAAATAACGTTGGCATGTTGGATTCATCCACTCTTGGAAAGTTCCGTATCCACGGGCCTGATGCCCTGAAGGCTCTCCAGCGGGTTTACGTATCAGACATGAACAAAGTTGTCGAAGGACGCGTCAAGTACTCGGCAATGTGTACTGACGATGGTTGTGTGATTGACGACGGTGTTGTGATCAAGCGGAGTGAAAACGACTATTATATTACTACATCCTCAGGTCGTGCCGGCCAGACTATTGAGTGGATTCGCTACCACACCCGTTACGACGGTTGGGACTTCCATTTAGTAAACCTTACGGATGCTATGGGAGTGATCAATATCTCAGGACCCAACGCGCGCAAAGCGCTTGAAAAAGCTTTGGAAGGTGATTTCTCCAACGCAGGCTTTCCTTTCGCTGGCTACCGTGAATTCACTATCAAGAATGCGATTCCGGTCCGCGCCATGCGGTTAGGCTTCGTGGGCGAGCTATCTTACGAGTTGCACGTGCCATCATCGTATATGCAGTGTGTCTGGGATATACTGCAGGCCGCCGGCGCTGAATTCGGTATCCGCAACTTCGGCGTGGAAGCTCAAAATGTTCTGCGTATGGAAAAGGGTCACATCATTCTGGGTCAAGAATCCGAGCAACGAACCAACCTGTTGGACCTTGGATTGGGATTTTTGTGGGATCGAAGTAAAAAAGAGGCAAAGACCGTTGGCGCGGTTGCGCTGAACCAGGCCGAAAAAGACCACGAACGCCTGAAGCTCGTTGGCATCCGCATGGAAGGCGATAGCCGCGCTCCGCGTGACGGTTCCCTGATCGTCGATACGCGGATCCTTGGCTATGTTGCCACTGCCCGCAGGAGCTTAACTCTCGGTCAAGCGATTGGCATGGCCTTAGTTGAAGGTCCCGTCAGCGACATCGGCACCCGGCTGGAAATTTTCGAAGACGAATGCGATGGGCGACACCTGCACGCCAGAGTTGTGCCCATGCCATTCTATGACCCCGAAGGAAAACGGATGAAGGCATAAGAGAGGCAATATGGCAGATTTTCAGAGACAATCACCCGTTCGATTCAACACTGCAGCCATCGAAACAGAATCTCGAGATCACTGGCTTGTATCCTCCAAATACGCCGACGAGGGCAACGGCCCCCACTTAGTGGACCTGAGCCATATACCCCGATGGGACCTGCAGGACGCCAACTTGGCAAGTTTTCGACCTTAGTAAAATAGATATACCGCAATCGCCCGGTGAGTGTATTGTCAAAGACGGTGTGATAATCAACCGGATGAATCGCACCCAGACGGTGATATGGCATTTGGCTTCCGGCACGAAGCAATCGCCACCTGAGAACGCATATACTGACGTGACCGAGGCCACTGTTCTCCTTGCAATGTTAGGCCCGCATGTTTTTTCAGTTATGGAGAAGCTGACATCGCTCGACTTTCTTAATCCACAAAAAACGGCCCCTTTTTTACTGCAGGGTCCATTATGTCATGTTCCCTGTCAGATCGTAACGTTGGAAAAAACAACAGAAGGCGCAGGCTCAATTCTGTTTACCTTCCCCCGTGGATATGCGTATGACATGGTAAATGCAATTTTAGAAGCCGGTGTCGAATTCGCCCTTCGTCCAGCCGGTGAAAACACATTTCTAGATTGGTTGCAGTCTTATGTTTAACTTGTGCTATCTAAGGCAAGTACCTATATCATTGAAAAGCCTGTGATAGATAGACCATATCCTTTCTAAATCTTTAGAAACCGCAACTTTACCCAATGGCAAGCAAGTATGACGATCCGGCGAACCGCGGCGTTATCATATATCTACTTACTTAGGAGGGGATACACGTGAGAGTCTTTCAAGTTGAGGATGCTTGGTCAATGGAAAATGTTCGCATTAACACACGACCGGATCCGCAACCTGAAGCTGGCCAGGTGCGGCTCAGAATGATGGCATCCGCCATAAATTACCGGGATCTTCTTGTACCTTTGCGCGGCTATGGATCAAGAATGAAGGCGTTGCCGTTAATTATGCTCAGCGACGGTCTCGGTATAATAGAATCGGTGGGAGAGGGAGTGACACACCTTAAAATCGGAGATAGAGTTTGCCCATTTTTCTTTCAGAGTTGGATAAGTGGAGATCCGAATAAAAAGAGACTATCTCTAAGCTTAGGTTGTGAGCTTGATGGTACGATGGCAGAATTTATGGTGCTCCCTGAGGAAGGTGTGGCGTATGCACCCGAGCATTTGGACGACATGGAAGCTGCTTCACTTAGCACTGCAGCAGTGACTGCCTGGCGAGCATTGGTTACAGAAGGCCGCATTAGGCCAGGTGACAAGGTATTAGTGCAAGGCACGGGCGGTGTTTCGCTCTTCGCCCTGCAGTTCGCAAAAATGCTGGGTGCACTTGTGATTGTCACATCCTCTAGTGATGACAAGCTGGCCCGAGTGCACACAATGGGTGCTGACGAAACCATCAATTATCGTGCGATTCCAGAATGGGGTAAACGGGCACGTGAAATTGCAGGCAGCGATGGGGTTGACCACGTTGTAGAGGTCGGTGGTCAAGGTACGCTTCCACAATCGCTTCGTGCTGTCCGGGCTGGTGGAACGATAAGTATGATCGGTGTGCTTGCGGGTGGAATCATGGAAGTGCCGTTGGGGCCAATAGTGACCCGACATGTCCGGCTGCAGGGAATCACTGTCGGTAACAGAGATGATTTTACCAAAATGGCAATGGCAATTGCCCAGCACAAGCTGCATCCGATGATTGATCGAGTGTTCGCGTTCGAGGGGTTGCGCGTTGCCCTTGACTATCTATCGAGCGGCAAGCATTTCGGCAAGATCTGTATCAAGCACTAGACTGCGCCAGATGAACCAACAGCTGCTATAACCTCCTTGCTATAACCCGACTGCATTCTTGGATATAGCCGGACCGTATCGTCACAGTCGGTGCGATTTCCTGCAGTTGGCATACTGGCAAGCTAACCTAAGTATTGACCCACCTCAGAAGCTCAATGTAATCTCAATTTATCCTGACCCCATTCACGTTTTTGTTAGATAATATTACAAATGTTATGATATCCAGAAATGTATAATTACTTGATGGTCTGCGTTTCGCATAGCTTCCGATAGATGCAGTGTTATGATCATTGTGGTTTTGAGACTCATGTTATAGGAATTTCAAAACCATAATAAAGGTGGAGTTAAATGCCGACAAAATTTTGCCCTCATTGTGGTAAACGAACAGGTTTTGAAGTGAAGTTTAATATCGTTTGCCGAATTGGTGATGAAGAAGAAAAAGGTTATCTGCGTATTTGCCAGGAATGTGGAGGGCGATTTGTCACTATACAAAAAGATGAACGAATAAAGGATGTAAAGGAGGATTGAATAGATTCTACTCATACTCATCGGCTAAACAATTGAAAACATAACTTGCCAACTTAATCTCTATTTTCAAAGATATAAATGACTCTGAGATTATATTTATAAACCTGACTTATTTTGCCACGTGCAAAACCGAAGCATACGGCTATTAGTGCTCGGTTCTATATTTGAAAAAACAATGAGGAATATCGATCCTATTCCTCGCATCATATGATCCTATTAACAACATAGATTATTTTCTGTTATATAAAAAAACAGACAGAAAAGGCAACGAAACATTCTTAATCCTATGAAACGATCAATTATAAAAAGCACCGGCAGGTATGTACCCGATAGACATGTCACAAACGAAGAGTTAAGTGATTTGATGGAAACATCAAATGAGTGGATTGTGCAACGCACAGGCATCGAAGCCAGGTACTGGGTCCCCGAAGGCGAGGATGTCGGGACATCGGATCTTGCGTATGAGGCTTCAATTATAGCATTGGAAAGAGCAGGCTGGAAACCCGAGGACCTGGATTTAATTGTATTTGCAACCATGACACCCGATGTGAACGTGCCGGGCTCGGGAGCATTTCTGCAAAACCGACTGGGAGCGAAAAAGGTACCTGCTCTCGATATCCGTCAGCAATGCACTGGGTTTCTGCATGGAATGGAAATCAGCGATGCCTATATCAGGAGCGAAAAAGCCCAGAAGATCCTTTTGGTAGGTGCTGAATATCAAAGCCGATACTTGGAGCTGACAACTGCAAACCGTGATACAGCGGTTATTTTTGCAGATGGTGCCGGTGCTGTTTGCATTGAAGCTGTTGAAACCGGTCATGACGTTGGGATCATAACATCGATTCTCCATACTGACGGAAAATATTCAGGGGCATTGCGAGCTGGAATGCCTGCTCGAAAATCCGGAAAGGCAATTAGTCCAACCGTAATAAAAAACAAGGAACATTTTCCACATATGGACGGAAAAACAGTATTCAAATTGGCTGTGACTCTCCTGCCAAGGGTAACAGAGGAGTTGTTGGCAAAAGCAAAAATGAAAATTGAAGACCTGAATATGGTTATTCCCCATCAAGCTAATCTGAGAATAAACGAAGCTTTCAGGGAACGGATGAATATCCCTGAAGAAAAAATATATAACAATATTCAGCGATACGGAAATACAACTGCGGCAACCATTCCCATTGCACTTGACGAACTCATTGAAAAAAACATGCTAAGATCAAAGGACACCATCATGTTCATTGGTTTAGGAGCGGGATTGACCTGGGGTGGTGTGATATATAAATTGATGTAGCCTGTCTTTCCGACTCTCAGAATCGATCCGGAATTGATCAACCCACATGGGTTATATTCAAACCTTAGAATGCGGCTACCCTCTGGCGGATTTCCTTGAGGTTGCCAAACCGTATCTTCACAATTTACGTGATGACTGAGGGTTACGGTTATGGCAAGCAAGTCCAAGTATTGAACTGCATCACGATTAGCATGTAATCTCAATCATTGAGCATCTGCAAAGCACAGATGATATTCACAGAGATGATATGTAATCACGAGGCCACGGAATTTTTCCAAGCTATATGGGTGATATACGGTAATTTTTCCACCTATCAACACCGTTATTTGGCAGACGGTATTGTCGTCAATGGTGAGCGTTGTAGATATTTAGAGACAAGAGTTACTGTTCCCAAGGGTCAATAACTGTTTTTTTCGTTTGGATGTGGTTTCGCGACTAAGCCAGATGGTAATGTTCGACGCCTTTTTTCAACAAAAACAACTCAATCTAAGGAGATTTCTCCGTGACTGACAAGATTATGACCGACTACGAGGATTTGCCGTTTTCGCCACTGGCCGAGGGTAGTCCTGTGCATGTGGCAGTGCTGTGGGGAAACCCGGAAACTGGACCCGCCGCAATAATGGTGAAGTACCCCGAGGGATACCTGGAACCGTGGCACTCGCACTCTTCGACCTATCACGCCGTGCTCGTTAAGAGCGAGTTCAGCTCCCGCAGTCCGGAGGGCGGGCCTGATTCCGAACGTGTGCTTGGACCAGGGTCCTACGTTGTCCAACCCGGTGGCGTCATCCACGCCGAAATCAACGCCGGCGCCGGTGAATTACTATCAATGGTCTACTTCGACGGTCCCGTAAACTTTGTTCCGGCGGAGTGAGAAGGTATCTGCTAATGACCTTTAACCTATTTATATGCCCTATTTCCTTAAGATAGCCACAGTATACCGTCACATTTGATGCGATTTCCGATAGTTGGTCTAGTGGCAAGAAATATTTAGTGGTGTATCACATCGTGGTATTGACATATTCGTTGTTTCCAGAATATGCATATTCTGGGGAATACTAAAACAATACCGATCCCGACGCTACCAAAAGACTTGCATACTCTCAAGTACATTCAGTTAATATCCAACCACCTCATTCATTGTTTTCGCACATCTACTTTTTCACTTTTCTACATCATCAACACCCCTAAATCCTGAATTCGACGATAGTTAATTGCCAATTAAGTATCACATATGAAAGGAGAGAGATGATGGTAAAAAATAAACAAATAGTATACTTAGAATTTGCGTTTCTGATTTATTTGGTTTTCGCACCTGTCGTATATGGTGATCTTTATTGGGAGACTACTGTAGAAACAAGCGGTGCGCCTGAGGGTGTGCTCGAGAGTATGCCTAAACAGATAAGAGATCAAATGCTCGATCAATTTAAACCCAAGACAGAAATAGTAAAAAATTACCTTACATCTTTTGCTATTCGCTCCGAACAAAAAGATCATATCATGATATTAAATTATGATACTTTGACAATGTATCAAATCGATCCCTCAGAAAAGACTTATACAAAGGTTAACCTTCTGACCGCCATGGAGCAAATGGGTCAAGGAATGAACGAAGAAATGAAGATAACTGCCACCAATGAAATCAGAAAAATTGCCGGTTATAAATGTACTAAGTACATTGTGACCGGGATGGGAGTTAAAACCGATCATTGGGTTTCCAAAGATGTAAAAGGCTACAGGGAATATAGTGCGGCTACAGAAAAAATGGAAAAGAAGCTTAATAAAAGCCCGAGCATGGAGAAGTTTGGTATGTCAGGTATTTCAAGCAAGGAGGGTTTTCCCGTAATGACTGTAACTGATATGATGGGAATGAAATCTACAAACACACTGAAAAATATTCAAAAGAAAACGTTAAGTAAAAGCCTATTTAAAATACCTGAAGGATATAAACTTATCGAGGTGAAGTTTCCAACGCAATAATACATTGCGATATTTTGAAAGTAAACTGTAACCAACTCCGCATACATGTATTTGTTATTGAGCACTTGTCCTTGATCTCATCAAAATTTAGGGGATACTCAAGCTGTACCCTCATAACATACCACACCGTAGCAATTGACAAACTTTTCCCGTCCTGTATTGATAAAATTGGTCGGGATAGCCAGCGTATCAGACAATTTCCTGAAATATGTGGTCATTACGCTTTTGGCAAGAAATTAAAAGTTGTGTACGACCTTGAACGCCCTCCCAATCAGGCACATATCTGCAATTTCCCAAACCTGCATGTTACATCCGCTAATCTTGAGTTATTCGGGTCCACCTAAAGATTTGAAGCAGGCACGCAACCCAAATTTTTCCTACGTTGAATTGCGGTGTATTTGTCATTCTGTAATATACAACTTCATGTCAGTGATATTTGGCCATGCTAACAAAAGTTTTTGGCACGTTGTCTTTTCCAGAGCCCCTCAATAGAAACCATATTTATCAACCTGTTCATATTGACTGTATAGAGTATCGTGTTTAAATCATTTGTGATATTTGGAATAAATATGGCCTTTTATAACTCCTCGATACTTATTACCCAGCTCGACCTTTGACTACCCTCAAGTTTTATCGGTAGAAATTTCTTCCTCTGCTCACTGGCCGAAAATCAGATCCGATTCAGGCATTGGGTACACGTTTTTTGAAGACACGATTGAATGCTTCGTCTATTATCCCGATGTAGGGATTTCTTGAATGAAGATCCAGCCCGGTATAAAGTTCCATGAGGCACCTTCTGCGTTATAGGGTTTATGGTTAGGACTAATCCTTTGTAACGCATCGCAATGTCCTTTGCGATTGGGAGGTGCCTTTTAGATTATTATCAAAGTATCACCATATATCGTGATTCATAACGAATTATAAATATAATTGATTATTAACTATCAGTCTCACCTACAAAAAAAATGGCTTGTATATTGTATCGAATAGGAAATTTCATTCAGCGTAACCTACTGTTATATTGCTCATTATTATTTTATTGGAAAATTTCGTAATTCGAAGTGTAGAAATATCCCTTCAGATGAACATTTTCTCATGCCAATAGAGATATTCTTCCAGCCTGAAATCAGCTCGTTAAAATACTTTTATAACTCATAATGCCCTAACCCAAAAACGACTTGCTTTTCTCTTTTCTGACATCAGAAATATGACTGTATATAAAAAAATATCTGTCAGTTACCTTATTTATCATCATTCTTATTTTTCGAACAAACTGTATCTATTTACTATAAGTTAGAGGGTCATCAGGAATGCGGGTGTCGGTAAGAGTTTTATAACTGGCACCCGAATTGCTTGTACAAAATGAACGACTCCTTTGCGTGTCTCATTAAGGAGGTCCGAAGAAAGGCAAACCAATCGAAAGGTTGGGACGCAAAACCACTGGCCTAATTCCGGCACCCTACCGGACAAGGTCGCAGGGTTGCCGGACGAGAAGTGCATCTGATGGATGCTCCTCTTGGTGCGGCTAAACAGCTCCAAGGGGCACTGTCATGAAAGATATTTCAATCTCAAGATTTAAGTCTTTTCCTCGTTTATTATTACTTCCTGAGATACTACTTCTAATCATCCTGTGCAGTACCGTCAGCTATGCGGATGTATTGACATTAGCATGGGACCCACCCGGCCAAGATCCCGACCTTACCTATACGCTTTGTTACGGTACTACCAGTAATACTTACACCACATGTGTTGATACTGGCAATCAAGCGAGCGCTACTTTAGAGAACATGGAACATGGGATAAGATATTACTTTGCCGTAACAGCCTCCAACCAGTATGGGGAAAGCGAGTTCTCAGAGGAAATCGAACATATCATTTCACACAGTTCTGAAGATACTGATAATGACAGCGATGGTTTTACCGAGAACCAGGGTGACTGCAACGATTCAAACCCGGGCATTCACCCAAATGCTGTAGAGGTATGTGGTGACGGCGTTGATCAGAATTGCGATGGTGCCGATCCGATCTGTCCTGAAGATACTGATAATGACAGCGATGGTTTTACCGAGAACCAGGGTGACTGCAACGATTCAAACCCGGGCATTCACCCAAATGCTGTAGAGGTATGTGGTGACAGCGTTGATCAGAATTGCGATGGTACTGATCCGATCTGTCCTGAAGATACTGATAATGACAGCGATGGTTTTACCGAGAACCAGGGTGACTGCAACGATTCAAACCCGGGCATTCACCCAAATGCTGTAGAGGTATGTGGTGACAGCGTTGATCAGAATTGCGATGGTGCCGATCCGATCTGTCCTGAAGATACTGATAATGACAGCGATGGTTTTACCGAGAACCAGGGTGACTGCAACGATTCAAACCCGGGCATTCACCCAAATGCTGTAGAGGTATGTGGTGACAGCGTTGATCAGAATTGCGATGGTGCCGATCCGATCTGTCCTGAAGATACTGATAATGACAGCGATGGTTTTACCGAGAACCAGGGTGACTGCAACGATTCAAACCCGGGCATTCACCCAAATGCTGTAGAGGTATGTGGTGACAGCGTTGATCAGAATTGCGATGGTACTGATCCGATCTGTCCTGAAGATACTGATACAATACCTGATAATCATTTGGTCATAACCGGCGATTTTAACGATGATGAGCTTGATGATCTCGCAGGAGTTACGGCTTCGAGTCAAGTTCGATATTCGACAAACTTGACCTCTTGGGTGTATATTCCCGGCGAACTTGAGAGCATCGTAACGGGTGATTTCAATGGCGACGGCAACGATGATATTGCTGGTGTCGACTCTATCGGGCAACTTTGGTATACCACAGATATGATTTCCTGGACCAATATGCCTGGAACGGCGATCTCGATCGTCACGGGAGATCTTGACGGCGATGGTGATGATGATATTGCTGGTATCAATCCGGACGGAGTGATTTCCAAAATATTCTATACTACCGATCTGTCCACCTGGACTCCGATTCCGGGTTTGATTACCTCGATTGTCACGGGAGATCTTGACGGCGATGGTGATGATGACATTGCTGGTATCAATCCGGACGGAGTGATTTCCAAAATATTCTATACTACCGATCTGTCCACCTGGACACCGATTCCGGGTTTGATTACCTCGATCGTGGCCGGAGATTTCGACGGCGACGGAGATGATGACATTGCTGGTATCAATCCGGACGGAGTGATTTCCAAAATATTCTATACTACCGATCTGTCCACCTGGACTCCGATTCCGGGTTTGATTACCTCGATCGTGGCCGGAGATTTCGACGGCGACGGAGATGATGATATCGCCGGCATCAACCCGGACGGTGTAACCGCAAATATTTTTTATACGACTGATTTGGTTAATTGGAATATTATTTTTGGTGCGTTGGACATGATCACAACTGGTAACTTTGACGATGATGGCAGAGATGATTTGGCTGGAGTTGATAGCTCCGGCATGAACTATTACACGACCGATCTTGCCACTTGGACAGACATCCCATAATTACCTGTTTCAATTAATTAATCGGGGTACAGCTATGCTGCAATGCCAAATAATGCTCTGATATAATATAATTGATTGACTGGGGTTACCGTTGATTGCTTGAAATTATCGGAAGATTATCTGTGAAGGATGAAAATCGGCCATTACCGGTCTTCCCTGCCTGGTTATCAGGACCGCTTAAACAATTTCATCAGTTGATCAAGCCCCCTGGTGTTAAGCACATCTTGCGGTTCAAGCCAGCCACGGCGGGCCTGGGCAACGCCAAGGCGCATGAAATCGAGGTCACTGATACCGTGGGCGTCGGTTGAAATCGCGACCCTGACCCCTTTATCTTTGGCCGACCGGCAGTGAACATCATCAATATCGAGGCGCTCGGGATGGGCATTGAGTTCCAAGAAGCAGCCCTTTTCAGCCGCTGCGGTGATCAGACGGTCGAGATCCACGCGATAGGCCGGACGTCGATTGAGCAATCGGCCGGTCGGGTGGCCCAAAATGTTGAAGTAAGGGTTGTCCATCGCCCGCAGAATGCGTTCGGTTTGCTCTGCGCGTGATAGACCGAAATGTGAATGGATCGAGCAGACCGTAAAATCGAGTTCTTCTAGGATATCATTTGGCAGGTCCAATTCACCATCTTTCAGAATATCAACTTCCATCGATTTCAATACGACCAAATGGGATAATCTCTGATTGAGGCGGTCGATCTTTTTTATAAGGTGTCTGACATCGGCAGCCTTAAGGCCGCGAGCGATTTTCAGGCTGCCTGTGTGATTGGTGACGGCGATATATTCGTAGCCCTTGGTTTCAGCCGCACGGACCATTTCTTCCAGACTGTTGCGCCCATCGCTATCGTCGGTATGACAATGAAGGTCTCCGCGAATGTCATTCAACGCAATCAGAGCAGGCAAGCGTTTTTCCCGGGCCGCCTGGATCTCACCGCTGTCTTCACGAAGCTCCGGTTCGATATAGAGGAGTCCCACGCTAGTGAATATCTCTTCTTCCGCTTGACCGGCAATCCGCCGGTCACCTTTGAAAACCCCGTATTCGTTTATTTTAAGCCCCTTCTGCCGACCGAGCCGTCTTATGGCGATATTATGGGCTTGAGATCCCGTGAAATAGTGCAATGCTGCGCCGAGGCATGAACGCTCAACGACCCTTAGGTCGACCTGGAGACCCGAACGTAAAAGTATCGACGCACGTGTATGACCGTTGGCGAGGACCCGATCGATCTGATCGAAGTTTACGAAGCGCTCCATAATTGCTTTCGAATCCCGGCTGGCGACCAGCACGTCGAGATCACGAACGGTTTCTTTTCGGCGCCGGAAACTGCCAGTTACGATGAGGTCCCGGTTTGAAAGGTCAAAACCCAGATGTTCCCGGAGCGAGCCGGCAATATTTTCGGCCGTGATCCACAGGGTTCTTTTTTCGTTGCTGTCCAACCGATCGACATCCCTCAGGATCCGATTTTCGGTCTTCTGTCCAAAACCCGCCAGTTCCCGGATTCGTCCCTCCCGGGCCTCACGCCTGAGATCTTCGATGTTTCGAATGCTTAGCTTGTCATATAGGGCTTTTACTTTACGAGGCCCAAGACCGGGAACTTTGAGGACTCGATGAAGACCGGCCGGCACGCGTTCTTCAAGTTCTTCAAGCTTGCCCAATTTTCCGGTCCGAATAATCTCCTTGATCTTGTCATCGAGTTCCTTGCCGATTCCGGAAAGTCTTGTCAAATCAGGATCCTCGGTCAAAAGATCGGTGATCGAGCGGGCCAACGATTTGATCGTCCTGGCAGCATTGCGATAGGCGCGCACCCGGAAAGGGTTGGTTCCTGCGATCTCGAGAAAATCGGCCGTCTTCTTGAATAGATCGGCAATCTCGGTGTTACGGGTTTCCATGGCGATAAGTCAGGAGAGTACCCTTGCATGAGTCGTTGGTGGCAAACTTGAGGGTCATTTCCATGATTGAGAAATTATATCACTGGGCAAGGCGGCACAAAGGTTTGCAGACAACCGTAAACCGCCGGCGGAAAACGGCGCAGAATGCCGCCCAGCGCAAAAGTCCCCATTAGTGAATGGATAATAGACTAAGAATGGAACGATAATTGTCAAATTGTACCGTCAACCTGTCTATAATTTTGTCGTTATTGAGTTTTTGGGTAAATGATAGGGAAAGAAAGAAAAAAACACCATACTTAAAGGGTAATTGATTTCATACTTTAGGCTTGTTTAAATATATTATCAATCATAGTATTCTGTAATTATTACATTAATAATAATTGAGGGTGATTGCATGTTTTTTGCATTAGATAAGACAGGAATTTCAATCCTGCGCTGGTCTTAACCGCTGTTTAATGATATACTACTCACATCTTGAAGCTTGGTTAAAGCCGGATTTCGATTTCAGATCGTGGACGCCGCAAAAAATACTTTGGAACCGTACTTTTCAAGGTTAAATGTGCAGCAACACGATAATTGCAACGACAACTGGCGGGCACGGGTTATCAAAACGTGTCGATAGAGGGGCACAACAAGGGTGGCTAGACGAACTGACATGACAGACAAAGGCGGCCGTCGTCGGTTGGCGGACAGGCGCAAGCGCACATCTGCATATCGATTCCCGGAGCGCCGCTGGCAACGGTATCGGAGAAGCGGCTCGGATCGTCGAACAGCGCTGCTGATGCGTATCCGTACTGATCTTGAAAGAAGAGACGCGTACCAGGAACTCTATGAAGGTCAAGAACAAATGAGCGAAGAGGACGGTTAAACCGCTTCAGAGCCCTTCTCAGAATTAATTCCTATATCAGTCATTCCCTCGGACGTTCCTCCCATTCGCAATATCACCTATTCGGTTGTTTCTATTCAATCACCCCATGTAAAGATTTTACAGAATTATGTCTTATTGTGGTTGTCAAAAAATCGTATTGTTATGCGAACGTTTTTTTTACAACTACTTATACCACTCTTTCGTATTTCGGTATTTATTGTTGAAAGGCGGTATAAATTTGGCGTTTGATTTTGAATATTCCATTGACATGCGCTCAGTTATAATGAGACGAATCGAACGGGGATTGATCTGAGAAGAAGGTGAAGGAAGATTAAGACATGATACCGAGGACTTGCGTCGAACCGTCCGGCCGCTTTGTATATGGTATTCACAAACCGTCCTATGTTGTCAGGAATCTGAGGTACGGTGATCTAATTCAATCGCTCGGTGCTGACAGAGGTTTCCAGCCGGTAGACAATCATGTCAATTTTCCACCCGGTGACATCGAAGAACGAGAGTCGGAAGTTATCTATGAAATCCCCAATCCTTTCGCCTTTCGAGGGGTCACCTATATCCTCAAAAGATGGGCAGAGGCTAAAGTCGCTGACCCGACGGCCATCACGCTACCCAACCTGCAGGAGTGCTCTTTCTCTAAATTTATCAATGAATGGAATGACGGGATTGAATTATCGGAAAGTCGGTTTAGCCGGATGCTGCGTTCGCTCCCGGACGCTCTGAAATTGGCCTTGGCCGCGACGTCCACCGACCCGGAGGACCTCAGACGCCTGGCAGACCAGTGCTGTGATTTTATACGTGATCCAAAATCCGGACGACCCGTCGGATTGGTATTTGAAATCGATGAAACTGGTCATTCTCGGGCGATCATCTCAAACTTGCACCTGTTTGAGGCTTTGGCCAACAATGTTTTTCTGCCAGATGACTACAAGATAGTGATGGTGTTGCGTCCCGGTGCTCAAGGCAGCAGCGAGGTTGTCGGTGACTGGCAGGCGCAAGGCCTCGGCAGTCATGTGTTCGAGTATCTGCGTCGCAACAGTTATATCCCATGGGGACATTATGCCGCCAACATGGCCGATGATGACATTCGCTACCGGATAGACGATCTGAGCATAACCGATATCACCGGTATGCGCCATTTGTACTACCAGCGGACATACGTACGAGTGGCCCACGAACTGGGGATGGAGCCACTGCCGGCCCGTTCGTCTATGAATCCAGAGAAACTAGAAGAGTTGCGCCGAAAGATCCGACAAGTGCTCGAGACCTCAGGCAGAGCATCACAGCTCCGGTTCAACGCCACCCTTTGGGGCTGGAACTTCGGATTTGACTATTCTCCCAGCGGCTACCGCCTGCACGCGTCCCACCAGCAAGTGCACCAACAATATGCCATGGTACCGAGGGAAATGAAATCCAGTAACACCAGCGAACCATCCGGAGGTCCGCTGAACACCTTCTGTTGCGGCGATATGATTCAGGAATTTACAGCGCAATACCGGCGCAATACGGGCAGGCCGTTTTTTGAAGCCTACCTGAAGGCGATTCGTAGCAATCAGCGCCTGGATGGTCGCCGGGACCTGGAAAAAAGCCTGATCGTCTACGAAGATGACCGGGTCATGCTTTTCGTTCCCAAGGCCCAGACCTCGCAATGGGAGCTTCAGTTAGCGGCGCACGGCGCTGTCGGTAACATCATTGAAGCAGACAGCATCACTCGTGCGGCTCTGGATCGAGCGATGCTCATCGCCATGAAAATTCTGTCATCCTTGGGGGCCAGGATGGTTACCGTCATCGAATACGCCAAGCGGTTTGACAACGAAGATAGCGATCAACGACTTCTTTACATTTTTCTGCCGCGTGTTCCCGAGTCGCCAGGAGCTTTTAGCGAAGCCCAGATGCGCTGGATCTGCGGGCACTATCCGGAGGATTTTGCGATCGCATGCCGGCGACAGCTGGAGGGTGTTTTGGAAAATATGGGTTAGGTAAACCGGGCCGTTTTAATGGTCGGTTGTCGTTACCCATCGGAAATATTAAATAAATGGACCTGTCCGCAATACGATTCTAACTTGGTGCTAACTTTAACCTAACAAGTGTGCTGTAAATCCTGCATCCACGGCTTTGTATTCGTCGAAAATTTGGTGCCTTTCGGGTAAATCAACCAGGACAGATTGACATGGCAAAAGAAACGATTCTCGTTGTCGATGATGAAGAAGACATTCTCGAGTTGGTGCGCTACAATCTCAATAAGGACGGATATAAAATCACCAGTGCAATGACCGGAGAAGATGCCCTGAAAAAGGCCCGATCGGAGACATATGATCTTATCATTCTCGATCTGATGCTACCGGGCATCGACGGGCTCGAGGTGACGCGAAAACTCAAAGACAATCCAAAGACCCGCAGTGTGCCGGTGGTCATGCTGACTGCCAAGGGTGAGGAGTCGGATGTCGTTGCCGGTTTGGAACTCGGCGCGGACGATTACATTACCAAACCATTCAGCCCCCGAATTCTGACCGCACGCGTGCGGGCGGTGTTGCGTCGCAATACTGCCGATTCCGAAGACGATACCGCAGTTATCCGGATTCACGGGTTTGAAATCGATACCGGTAAACGGAGTGTTACTGTTGACCGCCGACCAATTGAGTTAACCTTCACGGAATTCCAGGTTCTATGCAGCCTGGCCCGCAGACCCGGTTGGGTTTTTACCCGCTCACAGATCGTTGATGCCGTGCGTGGCGACGACTATCCCGTGACCGACCGCAGTGTCGATGTCCAAGTCGTCGGCCTCAGAAAAAAGCTCGGAAACCACGGCGAATACATAGAGACGGTTCGTGGTGTCGGGTACCGTTTCAGGGAGAAAGAATGAAGCGCAGACGGCGATTGATATGGCAGCTCTACCCGCCTTATCTGATCATCACGATATTGTCTGTTGTCGCCGTTACCTGGTATGCATCGGATTTGCTGGCTCGATTTTATCTTGACCAGACCGCCAAGGACCTCGAGGCTCGGGCTTACCTGATTAAAAGACAGATTGCCGGTCTACTCGACCCTCTCGATCCTGCTGCTGTCGACTTCGCTTGCAAAGAGGCCGGGCAGGTAGCCGCCACACGGATCACCGTCATTATGCCGGGCGGCAAAGTAATTGGTGATTCCAGGGAAACGCCCAAGTTCATGGTCAACCACGCCGACCGGGAAGAAGTTGTCGGTGCCTTGGCAGGCGCGGTGTCGCGATCCGTCCGCTTCAGTGACACCCTCCATCAGAAAATGATGTACGTGGCTGTCCCGCTGCTGTCGGATGGGCGGGTCAATGCCGTTCTCCGTACCGCCGTCTCCGTCGCCTCGCTTGGTCGGACTCTGAATTCGGTGCAGTTGCAAATTGCGTTCGGCGGCCTGGTGATTGCAGTATTAGCCGCCTTCGTTAGCCTGTTGGTTTCACGCCGCATCAGTCAGCCGATTGAAAAAATAAGGCAGGGCGCTGTTCGTTTTTTCGAGGGAGATCTTTCGCACCGGCTTCCGGTGCCGAACACAGAAGAAATGGCTGGCCTGGCCGAAGCGCTGAACCGCATGGCCGTTCAGCTTGACAACCGTATGAAGACGGTGCACCAGCAACGCAACGAGCTCGAAGCCGTGCTCTCCAGCATGCTCGAAGGTGTGGTTGCCGTAGATCTTAATGAGCGTATCATTAACATGAATCCTGCCGCCGGCTGGATGTTCGGCTGCAATCCCCTCCAGGTGTCGGGGCGCAACCTTCAAGAGGTAATCCGCAACCTTGCCTTGCAGCGGTTTGCCGTTCGTGCCCTCAAGACAACCGAAACCTTAGAAGACAACTTTGTCCTGTACCGGGGAGAAGAGAGTATTCTCAACGTTCACAGCTCGCCACTCTATGATGCGGGCAATCAGCCGATCGGGACGCTACTGGTTATCAATGATGTAACCCGTCTTCGTCATCTGGAGAATGTCAGAAGCGATTTTGTGGCCAACGTGTCCCACGAAATCAAAACACCCCTGACAGCCATCAAAGGTTTTGTGGAGACCCTTCAGCAGGAAACGGGGCAAAGCCGGCAGGAGCAGGATCGATTCCTAGGCATCATCCTCAAACACGTCAACCGGCTCAACGACATTCTCGAGGATTTGCTGGTGCTCTCACGCATGGAACAGGAAAACGGCAATACGGGCATACGTTTGGCCGAAAACCGGATTAGGGACATCACCCAAACGGCTGTCCAGATCTGCCAACCGAAAGCGGCGGCCAAGAACATCACCATCGATCTCGATGTTTCGGATGATATCATGGCCAGCCTGGATGCCACTTTGCTGGAACAGGCTCTTGTCAACCTGATCGACAATGCCATCAAATACAGTGACCAGGGAAGCCGGGTGCGTATTGCCGCCGTGAGCCAGGCAAAGGAAGTCAACATAAGAATTTCCGATCGTGGTTCCGGTATTCCCCAGAAGCATTTGCCCAGGCTATTCGAAAGGTTCTACCGGGTCGACAGGGCCCGAAGTCGCAAGATGGGTGGCACGGGGCTCGGCCTGGCCATCGTCAAGCATATTGTTCAGGCTCACGGCGGCCACATCAGTGTTGAAAGCACCCTGGGGCAGGGGAGCACTTTTATTATCCAATTGCCGAGCCAACAAAATGAGATCGTGACCCATTCATGAATGAGACACTCAAAGTGCTTTCAACCAAAATTGAATCGGTACCAGGTATTCGAAAAATTCTGCCCCCATCGTGTGCACTATTCGAGCGCTGCAACAAAACCTCAGATATCCAATCATCCCGCTATTCCTATTTAACCGTTGATTAAAAAGAGCCTCCATGCTATGGGTCGCCAGTCTTTCCTAACCGTATTCTCATGAATACCTGACAATTCCTTAACGAACGATAAGGCGATCTGTTATCCAGTCTGAGTGGTTGAGATAGAAGCTGGCTGAAACTTGGTTGCGGATTTCCCGATATTGCCCGTTCAAATTTCCAAACCAAACGATTTTTTATATTTGAAAAACGATGACGTCTGAATACTCCGTCCTGATCATCGGTTATATATTCGGTTTTTACATGGCCTGGAACATCGGCGCCAACGATGTTGCCAATTCAATGGCCTCAGCCGTGGGCGCCAAGGCGATCACCATTCGCCAGGCTCTCTTCATTGCCGGGATATTAAACGTTGTCGGCGCTGTCTTTATCGGATCACACGTCACTGACACCATTCGCAAGGGGATCGTTTCGACCGACGTTCTCACCGATCCCCATCTGGCCTTGATCGGGGCGCTCTCCGCCTTGCTGGCGGCAGCCCTGTGGGTTTCTTTTGCCACATGGCGTTCCCTGCCGGTTTCAACCACCCATTCCATCGTCGGGGCCATGATCGGATTCGGCATCATGGCCGGTGGTTTTTCGGTCATAAATTGGGGCATACTGGGTGCCGTGGTCCTGAGTTGGATCATTTCGCCGGTATTCAGTTTGGCGCTTGGGTTTCTTATCTTCAAAATCATCGTCAGGTTGATTTTGACACGAGGTGATCCTTTTGATCGGGCCCTCAGTCTTTCACCCTGGTTTGTCGGTGCGACAGCATTTGTGATGGTGCTCTCATTCCTGTTCAAAACACCTCTGGGCAAGACTCTGTCGCTGGGAACCCCAAGCGCACTGTTATTGGCCCTTTTGATCTCAGCCGCCCTGGGGGTGGCCGGAATGAAGCTGCTGAAACGCATAATCCGTCCCAAAGGTCCGCATGGAGAAGAGGCTATTTTTAAAAGAATCCAGATCGCCACAGCCTGTTACGTGGCCCTGGCACAGGGGGCCAATGACGTGGCCAATGCCATCGGTCCTTTGGCGGTGATATATTTCCTGGTCAAGACCGGTGGAATCGGGGCCCAGGTCCCGGTGCCGACATTCCTGCTCCTTTTCGGCGGTGTCGGCATCGCATGCGGCATCGGAATGGCCGGCCACCGCGTCATGGAGACCATCGGCACCAAAATTACGACCTTGACCAATACCCGCGGTTTCTCAGTCGAATTTGCGGCTGCCACAACGGTGCTGGTCGCCTCCAAACTGGGGCTGCCGGTCTCAACCACCCATGCGGCCGTGGGCGGTGTCATGGGTGTCGGGCTGGCCCGTGGTCTGGAGGCGGTCAATTTCCGCATTATATTTCAAATCATCATCTACTGGGTGCTGACCGTTCCAGCGGCAGCGATTACCAGTGTCATTATCTTCAAGATCCTGGAGTATTTTTTGTAAAGGAGATCAGGGATATGCGGATACCATTTATTTCCATGTTCGTAACCTCGCCCTTTGACGGGCTGCATGAGCACGCCGAGATTATCAAAGAGTGCACCTGGATCTTTCAGCAAGCCATCGAGTGCCACGTATCAAAGGACTGCAGACGATTCGAGGAGTTCCGGCAGGAAGTGCACCGGCTCGAAAGCGACGCCGACGCCGTCAAAAGACGGATCCGGGGGCACCTGCCCAAGGGCACCCTGCTGCAGATGGACAAGTTTCAACTCTTCCGCTACCTGCGGGAACAGGACCGTGTGCTTGATTCTGTCGAAGAAACCCTGGACTGGATTTCCTATCGTGACGAACCCGGTATACCGGAAGATTTCCAAAAAGATTTTGCTCTTCTGGTGGATGCGGTGATCGAACCGATCGAGGAGTTGAGCACGATGGTCAGTGAAGCGCGGACGTTCTTTCAGAATTTCTCGGAAAAACAGCGGGTGGTGGTCAAGGACATTATACGCAACCTGCGCAAGCACGAACACGAAGCGGATCAACTGGAGGATCGGCTCAAGAGAAGAATGTTCAATTCAGATTTGGATCCGGTCACCATATTTCATATGGTCCGCTTGGCGGAAACCATCGGCTCGATTGCCGATCACGCTGAAAATGCCGGTGACATGATGCGGGCCATGGTGGCGAAGTAGAGCCGGCACAGGAAATTTCTCGCGGAAGGAAATAGACTTTTTATTGACTCACTGCGTTTACATTCGGTTCCATTTTTATCAATTCGCTATTGCAGTGTGGGCAAAAAAAAGTTGCACAGTTGTGTTCATCAACACACGCTTCCGGTGGAATCGTTAGCATATATGAACCTTTACCTTCGTAAGGGCACTCTTTTCTATAACAGGTAAACTCCATAATTTGTTCTCCTCTTTTTATCAAACCTTGAGATAGAAATAATAATGATATCTTCGGTGTTGTCAAATTTTAATTCATAGCTCGTTCGTATAATTTAGCCCGATAGGGCCATCATTCCATGGACGAGGGCTTTATACCGCTTTTCAAAAATAAATTCCGAAATACGGAAGGGTAGTATAAGTGTATATAGAAGAAAACGTTCGCATAACGGAACGTTTTTTGGACAATCACTATATGATCGATAGATCGCATTCAGCCTGGCGAACTTTTGGCTGCCTGCCGCCGGCACTGGCGGATGGGTGAAGCCATGATGCAGCCGCCATGGGTCACAATTCAGTCATGACCGGGCTGAGATACAGTTTTTCGATCACCAGTAGAAATCGTGGCTACTATTTGACAACTGCGGCACAGCAGCGTTTTCCAGATTTTTTTCATCCCGGCGGAATATCTTGTGCAGGAAGAGGACCACCCAGTGCGTTACGCTGTTTACAAAGACTCCTATGCTCTCCTCCCATGTGAGCCTATCGTGTAAAAAGCGGTGGTTAGGGGAAAATATGGTGGGGATTTGATTTTATCGAAATATGCGGCCTACAAACCGGACCGTATCACCAGATCAGTTATCGGGCCCCGGGATTTGTCTCCCTTCAATACCATGTGGGCGTAGATTTTGCTTCCCTTAAACTTGTTTACCACCCAGTTCATCCCATTGTTGTCCTGGTTCAAATACGGATTGTCGACCTGGTGTATGTCCCCCAGGCAGATGCATTTGACCCCTTCTCCCATCCTGGAGAGGAGCGAACGGCATTCGCTGCGCGACATATTCTGCATTTCGTCAATAATTACCACTGCGTTTTCAATGTTCATTCCCCTGATGTAGGCCAGGGGGAGGAGTTCGAACTTTTTCGGATTGTATTTCGGCGGGACTTCGTTGGGGTCGAAAAAAATCCGGTTGGCCGGTCGCAATCGGTGGAGCTTGAGAACAAGGTCAGAAACGTAGCGGGTGTAGGGTTCCATTTTTTCTTCGATTCGGCCAGGCAGGTAACCCAGTTTTTGACCGATTTCAATCATCGGTTTAACCACGAAGATCTTCTGGTGACTCTTTTTTTCTAAGGCATGGTAAAGGGCCGTTGCCAGCGCCAGGTAACTTTTCCCGTAACCGGCGGCGCTCTGTATGGTAACGATCGGGATATCAGGGTTGTTCATCAATTCCAGGGCCAGGTTCTGGTATACATTGCGTGGTATGACGTTCCAGGTTTTTAGCTGGTAGTCGATAACCTTCTCTCCGCGCGGTCCGTAAAAAACCGGTTTACCCTTGTCATTCCACATATAACAGTTGGGGGTGATATCGTCACCCGGGGAGATAAATCCTGTAAATCGTTCGGCTTCGGATTTCGACGGTACCGATTCTTTGTAGTTTTCGCTTTTGATTCCGAAGAGACCGGCCTGGAGTTGAAACACCTTGTCATTGGTGACCAGGATCGGCTCTGCTAAGCCGTTGAAACGTATCTCTTCCAGTATATGGTTGTCGACCTGATTTGAGAATGAATCGGCAACACGATCAGATTTTAATAGTTTGAACTGGTCGGGGTAATCGGAGATGTTGTGGATCGCCTTGGAAGCGATGTGACCCAGGCGAGGGTCCTTTTTGAACTTATTGAGTTCGAGGAGAACATGGTAAGGGATATAGACGAGATTTTCGTTTCCATTCCGAAGCTTGAAAAGTGCATTGGGATCTTCCAGTAAGACATTGGTGTCAACAACATAGAGTTTGGTGTTTTCCATGTACAAGCCTTTCTTGAAACGAAATTTTTAAAGAGCCATTCCAAAACTGTACGTGGTTTCGCAACATGAGATCTGAACCGCGTGGATACTCAATACACTATATATAGCACTCATTACGATAAAAATATACAACAAAATGTATATGGCCTCGCAGACACGGCCATCCAAACGATGTGTCCTTTCGCCGATCGGCCGCTCGTTGAATTTCCGGATGGCATCGAACCAAGATTATTGAAAAGAAACAGCATCTTTTTCAAATTGGGCGATTGTCTAACGGCCGTTGACACTTTTCAGTCGATTCGCCAAGATATAAGAAAAGGGTTTGACCGCCAACATATCGTCAGCCGTTGAACACTTGATAATTATTCGGGATTCAACGGCTGCATAACAAAATACTAACCGGCGTCTAACGGGATTTTAACATTTGTATACCACTATCAATCTGTTCTAAGGTGACCACAATGGTGGTCTGGGGTTAGAACGGTTACCTTTTGGTTGGGTTCTTTTTGTATTAAAGTTTTTAGATAATGAGGGGGGCACGTATGGCCAAAATTTTTATTCGTGAACTGGACAACATAAAAAAAATGGTTTTGTCACTTGGCGCCATGGTCGAAGAGCGTGTCCGCATGGCCGTGGAGGCCGTGGTCAACCAGGATTCACATGCTGCCCAGAAAATCATAAAAACAGACTATGAAATCGACGAGATGGAAGTTGAAGTCGAAGAGGAGTGTTTGAAGGTGTTGGCCTTGCACCAACCCGTGGCCGTTGACTTACGTTTTCTCATCGCTGTAATAAAGATTAATAACGATTTGGAGCGCATCGGTGATCAGGCCGTTAATATCGCCCAGAGGGTCGGCGTATTGGCAAAACACCTCAATCCGGGTTTCAGTTTTGATTACACTCTTATGGCTGAAAAAGCCGAGAGTATGCTTCGGATGAGCCTGGATGCACTCGTTAACCTTGACGAGGATATCGCCTTAAAAGTGGTGACAATGGATGATGAGGTGGACAAAATTCAGAGAGAGGCCTACGATCGCATAAAAAACGCCATGAAGGAAAATTCCGCTGAGACAGGATACCTGATTAACCTGTTTCTTGTCTCGCGCCATCTGGAACGCTTGGCAGACCATGCGACAAACATTGCCGAAGAGGTCATTTATTTGATCGAGGGCGAAATCATCCGTCACGGCAATTATTAAAAAGTGGTTTTCGAAGGCCGGTGAAACTTCAGAGGATGGCCGGGAAATTGGTTAATGAAGTAGAAGGAATACGAAAGATGACTTTGGAGAAGAAATATAAAAAGAACTTTTCAGCTGATCAGCTGGCCGGTTATTTAAGACAGTTGGCTGCTCTGATCGACGGGTCGACCGATCGAAACGCGGATGATTTGGAGGGTGTCCGTATGGGCAACATCCAGTCGATCAAATTAAAAATCAAACGCTATTCCGCGGGATATTCAGTCAAGTTAAAGGTGAAATCAGATAAAAAAGAGATCTCCGATAGCAAAGAAACGCCTCCGGTGTCCGATATCTTGGGCCCTGCAGACGTTGCTATAACCTTCAAGCAATTGAAAAAAAGAATGAAATCCTCCTTCAAGTTGATTAACGAAAATCTTGTGGCCGACCGTTTCCCCGACAGAGCGGTTGTGGACGGTTTTCTGGAGGATGTTGATCGAATGTCCCGATTCCCCGATCAATGCGGCGGCAAGCGTTACTCTGAATTCCAAAAAGCCTGTGGCGGCTTGTTACACGCATTTGAAAATGAGGACCTCGGCGTTCTGCAGGACCGGTACGCCGACGTCAAGAGACTGCGGAATGAGTGCCACGGAAAAAAGAAATAGCAAGGGTCCATCCATCACTTATCCCATCTTTGCGAATTTCGGGATTCTTTTTCAAAAGCAGTATAGAGCCTAAATCAGAGCGAACATCGCGATATGTGACTGCTAACTTGTCGGTTGAGATTAGCCGAAACGGCCAGTGATGTAATCTTGAGTCAATTGGTGGCTGGGTCTGGTAAAAATCATTTTCGTCGGGCCGACTTCGATGAGATCGCCCAGGTGGAAGTAGGCCGTGCGTTGGGAAACACGCGCTGCCTGCTGCATGGAATGGGTCACGATAGCGATGGAATACTGTTTGCGGAGTTCATTGATCAGATCTTCGATTACCGATGTCGCGATCGGATCGAGAGCCGAGCAGGGTTCGTCCATCAAAATGACTTCAGGGCCGACTGCGATGGTTCGGGCGATACAAAGGCGCTGCTGCTGACCACCGGAGAGGCCAGTCCCCGGCTGTCCGAGACGGTCCTTGACTTCGTCCCACAGGCCGGCTTTACGCAGAGACGTTTCAACGACTTCATCCAGCTCGGCTTTGTTTTGTGCCAGACCGTGGATCTTCGGCCCGTAGGCGACGTTATCGTAGACTGACTTGGGGAAGGGGTTCGGTTTTTGGAACACCATGCCGACCTGGGCCCTTAATGGAACCACATCTATGTTCTTTCCATAGATATCGACACCGTCCAAAGTAATCTCTCCGGTCACCCGGCAACCCTCGATTGTATCGTTCATACGGTTCAGGCAGCGCAAAAAAGTCGACTTGCCGCATCCGGATGGACCGATCATGGCGATAACCTCGTTGCGTCCAATGTCGATAGAGACATTTTTGATTGCCTGTTTGTCTCCGTAATGGACATTGACCTCGCGGCAGGTCATGCGGGGATTTTCAACCGTGATGTCTCCAACAGTTCTCCGATCGTTGCGACCAATCAGTCTGTGGCCGGATTTAATATTCGTCCGCATCGCAACATCGATTCCGCCGTTGCTTTCCAACTTTTTGTCGAACGACCGGTTATGCGTTGAATCTGATACATCTATGTCTTGCATGAGAGTGTCCATTGCCGAATTCTTTGGTTATCAAGAGCCTTTAATCTAATTTGAGCGATTGTCGAGGTTGCCGCAGCTACAAGGAAGATGTCATTCCGCTATAGTCAGCTATGCGGGATGGCATATGACGCCGTAGATGCGGCAAGATCGGCAATCCCGATGGGGTTTCAAATTTTAAAATCAAACTTTGATAGAATTCCTTATAAATAAAGCAGTTCCCCCGCCATTTAAAATTTGAAACGCTCACTTTAGTTTTAACATAAAACCGATAGGGCCAAGCTGTCAATCTGTCCATCTAATTTTGAAATCAGCGACAACCTGAGCAACCAAAATGTTAAGCAGGCCGGATGAATGATCCGGCCTGCCTGCAATTGCATTCGCTTCTATTCTTATCAATTTACATAGAGAGCGGTTTCAAGCTCGCTACATCTTTGCTGAATTGTTCCCGCTCCGCCTTCGGCATCGGAATCAACCCTTTTTCCGATAGGTAGCCATCATCGCCCCAGCATTTATCGCTGGTGAACTCAACCAGGTAGTCCTTCATGCCTGGGATGACATCCACGTGCGCTTTCTTGACGTAAAAGAATAGCGGGCGGGAGACCGGGTAATTGCCCTCGGCGATATTTTCGAAAGTCGGCTGCTCACCGTCGATATGAGAACCCTGGATCTTATCCGTGTTCTGGTCCAGGAAGCTGAAGCCGAAGATTCCCAAGGCATTTGGGTTGGCCTCGAGCTTTTGCACGATCAAGTTATCGTTCTCGCCGGCCTCGACATAGGCGCCGTCTTCGCGGACCGTGTGCGCGATACCTTTGAATTTTTTCTTGTCACTTTTTCTGAGCGCCTTGAGCCAGCCAAATTCCTTGGCACCGGCCTCCATGGCCAACTCGACGAAAGCATCACGAGTGCCGGAGGTCGGCGGTGGTCCCAGGACTTCGATCTTGACGTTCGGCAAAGAAGGATTCACGTCTTTCCAGGTCTTATAAGGATTGGAAACGGTTTTTTCAGCGCCGCTGGGGTCGGGAACCTCCTTGGCCAGGGCCAGGAAAAGATCCTTGCGGGTAAGGTTCATCGCTTTGCCCTTTTTAGCGTTGACAACCACGATGCCGTCATAGCCGATCTTGACCTCGACAATTTCTTTTACACCGTTGGTCATGCATTTGTCATATTCGGACTTCTTGATTGCCCGTGAGGCATTGGTAATGTCGGGATGTTCGGTGCCAACACCGGCGCAAAAAAGTTTGAGCCCGCCGCCTGAACCGGTGGATTCGATTTTAGGGGTCTTGAACTGGGTGGTTTTACCGAACCGCTCGGCGACAACCGTAGCGAACGGGTAAACCGTGGAAGAGCCGACGATACTGATGTAATCCCTTGCAGATCGGGCAGAGGCCACGCCACTAATACCGGCCATGACTATAGAAAGTGCAGCGAGAAATAACACAGCTTTCTTGAACATTCCGTCCTCCTTGAAATGAGTTTGATGGTTGATCCCAAATAAGTTTCACTCTTTAGTTAATTAAAATAGTTAGCGGCATTTACGATGATGAATTGTTAAGGTTTTGTGAATTCGTCTATTTTTCTCCGACGAGCGTTCAGCTTTATTCAGGCAGAATATGAAGCGCCATGGTTAAATCGGCATGAGAGGAACGTTAGTTTTTTGTTAGGTATTTAAGTGATTACCAACGGCGTTCGAAGCGTTTGCGCAGGATAACTGCTGTGGCGTTCATGGCAATTAAGAATGCCAGTAGAACGATAGTCGCGGCGGAAGTGAGTTCAACAAACGCACGTTCCGGGCTGTCGGCCCACAGGTAGATCTGGACCGGCAGAACCGTGGCCGGGTCTGTAAATCCGTGGGGGATGTCGACGATAAATGCCACCATGCCGATCATCAAGCAGGGGAGCGGATTCACCCAGCGCCCGTGCCATCCCGATGATCGTTCCGGTCAGCATGCCGGGCAGGGCCAGCGGCAAGACATGGTGGGCGACCATTTGCATCTTGGAAGCGCCCACACCAAGGGCGGCTTCGCGAATCGACGGCGGAACCGATTGAAGAGAGGCTCGGCTGGCGATGATGATGGTCGGCAGGGTCATCAAGGTGAGGACCAGTCCCCCCACAAGTGGTGCAGAACGGGGGAGACCGAAGAAATTGAGAAAGACAGCCAGGCCCAGTAAACCAAAAACAATCGACGGCACGGCCGCCAGGTTATTGATGTTGACCTCGATAAGGTCGGTCCAACGGTTTTTAGGCGCAAACTCCTCCAGGTAAATCGCTGCGGCAACCCCGATGGGAAATGACAATGAAAGGGTGATCAACAATGTCAGAAAGGATCCCACTGCGGCACCCCAGACGCCGGCAAGTTCCGGTTCGCGAGAGTCGCCGGCAGTGAAAAACGTTCGGTTGAGGCGGCGTTCAATCCTGTGAGCGCTTTCGAGAGTTTCGACCCAGGACAACTGCTTGTCATTGAGCCGGCGGTCGCTTTCTGCCGCACTGCGATCAGAATGACCTTTTATCAACATGTCGAGGTCATCATCGGCTGGGACCCAAACCGACTGCGTTTGGCCGATAACATCCGGGTCACTAAGAACGATCGCACGCAATTGAAAGGCCGCCCCCGAACTGACCAAACGATAAAGGTTTCGCTTGTCCCTGCGATTCGACACCTCCGGAAACATGCTTCGAAGAGACGCCTTGACCAATGCAGAGTAATCGGCCGTGGAAAGCGCATCCTGCCGCAGCACGTCGGGATCATAAAAAATGTCCAGTTTGACGAATGTTTTCTGAAAAGCCGGATAGCCCTTACTGATGATGCTGATGAAGAGGAAAGACAAAAAAATCAGGCTAAGGGCGATAGCCGAAATACCGTAGAACCGAAATCTTCGCTCGGCCTTGTAGCGGCGGGAAAGACTGCGGTTGACAATATCAATGGTGCGCGCTGATTTCTTGTTATTGAAGAATTGCTATGAGAAGACTTATTCATACTGTTCACGGTATTTGCGTACAACATATAGAGCGATGATGTTGAGGATCAAGGTGATGACAAACAGCAGAAGTCCGAGGGCAAAAGCGGCCAGAGTTTTCGGGCTGTCGAATTCCTGGTCTCCCACCAGCAGCGTGACGATCTGGACGGTCACCGTCGTGACGGCGCTGAAGGGGTTGAGGGTCAGATTGGCGGCCAGCCCGGCGGCCATAACCACGATCATGGTTTCCCCAATGGCTCTGGATATGGCCAGAAGAATACCGCCGACGATGCCGGGCAACGCAGCCGGAATCACAACCTGTTTGATGGTCTCGGATTTGGTGGCCCCGAGGCTGTATGCACCATCCCTCATCGCCTGTGGTACGGCATTGATGACGTCATCTGAGATCGAGGAGACGAACGGTATGATCATGATGCCCATGACCAGACCCGCCGCCAGGGCGCTTTCGGATGACACGTCGAGACCGACAAGTGTCCCCGCGTTTCGGATCATGGGCGCTACCACAAGGGCGGCGAAGAAACCGTAAACCACCGTCGGAATTCCGGCCAGGATTTCCAGCAGCGGCTTGGCCGTCGAACGAAACCGGGGATCGGCATACTCTGAAAGATAGATGGCCGACATCAGGCCGATCGGAACGGCGACAGTCATGGCGATGGCCGAAATCAGCAGCGTGCCGGCAAAAACCGGTACCGAACCGAAGGCGCCGGAAGAGCCGACCTGATCGGCGCGTATGGCCATCTGGGGACTCCAGGTCAAGCCGAACAGAAATTCCCAGATCGATATTTTGTTAAAAAAGCGTATGGCCTCGTACAACACCGACAGAACGATGCCAATCGTCGTAAAGATGGCAACGGTCGAACAACCGATCAAAATGACCGTGGTAATGTTTTCGACATGATTACGGGCGCGCATCTTCGGGGTGATTTTAAGTCGGACGATCAAGGTGGCCAGGACGGCAAGAGCCAGGGCCACCACCGCCAGGGCACCGTGGCTGACATTGACCAGGTGGCGAAAATGCGCCGCAGCCTTTTGCATGGACGGATCGATGCGCCCGGAGACAATGTTACCGCTGACAAGATTCTTTATGTCGTTGATCACCAGATTCAGGCGATCCGGTGCCAGACTGCGAATATTGTCGGGCAAATCAGTCACGACCAGGTTGGTGATGATTGCCTGTTCAAAAGCGAGCCAGAAACCGAACAGGATCAGTGCCGGAATGCCGCACCAGATCGCTGTCAGGACACCATAATAGGTGGGGCGCGAATGGAGTGTTTTGACCTTATCGGGGGTTCCGGCCACTGCGAAGGCGCGGCGACGGCCCAGGATATAAGCCACGGATGACAGCGCCAGGAGAACGGCAAGGAGAGTGGATGGTGACATAAGCACCGTCATATAATTGTTTGTCATAATAATAATCTGCCCCTGATTAGCCCGGTGGTCTATCGGTCGACTGATTTCGGGCTGGCCGCGATACGAGCCCTAAACCTAATGGCCTACTGTTAGGATTGTGTTAGGAACTCGTGAGGTTTTTGTTCACCATACGGATTTAGCAGGGGCCGCAGCCTGGCATATTTGCAAGCGACACGAGGCAATTGTTTTCGCTTGTATCCCCGTGGCAAGTTTGTTACCAATTCATCAGAGGCGCATTCATTTATACCGCTTTTCAAAAATAAATTCCGCAATACGGAAGGGTGGTATAAATGGTTGGTTAACTTTTTCGATTACCCATGTTCCACTGTTCATTAATGATGTTTATCCCGGGGAGGCTACCATGGACGACATCCTACAACTGGTCATCAACAAGGATCCGCATGAAAAAGAGTTTCACCAGGCCGTCAGCGAAGTCTTTGAATCGGTTAAGCCCGTCTTGGACCAGAACCCGATTTACCGCCAAGCCAAAATCTTAGAGAGGCTGGCTGAACCGGAGAGGGTGATCATGTTCCGGGTCCCTTGGTTGGACGACCAGGGGCAAGCTCAGGTGAACAGAGGATTTCGCATTGAAATGAACAGCGCCATCGGTCCCTATAAGGGCGGCCTGCGGTTTCACCCATCGGTGAACCTGGGGATCCTGAAGTTCTTGGCCTTCGAGCAGGTGTTTAAAAATGCGCTGACCACGCTTCCGATGGGCGGCGGCAAAGGCGGGGCGGATTTCGATCCCAAAGGAAAATCCGACAACGAGGTGATGCGATTCTGCCAGAGTTTCATGTGCGAACTGTCTCGTCACATCGGACCGAACACGGACGTGCCGGCCGGTGACATTGGCGTCGGGGCCAGGGAGATCGGTTTCCTTTTCGGCATGTACAAGAAACTCCGCAACGAATTCACCGGCGTACTGACAGGTAAAAGCCTCAACTGGGGCGGCAGCCTTATCCGGCCGGAAGCCACCGGTTACGGTTCGGTCTATTTTGCCGCCGAGATGTTGGCCACCCGGGACCAAACGCTTGAAGGCAAAACCTGCCTGGTGTCCGGTTCCGGAAATGTTGCCCAGTTTACGGTCGAGAAATTGATCGACCTCGGGGCCAAGGCCGTGACGCTGTCTGACTCATCAGGTTACATTTACGATGAGAGCGGTATTGACGCAAAAAAACTGGCATACATAAAACTGCTCAAAAATGTCCGGCGGGGGCGGATTAAGGAGTATGCCGAGAAATACCCTGAGGCCGAATACACCCCCCTTGAGCTCTCCCCTGAGGTCAATCCTCTCTGGGGCCACAAGGCCGACTGTGCCTTTCCCAGCGCGACGCAAAATGAGATCAGCGCCAAAGATGCCCAGACCCTGGTCGACAATGGCGTCTATTTGGTTTCTGAAGGGGCCAACATGCCCACCGTGCCGGAAGGCGTCGATATTTTCCTGGAAAACAAGCTGCTTTACGGGCCCGGTAAAGCGGCCAACGCCGGCGGGGTGTCGGTATCCGGTTTGGAGATGACCCAAAACAGCATGCGGCTTTCATGGACCCGCGAAGAGGTCGACAGTCGGTTGCAAATGATCATGAAGAGCATTCATAAGACCTGTGTCGAAGCCGCCGAGCAATACGGTCAAGCCGGGAACTACGTGATCGGGGCCAATATCGCCGGTTTCCTCAAAGTGGTGGATGCAATGATGGATCAGGGACTCGTCTAAAGATCATTTAACATTCGCTAAATGTTTACCTATCAGGGCGGGTCTGTATCCCGCCCTGACTTATTAAGCGCTTTGATCTCCTGGCCAGCCATTATGGGTATATGCAATTAAACACAACATTCCTTGTTACGGCCGTCGGATTGCTGGGCGTGCTGCTGGCTTTTGAAAATAACGACAGCATTGGCGGCAAACTGGCTGCCAAGGTATCTCTTTCGGCCTTATTTGTTTTGGTTGCCATCGCTCAGCCCCACCCACGCCCGGTCTATTACTGGTTGATGCTGAACGGTCTGGTGTTTTGCCTGGTCGGAGACGTTTGCCTGATATTCGACCGGAGATCGTTTTTTCTGGCAGGATTGGCCGCGTTCTTAGGAGGGCACTTGTGGTATACAATCGCCTTTTACGTGTTGGCTGGTTTGAATCTTTGGACAGTTATCGGGGCGGCGACGGCATCGATCAGCGGTATTTTTGTGTTCCGATGGCTCTGGCAGCATCTGGACCGCAAGATGAAAGCGCCCGTAGCGGCGTACATTGTGGTTATCTCTCTAATGATCACTATGGCCGTTTCGCTGCCGGGAGAAATTTCGATGCCCCCTGAGTTACAGATCATGGTGCCGACGGGAGCGTTGGCTTTCTATATATCAGATATCTTTGTGGCCCGAAACCGGTTCATAAATAGGGCGTTCATGAACCGCCTCATCGGCCTGCCACTATACTATACCGGTCAGTTCCTGCTGGCTTTCTCGGTGGGGGTATCGGGATAAACCGCCGACGCTTCCATTCGATGTACTGTGACGCCAATGGACTTGCGAAGAAGTCAACATTCTTCTGGAAATGATCACGATGAGCATTCAATAGATGTGTATCGAGGTTACTGAGCAGTACGGGTATGTAGGGAATGAAGTGGGAGTTAATATCGCCGGTGCCATCAGAGTGGGAGATGCAAAATTGGATCAACGGCTGGTATGGATATCTATAGTCCTAAACGCCCCCCTATATGTCAATATTGTGTGCATACTCGCGATTTAGTGTTTGATCGATAAGCAACAAACTGCCGGTTGAAATCGACTCTCATCGCTCAGATTGATGCCAATTCATCGCCCTGGTTGTGGTACCAGTGGCCGTTTGATGGATATCTCCCGCCAAATGCCGTTTATCTGATATTTTGAATAGTGACGGGCCGGACCATTCCGACATGACGAAGATGTCGTCAACATTGCTGATAAGAACGCCGTTAGTCCCCCAGCGTTCTGTCACGGATGTGTTCTGAATCAAGGCCAATTCTCGGCGGAAAATATTTTCCTCTTCGATGGCCTGGGCCTCTGAAGCAAAATAGCGCCACGATCCTTTCATCATGTGCATGGCATGGGCCAATTCGTGGTAAAGGTTTTGGACGGCTGTAAATTCAATCATCTCTCTGTGCGAATTATATACCATGTGGCTGCCGCTGTCCTGAATGTGTGCACTAAACAGAACGGTAGCGCTTTCCCCTTTACCGTTGGTCAGGTTTTCAGAATTCGGCGCCAATGTCCGGCCACCGGAGATAACCGCGTATTTTGAGTGTCGTATGATGAGTTCGTGGCCACTTTCCCATATGGAATGCAACGTTTGGCGGCCTTTTGGTACTTGGGCGATGCGCCCCAGCCAGTTTTCAAAACGCGCGATCTGCTGGGGGCTACCTTCCAGATATATGCTTCCTCCGAAACTTTGTTTTTCAATTTCGGGAGACAAGAACCATTTTCTTTGGTCGGCTTCAGCCGACAAAGCACTCCCTAAACAGCAGACCCATAATCCCATTATGACTATATGTATTTGTTTCATTGACATTTTACGGTTTTCGTTTTGTGGTGCCGGCAGCCTTCATGGTGGTTCTTCTCCTTCCATCGACGGAAATCGACGGGTACTATGGCCCCCGGCGTGATATTCCCTCGCACTGAGCCTGATCCGCGAGGCGATAATGAGCCGCTCAGCGGCTTTACCCCGAACGGTTAATAAGCAAATATGGTGCCAATCTATTGTTTTTATCTTGGTGGGTTCAGGAGGTTTTCAGAGATAAACTATCCGTGAATTATCCGCTTGGGAAGGGCGTTGCTGCGGCGCGAGGCAGGGGTGAACTAACATCATTATGTCAATATATTAAACATTTAGATGAAGAGAAAAGCTTGATTGGCAACTCTCCTTTCTTGACGGCATGCAACAGGAAGAGGGACTGTCCGGAGGTGTGCGTCCCTCAATTCGTCCGATTCCAAGCCCCTGAAATTCATATTTCCAAACTTCGGTCTGAGTTCAATCAGATGATAGCTGCCCTTTGCTGACGCTAAAGAGAAAGATCCTTCCTGCGGCTGTCAACGATTTGACGGTCAAACACGCACCAGCGGACCTGAGGTCATGGATTTCATGTTCCAACCCTGCTGCTTATCGGCAAAGTTTGACAAAAAAGGAAAGACCACGTTTTAGACGTCACGTTTTGGGGATGATGTTACCAATTATTAAGGGGTTTAATGGTCCTAAAGACCACAGCGTTAAATGTTGCATCCATTCCTTTTTTCAAAGCGTATGAAAAGCCATGCACTTTATTTGGCTGAAATCTCGGGCAAAGATATGGAGAGCGACGTGTTATGTATGTTTAACCATACATCAAACATTTCACCTCAAAGAACAAGTATTGGGATAAGTGCGACTGCTCCTGAATTGTATGTGTGCTTCTCGGCGATAAAGATCTCAATAGGTTTCAGGAACCCCAAGCAGCACATACCATTACTTTTGCCTGGCGGTCGTGAATGTGGTCTCGACAAACGATATGTTGCCATACTCATTTACGGTGCCGATACTCAGTTCATATTCCGTATCGGGAACGAGAAAGCCTGGGGGTACGGCAAATGAGGTCGCCGTTCCGGGCAGCTCGGATGTGATGCTGACTCCAGATTCAGACTGTTTGATTTCTACGATGACGCCCCCCAAATGCTCGAGCGGTGCCCAGGTAATGTCTACCTTCTCTACGCTTATTCGTCGCGTACGATCTTCGGGCCGAAGAAGAATAGCCGTTGCCGGCAGCTCGTGCTCTAACCTGTACTGACTGTAGAATTTTTCACCGGTTGCCGTTGCTCCGGTGAAAGTGTACACGCCTGCGGGGTAAGCCGATTTAAGCCTTTCGTTATCCTTCGGCTCCGGGGATTCAAACTGAAATTGCCGGATTCCTAATGTTGATGCGTCAGGCGCTTTGAAATCGATAACGGTGCGGCCGTCCGGAGAAACCACGGCGAGCCTCGATAGACCGTCTTTGCCGCCTTTAACCTCAAAGACAACTTCGACATCTCCATCTGTAGCATTGCGCTCGAAGCGAACCTGGGCAACGGCAAACGGTGCGGCAGGAATCGATTGCTTATCGGCCGCCTGTACATGTCCGTGAATACTCAATAACAGACCAAGCCCTGCCAGAAGCCACCTGACCTTTAGACAATTTACGTGAAGTGTTAACATGGCAAACCGCTTCCTTCCGATTGAGATGATTGGGGGGATGTTTTCTTTAGACTCTCATTCGCCAATATAACGGTATAAATCTAAAAATAAAATAAAATAAAATAATACCCTACTCGACATTGAAGCCGAGCCGCTTTCCTGTATCAAGGCGTCTTGCCAAGGGATTTAATTTGTATATTGACATATTGCAGTCACCTATATAATAAAGTAGTAAAGTACTCCATGATCTAAAAAGACAATTGATAATGCGGTTGCTTGCTACCGGCCTTTGGCAGACTTGTATCACGAGAAGCATTTTCATCCCGCTGGTGCAATAATGATGCAGGTAACCACACAGGGCTGGTTTGCTGGCTTTAACGGCCAGAGACCACCAGTTTCATGAGTTCCAGGCAAAGTATATGTTTGATGTGACATCGCCTTAGCAGGGTTTTTAAGGAGCAACTCATGAATATTCGTCAAACGACCCTACCTGTCGCTGTGGTCGTGCTTCTCTATCTCGCACTGTGTGTTCCCTCCTTAGCGGTCGCCGCCAAAACAACTGAGGCCAGCTTCACACTTACCGAACAGTCTCTGGAACTTCTGCAACGAGAAGGCCTTCCGAACAACATTCTAAAAGAGTTAGAAGCCCTCAAAAATCAAAAGTTTGAAACAGAAGGCGACTTCCTGGAGGCAGTCAGACAAGCCATAGGGAACGATCAAGCGGTTCGCTATAGAGAGCCGATATTGAAACAGGCGTCAGATGAAATTGGGGGGGAAATTCAACGTATCACCGAAGCGCTGGCGGCCCAGAAACGCACCATCGATGCGTTATTGGCACAAAATCGCGCTCTTGAAGAGCGACTGGCTGAGCTCGAAACCGCGCGGAAAGAGCGTCCACAGAAGCAGGCGGAAGCCGAGAGCAGTAAACAGAAAGAACTTGAGCAGCGTGTCGAGGAATTGGAGGCCACGGAAACCGCCCGGGACGACGCCACCCGTGCCATCATTCGAGATTCCGTTTCGACGTTGGGGTCGAAGATCAACGAATCCGTGGCCCTGGGCGGTACCCTGGAGGTGATCGGTGGATGGTCCGAGGTTGCTGGCGGACCCACCGAAAGCTTCGTCAATTTGAACACAGCCGAACTCGACCTTGAGGTCGCGGTTAATGAATGGACCCTGGGTAGTCTCATCATCGAATATCAGGATGGCACGGATGTCGTCTTCCCAACGACCTCGGGCTTCCAGACAGGGGTCGATCGTCTCAATATCGACACGGCGTTCATTACTATTGGTGATCCGCAGAGATTCCCGCCTTTCTTGACGGCCGGCCGGATCATCCTGCCCTTCGGCGTTTCAACCGGCGATCCCGTGGCGGATGTGCCGACCATAACAGATCCCCTGACCATCGAGGTGTTCGAGTTGAGAAACACGGCCATCGGATTCGGTCTCGGGTTTCCGACGCCGACCTTGGCTCCGGCCACGCCACCGGTCACGCCGCCACCCGTCAGGCCGCTGGTGATCAACCCCCTCATCACCTCGATCAGCAGTGCCCTTGGGTACAAACCGCGTCCACCTGAGCCGATAACTCCTATCACGCCGATACCCGCTCCGCCTCTCTTTAACGTGGGTATCTATTCTTTCTCCGGGAACACTTATGAGGGTGTCGACAACGGCAGGTATAAGCCCGGCGAACACTGGGGTGCCACGGCAGGCTTCCGCACCAAGGGGAATTGTGGCCGTCCTTTCGACCAGCTGGGTGGTAAAGTCTTTTGTCCCTGGTCGCTCGATGTCGATGTCGATTACAACAGCTCGATCTTCGACAGTCGATTCCTGGAGTTCGAATATCGGGATTTTCTGGGTCAGATCGGTTTCGTGCCCGCAATGGCGGCAAGTGTCAAAGGGACTCTCGGTCCGGTATCGTTGATTGGTGAATGGAACGGGGCCATCAGCCGAGCCACCTTCACCGATTTTGATGGCGACCCGTTCAGTATCAAGCCCTCTGCCTGGCAGATCACCCTCGGATATCAGTTCGATTGGAACCCATGGGTAGAGGCCATCGGCGCCCAGGGAAACTACCTGGCCATCGGCTATTCGGAAAGTCGTAATTTGGCCGGGGTGACGCAGCTATTCGACGGGGAATCCGTCCGCATCGGTTTTGTTCCCAGGCGACGATTCATCGTTAGCGCGGGTGAATGGGTACTGAGCAATCTCAGATTCGTCATCGAGTATTCTTACAACGTGGACTACCCGGTGAGTCAAGGTGGCACCGGTGAATCCGCGAGCGCGATCTTTTCGGCGCTCACGGCGGTATGGTAGTACGGTTGCATTCCTCCCAGCTTTACTGTCACATTACTCACTACGGCGGATTCCGCTGACATTCACGAAGAAGGACCACGGAAAGGACATCCCGTGCGGATTTAAACACCGCCGGGCTTTCGAGCGTAAATTCACTGCTAACACCACGGTGGGAGATTGGAATGCAGTTATGCTGCTCGGAAAGCTTCGACCGGTTCCAGGTGGGCCGCACGCAAGGCCGGATAGATGCCAGACAACAACCCGATTCCGCCGCCCACAAGTGGGGCGAGGATGGGTGCCATGGGGTCTATCACAGGGGTCCATACCTGGTGGGCGGAGACGGCAACCACGACCAGGACGCCAATGCTGGCTCCGATGATACCGCCGATAACGCCCATCGAGGCGCTTTCTAAAAGAAATTGCGTGGCGATATGCCCGCGCGTTGCGCCAATCGCTCGGCGCAGACCGATCTCACCCGTCCGCTCCATCACCCCAACGAGTGTAATGTTGGCGATACCAATAGCGCCGACTATCAGAGACAATCCACCGAGCATGAGAAACATGACATTCAGATCGGATTGGACTTCATCGCGCAGACGCTTGGGCTCTTGGGGAACCTCGAGTTTCAGAACTCGGGGATCGTCGGGCCGCAGCGCCAATGGTGCTTGATCGGCAATGAGGTACGCCGCGCCAAGCTTTGTCTCGACGACCACGGTGCCGGGACCGGCCAACCCGAAATAATGGCGTGCGGTGCCTTCAGGGATGATGACCGACCCGAGTAACTCGGGTTTGCGGACAACATCGCGCAGGATACCAACGACCAGATAGAGATAATCGCCGATGGCGATCGCCGGAAGTTGCTCGAGATCGGTAATACCGAGACGCAGAGCCGCGTCCGGTCCGAGAACCGCAACCCGGTCTGCCCGATCCGAATGGCCTAGATCGGGTAATTGTCCCGTTTCCAGCTCGGCTCTGACCGCTCTGAACAGACCGGGGGAAGCGGCGTACACCGTTAGCTTGAAAGCGCTTTGATTCAGAGGGTCTTTTACAGGTGACGAGCTGATCAGAGCGCCTCCGACCTCGACTTCACTCATCGCCCCGGCAGCAACCACGCCATTCAGACGGCGAAGACGTGTCGGCGCATCCCATGGAATGGCTTTGGGATCGACGATGCCCGTCGTTCTACCGGGCCTTGCCTTGATGAAAAGCTCCGTCGCGGCAAGCTGGTCGAACTGGCTGATAATGCGGTTGCCGGCCGTTCGGGTCAGGCCCAGCGTCGCGACCAGTGCCGTCAGTCCAATGACAATGCCCAATATGGTCAGTGCCATACGTCCCGGCCGGGCGAACATTCCCGCAAGCGCTTCATTCAGAAGATCACGGATCGTGATTCCCGACCGAACAACGGTCCTGTTCACAGTCACTGCTGGAGAGCCGGATGACTTTTTCACTTTTGCGCCATTGCTGACATCTGTCAAGGATCCGTCAACGATATGCACACGGCGGGCGGCGCGACTGGCGACATTCTCGTCGTGTGTGACCACGACCAGCGTGAGACCGTCTTGGTTGAGTTTATCGAAGAGATCGAGCAGGTCGGCCGAGGATTTCGAATCGAGATTTCCTGTGGGTTCGTCGCATAACAACAAGCTGGGAGAGCCGATCAATGCGCGGGCAATGGCGACCCGTTGCTTCTCACCGCCCGATAGTTTCATGGGTAGAAAATCGGCGCGATGACCGAGCCCAACCCGCTCTATTGCCGCTAAGGCACGGGCCTGCCGACCGGCGCGAGGCTGCTTACGGTACACCTCCGCCAGCATTACATTTTCCAGTACCGTACGGTAAGGCAACAGCTGAAATGCTTGAAACACGAACCCGATGCGTTGACTACGCAATCCGGCACGTTGTTTGTCAGTCAACTTGGCGGTGTCGATGCCATCGATGAAGTAGCTGCCGCTGGTCGGGTGGTCCAGACAGCCGATGATGTTGAGCAGTGTTGATTTTCCAGCGCCGGATGGACCGGTAATGGACAACCATTCACCACGATCCAACGAAAGATCAACGTCCACCAGGGCGTGAACGGCGGGCTCGCTGCCGTATTGCTTGCATATTTTGTGCAGCTCGAGCACCCTTCTTGTCGTGACGGGTCCATCCGCTGCAACGTCGACCCGTGCGTGGGCGACCGGTTCGCTGCCGTTTTGCTTGTATGTTTCGTGCAGCTCGAACACCCTCCTGGCTGTAACGAGACCCTTGGCTGTCATTGTGGTGCCCTATTGTCCGGATTCTTGTGACCGACCACCACGAGCTGGCCTGACGGCAGCGTTCCCTCAACGGGCGTCACTTCGACATAACCATCGGCCGACAGTCCCGGGTTAACGACGACGTATTCAAGGGCGTCATTGTTTTCCACCTGCACTCTTGATGTCCCGTCGGCGGCGAGAGAGAGCGCGCTGACCGGGACGGCAGTGACGGCCCTTCCGCTGGATTTGACTGGAATAGTGAGGCGCAATGAGTACCCTTCGAGACGGGTCGGTGTCTCGTCGACGCGAACCTTGAAGTAGATGTGGTATCCATCGACACCGTGGGTGCCGGGGGCGTTGGCCACCATTTCGACAGTACCCTTGGCTTTGACGCCAAGCGCCTGTTCGCTGATGTCCACCGGCATACCCGGTTTGACGAGCGGTGCCGCATCGAGGGGGAGGGATGAGTCGATCACCAACAGATCATCTGTCACGGACATTACGGTTCCTGCTGCCGGGTCGCCAACACGCGCCGTGACCTCTTTGACGCGCACGGGCAGCGCGGGAATGAAAACGATCTCATCGGCCGGTGCCAGTACACCGAGTTTGCTCTTGGAAATGGTCAACTCGGCCGCCAATCGATTGGCTCTCGCGGCAGCCAACTTGGCATCGAACTCGGCAAACTTCAGTGCGTCAACAGCCGACCGAACCGCCATTTCACCATCCAGGCTAACGGATTTTAGCGCTGCTTCAGCCATTTCGAGTTGCTCGCTGACCAAATCGAGTTGCTCGGCTGTCAACCTGGCATCACCTTCCGCGGCCTGGACGGCCACTTGACCTTCAAGTTGAGTCTTGCTTGCTGCGGCTCGAGCCAGTTCGAGTTTGGCGTCGGCGGACTTCCGAGCGGTTTCCGGCTGCCGCGGATCAAGCACGATCAAGGCCCGGCTGGCAATCTGGGCCTCAATCTCGGCGGCGGCCGCTCTATTGTTATATTCGGCTGTGACGCGTGCGGAATCGACGGCCTGCGGAATGGTCTTATCCTGTGTCGCCGACAGTCTACGCCAGTCCGCCTTCTTGGCCGTGAAATCTGCTATAGCCGCTTTTTTGTTGCGCTCGGCAGTGGCACGGGCGGATTCTACAGCAGAGACAGCGGCAGTGGCTGCGGAAGCCGTCGCCATTTTCATTTTTCGCGCGTCTGCCCAGTCTTGATTCAGGGTGCGGACATTTGATAGTTGATCCCGCGTCGGTCCAAACGGCTCCCATCCCGTCGATTTGTACCATTTGGTCACTGCGTCGCTGGTCTGTTTGTCATAGATGCCATCAATCGGACCAGGAGAAAACCCGAGGCGTTCGAGTCCTTTCTCCAATTGGCGCACATCGTCACCGGAGATCCCGGGAGAGAGATCGCGGTAGGTCGGAAGTTCGCCCTGAAGAATGAACAGGGGGCGCCCTGAAGCGGTGAGCGCCACATCGCCTTCCTTAAACTGGATGTTTGGGATCGGGAGTGTGGCGATCAACCCGGCGCCGGCTTTCATGGCTGACGGTACGATGGAGATCGGTTGCGGCAAACCTAACCGGGCCGTACCGCGCGTCACGATGTTGGAACTCAGCACGCGTTCTTCCACTGGGACGAAAATCGGCGATGCCACCGGGGGTGCGGCCCGCGCGGCCATATCGGCTTGAGATTCAATCCGCGAACTCGCCACCCAACCGCCGACGGCACCAACGGCGGCAACCGCCAGGACACCGAGCAGGACACTGATCCGTTTTGTTGCCATAACTTACATTCCAGACACCCATGGATGGCAGAAGCCCATCGGTCGACCCGCATACATAATGGATTCGGGGATGTCAGGTGCCACGGGCGTTTCCGAGTATAGCTCATTTGACTTTACGAGCATACATTTCCTTTTCTATCTCCGCTTCGACCGGATCGAAAATCTCTTCTGCGAGCTCATAATTGAGCTTGGCGACGTTCAACTCAATGGTCTTGAGTTCTTCAAGGGCGATTTTCTGCTCGGGCGACATTTCTTCGACACGGATGGCACCGCTCGCCGTGAAAGCAGCCAGTCGATCCCGAATATCGGACTCAACGTCATCCGGATGATTGTAGTCATAACCGGCCGCGCGCATCTTGGCGGCATATTTCCTCAGCGCGGCTTTCATGCGCGGGTCCTTGTTGATCAGAGCATCTTTGGGGTTGTAGTAGGTCGCCTTCAATTGCTCCGGTGCGAAAACGCGTTCGATGGCTTTGCGCGTGCACCCCCCGGTCCGCGAAAAATTTTCGGTCTCCAGACCGACCGCAAACGTCGCATCGTTATTCTCACCGAGGAGCGCACGGTTGTAGGCGATCTGATCGGCTGTTGACAGGTTCTCGAAGATTTGGATGTTGCGTTCGCCCAGGCCGACCCTGGCCGGATTATAACCCGTGGCCAGCTGGGGCGGGCGACCCGTGTACATCGTCGCAACGCCAAACCCGTACTTCTCGATAAATTCTTCCTCGCTGACCCCCGGGATGCTCTTATCGGCGCTCATACCTCTGCGCACCGTGAGGTAGTCAACGGCGACGTACTGGAACCCCTGCTCACGCATGCACTGCGATATCAGCGCCTCAACCGTCTCTATGGATTGGACGAGCTGCTTTGGGGTCAAGCCGAACTCCTCTGTACCCGGCCCCCCCTTGTCTTGGGCGCCGACGATGCTGGCGATGATAACCGCGACTGTGACAATCACTGCTGCCTGAATCATATTTCTCATCGCGTCAAGCCTCCTGTGTCGCACCAAAAAGGGACTAACCGAGGACACATGGGAACCCACAATCATGGCAATCTCGGCCCCCTTTGGATCATTGCGAACTCACCATTTTTGTTATACTAACACTATTTCTCCGTAGTCAATACCTTCCCTGTTTCCATGTCGATGATGACATCGGTCTCGGCCCCGTCTTCTTTTGCCAGCACCTCAACGACGTATCGGTTGGCCCCGAGTTTTTTCTCGATGCCCACATCTGTGACGTCACCAGGTACGGCATTCAGCGCGATTCTGACGGCTTCGTCTTCGGAGATCCTCTTGGAATCTTTGGCCGAGTGCTTGGCCGTGGATTGAGTAGTGGGTATGGGCTTGACATTCAACGGTGCAGTCGACCCGGCCACCAGGTGCTCCAGCGGCAGAGTTCGGCCATAGACGTCCTTGCTGTTCTGATAGGCGCTCTTTTCGAGTTTCAACGCCCCCTCACGGACACTCGCCAGTTCTTTGGGGTCGAGCGTTTCCACCCTAACTAGTTCGAGGGCCTCCTGCATTTTTTCCCCCTCTCCCAACCATCCGACGCGCACGTTGCCTATGCCACGAGCGAAGTACTTGAGCTGGAAGGCGTCTGGCTCGTCCTGGGTCGATTCCTTGATTATCAGAACGTCAGCGTAGCTGCCGGAAGGAACGGTCGTCTTCTCACCCATCTGGTACACCTCCCCGCGGTCGGTAAAACCGACTGCAGGCCCCCAACCCTGGGAATAGCTGGGAGTTTTCAACCGCGGTTCCGCCATCATGGAGATCCCCGCTTTCGCTTCTTCAATGCCATGTATCCAGGCCGGGGCTGCGACCAGCTTTCCTTCCTCGTATTCTTCCGGGTATTCCCCCATGCGCCAGATATTACCCTCCTGTCCTGTGCGAAGAAGGCGATTTCTGCTTCCACAAGCTCGCCATCGCTGTAATCCAGATCCCACGTGACGACCGAGCGGACACCGCCGATCACCTTGGTCAAGTCGGTGACATTGATCACCACGCGGTGTGGTAGGGTCTTTCCATCGTCGACGGTGGTTCCCTCATAAATGAGCCGTATGCCCGGTTTCAGGGGCATCCACTCATTGTCGATATGGGTTGATTTGTCAAAAATTTTGGGGTTCAAGTCTATAAAGGGTTTCTTCGCACTGTCTTTCGCCAATATGACGGTATCAGCCAGTCCAAGGCAAGCGAATGCCACTAACATCACCAAAATAGGCAACGTTGTTCGATGGTCAAAATTGCTATATGATGATTTCATTCTCCCTCCCTAGTATACGGTACCTGTTGCAATTATATGATGTCATTGACAGTTCGCTGTACGAATTTAGCCCGAGAGAGTCACGTATAAAGGCCTCCTCCGGTTTCAACCCATTAGACACGGACAGTTCTATCAACGTCGTTAGAAGTCAAATTACACGTTCGCTGTGCTCGGTTTGCGGCTCGCTCCGAAACCGCAGGTACAGTCCGGGTACGACGAACAGGTTGAGCAACGTCGACGTGATCAAACCCCCCAGTATGACGACGGCCATGGGGTGCTCGATTTCGTTGCCGGGAATCGCACCGGCAATCACCAAAGGTATCAGCGCCAAGCCGGTGGTTGAGGCGGTCATCAAGATCGGTGCCAACCGTTCTTTCGCTCCTCGGAGCACCAGGTCGGCACCGAACGCTTCGCCTTCATACTGCTCAAGGTGCTGAAAGTGATTGATCATCAATATGCCGTTGCGTGCCGCAATGCCCAGGACCGTCAGGAATCCGACTATCGAGCCCAGGGAGATGACCCCATCGCCTAACCACGCGGCCAGCACGCCGCCGACAAGGGCTGAAGGCAGAAGCACGAAGGAGATCGCCGCCAGGCGGGCACTTTTGAATGACGTGTGCAGCAGAAAGAAAATCCCGATCGCAGCAATGACCGCGAAGATGAGCATCTTCTGCTGAACCGCAAGGCGCTCTGTATATTCTCCCAAAAGCACCGGATAGTATTCTTGCGGGAATTCGATTGACTCGAGGGCATCTTCGACTTCGTCATAGACGGAGCCGAGATCTCGGCCGCGCACGTTAGCGTCGACGTCCATGCGGCGCTTGAGGTGTTCACGTTTAATGACATTAGGGGTCGGTGCGACGCGTACGTCAGCCACTTCCGCCAACCGGACATGACCGCCCGCGGGGATATCGATGGGGAGGTTACGAAGATCGGTAAGACTGTTGCGTGCTGACGGAATGCTCCAGACGTTGACATCATAGGTCCGGTTGCCGATATGAATGTCGCCGGCTTCTTGGAGCGCCACCATGGTGGTCGCCATCCGCCGGACATCCCCGGGTTTGAGACCATGTTTTTGTGCCTTCGTGAGATCCACCTCGACTTCAATCTGAGGTATCTTTTCCTGAAAGGACATGTGCAGATCGACGATGCCGTCGATCTTTGCGAGAGCTTCTTTGACTTCGGCAGCCTTTTGAGTCAGTAGGTCTAGATCATAGCCATAGATGCGAACGACAATGGCATCGGAGCTTCCGGTGAGCACCTCGCGAATCCGTTCTTTCAGGTAGGTCTGGACGTCGCGATAGAGCCCCGGGTAACCGTCAACCGTCTCTTGGATTTTTGCCAACGTTTCGTCATAATCGACCGCAGGATCGACGCTGATCCAATTTTCGCCAAAGTACATGCCGACCACCTCATCCATGATGAGCGCCTGGCCGATGTGGGCTCCGAAGTTTTTGACCCCCGGTATAGACCGCAATTCCTTGCTGGCCTGAATAGTAATGCGGTTCATCTCCGGCCATGAGGTGCCGGGTTTGGTGAGCCAGTGCATCAGGAAATCTCTTTCCTTGAAGTCCGGCAGCAGAGACTGGCCGAGCTGGGGCCAGATCAAGACACCGATCAACACGAAGACGCCGACCGTGGCATAGGCGGCTCGCGGTTTGTTGAGGGTTTTCAGCAAAAGGACGTTGTAACCCCGCTGCAGCCAGCGTGTTAGAGGGGACTCGCGCTTGTCGAGCGGCGCCTTGGGCAGCAGAATAAAACTCATTGCCGGCGTGACGGTCAGGGCCACAATCATGGACGCTACCACTGCCACCGCATAGGAAAGAGCCAGCGGCTGGAAGAATGCTCCGGAAAGGCCCTCCATGACGAAGACCGGTAACAAAGCCGCCACTTCGATCAGGGTCGCAATGATGATGGCGTGGCGGACTTCGAACGAAGCCTCGATGATAACCTTTGATATCGATGTTTTTTTACCTTCCTGACGATGCTGACGTATGCGCCGCACGATGTTTTCGATGTCGACGATGGCATCATCGACGACGGCGCCGAGGGCGATCACCAGCCCCGCCAAGACCATGGTGTTGATGGTTGTCCCCCGAAAGTAGAGGACCATCATGGCGGTCATCAGAGACAGCGGGATGGCCGTGCAACTGATCAATGCCGTACGCCACTCGAAAAGAAATGCAAAGAGGATCAGAATCACGAGCACGGCGGCGATGAACAGGCCCTTGGTGAGATTGTCGATGGCCATTTCGATGAAAGTGGCCGGCCGGAAGATGGCGGCGTCGATCTCCACATCGGGAAGGCCGGGGCGCAGCGTATCGAGGGCTTTTTCCACTTCCCGGGACACTTGCAGGGTGTTGCCCCAGGGAAACTTTTCAACGATGAGCAGCAGGCCGGGACCGTCATTGATGATGCCGTCCCCGATCATCGGTTGATGGCCGATCACGACCTCGGCCACGTCCTTCATCAGCAGCTGCTTGCCGTCCCTGACAGCAAGGGGGACTTCGGCCAAAACATCCGTCGTGACGTTGTCGTACTCCCTGACCAGAGGCAGGACATGACGGATTTGCAATCGCTGGTTGGGCGTGTCCACCCAACCGCCGCTGCCGATATGGTGACCTTCTGAAAACTGAAACAAACCCACATCCAGGGCGTCGGCCGTGGCTTCCATGACTTCCTTCAGTGTCACATTGTGCTTTCGCAACAGATCAGGCACCACGTTCACATTCAGCATTTCCAGCCGCTCACCCCAGATGGCGACATTGGCCACTCCGGATACGCGCAGCAGGCGCTGCCGGATGGTCCAATAGGTGATCATCGACAAATCCGTCACAGAGAGGGTTTTCGACGAAATGCCGATCTTCATCATTCGGCTGGTGGCCGACAGAGGGGGCAGCATTATCGGCGGACTGGCCCAGCTCGGCAAGGTCGGTACGACCGATGCGATGCGCTCTTGCACCATCTGCCGCGCCAGGAGCAGGTCGGTTCCGGCCTCGAAATACATTTTGATCGCCGACAAATCGGGAACCGATTTGGAACGAACGACTTTCAGATCCGGTACACCGTTGAGCACTTGTTCCAGCGGAACCGTGACCAGGGATTCTACTTCCTCGGGAGAAAGTCCGAGACAGGTGTCTGGACCTCCACCATCGGCGGCGCAAATTCGGGAAAGACATCCACCGGCATTTTTTGGATTTGCCCGATACCGAAGTACATCAGCCCTGCCGCCAAGGCAAGAACAAGGTACCTGAACTTCAGGCTTTTTCCGACGATCATGCGAAACATAGCAGAGCCTCCGTTTATCTTTTATTGCCTACGGGTTGTTTTCGATTCTGTTTCACGAATAACGCATCGCGATTGAGTGTTTTATGGTCTAAGCTTTTCGGTTAGTGCCCGATCTTGAACTCGGCACCGTACAGCTCAGCCACTCCGACCTCGACCACCTGTGTGTCGATAGATGGCCCCTTTGTTAGAAAAGCCTTATCTCCTTTTATGAAATCGACATTGATTTGTTCTCGGACAAAGACCCCGGGCTCGGGACTTGTGTACACCCAGGTCTTGCCGTAGGGGTCATACAGCACCGCAGCATACGGGACGACCTTGCGCGACTGCGTGACTCCCGATGCAACGACCATGGTCGGTGCCGTAGAGGCCGTATGTGTGGCATCGAAATCCGTACCGGCAATCTGCATGTCGGACGCCTCGGCTTGCTGAATCGAGGTCGTCTTGATGTCGAGACGTTGGATGGCCTTTTTCGTCAGTGCCACGCGGTGAAGATCCGATCCGTCGATTTTCGTTATCGTCGCCGGATGTTCGACTTGGTGGGTGTCCTGTTGCTTCTGGCACGCTGTCACCAGCAGAGCGGCAACGATCATTATGATGATCATCGATCGATGGTTGTTATTGGCCGGCATTGCTCTTCCTCCTCATCATTGCTGTTTTTTTGTCCTTGGTTTTCTTTATTTCTGACAACCCTGTTTCGGGAAACCCCTTTGTCTGAAGAACTCATCGACAGTGCCTTTGATTAACCACCTACTATACCTTACCCAGTCTTTTGTGACCCCGTGTGACTTCGGCGCTCGCAGGTTCAAGTTTTTGCCATGGCTTCGCGCATTTCTTCTTCTGTGACGACGATCATGGTCGGAAGATCGATTTCAGATTCGCGCGAAGCCCCAAAGAGAAGGTACAAAGCGGGGATGCCGGTCAGAGTATAAATTGTCGCTGTGACCAGGCCACCCAGTACGACGATGACCATCGGGCTAATGATTTCGAGACCGGCAATGTTGCCGAACCAAGCTAATGGCAGCAAAGCCAGTGCGGTTGTGACCGCTGTCATCAATACCGGCGCAGACCGTTCCAACGTTGCGCGCTGTACCAGCTCGACGCCGAAACTTTCACCTTGACGTTCGAGATGACGGTAATGGCTGATCAGTACGATGCTGTTGCGCACGACTATACCCAATACAGCGATGAAACCGACCATCTCACCGAGGGAAAACAAACTGTTGTTGGTAAACAAGGTGGCCAAGACACTGCCCACCAGAGCCATGGGCAAAGTCATGAAGACGGCGGACGCCAACTGCCAGCTTCGGAAGTATACCTGCAAGAGAAGAAAAATTCCGATCGCTGCGGCAATAACATAGGCGAAAACGCGATCTGCGGCCGCATCGAGCTCCGTGTACTCTCCGAGCAGCTCCGCCCGGTATTCAAGCGGGAACGCGACCTTCTGGAGGCGATCTTCGATTTCGTCACCGACGGAACTGAGATCACGACCACTCACGTTGCCGGCCACATCAATGTAGCGTGACACGGCATCCCGATGGATCTGTGTCACCGAGGGAATGATGCGCACATGAGCGACGTCCTTCAGGCTGACATCGATGCCTGCGGGGGTGTTGATCATCAGGTTTTGGATATCGGATATACTGTGGCGGGCATCGGACGTACCCCAGATCACGACATCGAACACTTTCTGTTCTTCGAAGAGGGCGCCGACGACAAGGCCTGATACCAAAGTGGTTGCGGCGCGGCGGACATCGCCGGGTTTGAGGTTATATGCCTTGGCCTTTTCAACATCGACCTCGATTTCCAATATGGGCATTTCCTGCGGAGATTGCACTTCGGCATCGACAATGCCGTTGATGCCCGCCATTATTTCTTGAATCTCTTGCGCCTTGCTGAGAGTCATGGCCAGGTCCTCGCCATACACGCGCACAACGAGGGCTTTGCCGGTTCCCGACAACTCCTCTCTGACCTTTTTCTGCAGAGAGGTCAGGACTTCCCCCGATAGTCCGGGATAATCGGCGACCATTTGTTTAACGGCGGCTACGGTCGTTTCGTAGTCGGCTGAAGGATCGAGGCTGACCCAGAGCTCACCGGAATTGATATTGGTGCGCTTGTCCGACATGATGGCGCGACCGATAAGAGCGCTGACATTGCGGACACCGGGAATCGATTGCAACTCACGGCTGGCCAACTTCGCGATTCGGCTCATGGCCGGATGGGAGGCGCTGGAGTTTCCTTCCATTTGAATTACGAGGTCCCTTTCTTTGAAACCCGGCAGCAGAGACTCCTGGCGGAGGAAGGGAACGCTGACTATGCCGAAAACCAGAAGGGCACCGACAGCGACAAATGCCTGCCGCGGCATGCGCGGAGCCCATCCCAACAGGCGGCGGTAAAGACCATTCAGCATACTTGTGACCGGAGAGTCGCCGGCTGGGATCGAGGCATTGCGAAAAAGCAGTACACTCAAGGCCGGCGTTACGGTCAGTGCAACCGCGAAGGAGGCGAGCAATGCCAATAGATAGGAGGCAATAAGCGGCATAAAAATAGCACCGGAAAAGCCCTCGAGGAAAAAGGCCGGAATCACTGCCACCGCCATAATGACGGTTGCGTAGATGAGTGGGCTCCGCATCCGAAATATGCCCTCGAAAATGATGCCCGTTACCGATTTGCGGCCGCCTTCTTCGCGCCTCCGGCGGAGGCGGCGCGCGATACTATCAATGTCGACAATCGCGTCGTCGATGATGACCCCGAGAGCGATGATCAGCCCGGTGATGATCACCATATTGATCGTCACGCCCCTCAAGTACAACACCGTAACGGCGGTGATTACAGACATAATTACCGCCATGGTGCTGATTAACGCCATCCGCCAGTTGAACAGAAAGGCCAGGAAAGCCACGATCATGAGAACAGTACCGCAAAGCAGGGCTATAGAGAGATTGCCCACAGCCAGTTCGAGGTAGGTCGCCGACCGGAAAAGGGTGGGGTCCATTTCCATACCGGAAACTGCCGGCCGCAAATCATGCAGCGCTTTCTCCAAGTGTTTGGTTACATCCTTCGTATTGGCCCAGGGATATTTCTCCACGACCAGCATGAGCGAAGGATTCTGGTTGATAATGGCGTCACCGATGAGGGGCTGATGGTCTTCCACCAGCATCGCCACGTCACCCAGCCGCTTCGATGACGCACCCTCTACCGGAACCTTGGCGAGGTCTTCCGCGGTATGTATGGGAAGGATATGCCGGATCCCGAGCCGTTGATTGGGGGTTTCGATCCACCCGCCGGTACCCGGCGTCGAGGCTTCCAAGAAACTCAATGGTGAGGACCACAACGAGTTTCCAGCGGTTTTGATGATTTGCGTCAGTGTCAGCCCTTCGGTTTGCAGACGTTCCGGATCGACTTTTACCTGCAGCTGCCGCTGGCGTTCGCCCCAAATAGAGATATTGGCCACACCGGGCAGTCCCATCAAGTGGGGCATTATCGTCCAACGGGCGAGGACCGACATTTCAATCAGAGACAGTTCTGTGGATGTCAACCCGATTTTCATGATCCTGCCGGTCGAAGAGACGGGATTGATCATGGAAAATTGGTTAGACACTTGTGGCAGTGCAAATATCTCAATGAGTCGCTCCTGGGCTACTTGCCGGGCCCGCATGATGTCGGTGCCTTTCTCGAATATGAGCTTGATCGATGCCAGCCCGGGAAGCGATACGGAACGGATTTCTTCGGCCCAAGGGGTTCCATTAAGCATGTCCGCCTCCAGGGGTGTGGTGATCATGGCCTCCACTTCCTGGGCAGAAAGTCCGAGAGCCTCGATCTGAAGTTCGACATAAGGTCGAGAGAACTCAGGCAAGGCGTCCACCGGCATGTCCTTCAGCTGGGTGGTGCCGAAGAAAATCATCAGCACAGCGACAGCCATCACCAGAAGTCGCAGGTTCATACTCGTTTTAATTATCTTCGCTATCATGCCAAAGCCCTCCCTTTCCAATATGGAACAACAAAACAGGTTCTTGACTTCATCGACTTGGAGCCTGAATTAGGGGGAATTTTCTTCTCATGCCCACCGTCACTTGAGATAGTGGTTATGAATTCCCTGGCTCTTCCAGATGGATCGTTTGTCGAATTCTATAGGCACAGTCTAACATGAGGCCGTAAACCAAAATCAGATCTTGGTTGTCCGATTTCTGAACACCTTGGGTGGCGATATCTATCATGGTGTCCGTCAGCTTTCGAATTTCTACCGTCTGGTCGATCAAATCACTTTTCATGTTTTTACTTCTGCAGAAAGTGGTTATTATTCAGTTTATTGAGCAATTCGTATGCCAAGACGAAACGCAGCCTTTGAGAGTAGAATGAAGTATTTGAAATTATGTAGAATTATTTCTTCCGGAAAGAGGAGTGGAACAGAGAGCCAGCCTTGGCGTGACACACGATACTGCGACACCGGTGGGGGGATAAAAGTATCTGAGCAGTTAAATTAGCAAGTCATTTAGGACAGTTTACTCCGGGGATATCTTCTCCATGGCCTCTCAGATACATTTGAGAAACAGTGATACAATGAAACAATGGAACACTTCGTCCCGGATATCAGGGCCATGACGTTGGGGAGGCGGCTGAATGTGTAAAACAAGCGGAAATCAGGAGATGTCAACAAAAGGCAGGGCTGGGGACGGAAGACGATTCTTAGAAGTGGTTTCAAAACCCCATCTAACACTCAATTGCTGTGTTGTGGCCCTCCTCAAAATACTCACATACCCCCATGTATGCTGCGTTTTTTCGTCGGCCCACGCCTTGCATTTGGGCGTGATCTAAAGTTTTGAAACCACTTCTAGGATTGATCTTCTTCTTGCTTGGTAAAGAACCGATAAAGCGTGGAGCGGGAGACACCGAGAAGCTCGGCCGCTCTCACTTTGTTGCCGTCAGTTTTTTCCAGTGCTTCACGGACATCTTCAGCGCGCAGGGTCGGCCGACGATGTTGCACAGTGAATGGTTTGTTGACGGCAAAGCGAATCGTTTTCGGTAAATGCGAGGGGGCGATCATTTGACCCAGGCACCTTGCAAGAACAAATTGCATCGCATTCTGAAGTTCCCGTACATTCCCAGGCCAGTTGTAGGTCTTCAATATCGTAATGGTTTCAGAAGACAGTGTCGCTTCCTTGCAAAAGAAATTCTTACCATAGTGTGCCAGAAAATGATTGGCTAAGGCGGGAATATCGCTGCGTCTCTCTCGCAAGGGAGGTAGGGTTATCGGCATGGTGCACAATCGATAAAATAGATCCTTACGAAAGCGTCCCGCTGCGAGCTCTTTTGTCAGGTCCTTATTGGTAGCACTGATTATGCGCACATCTGTCCGAAACGTTTTGGTGCTTCCGACCCGTTGAAATTTTCCATCCTGCAGAACTCGTAAAAGTTTGACCTGCATGGGGAGACTTAACTCGCCGATTTCGTCAAGAAAAAGGGTCCCACCGTCTGCCATTTCAAAACGTCCTTTTTGGTCGTGAATCGCGCCGGTGAATGCGCCTTTCACATGCCCAAACAGTTCGGTCTCTAAAAGACCTTCAGGCAGGGCACCGCAGTTTATGGGCACAAAGTACCTCTGCGCGCGACGACTTTCCTTATGGATGGTCAGGGCCACGAGTTCCTTTCCCGTTCCGGTCTCGCCCTGCAACAATACCGATATTCCCGTCTGAGCCACTTGCCTGATCGTCCGAAACAGCTTTTTCATTTTCGGGTGCTGACCAATGAGTCCCCTGAACCCCTTTTGATTAGCCGATTGAGTAACCGCAAGCGATCTGGGGATATCCTCGACGGCAAGAATACAGAATTGTTGATTGTTGAATGTGAAGGGAACGGCACTGATGAGAAAGTCGGCATCTCTCACGATGCCATTTTGGTTTATTTGAAGGGAGGTCCTGTATTTTCGCACTTTGTTGTTGCGAATGGCATCGAATACCCAAGTTCCCTGAGATCACAACCCCTGCAATTTTTCGTGGATAAACATTTACTTAGGGATTCTCAATCGCGTTGAGGCAACCCAGAACTTCCCCGATCAGATTCCCTGGCCTCTTTTTTTCTCTGTCATTCGAGAATTCCGCCGAGAAATCATCCGCATTTCGAACACGACCCTCGTGGTCAACGATAAGAATACGGTGAAAAAGAGAATCCACCAGTTCTCTTTATAATGTCTGGATGTCGGAAAAAATCTACGGGCTATTCATCTGGGGATCAAATTTCTTTCAGAATATAAAATGGAACCGCCACAACATTTTACTTCCAAATGATAATCGCCTATTGAACTGAACGACACACAGTTATGAGACCTTAAAGAACGGACCGAAAGAAGCTAGAATCGCAGAAACTACAGATGGCAAACATTCGACTGTTGATGGCGTGGTCATAGGGGTAGGTATAGGAAAGTCAAAACTGCTGCAGATGATTGATCAGTATGTAGGTGTAATTGATCGCGTTCGGCGAATTGAACTGATTCCTTCGATTGGTGTAAATTTTAAGTCGGAAGAAATCTCAATCCGCGATTTAAATCTTAACTCCTTACCATTCACTCTGCATATCAATCGCAGCAGTCAAATGCTGGAATTGTCACCCTCTGCCGCCGGATAGAGCGGCCATAGCATGCCCGCTTTCAGCGATGGTTCGCTATGGGGAAGGAGTCGGAGACGCGGTTGTGGCTATCTATTCAAGGGATTATTTAGGAGCGCATGATGGTCACGAGTAGAATTGCAGTCCATTCAACATTCCTTCCACCGTCTCTGGATTCACTCCTTCGCCGAGTATTTTCATTATTGACAAACCAACGAATTCCAAATTTCAAAACAACGCCATCTTGATAAAAGCGGTGCAAAAATCATGCAAGGATAAATATTTTCCATAAGCTTAATTATTTAATAATTTAGATGTGTTATATTTGTTGGAAGAGTGCGTATTTTTCAAATGTGAAAATTATTACATAGTTTTGGTTAATTTATTTCACAATTTGTCTGTGCGTCCCTTGATCTCTACCAAATTGTGCTATATTTCAGAAACATATAGGTCGATTCCTTTAGATTCAAGGGTTAATAATTGACATCGTTAACACTTTCATCCTTAGAAACACATACTGAGATCTTCGTGAAACATACCAGTAATATGTTCTTTTCCTCATCATCAGATAACCATAGGAGCGATCTATAGTCTCCAGTTGCAACGTTAAGAAACAGCTTTGGCGGCGGCAGCGTTTCGCAACGGCACTGAAATGTCGTAATTGAAAGGATAAAGGGAAGTTTCTCAGTATCGTAAGGGAAATGACCGGCTACCCCTAGCGAGATAGAAGAGGTAGGCAGCCAGGTCATTACGGCGCGTTGGCTGTTTGTTTTTCCGATATTCAACCATAAATTCCGAAACACGGCCGGGTGGTATAAGTGGTTAGTGATAAAAACGTTCGCATAAACGGAACGTTTTTTTGACAACCACCAGAAAAATGGTTTTATTCTTATTAAGTTTTCTCGCAAGGTGCAGGTAATAAAATTTTCCCTGTCAGGGCGGGCGTTCACCCCGCCCTGATGTTTTACGGGTGAAATGGCCTTGGTCGATCATTATGGGCACGTGCATCTAAACCTGATGATTCTGGTTATCGCGGCGGGTTTTCTGATCAGGGACATTTACCTGATCATTGACCGCAGATCGATTTTTCTGGCCGGATTGATCGCTTTTTTAGGAGGGCATCTGTGGTATACGGCTGCTTTTTACGTTACTGCTGGACTTAACCTCTGGACGGCCATTGGGGTGGCTGCTGTTTTGATCATCGGTATCATGGTGTTCCGATGGCTCCAGCCGCATTTGGACCCAAGAATGAAAGGGCCTGTGACGGCGTACATTGTTGTTATCTCCCTCATGCTCACTGCTGCCGGTTCACTGCTGGGAGAGAACTCAGTGCTGCCGCGGCTACAGATCATGGTGACGGTAGGGGCTTTGGCCTTTTATATCTCAGATATCTTTGTTGCTCGCAACCGATTCATAAAAACGGCGTTCCTGAACCGCCTACTCGGTCTGCCGCTTTACTATACCGGACAGTTTCTGCTGGCCTTTTCCGTGGGGTCGTCGGGTTAAAACATCGCCAAACCGATAAGATTTACCGTACCGTTGAGGGGTGAACAACCTGAAAAACAGAATTCACCGCCGATAAAATCGAGCCTGAATTCAACGACCCCAAAACGACATTCTTTTCGCCTATGTCAACACGCAGAGTAAAAATTGTTGCGGCCTTCATCTGGTATGCCGGGGGGACTGCTTTGATGCTGAAAGGATGGCGTTTGCTGGCAGAAGCAAATACGTTGCAGCCGGATCTGGTTTGGCCATGGTTAGCGATCACTGCCGGCGTGTTGATCGGGATGACAAAGGCTAAATTACTTTTTATTAGAAGTTGTCGGAAAAATTTGGAGAGAATAGATGCTTTAGAGCATCCCGGGATCTGGCAATGTTTCAGACCGCGATTCTTCCTTTTTCTGCTTGCCATGATCATGGCGGGAGCAATTTTGTCAAATCAGGCCCAAAATAACTACCCTTTTCTCATCGGCGTAGCCGTGCTCGATTTTTCCATTGCAACCGCCCTGTATGTCAGCAGTTACGTTTTTTGGCGTAACTGGAAATAAGGGCTAAAATCATTTTAAATGGTGTAGTGATCTCTGGCCGGTCTGAATTCGACACCGAATCCTTCCGGGCCGATCCAGGCCACATTGCCGATTTTTTTAACCGGCGCGACAGATACTGGCGCGGTAAGTGGCACCATAATCTCCTGACCGACCGGGGAGGTCTTTGCCGGAAAAACCGATACCGGCTCCGAATAGGTTAAAACGACTTCCTGGCCTAACGGGATGGGTTTGGTGGTTTCAATGAAGGCTCCGCCAGCGCTGATATTTTTTATGAAATCCCGGTACACTCTGCCTCTGTAGGCATAGTCCGCGTAAAAGAAGCATGGTTTGCGATCAGACTTCCTCTTTTCACTAAACGCCATATGTTCCTCCCCTGTTTGAGTTTTTTTCCGATACAGTGCCAATAATACATACCTCTGCCCGGCAGAGACGCGGCCTATAGGGACGGCAGAGCGTCTTTCCCAGGGATTCATTGAGTTATCTCGCAAAAATCGGGCCATAATCTCTAAAAAATTTTAAATGTATTAATAACAATTAGTTATAAAAATTAGGCGGCCAAGGATAAACGCAATTGTCTGGTGGGTTTAAGATAAATACGTCAAAAAATTGGCTGCTTTAGCCTCGCCAACCTGTTGAATTGACGCACTCAACCCGCGAAAATGCGGGCAAACAGCCGGATTTTCACTTCTGGTTGTGTTGCGGCGAAAGACAGCCATGTATTGCCGGCTGCTACAGTTGTTATATTTTCTTCAATTGTTATATTTTCTTCAGTACAGAGGATAGGCACGAATTTTCCGCGAGTATTTTCAACAGGTAAATGGAGAATATGGACACGGTCAAATCGGATACCAGTATTGAGAACAGTGAGCAGCATATCACGACCCCGCACCCGACATTCGGTGAAGCATTCAGGTTCTGGTTAAAACTTGGCTTTATCAGCTTCGGCGGTCCTGCAGGGCAGATATCGATCATGCATCATGAACTGGTCGATCGGAAGAAATGGATCAGCAACGGGCGCTTTCTGAATGCACTCAACTATTGCATGCTTTTGCCCGGTCCTGAAGCCCAGCAATTGGCAACCTATATCGGGTGGCTATTGCACCGGCTTCCCGGTGGTATCGTGGCTGGGGCATTTTTTGTTATACCGTCGATCTTCATTTTGTTTGCCCTCAGTTACACCTATGCGGCATACGGTGCGATTCCCTGGGTGGCCTCTATCTTCAACGGACTCAAGGCAGCCATCATGGCCATTGTGGTGTCCGCTGTCATCAAAATAGGTAAAAAAGCACTAAAAAACGGGCTCATGGTGGGCCTTGCCGCCGCTTCATTTGTGGCGATCTACTTTTTGAAAATGCCTTTTCCACTGATCGTTCTCGGCGCTGGTATTATTGGTTTTCTGGGCAGTTTTGTCCTGCCGGACAAATTTAACACGCTTAATGGCAAGGGCGTTAAGGGTTCCGAACAGGGATTTGTCACGATCTGTGAAGACGATGCGACGTGCCACGTCAATCCGTCCCTAAAAAGAAATTTGCTTCTTATTATCGTATTCGCTCTGCTTTGGATGGCACCGGTGCTGGCATTATATACCCTTATACCCAATCGAGTTTTTTACACCGAAGCCCTCTTTTTCACTAAAGCCGCATTTTTGACCTTTGGCGGCGCCTATGCCGTGTTGGCCTACATTGCCCAGGCCGGTGTCGAACAGTATGCCTGGTTGACCGGGCCGCAGATGATTGACGGGTTGGGGTTGGCCGAGACCACCCCGGGGCCGCTGATTATGGTGGTTCAGTTTGTGGGTTTTATGGGTGGATGGAACTACTCGGGTAATTGGAGTCCGGTGATGGGCGGGTTGGCCGGATCTTTGGTTGCCACCTATTTTACGTTTCTGCCGTGCTTTCTATTTATTTTCCTCGGTGGTCCATACATCGAAAAATTTCGTAACAATGCCAAGCTCTCATCAGCCCTTTCGAGCATCACGGCGGCTGTGGTCGGTGTTGTGCTCAACCTCGCGGTTTGGTTCGGATTGCAGGTGCTTTTTCCTACCGAAGGTGGATTCAGCGGATTTGCCGCCATCATCGGTGCCGCAGCCTTTGCGGCGATCTATTGGTTTAAGGCGGGGATGATTACAGTGATCGCCGTTTCCGGTCTGCTGGGATATTTTTGGTATCAGATTGTTCTTTAGGATCCATTCATGATTATTACCACACCTTCTTGAAAAGACTTTTGACACCCTGCCGGACACCATCGACCACCGATGGTTGATCGGTATCCTTTGATGTATCTGCGGTATTGTCCTTTTTACCGGCTGCTGAGCCATCGGTTTTTGGCTGAGTCGGTTGTGGCGATTGGTATCCCCCCGCGCTGCCCATGGAGGGCATGTCCATCATCTTGACCCCTGGCGGCAGTTGATAATGTCCGATGTCAAGGGAAGGCTTTTCGACACGCTTGAGGATCATGTCTTTCCCATAGCGCAGCATGCCGCCATAACCTTTCATTTTGGCCGATTTAAGTGATTGATCCAGCTTGCGGGCCGAATCCTGGCCCAGCATTTGTGCCATGCGCGAAGCAAACACAACCCAGCCCTTGTGTATGCGTTCAACATCTTTATGTTTGCTCAGAACGATTTCATCGGTTTTCTTTTTACCTGCATAATCAGTGTATTCGACTTCGAAGACCTTACCCTTGTAACCGGCGATAGTTTCAAAACGGCCGGTATCTGTAAATTTTTCCTGGAACTCTTGATCTTTGACCTGCTTGTTGTTTCTTTTAAACCTTTTCATCATTTCGGCCATCTGGTCCATATCAAAGGCGGTCCATTGACCGTCCTCTTTGCGCACCATGTATACTTTTTGGTCTTTTACCAACATGTAAGTGTCTTTTTCATTGGTATCGATACGAACGTGCTGGTCATCACGAATGCTCAGTTTGGTGTTGGCACCATCACTCAGCTGCCAGGTCGCAACGATGTCCGCTGAGCCCAAATCAGCCGATAACAGAACGGTCAGCATCCCCAGGATTATTGCACGCATGTTATACCTCCATTGGCAATTGTTATATTGCTATGACTTTAAAAGATTGTTTTGCTTCAATCGGATTACATCGCCGATCAGCTTGCCCGTCAACATTAATTTCTCCTTGCGGCCTTTCTTATTCGCCATGATGACGTCATAAAGATCATCCCGCGTTTGAGGCGGCTTCACTTCGATGGTTTTTTTAAGCAGGGTAATGGCACCGGTCGGGCAATCGGAGATGCAAACACCACAACCGAGACATCGGTGTTGATCTACGACAGCGCGCTCTTCTTTCTCGGAAACACGAACCGCATTCACCTGGCATCGTTCCGCACAATCCCCGCACCCAATACAGGTGTCAGGGTCAACTGCCGCTCGATAGTTTGCCGCCCAGAATTCCAATGGTTTGGGCAAGGCTTTGTAGATGCCGAGCATCCCACAGCAGCATCCGCAACACGAGCAGATGAACTCAGCCTTTGTCGTGTTGGACGGTTGAAGAACCAACCCCTGTTCCTGGTTTTTTTCTATGATCGATAGCGCTTCTTCTCTGGAAATCTCTTTCCCGTTTCCGCTCAACAGAACGGTCTGGGCGGTACTGCCGATAGCCAGGCAGGTCTCTTTTCTATCGGTTATCTTGCAGGTTTTTCCTTCCATCGATTTTTTCTTGCGGCAAATGCATTCGATGATGACAAAGGGCTCATCGGCCTGCTGAAGCAGGGCTGTCACCTCGTCAAACGTGCTCGTATGGTGTTGCGGTTGAATGCTTTTGGACACCGGAATGGTGCGCATCTGGGGAAGCTCGGTGCTCAAGAACTCGATACCGAATTTTCTGTCGGAAGTATATTCGTTGAAATCCCTGACAAATTCAGGCGTGAGCCGGCCAATCTGTAATTCAAACATACCCACAACGAGCGGCGCGTTGCAGTAAAGTTTTTTGCCCGACTTTATTTTAGTTTCGATTCCCCCTTTTTTCTGTATTCGATCGAGGTGCTGCGCCAGTTCTTCGGCTGAATCGACCAGAGGCCGAATCCGATCCCATATGGTTTCGACCGGCTCTGGTTTATAGCTTAAAAAAGTTGCTATTTGAGCCTCTTTGGGCGTGAAGATGTGTTTTAGAAGTTTAATCTCAGCTCCTGAACGTGTTGCGGGGAAACCAACCGCCTGGTTGTCCAGGTGCTTTTGTAACTTGATATACACTTGATTGTTCGCGTTCACGGAAACCTCGCTCATCTCGTTATAGATTAGAAAAATCTCATCTTTCTCAGGGCTTCCTTATGTACGGTTCAAAACGGATCCAAAGGATACTGCGAAAGTGGAAAGAATGCACCCCGGTCTCCCGCAACCGAGCAATGCAGCCGGCAGGTGTGTCCGGGAAAATCACCGTAGTCGAAGTGAAATAATTACTCAAGCCTTTTCACTTACCCTAAGGTATCCTGGAACAGAGACCGTGGAATTCATCGAAACGATGTTATTTAAAGGCTTCACAATACTGCCGTTCGTGCACGAATACGAATGAAAGCTTGACGCCGACGCCGAAAACATGGTTTGGATGGTTCGTCAAATCGCGGTTATCTCCTCAATTGTTAACCATAGGATTGGTCCATGGCAAGTGTCGTACTTAGAAATATTGTCAAGCGCTTCGGCAAGACGGAAGTCGTCCATGGCATCGATCTGGAAATCGGAGACAAGGAGTTCGTTGTGCTGGTCGGCCCTTCGGGTTGCGGCAAGTCGACCATACTGCGGCTTATTGCCGGTTTTATCGGATCGCCCCCTATGAATCTTGTTCCTGCCAAAACAGGATTCGCTGAGCAAGGATTTTATCTGTCTTTCAACGATTCGCTTCAGATACCCGTGCCTCCCAAGCCGGAATTTCAATTGAAGGACGGCACTGAGGTCATCATGGGGCTGCGAACCGAAGACATTATCCCGGCCGATGGTGCCGAAAACCATTCAAACCATTACACGGTACCCGGAGTTGTGGCCGTTGTCGAACCCCTCGGAAGTGAAACCAATATCCACATGGACTTGCAGGGCATACGGGTGATTGGCAAGTGTGACGGTCGGCGGCCGGTTCGGATGGGCGAAACTCTGAAAATGGCGTTAAATTTAAAGCATCTTCATATCTTTGATGCGCAAACAACCCAGTCCGTATATTGACACGATCCAATTGCGGCTCATGTCCTTGGCGCGGTAATTGTATCTGGTAAAAGACCAATGAATGAGAAGATTATACCCTTCCAGCCTCAGAAACGCCTGCTGGAGCAATCCCGCTGTTACATCGATGACTTGGCGCTTTTTCTGAATGAACGCGAACTTGCCGTTCCAATTTTGCTCAAATCACTTCGGCACGCAGACCGACAGCTGAAGCAACGCATCATACTGCTACTGGGCGGGTTTGCGAAACAGGAAATTGCCGGACCGCTCTACGAAATGATGACGGATCCAACTGAAGACGAGTTGGTTCGCCACGACGCCTCGATCCAACTCAGTGTCACTATGCCGTTTCTGAAGCAGCCCCAGGGACTCATCGATCGGCTCGTGCAGGACCTTAAAGGCAAGGATTCGGAATTGCGAACCAATGCCGCCTTCGCTTTGGGATGGAAGGGTAATTCCCAGGCAGCAATTCCGCTGATCGAGCTTTTGTACGATCCGGATTCGCAGGTGCAACAGGCGGCCGTCAACGCCCTGGTGAACTTGCAAGACGATCGTATTTTCGGTTTGCTTCTCGAGCGATTCGATCACGCCGATCTGGAGCAGAGGCGCAGTATACTTTATAATTTATGGCGGTTTGGGGCCAAGCACGCCGAGACGGCGAAGGTCTATTTACGTTGTATTGCCCGCAAAGATGATGAGCTGCGCTTTGACGCACTGGTCCTTCTTGGTTTGGTCAGCAATGTCCGCGATCACTTGACAGTGTATCGTAAATGCATGTCGGACACCGAACCGCGGATCCGTGAGTTGGCATTCCGGGAGCTTGCGGTTCTTGCACCCCGCGAGTTGGAACCGTTTCGCGGTGAAATCGAAGCCGGACTGAACGACCCGGAAATGATTGTGAAGCGTGCGGCGATCGAGATCCTTACCAAGAAATGACAACGCAAATTACATTTATTCTGATCGGTAATAGTGGTTGTCAAAGAACGTTCCGCTATACGAACGTTTTTTTCTATAACCACTGATACCAACCTGCCGTATTTCGGAATATATTTTTGACAAGCGGTATAACGCGGCGGTATGAAAGGTCTTGACAGAAGAAAGGTCATGGCCTACATCTCAAATGGTACAACATGACATAAAGCTTTGCGGGAGCTCGGCGACACCGGGCTGAGAGGGACCATGACACGTGAACGTGGGTCCGACCGTTGAACCTGATCCGGGTAATGCCGGTGGAGGGAACTGGTATAACGCCGACTGACCTTCATCCAGTCGGTTTTTTATTGGTCACTCGGCAACCCCCCGAATCTTAAAAAAATTAGTTGCAGGTATCCGATGAACATCAAACCCATAGTCCAAAGCGACAGAAACCTCGGCGGCGTCGATTACCTATTATTGTGGGCCGGTGTGGCCATATCTCTGGCCGAGATCTGGGCCGGCGGTTTTCTGGCGCCGATGGGATTCTGGGCGGGGTTCTGGGCGATTATTGTGGGGCACATCCTGGGAAACACATTCATGTCTCTTGGCGGCATCATCGGTTCGGACCACGGAATTATGTCGATGGTGTCCGTGCGACCGGCTTTCGGCATCCGTGGGTCAAACTTGGCCGCGGTATTGAACATCATTCAGCTTATCGGATGGGCCTCTATCATGCTTATAATCGGGGGTAGAGCCGGTGCCATGCTCGGCCAGTCCGTCGGTGGCCTGCTGGCTCTCGACCGTTTCTGGATCGTGATAATCGGAATCGGTACGCTAGTTTGGGCACTGCACACGGGCAGGCCGATCTGGAAATTTTTGCAGACCGCGGCCGTCATTGCCCTGTTGCTTGTTATCATTCTGATGACCTGGGTATCGATCAAAGAGTTTGGCGGCGACATCCTGAAGACGCCCTCCCAGGGGATGTCATTTATGATCGGTATGGACATCGTGATCGCCATGCCGATTTCGTGGATGCCGCTGGTGGCCGACTACGCCAGATTTGCCAGGAAGACAACACCGGCTTTCTGGAATACGTGGTGGGGATATTTCCTTGTTTCCTCGTGGATGTACGTGCTGGGGTTGATGGCCACGATAGTCACTGGTGAGGCCGATCCGGGAATGCTGATTTTGCAGCTCATGGGCAGCATCGGGCTGGCCCTGCCGGCCTTGATCATGGTGGTCTTGTCCAGTATTACCTCCGATTTCCCGGATGTATATTCAGCCACATGCTCGATGCTGAACATCTCTCAGCGGATCGGATCCGGGGCCGTCATGTGGGCAGCCGGGATCCTGTCTATCCTGGTCGCCCTCGTCTTTCCCATGGAGCAATATGAAAATTTCCTGCTTTTCATCGGGTCGATGTTTGTCCCCTTGTTCGGAGTCGTGCTGACGGATTATTTTTTCATCCGCCGGCGAAGACTGGATCTCGATGCACTTTACGCCGTCGGGGGCGCTTACTGGTACACTGGAGGGTACAATATCGTTGCTCTGGTATCCTGGGCGGCAGGCTTCGTCCTATACTGGTTGGCGGTCAAGATGACCACCTTTGGCGGGTCATTGCCCTCGATTCTGTTTGCTGGTTTGACGTATTATGTCATTGCGCGACGAAAGGGTCATGCGGTGTAAGCATTCACAGGGCACCGCATCTGCTTTGTTGTCGGACACTTGAAGTACAAAAGTACGTCTGCGCGCCCGACGCCTTGCATCTGCGGCACCCTGTAAACGCTTACAATTCGGTGGTCTGAAGCACACATCGGATGTCGCAACCCTGTGAACCGATACCATGCGGTGTAAGCATTCACAGGGCACCGCATCTGCTTTGTTGTCGGACACTTGAAGTACAAAAGTACGTCTGCGCGCCCGACGCCTTGCATCTGCGGCACCCTGCAAACGCTTACAATTCGGTGGTCTGAGGCACATCGGATGTTGCAACCCTGTGAACCGATACCATGCCGTCGAGGGTTGAAAAGGAGGTATCCATCAGCAGATCTGTAATAAACGGATTGCATGGTCGAGCCGTGCGGTGATGCAGGCAATCCGCCAATTCGGACGTCCTTCGGCTGGGTCAGGAAAGCTTGGATAAGGCCCGTATTAAAGCGGCCGAGTGGACTTTACCGGCAAAGTGGACGGGGCTTTTACCGTGAATTGGATCCCACCCAGCCGGGTCGGCCGTACAGTAATATTGGACATCGAGCCCGATCCGGATGATCGCCTCCGCCTCCGGCAGGTCAATGATGCGCCGGGCGGCTTCCCATGTCGCACCGCAGGGGGCGCCGCGAACCACCTCGACACTCGCAATCCTGCCAGCCGACAATCGCACCGAGAATTCCGGTGCACCGAATCGTTCGCCATATCGCCCCAGGCCCACCTGCCGGGGAAGGCCACATCAGGTCGGCGGCGTCAAAACTCCTTCCATCCGCAGTTTTTTCCCCGAAGCCACAACCGGTATTCCTTGGCGGCGGCAGATTTCTGCCAGATCGTGGGTCAGGTCCGGGTGCTTTAGAAAATCGAGAACGAGATCGGCGTCGATTCTTTTCGGTAGATATTCGGAGGCATCATCGATGATCGGTTCCAACGGCGTGTCGATGCTCCAGCGTTCAACCAAAAATGAATCGCCGCCGTGGGTCAGGAGACCCTTGACTTTTTGCTCACCACTTCCGTTTTGTTCAACAACGAGGATTCGTTGGGCTTTCATGCTTTTCCTTCCGGGGCTGTATCAGTAACAGCCTTGTATAGTGGTTGTAGAAAAAAACGTTTCATTATTCGAACGTTTTTTTCTACAACCACTTATACCACCCTTCCGTATTTCGGAATTTATTTTTGAAAAGCGGTATAAATCACAAAAGAGGCATCCTTGCAACCGCACTGAGTCTAGCAGAGGCAGTTTGGGCGGTAGATGATCCGTTATTGCGTGGATTGATCAGGCGTCGAAGTTGGCCAGTTTTTCCGCGGCGGTGCGCCGGCGGTTTTCATAATCCTCTGTAAGGGCTTCAAGCTCGTCAAACAGCCTGTCTATTGCCGATTGGCAGGCATGAATGGCCTGGGAGAGTTCGGCGATCTGATTCCCGTTGCCGGATGAGGTCGCATTTTGCATATCCTGAGTGAGATGGTCGAGTTTCTTTTCGTTGGTGTCGATTTCATTTTCAAGTGTTGATATGGCCTGCTCGAGGGGTCGCAAAATGCGCGCGCGTTCCGCCAGCAATTCAGATCGTTGGCGCCGCAGCTCTTTTCTGCTGACCTTCTCCGATTTATCTGCGGTTACCCGATCTGTGGATTCTGTCGTCACGGGCAAGGCATTTTCCCGCCATCCATCTTTTTCCAGGAATCGCTGGTAACTGTCTTCGAATACCTGTATGCCTTCCGGTTGAAACACGACCAGTCGGCGTGCCAGAAGATGCAGGAACATTTCGTTATGTGTGACCATGACAACTGCCCCATCGAAATTGTCGAGTGCCGCCAGGAGGGCGTCGCAGGATTCCATGTCAAGGTGATTGGTCGGTTCGTCCAGCAACAGGAGATTGACCGGGGTGACCAGCAGCTTGCCGAGCATGACCCGGCTCTTTTCACCGCCGGATAATACGCTGACCTTTTTCAGTGCATTGTCGCCCTCGAACATCATTGCGCCGCAGATATTACGAGCGGCCTGGCGGCTGATGTCGGGGTTGGCGCCATTGATTTCTTCCTCCACCGTACGGGTGTCAACGAGTGTTTTCAGATTGGTCTGTTCAAATGTGCCCATGGATAGGTTCGGGTTCTTTCGAATATTCCCGATCCTTGGCCGTAGACTTCCCCCCAGGAGCCTGAGCAGGGTTGTCTTACCCCGACCATTTTTCCCGACGATACAAATCCGGTCAGTGGCGGAAATGGTCAAGCTGAAATTGTCAATCAATGGCTTTTGGGGGTCGTATGAGAAACCGAGGTTCTCAGCACCCAGCATATGCTTACCGGGAAAGGGCTCGCTGTTAAACGAAAAATCAAGCGTTTTTATCTTTTCGAGTTTTTCATGTTTTTCCATTTTCTGCAGGGTCTTGATACGCGATTGAACAAGGTTTGCCAGCCTGGCTTTGGCGCGGAAACGATGGATGAACTGCTCGATATCCTTACGGCGGCGCTGGTCGTTAAGCCTGGTTTTTTCGTATACCTCCTCGTCCTGGGCGAGTTGGGCGTAATATTTTTCCGTTCCACCGGTGATTTTGCGCAATTTCTGACGGTGAATCCCCAAGGTGTGGGTCACGATGCTGTCCATGAAACTGCGGTCATGGGTAATGAGCATGAGCTCTCGCGGCCAGGTCAGAAAAAAGTTTTTAACCCATCTTATGGACGTGATGTCCAAATAGTTGGTCGGTTCGTCGAGCAGAAGCAGATCGGGTTCGGCTACCAGCGCCTTGGCCAGGTTGAGACGGACTTGGAATCCACCGGAGAATTTTCCAGGGTGACGGTGCATATCTCTATCTGAAAAACCGAGCCCGCTAAGGATTTTTTCGGCTTTCCACAGGTGATCGCGCTCGTGTTCCGGTAAATCGACCCCAGCCTCCGATAAAACAGTTTCTTCGGTAAAGGCAACCATTTGGTGAACATGGACGATACGGTAGTTTTTGGGAATATTTATGGTGCCTTCATCCGGTTGCTCCTCGCCGCTGATCATTTTGAACAGGGTGGTTTTGCCATGGCCGTTCCTTCCGACCAGTCCCATACGTTCACGACGGTTCAATTGGAATCCGGCGGTCTCGAAAATGATATGATCTCCAAATCGTTTAGATAGGTTTTCGATACTGATCATTACGAGGATCCTATGCAAATTTGGTGTTAGGAAGCGGATCGATGAGACATTATCCAATAAACCCGAGGTGGGACCGCTCGAGAGTGCCTTTTATACCGCTTTTCAAAAATAAATTCCGAAATACAGCAAGGATGGTATTAAGTGGTCATAGAAAAAAACGTTCGAATAACGGAACGTTTTTTGACAACCACTATATAATAGCGCGTGCCGGGCCGGCCTTCAAGCTTGGCTTCGGAATGCCTTAGCCATAAATGTCTCCATTTGGGCAAGTGCACAGCCTAATAATTACCTGAGCATTTAGCAGTGGCGCAATGGTTTCTTGACAATATTCAGTCTGATACGATAAATTCCTTCCTTTTATACCAAGATACGCTTACGACGATTGACAAAACTTAAAAAGGGATACCCTGCATGAACCGCTCAGGATCCGTTGCATCACCCATCGCCACCCTTGGCAGATCGGCTATATTGCTGGTGCAGGAGATGGGCTATATCATGATTTTCTTTGCCAAGGGATTCGCCTCGATCTTTACCCTGCCCACCATTGTGTCCAAAACCCTTCAGCAGGTGAATTTCATCGGTTCGCGGTCGATATTCGTCATCTGCCTGACCGGGGCATTCACTGGCATGGTTCTGGGGCTGCAGGGATACTACGTACTGGTCAAATACGGCTCTACCGGTTCACTCGGATCGGCGGTTGCACTGACCCTGGTTCGCGAAATGGGACCGGTCCTAACGGCCATTATGGTCATCGCTCGGGCCGGATCGGCCATGTCGGCAGAAATCGGGATCATGCGCATTTCAGAGCAAATCGATGCCCTTGAAACCATGAACATCAATCCGATTCAGTTCCTGGTCAGTCCCAGGATTGCCGCTGCCCTGATCAGCTTTCCGATATTAACCGCCCTGTTTGATGTCATCGGCATTTTTGGCGGGTATCTGACAGGCTCGGTTCTGCTGGGTCTCAGTTCGGGAATCTACTTCTCACGGGTTGAATCGAGCGTCCTCATGACGGATATTACTGGGGGATTTATCAAATCGATCGTCTTTGCCGTCGTGGTCATTACCATCTGCTGCTACTATGGCTATAACACCCATCGTCGATCGAATGGACAGGGCGCCAAAGGTGTCAGCTCGTCAACCACCTCTGCAGTGGTCCAATCCTGCGTCCTGATTCTCGTGACAGATTATGTTCTGACTTCTTTCCTCCTGTGAGGTTCGATGGATCAGCCGTTAATAAAATTTAAAGATGTATCCAAAAGTTTCGGAGATCACCGGGTTCTTGATGGTCTCAACCTCAGTATTTACAAGGGGCTAATAACCTCGATCATCGGTAAAAGCGGCGTCGGTAAGAGCGTTCTGTTAAAACATATCATCGGTCTTATCCAGCAGGATTCGGGTGAGATACTATTCAACGGCACACCACTGGGCGCGGCGACAAAAAAGGATCGGGCGGCCATTAAACGCAAATTCAGTTACATGTTTCAGGGAGCAGCCCTGTTTGACTCGATGACTGTATTTGAGAACATTGCGTTGCCTTTGGCGGAAAAATCGTCCCTGCCACGCGATGACATCCGTCAAAGGGTACACGATAAAATGGCGAAGCTCGACCTGCACAATATCGATGATGAATACCCTTCCCAACTTTCTGGTGGTATGAAGAAACGGGTGGCGCTTGCCAGGGCATTGGTAACGGATCCAGAAATCGTTCTTTTTGACGAACCGACGACCGGCTTGGATCCGATCCGAAAAGGTGTCGTATACAGCATGATTTCGGATTACCAGAAAAAATTCGGATTCACGGGTGTTATTGTCAGTCATGACATCCCAAATATCTTCTATATTTCCCAACGTATTGCCATGCTGGAAGAAGGCAAAATACTTTTCGAAGGCACAGCCGATGAAATTCAGTACACGGAGGATGCGCTGGTCCGGCAGTTTATTACCGGTCTTGAAACTCGGCGCGACGACCTTACGGGCCTTGCATCTCAGCAAGCCAGTGAGAGAAAATTCCGAGAAGAGATGCTACGTCTGCAAAGCCACCAAATCGCATTTTCGCTGGTGTTGCTGACCGTTCAGAATCTCGAGAATATCATTGAATCGATTGGATACAAAGCCAGTCAGTTGGCGCTGAAAAATTTTGCAGCACAGCTGCAGCATCATATTCGTATCACCGATACCTGTTCGCGCTACGGTATGAATAAAATACTGCTGGTACTTGCCAACACGAACAAAGAGCAGGCACGGGCTTTTTGCACCAAGCTTGCCAAATTGATCAAGGCCGAGGACCTCATAGAGATTATGCCCCAACCAAACGCCTGTTTTACGGTCAGTGCTGGTGTTGTCGAGGCCCAAAAGGGAAGCAATATCGAACAGGTTTTGGCCAATGCCGAAGCCTCGAAGGAAAACCTGTTCGAGTTCCGCGTGTGCTAAAGAAAGGGAGGCAAGATGAAAAAATGGTCGACGGAGACTGCTGTGGGTATCTTCGTACTTATCGGCATCGTCTGTATAGGATATTTGACCATACGTCTCGGGAAAATGGAAATTATCGGAGACAATTACTATCCTATTTCCGCTCGTTTCCAGTCGATAGCGGGATTGAAAGCCGGGTCGCAGGTGGAGATCGCCGGTGTGCCGATCGGACAGGTGGAAGGAATCATTTTGGACCAGGAGCGCTGGATGGCCGTGGTCAAGATGAAGATTTTAAAGGACGTTACCCTAACAGAGGATGCGATTGCTTCGATCAAAACATCAGGGCTTATCGGAGACAAGTACATAAAGATATCCCCCGGGGTGTCAGACGTCCCCCTGAAACCGGGGGAGATGATAACAGAAACCGAATCGGCGGTGGACATCGAGGAGTTGGTCAGCAAATTTGTCTTCGGTAAGGTGTGATCGGCGGGATGAAACCAACCGTCAACGGATCGCCTTGTTTGCCGTTAAGTGAGAAAAGAAGAGACCAAAGGAGATTTATGTGAAAAGCACCATTTACCTGTCGATCATACTTCTGGCTGCACTATCGGCGGTTGCTGAAGTCGGCCAACCGATCGATGCGCTCAAAGTCCCCATCCAACAGGTAGTGAAGATTCTCGATGACCCGCAGTACAATGATCCTGCCCGACTTGTGGATCAACGGGAGAGAATCCGATCGATCACGAAACCTATGTTTGACTTCGACCTAATAGCCAAACGGGCTACTGGCCGCTACCATTGGGAAAACAGCTTCACACCCCAGCAGCGCCAGGAATTTACGGATCTTTTTGCCCAGTTTCTCGGCAACACCTATTTGTCCCGAATCAGTGGAGACGACAAAGGACTGACCGTTGAATATCTCGATCAGGATATCGACAAGGCACGTAAACGGGCCAGGGTCAAAACCAGAGTTCCATCCTCAGAAGGGGATATAACCGTTGATTACAGCATGCGAATAACGGACGATCAGTGGAAAATCTACGACGTGTATGTTGAAGGCGTCAGTCTGGTACAGAACTATCAAACCCAGTTTCGGGATCTCTTCGAAAAAGAATCAGCCAAGCAGGTCATCGATCGACTCAAGCGGAAAATCGAGGAGCAGGAACAACAGAAAAAAAACAGTGGGTAACGCGTGCCTTGCCATAAAGGGCCTCTTTCCGCCGGGCGGCCTTTTTCACAGGTTTCCGGATGCGGCACAGGTTCAACCGCAAACCCTAAACTTTCTTTATAAGCTTCCGCCAGGATGTAGCGGGATTTCACGCCCGTCAGGAAGCAAATATGGTCTCAACTTACCCAGCGATAAAACTTCTTAATAATTCTTCATATCATAAGGACTGCCTGAAGCATGCGTAATCAGATTCCTACCTCGACTTTTGTCTGCGTTATCCTGTTGGCTTTATTTTTGTTCAATACCTATGCTGTTGGGGCGCAGGTAGCCCCCGGAGCAAAGGATGCGCAGACGGCGGCAGCGCCGGCGATGGACCAGATGCCGACTGAAGACCCGGCATTGAAGCGGAATGACAACGCTGAATTTGAGGACGAGTTTGGCTTCCCGGAGGATGAGTTGCCCGTTTCCCCGGTCCGGGTCGCCGACCCGCTTGAGCCTTTAAACCGGGTTATATTTCAGGTTAACGACAGGCTTTACTTCTGGTTGCTCAAACCTGTGGCGCAAGGGTACAAATTCGTGATTCCGACGGATTTCCGCTTAATCTTCAGAAATTTTTTCAGTAACGTTTTGACTCCGGTTCGATTGGTGAATTGCATTCTGCAGGGTAAAATGAAAAACGCTGGAACAGAAGTCGCCCGGTTTTTTGTCAATTCCACTATCGGCATTCTGGGATTCGGGGATCCAGGCAAACAAATGTTCAACATGGACATCAGTGATGAAGATCTTGGACAGACATTAGGGCGCTGGGGTATCGGCAATGGTTTTTACATTGTCTGGCCGGTAATCGGGTCTTCTACTATCCGGGAATCGGTCGGCTTCTTTGGAGATTTATGGGTTAATCCCATCGGGTACCTGGAGCCCGCTGCTGCCGCAGTCGGCGTCGGCTTTTATCGTCGATTTAACGATCTGTCATTTCGTATCGGTGAATACGAAGCCATTAAAGAAGCTGCCCTCGAACCGTATTCGGCCGTCCGGAACGGGTACATCCAATTCAGAAAAACACTTGTTGAAAGGTAAGCGGATCGCGCCGCCGGCTGTATTACCCCCCAGCGGATGCATCGACAAATGCGTTCTTTGACGGCCGATGACGCCCTGCCTTCCCCTTTTCGTTGAACCGATCGCGTAGACCTAAACTTCGTCTATCTTTCCCCTTGACAAAAGAGCCGGATTCCATAAGCTTTGGCTCTAAATTCGAGAGCCTCAACGCAACGACATCTCAAGAGGAGCACTTATGAAGGTCTTGGTCAGTGACAATCTGGGCGACATCGGTATTCAAAAGTTTCAGGAAGAGGACGGCATAGCCGTAGACCTAAAAACAGGCCTTACACCTGAGGAACTCCGCGGCATAATCGGCGAATACGACGCTTTGGTGATCCGGAGTGCCACCCAGGTAACAGAAGAGCTTCTGGAAGTTGCCAGAAACCTTAAAGTCGTCGGTCGCGCCGGAATCGGGCTCGATAACGTCAACATACCGGCAGCGACCAAAAGGGGGGTCGTTGTCATGAATACGCCGACCGGGAACGTCATCACCACGGCTGAGCACACGATTGCCATGATAATGGCCCTCAGCCGCAACATCCCGACCGGAACCGCCACGCTGAAGGCTGGACAATGGAAAAAAAAGACCCTCCAGGGAAGGGAAGTCTATAATAAGTGGCTCGGCATCATCGGTTTTGGTAAGATCGGGGCTATCGTCGCCGATCGCGCGCGGGGCCTCAAAATGCGTGTGATGATTTACGATCCATATGTATCATCCGAGCAGATCGTCAAGGCTGGATACAAGAGCGTCTCCCTGGATGAACTCTATAGCAGTGCCGATTTCATTTCTGTGCACGTGCCGAAGATGAAGAGTACGGATAAGCTTATCAATAGAGACGCCATCGGAAAGATGAAAGATGGCGTGATGATTGTCAACTGCGCCCGTGGGGGTATCGTTGATGAAGAAGCCTTGGAGGAAGCCTTGACCTCAGGAAAGATCGCTGGTGCGGCACTGGATGTTTTCGAATCCGAACCTCCCGGAGCCTGTAGTCTCTTCAGGCATGACCGTCTCATCTGCACCCCTCATCTGGGGGCATCAACCCTGGAAGCTCAAACCAATGTCGCCCTCGCGATTTCCGAACAGATCATCGCCTATCTAAGGGATGGGACCATCATCAATGCGGTCAATGTGCCCTCGATAACTGGAGAACTGTTAACCAAATTGGGCCCCTATCTTTCACTGGCCGACGGAATCGGTGCTCTCCAGTCGCAGTTGTCCCAGGGACCAGTAAAAAAGGTTGAAATTTTGTTTGAAGGCGACTTCAACGGGCTCGACCTGTCACCCGTTTCCACGGCGATCCTCAAGGGCCTTCTTTCGCCAATGGTCCAGGATTCCGTGAATTTTGTTAATTCACCCGTGATTGCAAAGGAAATGGGGATAAAGGTCATCGAAAGTACCAGTGTCGATTCTGACCATTTCATCAACTTGATTTCGGTTCAGGTCGTGACCACTGACATGACAACCAGTGTCGCTGGAACCATATACGGCAAGAGAGATCCACGGATTGTGCAAATCAATAACTTTGGACTCGAACTCATTCCGGAAGGCCATCTGGCCCTGATTTACAACATGGACAAACCGGGCGCCATCGGCAGCATCGGGACGACACTCGGAAAACACGCGATCAACATCAGTCGGATGCAAGTGGGACAGGACCAGGACGGAGAGAACAACATTATTTTTCTGAGAACGGATACATCCATCCCGGATGATGTCTTGAGCGAATTGCGGGCCTTGCCGATGGTCAATACGGTCACTCCACTTGAATTATAGTTCGTGAACCGGCGCGGGATCGGCTATTGCCGGTCAATGCTTCTTTCGACTCATTCATCCCGCGGGCACGGCGGAGGCATCCCTGACCGTTTACCGTAACGGGCGGTAGATGGACGTCAGCGTCGCCTCGAGAGGCCTTTGCCTTGTGAGGCCCCCCTTTTGTGTAGAATGCCCGGGCTGAGGTATTATTTTTGGGAATAGCGACAGTACCGGCAACATATACCGCTTTTAAAAAATAAATTACGAAATACGGAAGGTTGGTATAAGGGGTTGTAGAAAAAAACGTTCGAATAACGGAACGTTTTTTTGACAACCACTATAAGTCGCCTAAAATAAGGACGTCCGGAAAGCGCAATCGGTGTGGCTTTTCTTGGATCGTTTATTACCGAACAACCCCTGCAACAGTGAACAGGGACAAAAGACGGGAGGTCAGGTATGTCCGACGAAGAAAAGGGTTTTGTTATCAAAGACCGTCGGATGTTTTCCGATGGAAAGAGCCAAAAAGAGGATAAGGAGAAGGTCAAGAAAGCGTCCGCGGGCAAGGCCCCTGAGGAACCTGCCGCTTCACCGAACAATAATGTGAAAGATGCAACTGGAGACGACGGCGGGGTAGAAGAGACCCTGCTGCCGGAAGTCAACTTTCCGACCTTTATCATGTCGCTGAACGCCTCGGCTTTGCTAAATCTGGGTATCATCGAGGACCCTTCTACCGGGCAGAGTGCGAAAAACTTGCCGATGGCCAAACAGACCATCGATATTCTGAGCATGCTTGAGGAAAAAACCCGCGGCAACTTGACAAAGGATGAAGCAGAGATACTTAAGAACATCCTTTATGACCTGAGAATCGCCTATGTAAGGGAAAGGCAATAAGCGTGGGCGATCAGGGGATGTCGCTGGTGGAAGCACGAAGTTTTTCATAACTGTAGCGGGCGTCAAATGATTCAGGTATCGGCACCGGCCAAGATCAACCTATTCTTGCAGGTTACCGGCAAACGGCCTGATGGATACCATGAGGTGTTTACCCTGATGTGCCCCATCGGGTTGGCCGATGACGTGCGGCTCAAACCGATTAAATCCGGAATACGGATTGCGTGTTCGCATCCGGCAGTTCCCACCGATGATTCCAATGTTGCCCACCAGGCCGCCGAGATTTTTTACACTCATTTTACGCAGCGTAGCGGCGTTATTCCGTTCGGGGTCGATATAGATATAACCAAAAGGATCCCCGTCGGCGCAGGCCTGGGCGGCGGTAGCAGTGATGCGGCGGCGGTCTTGTATGGCTTGAACAAACAGTGCGGTTATCCATTCCGTCGCGAGGAACTTATGGAGATGGGGCTGGAAATCGGTGCGGATGTGCCTTTTTTCCTTTTTGGGCAACCGGCTATTGCCACAGGCATTGGGGAAATCCTTGTGCCCTGCCGCAACTTGACGGCCTACACTGTATTGCTCCTCTACCCTGGAATCAATGTGTCAACGGCAGAGGTATACAAAAATCTGGATTTAGGATTGACAAACTGCGAAAAAAAACTTAAAGACTTCGTTTTGAAAGATGGGCCCTTTGATGCGGTGTTCCATTCTTGTAATGATCTAGAAACGGTCACACTTGCCAGATATCCGCAGGTAAAAGCCGCTAAAACGGCATTCAGCGGTTGCGGTGCGCACAGTGTTTTGATGTCAGGCAGCGGGTCAACCGTGTTCGGGCTGTTTGAGAGCGCCTCGGCGGCACAGCGGGCGATGGGCTTCCTTGAAAAGAACAGCGCATCCGAGTGGTTGCTTATTCTTACTGAATTGATCGTCGCCGCTGATGACAGCCGACAATTTCGGTGATACCGAAGGCTGTCCAAAATGCCTCCGCATACAGCCGGCGGCTTCATTTTTGATTTTTGGGGCGTCGTCAAGCGGTAAGACACAGGACTTTGGTTCCTGCATTCGGAGGTTCGAATCCTCCCGCCCCAGCCATAAAAATTTCAAAGGAGAGAACTTGCATCTGCACACATTGCCGTGGCAGGCGCAGATGAGCGTGGAGATAATACCTAATAAATGGCAACAATAAACAACGACCTCGTCATCTTCACGGGTAATTCGAATCCCGATCTATCCCGAAAGATTTGTGAGTACCTCAATCTGCCGCTTGGCGGTGCCAAGGTGAAAACGTTCAGTGACGGCGAGATTCAGATAGAGATCGATGAAAATGTTCGCCTGAAAGACGTATTCATTATCCAATCCACCTGCTCTCCGGTTAACGACAATCTTGTCGAATTACTTTTGATGGTCGATGCCTGCAATCGTTCCTCCGCCAAGCGGATTACGGCTGTTCTGCCGTACTATGGATACGCTCGGCAGGACAAAAAAGTCGCTCCGCGGGTGCCCATAAGTGCCAAACTGGTTGCCGACATGTTGGCGGTGGCCGGTACGAAAAGAGTCATTACGATGGACTTGCATGCCGGGCAGATTCAGGGATTTTTCAGCATACCGGTCGATAACCTTTTTGCAGCACCGGTTCTTATTGATTACATTCAGTCGAACTTCAATGACGATCTCGTTGTGGTCTCGCCGGATGCCGGCGGTGTCGAGAGGGCCCGGGCGTTTGCCAAGCGCTTCAACGCCGATTTGGCCATCATTGACAAACGTCGGTCTGCCCCTAATCAGGCCAAGGCCATGGCCGTGGTCGGAGACGTGCGCGACAAGGTCGCTATCATCCTAGACGACATGGTTGATACTGCCGGCACACTCATCGCAGCAGCTGCTGCGATAAAAAAGGCCGGCGCCAGAGAGGTGCATGCCAGCTGCGCTCATGCGGTGCTTTCCGGGCCGGCTATCGAGCGGATTGAAGGCTCATGTCTGAAGAGCCTGGTCGTAACCGATACGATTCCGCTTAAACCAGAGGCCAAAAAGTGCAGTAAAATAAAAGTGCTAACCATATCAGGCCTGGTCGGTGAGGCGATCATTCGCAGCCACACCGGAGACTCGGTAACATCGCTTTTTGTCTAGCGTATTGCCAATACAAGGCTCACTTCGAAGCCTTAAGAAGGAGGACAGATAAACTTGGAAAAAATTCAATTAACCGCAAACGTTCGTGAAGCCACCGGGAACGGACCGGCCCGGTCTTTGCGTCGCGAAGGTAAAATACCGGCTGTCCTTTACGGGCCCGAAACCGAGCCGGTGCTGCTGTCGGTAGACACGCACGAATTCGAACTGTTGCTCAAGGACCACAATATTAACCAGGTGGTTCTGGACCTTGTGGTCAGGAACGGTAAGACTCACAATAAATCCGTTATGATCAAGGAATTGCAGACCCATCCGGTATCGCGCAGTCCTCTGCACGTCGATTTTTACGTCATCAGCATGACCCGTAAAATCAGGGTCAACGTACCGATCGTTACCACTGGCAAATCCGTTGGAGAAGAACGCGGCGGTATCGTGCAGATTGTCCGGCGTGAACTCGAAGTCCTTTGTCTGCCCGGTGAAATTCCCGAAACCGTGACCCTTGACATCACCAACCTGGACATCGGAGATGCCATCCACGTGGAGGACATCACCCTTGAGGGCGATATCGAAATTCCGGCCGAGACTAATTTTACCGTCGTAACGGTTACCAGCCCGACGGTGGAAGAGGTTGAAGAAGAAGAGCCCGAGGAGGAAGAAGAAGGCGAAGAGACCGAAGGCGAAGAGTCGGGAGAGGAACCGGAAAAAGAATAAACCTGGTGCGTACGGCCCGTGCGGTGGCGATAAAATTAACGCGGTGGTTGGAGTCAAACACCTGTGGTTGGCAGCGGGTGCTACAGAGACTGAGGCGGACGACCGCAGGCGGTACAAGAGAAATGCCTGATAATGGCGTCTGGCTGATAGCAGGGTTGGGGAATCCCGGGGCGACCTACCGCAACACGCGGCACAATCTGGGGTTCAGGATCTTGGAAAAATTAGCTGCAGAGTACGCAATCCCGCTAGACAAAACCAAGTTCCAGGCACGCTACGGCCGCGGCAGGATCGAAGGGGTCGAAGCGATACTGGTCCAGCCGTTGGCCTACATGAACAACAGCGGGCCGCCGGTCAGAAACTTGGCCGACTACCATAAAATACCCGGCAAGGATATGCTGGTTATTCATGATGATTTAGACCTGTCTTTTGGAAGATTAAAAATAAAAGAGAAAGGAGGGCACGGAGGACACAATGGTTTGAAATCGTTGATGAGCGCATTTGGCGGCGGGGATTTCGTTCGTCTGCGCATTGGTATCGGACGTCCGCTTGATGAGCGCAGCGTAACGGATCATGTACTGAGCCGGCACACCACGGAAGAGACCGAAGTGCTGAACCAAATACTCGACAGGGCCCAAAAGGCGGTGGTGGTCATTCTGACCCAAGGGCCCAGGGTTGGCATGAACCGTTTCAACGACCGACAATTTCTGATCTGACTTTAATCTCTTAGATTCTGGATGGAGGAAAGGATGAACTACCTACCATTAATTTGTACATTAGTAGGCATCGCGGGTGTGCTATTCTCGATTATTACCGCGAGCATGGTAAAAAATGCACCGGCAGGCGATGGAAAAATGACTGAGATAGCCGAGGCAATTAAGACCGGAGCGATCGCTTATCTCAACCGGCAGTTGAAAAGCATGGGCCTTGCGGCCATTGTTTTGTTCGTTTTGATTGCCTTTACACTTGGCGTTAAAACAGGCATCGGTTTTATAGTCGGTGCGGTGGCCTCGTTTATGGCCGGTTACATCGGCATGCGGGTTTCAGTCATCGCCAATGTGCGCACGGCCGAAGCCGCCAAAAAAGGTCTTGCAGCAGCCCTGTCCATGGCCTTCAAAGGTGGGGCTGTGACCGGTATGATCGTGGCTGGTCTGGCTCTAACCGCCGTGGCCGGTTTTTATACCATCCTCGTTAACACCGGCACACCCGTTCGGGATGCCGTTATCGCCCTGGTTGCCCTTGGATTTGGCGGCAGCCTGATCTCCATTTTTGCCCGCCTTGGCGGTGGCATCTTCACCAAAGGCGCCGATGTTGGCGCCGACCTGGTTGGGAAAGTGGAAGCCGGTATTCCCGAGGATGACCCCCGTAACCCCGCGGTTATCGCGGACAACGTCGGCGACAATGTCGGTGACTGTGCCGGGATGGCTGCCGACCTCTTTGAGACCTATGCCGTCACCGCAGTTGCCGCCATGCTGCTGGGTAACCTGCTTTTTCCCGATTATACCATGGCCACCGAATTTCCACTGGTACTGGGCGCCATTTCCATCGTTGCGTCGATTATATCGGTCGGGTTTGTCCGCCTGGGTGCCAACGAATACATCATGGGCGCCCTGTATAAAGGCATGTTTGGCGCGGCCATCTTAGCGGCGATCGCCTTTTTTGTCGCCTGCCGACAAATGCTGCCGACGCTTGAGATTCCGGGTGTCCGGGTGATCACACCGTTGGATATTTTTTATTCGACCCTGGTCGGGTTGGTCCTGACTGTCGTGATCGTCATGATCACCGAGTACTACACCGGTATCCGCAAACCGGTCAAGTTCGTGGCTGATGCCTCGACCACCGGCCACGGCACCAACATCATCGCCGGCCTGGCTGTCAGCATGGAAGCCACCGCTCTTCCGGCGCTGTCCATTTGTTTAGCCATTGGTACGGCTTACTATTTCGCGGGACTTTATGGTATTGCCATGGCGGCCATGTCGATGCTCTCCATGACCGGTATGGTCATTGCCATCGATGCCTATGGTCCGATCACCGACAACGCCGGTGGTATAGCCGAAATGGCCGGGATGGATGAAAGTGTCCGTGCCGTCACCGATCCTCTGGATGCGGTTGGAAACACCACCAAGGCCGTTACCAAAGGCTACGCCATCGGGTCGGCCGCACTGGCTGCCCTGGTGCTGTTTGCCGCCTACACCCAGGAGTTTGCTCTGCACGGCGGCGGCGAGCAATTGAGCTTTGACCTCAGCAACGTGAACGTCATCATCGGTCTCTTCATCGGCGGTATGCTGCCCTACCTTTTTGGTTCCATTTGCATGAAGGCGGTGGGCAAAGCTGGTGGTGCCGTAGTCGATGAGGTCCGGCGGCAGTTCCGCGAAATCCCGGGCATCATGGAAGGGACCGCTAAACCGGATTACGCGGCCTGCGTAGACATCGTAACCAAGTTCGCCCTCAAGGAGATGGTCGTGCCGGCCCTGCTGCCGGTTGTCGTACCGATTGTCGTCGGCCTGCTCCTCGGCAAAATCGCCCTGGGTGGTCTTTTAATCGGCAGTATCGTCACCGGTCTGTTCTTGGCCATTTCCATGACCACAGGTGGCGCGGCTTGGGACAACGCCAAGAAGTACATTGAAGATGGCAACCTGGGTGGCAAGGGCAGCGATGCTCATAAAGCCGCTGTTACCGGTGACACCGTCGGCGATCCTTACAAGGATACCGCCGGGCCGGCCATCAACCCGATGATCAAGATCCTGAACGTCGTGGCGCTGTTACTGGTTCCGATCCTGATCAAAATGGGTTAATACATGACGATTGGCTCTATATAGCCAAGTTGATGATCTAAAAAGGGCTGACACACGCCAACATGTGTGCCAGCCCTTTCTTTATTTTATTGATTACTAAATGGTGTTGTGATATAAGTAGCTAGTTGATTTTTGGACATTAATTTGCCCGTTTCGCCTTTTTGGTCGCCCACCTGGAGCCGGAACACGGCCCACAAATCTTGAACCGGTTTATAGCGGACCCTGTGCTCCTGATCCTGCAGGAAACAATGGAAACACTCAGATGCGGGATATCCGCCGTGCCGAACCAACCGACTCGCACGTTAAATCGCCAGTCAAAACTAAAAAACATAACCTATCGGGGTGTAAATGAGTAAGAAAAAAGCGAGCGTTGCGACGAAATCCCGAACGAAGAGACCCAAGATAAAGCAGTTCCATGTCGGAGATCTTGCCGTCTATCCCGCCCACGGCGTCGGAAAAATTGAAGCGATCGAGAGCCGGGTGATCAACGGTGAGAAGCATGATTTCTACATGATGAAAGTCTTAGAAAACAACATGCTCATTATGATACCGGTCAAGAATGTCGAATCGGTTGGGTTGCGCGACGTCATCGATAAGAAGGAAATACCCAAAGTCTACGCGGTGATGAAGACCAAAAAAGATTCCGGCAGCGACAATCAGACATGGAATCGCCGTTACCGCGAATACATGGACAAGATCAAGACCGGGTCTCTTTATGATGTTGCCGAGGTTTTCAGGGATCTTTCTCTTCTTAAGTTGACCAAAGATCTGTCCTTTGGAGAACGAAAGCTTTACGATACTGCCCAGATTCTGCTCGTAAAGGAATTATCGACCGCCAAGAAAACCGACGAAGAGACTGTCCTGTCCGAAATCGAATCGTTTTTCATTCCCGAAAACGTGCAGGAGTCCTCCGACGCATAGTACCATTCCCAGATAATGCCTGCCACACCCTCCGACGATGCCTTTCATCTCAAGGTTAGCCTCTCCGATACAGGGGATCGCCTCGATGCCTTTGTTGCCTCCCGGATTGCCATATTAACCCGTTCCCAGGCAGCCGCTCTGATCCAGAAAGAAATGATCAGGGTGAACAACCAGGCCAAAAAACCGGGCTACCGTGTTCGAGCGAGGGATGAAATTCGCGGGATCATCCCACCACCTGCGCGCCCGACATTGAGCCCGGAATCGCTCGATCTATATATTCTTTATGAAGACGATGATTTGGTCTTGATTAACAAATCCCCGGGAATGGTGGTACATCCAGCCCCCGGGCATGCGTCCGGAACCCTTGTGAACGCCCTACTGCACCATTACCCCGAGATTGGCCCCATTGGGGGCGAAATGCGACCGGGTATTGTCCACCGTCTGGACAAAGACACTTCCGGTATTCTCGTTGTCGCTAAAAACGCGGTGGCGCATGCCCACCTATCCGCTCAATTTGCTATCCGGAGCATCCGCAAAAAGTATCAGGCGATTGTGTATGGCGCGGTGCAGAAAAAATGCGGCGTGATCGACTTCGCCATCGGTCGACACCCCGTCGATCGTAAGCGGATGTCAATTCGCAGCCGGAGGCCCCGGACCGCTGAGACCCGATGGCGCGTTAAGGAACGGTTCAATGGTTTGACCCTGTTGGATCTGGATTTGAAGACCGGACGAACCCACCAGGCTCGCGTTCATTGTGCAGCCATCGGGCACGCCATCGTTGGTGATCCGGTTTATGCCGGTCGGCAGGCCGGTAAGAGCCTGGATCGAGATGTATCTGCACTGACACGCCGTGTCAACCGGCAGATGCTGCACGCCCGAAGATTGACCTTCACGCATCCATCAAGTGGTGCGAGTGTCACCTTCGACGCCGCTTTACCCGGGGATATGGCAGGCCTGCTCACTCAGTTGCGCTGCATCAGAAAATAGAAAGGCACCGCTTCTTCGCTGCGGTGCCCCTCTGCTTACCCCCATTTTTTGTTTGGTGGCGTTGGTCGTTTACGCGGCAGATTGGATGTCCGGATTATAGCACAACCGGCAGCAGGAGAGGCAGCGGCGTGATTCCGCTATGGCGTCTTTTTCCTCGAGCACCAAATCGGCCTCTTCAAAGGTTTTTATCCGTTCCTGCACCGGCATTTCTGGCATTTCAGCGCGCACCGTCGGGCGGATGCCATCTACCTGCCCAAAAAGGGATTCAGGGATATGTTTCTTACGTAGCGACTTCAAGACGGGTTCGACCTCATGGCCGGCAAGGTAGAGATGAATCGCCCGAGCTGCTCTACGACCCCCGCCGATGGCCTCCACAACAAGGGAAGCACCGGTGTACGCGTCACCAGCGGCAAAGAGATTCGGGATGTTCGACTGGAGTATTTCCGGATTCGCATCGATGGTACTCCAGCGGGTGACGTTCATTTCCTTTAGACGGTTGTCCTTTTCCATGAAACCGACATCCGGACCCTGGCCAATGGCGGACACGATCATATCGGCTTCCATCAAGGTTTCAGAACCTTCAATCGGCACCGGGCGTCTTCTTCCGCTGGCATCCGGTTCACCGAGCTCCATTTTTAAAAATTCCAGATGCGCTGCGTTACCGTTGTCGTCACTGACAACGCGGGTTGGTGCGGCCAAGAAATGGAATTTGACCCCCTCGTGTTCGGCGGCCACAATTTCGACTTCATTGGCAGGCATTTCCTTTCGCGTCCGCCGATAAACAATAGAGACTTCTTCGGCCCCCAGGCGCACCAAGGTGCGAACACAATCGATGGCAGTGTTCCCTCCGCCGATTACCGCACATTTACGGCCGATGGGGATATCCTTTTTTCCTGTATCGGATTGCTGGTTGAGGGCAAATTTAGTCAGAAAATCGATGCCGGTGTAGCAGCCCTTCATATCTTCGCCCTCGATCCTCAAACTGTAATCTTTCCAAGCACCGATCCCTAGAAATACAGCGTCGAAACCTTCTTCCTCCAAATCGGCCAATGTAAAGTCTTCACCGAGCTTGACGCTGGGGCGGTGCTCGACCCCCAGGTTCAAGATACCGTCGATTTCCCACTGCAATACTTCTTTTGGCAATCTGTACTCGGGAATACCGTAGCGGACCATCCCACCCAATTTGGGCATCATATCGATTATCGTGACGCCATGCCCGAGTCGTCTTAAAAAATAGGCACAGGTCAAGCCGGCAGGGCCGCCACCGATAATCGCCACTTTCTTGTCTGTGTCCGCCGCGCAGGGGATTGGCAGCCTGCGGCCTGAATTCATTTCATAGTCGGCCGCAAAACGTTTCAACTGGTTGATGGATACAGGTTCTTCTTCGATGCCGCGTCGGCAGTAGTCTTCACATGGGTGCGGGCAGACCCGTCCACAGGTCAGTAGCAGAGGGTTGCGCTCGCGGATGGTACTAGCGGCCCCTTCATAATCGCCATCCCGTATGTTAGCGATATAGCGCGGAATGTCGATTTCAGCGGGGCAGGTCTGCTGGCACGGCGCCAGGGCATCGTCTTCCTGATTGAAATGCAGCAGGCGCTGGGTCATGGTGCGAACCTGCAGGATGGATTTGGGGCAGGCCTTTTCACAGGCACCGCAACCGACACATTTCGCATCGTTGACGACAGGGTAACCATCCGGTCCCATATCGATCGCGTCAAAGCGGCACGAAGCGATACAGTCGCCGTATCCAAGACAACCGACCCGGCATTCGCGTTTCCCGCCATACAGGGCGCTCAGGGCGCGACAGCTGTTGACACCGGAGTAGTAATACTTGTCTTCCGCCCGGTCGCCGCCCAAACATGTGTTCAGGGACTTCAGCGGCTCTACGGTACCCGGGTCGATTCCCATCACCCCGGCGACGTTGATCGCGGTTTCAAGATCGGCCACAACACAGACGCTCGGTGGCGCCTTGCCATCGACCACGGCAGCGGCCGCTCCCGAACAGCCCGGGTAGCCACAACCGCCGCAATTTGCTCCAGCCAACATTCCTTCGACTTCGGCGATGCGTGGATCTTCATAAACATAAAAAACTTTTGACGCGACCGTCAGCGCCGAGGCGCAGGCAGCGCCTAATCCCAACATAACAAGAACGGCTTCTATCAAGTTGTCCTCCGGTAACGGTTCGTGTATGGTTTTTGAATCGGTCAGGTCGGTTTCTCAACGCGACCCGCTGTGGCCGAATCCCGTTCATCGACAAATTTAATCGAATCGTGGTTGTCGTGTCAACGCTACCCCCCTCGGATGGATCCCTTGCCGTACGTCCTCACAGCAGCTGCCTTCGGATTCCCTTTTCAGATCCGGATAATGCAACGTCACGTAGAATTGGCTGTTGTAATACCGGGAAAACCGGGCGAGCGCCCGCTGATCGGAGGGACTTCGGCGATGAGTTGCGCAGTGGGTGAATTGGTTGCATTTACCAGGTAGCGCGTCACGTTAGCAAGGTGCCGCTGTGTCGTCGATCCCGATTTAGCGGCACGTGGTATCGTTTCAGATTAACTTTTACACCCAGCCTTTGAAAGCAAAAAAGGTCAGAGACAAAACGCCCGCCGTCACCAGGGCTATGGAGGTGTCCTGAAGCGGTCGCGGAACCCTGGCAAGCAAAATGCGTTCGCGGACGCCGGCAAATAGAATCAAAGCCAGGCCGAATCCGACCGCATAGGCAAAAGAGGTCACCAGGGCCTGGAGGAAATTATACTCCTCGTTGACGTTGATCAGACAAACACCCATAACAGCACAGTTGGTCGTGATCAGCGGCAGAAATATTCCCAGCCCGGCATAAAGGGCGGGGATGCTCTTCTTCAAAAACATCTCGACGAATTGTACCAGGGAGGCGATCACCAGAATGAATGCCACCGTACGCATGTATACCATTCCGAACTTGACCAGGACAAAAGCGTTGACCACCCAGGTGATCATTCCCGCCATCACCAGAACGAAAACCACCGCCATAGCCATGCCCACGGCCGTCTCCATCTTTTTGGAGGTGCCGAGGAACGGGCAGTTACCCAGGTATTGGGCCAATAGGATATTGTTGATGAGAATGCAGCTGATGGCAAGAACGATGTAGTCACCCATGACGATCTCCTATTTGTTCCCCAGCATGTTCATGATGCACAGCATTAGACCTAAGCCGACAAACGCACCCGGTGCTTCGACCATGAAGCCGAACGGTTGATATGCGGGGCCGAAAACCTGTATCGGTGTCTCATAAAGGGTCAGGGCGCCGGTTCCGAGCAACTCCCGGACGGCTCCCAACGCAGCGAGTGCCAGTGTGAAACCGACGCCGATTCCGAGACCGTCCAGGGTGGATCGCACGACGTTGTTTTTCGATGCGAAGGCTTCGGCTCTTCCTAAAACGATGCAATTGACGACGATCAGGGGGATGAAGATGCCCAGTTTCAAAAAGAGGGGGTAGGCATACGCCTGCATGACCAGTTCAACCACGGTCACAAACGTGGCGATGATGATGATGAAACAGGCAATTCTGACTTTGGACGGAATGGCTTTCCGCAATAGAGAAACCAGGACATTGGAGCATACCAACACGAACGTGGTTGCCAGGCCCATACCCCAGCCGTTCTCGACCGTTTTGGTGACCGCGAGCACGGGACAGAGTCCCAGAACCAGACGAAACGGCGGTATTTCATCCCATAGGCCTTTGGTAAACTCCTGAGCAATCGATCGCGCCATTTTGTTCTCCCGTTTTGTCTATTTGGAAAATGACTTCATTTTGTCGGCGATTTGGGGCTTGAGGCTTTCGTAGACTCTGACGGCATCGGTCAGGGCACCGCTCACTCCACGTGAAGTGATGGTCGCCCCTGACAGGGCGTCCACTTGGCCCCCGTCGGTCTTGACCTTAAACGTATCCTTCAGCGGCATCCCCTTGAATTGGCTGCTGAATGCGATATTGGTTTTGGCTAAGCACCAATTCCCGGTGTTTCGCTATGGGTGGTGACACCGACACCGACGATGTTGTCGTCTTCGATGTTGACGCCGACCATCACGCCGATGTCGCCGCCAAAGCCTTTGCCGGAGGTTTCGAACGTCACGGTGTCGGCCTTACCGTCGAAGACGCCGACGAAGAAGCTGCGCTCGGTATCGCCGTCTTCGATCTTGAAACGGTCTGTGATGGGGTCGTTGGCGGATCCCTCCAGAATGGCACGGATTGCCGGGCCTTTTACGAATACCAGTTGCTGGTATTCGATCTGTTCCTTGGTTCCATTTTTGATGTAGGCGAGCAGACCGCCGGAAACGCAGCTTAGGATGGTGAGGACCACGACCATTTGGATCATTTCACGCATGTTAGACTACCTTTCCTAATGCTTTGGGTCGGATCTTGTCGAGCAACGGATTGACCATGTTTATCACCAGAATGGCATAGATAACGCCATCGGCATAAGCGCCGATGTTCCTGATCATGACCGTCACGATCCCGCCGGCCGCCCCATAAACCAGCATGGGAATGAAATTGACCGGCGACGAGGAGTCTTCGGTTGCCAGGAAAAAGGCGCCAATCAGCGTGTAGCCGGTCAGCAGGTGAAAAATCGGGCTTGCAAACCGGGCCGGATCGGCCAAATGAAAAATCGCGGCCGATACCAGGATGCCCACCAAAAATGATACCGGTATCTCCCAGCGAATAAATCCCCTGAGAATCAGGTAGATACCGCCGATGACCAGTCCCAGTCCGAAGGTGGAGCCGATCCCCCCGACCTGACGTCCAAGCAACAGGCCGCCAATCGAGAAATCGGTGACGACATTCGATCCGAAGGCTTTCAGGGCAACCAGAGGATGATACATGGTGAACCCCAGATCGTAATTGACCAGCGCCGAATCAAAATCGAAAATATCCTTCCAGGAAAGGGCCAAAATGGCAATCGCCAGTACCACCGGATTGAAGGAGTTCCCGCCGATACCGCCGAAAATTTGCTTACAGATCACAATGGCAATGAAAGTGCTGGTCAGCACCGCCCACCAGGGTGTCGTCGCCGGTATGAGCATGGCGAGTAACAGGCCGATAAGCGCGGCGTTGCCATCGCCGATCGTGTTGGAGCGTTTCGTTATGGCCGAAAAGGCCCATTCCCATAGAATAGCGGACGATACGGAAAGGGCCACGACGGCCAGTGCCGGGAGTCCGTACTGAATCATGCCCAACAAAACGGCCGGCAGCGCTGCGAGCATGGTGTGATAACTGCGCTCGCTGATATTGCTGCCATAGTGCCAGAAGGGCGCGTGTGAAACAATGAACTTTTTGCGACTATTCATTCACCGCCTCCGCTGCATTTGCCCGGCTAATTTCGTATTTAGCCAACCGGATGTACTGAAATATGGGTATCTTCGACACACAGACAAAACTGCACAGACCACATTCGATGCATGAATAAAGATCATACATATCCGCCGCATCCTCGTAGTGCCCGGCTTCGAGAAAACGCACCAGCATATTGATCGGAATGTCGACCGGACATATGCGAATACAGTCTCCACAGTTTATGCATGGATAGTCGGAAACATGGGATACGTCGGACTTGTCTTGCACGATGATGGCACTCGTGTCGGGTTCGACCGGGAAATCTTCGGAATAGATGGCCGTTCCGGTCATGGGCCCGCCGATGATAAGGCGGTCCCTTTCTTCCATGGTGATGCCGACGGCACCTAAAATTTCTCCGATGGGGGTTCCCACAACAGCCGATACCAGCTTCAGGCCGCCGGCCTTGTTGGCGACCGTAATAAGTTTTCTGACCGGATGGCGTCCGGTCTCAACGGCCTCCCCGATGGATGCCACGGCTTCAGCCGTCATGAACGTCACACCGAGATCTTCCGGTGTCTGACCGGCCGGAACCACTTGCCCGAGGGCATTTTTCATGATCATCTGGGGAAATGCCGCCGGGTATTCCAAAGCGACGTTTTTAACCTCGGCGCCGATATGACCGTACCCCTGAATGATTTCGCCGGGGATGGCCACGATGACCTTTTCCACGCCGCTGATATGCTTGAGGGCCGCGATGCCGGCTTTGACCGCGTCCAGCCGACTTTTAATGACGATCTGGTTGGTGTTGATCAGAAGATCGCTGTCACCACCATAAATGACAATCGTGTGAATGGGGGTTTCCTGGTCCTTGAATTTTTCAAACGACGGGGCCCCTGGCAGACACGCCAAAGTGTCGAGGGCCGTTTCCAGTGTCGGCAGAAGTTGATTTTCTGCACTTTGTTCGTCGCTATCGCCCGCTGCTGCCACATCGATGGTGATCGCCGTACACGCCTTTCCGAAATCACCGGAATGCGGCATGACCGCGGCCACGGTTCCGCTAACGGTTGCCATCGCGTAGGCGCCGCCGGCTTCAGAATGAATCAGCTTTTGACCACGTGTGACTTCATCACCCGGTTTGACGGCTTCCTTACCTTTGGTCTCAAATGAACCATTGATTAAGAACTTAACCGATTTTGGCGGGGGGATGGACAGGATTTCCGGCATCGCACCGGTGAGCGCTGCGTATTCGAAGCGGGGTTTAGCAAGGCCCAAAAACGATTTTCGTATCATATCTCACCCTTTATCGTTTGGTCGCAAAACATGTAGCACGGAGGAGGAACGCTATCGCCAACCGCGGTATGCTCTTTACAACACATGACATGAGTTACAGTCTTCGGGGCCTGCACCGGCGTCCTTGTGGCAGTTGATGCACTGAAAGTGAAAGGCATCGCCCCTTTTTGAGACTTCCGATCCTTCGATTTCGTCCTGATCGTGGCATTCGATGCATGACTCCGGAAGTTGTCCCGTCTCGATCGGCAGGTTGTGACAGTCGCCGCAAGCGCGCAAGGCGGACTCATCCTCCGGAGGATGATGATGGCAGTCATAACAGGAGAAACCGTATCCCGTATCGGCTGTATGTGTTTTATGATCGAAGAGAACTTTGCCTGCTGCGCTATGGTACATAATGCGCACTGGCAGTTCGGGTGGTTTGGCTGAAAAGGCTGTATATGCATAGCTTACAACACCCACAATGAATAACGCGATTGCCATTCCGTAGGCAAGCTTTAGTTCTTTTTTAGAACTCATGACATATACATTCCTTTCAATGGTGAGGAGGGTTTAATAAAGACCGGACGCAAAAAAAAACACCCATCGCCTATCACAATGGATATTCTCTTTCAAGTTCTTTTTTCAGAATTGGAGGCGGAGAATCGTCGCTGCTGAGAGGCTTTTTCTGAAGCAAAAAGCAGTGTTGTTTCAAGTGTCTGCGTCCTCATCATGGCAGACCCCGCAGAGGGTGCAGTCAGTCATCGGACACGGGGGTGATGATTGACCTTTTTTGGCTTTGCGGTATTCCCGGACCAGGTAGGATTTTTTGATACCGTGATCGATGAAGTCCCATGGCAGTTCCTCAGAGAGCGCACGCTCGCGAAGGACGTAGAAATCGGCATTGATAGGGGATTCTTTCAGCGTCTGGGGCCAATTCTGATCGTTCCGATGGGCCAGAAGCAGGTGGTCGCCCACCCGGCGATCGCCCCGGGACAGAAGCGCCTGGATATATGCCCAGCGTGGGATATCGGCATGCACGCGAACGTTGGGCACTTTTTTTAGGCCGTTTTTCACCTGCCGAATCTTTTTTTTGAGCGTATTGATATCGTCCATGGCCGTCCATTGGAATGGCGTAACAGGCTTCGGCACAAATGAATTCAGGCTGACAGTTATATCTCCGATCCGCCCCTTATTTCGGCTTTCCCGCAGAAAGACGTGCTTAATCCTTTTACAGAGTGTCACGATGGCCTCGACATCATCTCCTGTCTCAGTGGGCAGGCCAACCATGAAATAGAGTTTGAGATTCGGTATGCCTTTGGCGACCAACAGGGATGCGGCCCTCAAAATGGCCGGTTCATCAATACCTTTGTTGATGACGCGCCGCATTCTTTCGGAGCCGGCATCCGGTGCGATCGTGGCGGTTTTGACGTTGCTGTGATCCAGAACGGCCAGCAAGTCTTCATCAAGCGCATCCGCTCGCAGGGAACTGAAAGATATCCGGATTTCACCCTGCTGGGCATGGCTGCAAAGCTCTCGGATTTCCGGGAGATCCGAGACGGCCGCCCCGGCCAATCCGATCCGGTTGGTAACGGCCGCGCCCTCCTGAATACAGGCCTGAAGAAGTGACAGCGGGCGAAAGCGGGGCGGTCGGTAGATAAAACCGGCGGTGCAGAATCGACAGCCATGGGGGCAGCCCCGGCCGACCTCGATTAAGTAAGTGCTATCGAATGCGGTATGGGGAGTGACGACGGTACTGCAGGCTGGTACCGTCGACAGATCGGCGATATATGTCCGGCGTACTTTTTCGGGGACCTCGGCCAGCGGTTCCCTGGCTTTTAAGATGCCGCCGTCCGTATAGACGGGTCGATAGAACCGGGGGACATAAACACCCGGAACCCGGCGGGCGCACTCCGAAAGGATCGACCATTTATCCCCCCCGTCGGTTAGGCCGTCTGCCATAAGTTGCGTGCAGAAATTTTCCAACATGGCTTCGGCTTCACCGAGCAGAAAGCAGTCGATGAATGACGATAGCGGTTCGGGGTTCAGGAAACAGGCGACTCCCCCTGCAATTACCAGGGGGTGTTTGGTATCGCGATTTTGTGATTGCAGGGGGAGGCCTGCTGTTTCCAACGTTCTGAGCACATTCGGATAGTCGTTTTCAAATGAGATCGAAAACGCGATAACATCAAAATCCTTCAGCGGTTTTCCAGATTCGAGGCTTTTGCTGTCCTTACTCAGCCGCGTCTCGTTGTCCGGTGAAAATGCCCTTTCACAGACCACATTGTCAAATCGGTTCAGCAGGCGGTAAACCACCTGAAATCCGAGGTTGGACATGCCGACGTGGTAACTGTTGGGGTAGACCAGTACAATGTTGAGGCGGCCGGGACCGCTTTTTCGTATCGTACCGATTTCTGCGCCGATCAGGTCTACCTTGGTCGTTCTACGGTCTTTTCGCATGGGCTATCACCAGCTTCATTGAAACGCGAGCCTCTTCAAAGGAAGGCTCTTGGCTTACGATAGCTACGATGAAGCTGTATTGCAACCGGCCGACAGTCGTCTCCGGTGGTGGAACCGGGAGAGCAGCGGTCCCAAATTATTGACCGCCACCGTTCCGCCACCGGACGACGTCGATGCGCCTCTTTGAGATCGTTTCGGTGGTCACCTGTACGACCGATCGCGCAAGCGGGCGAAAGACTCAGTCGGCTTTACGTCTCAGAAACGTCGGCACTTCCAAGTCGGAATTGTCCAAAACGATTCCGCGGTATCCGCGATAGGTCGCCCGATTGGATTCACCTACGGCCTCCTTTTGGCGGATGAATGTCGGAACCTCGAGATCCTCGGCATACTGGAGGTCTGAGGGGGTAAGGTCGCGAACTTTACCGCGAAGCTGGACATCTGCGCGATTGTCTTTGACCAACGGTTCGGCAGAACCACCGATACCGGTGGCGATCAAAGTGACGCGGATTTCTTCCCCTAAGCTGTCGTCAACAACCGTCCCCCAAATGATCTCTGCATCTTCTCCGACCTCATTGTATATCCGGTCCGAGGCCTCGGTCATCTCTTCCATCGTCAGATCGCTGGAGCTGGTAATGTTCATGAGCACGCCTCTGGCGCCGTTGATGGAGATATCTTCGAGCAAGCGGATGTGAAATGGCTCTTTCAGCAGCCAGGACAGCACGGTTTTCGCCGGTGGCGCTACCGATACCCATGATGGCCATGCCGGCTTTGGACATCGTCGTTTTAACATCGGCAAAATCAAGATTCACTAACCCCGGCATCATGATCAGGTCGGTAATTCCCTTAACCGAGTGGAGCAGGACCTCATCGGCTCTTTGAAACATTTCGATCATGGTGGCGCTTTTTGAGGCAATACCCCTCAGTCGGTCGTTGGGAATCGTAATCACCGTATCGGCAACCTGCTGCAGGGAGTCAAGTCCTTCATCCGCCTGGCGGGAACGTTTGCGGCCCTCAAAGGAAAAGGGTTTGCTCACCACGGCGACTGTCAACGCACAAATATCTTTGCAAATATCTGCGATTACCGGTGCCGCACCGGTTCCCGTGCCGCCACCCAGTCCAGCGGTGATGAATACCATGTGGCTGTCCTTCAACGCCTCCCGGATCACCTCTTCGCTTTCAAGTGCGGCTTGTCGCCCGACCTCGGGATTGGCGCCGGCGCCCAGTCCTTCAGTGAGTTGCTCACCGAGCTGGATTTTTACCGGTGCATTGGAGGTCTCGAGAGCCTGCGCGTCGGTATTGGCTGCGATAAACTTGACGCCCTGGAGTTTCGAAGCGATCATATTGTTTATCGCGTTTCCGCCGGCGCCACCGACACCGATGACTTTGATTTTTGCCGATTTTTCATTGTCAACGTAAGTAAACATGTTTCACCCCCCTAATGTGAATGATTGATGACGCAGGCCACATGGTCAGAATCATCGTCAGTCGAAAGCGCATCCCGGTGCACCGCCGTCCCTACATGATTTCGGACCCTGGGTCCTGCATCGTTGGATTAGCAAGTATTGGTTCGTCTCCGATTTCTCGATATCAGGCCTTTTCGATGCAGCCCCTGTCGGCGCTTACACCACCTCATGAAACCAGCGTTTCATGCGTGTCATGATGCGGTTGAAAATATTCTTGTCGCGTATCCTGAACTTTTTGGCGTTTTGCCGTTTGGCTCCGTAGATGACCAGTCCCACCCCGGTGGCGTACATCGGGTTGTTGACGACATCGACCAAGCCGCCGATCCCCTGTGGTTTACCGAGCCGGGTTGGTAGGCCGAAAATCGATTCAGCGATTTCGGTCGCGCCATCCAACAGGGAAGAGCCGCCGGTAAGAACAACCCCGGACGGGATCGAATTTTCCTGACCGGCGCGGTAAATCTCCCGATTGATCAGGGTAAAAATTTCCTCCGTGCGGGGTTCCAGTATTTCGGCCAGAATCTGCCGCTGCAATTTTCGCGGTTCCCGTCCACCCATTCCTGGAACTTCAATGGTATCGTCGCTGCCGATATTACTGGAGAGGCAGGTGCCGAATTTGGTTTTGATCCTTTCCGCTTCCGCATGGGGGGCCCGCAGCCCGATGGCAATATCATTGGACAGATTGTTGCCGCCGAGGGCCAGCACGAAAGTATGTTTGATGTTTTTGCCTGAAAATACCGCCAGGTCCGTCGTGCCGCCACCCATGTCGATGAGCGCCGTGCCGAGATCCTTTTCTTCTTCGGTCAAGACGGCTTCACCGGAGGCAAGCGATTCCAGCACGATATCGCAGACATCCAGACCAGAGCGATTGGCACATTTTACGATATTGTGGGCGGACGTTACGGCACCGGTCACAATATGAATCTTGGCCTCCAGCCGCACCCCGGCCATACCGACCGGGTTCTGGATCCCCGCTTCGTCGTCGACCATGTATTCCTGGGGCAAAACGTGAATCACTTCCCGGTCCATGGGAATTGCCACGGCCCGGGCGGCATCGATAACCCGCTCCACATCCTGCTCGGTTATTTCCGGACCCTTGATGGCCACGATACCGCGACTGTTGAACCCGGTGATGTGACCACCGGCAATGCCGGCGTATACCGACGAAATTTCACATCCGGCCATCAGTTCGGCTTCTTCCACGGCCTTTTTTATCGACTCCACCGTCGATTCGATGTTGACGACAACACCTTTCCGCAGGCCGATGGAGGGATGTGTGCCGATGCCGATGATGTTCAATTTTCCAACAGAGGCCTCACCAACGGTGGCACAGATTTTGGTTGTTCCGATATCGAGACCGACGATAATATTGCCCTGGTCGTGCATTTCTCCAACCTCCTTGATAAGGTTCTGCGGTCTGCCGGTTAACGCTTGCCATCACCCGGCCGACACGACGTCTTCGCCCGCCGTTCAAGCCATAATTCCACTGGTCTCGGGGCTATGAGACCTTACTTACTTTGCCGCCGGTATCTTTTTGCAACCCCGTACCGGTGTCCGATTCATAAAGCGGTAGGACGACGATCCGGTTCAGGTTGTTCAGATCGACCGCCTCGACTCTGTGCCAGTCCCCAGCGGGACCCTGCTCCAGATATGCCAACAGCCGCCGCAGAACGGCATATTTTGCGGGAAAAGCGCCAAATCCCAGCCTGACTATCGGTCCCTCTAACATGTGGATGGTGATTCCGGTTTCCCTGTCTACATCGATCCGTCCGACCAGAGTGTTGGGAATGACGCTGTCTATCGCGTTACCTATTTTCAACAGGGTGACAAGGGCTTCATATGGCGAGGCGTAACGCTTGTTGCCCTTTTCCTCAATATCGAACGGAGCAACCGATTTCCGGTGCCGGGATGCCGAATGGTCAATGTCCACATCGGCGTAGCTCAATCCATGAACGACCGGCAGGTTTTCAGCGTCTTTCGATTCAAGCTCTTTGAAAAGTGTCCCGACATCATCGAGCAGAAATTTGCGTCCGAGGTCGATTACGGCCACCGCTCGATGCTCACGGATGTGGAAATGAATTCCATCCGGTATTTCCCTCTGGATATAGGCTTCTGAGATCCAAGGATGGGCCAGAAGTCTTTTACGGGCACTGGTCAAGTTGACGGCGAAGATATTGGCACCGGATTGTATGAGGGCCTGCTCGCAAACCTGCTCTCGATCCAAACGCCGATTTCCCGTCAGAGTTATCTTTTCCACCCTGAACGCCTCCCATTGGGTGAAGACATCGTGGCAGAATATAAAAAAGACGCTGAGAAGGGATACGCCGACCCCGATGGCGATAATTTTTAATCCGCCACCCAATGAACGGCCGATTAATTTCGCTCTTTTGTGCCGAAAGCGGTTTTTTCTGATGCGTTTAGTGCCCAACTATTTTCACCTCGGGTTCGAGGTCGACCTTGAATTGGTCAGCCACTTTTTTCCTTACGAGTTCCATCAAAGCTAAAATGTCACGGGCGGAGGCGCCGCCGAGATTGACGATATAATTGGCATGTTGGGTTGATACTTGTGCGTTACCGATACGGCACCCCTTCAGCTGGCAACGATCGATCAGATCTCCGGCCGCCGGTTCGTCAGCTGGATTCTTGAAGAAGCATCCGGCGCTGGGTTGATCAGCCGGCTGTTTTTCAGTCCGCATCCTCAACAAGTTCTCTGCCTCTTTTTTCAGTATTGATGCCACACCTGTTTTCAATCGGAAACAGGCATCGATGACGATCGGCGTTGCATCAAAGCCGGCCAACAGACTTTCTTTCCAGGAAAGGCTTCTGTAGGAGAATACAAGCTTACTGCGTTCGTACCTGACCGTTTGTCCGTTCCAGAGCAGGCATCCAATGGAGTCGACGATATCCGCCATCGTTCCCATTGCCGTTCCGGCATTCATTGTGACCGCTCCGCCTACCGTTCCGGGAATACCGACCGCAAAGTTCATTCCGCTCAATCCTTGTTTTGCGCAAAACCGGCAGAGGGATTGCAGGTTAACCCCTGCCTGCGCCGTTACCGTGGGCGGTTCTGCATCCATCGCAACTTTGATTTCCATCAGGCACCGTCGCAGGCTGATAACGACACCGGTGATGCCGCGATCCTTTACCAGCAGATTCGATCCGCCGCCGATGACAAACGCCCTGTGGCTTTCAGCTGCGCACCAGCGAGTCAACCGCTGAAGACCCTCCAGGTCCAGTGGGCTTACAAATGCCTCTGCCGGCCCGCCGACCCGGAAATACGTGTGCCTGGACATCGGTTCATCGAACCGGACCTGTTGGCCGAAATTCTCGACAAGCCATCGCCTGCCTGCGGCTCCTATCGACATAATCGAATAATGGTTCCTCCGTTTCAGCAAAATGGATCGAAGATCCTTTTTTCATTGCACGGGTCTCAAGACGATTCCGGCAGCATTTCAGCCAGAAGGTTTTCTCCCACTTTCCAAACGTCACCAGCGCCCAATGTCAGCAAAACGTCTCCGGCTTGAAGAATATTTTTTAATTCGGAGACAGCGGCCGTCAGGCTCTCCTTGCAGATGACTTCTCTGTGGCCGTGCTTGCGGATGCCGTCACACATGGAGAAGCTGTCCACATCCTCGAGGACTTTTTCGCCGGCCGAATAGATCGGCAACACCAGTAAAACATCTGACTGATAAAAAGAACGGGTGAAGTCGTCAAAAAGGGCTCGGGTGCGCGAATAACGATGCGGTTGGAAAACCACGACAATTCTGCGGTCCGGCCAGGATTCTTTGGCTGCTTGCAGGGTCGCTTTTATCTCAGTGGGGTGGTGGCCATAGTCATCTACGACTGTGATGCCGCTGATCTCTCCTTTTATCTCCATGCGTCTCTGGACGCCTTGCAGTGTTTCCAAGGCGTTTTTAATGGTATCGAACGGTATGGAAAGTTCGAGGGCCACTGCTACGCTCGCCATGGAATTGTAAACATTGTGGATACCTGGAAGGTTGAGACGGACATCTCCCAGATGGTCGCCCCTGCGGTAGAGCGAAAATCGGCTTTGGAGCCCATCGAAAATGACGTTTTTGGCTTGGATATCGGCCTGGGCACTTATGCCATATGTGGTGTAGCGTTTTTTAATGTCCGGGATAAGATCCTGCACCGATTCGTTGTCCAGGCAGAGAATGGCCAACCCATAAAAGGGGATGCGGTCGATGAAATTGAGAAAGGCGGACTTGATATCATCCAGATCCTCGTAGTGATCGAGGTGCTCCCGGTCGATATTGGTGACGACGGCAATTGCGGGGGACATTTTTAAAAACGATCCGTCACTCTCATCGGCTTCGGCCACGATGAATTCACCCTCTCCGAGACGGGCATTGGTGTCGATGCTTTTCAGCTTACCGCCGATCACTACTGTGGGATCGAGCCCACCGCGATCGAGAACCGCCGCAACGATCGAAGTGGTGGTCGTTTTCCCGTGAGCGCCGGCTACGGCAATACTGTATTTTAGGCGCATCAGTTCAGCCAGCATTTCCGCGCGCGGGATAACCGGTATCGACATCTGGCGTGCCGCCCGAATTTCAGGGTTGTTTTCATCGACGGCCGAAGAGACGACCACGACATTGGCACTTTCGACCTGATGGGCCTCATGTCCCCGGAAAATGGTGCCGCCAAATCGCTCCAGGCGTTCGGTAATGTCCGAGGATTTAAGGTCAGATCCGGAAACTTTGTAGCCCAGGTTCAGCAGAAGCTCGGCAATGCCGCTCATGCCGATACCGCCAATGCCGACAAAATGGATGTGGTACTGTTTACGGTACATGTTTTACCGGTCCAGATAACGAGTTTGCAGGTTGCCGTATCAATTGGCGTCTTCGCATCATCTTATTTCTTTAGTCTTTCATCAGACGGTAGCAATCGTCGACGATCCGGCGGGCGGCATCCGGCTTGCCAAGGCGTCGTGCAGCGCTTGCCATGCGGGCCAAGCTGTCGCGATTTTGGGCATAATGATTGATCCGATCCGCCAGCCGTTCAGGGCTCAGATCCTGTTCTTCGATCATTTCAGCGGCGCCGTTTGCGGTCAGGGCGTCGGCATTCAGTTTCTGGTGGTTGTCTGCCGCAAAGGGGAACGGAATGAAAAGGGCCGCTTTGCCGATGGCGGTAATTTCCGCTACCGTCGTGGCCCCTGCGCGGCAGATGATTAGATCCGCCATTTGGTATTGGTGATCCATATTTTCAAAAAATGATCCTATCGTGGCTTCGATACCGTTGGCCTCGTAAACCGACTTGACACGGATTTCATCTGCCGCACCGGTTTGGTGCACGACCCGCAGCCGCTCTTTCTGGGATATAAGAGGGAGGGTGCCGATCATCGCCTCGTTGATGGCGTGGGCGCCCTGACTGCCGCCCACAATTAATATATTCAGCGGATTTTCTGCGGATGTCGGACTGCCCTGTCGCGGATCGGCGGTATCCACTGCCAGCAATATCTTTTTTCGCACCGGGTTGCCGGTCAACCGGATTTTCTCCGGACTGAATCCACCGGCCGTGTTTTCAAAAGAAACGTAAATTCTGCGGGCAAAACGGGCCAGGACCCGATTCGTAATTCCCGGAAGGATGTTTTGTTCGTGTAGAACGATCGGTACGCCGGTTACCCATGCGGCCAATACGATGGGACCGGCGGCATAACTGCCGACGCCCAACACGAGGTTTGGTCTATAGGTTCTGAGGATTACCATCGATTGCAACACACCCATCGGTAAAAGCGACAGGGAATTGATCTTCCGCCAAACACCTCGCCCTTTGAGACCCGCCACGGCAATTCTCTTAAGAGAAAAGCCTGCCCGGGACAAAGCGCTTCTTTCAAACCGGTTACCGGCACTGACAAAGAGAACCTGGTTTAGCGGATTGCGGGACATGAATTCCTCCGCAATGGTGATACCCGGAAACAGGTGGCCACCGGTACCTCCGCCGGCGACAAGAAGCCGTCCGGCGACGGTTGTTTCAGTGGCCGGTGCACACAGCAGGCCGGATAGAAACTGGGTAACATTACCGGCCTTCATGACTGCGCCTCCGACGTTTTGGACCTGACCGTGAGGATGCACCGATGTTCATTAAAATACCGACCGAGGCCATGTTGATCAAAAGTGACGTGCCACCGTAGCTTAAGAATGGCAGTGTCAACCCTTTGGTGGGCAGAAGCCCGAGAGCCACCGCCATGTTGACACAAACCTGCAGGACGATTCCGGCGGTAAGCCCCAATGCCAGATAAGATCCAAAGTTATCTTGTGCGTTGCGTGCGATGCTAATCCCCCGCCACAGAATGGTAGCATAGAGCCCTAAGATGAGGACGACCCCCACCAACCCCAATTCCTCTCCTATGACAGCAAAAATAAAATCCGTGTGAGGCTCCGGAAGGTAGAAAAGCTTTTGGTACCCTTTTCCGACACCCGTTCCCCACAGGCCTCCGGTGCCGAAAGCCATCAGAGAATGAATGACCTGGTACCCTTCGGTCGATGGGTACTGCCAAGGATCCAGGAAACTGAGGAGCCGTTTAAGGCGATAGGAGGCGTTGACCATGAAGTAGTATCCAACAGGCAGCAGCAGGACGAGAGACAGCAAGAGTTGGATAATGCGGACACCGCCGGCAAAGAGCATGATCCAGGTCAGGGTTGCCAAAATGGCCACCGTGCCGAAATCGGGTTGGGTGATGATCAGGGCAGTGAAAATGATCAGCACCACCGCGTGAGGCAAGATGCCGATGGTGAAACTTTTCAACAGTCCCTGCTTTTTTTCTAGCGAGTAAGCCAGGTAGATAATCAACGCCAGGCGTCCAACCTCTGACGGCTGGAAGGTAACCGGTCCGAGATGCAACCAACGGGTCGATCCTCCCGCTGACGTGCCAAATCCGGGAATGTGGACCAAGGCCAGCAAAACAAGGGAAAGTACCAGAATCGGATAGGCCAGCGGGCGATACCACTGGTACGGAATGTGACATCCGGCCACCAGAACCGCTGTGCCGAACAGTGCAAAAGCGGCCTGTTTCTGCAGAAACAGATAACCGTTACCGAAGGTTTTCAGGGCAACGGCTGAACTGGCGGAATAGACCATCACGATGCCGATCCCGACCAGAAACAGCACCGGAAAGAGGAGGCGGACATCGTAATTGATGGATGTCATATTTAAAGTTTTTGCCGCCACTGCTTTCCTCATCATTCCAATTTGCAGCCTCAGGCCGCTTTTTTCAGTTTTTCGACGCACCGGCGAAAATCAACACCCCGCCGGGCATAGTTCTCGTACATGTCAAAACTGGCGCAACCCGGCGAGAAGAGTACAACGTCACCGGTCGCGGAAATTTCAACGGCTTTGGCTACCATTTCCGCCATCGATTGAGCGAAAACGGCTGAAACGATCCCATTCAATGCCGCATCGATTTCATTCCGCGCTTCCCCGAACAGGATCAGATGCTTCACGCCGCGGCGGACACTGTCGGCCAGAATTGTGAAATCGCCGCCCTTGTTGCGGCCGCCCAGAAGCAGCACGACCGGTTCACTGAAAGACTCCAGGGCGCGAACGACGGCATCGACGTTGGTTGCCTTGGAATCGTTGTAGAAACGGACACCCCCAACTGTGGCCACGAACTCCAAACGGTGTTGCAGACCGGCAAAACCCTTCAGAGCAGCCTTGATGCCGGTCATATTTCCGCCGGCCGCAAAAACAGCCAGAGCGGCTGCCGCCGTGTTCTCCTGGTTGTGGCGGCCAAATAGCTTGATTGCTGAAAAGGGGATGACCGTCTTTTCGGAGGCAAGGGATTCTGAGACATCCGCCGGTTGCATGCCATTTACGATTCGGGGGTCAAAGACGATGGCGTCCTCGGTAATGACCGCACCCTGGGCGACGGATTCGCATCGGCCGGTGACGTTTCTGGAGAAGGAAAATCGACGCGCGGCAAGGCCTGCCGTCAGGGCCGCGATCCGCGTGTCGCTACAGTTTATGACGGCCACGTCGTCCGGCCCTTGATTGTTGAAGATACGGGCCTTCGATCGTGCATAGGTATCTATGTCCGGGTAGCGATCCAGATGGTCTTCGGCGATGTTTAGCAGCACTGCCACGTTGGCATGGAAGCGATCGATGGTGTCGAGTTGAAAGCTGCTGACCTCGACCACCACGATGTGGGCTTTTTCATTCCGATCGACATAGCTGATGAGGGGCGTACCGATGTTTCCACCGACAAAAACGTTGAAACCAGAACGCGTTAGCATTTCCCCGACCAGGGTTGTTGTCGTCGTTTTGCCATTGGTGCCGGTGATGGCCACAATCGGCTCTTTGACGAAACGGGCGGCCAGTTCCATCTCGCCCATTACGGTGGTGCTATGCGACCTGGCGTGCGATAGGGGGGCGGCCGTGTGGGGAACGCCGGGGCTGGTGACCACCAGATCTGCGGTTTCGAAGGTCTTAAGCTGGTGTCCACCCAATTCCAGGTGAACCCCCCTTTCGCGGAGTGAGAGGGCTGCGGGACTCAAATCCGATTCAGCGGCCACGTCGGTGGCAGTTACTGCGGCCCCACGGTTTCTGAGGAATTGAGCCGTGGCCACACCGCTTGACCCGAGTCCGACCACCACAATTTTCTTGTTTACCAAATCCATGTGCTATCTCAGTTTCAGTGTGCTCATAGCCACCAGCGCCAGGGCGATGGCAATGATCCAGAAACGGACGATGACTTTTGGCTCTGCCCAGCCCTTCAATTCGAAGTGGTGGTGCAATGGGGCCATTCTGAATATTCGCCGGCCCTTGGTGACTTTGAAGAAACCGACCTGAAAAATAACCGAAAGGGCTTCCATCACGAACAGACCGCCCACGATGACGAGTAGTATTTCCTGTTTTGTTATAACCGCTATGGCACCGAGGGCACCACCCAGCGGAAGCGACCCGACATCGCCCATGAATATCTGGGCCGGGTAGGCATTGAACCATAAAAACCCAATACCGGCGCCGGCCATGGCACTGCAAAAGACCGTCACTTCGCCGCTGCCGACAACATAATTGATCTGGAGGTAGTCAGCGATTTTAATGTGCCCGGCCACATAAGCAAAAATCATGTAAGTGACACTGGCAATAACCACCGGCCCGATGGCCAGCCCGTCCAGGCCGTCGGTGAGGTTCACGGCGTTCGAGGTGCCAACGATCACGAAAGCGGCGAACACGACATAGGCCCACCCCAGGTCCGGAGTTACATTTTTGAAAAACGGTACCGTAACCTGGGTATTGAATTCCGGGCGGCTGCATACCATTACCCCTGCCAGAAGTGCGAACAGGGCTTGGAGAACCATCTTTCCGCGAACGCTGAGGCCTTTGCTCCGCTTTTTGACCTGCATCAGATAGTCATCGACAAAACCGATGGCCGCGTAGCTGGTCGTGATACCCAGCAGGATCCAGATATAGAAATTGGTCAAATTGGCCCACAATAAAGTCGACAGCACAATTGCAAATATAATCAGTGTGCCGCCCATAGTGGGGGTACCCGCCTTCTTGAGGTGAGCCTGGGGGCCGTCATCACGGATGTACTGGCCGACCTGCATGCCCCTGAGTTTACGGATAAACCAGGGGCCCAGAACAAAGCAGATCAGAAAAGCCGTCAGGCTGGCGTAAATCGCCCGGAAGGTGATGTACCGAAACACGTTGAATGCCGATATGGTCGCATGCAGCGGATAGAGAAGGTGGTACAGCACGTTTTAGCCTGATTCCTCTAATTTAGTGGTTTAGGATAAACATCCGATCATTGATCTGCCCATTCGTGGAGACGGTTAACGATGTCCTCCATGGCCATGGCCCGCGATCCTTTGACCAAGACCCAGTCTCCGGGCTTTAGCATCTGGACGAGCTTGCCCAGAAGATCTTCTTTGCTTCCGGTGATGATATGTCGAGTGTCCATTCCAACCCCGCTGGCCCCCTGGGCGACACTATCCGCAAAATCTCCGGTGACAAAAAGTGTGGTGATTCCCGAGCGGGCTGCAAGGGCGCCGAGTTCGACATGAAGTGCTTGCGACTGCCGGCCCAATTCGCGCATATCGCCCACAACGAAGAAAGCGCGTTGATTTTTGCGCAACGCTTCAAGAGTTGTCAGTGCTGCTGCCATCGATCCGGGGTTGGCATTGTATGTATCGTCGATCAATTGAATTCCGGAACGTGTCGAGGTGATATTCATGCGTCCCTGAACCGGCACGAAAGCTTCGATACCGGCTTTGATTGCCAAGGCCGGCAGTCCGATTTTGTGTCCGACAGCTGCGGCCGCCAAGGCATTTGACACCATGAAACTACCTGGAATTTTCAAATCGACAGTCACGCGATCACCGGGTAGTGCGAGATCGAATCGACTGCCCATTTCGGCTGCGGTGACATTTGTGGCCCGGATGGCAGCGTCTTCTGCCCGTCCGAACAGAATGACCTTGCAGACCGCCTTACGGGCCAGACGGCGTACCATCGGGTCATCGGCATTGAGAACCGCCGTCCCCCCGGGATCGATTTTATCCAAAAGTTCCCCTTTGGCGCGCATGACGCCTTCAATCGAACCCAATCCTTCAAGGTGCGCCGCTGCGACATTGGTGATGACGCCGATATCCGGTCGGCAGATTTCCGCCAGGTAACCGATCTCGCCTGGGGCGTTCATTCCCATTTCGATTACCGCCCAACGATGTTCCGGGCAAAGTTCAAAGAGCGTTAACGGCAACCCGATATTGTTGTTGAAGTTTTTGCGCGTCGACAGGGTCCGGTATTGCTGTGATACCACCATCGCGGTCATTTGCCGGGTGGTGGTTTTACCGTTGGATCCGGTTATGCCGACGACCCCGGCGCCGTTTCTTTTGCGATGATAGGCCGCCAACTGACCCAGCGCCAGGATGGTGTCGTCAACGGCGATGCAGGTCACGCCTTCTCTGATCCAGTCCTCCCAGGGTAGATCTTCGAGTCTCGACTGGGCCAGCAGGAGCCCCTTGACGCCCTGGCTGATAACATCGGCAACGAAGCGGTGACCGTCATGGGTCTCCCCCCTGATCGCAACGAACAGGTTTTGCGGATCTGCTTGGCGTGAATCGATGCAAATGGTATCGAACTCACGACTCGCTTCACCGCCAAGCACTTCTCCGCCGGTGGCCCTCGTACAATCGGCCACTGTCCATGTCTGCGGCGACATTGCCGGGTTTATCGGATTTGTCATGCCGGATGCCCCGCTTCCGGATCTTCGTTGATGTCCGCTATGGCTCTGGCAGCCTCCAGACGATCGTCGAAGGCAATGGTTTGGTCTCCGAGGATCTGATAGGTTTCATGTCCCTTACCGGCGATGAGAACCGTATCCCCCGGCTTTGAGGCGGCGATTGCCAAGCGAATGGCCGACCGCCGGTCCGGGTCCACGATATAACCCTTTTCCTTAGTTCCGTTTTGCACTTCGGCCGGGAGATATTCGCGTGTCCCTTCCTGTCGGGTACCGACCAAAATCTGATCGATAATTTGCAACGGCGGTTCGGACCGGGGGTTGTCAGAGGTCACCACGGCCAGGTCGCACATCCGGGCGGCGATCGCCCCCATCTGGGGGCGCTTGCCCCGGTCCCTGTCTCCGCCACAGCCGAACACACAGACGATCCGATTGCGGGCGACAGCTGTCAGGGCTGTTAATACATTTTGAAGGGCATCCGGCGTATGTGCATAATCGACAAAAATGAAGCGTGCCCGATCGTTGGTCACCGGCTCGAGGCGACCAGGTATTTTGTCCAGGTTTTCAATCCCGGCTCTTATGGCGTTTAGCGGCAGGCCGAGAGCAATCCCGGCCCCAGTAGCACACAGAATGTTCTCCAGGTTATGCATGCCCACCAGGGGCGACCGGAATTCGAACGCACCAGCCTGGGTGTGGATTCTGCCATTGATGCCGTAAAGGTTCTGGTCGGCCGCCTCGCACCAGATATCGCTATCCCGAGATTCGCCGATCCTTATGTGCCGGAGATCGTGGATTTGTTCGAGTTCTCTGCCCCTGGGATCATTGCTATTGATAACGGCCATCGCTCGGTCCTTTTTAGGACCGGATCGGAGAACTTCGGTAAAGAGCTTTTTCTTGCAGGACCAGTAACCGGCCATGTCCTTGTGATAATCCAAATGATCCTGGGATAAATTCGTAAAAACGCCCACATCCATCCAACATCCGTCCACCCGGTGCAGGTCCAAGGCGTGGGAAGAAACCTCTAACACCACGTGTGACACCCCGTTGTCGATCATTCGCTTGAGAATCCGTTGCAGGTCCAGTGACTCAGGTGTGGTGACCGAATTGTCGTATTCTTGTCCGGCAAAACGGTAATTTACGGTACCGACCACGCCCACAGCCCGCCCCGCGTGTTGGAGCATACTTTCCAAAAGATAAGAGGTGGTGGTCTTGCCGTTGGTTCCCGTGATGCCGATCACTATCAGCTTTTCGGATGCAGACCCATAAAAACGGGCGGACAATGAAGCCAGGGCGGCACGAGAATTTTTTACTTTTATCAACGGTATGTCCGCAGGGACTGTTACCGATTTTTGAGAAATGACGGCTACCGCCCCGTTTCTCAAAGCCTGATCGATGTAGTCGTGTCCATCGGCAGTAAAACCCTGAATGGCGATAAAAAGCCCTCCCGGCAAAACGTTCTGGGCGCGAGCATGCAGCGAGGTTATTTCCGGATCGTGGCCTGACGAAGAGTCGACCTCCTCTTTACTTTGAAATGATCGGCCTTCGATGTGCTCTGTGGAAATACCACTTATCAGGGCGCTGAGTTTCAAATTCGACCTTCCGACTGCCGGGTGACAGCCAGGTGGTCGCCGAGACTGTCAGGGTGAACGTTGAGATAATTAAGGGTTTCCTGAGCGATACGTCGGAACGCCGGCGCGGCCACGATTCCGCCGTAGTATTTTTTTCTCGGTTCGTCGATGATCACCAGTGCACATATCGCCGGGTCTTCGGACGGGGTGAATCCGATAAATGAGGCGATATAATCGTTGTCAGAATAGGTACCGTCCTCGGCGAGCTTTTTGGCGGTTCCGGTTTTACCACAAACGGAGTAGCCGTCCAGGGCCGCGCGGGCGCCCGTTCCGCCCTCGGAAACAACGGTTCTGAGGATATTTCGGATCGTCTTTGCACTGCCTTCGGAAATGACACGCCGCATTTCTCGCGAAGAGAAAGCGTCAATGATCTGGTTGTCCTGATCTGTTATCTTCGATACCAGGTAGGGCTGTACAAGAACTCCCTTATTTGCGATCGCTGAGACGGCTGTCACCAGTTGCAGGGGCGAAACGGCCACCCCGTAACCGAATGCAATCGCACTGGTGTCCATGCGACGCCATTTCCGGTAATGAGACAGGCTGCCAGAGGTCTCCCCGGGGGCATCGAAGCCGGTTTTCGAACCGAAGCCGAACTGCGTCAGGGTTTTGTGCAGGCGTTCGGCACCGACGTCTTCACTGAGTTTTATCACGCCAATATTACTGGAATATTTTATGATCTGCTGTAAGGAAAGCCAACCGTGGGCTTTGATGTCACGGACGACCTTGCGGCCGATACGATAGGAACCGTTTTCGCAGAAAAAAATTGTATTGGGCGATAATCCACCAGATTCGATAGCAGCCGTGGCGCTGAAGATTTTCAAGGTCGAACCCGGCTCGATGGCATCGGTGATGGCCCGGTTGCGCCAATGTTCGGTTTTGAATTTACGGTAGGCATTGGGATTGAAATCGGGATATTGAGCCATGGCCAGAATGGCGCCGGTTTTGGGTTCCATGACGATCACAATGCCGCCACTGGCCTCGTATTTCTCGACGGTATCCTTCAGCGTTTTCTCGACGATAAACTGGATCGACTGATCAATTGTCAGGATCAGATTGTGACCGCTGAAATCCGGGGCCTCCTTATCGTCGGAAACAATGCGATGGCCAAATGCATCCCGAAGGAACGTGCGCTCTGAAGCGGCCCCTTTCAAATAACGATTGTAATAATGCTCGACACCCTCTAGTCCTTCACCGTCCACACCGGTGAACCCAATGACCTGGGCGGCAAGGTTTTTTTGGGGGTAGAAACGGTTGTATTCAGGGACAAATCCGATACCTTCGATGTTCAGTTTTTTTACCTGTTCGACCTCCCGTGGCGTGGCCTGCCTTTTGATCCAAACGAAGGATTTCTTGGATTGCAAACTTTTCTTGAGGGGGCGGTGACTGATTTTAAGCGGTTTGGCTATCGAAGCGACCACCTTGGTCGGATTTTTTAGCCGTCTTGGGTAAGCGGCAATGGAGGTCACCGGGATGCTCACAGCCAGTTCCGCCAAATTTCGGTCGTAAATGGTTCCGCGCTTCCCCGATGATTTCACCGATGCTTCATACTGATCTGCCGCCATATCTGACAGCCATGGACCGCGGATAGATTTGAAGGTGGGCGGCTTTGCCACAGATGACGGCCAGAAAGAGACCGAAAAAAAGGCCCACAAGTGTAACCCTGATGCGGAAGTATTTTCGTGCGGTGGATTTCATGGCAGTGACATGATCTGTTCCGGTTGCGGCATGACCAGGCCGAGCTTTTCAGTGGCGATTTTAACGATCCGTTCGGGCGATTTCAGCCGTGCCATTTCGATTTTAAGATTGTTTTGCAGCGCAATCTGGCGTTTTTGGGTTTCTGTTGCTCGATTGATTTCATAGCCGATCTGGGTGCACTGCACGCGGAACCAGGTGTAAATCAAAAGTTCGACGATAAAGACTCCCATCAGAAGAGCCCACAATCCGGCATGGTGCAAATGTTGCGGGCGGCTCTTCCTCTTATTCATCATCTTCACCCTGAACCCGGCCAGCGCGGGGAAATTCATCTATCGTTGGTGTCTCAAACATCAAGCTCCCTCAGGGGCGCGCCCTGCCAGTTTTTCCAAAGCCCGGAGCTTGGTACTGCGCGCCATTGGATTGGCAGCGATTTCTTCTGTTGTTGGCCGAACGACCTTGCGTGTCAGTATCCGCACGGTCGGTTGATTGTCACAGACACACTGCGGAAACTCCGATGGGCAGATGCAGCCGCGGGCCAACGCAGCGAACTGCTGTTTTACAATCCGGTCTTCAAGCGAGTGAAATGACAGGACACACAACCGACCGCCAGGATTCAAGCAATTTCACCGCCGAGGTGAGAAACTCTTCGAGTCTTTCCAATTCGTTATTGACCGCGATACGCAGGGCCATGAAGATCCGCGTTGCCGGATGAATTTTCCGGCCATGCCGACCTTTTTTCGGCAGAGCGTTGATAACGAGGCGGGTCAGTTGGCCGCTCGTGCGAATCGGTTGTTTTTTTCGTTCGTAGACAATTTTCCGAGCGATGGATCGTGCCCGGCGTTCTTCGCCGTAGTCTCTGAAAATCTTGGCCAGGGCGATTTCACTCTCGTGGTTGAGAATGTCTCCGGCTGTGATGCCGGAATCGGTGTTCATACGCATGTCCAGCGGTTCGTCGCGATGGAAACTGAAAGCCGCGTCCACTAGCCTCGATTTGGTGGAGAGAAAGACCAAGATCGAGCAGGATGCCGTCGACCGCAGAAATTTTCAATCGGCCAAGAATTCTCGGCAGATTGATGAAATTGTCATGGAAAATGTGGACGGTTGCTTTGCAGGGTGCCAAGACTTCGCGTGCATACCTGACGGCGTCGATATCCTGATCGATACCAATCAGGGTTCCCCCCGGTAGAATTTTTTCACAAATCTGGCCGGCATGACCGGCACCCCCCAGGGTGCAGTCCACATAGCAACCTCCGGGGCGGCAGTTCAGATATTCGATGGCTTCGACCGGCATCGCGGAGATATGGCGATAGCACATTCAATTAGAGCCCCAACCTGGAAATTTGAGTGCGAACTTCCTCTTCCTGCATGTCTTGATCTAACCGGGCGTTTTCATTCTCCCAGTTATCCCGGGCCCAGACCTCAAAGTGATCCAGAACGCCGACCAGGGAAATTTCCTTGTTCAATCCCGCGTAATCACGCAGGGAAGGGGGGATGAGGATGCGATCCTGTTTGTCGCAGAAACACTCGAAGGCACCTCCGATGAAAACGCGCCGGAAGCGCCGCATGGCATCGCTGCGTTCGGCCAGTTCGAGAATCCGCTCTTCGATTTTCTCCCACTCACCAAATGGGTAGGCCACCAGGCACCTGTCCATCTTGGAAACCATTACACCGGGCCGTCCACCGTCCTTGATGAGCTCTTTGAAGCGGGCCGGTATTATCAGGCGTCCTTTAGAATCGATGTTGTGGTTTGATAAGCCGCGGAACCTGGCCATTCTTAATCCCCAATATAGTCCACTTTAATCCACATTTTTGATTATTTAAGTTTATTTTTCTCAAGTTGTCAAGAAAAACCCTTTTATAAATTTATTTTTTATAAATAATTAATAAGTGTTAAAACACAAATGATTTGAGAAAACAATGGTGGAGTAATGTGGAGGTAACTCGTGAATTTTACATTTTTTATGGATCGGCGAAGAGTGGTTTATCGAAAGCCTTGTTCTTATCTAACTAAATACTCTGTAATTGTTTAATTAAATTGTCGAGTGGCGGCTTGTTATTCCTATCACAATGTGTTATATTGTATTACATTTTTAGTATCTAAAATACGCCGCTGTAATTTGAATTACAAAATTTGAAAATTATACGAAATTCGGGAAGGCCATACTGTTGATCAAAATCCTTAAAATCATGTTCTCCGTATTACTTCTCATTCTCGGTATAACTGGTGCGGTTCAAGCTGAGATCGGAGAACTTCCGAGTCTCGCCGTTTACTACTCCGACCATGTGCCCGTGCAGGAGCTTGCTCAATTCGACCGGATTGTGGTGGAAGCCGAACATGTGGATACCACTCAACTCCATCAATTGGAAGCTTACGGTGGCCGTGTTCACGCTTACGTTTCGGTTGGCGAGGCCGAGTCCTGGCGCAGTGACTACCGGGACATGAAAACCAGCTGGTTTATCGGACGCAATCCCGGCTGGGACACCGACATCACCGATCTGGCAAACCCGGACTATCGAGAATTTTTGTTGTCTCGGCGCTTCCAACTGCTCTGGAAACGCGGGTTTCGGGCGTTTTTTCTGGATACCCTGGACAGCTATCAAGGCATCGATCAAGCAAAACTCGACTGGCAGGCTCAGGAGCAAGGGCTGGTCGCCCTGATTCATGATCTGAAGGCCCGCTTCCCGGATGCGGAACTGCTGCTCAACCGGGGTTTTCCTGCCGTTTCACGGATTAAAGAGTTGATCCAGGGAGTGGTCGTTGAAAGTCTGTTTCACGCTTGGAACCCTCGTAACGGTGAATATTACCCTGTAGAAGCCAAAGAACGAAACTGGTTACTTAAAGAGCTGCAAAAAGCGCGAGATGAATTCGGATTGGCCGTCTATAGCATCGACTATGTGCCGGCGAATCAGCACCAATTGGCGCGCCAAACGGCCAGACAGATTGCCGAACTCGGTATATCCCCATGGATCACCGTCCCGGAGCACGATGCCATCGGCACCGGTTTTAAAGAAGTGCTGCCGCGGCGCATTTTATTGATTCACGATGGGGATTCAGGGCGCCGGGATTCCGAGGGGTTATCCGTGGTGCTCGATTATTTCGGGTACATACCGGTGTATCAGGATGTTCACCAGCCTCTGCCGTCGTTTCGGTTAATGAATCGATATGCCGGAATTGTATCCTGGCTGTATAACAAGGGCCCCGCAGGCTATGAAACCTGGCTGGAACGGCAGGTGACGGATGGGGTGCGAGTTGTAATGCTGGCGCACCCCGGCGTCGCTACGCAAAGCCGGCTATTGAGGTCTTTTGGGCTGTCACGGACTAGGGTTACCTATCCTTGCCGTGTGGTCGCGCACGACAGCTTTTATGGTTTCGAGAACCGCAATGATGTCACCGCAGAACCACTGACCAATTTGCAGAGTACGGATCCCGCCAACACGGTCCATGTCCAGGCGGTTGGCAAACAGGGCAAGTACATAACCCCTGTTGTAACTGGTCATTGGGGGGGGATGGCCTTGGATCCCTGGCTTCGCAGTAAAAATTCCCTGAACGCTGACCGCTGGATTGTCGATCCCTTTGCTTTGATCAAGGCCGGCTTGGCCTTGCCCGACGTTCCCATGCCCGACGTTACCACTGAAAACGGCAACCGCCTTTGGATGTCACATATCGACGGCGATGGCTTCCTTAACCGGGCGGAATTGCCAGGGACACCCTATGCCGCCGATGTCATCCGAAACCAAATTCTGCAGAAATACAACCTGCCGACCACCGTATCAATCATCGAAGGTGAGATCGGTCCCGAAGGTTTGTACCCGAAGCAGAGTCCCGCGCTGGAGCGGATCGCTCGCGCCATTTTCCGGCTGCCTAAGGTGGAACTTGCCAGTCACACTTACAGCCACCCCTTTAGCTGGAAAGCCGTTGAAGAGGGTGGCGCCGTTAATGGCGAATACAGTTTGCCGATTCCCCGCTACCGATACTCTTTGGACCGAGAGATCATCGGTTCTGTTGAATATATCAATACCCGCCTGGCACCGCCGGGAAAACGCGTGAAAGTACTTTTGTGGACGGGAGATTGCCTGCCTTCTGAAAGGGCCATCCGCATCGCTCGAGAAGCGGGCCTATACAACCTCAACGGTGGGGAGACAACCATTCGCAAAAATCAACCGTTTATCTCCCGCATTTCGCCGATAACCAGGCCGGTAGGTCGTGAACTGCAGCTTTATGCTTCCGCCATGAATGAGAATGTCTACACCAACCTCTGGCGCGGACCCTTTTACGGATTCCGTCATGTGATCGAAACGTTTAAACTGACAGACCACCCCCGGCGGCTCAAACCTATTGACATTTACTATCATTTTTACTCGGGCGAAAAGACAGCCTCACTCCGTGCTCTAAAGGAAGTATACGACTGGACACTCGAACAGGAAATTATACCTCTTTTTATGAGTGATTATGTGAAGCGGGTTATGGCCTATCAGCAGGCCACGGTCGCCCAGGATCTTAAAGGCAATTTACATTACCTGGCACCCGCCGAGTTGCGGTCGTTGCGGCAGATCGGAGACAGACAGACGCCGGCATTCTCGCCCGGTAAAAATGTCGCTGGTTATAGGCGGCTTCATGACGGCAGTTATTATTCCCTGGCCGGAGGGACGAAGACCGGATTGGCTCGCAAATCCACCGGCAAACCCTCCATTCGCCTGGTTCGGGCCAACGGTATTTTGAGCCTTTGGCAGAAAAAGGACAAGGCGGTGAGGTTATCGATTCATGGCCATCAACCCCTGGTGCTGGTTCTTGACGGACCCGGGGAATGCCGTTTGACCTATGGAAAAAGGGTGTTTAAAGGCAGGCAAACCAAGGAAGGATGGTTCTTTAAAACCAGCAGACAAAACCTGGAGGGAGTGGAGATTGTCTGCCGATAAGCGTCCACAACTGATCAATCTTCCGTTCATGATCGTCTTGGTGTTGATGTTCAGCGCCATTTTCATGGTCTTGGTGCATGGAAGAAACAGTTTTGAAAATGAGCGCTTTGATTTGCAGCCGGATGCCCTGTCGGAAGCATATTTGATGGTATTTCTGAAGGCCGAGCCCGAAAATCACTCGGTAAGGCTGCAACTGGCCAAGCACTATCTCACCATTGGAGAATGGGCAAAGGCCCGCTCAGTCTTGAAAGAAGGCGGTTCGTCGTTGGAAATTTTACCCCAAACCAAATGGTTGTTGCTGCAGTTGCTCCTTGCCCAGTATTCAGCCTTACCAAGGTCAAGTTCTCAACACCAGATACATAAGCAGTCGATCCGTGATCATATCGCGACGTTGGATCTGGAAAACCTGACCACCGAGCAGATCATTCACCTGGCGGACGTCAGCCTGCAAATGGGGGCGCCCGATTACGCCGCGACCTACTACGTCATAATGGCCAAAAAGGACGTCGGTAACGCGTGGCACTGGTATGCCGAAGCCGGACGGTGGTCCCTCGCCGCCAACCGTTTAGAGGAGGCGGCCGCCTATTATGAGCAGGCGTATCAACTTGCGCCGGACCCGGATACCGCCGCAATGTTGGCCGAAGAAACCATAAGGGTCTACGAGGCTTCCATGAGTGTCGAACAGGCGCTGGTCATGATCCGAAGGGCTCTTGATCGTCAACCACCGGATCATCGCCTTTTGGAGCGAGGCATCTCCATGGCGATGGCCCAACAGCAGTTCGAACTGGCTCGCAAATGGAATCTGCTTTACCTGCAAGACCATCCAAATGACTTGGTTGCCTTGGATCGGCAGATCGATTTGTCGGTGCATGGTGGCCACAAGAAACAGGCGCTCGAATTTTCGAAGCGCTATATTGATCTCGATCCTGAAAACAACGTGACTTTGCGCCGGCATGCCGAATTGGCGGAGTGGAATGGTCGTTATCCGGAGTCCGTGCAGGCATGGCAGACTCTGGCGCAAAGAACAGAAGATCCCGAGATCTATTTGCATCTCCTGCGCTATGCTCAGATCGACTTTGATGTCGATTTTGAACTTAAAACGATGGCGATTTTGGCAAATCGTCCGGATTTAAAAGAGGAAGAAGCGCTGCGTCTGGCTGCCCGTTACGAATACCTGGGTTACATAGAACGCGCTGAGCGTCTTCTCAATGATTTTGGTCGAAGATACCCCGAGAGTAGATCCATTTTAATGTTTCAGGCTGAATTGCAAGAGCGTATGGGTGATTTAGATAAAGCACTGCAAAGTCGTCAGGCTTTGAGTGCGCGTCGGGATGCAAGCCCTGATGATCACCTGCAAACCGCGCGACTTCTGTATCAACTGGGTCGCTACGAGGAGGCGTACGGGGTGATGAAGATGGTTACCGCCGCCGATATCGTGGAAAGCGATTATGCCTACCAGTTAATCGGAGAACTGGCATGGCTGCAAGGGGACTATAAAGTGGCCGCTGATGCTTATTATTCTCTGTGGGAAAAATATCCTGGAGATGAATTTTCACGGCAGCGGTTGATTGTCGCCAAACAACAACTTGGTCAGACAAAAGAAGCCGTGCAATTTCTTGAAGAACACTGGCGGCGGACAGGGGACCGAATGGCCTTTGTGGCCGCTCTTACAGCCGCACGACAGGCAGAATTATGGCCGCTAATGGACCGGTTGTTTGCATTGGCCCAATCGGTGCCGGACCAGTTTGCTTCTGATGAGAAGTACTGGTTGCTTAAAGGCGATTGGCACAGCTACCGACAAGAATACTCCCAGGCTTATATGGCTTACCGGCAGGCTTTGGCTCTCAATTCTCGGTCGACAGAAGCGGCCGATGGGGTCCTCTGGAGTCTGATCAATGCAAAGGATCACGATCGACTGAGCCGATGGGTGAATAATCACGTTCGGTCCGGTCTTCCGTTGACTGAAGCCCATGCCGTCGCTTTGCAGATGTTGGGACGCGATAGAGAGGCCATTGTCTGGTATGAGAGTCAGTTCGATTATCATCAAAACGACGTGCTTTGGCTTCTCGATTTTTCAGATCTGCTTGTCAAAGTCGGGCGTAAAAATGCTGCCTACCGGGTCCGAAAACATGCGCTTAACGTGTTGATGGAACAGAAAAAGACAGTGCCCGACGATCGTGTGACCGAATTGATGGCCGTTCTCCACGGGGTTCCCATTGCTTCCCAATGGCTGAAAAGTCAACTAGAGTCCGCAGAACAAGCCGTGGTTATCAATTGGTGGCTTTATCGTCAGCAGTACGAGGCCGCCCGAATTTGGCTGCTTCAGCACCATGTCGAACGCAGCAGTTTGCCTACCTGGCAGCAATTGCAGTTGGCGCTGGCTGAAAATGATCATAAGGCCGTTGCCAATTTGCTCCAGAACGACGAGATAAGTGCCGGCACCGCCGATCGCATGAACGCATACGCATTGTTAGGCCGGCATGATCTGGCACTGGCTGAACTTGGCACTGTGGATCAGTTGGAACCCGAACATCGGGCAGCGGCAGTGGCGGCGGCTGTCAAGCTGCCAAATCTATGGGAAGCAGACATCAGTACCGGCAGTCTCGGCGGACTTGGCATCCGCAATATGGAAGGATTGTACTGGAGAAATAGAGGAAGGTACGGCTGGGGGTTGACTGGCGGAATCAGTGCTTTCGAGCAAGACGATGACGTCCTTGCCGTTTCACCCCACAACGAGACCCGGTTGACCGGGGCCTGGCGTCGATACCGCGACGATGTGTGGGCTTTCGATCTCGGCTACCGGGAGGGCAACGGTGGATCGGTCTTTCCGCTGGGCCTGACGTATCGCTCTTCCGATCGGCGGCGCTGGCAATACCAAATGGGCCTGCAAAGCGACTCATTGACCGCAGTCAGCGGTCTTATGCGTCTCTTGGGTGCCCAGGACCGACTCGGCCTGAAGTTTGAGTATGCGATTGATCCAAGACTTTCCCTATCACTTGGTGCCGATCGTCATCGCTACGAGAGCCTTGGCGGCAGTACTCTGGCTCATGGCAATACATTCAATTTCAATTTCAGTTATCGACTCTTCGGCGGTCTGAACCAGTGGCTGTTGGGGGGCGGTGCGGCATGGGAGAAGAACAATGTGGTCGACCAGGTGCCGACTGACCTGCAGCCGTTTCTCAATCCCGATGTGGGCACAGAGGCCCTGGTACCGGAGGCGTATCGCGATATCGGTCTTTCCATGTACCTGGGACGCGGTCAGCTGCTCAGCACTTATCCCATGGCGGCGAGTCCCCTTTCGGCCAGTCCGCGGTGGTTTACCGATTTTTGGATCGGCTATATCGAGCCCGAGTCAACCCTGGGAGTAGCTGCCCGTGCGGGTGTGGGCACATCTCTGTTTGGCGGTGACGAACTTGGGCTGACCGCTGCGTACGATGACCGGTTGAACAGAATAGCAGGCGGGGGGCCGTCCTATCGGGTACAACTGTACTACCGTTTTTACCTTGGACGCTGACAGGTTGACGAGACGGATGCGAATGTTTCTGACAGTTATTGTGGACGAATATGGACGTTACAAAGCAGGAGGAATCATGAAAATATTCAAATGGATCGTATTGACAATGCTTGTCGGGTTACTTGGGGCCTGTACGGTCCACCAAGTGCAGGAGAGCCAGCCGCTGGACAAGGATGCCACATGGCTGATTTTGCCCGTGGTGAATATGGCAGAAGTCCCTATGGCGGGGGAGAATATCGAGGCCATGCTCGACAGTGCCTTGCGCATCCGCGGTGTCGCCGATCTGCAACGTCAGGCAGGGCTGCCTCACACCGGTGGGGGACTAATGCTGGACGATCGCCAACGCTATGAACAGGCACTGGAACAGGCCAGCCAGAGCAACGCTCGCTACGGTGTAACAGGTGCGGTTCATGAATGGCGGTATAAAACCGGACTGGATGGGGAGCCGGCCGTGGGGTTGACCCTGCAGGTCGTTGATCTGCCATCAGGTCAGGTACTCTGGACGGCCTCCGGGGCCAAGACAGGCTGGGGGTATTCCAACGTGAGCGGAACAGCGGAAAAACTGGTGATGCAGCTCCTCAAGGGGCTGACGCTGCAGTAGGCTATCAATGGCGATATTCGATAAATATGCGCGCGAGAATGACAAGCGCACCCGTTTTTTTACCGCCGAGGGAGAAACGCTGACGATACTGCTGGCGTTTCTGACCGTTGGTTATTGGCTGAATCCAACGGATCCTTTTTTTGTGCAGTCGGAGTTCCCCTGGCTGATCTTCGCCAGTCTTTTACCAGCCCTGCGCTATGGGTTTGTCTATGGGTTCACCAGCGCCATGCTGCTTATTGGACTGTTGGGTGCGGCGGCACATTGGCAAAAGTTTGGTATTGAAACGTTTCCGGTAAAATACAGCATCGGGTTACTCTTTTCAGCGATGCTTGCGGGAGAATTTGTTGATGTGTGGATGAAAAGGGAAGCCAGGCAACGCATTGTCAACAGTTACCAGCGCATGCGACTGGAAGAATTTACGCGCAGCTATCATCTGTTAAAGGTTTCTCATGACCGTATGGAACACCGCCTCGCAGCCGGCACGGTTAGCCTGAGGGAAGCACTGATGGGATTACGTCGACGTCTTATGCTTCAAACCAGCGATGAAACGTTAGGCAAGGATAGTGGGGGGCGGATCTTACGGCTTTTTGCCGATTATGTCTCGATTCGAATTGCGGCCCTCTACCGCGTGGATGGCGCGAAAAAGGTCGCCAATGATCCGGTGGCGACCCTTGGCCAGCTAAAGATTGATCCAAATCACGAAATGGTCTCCCTTGCGTTGCAAAAGGGCTGTTTGGTGAGTGTCCGCGATATTATCGAACGTCAAGAGGCCATGGAAGACAGCCCATTGGCGGTGGTGCCCCTGATCGATGTCAATGACAGGATCCATGCGGTTCTGGTTATAGAAGATATGCTGTTTCTGTCCCTGCAGGAGGAGAATTTGCGTTTGCTGGCGGTTTTGGGTGGCCAAATCGGCGATATGTTGTCTCTTGCTTCCAGTCAGAGCGGAACCGATGCGGATAGTGCCCGATTCGTTCGGGAGACCCAGCGTGCCATTATCAATCAACGTCAATTTGGTCTGCCAGCTATGCTGGTGAGCATTTCAATGCCGCTGGGAGATCAAGGCAAAGAAATCGAGACATTACTTTTGAGGCAGCGGCGCGGTCTCGACTGCATCTGGATGCGCGACCGTGATTCCGGGAAAACGCTGTTGCTGTTGATGCCGCTCACAGGACCTTTGGAATATGAAGGTTATCAGAAGCGTATCTCCCAAATCCTGCGTGAACGTTTCGGTCAGTCCGTTGAAGAACTCGGTCTTCGGATCACGACGCGTGAGATAACGGCCAAACAAAAGATAGATACCCTCTTTAGTCTATAATGATTAACTGGTATAGAAAAATATGGCTTCCATTGGCCGTCCTCAGTGCACTCGGCCTTGAGATCGCTGGCTTGAATGTTTTGTTCACCGGTACGTCAACGGTATTTCAGAAAAAAGCGTTTTTAATTCTTCACGCTTCGGGCGGTATTGTTGGCAGCGCGTTTATGGTCGGCATCCTTCCCCGCGCATATCGGCAATCGCTTTTTACAGCATTTTTCTACTTTTTTCTCATCTGCTTTTTCATACCCGGTCTGGGGCTGATCGGTTTGCTCTTATCGGTTTGGCCGGCTTTATATCGCGTCCGTCACATGCAGGATAAAGGTTACATGCAGGTCCCGGTGCCGGAACTGCCCTATAAACCGCTCAAAGTTCAGCAGCAACCCATTTATGGCCAGGCGGGTATGGTAAGTATTTTGCGGCACTCTCAAGATTTGGAAAGAAGAATCAAGGCGGTGATGGCCACGCGGCAAATGACATCCCAGGAGGCCATTCCTGTGCTCAAAGAAGCGCTGCGGGATCCGGCCGATGATGTCCGTTTGTTGGCATACTCCATGCTCGATGCCTTGGAGGAGGAGATCAATACCACCATTCGCTCTTTGCTGACCCGGCTTGAAAACGAAGAACCATCTCAACATCAGGACCTGCATGAGCGTATCAGCAACAGCTATTGGGAACTGGCCTACCTCGGACTTGCCCAAGGAGAAGTTTTGCGCCATGTGCTCAATCGATCGTTACATCATCTCGAGCGGGCATTGGAGACCGGTGCCGGCGACCCGGGTTTGCACATTCAGCGCGGCCGACTGCTCATGCACCAGCAGCGGTGGGACGAAGCGGCGAAGCCTTTGCCACGGCGGTTGAAAGGGGCGTTCCGGAAACGAGCGTAGCGCCTTATCTGGCAGAAATTGCCTTCGAAAAACGAGATTTTAATCACGTCGTCACCTTCATTGGCCGCCTTGGGCCATCGATTCGAAAAAGCGAACGGCTGGCGGCTATTGCGGCTTATTGGACATGAATAAAAATTGGCAAAAAGTGCTCAATTCCGGAGCACCGGCCGATATCGGCCTGATGCTGGAAGGGACATACCCCTTTGTCAGCGGCGGGGTTTCCAGTTGGGTTCGGCAAATCATTGACGGATTTCCCCAATTTACCTTCGCACTGGTTTTTCTGGGCGGCGCTCAAAAACATTATGGCGATACGAAATATCCGTTGCCATCCAACGTGGTTCATCTTGAAGTTCATTATCTCATGGATCCGCAGCAGGGCGACAAGCCCCATCGAATGAAGGGTGATCCCGCCGTTTTCGCAACCGTAAAAGATCTGCACGAGGTACTGCGATCAGCCCGCGGCATTGATCTCAATCTCCTACATGAAAAACTTGATCAAAGAGCTGGGAGATCCAAAAGGCATGGGCCTTGATAGCTTTTTACACAGCCAGGAAGCCTGGGCTCAGATTACAGACAGCTACACGAACTTCTGTACCGAGCCGTCGTTTGTTAATTATTTCTGGACGGTCCGAATCATGCACACGCCCATATTTCGTCTAGCGGCGATGACCGACAAAATACCCCCAGGTTAAGGTGGTCCACAGTATATCGACAGGATATGCGGGCTTTCTGGCCACACTGCTCAAACACAAGCGAGACATTCCCTTCATTCTCACCGAGCATGGCATCTATACCAAGGAACGGAAGATCGATCTCGCCCAGGCTGACTGGATAGAAGATCCGCGTGAAGCCTTCGGCAGTAGTCTCGATGCTGATGTGAGCTATGTCCGCCGGTTGTGGATTCGGTTCTTTGAAGGCATCGGACGGGTGGCATATGATGCGGCTGACCCGATCATTTCTCTATACGAAGGAAACCGGTTAAGACAAATTCAAGATGGCGCCGATAAGTCGACGTACGCATGTTATCCCCAACGGTATCGATCTTGATCGCTATACACCGGTCCGCACTGCCCGTAAAAAGGGTGTCCCGCCGATCTTGGCGCTTATCGGGCGCGTGGTTCCCATTAAAGATATTAAGACATTCATTCGGGCGATGCGGACGATCTGCAACACACTACCGAATGCCGAAGGTTGGATAGTTGGACCAGAGGAGGAGGACCAGGACTATGCCGCTGAATGTCGGGCCTTGGTTGGGAATCTTGAATTGCAGAACAGTGTTAAGTTTTTGGGTTTTCAAAAAGTTGAGGAAATTTTTCGCCAAGTAGGGTTACTGGTGCTGACTTCCATCAGCGAAGCGCTGCCTTTGGTTATCCTCGAAGGTTTTGCCAGCGGGGTACCGGCTGTAGCGACCGACGTCGGTTCGTGCCGAGAGTTGATCGAAGGGGGACGACCGGAAGACAAAGCGCTGGGGATGGCCGGTGCAGTGGTTTCTATTGCCAGCCCGGAGGCGACTGCCCAGTCCGCCCTGATCATTGCTGCAGAACGAATCCACCTGGTATGCTGCTCAGCAAGCGGGCATCACAAGGGTGGAGGCGTACTACACCCAAAAAGACATGTTTGCGAAATACGGTGGTTTTTATCAGGAAGCATTTGAAGCGGTGGAGAGGAACGACTGATGGCGGGCATCGGTTTTGAGCTGCGCAGGCTGCTCAAGAAGGATTCACTTTTTGGTATCATCCGCGCGTACAGCTATGCCGGTGTTATCGGTTCAGGGCCCTGGGTGCTCTCGATCCTTTGTGTGATGCTGATTGGCGTGCTGAGCATTGGTCGCGTCCTACCTCAAAAGCTGATTGTTCAGTACCTGGTATCGGTCACCCATTTGATGGCCGCTTCGCTGATAGTTACGAGCCCCTTACAACTGTTATTTACCCGTTTTATATCGGACCGTCTATTCGAAAAGCGGGATAAGGTTGTATTGCCCAACCTCCTCGGTGCTTTATTGCTTACCACTTTGGTGTCAGGAATGATGGGCGTGGCATTGACCTTAACCATTTTGCAGGAAACATTTCTGTATGAATTACTCATGGTCGCTTCATTTGTTACCCTGTCCAACATCTGGGTGGTGGTGATATTTCTGTCGGGAATGAAATCCTACCATGCTATTCTACTCGTTTTTACAGGCGGATATGGCACGGCTTTCATTGCTTCGCTATTGCTACGATCTATGGGGATGGAAGGATTGCTGGGTGGGTTTTTGATCGGCCAGTCCGTACTTCTCTTTGCCATGATCTATCTGGTCATTAGCCAGTACCCGGGTGAGAATTTGCTTGCTTTTGAATTCCTCAGCCCTCGCCGATCCTATTATTCTCTGGCGGCAACGGGGCTGATGTTTAATCTGGCCATTTGGGCGGATAAATTCATTTTCTGGTGGACGCCGGCGACCTCCCAGCCGATCATTGGTCCCCTGCGCGCATCCATCATATACGATCTGCCGATTTTTCTCGCTTATTTGTCCATCATTCCCGGCATGTCGGTATTCCTGGTGCGCATGGAGACGGATTTTGTCGAGAGCTACGATAAATTCTATTCGGCTGTTCGTCAAGGAGATACGCTGGACCACATCCGTCTGCAGAAAGACGACATGGTTCTCAACGTCAAACAGGGGATATACGAGATTTTCAAGGTGCAGGGAATAACGGTTGTTCTGCTGTTTCTGGCTGCAGAGCGATTGCTGGATGCTATTGGTATATCGAACCTGTACAGTCATCTGTTTCGCGTGGATCTGGTCGGAATCGGTGTACAGGTGCTTCTTTTGGCGGTTTTAAATGTGGCCTTTTATCTGGATTTGCGCCGCTCGGCGATGATGCTGACAGGGCTTTTCCTGCTGACCAACGTTGTGGCAACCTTAGTGAGTATTCATTTGGGACCCCATTATTACGGATTCGGTTTTGCGCTGGCCACGACTATGACCAGCCTTGTCGGCATTGTCCATCTCCACAGTAAATTGGAAGATCTTGAGTACGAAACCTTCATGCTTCAGAAATAGATCTCCTGCCCGAAAATTTAATGACATCCCCGATCTTTGGCCTTGTTCCCCTCTCCTAAGGAAAATTTATGTCTTAGATCTGTCGAGCAAATACCCCCCCCCTTATCCGATTGCGGTCTTTTTGCGTCGCGGCGGAAATCTAATTTTCCGAGGACAAATTTAATCCTTTCAATGCGTGCGGCTTGTGTCCGCATGCATTCATCGTTCTTTCACCAGTGAAATGAAAAAGCGGTTGATTAATCAACGCCATGGCATTAAAAAAGGGCTGGATTCAAAACATGCTCTATATTTTAGGAACTGCATGCATGCCGGGTAGCGACGAAGTGGGGATTCTGCCGGCAGACAGGACACTTTATGCGCAGAAAAGAAAAAGAGATAACGGATCGGTCGGAAATCGAGGCCATCATCGAAAAGGCCCTCGTCTGCCGGCTTGCCATGGCCGACGACAACGGACCGTACATTGTGCCGCTCTGTTTCGGTTTCAGAGCCAACACCCTCTATTTCCACTCCGCGACTCGCGGTAAGAAATTGGACATTCTTCGAAACAACCCCCGGATATGTTTTGAATTCGAGGGGGACAGTACTGTTCGTAACGGTGAAAAGGCCTGTGAGTTCAGTATACGATACAATAGCGTTATCGGATTCGGAACAGCCACATTCGTCGAACATCCGCAAGCGAAACGCGACGCCCTGGATGTCATCATGGCGCAGTATACCGATGGTAAGTTTGATTACACCGATTCGGCGATCAGGAAAATAGCGATCATTAAAGTCGATATCGACTCTTTGACCGGTAAAGCCTCACGCTGAGATCGACGATTCGCACTATGGTCTGCAGAACCTGAATTCATGTTGAAATCAAATGACGCTCGATCCATAAACGGCCGAATGGACGGTCGCGATATCCCTGATGAAGGCAACAGCTTTGGCGAAGGTCTCGTCACTAAAGTAAAAGATACCGCAGCCGCTTTTTTTGCTCGTTGCCGTGGCAGCCATGATTGGGACCATACCTTAAGAGTTTTGCGTCTTTGTGAGCGGATCGGGGCTACTGAAAAGGCGGACCTGCAAGTGGTTCGCGTTGCCGCCCTGCTGCACGATATTGGCCGTACGGACCAGGATGACTCCAACGGCAGCCTGTGTCATGCCCGGCAAGGCGCCCGTTTGGCCCGACCGATAGTTGAGAACCTGCCGCTGGCAGAGCGACAGAAAGAAAACATCCTGCACTGTATTGCCACCCACCGTTTCCGAGGAGGCAGCGTACCCGACACGATCGAGGCCCGGGTGCTGTTTGACGCGGACAAACTGGACGCCATTGGTGCCGTGGGGGTAGCCAGGGCATTTCTATTTGCCGGTGAAGTCGGCGCCCGCCTGCACAACGCCGACGCCAACGTTGAAGACACAAAGCCGTACACGGCGGATGACACCGGTTACCGGGAATACCGAATCAAGCTGTGCCGAATAAAAGATCGCATGCTGACAGCCACCGGCAGGAAACTGGCTGAAGAACGGCATCAATTCATGGAAGAATTTTTTCGACGGTTTCTTCAAGAATACGACGGAAAGGGGTAGAATCATGAGTATCAATGTGGTTGAGAAAATCGACGCGGAAGTCACCGTGAAACACGTCTTGGTCAGTGTGTCAGACAAAAATGGTCTGGACGTTTTCGTACCGCAGCTGTTAGACATCAATCCGGAGATGAAGTTTTTTTCTACCGGGGGCACCTATAACCGGCTAAAGGAAATTCTGGGTGCTAAAGCCGACACTTGCTTGACCCAAGTCTCTGAATACACGGGACAACCCGAAACCCAGGGGGGGCTGGTGAAGACCCTTGATTTCAAAATCTACCTCGGTCTTTTAACGGAAACCTATAACGACTCCCACCAGTCCGATCTCAAACGGACGGCTAGTGTTCCCATCGATATGGTCGTCGTCAACCTCTACCCTTTCAAGGAAACCATTGCCCGCGCCGGCGTGACCATTGAGCAGGCCAGGGGGAACATTGACATAGGCGGGCCTTGCATGATCCGGGCTGCGGCCAAAAATTTCATCCGAGTCGCCTCCGTGGTCGATCCGAATGATTACGGCCGGATCGTTTCCGAACTGAAAGCCACCAACGGAAAACTTACCCTCGACCTTCGGTATCAACTTGCCGGCAAAGCCTTTGATCATACGGCGGTATATGACCGCACGATAGCGGACTATCTGGCCGGGCAGACATTCGATCAAGTTACCGATTGTTACAAAATATAACAATTCGTATAATCATAGCCGATAAAGGAGACAGTCATGGCCGAAGATCTCAAGAAAATGTACCGTACCATTGTCGATGATCATTTCCCTTCCCAAATGGAGGTCAGTTTTATTGAGGGAACCAAACGGCAGACGCTTTTTTACGAAAAGGTGCTCTGGGCCATTGACGATGTCCAAAAGGGGCTGCGCTATGGGGAAAATCCCGGCCAGGAAGCCGCCCTCTATAAGATGGTCAACGGCAACCTGGTCCTGGGTGAGGCCGAATCGATTCAGCCGGGGCAATACCTGGCTTCCGACATCGCGCTTCTTCAGTCCGGAAAACATCCGGGGAAGACGAACCTGACCGATGCGGACAATTCCCTGAACATTTTACGGTATTTCATGGACAAACCGACCGTGGTGATCGTCAAACACAACAACCCTTGCGGTGTTGCCAGGTCCGATACGCTTGAAGATGCTTACCTGAAGGCAAACATGGCCGACCGGGTCGCTGCATTCGGCGGGTGTATCGCGCTGAACCGGGCGGTCGATCGTGCAACGGCCGAAGCCATCAACCAGCAGTACGCCGAGGTCGTGGTGGCACCGGATTTCGAAGACGGGGTGATGGAAATCTTTGCCAGGAAGAAAAATCTGAGGATCATTCGGATCGGCAACATCGAGCGCCTGAACACCTTCGTCGGCCAGCGTGTGGTGGAATTCAAATCACTGATCGATGGCGGCATCATCGCACAGTGGTCTTTCGTGCCGAGGACCCGCACCAAAGACAAGCTCCAACTGGCGCAATGCGACTATAAAGGCAAGACGTATCGGGTAACCCGGGAACCGTCCAATAAAGAATACGACGACCTTCTTTTTGGCTGGCTGGTTGAATCGGGGATTTCATCCAATTCCGTTATCTACGTTAAAGATCAGGTGACGGTGGGTATCGGTACCGGTGAGCAGGATCGGGTCGGAGTGGCCGAGATCGCCCGGGATAAGGCCTACCGTAAGCTGGCTGACCGCTATTGTTTCGAAACCCACGGCAAACCGTATAACGATATGAAGGACAAAGACAAAAAGGCCGAGATCGACTACCGGGTGGCTCAGGTGAAGGGGGGCTTGATCGGGGCCGCTATGGTCAGTGACGCTTTCTTCCCCTTCCGGGACGGGATCGACGTCGGCTTGCGTGAAGGGGTGTCGGCGGTGATTCAACCGGGCGGCTCGACCAACGATTATCAGTCTATTGAGGCGTGCAACGAGGCCGAAGCAACCATGGTTTTCACCGGTCAACGTTCATTCAAACATTGATAGAGCCCTGCCGGGTGGACGGGCGACAGCTTTGGCGTACATGGATGAAGCGGATGGCAACGAGCGGGCAAAATGTCCGCTTGTTGCTTTTTGAATCCCGACCTGTTGATATAATTTTGAAAACTGTGGGTTAAGGAAAAATGAAATTATCGTCGAGATACGGAGTGAAAAGAAGGGGAATCTGCCGTTTTAAACAAATGCGACCGTATGCTTTTCATAACATTTAGGGCAATCAGCAGCTATATGCCCATTCAACTCGATCAAAATACCGCCCTGTAAGCCAAACCCCCCGGAAGTCTTATGGAGTTCAATTTCAATATCACAACCGCATTCATTGCAGGTCTTGCTAATAATAACCGGACGATCGGGGGTGTTGTCCCCGAATAGCTTTATTAGCGTATCCGAACTGACCAGCTTTGGTTTCATTCTGAGGCTCCAGCACCGACGGTAGGTATATGAAAAGTTTTACCCATTTATATTACAAAATTTTCACAATTGTCAATTCAAATATAACAGAATGATGGACGTTGGCAAGTGCTCGGCGGGTGTGAAATTTTTCTTTTCCCGAAGCGCTAATGAGAGCAACGGAAATGGTCAGATGGGCCTTTATGCTTTTTTCTGTTTAAATATTCTTCGGCGCTCGTTAGGGTCGGTTCTTTTTGTTCCTGGTTCGCTTCTTCGATCCTCACCGGATCGACGGTCATGGTTTGATCTTCTTTCGGGAATATGAAGAAAGTAAGTTATTTTCCGTCTTTCAACCCCCAATCGTCTACCGCCTCTATCATGCTCAATGGTATCCATGTATTTTTGTCTTTCAAAAATTTGATTGTTTTAGAGTCAGACGGTGGTTGAGTTTTCTATTGCGATCTTAAACCATTTCAACGATAGGTTAATACTGCCTCGGTCAGCTATTATTAAATACAACCACTGACAAATTACTACACATTCGTACTATTATATCACAGAGGGGCGCAGTATAGAAGACATTAAACAAAAAACTGTTTTCTTATTCGCGATCGAAAACTTTTTAGATGGGATTAATGCTGCTATGAAACAGAGATGTTAATTTGTCTTGTGCGGGAAAATTTCAGTATCCGCTTCTCGGAAAACGGGAATTAAAGCCCGCTATACTTCTTCGGGTGAATCGGCGAGTAGATGTGGATCCGGTATCCCCGCCACCAAGTATGCAAAATTCATGCAACAACATCGCGGTGTTTGATGCAAAAATTTATATTTATTATAGTCTGTTAATCAATGTGTCACATCGTATCATAGGTGACGTATGAAGATTGTTTCACAAAGTTGAGTAATCGCTGCCACATTTAGCTCACAGATTTTGATGCCTGTTTTTCGGAACTACTGCAAAATTGGCATCGAAAAATTCGGACTAACGCCTTTTTAGTACGTCTTCAAGTACCCCCAAAGCATGATCGATATCTTCAGCCGTTATGTGATAATGGGTCACCGCTCGAAGGCGGCTTTTTCCGGTGGGAAGTACTCGCACGCCGCCAGCGGTCAGGTCTTCGGCAAGATGTTCCGCTGCATAATCATCGTCCTTGGTTTCAAAAAAGACAATGTTCGTCTTTACAACTTCGGGGTCGACGGAAAGGCCTTTCAGCTCTGCCAAACCTTCAGCCAGACGTCGGGCGTTGGCATGATCTTCGGCAAGTCTTGCGGTCATCTCCGTCAGGGCCACCATTCCGGCCGCGGCCAGGACACCCGCCTGACGCATACCGCCGCCCAGGACCTTGCGGGCCCTTCTGGCGCTGTCCACAAATGATCGGGTTCCACAGACCACCGAGCCCACCGGAGCTGCCAATCCCTTACTGAGGCAGATGCTGACCGAGTCAGCCGCGGCTGCCAGTTCGGCGGCCGGAATATCGAGTGCAACGGCGGCATTGAAGAGCCTTGCCCCGTCCATATGGATTTTTAGGCCATATTTGTCGGCCAGACGCCGGACCGATTGAAGATAAGCGCTATCTAAAGGAGCGCCATTACAGCGATTATGGGTGTTTTCGAGGACCACCAGCCGCGTATTTGGGAAGTGGACGTTTTCCGGGCGAACGGCCGCTTCAATATCCTCCAATAGAAGCTTTCCATCGGGTTGGTTAGGAATGGTCCGGGGGTGGATGCTTCCCACGGCCGACGATCCCCCCTGTTCATAGAAAAAAATGTGGGCCTGGTCACCCAGTATCATTTCATCCCCCCGGCCGCAGTGGGTCAGCTGACAGACCAGGTTGGCCATCGTTCCACTGGTCACATACAGGCCCGCTTCCTTACCGAGCCGCTCAGCGGTCATCTCCTCCAGCCGATTAACCGTTGGATCTTCTCCGAAGACATCGTCACCGACTTCGGCTGTTGCCATTGCCTTCCGCATCGATGGAGTCGGTTGTGTGATCGTATCAGAACGAAGATCAACAATTCGTTTGGTCATGCGTTTTCTCCTCTTTCGATTGAGTGGTTTGAGAGCGTTTTCAACATAGCCCAAGTATTTCTTGAATAAATTTCAACCGGGCGACGAAAAGGTTTGAAATATTCTGGAATCGGATTTATGCCGTTTGGGATATTAATTTTGCCCCTTTTAAAGGAGCTACATTATGCCGCCTGATATGCGGGTACAGATTCACTGCATATATCACGAAAAGTGCGCCTTGACGAGCACCGCAGGTACCATGTAATAAGGAAACAATGATAATGAATGTCCAGCCATGCCTCTTTCTCGCTGGGCGCTGTTCTCCGTGGTAATCTAACTGCAGCATACGTTCCGTGCGCCGCGCTGCAATTTTTGTGTGCGGCCCCCGCAAAAAAAATGCGGGATTTCATGTCTGATTGTAACATTATTTGGATTCAACTTGCCTGTTGAAAACGACTTCGGCATTGCGGGTCGTTTAATCTATATTCGAACGGTTAAAAAGGAAAGGAAGCGGTTCATGGGAAAGCTCTTGTGGAAACCATCGGCGGAAAAAGTCAAAGCCACCAACATGTATCGTTTCATGGACCAGATCAACGCACGCTTCGGTCAGAATTTCACCGAATACGATTTGCTCTACCGGTGGTCGGTTGAAAATATCTCCGATTTCTGGGCCGCCATGTGGGACTTTAGCGGTATCCTCGCTTCCACGCCGTATCAGGCGGTGATCGATGATCTGGACAAGATGCCGGGGGCCAAGTGGTTTGCCGGGGCCCGGCTCAATTTTGCCGAAAACCTTTTGCGCTTCCGCGACGATCAGGTGGCGATCGTTTTCAAGGGTGAAGACCAGGCGGCCACCTACCTGACATATGCCGAACTCTATCGCGAGGTTGCCCGACTGGTGGACGCTCTGAGGAAAACAGGCGTGCAGGCCGGGGACCGTGTGGTCGGGTTTATGCCCAACATGCCCCAATCCATCATTGCCATGCTGGCCGCGGTGAGTCTCGGCGCCGTATGGTCTTCGTGTTCCCCGGATTTCGGCATCAAAGGCGTGCTCGACCGATTCGGTCAGATTCGGCCCAAGGTTCTTTTTACGGCCAACGGGTATTCGTTCAAGGGCAAGAAGATAGATTCGCTGGAACGAATTGCCGATATTCTGAAACAGCTGCCCTCGATAGAGAAGGTCGTTGTTGTTCCATACACACATCTGGAACCGGATATCGCAGCCGTGCCCAACGCAATTCTCTACCGCGATTTTATCGCTCCTGAAACCGATCTCGATATCGCGTTCGTCCAGCTGCCCTTCGACCATCCTCTCTACATCATGTATTCGTCCGGTACCACCGGTCTACCCAAATGCATGGTTCAATGCGCCGGCGGCATCCTGATTCATCACCTGAAGGAACTGATGCTGCACACCGACCTGAAAAGACAGGACACCATTTTTTACTTTACCACCTGTGGCTGGATGATGTGGAACTGGTTGACCAGTTCTCTGGCCGTGGGGGCGACCCTGGTGCTATTCGACGGGAACCCGTTCCATCCCCATCCCGGTGCACTTTGGGAAATGGCACAAGACGAAAAGGTCACAGTCTTCGGGACCAGTGCCGGTTACATTGCCGCGCTTCAGAATGCGGGGGTCAAGCCCGGCCACACTTATAACCTTGCCCCCTTGCGGGCGGTGCTGTCAACCGGATCGCCCTTGTCCATCGAAGGGTTCGATTTCATCTACCGAGAGGTCAAGTCCGATCTTCAATTGGCGTCCATTTCCGGCGGAACGGATCTTAACGGGTGCTTTGCTTTGGGTAACCCCATGTCCCCTGTATATGCCGGTGAGTTGCAATGCCGGGGGTTGGCAATGAAGGTCGAGGCTTTTGACGAAAACGGTCGACCGGTTGTCGGTCAGCAGGGTGAGCTGGTCTGTACCCGCCCATTTCCGTCCATGCCGATCTATTTCTGGGACGATCCGGGCGGTGCCAAATATTACAAGGCATACTTCGATGTTTATCCGAACGTCTGGCGCCACGGCGACTTCATTGAGATCAACGAGCGCGGCGGTGTGGTCATTTACGGTCGGTCGGACGCCACCTTGAATCCCGGTGGGGTGAGGATCGGGACGGCCGACATCTACCGTCTGTTGGAACAGGTCGATGAAATCGAAGACAGTGTCGTCGTTGGACAGGACTGGAAAAGCGACGTGCGGATTGTCCTGTTCGTTAAAATGGCGCCAAACAGTCAACTCACCGAAGCGTTGCAGAATAAAATCCGCAAAATGATCCGGGAGAATGCCTCGCCCCGCCATGTGCCGAATAAAATTATCAGTATTCCGGCCGTTCCTTATACCTTGAATATGAAAAAAGTGGAATTGGCCGTGAAAAAGATTATCGAAGGCAAGCCGGTGCTCAACCGGGATGCTTTGAGCAACCCGGAAGCGCTCGATTATTACAAGGATTTGCCAGAGCTTCAGGAGGATTAGGCCGGAAAATATATAGACGTGGATTTAAAACCCCATTTATACTGCTTTTCAAAAATAAATTCCGAACTCGGAAAGGTGGTATAAGTGGTTGTAGAAAAAAACGTTCGCATAACGGAACGTTTTTTTGACAACCGCTATAACACCCAGCGTCAGCGTTGTGGATCTCCTCGGTCAGTGTCAGGGGGCCCCCTGACACTGACACTGAATACAAACGCCCGTTTATGCTGCATTTTTTCGTCGACCCACGCCTTGTTCTTGGGCGTGATTTGAGTTTTTTAAACCACTTTTAAAAACTTTTCTGAGAGTGGCTAAAATGTGTATTTCGGCATCGCCAACGGGTAACCACCGCCGGGGATTGAACGTTTCCCGGTCGATTCGGTGAAGGCTTTGCCAATCAACCCATGAGATTACAGGTTACATAAAATGATTGACCCTTACTACATCTTCCCGGTGGGAATCATTCACAATCGAGAAAACGATGTTCGGATCGAAATATATCCAGAGTACACAGAAGCATTGCTGGGGTTGAAGCAATTCTCTCACATCCATGTGCTTTACTGGTTGCATCTCAACGATACGCCCGAGAAGCGACAAACACTGCAGGTCAATCCCCGTAAAAATCCCACCAATCCACTAACTGGCGTTTTTGCGACCCATTCTCCCCGCCGTCCCAACCCCATTGCACTTTCGCGGTGCAGAATCACGGCTGTCACCGCCGCCAGTGTCGTTATCGATGAAATTGACGCATTGGATGGGTCTCCTGTTATCGACATAAAAGCCTTTTTCCCCCTTGACCCTGACGACACTCCAATTGAATTTCCTAACTGGGAATAACAAGGCGGCAGAAAATTTCTTTCGTCTGAGGATTGCCAGAGATATCATGCCAGAAGAACTTGTCGGTCAAATAGAGCATGTCACCTATACCAACGAAGACAATGGTTACACGATTGCTAAGGTGAGGGTTTCCGGCCGACAGGATTCGATTACCATCGTGGGCAACTTGATTGCACCAACTCCGGGCGAAATTCTCCGGATGACCGGAGAATGGGCGCGACATCCTCAATACGGCGATCAGTTCAAGGTCGACAGATACGAAACCTCCGTTCCCACTACTGCACATGGCATCCAGATATATTTAGGCTCGGGGATGATCAAAGGGCTCGGACCGGTGATGGCCAAACGGATCGTCAAAAAGTATGGTCGCGAGACCCTGGACGTCATTGAAAATGATATCGACAGGCTGGCCGAAGTCGATGGTATCGGTGCAAAACGGGTCGCCATGATCAAAAGCGCCTGGGACGAGCAGAATGACATCCGGAATGTCATGATCTTTTTGCAGTCCCACGGGGTGAGCACCGGGTATGCGACAAAAATTTTCAGACAATACGGAAACCGTTCCGTCGCTGTCGTAAAGCAGAACCCTTATCGACTGGCTACTGACATTTTCGGTATCGGGTTTAAAATTGCTGACCGGATCGCCACGCTGCTCGATTTCCCGGCCGATTCGGAATTACGGGTGGCCGCCGGTGTCCTCTACGTTCTCGACCTCATGGCCGGGGAGGGTCATGTCTATGCGCCGTATGAGAATCTAAAAGTCGAATGCAGTGAAACTCTCAATGTCGAGCCGAAGCTCGTGGAAAAAGCGTTGGCCACCCTGACCCTTGAGCAGCGGATCGTTATCGAGGACCTGACGCCTGGCCAGAAGGAGATCGGGCGGCGCGAAAAGTGCGTCTACCTGGTACGCTTTCATGTTTGTGAAACAGGTGTTGCCGAACGGTTGAAAACCCTCCAAGCGTCTTCCAAAAGTATGCGTCAGATACACGTGAGCGATGCTCTGGCTTGGGTGCAGCGAAGGCTCGCCATCGATCTGGCCGGCGAACAGCGCCGTGCCGTTTCGGCGGCGCTGACGGATAAGGTCTTGGTGATTACGGGAGGACCAGGAACTGGCAAAACGACGATCATTAACGCCATCCTTCAGATTTTCAATCGAATCGGTGCCAAGGTTCTACTGGCTGCACCCACCGGCCGGGCGGCCAAGCGCATGAGCGAAACCTGCAAATACGGTGCCCGTACCATCCACCGCATGCTTGAATTCAACCGGCTTAAAGGCGGGTTCCAGAGAAACGAACAGAAACCCCTATCATGTGAATTGCTCGTTATCGACGAAGCGTCCATGGTTGACACCCTGCTGATGCACCACCTGCTCAAGGCTGTTCCTTTGGAAACGACCCTGATCCTGGTCGGTGACGTAAATCAACTGCCATCGGTCGGTGCCGGCAACGTTTTAAAAGATGTCATTGGGTCCGGGACTGTCACAGTGGTGGAACTGAATGAGATCTTCAGGCAGGCAAAGCACAGTCGCATCGTTGTCAACGCTCACCGGATCAACAACGGGCAGCAGCCGGAATGGTCGGAGACATCTCCGACAGACCCTTCTTTGACCGACTTTTACTTCATTCAGCAGGAAGACCCCGAGAAGGTTCTGAATATCATTCTGGAGTTGACCAAGGAAAGAATTCCACGTCGTTTCGGCCTTGATCCAATAGATGACATTCAGGTGCTCACCCCTATGCACCGGGGCATTGTCGGTGCGGACAATCTGAATATCCGCTTGCAGGAAGAACTCAATCCCGCAACGGAACGAATCGTCCGGGGAGATCGGGAATTACGGATCAACGACAAGGTCATGCAGATCAGAAACAATTATGACAAGGATGTGTTTAATGGAGATATCGGGCGGGTCGGGCGCATCGATCCGGTTGACCAGGAGGTGGTTATCCGTTTCGACGAGCAGGATGTGATCTATTCGTATTCAGATCTTGACCAGATCGTTCTGGCTTATGCGGTATCCGTACACAAATCCCAAGGATCTGAGTACCCGGCAGTTGTCATTCCCATCCTCACCCAACACTACCTACTACTGCAGCGTAACTTGGTTTACACAGCCATCACACGCGGTCGCAGCCTGGTGGTTATGGTCGGCACCCGAAAGGCTTTGGCCATAGCGGTCGGGAACTCAAAACCCCGGCGGCGCTTCACTCATCTCGAGGCGCGCTTGGCCAGTACCTGAAATATTTTCATGAAAACTGCGGGCTGAAACATGACGTGACGTCACGCTCTCGCAGGCTTGATCGACAATAAACAACCGCCCGGGCATGCAGCCTGCGAGCGGTTGTTCGTCTCGGTGGGCACTCACCCATTTGGTGATGTCACCCTTTCAGCCAGTGTTTAGAAGCGATCTCAAAAAAGTGTTTTAGCCCGTTTTCAGCGTTGGATTCGAGTTGCAATTCCTCGACATACTTCAGTATGCCTGCGGACTGTGACCCTCAATGAAGAATCGAATAGACGGAAATCCCGCAGAGCGGGCAAGCTCTGATCCGCCTTGACCTTGAACCAACATCCTAGTTTTGAGATGGCTTCTATGTACAAATAGCTTCAAATGATTGAAATTTATTGACTATCGGGTCATTTTGACCACAATGAAGCCTGAGGTTCCCCTCTTTATCAAGAGCATAACCGGGTCACCTTTTTTCACCTTCTCCAGTTCCTTGCGAAAATCAGCCGCGCTGGTAATCGGGGAGCGGTTGACTTCTTTGATCAAATCTCCCTCCCTGACGCCGGCTTTTTCCGCTTTGCTGTCGCCCTGAATGCCTGTTACAAGGACGCCCTTTTCGTTTTCATCATATCCCAATCGCGCGGCCATCTCGGGCTCCAGGGTCTGTACGCTGAACCCCAGCTTGTCTTCGCTCTCGGTCGTGGTGCGGGCCTGCAATTCCTGGTCTTCCCGTTTGGCCGTTTTTATGGTGAGGGATCTTTCTTTGCCGTTTCTTACAACGATGATTTCAGCGCTTTTTCCCACCCCCAGGCCGGCGATACGTCTCGATAGTTCTCGACTGCTGTTAACGGGCTCCCCGTCGACCGTGACAATTAGATCGTTGACCTTGATGCCGGCCTTATCGGCCGGATCTCCTTCAAAAACATGGGTCACCAGTACGCCGGATCGATCACCGAGTTTATAATATTCCGAGAGCTCGGGTGTCAGGTCCTGGATACCGACTCCCAACCAACCGCGGGTGACCTCGCCCTTAGACTTTAGCTGGGCAACGATATCCTTGGCCATATTAATCGGAATGGCAAAACCGATGCCCTGGCCGCTGGCAACGATGGCCGTGTTGATTCCGATCACCTCGCCCTTCATGTTTATGAGTGGTCCGCCGCTGTTACCGGGATTGATGGAAGCATCGGTCTGGATAAAATCGTCATATGGGCCCGACCCCAATATTCGCCCCTTGGCGCTGATGATTCCGGCGGTAACGGTTTGTTCCAATCCGAAGGGGCTACCGATGGCCACGACCCAGGACCCCACATTTTGAGTGTCTGAATCCCCCATTGGCAATGGCGTAAGATCGACTGCGCCTTCTATTTTTATAAGGGCCAGATCGGTTTTGGGGTCTCTTCCAACGACCGTGGCGTCATACTCCTTATCGGTTACCAGCCGCACCTTTATCTGGTCGGCATCTTCAATGACGTGATTGTTTGTCACGATGTAGCCGCTGCCGTCAATAATGAAGCCCGAACCGAGACTGCGTTGTTTGAACTCGCGAGATGGGCCATTTTCGTTCGGGCCGAAGAAGTCCCTGAACGGATCACGCTCGCGACCACCAAACGGGTTTCCGAAGAAATGCCGGAATACGCGCCCGCCACCTTGGATCGTTTTAACGGTTCGGATGTTGACAACACCGGGTTTAGCGGTTTTTGCCAGCTGGCTGAAGTTTGCGGGTACCATCGGCGGCGGAACGTCTTTGGACGCCCAAACATTGTGCGGCTGAAACGCGGCCAGAAAGCCGATCGCGACAAAGGCGACAGCAGCCCTGAAATTAAGTGATCTCTTCATTGGCAGACTCATTTTTCCCTCCTAATTGAAGATCCAGCCGTCCAGCGGTCCCGGCAGTTGAACGTGCGCCTATTCCGCAGCCGGACACTGGGATCCCCTGTATCTGATATAACTGCCTAAAAATTTTAACAGCTCAATATATAGCGCAATCGCCTTAAAGCAACCCCACTGTTCCAGCGAAACGGCAGTCGATAAACCACTGGCTCGGGACGGATATCGAAAGATACGTCGTTTGGTTTTCAACGCACAAGCACGACGGTTATTGCCGGTGGTGCCGGACATTGTCTGGTCGTTTTCCCTTGACATCTTGTACAAAATGGCTAAAATTTGGTCGTTTATGATACAGTTAAAATAATGTCAGGTTCGTAATGATGAGGGGGTACGTTTATGCCAGTTTATGAATTCGAGTGTTCCTGCGGTAAAGTTTCGGAAGAATTGGTCAAAATGGGAACCGTTTCAATCGCCTGTCCGAAGTGCGGAAAGATGGCCCACAAAATTATCTCGGCCTGTTCTTTTGAGTTGAAGGGCGGCGGATGGTATGCTGACGGTTATTCATCCAGAAACAGCAGCGCAACCTCGGGTTCCAGCAAATAGCCGGTTGCATAGATTCCGACTGCCAGTAGAACCGGACAATCGGTCTGCTACACGATACACGGAGCGCAGTGGTTCAATACTGAACACTGCGCTTTGTTATTGGCGAAGTCGGAAAACGAGAGAAGACACACGAAAAGATGGTATGCCATGGAAAACATACTCACACCTTTGACGGCAATTTCTCCGGTTGACGGACGGTATCGTAAATCCACTGCAACGCTGGGTCGTTACTTTTCGGAAGGCGCCCTGATCAAACATCGCGTCATGGTGGAAGTGGAATATTTTCTGGCCCTCTGCGATCTACCGCTGCCGCAGCTGGCTTCCTTCGATACCGCAACGACTCCTCAACTTCGCGAAATTTATACTTCATTCAGCCTCGATGACGCCCAACGCGTGAAGGACATCGAAAAAGTGACCAACCATGATGTTAAGGCGGTCGAATACTTTTTAAAGGAAAAATTCGACGGACTTGGCCTGGGGGCTTTCAAAGAGTTCATCCACTTCGGTCTAACTTCACAGGATATCACCAACACGGCTTTGCCTTATGGATTGAAGAAGGCGTGGCTGGAGGTGGTCGAACCGGTTCTGTCCAATCTCATCACCACCCTGTCCGAAAAAGCGGGAATATGGAAGAACGTGCCGATGCTCGCCAGGACCCATGGACAACCAGCATCTCCCACCAGAGCTGGAAAGGAAATTTATGTGTTCGTGGAGCGTCTAAACCGGCAGATGGGGCTTCTCGCTGCCGTGCCATTCTCTGCCAAGTTCGGCGGTTCAACCGGCAATTTCAACGCCCACGCCGTCGCTTATCCCGACATTGACTGGTTCGCTTTTGCCGACCGGTTGCTGGGTGAACAGCTGGGCCTGGTGCGGTCCCGCAACACGACTCAGATAGAGCACTACGACAACCTGGCAGCCTTTTGCGATAATCTCAAGCGGATCAATACCATATTGATCGATCTGGCGCGCGATATCTGGGCTTACATATCCATGGACTATTTCAAACAGCAGATCAAATCCGGCGAAACAGGATCTTCCACCATGCCCCACAAGGTCAATCCCATCGATTTCGAAAATGCAGAAGGTAATCTGGGCATCGCTAACGCCGTTCTGTCTCACCTGTCAGCCAAACTACCCATATCACGACTGCAGCGTGACTTGTCCGACTCCACCGTTATACGTAACATCGGCGTGCCGCTGGCCCATATGTTGATAGCGCTGACGTCTTTGCACCGAGGACTTGATAAACTGATTATCAACCAGGAGGCCATCCACGAGGACTTGAGAGACAACTGGGCCGTGGTCGCTGAAGCCATCCAGACCGTATTGCGGCGCGAAGGTTATCCCGAGCCATATGAAGCCCTAAAGGCTTTGACGCGCACCCATTCCCGGATCGGTCAAAAAGCTATTGCGGAATTTATCGATGGTTTGGACGTTGCAGACGAGATAAAATCCGAACTCGTGAAAATTACACCGGAGAACTACATCGGGATCCTTGAATTTTGAACCTGGATAGCCTTCACTTCCTTGCAAAGATTCTATGAAGTTTTCGGGTAAACGACGATTGCTGGACCCAACCGCTTGAATCAGGAATAATCCATCGATGACTTTCACCCCCGCATTGCGCCCTCCGGTTGGCGTCGACCGCGCCCAGCGGTGGTTTTTGTTCCGGGATGATCGAATTCTTGTGCACCGCCAGGCTGACAATTCCGTTTGCCCCTATCTTAACGATGTTTCACTTTTCGAAACGGCTCTCGTCCGCAAACAATATCTCGGTTACCTGAGAAGGATTGATTGTTACACCGCTGAGTTGAGTCGCGATACCTCACTGCCTACAAATAGCGAACTGCATCGTGTGAGACGGCTTCTCGGGGAAGTCGATGACGAATTGCTGGGAATCGCCGGCCGGGCAAATCAGATGATTCATTGGGCACAAACCCACAAATTTTGCGGCCGGTGCGGTCAACCGACACGGGATATGGAAAATGAGCGTGCCAAAATTTGTCCGCCATGCGGTTTGATCAACTATCCAAGGGTGTCCCCGGCCGTTATTGTTGCAGTATTGAACGGCCATCGCCTCCTTCTTGCCCGTTCGACCCGTATCGGGTCGAGCTATCACAGTGTGCTGGCAGGGTTCGTGGAGCCGGGTGAAACCCTTGAGGATTGTGTCAGGCGTGAAGTAAAAGAAGAGGTCGGCATCCGGGTTAAAAATATCCGCTATTTCGGCAGTCAGCCCTGGCCCTTTCCCAATGCATTGATGGTGGCGTTTACTGCGGAATATGCTGGGGGTGACATCCGGGTGAATCCCTCTGAAATTGTTGATGCCGAATGGTTTGATGCCGCAGCCTTGCCCCGGATTCCTGGAAAGTGGAGTATCTCCAGGCAGCTTATCGACTGGTTTGCCAAGACCTTCGCATAATTCGGTTATAGTGGTTGGTGAAAAAATGTTCGAATAACGGAACGTTTTTTTCACCAACCACTATAAACTCGTCGGTATTTCGGAATCTGTTTTTGAAAAGAGGCGTAAATCTTCAAGGGCGGAGAGCAGACCAGTCGAGGCCTACGGTAAATATACCCGCTGTATCGTCAGATATGATGATTAGACTTCGGGATTTATTGCCGGTTTTCTTCGGCAACGACCTCGTTTTTCCAGGCCAATATCATTTGGATGGCAACATCTTTGGCATCAGGCTGAAGAATGGCCCGATTATCTTTGTCGGTGACCGACCGGATGTAGGGATGGTTTTCAAATTCGTCAATGAAAACGTTGTCAATGATAAATTGGCTGTATGCCGCTGAATCAACATTGGATTCACTTTTCTGGACTTTTTTCCTGTACATGGCTTTGGTGTATTTTTTCAATTGCGGAATGACCTTGTCCTTGAAATGCTGAAGCTGCTCGTCCCGGACACCAAGGTGATAGGCGAGCCGATCGGCCAAGGACCGATCGGCCTGACTGAATTTTTGATCGACGAGCTGTTTGGCCCGCAGATCGGTCAGCTCTGGCGCCAAATTCTTGATGAAAAAAAACATGACGGTTTTGTTCGTCATCAGATTTTCAAGGGCATAGTTCGACAAAATGTTCGGAAGTTCTTCCTGCAGAACGTTTTGAATCCGGTTTTCTAACTGTTCTTCCTGTTTTTTCCCGCGTGAAGACAATGCAAATTTTCGGCTTAAAATCGGTATAATATCGGAAATGAGAGTTTCTGCATCATCCGTATCGATGCCGAGATGACCGGCGAGTTCCTGCAGTCTTCCTGAGGCAGGGCTTGAGGATGTGATTTTATCAGTCATGTCGCGTTTGAGATCGATGTAAACCTTGTGTTTATGTCAATAAATCGGCTCATTGGGTTTGCCATTCCGTCTTGTTCATTCATAAATGGTCCCTTATTACGCTGGACGGGGTTATCTGCAGGTTTTCGGCCTCGGCGTACGTACAGTGCGCTTCACTGCAACCCCTGCCTTACTCAAAGAAAAAAATCTCATTTATGAACGGAAACTCTTCTAAATAGTGTCCATCCATAAACGGCATCTTTCGACCCGGGCCGGTGTTCTCGTTCCTTGTAATCCTCGACGTAGCGCCGCTACGCTTGCGGTTACAAAATCGCTGCGGCCTTGGCCGAGACCAAAATCTACCATTCCTGGGCGGACACTAACGATGCCGGGGTCAATCGTTGCGATTGCTCTGCGAACGGGCATGGTGGTAGGCATTCAACGCAATGCCGAGAGAGAACCCACGCCTCTGCAGAAAACCGATGATCCGTTTCTTGAAGTCCACCCGATCGAGTTTGACCCACTGTTTCAGTTTACCTTCGATTGAACGCCAGGCGAGATAATCATCATCAACCGTCTTTAATACCGCGACAATAACATCATCGTCAATCCCCTTTTGGGAAAGTTCGTAACGCAGGAGCGCACGCGACCGCGGGCGAGAGCGTATTCGGCCTTCGACGAAGAGGCGTGCAAACTCTTTGTCGTCCAGATAGCGTTCATCCGCAAGGCGTTTAATGACGGTGGCAATTGTTTCACGTGCGAACCCTTTGCGTCCGTAAAGATATTGGTCGATTTCCTTTCGGCTGCGCATTCGATGGCTGAGGTAACGAATAGCGCAGACATATGCCGAGTGGACGTCATGTTTCCTTCTCATTTGGGCAACAAACGCTGCATCCAGTTCTTGGCCTTTTGATAGTGCCGCCGCCTCGAGAAGGTCCACCGTGAACGCAAAACAGTGGTCGAGATACACGTTTACATAGCCTTGCCTGCGCTTAGAGAGTTTCAAATCAGTGACGATGTTGTCCATGTCATTGCGTTTCGGGGCTAAGTGGTTGAGTGGACAACCAACTGGATGTCTAAAGTAAATGTGACCCCAATAGCCGATCTTGTCAAGACCACGGAGGCAGTCGGTCGAGTCCGGATCTCAAAAAGATTTCATCACTCCTATGGGGTTCCAGCATAGCCCCCCGAGTCGGACCTTTTGAGAGAATTCGTCGAGTGATTGACTACCGACCGGTACCCAAGTGTATTGATAAGGATGAAGATGAGGTGGAACTTAATTTGACAATCCGTCTTGAAATGAACTATAGGGCCCTTTGATTATTAGCCCGTCGATTGGGTCGAGACCGGCAATAATCCGGCAGTGCTAATTTTCACCGGTATTTACGAATTAGTTGTCGATCTGTTTGTTTCTTTTTCATGATCGATACCTTGATACGGCCAGGAGCTTGATTGAACGAGGCGCTGGAAAACATTATCAGCGCCGTGTTGCCAGGAGCAAGATTTTTTCAAGAGCCTGTTGATGAAGAACCGCTGCCAGATAACCAAACCGCAAGAAGACACTAAAATTGAAAGGATTGCGTAAATGGAAACAAACAGGTTCTCACTAACGAACGTTGCGTTGGCAACAATTGTTCTGTTGGCGATATTTCTCGTCGGCATCCTGATTTTCGGGCCGAACACATTTCAAGCGATGGACGCGGATCACACGGTGAATGCGACGGCAGCGACCCAAGACAAACATGCTAAAAAACCGACCCCTGACGAAATCCTGAAACTGTTGAAAGAAGGAAACGAGCGCTTTTTCACCGGGCAATCGAGCCATCCCCATGCCGATGCTGCGCGTCTCGCCCTGGCAGGGACGGAAAATCAGGGAGACCATGCCTATGCAACGATAATTTCATGTTCTGATTCGCGTGTACCGGTCGAGCTGATATTCGATGCCGGCGTCATGGACATGTTCGTTATCCGGGTTGCGGGAAACGTCATCGACACCGATGAGGCGGGTACAGTCGAGTATGGACTGGCCCACGTCTACACACCTGTGTTCCTTGTTCTGGGACACAGCCAATGCGGTGCCGTAACCGCCGTCGCCCACAAGCTCGAGGGGGTAGGGCACAAACTCGAAATAAATATCCCTGCACTGGTCGACAACATTATACCGGCGGTGGAACGTGCCAAGGAGCTGCATAAAGACGTACACGGTGATGAAATCATCCCCTATGCTATCGAAGAAAACGTTTGGCAGGCGATTGAAGATCTTTTTATGCAGAGCCCGACAGCGCGAACATTTGTCAAAGAGGGCAAAATCAAAGTGGTCGGAGCCATCTATGACGTCGGGACAGGACACATTGAATGGCTCGACACCGCAAATGTCGATGAGATCCTGAATCGTGTGGAAGCATCACCGGACAAACAAACAAAGACATTTGCAGATAATTAGCGCTTCCTCTTAGCAGGCATTTCCTTGCCTGATATTTTCGTTAATAGTGGTTGTCAAAAAAACGTTCCGTTATGCGGACGGTTTTTTCTACAACCACTTATACCGCCCTTCCGTATTTCGGAATTTATTTTGAAATGCGGTATAATCTTTACGCTGCATCTTTCACCTGAAGGCAGCTGATACAAACATGATGCCGAATCGGCGACGACCTGCTGATTCGGCATTGCCGTGTTGAGCCGATATGCGTGACCAACCGGTTTGGGTGCGAGCTGGATTTTCAAGCCGCTAAATGAAATCAATTTTTTCACTGGCCGATTTTACGACGAAAACGCGTTCGTTGTTACTTTTCGTTTCCGCAGGCGTGATGTAGAACCCTTGGCGATCGGGAGAGTAGCCCATCGTATAACCGATAATGGTTTCTCCATCTGCGAACATCACTTTTATCTTGCGGCCGTAGCCGGTCATTTCATCATCGTATGATTCCACATGGTCCTTGTTACCCACAAAATCTTTGACAAAGAATACGGCTTTCAGTTTTTCTACATGAACTTCGATGACTTCGCCACCTTCAGACTCCAGATGAAATTGGTTCTTATTCGGTAGAAAGTCACTGGTATTACCTTTTAAGATAGATCCATCCTTAAACCTCACGACAACCTTGTTTTTTCCCATATCGCCCCCGACGATTTGATTTTTTTTATTTAATTGTACTATAAATCCGAGGCAATGCAAATTTTTTCTTAACGGCCGTATCCAAAGAACCCATAAGATACGCTAAAGTAAAAGATATGCGGTTGCCGGGATCAGAATCCTTATCAAGCCAACGGTGCCTGTTACCGCTTTTTCCTGGGAAGGGATACGGGCACCATCGGATCACTCCATCCATTTGCTGGAGCATATCATGAGAAAATTTATCGGGTATACCTTATGTATTTTGGTGATTCTCTTTTTACTCGAATGGTTTAGGATAGTCGATATTCCATATTTTGACATTCCGGATTATACCGGAAGCAAAAAGGACCTGATCGAAAAATCGCAGGAAACCTTGAAAGACTGATCGATTTGTTTTTTCCGCTGTACCGATAGCGGTAGATAACCGGTTTGGAGGCCGATGGCTGTTAGTAGAAAGGCCCGCGGCTGTATTGCTTTTGTGAAAATATTGCGCCGATAGAGGTACTCTTTGTCATCCTATTGAAGCCTGGCAGGGAGACGCATATCGATTCTTCAGAGTTGTCGAGGATATCTATTAGGCGAGGTGACAGGGCCTGGAACTACAACGCCTTAAGACACTGAAGTAGCCGGTTGGAATTGTCGATGTACAACCCTCTTTGCCAAAAACACCTCCATTATATCGTCATAACTCCCCCGATTATCGGCATTGAAGTAGAAATCGACCGTTTCCTTTATCGATCAATGCCGGTGGATCGCCCCGGTAGACAAGATGGTTGGCATTTAAATAGCCCCCGCTCGACCAAGAAGAGATCTTCGAGTATTTCCAGCAGGGAAATATGCATGACAAGTATCTTAACTTTTTCCGGTTTTACCGTCGGAGTCAATACTGCCGGCTGCAGCGGTGTGTTTTATGCGATCATCGTGTCGTCCACTATAAAAGCCGAACTGCGGACAGCGATGCTGCGTTTCTTGACCCAGATCCGAACCACCAAAACGGTATCCCCGTCCAGGGCGACGAGATTCGGCAGTTCCTCGACATAGGAGATGTCTTTTTTCATGAACTCGTAGTATATCGTGTTCGTACTGTATGGATCCGTGACCAGTATAACCCTATGCGAGTCGAACGGGTGTTTCTGCGGAGATCCGCTGAACGCAACATGGGTTTTTCTCAACATTTTAGGATTTTTCGGTCGTTTGTAGGCTTGGATTTCAAACTTTTCAGCCGTCTTGAGAAAATTGGAAATGACCATGATGTTACCTCCTTCCTGACCGTTTCAGCGTCCCGGATGGGTATATTACTAAATTTCCGGCAGCAAGTCTTTCAGGGTTTGTTCGTCGACAATCCCCAGCTTGAGGGCCACTTTCGGTTTGAGAAGAGCAAACACACCCTCGGCAGCGGCGTGCAGTTCATTTTCCGCCTGCGAATAGAGCTGCCCCTTCATTACCGCTTCCCTTTCATTCCTGATTTCAAGAACTGTTCCGACAGCTTTGAGCGGCTGGCCGACATGAACCGGTTTTTTGAACTCGACCGTCATGGACTTGGTTAGTATCACGGATTTGAATAAATGGATGGCTGACCAACTCATGATTTCATCGAGGATGGTGGAAACAACGCCGCCGTGCACCATGTTGCTCCAGCCACGCAAATGATCGGGTACGCGCAGATAGGAAACGACCCGGTCTTTGCCAGCGGCAAATCGCATGCGAAGTCCAGCCGGATTGGCCGGACCGCAGGCAAAGCACATGTGGTTGTCCTGTACCGGAAGAATTTTATAGCGCGCCTCTATATCTGGATCCATTATTTTAACCTTAATATTCATTATGGTATTGATCTATCGGTTTAATTTTCCTGAAATGCATCAGATAGTTGACCGTGGTCTTTCCGCCGAGCCGCTTTTTCTTGAGTACCGGATTATATTGTAAACCGGTCAGGTCGCAAAGCGTCAATCCGGAGTCTGCCGCCCAGCGGTCGAGTTCAGATGGTTTGATAAACTTCCGGTAGGTGTGGGTACCTCTTTTTACTATGCCCAGGACATATTCTGCGGCAATGATGGCCAATAGAAAAGATACCAAGTTTCGGTTGAGCGTTGCAAAAAAGACATCCCCGCCGGGCTTCATCAATCGACCGCAGGCCTGCACAACGGAAGGCGGATTCGGAACGTGTTCCAAGAGTTCCATGCATGTTACGACATCATAGGCACCGGCCTCGGTTTCGACCAGCTCTTCGGCCGTAATTCTACGGTAGACGATATCAAGCCCGCTGTCCAGAGCGTGTTTGCTGGCAACGATCAAAGGGGCTTTACCGGCATCGATACCCGTCACCCGTGCTCCAAATTCCGCCATACCTTCGGCCAGAATACCCCCACCACAGCCCACATCGAGGACCGATTTTTCCGCCAGGGACGATCGTTCGTTAATGTAATTGAGACGCAGCGGGTTGATGTCGTGGAGCCCTTTGAATTCACCGCTTATGTCCCACCACTGTGGTGTTTGCGCCTCAAATCTCTTGATTTCGTCATTATCGACATTGATCGGCATTGTGGCTTGTCTCATTACAACGCTGGCATGTCTCTATCTATCGGAGTAAACAGTAACAGCGCTTAAGGTAGGCATTGGCGGTCGTTGAGTACCGGTGTCACCGCTTTCGACGGTCAAACCGATGTCTGTTTTATAGCAGATTTGTTTATAGTGGGCAGTTTTGCCAGGCCCCAGAGTTGGGAGATCAGCATGCCGGCCAGCATCAATCCGCAGCCGGTCAATCCTCGGGCCGTCAATCGCTCTCCCAGCATGATCCATCCACCGATAGCGGCGAAGACAGCTTCCAGGCTCAACAGGATGGCGGCATGGGCCGGATGGGCATCGCGCTGGGCGACAACCTGCAGGGTGTAGGCCACCCCGACGGACAAAACACCACCATAGAGTATTGGGATCGCGGCCTGGATCATACTGTGCAAGGCGATCTTTTCAAAAATTATTGCCGTTAGGAGGCTCAGCAAAGAACAGACCATAAACTGGGTCAGTGCCAGTTTGAGTGAATCCATCCGCGGCGACAACCAACCGATAACCAGAACATGTGCGGCCCAGAAGAAAGCCCCCGACAGGACGAGCAAATCGCCAAAGGCAATAGTAAACTGATCGGTAATACTCAATAGATAGAGCCCCACCGCCGCCAGCAGAGCGCCGAACCACGTTCCGGAATTTGCCCGCAGCCTGAAAACGATGCCCAGAATCGGAACGATCACCACATACATGCCGGTGATAAACCCGGCATTGCCGGCCGTGGTGTAAACCAGCCCCACCTGTTGGAGAGAGGCGCCTGTGAACAGGATGACACCGGCAAGGCAACCGCCTGCAAGTATATTTCCGGGCCCGCTCTGCCCCGGTGCAATGGGCTCGAACATGCCATTCTTGTTTTTTCGCAGAATAAACGGAATGAGAACAACACCGCCTAAAGCGAAGCGGATGCCGTTAAAAGTAAAAGGTCCCACGTATTCCATACCCACACGCTGGGCAACGAATGCGAAACCCCATATCGTGGCGGTGAGCAGAAGCAGACCGTCGGATTTCAGTACGCGCGTGTTCATCTTTTTCCGGTAAGGTAGCGTTAATTTGACTCCGCCAGTTATAGTGGGTGTCAAAAAACGCGCCATTATGCGAACGTTTTTTCTACAACCACTTATACCACCCTTCCGTATTTCGGAATTAATTTTTGAAAAGCGGTATAAACTGAACCAAAAAGCATACAGCCCCGAATGCTGCCCGTCAACAATGAAGCCCATCTACCGTGGCGGAAGCGTTTCCGGTTCGCGTTGAGCAAATCGAAAAGTAAGTCAACCGTGCGGCTGATTACGGCTGAAATAATCGAGAGGGGCACTTATGAATCAGTACGCGTCCACGGTTTCATAAAGAGCACTAAGAAGCTATCTCAAAATTAGGATTTTCGTTCGAGATTAAGGCGGGGCCGAGAATCCCCGCTTTGCGGGACTTCCCGCCTGATCGATTCTTCCTTGTGGGTCGCAACCCGCAGGCATACTCAAGTATGTCGAGGACTTGAGACGAGGACTCAACGCCGATATCGAGTGAAAAAACTTTTTTGAGATGCCTTCTAATTAGTGTCCATCCGCGACAAGTGGATGGCATTGTAGAGTGTCCAATTCATAAATGAGAATTTTTTTCGCTGGGCAAGGCCGCACAAGGGTTTGCGGCGAGGCGTACAGTACGTACGCCGCAGCCGGAAGCCTGCGGAGAACGCCGCCCAGCGGAAGAAAGGCCATTTATGGATGGACACTAATTAAGTTTGCCGATGGTAGCTTCGACCGCGTCGAGGATGTCACCGTCCTGCATCAGATGGCGCATACAGGCAATGTCCGCTGACAAAATACGGTCCGTTTCCAAGTGGGTGATTGTCTTTCTTATGATGTCGTAGGCAGCTTTGGTACCCCGGCCAGGTTTCAAATTAGTGAAAAGATCCAGGGCTTGGGCGGCGCACAGCATTTCGACGGCAATCACATCACGGGCGTTTTCGATGATGGTACGGCCCTTCCTGGCGGCTATGGTGCCCATCGATACGTGGTCTTCCTTGTTGGCGGATGTCGGTATGGAGTCCACACTGGCCGGGTGGGCCAGCACCTTGTTTTCCGAAACGAGGGCGGCAGCGGTATACTGGGCAATCATGAATCCCGAATTGAGGCCACCATCTTTGACCAGGAAGGCGGGCAGACCACTCAGATTCGGATTGACCAGCCGTTCAATACGGCGTTCGGAAATATTTGCCAACTCGGCCACGGCTATGCCGAGGAAGTCGAGAGCAAGGCCCACCGGTTGACCGTGGAAATTACCGCCAAGCAGGAAATCTTTCTGGTCGGCGAAAATCAGCGGATTATTGGTGGATGCGTTCATCTCGATTTCGATGACGCGGCGAGCATAGGTTATGGCGTCCTTGGTTGCGCCGTGAACCTGGGGAGAACACCGCAAGGTGTAGGCATCCTGGATTCGGTAGCAGTCCTCGTGCGAGGTGATGATCTCGCTGTCCTGGATGATCCGTTCCATGTTGTCCGCAACTGCGGCCTGACCGGGGTGGGGTCGGGCGCGGTGAATCCGGGGGTTGAACTCGGTTCGGCTTCCCATCAACACTTCAAGGCTCATGGCAGCTGCGATGTCGGTTAACTGGGACAGTTGGATGGCATCGGCGACGGAAAGAGCACCGATGGCTGTCATTACCTGGGTTCCGTTGACCAGCGCCAAACCTTCGGCCGCTTCGAGGGTAATCGGGTTCAGTTTGCACCTTTTCAAGGCCGCGGCGCCCGGTATCTTTTCACCGTTGTAGAACGCCTCACCCTTGCCGAGTAGCACCAGGGAAAGATGTGCCAGAGGTGCCAGGTCTCCGCTGGCCCCCACCGATCCTTTTTCAGGGATGACCGGGCAGATGTTTAGATTGAGCAGGTCTATAAGCCGTCTAACGGTTTCCAGTCGAATTCCCGAATGCCCCCGGGCCAGGTCTTTGATGCGCAGGACCAAAACGGCGCGAACGGTTTCAGGGCTCAAGGGAGACCCCACCCCTGCGGCGTGACTCATGATGATGTTTTCCTGCAATCGGCGCGTGTTCATTGCACTAATGGCGACATCACTCAGGGCGCCGAAGCCGGTGGTAATACCATAGATCGTCTTCCCCTCGGCGATCCAGCGTTCCACCAGCCGACGGGCTCTTAGGATTCGGGTTTCCGATCCTTCAGTCAGGGCCACCTGCCGCCCATCCCTGGCAACTGCCACCAAATCCGCCAGCGTCAAGCCATCATATCCAATCTTTATCGTTTCCACATTCATTCCTTGTTGTTTGAAGAAAATGTGTTGCTCTTCGGTTGCAATCCCTTAATTTAGAGAGTACGCATTTAGAATTGGATCCTCCATGGTATTATCTTCGGATGAACCCTATGATCACTCGCTGATTGAATGTCATTAACTGCCAGGTTTCTGGATAATACAGTTGAAGATAAAAACTCAATCCTGGCGCTTCTTTTCCTCTCTTGCTTTTTTCGACCAGGTTGACATAGTTTGAACCGATAGGGTCTTTTTGAACAGCACCGAAAGGGGAGGGTAAGCCCATGCCAGACAATCGAACAATCGCCGCATCCATGCGTGTCCGGCTGGACGAGTTATTCACTGAATTGCCGCGATTACCGTCTTTTGTTGAGGGTATCCGACGGGCATCCAGAAGGCAGATCACTCTGTCCCGTAGTGAAATCGATCTCGCGCTGCGAAATGCTCTGCGGTACGTTCCTGATAAATGGCACGCCGCACTGGCACCTGAATTTCTGGAAGAACTGCTTGCCCGTGGACGGATCTACGGTTATCGGTTCCGACCGGAAGGTCGCATTTACGGGCGACCGATTGATGAATATCGGAGCAACTGTATCGAAGGGCAGGCCTTTCAGGTAATGATCGACAACAATCTGGATTTCGATATCGCTCTCTACCCATATGAACTGGTGACGTACGGAGAGACCGGTCAGGTCTGTCAAAACTGGATGCAGTACCGGCTGATCATGCGATTTCTTGAAGAATTGACCCGCGAGCAGACGTTGGTTGTTTCTTCGGGACACCCGGTCGGACTTTTTGCATCCTCACCGACAGCCCCCCGGGTCATCATTACCAATGCACTGATGGTTGGGGCATTCGATGATCAAGAGAACTGGCAGCGGGCCGCGGCACTCGGCGTGGCCAATTACGGGCAGATGACAGCCGGCGGCTGGATGTATATCGGCCCCCAGGGGATCGTGCACGGCACATACAGTACCCTGTTGAATGCCGGGCGCTCCGTTCTCGGTATTCCGCCAGGAGAAAACCTGTCCGGCCGGCTGTTTGTTTCATCCGGTTTGGGTGGAATGAGCGGAGCCCAGGGCAAAGCCGTCGAAATTGCCGGGGGCGTGGGAATCATTGCCGAAGTCGACCGTTCCAGAATCGATACCCGCCATGACCAGGGCTGGCTCGGCGCGGTTGCCGACGAACCGGCCGAGGCTTTTTCCCTTGCAGGCAAATACCTTAAGAATCGACAGAGGTTTGCCGTTGCCTTCCACGGCAACATCGTCGATCTGCTCGAGCATGCACTCCATCACGGGAAAAATATCGACCTTCTTTCCGACCAGACGTCATGTCATGCGGTTTACGACGGGGGATATTGCCCCCAGGGATTGAGCTTCGAAGAGCGCACGGAAATGCTCAAAACCGATCCGTCAGGTCTTCAGGGGGTTCGTCGACCGTTCTTTGAGGCGACATTTCGAGTTGGTTCAGAAGCTGGTCGAATAACGGCGTGTATTTTTTCGACTACGGTAATAGCTTCATGAAGGCGGTTTACGATGCGGGCGTAAAGGAAATTTGTAAGAACGGTAAAGACACCACGGACGGTTTCATATTTCCCTCCTATGTCGAGGACATTATGGGGCCGTTGCTGTTCGACTATGGGTACGGTCCATTTCGGTGGGTCTGTTTGAGTGGACGAAAAGAAGACCTGTTGAAAACCGATAAGGCCGCGATGGACTGTATCGAACCCGGCCGTCGGTTCCAGGATCGTGATAATTATGCCTGGATACAGGATGCCGACAAAAACAGGCTGGTGGTCGGCACGCAGGCGCGAATTCTCTACCAGGACGCCTTCGGCCGCATGAAAATCGCCCTGAGATTCAATGCCATGGTTCGCAGTGGTGATATCGGCCCCGTGATGCTCGGTAGAGACCACCATGATACCGGCGGCACGGATTCCCCATTCCGTGAAACCGCCAACATTAAGGATGGCAGCAACATCATGGCCGAAATGGCCACCCATTGTTTTGCCGGCAACGCCGCCCGTGGCATGAGTATGGTGGCTTTGCACAACGGAGGAGGGGTCGGCATCGGAAATGCAATCAATGGCGGATTTGGTCTGGTTGTTGGACGGGAGCGAACGGGTGGACGATATCATTCGTCTTGCGATTCCTTGGGATGTCATGGGTGGTGTGGCCCGACGCGCATGGGCATGCAATGAAAATGCCGTTGAGACGGGAATCCATTACAATCACCTTCGAAAGGGGACAGATCTGATCACGCTGCCGTACATCGCCGACGAACGGATGATCACCCGCCTTGTATCTGAAGGCGTCAACAGGGATTGACTGAGGTATTTGAGCCCTTGGGGAGTCTCAGTAACGGTTATCAAGGCCGTCGGGCAGGAAAGGAGACGCTGCCGTCATGAATAAAATCATCGAGTGCGTTCCCAACTTCAGTGAGGGGCGCAACGTTGCCAGCATCGATAGAATCATATCGCCGTTCCAAACCATGAGCGGTGTCAAGCTACTTGACACACAACGCGACGAAGACCATAACCGCCTCGTGGTGACGGCGATCGGTGAGCCCGGAGAACTGCAAAAAGCGGTGATAGCGGCCATGGGGGAAGCGATCGCAATTATTGATATGCGGCGGCACCAGGGACAGCACCCTCGTATGGGGGCCGTGGACGTGGTCCCCTTTATCCCGGTGAAAAACGTCACAATGACCGAAGCCGTCGCTCTTTCAAAAGCGGTTGCCGCTGAGGCATCGCAGAAATACGATCTGCCGATATTTCTTTATGAGGCATCGGCGGAACGGGCGGAACGTAAGAATTTGGCGACCATCCGCAAAGGTCAGTTCGAGGGAATGGCACAACAAAATAAAAGATCCGGACTGGGCACCCGATTATGGGCCAACCGCGGTTCATCCGACCGCCGGCGTAACGGCAGTGGGCGCGCGGATGCCCCTTGTGGCTTTCAACGTCAATCTCGCCACCAATAATCTCGATATCGCTAACAGCATTGCCAAAAGGGTCAGGCATATCAGCGGTGGACTGCAACACTGTAAAGCCTTGGGAATTGAACTTGCGGACCGCGGCATCGTTCAGGTCTCGATGAACATGACCGATTACACCCGAACCGCTCTTTACCGGGTGTTCGAGCTGATCCGGATCGAAGCCAGACGTTACGGGGTTAACGTCATCGGCAGCGAGGTCGTCGGCCTGGCACCGATGGCGGCACTGGTGGATTCTGCCGCTTATTACCTGGGGCTGGAAGACTTTTCTCCGCAGCAGGTACTTGAAACCCGCATTTACGATTAGCATTTCAGAATGGAATCAAACCTTATCATCAAGAACGCCGCGCAGGTTGTGACTTGCAGAGGGTTCAGAGCCAAACACGGAACGGAGATGGCCGATCTCGGCATCATCGAGAATGGGGCGGTCGTTATCCAGGAGGGCCGTATTCAAGCGGTTGGACGCTCGCAGCGAGCTCCTGCAGGGGAGGGAGATGACCGGCTTCGAGGTTATCGACGCTTCGGGCAAGGCGGTGCTGCCGGGGTTCGTCGATTCCCATACCCATCTTGTTTTCGGCGGATATCGGGCAGAGGAATACACTTGGCGGCTTCGCGGCGACAGCTACATGGACATCATGCAAAGGGGCGGTGGTATTCTCAGTACCGTTACCGCCACCCGTAACGCCCGCGTGCGGGATTTGGTATATTCCGGGCACCGCCGGCTCGACAGCATGCTTTCTTTCGGCGTGACGACGGTCGAGAGCAAAAGTGGCTACGGGCTCGACCGGGAGACCGAGATCAAACAGCTCGAGGTTTTACAGATTCTCGACAAAGAACACCCCTTGGATATTGTACCAACTTTCATGGGGGCCCATGCTGTACCGCCGGACTACAGGGGCAGGGAAGAGGATTACATCGACTTCATGCTGGATTCGGTGATGCCTGAAGTTGCCGACAGGCGCCTGGCCGAGTTCTGCGATATCTTTTGTGAGAAGCATGTTTTCTCGATCGATCAGTCGCGGCGCCTATTGCAAAAAGCCCGTCGGCTCGGATTCAAATTGAAGCTGCATGCCGATGAAATCGCTCCGTTCGGCGGCACAGAACTGGCGGCCGAGCTCGGCGTTGTCTCAGCGGATCATCTCCTTCAGGCTTCCGACAGGGGTATCGCCGAATTGGCCCGCAAAGGCATTGTTGCCACGCTGTTGCCAGGGACGGCATTCAGCCTCAGAGAGCCATATGCACGGGGACGCGAGATGATCGACCGTGGCTGCGCTGTCGCGCTGGCCTCGGATTTCAATCCCGGCAGCTGTTTTACCGAATCGACGCCACTGATCATCGCTCTGGCGACCCTCTGCATGAACATCGGTACCGAGGAAGCGATTACGGCAATGACCATAAACGGTGCGGCCGCTGTTGACCGTGCCGACACCATCGGCAGCATCGATCCCGGCAAACAGGCGGATCTCATCATTCTCGAGTTTCCATCATACACCTTTATACCCTACCACATCGGCGTCAGTACGGTCGAGAAGGTGGTCAAGAAGGGAACGGTCGTTTTCGATAAACACAAGCAAAAGGGGGGCGGACATGTATGCTGATTTGTCCATCAAAGACTATCTAAAAGAAACGGCATCATCCGCTCCCGTGCCAGGGGGGGGCAGTGTCGCTGCTGTCGGTGCTTCTCTGGCGGCGGCGCTCTCTGAAATGGTTGCCGGTCTCACCGTCGGCCGAAAAGGATTCGAAGCTGTGCATGCGGAGATGGAAGAAATCTGCGCTGCTGCGGCCGACATGAGAATGCGGTGTGCCGAGGACATCGACCGGGATCCGGAAGCGTACCGCAAGGTTATGGACGCATACAGAATGCCAAAGGAAACCGCCGAAGATGAGGCTTCTCGCACCCGCGCTATCCAGAAGACCATGAAAGGTGCGGCGTTGGTCCCTTTGGCACTGGCTGAAAGGATATGCCGGATCATTGATATGGCGGGCTCTGTGGTCCAGAAGGGCAATCCTAATGCAGCGACCGATGGAGCTGTGGCCGCCATGATGGCCCGTTCGGCCGGTCTGGCGGCGCTTTACAACGTGCGAATAAACCTGACCGCGATAAAAGACGAAACATTCGTCAACGAAATCACGCGTAAGGTGGATAACATGACGGCCGACATTATCCATCGAGAAAAAGAGATCCTCGAACAGGTCAAGCTCTAATCATGGCAGGTTGATGCTCGATCCACCGTTGTCTTACCCGCTGGTAAGTTATTAAATATCAGCCGACTGTTTCAGTGAGATCGACATCGGCTTTATCGGTAAAGAATGCTACCCTCAAGGCTTCGTCGATATGATCGACCGCAACGAAGATCAGCGTGTTGCGGACTTCATCCGGCAGGTCGTCCAGATCTTTTTCGTTCCGCTTCGGCAAAATGACCGTTGTGAGCCCGGCGCGATGCGCTGCCAGGAGTTTCTGTTTGATACCGCCCACCGGCAGAACCCGGCCACGCAATGTCACTTCACCGGTCATGCCGACATCTCCGCGCAGCGGTCGTCCACTGAACAAACTGGCCATGGCCAACACCATCGCTACGCCGGCGGAAGGTCCGTCTTTTGGAACCGCACCAGCTGGTACGTGTAGATGCACATCCGTTTTTTCGAACTGATTCGATTCGACATGCAGTTCGACGGACTTTGATCGGACATAACTGTGCGCAATCTGGGCACTTTCCCGCATCACATCGCCAAGTTGACCGGTAAGGGTGAGTTTGCCTCTACCATTCATACGGGTGGCTTCGATGAACAGAATGTCACCACCGACGGCGGTAACGGCCAATCCGGTCGCGATGCCGGGAATCTCTATATTCTCTGACAGTTCAGCCTCGAATTTTTCTCTTTTCAGGTATTCACGCACCAACTCCGGGGTGATGACCACGTGCGACCACTCCTGGGCCGCAATCTTAACGACACTCTTGCGGCAGATGGCACCGATCTGGCGCTCAAGGTTGCGAACACCAGCTTCGCGGGTGTAATCCTGAATGATTTTACGAAGTGCGTCATCGGTAAAGGTGATTTCGTCTTCCTTCAGTGCATGGGCCGCAAACTGGCGTGGGACCAGGTGCCGCTGGGCAATCTGCAGCTTTTCGTATTCTGTATAGCCATCGAGCTGAATAATTTCCATCCGATCCCGCAGAGGCGCGGGGATGGTTTCGAGCTGGTTGGCGGTCGTGATGAATATCACGTCGCTCAAATCAAAATCCACATCCAGGTAATGATCCCGGAAAGCGTGATTTTGAGCCGGATCAAGGACTTCCAGCAGTGCACTGCTGGGATCGCCGCGCCAGTCAACGCCAATTTTGTCCACTTCGTCGAGCATGAAAACCGGATTGCGGGTACCGGCGCGTTTAATCGCCTGAATGATGCGCCCGGGCATAGCGCCGATGTAGGTCCGGCGATGTCCGCGGATTTCGGCCTCATCGCGGATTCCCCCTAAGCTCATGCGTGTAAATTTCCGCCCCAGGGAGCGGGCGATACCCTGACCCAGACTGGTCTTGCCCACGCCGGGAGGACCGGCGAAGCAGAGGATAACCCCCATGGCATCCGTGTGCCCGTCGGCACGAGCCGGCGTTTTGCCACCGCGGTCATGGATCAGTTTGCGCACCGCAAGATATTCGATGATCCTTTGTTTGACATCATCAAGACCGTAGTGGTCCTCATCCAGGACCGTTCGTGCCCGTTCGATATTGGTCTGGTCCTCGCTTGTTTTGTTCCAGGGCAGATCAACCAGCCAATCCAGGTAAGTTTTGATTACCGAATATTCCGCGGCCTGCGGTGACATCCCCGATAGTCGTTTGAGCTCGCGTTCCGCTTCTTTACGCGCTTCGTCCGGCAGAGCGGCATCGTCAATTTTCATTGTGTACTCATCGACTTCGGACTGTTCCTGGTCCGCTTCGCCCAATTCCTTCTGAATGGCCCGCAATTGTTGACGCAGATAGTACTCGCGTTGGGCCTTGTTCATTTCTTCACGGGCATCGGATTCGATCTTTTTACCGATGGCCAATACTTCTTTTTCGCGCTTGAGGTGGGCGATCAACAGGCGGAATTTTTCCTTTAGCGAGTCAATATCGAGTACCTGCTGCGCTTTTGAGACCTCCAAACCGGCACCACTGGCAACCAGATAGGCAAGGTAACGGGGATTTTTCACCTGGGCAAGGTAATCACCGACCTCTTTGGGAAACTTCGGAGACAGTGCCACCACCTCTCGGGCCAGTTCACGTAGGTTGCGCTGAAGGGCATCCAACTCAACGTCCTCTTCAATTTTATCCGGAGCCAGGGCAATATGGGCCCGGAGATAAGGCTTGTCGGCCAACCAGTATTCAATTCGAAACCGTTCGATACCCTGCACGATGACCTGGAGGCTGTTATCGGCCGACCGGGTAACGTGTTCGACTTTGGCAATCGTGCCGACCTCATAGGTTTGACCGGGCAGTGGTTCCTCAATCTCCGGGTGTTTCATACTGACCAGGCCGATCAGGCGATCACCCTTCAGGGCGTCGTTGACAAGTTTTACCGATCGAGGAATACCGACCGTTAAGGGGACCATTGAGAACGGAAATGCAACCGTATTTCGCAAGGGCAGTATGGGAAGTTCGTTGGGAATATCCGATTGAGCTTCGGGTTTGTTTCCCGAGTCTAAATTGCTGTCCGGCTCTAACGGTTTTTCTATGTCGCTCATGCCATCACCTTTATTTTGACAAGCTTTATTGCTTGGCTGTTGATAGTTTTGGACCGTGCTAACAGGCGTTAATAATTTGGTAATTACTTTTTATTTCTAGCCTAAAAAATAATGCAGAAAAAGGGATTGTAAAGCGTGTCGCCTGCCGAGGCCAGATCTGCTGCCTTCCAGGGGAAAAGCGCAAGCCGGGAGCGCGGGCTGTCTGCCGATTTTAGGAGATACCATACGCCTGTTTATTGGAGGATTTCGGTATCACCCCGGCCGAGATGAGGGTACGCAATATTAGGGCGCGTATCTATGACAAAAGTCGATGCATCAGGCGCGTATCGTGGACCACATCTTCAAACGAACAACAGAGGTACTGGACGTTTCTGGACAGGGCACAATACTGTTGCTTCAACCGGTCGGCCTTTTTGGTGTTAATGACAACCAATTGAACGTCCTTGCGCAGGTTCCGCATGAATAGTGCTTTGATATGAACATCCGCATCCGAGAGGGAGTAACCGATAAATACGATCTTACGGCTGACTCGAATCTCACCCGCTGCCTCTCCGAGAAGCTGCGTGATGATCGGATGGTTCAACGATTTCATGTATGAGGGCGGCATGATGAGTGTTTGAAACTCGGTTCCGTCGATCGGGCAATGGTAATCGTACTCTTCAGCCTCCGGATATGTATGTCCGATTAATTTTCCGCGATTCAGATCTATCTTGCGATCCCAGGGCGTCAACAGGACCTGGTTGCAGCAATTGCAGTATTTCCAGTTCAGGCTGCCGTGGAGTTTGATGACCTTAAATGGCACCGGATCTTCCTCCGCGCCGATCGTGACCGGCAGGCGGGGATTTATCCAGAAATTGAAGGCGGCGAGCGGGTCGAGCCGTTCATAGTTCATCAGGCGAATACAGTAGTCCAAATAGCCGTATTTGCGGAACAGAAAGTCGAATGCCTGCTCGAGCAGGGTGTCGTAGTTAAGGGTGATGACGGATACGTTGCGATTGTTGCGAGCGATGGAATTCCAGAAAAGATGGTAAATCTGACTGCATTCGTCGGTTCGCAGGTTGACGATGTGATGGATTGCCTTTATCAGGTTTTCCTTTACTTGTCGTATGGTTGCGTAATTGTAGGTCGAATTCAGGCTTTCGTTCTGCTGAATGAAATAATCGAGAAATCCGAAGACAGCCTCAAGCTTGGGGTAGACATTTGCGCCCTCGTCAACATAGAAGTTGTCATTGACAAAGGTTCTGATCTGTTGGCCGATGGCAGAGCCGGCGATCCCGCAGGTCTCGTCCGAAATGATCATCGGCAGGATATCGTTCTGCAGGGGGACACCGTCGGGATGGGATGCACCAGCACCCAGAACAAAGACAATGTCTCGATGGGGGGCGTATCTGAGAAATTTTTCTGTGTTTGCTTCAGAGTCCATTGCGAATTGCGACTCGAGAAATAACCGGCTGACGCTCAATGCTTCGAGCGGTGCCTGGTTTCGTCTTCCTCCTCTGGACCGGAGGTTATGTCTTCGTTGCACAGCTCATCGTCAAGGTTCAAGAGATCACCGAAGGTTATGGCATTAATTCGATCATACATGGCCCGCGAGGCTTCCTGCCAAACGTAGCGTGTCGCACAAAGGTTTGCACGCCGGCATTGGTGCGGATTGTCGGCGCATCGAATCAGTTCGTGACCGCCTTCCAGCAGGGCCACGATTTCTCCCACCGTAATTTCTTGGGGGGTTTTGGTCAGCATGTGTCCGCCTTTGGATCCTCTGAAGCTCGTGATGTAGCCGGCGTCTTTCAACGGCCGAATGATCTGCTCAAGATATTTGACGGATATTTTCTGCCTTTGGGCAATAACGGCCAACTGAACAGGTGTTTGATTATAGTTTCTGGCCAAATCCAAAATCAACCGTGTGCCGTATCGGCTGCGGGTGGACAGCTTCAAATCACGTCTCCCCCGACCCGGTTGATCAGAATGGGATTCTGATTCTGCCGGGTGCTTTCTGTCGGTTTATCTGTCCGTCACCGCGCATTTTTCATTAATATTTTCGGTCTTTTATGAAAAGGATGCGCGTCTCAGGTATGCTGATGTTTCAGGCGATTTGTCTTACAGATACTCGATTGCGGGCAATCCCTTACGCCTGCGGATGGCCTCCAGCAACCCGACGGTTCCGGTCATCATATTGTCCCCCCAGGGTGCGCCGAGTGTCATTGGCAGCCGAGAGGTTTCAATCAGGCGTCGTTTGGGTCCGGTGGCCAGAATGATTTCGACGGTATCGAATCCGATGGGACGACGAACATAGGCGCCGTGCCCGCCTTCTTTCAATATGTTATCATTGGTTAATTTGCCTTCGGCCAGTTCACACAGTAACGATTCCATCCGATTCAAGGTGATATCTCGCGTGTGATATTCGAAATAGCCGGCCAACTCACCGCCTGCTAAGGCAGCGCCGACTGTATGGGACGTTGCGATGTCCAGAACCATGATGCTCGTTTTGGAACTGGCGAGCGAATCTGCGGAGGCACCGAGTATGGCGGCCATACCGCTGTCCATGACAAACACCTCGGTTGTTGGCAGTTCTTCGGCGCTCCTGGCTATGGCAGTCAACCGGTTGAGGGTTTCAGGTATTTCCGAACTGCTGTAGAGCAGCGCCTGCGGATAGGGGTGCTTTTCGAGGACCGTGCGATTGATATCGTGGCGATAGGCCAGATGGGAAACGCCAGCCGGTGGAACACCGTGATCCTGCGCACAAACGCCGACCGCGTCGAATTCAAAAGCAACTCCGAATGTCGTTACAATTTTTTCCAGCCGTTTTACGTTCAGATCTTGGACCATCAGATGTGAGTATTGGGCATTTTTCTTGAATTCTCCAACGTCGGAATCTCCGATGATCTGGATGCCCCATTCACGAATACGGTCAGGGGTGTGACTAAGGGTTGCCGCGGCCGTGGCGGTCATTACAACCTCAGATGTATTCGCCCGTTCTTTTAGAAATTCTGTTATCGGTCCGCCACCCATTTCCACGCCGGTCACCACCAGATTACCCGGTAGGCCTTGCGCCTTCTCAGCCACAGTCAGCACCGGTGATTTGACGACCGCTTTGTAGTGCTGTGCCGATTCGGTATCGTAGTAAAGAACATCCATGGTACCGGCGCCGATATCAACTAACAAGAAGCGGCTCATAATTACAAATCTCCTGTGGGTCGGTGGGTGAATCTATTTCAGACTCGGAAAGGAGACCCTTGCGTTTATTCGGATTAAACCGTGATCGTTTCACCCCGTTTCGGTACGAAGGCTGAATAACCGTCGCGCCTCAGCTGATCTGCAAATGCCTGAGACTGATCCTCTTCCCCGTGTACCACGGCGATTTTTTTCACCTTCAGGTTTGATGCCTTGATGAACTTTAAGAAGTTCATTCTTGTCGCCATGGGCGCTGAAACCACCGATATTTTCGACATGGGCATTCAAAGGATAGACCTTGTTGAAAAATTTCACCTGCGGCGGCGTTCCGCTTCTGCCTGCCATTGCATAGGCTCTGCCTTCATCCAGGAGTCGACGGCCCAATGTGTTTTGAGCCATGAAACCGACCACCAGGATGGTATTATTCTGGTTGTGTATCTTGTGTCGGAGGTGGTGGAGAATCCGACCGGCTTCACACATGCCGGAAGCGGAGAGGACAACATGGGGCTTTTTTTCACGATTCAGCCGCATCGACTCTTCCACCGAAGCAACGAAGTGAACCTGATCAAACATGAACGGGTTCTTGCCGTTTTTTAAAAAATCCTCTTGTGCATCTCGGTCGTAAACTTCGGGGTGTTCGCCAAATACCTTCGTGATATTGACGGCCAGCGGACTGTCTACGTACACTGGCATCCGAGAAACGGCCTTTTCAGCATAAAGTTCGTGCAAAACGTACAGCAGTTCCTGGGTGCGGCCGAACGCAAAGGACGGAATAATCACACTGCCGCGCCGGTTGAACGTATCCGTCAGGACTTTTTTGAGCTGTGGTTTGAGGTCGACGACAGGGTCGTGGGTGCGGTTGCCGTAGGTGCTTTCGATAATGAGCAGATCCACGTCCTGGTGCTGCTCCTCGAAATTCAGAGTCGGATCCTTGATTATCGGTTTGTCGAAGCGGCCGACATCCCCGCTGTAACAAATCGTTCGGGATCGGCCGTTTTCCTTCACCTGGATCATGCTCATGGCGGAACCCAGGATGTGACCGGCATCGTAGAACATGCAGTCCATGTCTTTCCCGATCGACACCGGGTACCGATAGGGGTATCCATCAAAATTCTTGAGGGCCAGATCGGCATCGGTGCGGGTGTAAAGGGGTTCAATTTTGTCGAGATGCAGTCGATCGATGTAATCATTTATGACGCTGCCATCCAGGTGGTGGCGGTTCTTTTTAAGCAATTTCTTGATATCCCGAATCCGACTGCCGACGTTCAATTTCTTGCGGCTGGAGGGCTTCATCTGAGAAAGAGCCTGTCGCAGGGTTTTGTAGTTTAGATATTCGGCATCGGACTCCTGGATGTGCGCAGAATCAGGAAGGAGGTAGTGGCATGCCGAAGTTGTCGCCCGGGTACACATCACCCGGCCGTTGAATCCGTTTTTCATTAGCAGGGGAACCCTACCCGAGTGGTCGATGTGAGCGTGCGACAATACCACGTTGGTGATGATCTGCGGGTCAAAGGGGAGGATCCTGTTTTTTTCGTTGCTTTCTTTTCGTCGACCCTGGAACATACCGCAGTCCAGCATGACCCTGTCGCTTTCGGTGGTTAAAAGGTGCATGGAACCGGTAACTTCGCGGACAGCACCGTGGAACGTGATATTCATGGCCTACTCCTTTTCAATTTGCCCGGGCTGAATTAACCTGGTGACCGGATGTTTTCAGGGCTGATAGGGCTGCATCCAGGCAGGCATTTTTTACGAGGAGATAATCGGTTTCGAAAGCGGAAATGACAAAAACGGCTATCCCTGCGTCTGCTAAAGTCCCACATACCTGCGATAGAATGCCGATTTCGGAAAACTCAAACGGGCCCTCGATTTCAAGGCACCGCCAGTTCATTTCGCATTCTTCGGCTTTGCCAACGACATTTTGATCGCAGACCAAAGTTAAAGTCCCCAGCGTACGAACAATTGCAAAAAAGTTCAGATCCCGGACCCGCTCATGAAGCCCAGCGTCGTCTTTTAACCGGCAAACGGCATAATGGCCCGGTAAAACTGTTAATTTCAAGCACCGCATTTCCATCCCCAAATATCAACCAGTATCGGCGAAAACCGACACAATACTATACCCACCAAATCCCGTTTTGGAAAGGTTTGCTTGATTCTATTCGAAAAATTGTTTAAAATATACATCTTATAAAGGCTATCCTACCGCCCTGGCCTCGTCAAATAGACATATTCAAAGACATACCCGCTGACTGAACGGGTGCCGAACGGCGCGTGCCAGCAGAATACACTGCTGCGCATCGGCCAGCCTCGCGCATCCTCAGATCCCGTACCGCCATATTTGGGTAATAATTATCGCGTTCCCAAGGAGACCGCATTCATGGTTGATCAAATCACCGTTGCAGGAAATCAAGCCACCAGCAAAGAACTGACGAATATTATGGTCACTCTCAATATCACCAGGGATTTTCTAACTCTGGTGGAGTTGCTGGATACCCTGCCAAACATGCAAAAAACGCCCTACGACGTCACACGCAGTTTGTACCAAGCGGTTTCGCAAGGCCGTGATGTCAGCACCCTTGGCAAGGAGTTGGAGGGGTTCTTCGGACCACCGAAAAAGCCGGCCGGAAAACCAATGCCGGTCACCCTCAAGTTTAATTCGACCCTTAAATACCTGAACGGCATCCGTGAAGAGCAGGTTCTCTACCTGCGTAAAGCGAAAAACGGGTTTTTTTACGGTGCGCTGTGGCCTTGGCAGAAAAAACCGGGCAATATCACGGTTCATCTGGGCTATTGCGCCCTTAAGCTGACGGATAAGGATGCGGAGAATCTCGAGAAACAGATTAAAACCAGAGTGTTGAACAGTAAGGTATTCGACGCCTTAGCCAGCGGTGAAGGCGGTATGGTACATGGAATAAGCCTGGCTTCGTTTCTGCATATGGCGCTACTGGAAAAACTCACTTGCGCGCTCGAAGTGCGCGCAGCCGGCGCGATCGGATACCTCCATCTTCTCAATGGTGATTTGATTGCAGCCGAATCCGGTAGCATGAAAAATCGATCGGCGGCTTATGAGATTATTAGCTGGGACAATACGGAAATTACGATCAAGGAACCGGCTGCAGGGATCAAGGTGGATATCAATCAGCCGCTGATGGATATGCTCATAGAAGCACTGAGGCTTCGCAATGACAAAAAAGGCAAGAATACCGTGGCACCGGCGGCGGCGGCATCCGTCCTCAATATCGCCGCCACCGACCGTTATAAACACTTGCGGGATGCCCAAAGTAAGCCGTCGAATGGTCCGACGGTCCGGATTGTTGGTATGGCGGTTCTGGCTGTTCTTGTGCTTGTGGCGGCGAGCATCTTCGGCACTCGTTATTGGAAGGAGCGCCAAATCAAACAGGAATACCTGTCCGTATTGAAACAGGTTAGTGCCATCGAAGATCCCGAAGATAAAAAGGTCCTGCTGCATTATTTTATCAGTTCCCACGATGATAGCGCGTTTCACAACGATGTCAGAGAACAAATCCGGCAGATCAACGACGCCACCGAATTGCAGGACTACGAGGATGTAATGAGCGCAGTGGCTGAATTGGCCGTAGACAGGCATTACGAAAATGCTGCGATCGCAATTTACAACCAGTTCCTGGAAAAATATCCGGAGAGCCCGCGATACAATGAAGTCCAATTAAAAATTTCTGAAATACCGAAAATGATTGAAAACATCGATTATTCCCGGCTGACAGAGTTGGTCCAGTTGGACTATAAAAATCGGATTGAAGCCTATCTGGGGTACCTTTTGAAAGCACCCGAACGGACGGCACAGAACCCAGGTCGAAGCCCTGATTGCCGACATGAGCGAAGAGTACTACGGTCATTTAATGCGGGAGATACCGCAATGCGACCAGGTCAGCAACTGGGACCGGTGTATCCTTCTTTGCAGTAACTTTCTTAAATATTTCAAAAACAATTACCGGACAACGGAAATCAAAGACTGAAGGCTGTCATGGAGGACAAAAGAGATGTCGCCAAGATCATGCATACAGTGCAACGTCTCGGTGATAAATATGAGTCCGCCAAGAAAATCCTGACCGAATACTTGCAATGATAACCCGGATTGCACACAAGTCGACCGGATTAAAGAGAAGATTGCCAAATTGGATTGGATTATTAGAGAAAACAGTGAATGGCAGACGGTAGTCGCATACAGCCAGAACAGCCGGTACAGTTTGCCCGACAGAATCAACTACGTCGTGCAGTATATCCGGTTGAATCCATCCAGCAAGTACGACCAAAATGCACAGACACTGGTGGCCCAGCTCCAGACTCAAAACCGTTCTCTCTATCAATCCCGGATCGAAGAGCAGCGCCAACGGCAGCAGACGGAGCTGGCCCTGAGGCAAAAACAATTTCGGAAAGCCAGACGAAAAGATCGTGGCGCAGGTTCGCCAGGCCGGCTCTCGCTACCAGGTCAACGGCAGTGATACCTTCACTGATACGAAAACGGGCTTGACATGGAGTCTTCTCGACTCACATTCAGTCACCGGCGAGTGCCAGGATTTCAGTGCCGCGCAAAAATACGTGAGTGGATTGACTACCGGAGGTTATCGTGACTGGCGTCTGCCGTTTGGCAGCGAATTGGCGGAGCTCTACAAGAGCAATCCGTATTATCCGGGGCTAAGTGCTGATTGGTATTGGACAACGGAAGTATTTGTCAAGGGCTACAGCAAGGCGGCATTAGTCGTGACAACAGCCAAGGAGAAGGGTTTTAAACGGCAGCAGAAGAATTTATATGCCTGTGGTGCGGTACGTGCTGTGCGCCCCTGAAGTCGGTTGATCGACCGATGCGGCCACCGAAATGGCAACCGCTGGCGTGCTCCCCATGGGGGTAAAGGGTTACGGGCGTTTTTCTCCGCCACCAGCGGTCTATTTCGCGGCAATTCTTTTATCGGCGGAGTCCCCGTAATCTTTTCAAACGCCCGGTAATTTCCGTAATTTGAATTCCATATTTTTCATCCTTGACGAGGACGATTCCCTTAGCAATCAACCGGTCATTGGCCATGATGTCGACCGGTTCGCCTTCAAGTTTTGATAAGGGAACGGCTGAACCGGGCCCCAACTGGAGCAGTTCGTTGATCGGCATCTGTGTTCTTCCAAGCTCCACGGTAATCTCCAGAGGAATGTCAAGGATCATATCGAGGTTTAAACCGTCATTTCGTACAGACGCTTCCTGCTTGCCATCCGCCGCTGCATCTTGTGCGTCAGTGGTATCCTCGCGGTTATTCTGCTCCTGCGGGAAGAGGCGACGGACGGTGGGGAGGCCGTATCGCTCTCACCGACGTCCTTGGGCAGAGTCGGTTCCGTGGAATCCTTTTGCTCAATCGGCCGGTGCTCCTCAGGGTTTGGTGATTCGGGCGGCTTTTCCATATTATCCTTTGTTTAGCGAAGATGTCCATCAGCGGGTCAGGTCGATGACCACCCACCGGCGTCGAGATCGAAATTCAACCGCGATCCGCTGCCACACAACCACACTGCCGTATTATTCAGGTCAATAGCAACCTTTTAGATCACTCTAACCAATATTATGTTGTCACACACACTTAAAAAACAATTGACATTGTAATACAATATTTATACAATACAGATGCTATGAAAAAAGACATCGTATACAGTATCCGTATGAGTATCTTGGTGCGCGAAGCGCTCAAGCGGGCAGCCAAGAAAGAGCGGCGTACCGTCGCTTCCTTACTGGACAAGATCATTCTTGACTATCTCGAAGAGCAGCGCTACTTGCTGCCCCATGAAACCGGTTCCGACCGGCGCGGTCACCAGAGAAGCAAAATTACTCTCCCGGCAACCACGACGATGGATATCGACGGGTTAAGGGATTCGTTTCCGTGTGTCATCACCGACATCGCCATGGGCGGTGTTTTCGTGACATATCCCAAGGGTTCGAAAATAAAAGAAGCATTCCTGCGTGAATTGGATCGGTTCAATCTCACCTTCAAACTTCCCCAGACCGGAGAAGATATTGACTTTGAATGCGATGCCCGCCGTATGGTGGAAGTGGACGGCGAGATACAGGTCGGGGCCGTTTTGAATGAACCCGCAGACACCGATCTGAAAAAACTCAGAGCATACCTTATCTGAATAACGTCAATTTCCGTTTCGTGCGTCGCTTTGTTTTCTTCGTTGTTAAGAAGTGTCCGCTTTCCTGCACCTGTTCATCCATCCCCCTGTACGAACTTGGCCAACCCCACCATGTGCGTTAACTCCAAATGCATAGACGGGATTTTATACCGCTTTTCAATAATAAATTCCCCAATACGGAAGGATGGTATAAGTGGTTGTCGATGAAAACGTTTGCATAACGGAACGTTTTTTTGACAACCACTATAACAGACGGTTGTACCGGCGTGATACGGTGTCAAATTCGCCTCGTCTTGACGGCGTCATGAGGTATACTGACACGCTGCTACTGTCGTTTTGATCTAAATTCGGTGAATGGTTGAGCGAAATTGAGCAGGTCGGGAAAAAATGCCAGGAAATTGTCTTCCAGCCTTCGGTAGTTATCTTTGACTTCACCGATCGAACCGTTCAGACAGTTTTCTCTGGTGATCCGTTTCGCGATCCGGTTCAAGGTGATATCGACCCCATCGAGGGTGCGGTAGCACGCCAGCCAGTTCTGTTTAAACATACGGGGTAAAACGGTTTGCAGTTTTAAGGGGAGAATACTCCGGTGCTGTTTCAGCAAGAGTAGGTCCGCTCGATGAATCCTGAGAGCTCAGCGTCGGCATAGGTAGACCAGTGGTTGGACAGGAAATGATCGTAACATACATCGAGGATGATTCCGGCAAATCGTCGCCGTTTGCGGCTGAATAAACTGCGGCTGGTCCGGGTAAGTTTGTGGTTGTCTGCATAGGTATCGACTTGCCGATGGAATCGGATACCATTGGCTATTTCGGTACTGAATTGCTCTCCTACCGAACCTTTGACGAAATCTCCGATGAAGCTACCGATCAGAAATTCATCTGATGATTCGGCAAGATATGCGTGCGCCAAATAATTCATCCCGTATTTCCAGGGGCACAATCAATGGTTTCATCCTGAACCCGCTACTGCGTCTGGGAGTATCGCCTCGATCCCGCATCCGGGACAACGACCGCTAAACACAAGCTCTTCCCTAATTTTCGAATCAGAACTGCTTTTCTTCAGTTGATCCGGTGAGAGCACCCACCGAAGTTTCCCCACTTGTGATGGCATTCATTACGCGATCGAAGTATCCGGTACCGACGAATTTTTGATGGGTGGTCGCCATATAGCCGTCTTCTTTTCCGTGTTTGAATTCCACCTCCTGGAACTGGGAGTAAGCCAGCATCCCCTTGCTTGCGATAACTCAATGCAAGATCGAACATCCCCAGGTTAAGGGCGTGAAAGCCCGCCAGGGTGACGAATTGAAATTTGTATCCCATGGCCGCCAGCTCCCGTTGAAACTGGGTTATCGTGGCATCGTCCAGGTTCGCTTTCCAGTTGAAGGAAGGAGAGCAGTTGTACGCCAGGAGTTTGCCCGGATAATCGGCGTGGATTCCCTCTGCAAATTTGCGGGCTTGTTCGAGATCGGGGGTCGAGGTTTCGCACCAGATCATATCGGCGAAGGGAGCATAGGCTCGACCCCGGGCAATGGCGGATTCCACACCACTCTTCACGTAGTAGAATCCTTCGGAAGATCGCGGCTGATCGAGAATAAACGGCTTGTCCCGCTCATCTACATCGCTGGTCACCAAACGTGCGGCATCGGCGTCGGTGCGAGCGATTAATACCGTTGGTACATCGCAGATGTCGGCGGCTAATCGCGCAGCAATCAATTTGGCGATGAATTCTTGGGTCGGAACCAGGACCTTACCGCCCAGGTGGCCGCACTTTTTGGCTGAAGCGAGTTGGTCTTCAAAGTGGACACCGGCGGCTCCGGCCTCGATCATCATTTTCATCAGCTCAAAAGCGTTCAATGGTCCGCCGAAACCGGCTTCCGCGTCGGCGACAATCGGGGCAAACCAATAGGGACCACCCTTCCGGGCATCGAGCACCTGAATTTGATCCGCCCGTCGAAGAGCGTTGTTGATCCTTTTGACCACTGCCGGGACACTGTTCGAAGGATAGAGGCTCTGGTCCGGGTACATTTCTCCGGCGAGATTGGCATCTGCCGCCACCTGCCAGCCGCTCAGATAAATCGCCTTCAATCCGGCCTCGACCTGCTGGACGGCCTGGTTGCCGGTCAGTGCGCCCAACGCAGGCACATAGTCTTCGTTGTTAATCAAATACCACAGTCTTTTGGCGCCGACTTCGGCAAACGTATGCGACATGCACAATGTGCCGCGCAGTTTTAGCACTTCTTCGGCTGTATAGGGCCGCACAATTCCTTTCCAGCGGGGATCCCGTTCCCAACATTCGCTGCATTCGACGACCTCATCAGGCTGAACCTCGTGGCAGGAGAGTCGATTACATATTTCGGTCGCGGTTTCTTCAATCGTTTTCATCTTTCCTCCTCTTACCGTTCTTTTTCGTGACGCGCCAGCGTCGCATGTCGTAGTGGTTGTAAGAATATACGTTCCGTTGATCGAACGTTTTTATCAACAACCACTTATACCATCCTTCCGGACTTCGGTACTTATTTTTGAAAAGCAGTATAAATTGAACAACGCCCACGGATCAGTCGAGATAGCCGTATGCCCGTAGTGTTAGAAATTCTTCCAGTGTATCAGCAGCGATAATTTCGTCGAAAAGCTGGGCGGCCAAATCGTATTTAACGGTTTCGAATTGTTTGCGGCCGACCTCAGACCTGATCTTCTCAAGTTCCTCTTTTACCACGGTACGAAAGAATTCCAGGGTAACCTTGCGGCCATCGTCCAGAATTCCTTTTGGGTGATGGACCCACTGCCATACTTGGGTGCGTGAAATCTCAGCCGTTGCGGCATCTTCCATCAGGTTATAGAGCGGAACGCAGCCTAGACCGTTGAGCCAGTTCGCCATGTACTGAATCCCTACACTGACATTGGTTCGTAATCCGGTTTCAGTTATTGTCCCCGCTGGTAACCGCAGCAGATCGGTTGCCGTTACGTGCACATCCTGGCGCAGTTTTTCCAGTTGATTCGGACCCGGCATGACTTTACCGAATTCTTCCAAGGCAATCGGCACAAGGCCGGGATGTGCCACCCATGTGCCGTCATGACCGTCTGTGGCCTCGCGGGTCTTGTCTTCACGGACTTTTTGCAGGGCGACGGCATTTTCTGCCGGATTATTTTTAATGGGAATCTGTGCCGCCATACCGCCGATGGCATGGGCGCCCCGCCGGTGACAGGTTTTGATAGCCAGGAGAGAATAGGCGTGCATGCAGTGCCGCGTCATGGCGATCTGGGCCCGATCCGGGAAGATGAATTCCGGATTGTTCTTGAATCGCTTAATAAAACTAAAGATATAGTCCCACCGGCCGCAGTTCAGGCCAGCGGCGTGATGGCGGAGTTCGTAGAGGATTTCATCCATCTCGAAGGCCGCCAGAATAGTTTCTATGAGCACTGTGGCTTTGATGGTCCCCACCGGAATATCTAGTGCATTTTGGGCGAATACGAAGACGTCGTTCCACAGTCGCGCTTCCAGGTGACTTTCCATTTTGGGCAGGTAGAAATATGGGCCCGTTCCGTTTGAGATGAGCTTGCGGGCATTGTGAAAAAAGAAAAGGCCGAAATCGAACAGGCTGGCCGAGATCGGCTTTCCATCGACGGCGACGTGTTTTTCGACCAGATGCCAGCCCCGGGGGCGTACGATGAGCGTTGCGGTTTTTTCGGCCAATTGGTAAATTTTTCCGGCCGGGTTCTCAAATTCGATAGTGCCATCGACGGCATCCCGAAGGTTGATTTGACCCTGGATGGTACCGTCCCAGGTCGGAGCATGAGCGTCCTCAAAGTCCGCCATGTATGTGGTGGCACCTGAGTTGAGAGCATTTATTACCATTTTGCGGTCAACCGGTCCGGTGATTTCCACCGTACGGTTTTGTAGGTCATTCGGCACCGGAGCAATTATCCAATCACCATCGCGAACTGATCGGGTTTCTTCCAGAAAATCCGGAAGCTTGCCGGCGTCGATCTGCCGCTTGAACCTTTAAGCGACGTTCCAGCAGTTCTTCACGACGGGCATCGAAACGGCGCCCCAATTCGGCAACAAATGCGAGTGCTTCCGGTGTAAGAAAACGGGAGAACTCTGCGGATACGGATCCGGTGACATCAATGCCAGACAGCAAGACCTCATTTTCCATGATAACCTCCCCTGCTAAAAAAGACCTTCGTATATGTCACTTCACGATTCGAAGGAATCAATAAAGAGGCGCAAAAGACAGTCGGTCAATCTGACCGGACTGCTCAATCATAGATACTTTTCCGGAGATGTAAAGAAAAACGCTATCGTCCTTCATTACTCTATGCGAATGCAACGTCTTTGAACCAGTGAATTCCATCCCGAATATTAACTGGGTCGCTAGCAAATTTTCTTTTCAGTCTCGCCAGAAAATTGTCAATTTATATGCGGTCTCGTCTGGATCAGGCGCTTATTTTGCGGATACGGCAAGATGTGAATGATTTCACCGGCCCTGATGGCGTCCTGGGCTTTAAGCCAGAAAGCCACTCCGAATAGGTCGGCATGGTGCTGCATGAGTATTTTGAACAACTCGGGCGATAATCCCAGAAACCGCGCCATTTCTTCCGGAAAAACATCGTTTGGCCCCACCAAATACCAGGGCTCATCCGCCAGTTCATCCTCTTCAAATCGCGCTGGCGGTATTTTCCGGAAATTGCAGCCCATCAAGGGGCATAGCTCGTCGTAGTCATAGAATACAACGCGACCATGTCGGGTGACCCCGAAATTTTTCAGGAGCATATCACCTGGAAAAATATTGCTGACGGCCAGGTCCTTGATGGCATTGCCGTAATCCACCAATGCGACTGATGCGGATTCGGGGTCGGCGGTGCGCAAATAAATGTCCAATGGCGTGACCCGCCGTTCCACATAAGCGTGCCGGATAATGACATCGCTTTCCTGAATGACGACTGTCTCATGGGCCTCCCTTCGGAGCTCATCGAGAAGTTCATCAGAGAACCAGCAACGGTCGAATTTCAGGTGCTCGAAAGTATGCGCCTCCACCAGTCGACCGGCCCGATCGTGCCGGAAAACCAAATCATACTTCTCGATAACCTCGTTTCGCGTGGTCGTCTTCGGGCTGCGGAAGCGGTCACGGATCAGCTTGATCACTAGATCATCGTGGGCCATATTGAAGACAATCATGACCAGGCCGGGTTTACCGGGCGAAAGGGTAAACTGTTCGCTGCCGCATTCACTGGTGAAGTGTACAATGTCACGATAAAGCTCTGTCTTGCCGTGTTTGTTGTATCCGATGGCGTTGTAAAGTTCAGCGATGCGTTTATGTGGCATAATGCTTTTCAAAAAACGGACCAGATCATACGGACGGTCTGTGCAGGCGAGAAAATACGAACGGGTAAAAGAGAACAAGATGCTGAGGCCCTCCTCATCAAGCAGGACGGCATCGATCTCAATACCTTCCTTTGGATGCTGCAGGGCGATGGCCAGCGGCCATTGGCACTTTGCGGTCATTATCCGGCCCAGGAGATACGCGCCCTTGCTGCGGTAGAAGATACTGCCGGCCACATCTATCCGTTCGACCGGCGTAAATTCATTTCCGGTCTCGACGTGCCGGAGAATTTGCTCTGCCGCTGCAGCAGCCCATTGGTCGGGATTTTGTATTTTTACCTTGAATTCGCAATCCTTGAGGATTCTGAGTAAAAGTTCTGCTGCATCCGTTGAGCCGTTTTTTGGTAGATAACTGCGATATACATTATTGCTGGTCGATGTGGGCGGTGTATCGAATTCGGTGTTGACAAATTCAATCTGGGGATCGACGCCAACCGTGAAAAAAATACGGCGGGTGACGGAATTAAAATAGGTTTCGGCAATTTCCCAATCGTTTCGTCGTCGAATCAGTCCCGAGTATACGGATTTCATTGCGATCCAAACGGACCGGTCAATAAGGGCATCTTCGAGCAACCGACGTATCTCCACTTCGATCTCCCCGACCATGTTTCGGTAGAGCCCCAAGCGTTGGGCGGCGTCTTTTTGAACACCCGGCCATTCTCGATTGAGGAAGCGGTTACCGGCACGGAGCGTTATCGCCTTGAATTGGTTGTGAAAGCTGTCAAAGCTTTCAAAGATTGCCTTTGCCCCGGTTCTTGCCAGTTGGCTGCCGGGTGTGCTTTTATTCATATTTAACCCCGATGGAATAGCGCAAACGCCCTCTGGGAAGAGAAAAAACCGATTTCAGGGTTGATCGGGTCCGTGTGCGGAGGTCTCATCCCCTCCGCAGCCACATCCGCAGTCACATTCGCTACCGCAATTGGCCATGTCAGCCATTGCTCGAATGACTTCGCGACTATCGGCTGGCTCAGCCGCCATTATCGTAGCGGTCAGGAAAAATTCGGTACGGCCGACCAATTTATTTTTGAAAGGCGGAATGATGTGACGAAAAATTCGGTTCAGTTCCTCGGCTTTCAGTTGCAAGCGAATGTCATCCCCGATGGACTTGCCTGACAGGGCATACTCGAAGGGTGTTAGCCCGTCTACTCCCAGGCCGAAGATAAAGCTGAAAGATTGCGGATGATCGATGATATCCGACTTCTGTGGGGAGGTTCCCACTGTGACGGAAAGGGTGATTTTCTTCAGATTGTCAATGGCCGGTTTTGCCGTCTCATTTTCCATACTCACCTCTTGAAATCACTGTATACGCTGTGTAAAACATAATAGACTTGAGTTGACCCCGCGGGTCTGAAAGAGAAAAATAGGACCGTAAACAACGCTTGGCAAACGGTTAGGAATACTTGCCCGGTATTTATCGTCATTCCGACGGTTCTACCTGGGACTCGCGCCTGGGCAAGTTTCCTTTTCGGATGCAATATGGCTTATGATCGGCGCTGGCTGCGGGACCGCTGTCGCAGGCTCTCGAACACCTTCAAGGCGGCTTTTCGCGTAACAGCCGGCGAGGCGCTGTTGTCAATTAGGACGGTGGCTCTCGCTTTCTTTTTTTCGATGGGCATTTGTGCACGGATACGCGCCCGGGCTTCTGTTGCGCTGAGTCGGTCTCTGGCCATAAGACGCTGTTGCTGGATCGTTTCCGGTGCATAGACCACGATGATTTCGGCCAGATCCCGGGCCATACCGGCTTCAATGAGCAAGGGTACGTCCAGGATGACAACCGAATCGGGTCGATCTCTTTCGATCTCCTTCAGCCTGCGTTCGGTTTCTGCAATGACAAATGGGTGGACAATTCGGTTGAGACGGACTTTCTGTTGCGGATCGTTGAAGATGATGTCCGCCAAACCTTTACGGTCGATGTTACCGTTCGACTGCAGAATGTCACCGCCGAAGTGTTTGACGATTTTTTGCCACGCCGGTCGGCCTTTCTCCACGACTTCCCTGGCGATTTTGTCCGCATCGATAATAACCGCTCCGGCTTCCTTGAATATAGCGGAAACCGTGGATTTTCCCGTGCCGATGCCGCCTGTCAGCCCTGCAACGATCACGTCTGCCTCCCAGAGCCTGGTATATGGGGGCCCTGATCGGTGCACAAAACGGAAGAAGGGTGTATGTCTTCTCTCGGTTCAGCCTGCACGGGGGTAGCCCTCTGATTAAAACGGATCAATTTATACCGCTTTTCAAAAATAAATTCCGAAATACGAAAGGGTGGTATGAGTGGTTGTAGAAAAAAACGTTCGAATAACGGAACGTTTTTTGGATAACCACTATAAACTGCCAAGCCTCTGGGCCGATGATTTCGAGCGACCCAAGCACAAGATTAACGGCTCATGCGCAAAAGGACAATCACTTTTTTGCAACACCATTATCCCGCGTTGCATTGAATTATCCTTGACACCAACGGGGCATGTTTCTACAAAGCATTCCAACGCAAAGGAGGTTTGATATGCCGAATTTTTCATACCAAGAGATGTTCCCCCTTTCTGAAGACAGGACCGAATACATGCCACTCACCCGGGAGCATGTATCCGTGCTGACGATCGACGGAAAAGAATTCCTGAAAGTCGAGCCGGAAGCTTTGACCCTGTTGGCTGAACAGGCCTTCACCGATGTGGCCCACCTGTTGCGGCCGTCTCACCTGAAGCTTCTGGCCAAAATATGGAAGGACCCCGAAGCTTCCGAAAACGACCGCTACGTGGCCCTGGAGATGCTAAAGAACGCCGTTATTTCCGCAGAAGGCCTATTCCCCATGTGCCAGGACACCGGAACTGCAATTATTATTGGTAAGAAAGGTCAACAGATCATCACAGCGGGATGCGATGAAGAGGCCTTGTCACGCGGTATTTACAGTGCCTACACCACAAGAAACTTGCGCTATTCCCAGAACGCACCCCTCAGCATGTATGAGGAGAAAAATACCGGATGTAACCTGCCGGCTCAGATCGATTTGTACGCCACCCAGGGGAGTGCCTATTCGTTTTTGTTTATCGCCAAGGGTGGCGGCTCGGCAAATAAAACCTATCTCTACCAGGAAACAAAAGCAATTCTAACCCCGGACAAGCTGGTCGATTTCCTGGGAAGCAAGATGAAGACTCTGGGGACAGCGGCCTGTCCTCCTTACCACCTGGCATTTGTGGTTGGTGGAACCTCAGCCGAAACCAATCTTAAAACCGTTAAGCTCGCCACTGCCGGCTATCTCGACTCGCTGCCGACTTCCGGCAGCGAATCCGGGCACGCTTTCCGGGACAAGGACCTTGAAGGTCAACTACTGAGTCTGGCACAAAAGTCGGGTATCGGGGCTCAGTTTGGCGGAAAGTACTTTTGCCATGATGTCCGTGTCATTCGCCTGCCACGGCACGGTGCGTCCTGCCCCATCGGAATGGGCGTCAGCTGCAGCGCCGACCGTAATGTAAAGGCCAAGATTACCCGGGAAGGGACATTTCTTGAGCGTTTGGAACGGGAGCCGGCAAAGTATCTGCCCGAGCCCGTTAGCCAGGACGCCGATGCCGTGCGTATCGATCTGAACCGGCCCATGGATGACATCAGGGCCGAACTGTCCAAGTTTCCGGTGTCAACACGCCTGCTCTTGACCGGTAAAATCGTCGTCGCCCGTGACATCGCCCATGCCCGGCTCAACGAAAGACTCCTGCGGGGAGAGGGGCTGCCGCAGTTTGTAAAAGATCACATAATCTATTACGCCGGACCGGCCAAAACTCCCGCGGGATATGCATCGGGTTCTTTCGGTCCGACGACCGCCGGACGAATGGACCCCTACGTTCCGGAATTCCAGGCGCAGGGAGGGAGCCTGGTGATGCTGGCCAAGGGCAACCGTTCGAAAATCGTCACCGAGTCGTGCAATAAATTTGGTGGTTTCTATCTCGGATCAATCGGAGGTCCGGCTGCCCGCTTGGGCAAAGAGTGCATTACGGCCGTAGACATCATTGCCTACCCGGAACTTGGAATGGAGGCAATTTATCAGATCACTGTTAAAGATTTTCCGGCGTTTATCATCGTGGATGACAAAGGTAATGATTTTTTTGAAAATCTGTTATGAATTTAATTCAAAATATAAATAATCCTTAAAAAACTATCACTTTACAAACCGAAAGTCGTGCAATAAAAGTGACAGTTTGAGCAATAGGCTATAAATGAAGCGAATATGCTTGGATGCTATCGATGAATTTTCTTCGTTTGCATCCAGTCACATTAAGATAAAGGAGTTTGCATATGGCAAAGCAGATGAAGACGATCGACGGAAATACCGCTGCGGCACACGTGGCCTACGCCATGAGCGACGTGGCAGCGATCTATCCCATTACCCCTTCCTCGCCAATCGGCGAAATTGCGGATGAATGGGCTGCCGTCGACCGTAAAAACATTTTCGGTCAGGCCATGACAGTCAGGCAAATGCAGTCCGAAGCGGGCGCTGCTGCCGCTGTTCACGGGAGTCTGGCTGCTGGGGCACTGACCACGACTTTTACGGCTTCCCAAGGGTTGCTGTTGATGATTCCCAATATGTACAAAATGTCCGGCGAACTGTTACCGGGTGTCATGCATGTGACCGCTCGTGCGATCGCAGCCCATGCCCTTTCCATTTTTGGCGATCACCAAGATGTGATGGCCGTACGCCAGACCGGTTTCGCCTTGCTCGCATCGGCATCCGTGCAGGAAGTCATGGATCTGGGACTTGTTGCTCATCTGGCATCCATTGAGTCAAGCGTCCCGTTTCTGCACTTTTTCGACGGATTTCGTACCTCCCACGAAATTCAGAAGATCGAACTGATCGATTACGATGACATGGCCCAGTTGGTCAACAGGGAGGCGTTGGCCAGGTTCCGTGCCCGCGGCACCAATCCGGAAAGACCTGAACTGAGAGGAACTGCCCAGAATCCGGATATCTATTTTCAAGGCCGGGAAGCCGCCAACACCTACTATCTCAAGGTTGCCGGAATCGTGGAAGCGTACATGAAAAAGGTATCCGATCTCACCGGGCGGCCTTACAAACTTTTTGATTATGTGGGTGATCCCGAGGCGGAACAGGTGATCGTGTCGATGGGGTCTTCGTGTGAGACCATCGAAGAAGTTGTCAATTATCTCACCAAGAAAGGTGAGAAGGTTGGACTCGTCAAAGTACGGCTTTACCGGCCGTTTTCACCTGAACACCTGTTTGCGGTGATGCCCGCCACAACCAAGCGCTTAACCGTGTTGGACCGCACCAAAGAGCCGGGCGCCCTGGGTGACCCGCTTTATACCGATATTTGTACGGCATTCATGGAACGCGGCCAGACACCGATGATTCTCGGTGGGCGTTACGGGCTCGGCTCAAAAGAGTTCAACCCGAGTATGGTCAAGGCAATATTTGACAACATGTCGGCCGATAAACCGAAAAATCATTTTACGGTTGGTATCACCGACGATGTCACGCACACGTCCCTGGATGTCAAACCGGGATTCGAGGTGGCGCCGCACGGAACGGTTCAATGCAAATTCTGGGGATTGGGCGCCGACGGGACGGTCGGGGCCAACAAAAGTGCCATCAAAATCATCGGAGACAATACCGACATGTACGCCCAGGCGTACTTCGCTTACGATTCAAAAAAATCCGGCGGAATTACGATTTCCCACCTGCGCTTCGGCAAAACTCAGATCCAGTCGACATACTTGATCGACGCTGCCGATTACATTGCCTGCCATAAGGATAATTACGTCGAGATCTACGACGTGCTCGAAGGGGTTAAAGAAGGTGGCACTTTTGTGCTCAACTCTAACTGGAGCCTGGCGGAAATGGAGGAAAAACTACCGGCCGGTGTTCGCCAGACCATCGCGCGCAAGAAATTAAAATTTTACAATATCGACGCAGTCAAAATCGCACAGGAAGTCGGTCTGGGCGGCCGAATCAACATGATCATGCAGACCGCTTTTTTCCAGTTGGCCAACGTGATTCCGGTTGACGAGGCCATCAAACTGCTCAAAAAGGAAATCGAAAAAGTTTTCGGACGCAAGGGCGAAAAGATCGTGCGAATGAATCACGAAGCCGTCGATAAAACGCTCGATAACCTGAAAGAGATAAAGTATCCGGCGGCATGGGGCGAAGCCGCCGCCCAACCGACAGCGGGCAAGGACGAACCCGATTTCGTTAAAAATGTCATGCGGCCGATCCTGTCTCAACAGGGTGACAACCTGCCGGTCAGCGCTTTCATGCCGGACGGCATTTTCCCGGTGGATACGTCGAAATACGAGAAACGCGGAGTGGCCATCAATGTCCCCGAATGGATCATGGACAACTGTATTCAGTGCAATCAGTGCGCCATGGTCTGCCCTCATGCCGCCATCCGTCCGTTTCTGATGACTGAAGAAGAATCGGCAGCTGCTCCCGAGGGCTTTGAAGCCAAGAAAGCGTTGGGCAAGGATCTGAAAGACTACTATTTCAGGATACAGGTCGACACTCTTGACTGTTACGGCTGCGGGAACTGCGCCGATATCTGCCCGGCCAAGAAAAAAGCCCTGGTCATGAAACCACTTGATACCCAGACGCCGCTGCAAGTTCCTCTCTGGGAGCATGCCGTGGAGTTGCCGGTGCGCGAAGACCTGATGAGCCGTAAGAGTTTAAAAGGCAGCCAATTCTGTCAACCGTTGCTGGAGTTCTCGGGCGCCTGTGCCGGCTGTGGCGAAACGTCCTATGCCAAATTGTTGACCCAGATGTTCGGCGAGCGGATGATCATCGGGAATGCGACCGGCTGCAGTTCCATATGGGGCGGCTCGGCCCCGGCCATTCCCTACTGTGTAAACAAGGACGGTTTCGGTCCCACCTGGGGCAACTCACTTTTCGAGGATCCGGCTGAATTCACCTATGGCATGTTCCTGGGCGTCCTGCAGCAACGCCGCAAGCTGGCCGATTTGGCCCAGCAGGCTCTGGAAGCGGATATTCCTGCTGAGGTGAATGCATCGCTCAAGGGATGGCTGGATCATATGGGCGATCCCGATGGGTCCCGCAAGTTCGGTGACCAACTCAAGGCCTTGTTACCGAAATACCCGCAAGCTGACCTGCTGAAAGAAATCAGCGACATGTCAAAGCTGTTCACCAAGAAATCATTCTGGGTGTTTGCCGGCGATGGTGCCGCGTATGATATTGCTTTCGGCGGCATTGACCATGTTATGGCCTCGGGCGAGGACATCAACCTGCTGGTATTCGATACGGAAGTTTACTCCAACACCGGTGGTCAAGCCTCCAAAGCGACACCCACTGGTTCTGTGGCAAAATTCGCCGCTTCCGGCAAGAAAACCACAAAAAAGGACATGGGGGCCATGATGATGAGCTACGGTTACGTTTACGTGGCGTCCGTGGCCATGGGGGCCAACAAGCAGCAGATGATCAAAGCCCTCGCCGAGGCCGAAGCATACGATGGGCCGTCGATAGTTCTGGCCTATTCGCCGTGCATCAACCACGGCATTATACGTGGGATGGGACATAGCCAAGACGAATCCAAGCTTGCCGTTCAATGTGGTTACTGGCCGCTGTATCGCTATAATCCGGAGCTCAAGGCTGAAGGCAAGAATCCGTTTACCCTCGACTCCAAGGAGCCGGACGGCAAAATCAAGGAGTTCATTTCCGGTGAAATCCGTTACGCATCTCTGAAGCGGATATTTCCGGACGAGGCTGAAAAACTCCATGGCCGGCTTGCCGAGGAAGTCCAGGAACACTACCAGGCACTCAAACAACTGGCCGATCCCACTGCGGTGTGCAAAGAAGAGGAAACCACCGCCTAACACGGTGCGGGTATATAGATTCGGATTCTCTTTACATCAGGAAACGGAAAGGACCGTTTGGGATATGCAAACGGTCCTTTCCGTTTTTTGTATTGAATCTAATCAGCTTGTGGGTCATTCCGAACAAGGATCCAGTTCCCTGTATAGTGCATTCAGACAGTGCCAGCCATCGCCGCGGATCACCCCTTCCGCTCCGGGTAAGTATTTATACCGCTTTTCATAAATATATTCCGGAATACCAAAGGATGGTATAAGTGATTGTAGAAAAAAACGTTCGCGTAACGGAACGTTTTATTGACAGCCACTATAAGAGTAAAACTCCTCGATCCTTCAATGATGTTATGAACATGAACCCCGTCACCCAAAATACTTCCTCAAATGGTTTCTCATCCTGTCGGTGCTGTGGCACTTGCTGTAAAAAAGGCGGGCCAGCATTTCACGGTACAGACCGGCCGTTGATCGAAAAGGGAATTATCCAGATCCGATATCTATATACGATTCGCAAGGGGGAACTGGTCCACGACCCCATTCGCGGCGGCCTTCTTCCCGTGAATTCGGAGATTATAAAAATTAAAAGCAAAGCAGATATGGGTGACTGCACGTTTTATGGCGGCCAGAGCGAACAGTGCCGGATATACACCGATCGTCCCCTTGAGTGTCGACTGCTAAAGTGCTGGGATACACATGCAATCGAAGAGATGTATGAACGGGACCGTCTTTCTCGCGGGGACATTCTGAAGGATGTGGACGGGCTCTGGGAGCTGGTTGCCGACCACGAAAAGCGTTGCGGTTACGGTCGCTTGGGAAACCTTATCTCAAAGTTGAAAAAAGGTCATAGAAAACATTTGGCCGATGATCTTGGCGAGAGTATCAACTATGACAACCAACTCAGACAGCTGGTAATCGAGAAGTGCCAGATAAAGCCGGAAATGCTCGACTTTCTTTTTGGACGCCCTCTGGAAAAGACCATTGTGATGTTCGGGTTACGTATCTGCCGCCATGGGGGTAAGATTGTATTGACCGCTTCAGGTTTGCCGCAGTGAAAGGCATGGCAGCAGATGTCCTGTAATATGTCCGGCTGGCCAGTATCTCCCGTATCGATCAACCTGAATCTTGGGGCAAATTCACAATCGCCCAGCAAATATTGTCGGCAGATTTGACGATCGATGCAATATGGTTGTTGAAATAATGATGCTCAACCGCCATTCTGCGACCCCCGACTTGGATGATCAGGTTGAACGTATCCTGGATGCCGATCACGCGGCAATCGGAGAGTCCCCTCAGCCCGGTTCCTTCGGCTTTCAATACGGCTTCTTTTGCCGTCCAATAGCGATGAAATCCTTCCCAAGACCTCGCGCCGATAAGCGCCCATTCCGACGCGTCCGCGACTTTGTTAAATAAGGCTACGGTTTTACGCTCGGCAATTTTTTCGACGTCTATGCCAATCGGGCGCCGGGCGACCACAGCCGCAACATATTCTGGTTTGTGCGTCAGTGACCAATAGATACCATTTGTCGGCAAGGGTTGCCCGTCTTTACCCTTGAGCGGTTCAACCATATCGAAACCGCTCTTTTCGGCAGAAAGCCTCAGTGCCTTGCGGGCGTGGCGACTCAGATAGACGACAAGATCGCGGGGTGGTAGCTGACGCGCGTTTGCGGGAACAGAAAGGATGACAGGGTGGAGCGTGGTTTCCTTTTTCATTTTAATATATTGCACAAAAATACCATATTTGTCATAATTTCTAAACGTATCTGCATGTAATCATGCGGTTAGTGCTTTTCTTTCCACCTGCCGCATTCCATCTTCCGAGACGGTTATGGGCGCGACGCCAGAAAAGAAAGTTCCCCAAACTTACCGATCGGGTCCCAAACCCCGCCGCCGGTTCTCCACGGTGTTGATGGCAACCATCATCTCATTAATCACCCTTTCAGTATTCGTGAGCCTGTTCGTGTTGAACGGGTATTTCAGTCGCCGGGTGGATGTTGAGTTCCAGAAAAAGGTACGGGCCCAAAAAGGGCAGGTGGAACTTCTAATCGACAACCGCATGACCGCCATCGATACCGTCCTGAGGGAGATGAGCTCCGACAACACCATCCGAGTGACGGTTATGCTGGGGGCTCAGGGCCAGTTGTCCGAACATATCACGCAGTCCTATCCGGACAACAACGGTACTTATTTCTTTGTTCAGAATTATTCCGATCGGGCAATCTGTCCAGAAGAAAATAAAGTTTTTTCCGATGAGGTGATCCGATCCGCGCTGAAAATCAGGCCACGGGGTGAGATTTTTCAGGACCGAAAAACAACCCGGCTCCTTTGGCTCTTTTCAATGCCGATTCTGCATACAGAAGGACGCATGGGGACCGCCTACGCCCTCTATGACATTCTCAATGACAGGGAACTTATCGCCGCTGTTCGCGAGGCCGTCGAGGGCGAGATCGCCTATATCAAATCGGACACGCCATATTCTCTCATCACCGGCAAGCCGCTTTCTTTCAATCCCCGGGTTCTCCGGCCGATTGAAGAGGGTACGGACATCAGTACCATCGGTAGCGAATACGCCTATACCAGAATATCAGAATTCGAGCACGTCTATTTTCTGTCATCTTTGAAGCCCCTTAACGTGGAAAAGGGAAGGGTCACGTTATTGATGGGCCTTTTCTCCGGTCTCGTATTGGCTGCTGCCGTGCTGATCGCTTTTTTAATCGGACGTCGGATGACAAGGCCGCTGCGGGATATGACACGCAAGGCCATACAGATATCAGAGGGACAGAAAGACCTGCTTTTCGACCAAACCGGCCCATATTGGGAGTTTGACCAAATGTCGGAGGCGTTCAATTACATGCTTTCCCACTTGAAGGACGCCGAGGAACGTTCCCGTTACAGGGAACTCTTCGAAAATGTCGGCGATGCTGTGTACATCGTGGACAACTCCGGGAAGCTTTTGGTTGCAAACACGGCGGCCTATTCTCCGCTCGGGTATACGCCAGCAGTGTTTTATGAGTTGGGCTTGGATAAACTGCTACCCGAACAGGATGCACAGCGTCTCCTTGCACAGGTGCAACCGGTGGATGATGCTTCCCCAGTCGACAAACTGACTCTTGAAACCGTGCACCGTAAAAGTGACGGCAGCGTAGTACCGGTCGAAATCCATTCCCGTCCTATTCTTTACCGGGCCAATCCAGTTATCCTGAATGTCGCCAGGGACATCAGCCGCAGGGTGGAGGCGGAAAAGGCATTGAGGGAAAGTGAGGAACGCTATCGTTCGGTGGTCGAGAACTCCAGTGATGGCATCATGGTTCTCGGTGAGCGCCTACAAATACTTTTTGCCAATCGTGTTTTATCGAAAATCCTGGACCAGCCGATACATACATTGGAGTGCAGCCGTTTCAAAGATTACCTCTTGGAGGGCGGCCCGCCTTTCACGATCGAATATCTGACGCGGTCGAGCGATCCGCTTAATTTGAAACCACCGGCAGTCTATCAGGTCACTGGAAAAGACGGGGAACGACGAACGGTGAAGATTACCGCAAATCGCTTCGAGGATTCCAACGGGCAGGAGAAGCTTGTCGCTCAGGTTGTCGATATTTCCGATCAATTGCAGATCGAAGAGGAGAAAAATAAACTCGAAGCCCAATTGATTCATGCGCAAAAAATGGAAGCGATCGGTACTCTTGCAGGAGGTATTGCACATGATTTCAATAATCTATTAATGGGAATCCAGGGCCGGTTGTCCATGATCCGCATGCAGTCCAATCCAAAGCAGCCGCATTTCGAACATATCGAGCCGATCGAGAAAACGATTTTGAGTGCCACCAATCTTACGAATCAATTGCTGGGGTTTGCCAGAAAAGGACAATATGAAATCAAGCCGATCTGTATTAACACGCTTGTGGAAGAGAGCACGCGGATGTTTATCAGTACCCGCAAAGAGATCGAGCTTCAGTTGAATTGCCGCGAGGATGTTCTTCCGGTGAAGGCCGATCGCGGCCAGATCGAACAGGTTTTGATCAACCTATATGTTAACGCCTGGCAGGCGATGCCGCAGGGTGGCCAATTGACGATCAAGACTGAAAATATTCACTTGTCGGATGCATTTTGCAAGCGGATCGGCATTCAGACCGGCGAATATGTCAAGATATCCGTGAGCGATAGCGGTGACGGCATGGACCGCGATACGATGGAACGGATATTCGAACCTTTTTTCACCACAAAAGGGTTAGGGAAGGGCACTGGTTTGGGACTTGCCTCTGCATACGGTATTATCAAAACCCACAAAGGCGCCATTCAGGTAGACAGCCGAAGGGGGCTCGGTACGATCTTCAGAATCTACCTTCCGGTCGCTGATACCGACGTGGCTGAAAAACCGGCCGTTCGAAAGGAAAAGATTGCCAGGGGCAAAGGAAAGATCCTGGTTGTCGACGACGAGGAGGGCTCGATCATTGCGACGGAGTTGATGATGCGAGAACTGGGCTATGAGGTGGAATCCGCCCGAAGCGGAGAGGAAGCGTTGCGCCTCTATCGCGAAAATCGACAGGAGTTCGACCTGATTACCCTTGATATGATCATGCCCGGCATGAACGGCAAGGAGACTTTCGATCGGCTGAAACAGATCAATCCTAACATCCGGGTCCTCCTGATTAGTGGATACAGCCATTCCCGCCAGGCCGACGAGATCATCCGACAGGGCGGTATCGGCCTGCTGCAGAAACCCTATGATATTTTCAGCCTGTCATCAAAACTAAGCCAGGTGATGAAAAAACATTAAGACTGCCGTCACCCACCACTCCATCGTTTCGGCAATCACTAAGTGGGGTTAAGAGAAATAGCCGTTTATACTGCTTTCCAAAAATTTAATCCGAAATAGGGAAGGGTGGTATAAGTGGTTTTAGAAAAAAACGTTCGAATACCGGACCGTTTTTTGACGACCACTATAAAATATTACCGAATTATTGTGGCGATCCGAGGGTGATGACGATGCGTCGGTTCTGACGCCGGCCCTCCTCTGTGTTATTGGACACCACTGGGCGGTAAGCGGCATAACTGACCAATGAGAGGCGCTTCGGGTCGACCCCTCCCTGCCACTGTAAAAAACGAACAACGGATGCCGCTCTTGCGGCGGCCAGTTCCCAATTGGTGGGATACCGCTTTTTCAGGCGTTTTCCCAATGGAACATTGTCCGTGTACCCTTCCACCACGATATGATATGTATCATCCCCTTTAAAGGACTCTGCCAGCGCCAGCAGAAGTTTTTTACCGTCAGCACTGATTTCCTGGCTGCCCGGGTCAAAAAGAATTTTGTCGGTCAGGACCACTTTTAGACGATCTGTGGTGTCGACAATTTCAATGCCTTTTGAATCGATCTGGTCCTTGAGACTCGATTCGATGGTTTTCTTCGTATCATCCAACAGTTTGATGACCTGTTGTTGTAGGTGGACCATGGACCGCTGGCGATCCAGTTCAGCTTTGAGTTTCTGGGTTTGTTCAGACAGATTTTTTATATTATCGGTCAGTTGTGAATTGGCACTTTGAAGCGCAGCATGTTGCTGATTGCGTTCACCTAATTCTGCAGTGAGGCGGGCATTTTCTTCTTCTAAATATTTTATTCTATTACTTTTAAACACAAATGAGTTGTCCGGCTGCTGGTCCGTCTCGACGGTTTTTGTGCGCTGAACACATGCCGTTAAGACCAGGCCTGTCACTAGTAAGCCATACGATTAGCCGTTTTTTTGCCATCATCTTTTTTCTTTCAATTTTATAAGGCATCAGAACACTGCACCGTTCTCCGTTGGCCGTGCCGGTTCGCATCTGTGAAAAAGAGGCCCCGCTCCTCGGCCGAACATGTTCGTTGCGTTATGACCCACTATCTTTCAGGGAATCTTCGCTTGCTTTGAGAATCATCCGGCAGTCGGCGACCATTACACCCTGGCCTTCCGGGTAAACCAAGAGGGGGTTGATATCGAGTTCCATTATTTCAGGGTGGTCGATCACCATATCCGACAGGGCCACCAGGGATTTCTCGAGGATATCGAGTTCGGTTTTAGGGCGTCCCCTGAAACCCTTCAGCAGTTTGTAACCTTTGATGGACCTTATCATTCGCCGGGCCTCGTTACGACCGATAGGGGCCAATCGAAATTCAACGTCTTTAAATACTTCGACGAAAATGCCGCCGATACCGAACATCAAAAGCGGGCCGAAAATCGGATAACGATTGGCCCCTAAAATAACCTCTTCACCCGGTGGGGCCATTTTCTGAACCAGCACACCGTCGATCACGGCTTCCGGGTTGAATGCTTTGGCCCGTTCGACAATTTCATGAAAGGCGTTTCTAACCGCAATGCCATTTTCAAGGCCGATAACCACGCCGCCCGCATCCGATTTGTGGAGGATCTGCGCGGATACGATCTTCAACACCACCGGAAACCCCATTTCCTCAGCGATGTTCGTTGCTTCATCGCCTGTTTTCGCCAGTTTTGTCGGCAAGACCTTGAAACCATAGCATTCCAATAGCCGATTGCCGACTAGTTCCCCGATTTGCGTGTTGCCTGCCGCCAGATTTTCGGCAATGATGTCGGCTGCCTTGACATGATCATGTTTGAACTCGAACTGCGACAGGTGTTGACGATTGAGCCAGCGGGAATACCGGTACAGGGCGCCGAAGGCATTGGCGGCACTCTCGGGGAACTTAAATACTGGAATACCATGCTCCTGAAGATATTTTACACCGGCAGAAACATCGACGATGCCCATGAAGCAGCAGATGATCGGTTTGTGGGATCGCCGGGCGATACGAACGATGGCTTCTGCGGTGCCCAAAGCATTAGTCATCGATTGGGGTGTCAGAATGACCAGGGCGCCGTCGACGTTCTCATCTCTGATGACAGCCACCAATGCATTCTCATACCGTTCCGGGGCGGCATCTCCGATCACGTCCACAGGGTTGTTCAGATTGGCGGTCAAAGGTAGATGGCTGGCCAGCGTTTCAACGGTTTCCTCGTTGAATTCAGCCAGGGTCAAACCGGCAGACACTGTCATGTCGGTGGCCACGATACCCGGACCTCCGGCGTTGGTGACTATTGCCACACGGTTTCCGTGAGGTACCTTGCGACGCATTTTCCCGAGTTCGGTTTCGTTTTTATAAGCAAACGCACTGGCATAGTCGAACAGTTCGTTTATGGATTCTACCCGAATGATACCGGCCTGCTTGAAAATGGCATTATATACGCCTTCGGTTCCGGCCAATGCACCGGTATGGGAGGCGGCCGCGCGTGCGCCGGCGTTGGTTCGACCGGATTTGATCACCAGGACCGGCGTGGGACGAAAATCGCCGCAGGTGATATCCTTGACCGCTTGAATAAATTCCGGTCCACGGCGCAACTCTTCCAGGTAAAGCATGATGACTTCGGTTTCCTGATCGCGGTGGAAATACCGCAGCAGATCGAGTTCGTCCACATCGGCCTTGTTGCCGATGGAGATGAATTTTGAAAATCCGAATTCCCGATCGGCGGCAAAATCGAGTACGGCCGTGCACAGGGCCCCGCTTTGTGAAATAAAAGAGACATTTCCGGCCTTCGGCATTCGGGCGGAGAAACTCGCATTAAGCCTTACAGAGGGCTGTGGATTGATAACGCCCAGGCAATTCGGCCCCACCACCCGGACACCCGCTTCCCTGCAGATGGAGACGATGCGGTCTTCAGTTTGTCGGCCTTCATCCCCGATTTCGCGGAAGCCGGCCGAAACGATGACAATGCCCTTGACAGCTTTTTCAATGGCTGAGTCCACGGCCTGAAGGGCCGGTTTTGGCGGCAGAATGATCATCGCGAGGTCGATGGAATCGGGGATTTCCGTAATGGTGGGGTATGACTTAACACATGCGATCGAATGTGCTTTGGGATTTACGGGATACAGGGTGCCGCGGTAGCCGCCTCTCAGTATGTTAACGAAGATGTCGTGGCCGACTTTTCCGGGGGTGCCAGAAGCACCAATGACGGCGACTGATTTGGGGCTGAATATGGCATCGAGTGGATCCAATAGTTTTTCACTCCTGATTGGTCTTTCTTTTTATATTCAAGGCTTCGGTGTACACCAGTTTTTTTGAAAGCCCGGTTTCTGCAGCAACTTCCTGCACAATTTTTGACAGGGTAAGTTTCTTCTGTTTCAGACGGGTTGTCAAATTTTCTTTTAGAGATTCCGGATTGTATACCGTTTCATCGCTCTTCCCGGCGACAAGAAGGGTGCATTCACCCTTGATGTTCGACCTTTCATTCAGGTTTTGCAGCAAGTCGGACAGGCGGCCGCGCACGAACTCTTCATGGCGTTTGGTCATTTCGCGCGCCAGCACGGCAGAGCGATCACCTAACAGAGTCAAGATGTCATCTATGAGTCTGGTAATCCGTTTCGGTGATTCATAAAATATCAGCGTCCAAGGGACGTTCTGTAGTGTTTTCAACTTCTTGGCGCGTTGGCCTTTTTTGCGGGCCAAGAAACCGATGAACACGAACCCGTCTGAAGGGAGCCCGGAAGCACTGAGCGCGGTGACGACGGCTGCGGCCCCCGGAATGGGTATTATCTTGATATTCCGCTCGATGGCACTCTGGACCAGTCTGAAACCAGGATCCGAGATCGACGGCGTCCCGGCGTTGGATACGATCGCTACCGATAAACCGGATTCAAGTTTTTTGATTAGAAGCGGACACCGCTGCTGCTCGTTGTGTTCATGGTAGGAGATGAACCTTCCCTGTATACCTCTGTTTTTCAATAGTCGACCGGTCTTGCGGGTATCTTCGGCAGCGATGATATCGACGGAACCAAGAACGTCCAATGCTCTGAGGGTGATATCTTGGAGATTGCCGATTGGTGTCGCTACAACATACAGAATCCCGCGTTGATCGGTTCTGGCGGGATTATTCGTAGGCGAGGTTGAAAGCATTTTTTACCAGTTCGATTTGAGGCGATGCGTGTGGGGACCAGATGGCAACGACATCGAAGCGGGCTTTGACCCGCATCTGATCAGTGGATTTGAGATACTGCAGGGCAACCATGGAAATTTTGCGTTGCTTCTGGGGTGTGACCGCCCCCTTGGGATTCCCGAAATTGACCGAATGGCGGGCCTTGACCTCTACGAACACCAGGGTTTTCCTGTCTTTGGCGATGATGTCGATTTCACCGAGTCCAGTGCGGTAATTTTGTTCCAGAATCCGGTATCCTTTGCTTCGCAGGAACCGAACAGCGATCGTTTCGCCGGCTTTACCGAATTTTTGTCTTCGATTCAGCATGCGCGGTCCTCAGGGGCAGTTGCCTGTTATTCGATGGTTGGACGTATTCTTTCACGCCTTTGAAACTATGCCGGTGTATGGGGCAGACGCCGAATTTTTGAATGGCTTCACGGTGAACCTTGGTGGGGTATCCCTTGTGTGATGTAAAGCGGTATTGCGGGTAATACACATCGTAACAATTCATCATGCGGTCGCGCGTAACCTTGGCGACGATTGATGCGGCGGATATGGAGATGCTCAGAGCATCACCTTTGGGGATGGTTTTTTGGTACGTTGGCAGTGGAATCGGAAAAGTGCCGTCGATGAGAAGGCAGTCAGGTGAGGGGTCGAGGTTGCGGGTTGCTATGGCCATTGACAACAACGATGCCTGGAGTATGTTGATGCGATCGATTTCCACCGCATCGACGATTCCGATACCGATGGCGACGGCGTGTTCATAGATCACGTCGTACAATTTGCTGCGCAGGGCCGGGGATAATTTTTTGGAATCGGTGACTTCCGCATTTGAGAACGCCCGCGGGAGGACCACAGCGGCTGATACCACAGGTCCGGCCAAGGGGCCCCGGCCGGCTTCGTCAATTCCCGCAATCGTCACATAACCGTTTGCGGCGGCTTTATTTTCGTAAGCCCACGGATCAGCGGCAGCCCGCTGCACGGAGTAGTGGCGGCACTCCATTCCAAGTACCGTTTGCCGTGGGCCAGAGGCGCTGCCACCTGGTTTTTGATCGCCGGAGATATCGCCCTGTGCCGATCCGGACCGTTTCAACCGGGCTGTTGGCATGCTTCCCCCCATACTCTTTTGCAGGGCTGCCCGAATCGAAACAACGGATCATCGATCATGTCTCGCCGGACCTTTCCGTCGGCCTGTGGCAGCCGGAGGAACGCGTTCATTATAGACGTCGTATCACAACCTCAGGCCGTGCCAAAGACCCACGCGCGGTCAAAGAAAGAAGCGCGGCATAGCTGGGTTATGGACGCCGGGGCACGGAGAAGGTGCCATTGGCATTCCTGTTTGAGGCGGCCTGCAATGCAGAAATCCGGTGTTAGCTAAAACGACTTCTAATGCCGGTTCCCGATTGCTGAAACCGTTCCGGAATCAGAAGCGGCGTTCTTTCAAGCGAGCGGCTTTGCCTCTGAGCTTTCGCAGATAATAGATCTTTGCACGCCGGACGCGACCTCGAGTGACCACTTCGATCTTGTCAATGATGGGTGAATGCAACGGAAAAATACGTTCGACACCCACACCGTAGGAAACCTTGCGCACAGTGAAAGTGGCGTTTGTCGTTCCTTTGCGTTTGCTGATAACAACACCCTGAAATACCTGAATACGCTCTTTCTCACCTTCCTTGATTTTGACGTGAACCTTGACGGTATCCCCTGCAGCAAAAGCCGGCAGGTCAAGCCGCATCAATTCTCTTTCCAGTTGTTTTATCTTTTCCATTTGACCTCCACGTAAACTGATAGTTCAATAATATTTTTGTGTAACGAATCGATTTTTTATACAATTATTTCAAATGGCCACAGCTGCCGTTAGATGCACGCTCTCAGGCCATGTCCCGACGACCGAGAAGCCGATCGAGGATAACCGCCGCTGCTGAACGAACCGATAGATGGTTGTAGCGTGTCGCTCCCCGAATTGGCTCGAGGGCCAAATCAGCGGATGTTATCATTGCCTCTGCCAGCCCCCAGGCAGTACCGAATACCAGCAGGTACGGAAATCCGTCGCCGAACATGCGGCGTAGGTCTGAAAAGGGGACGACGGGGCGTTTAATGACAGCGCTGGTCACAATGGTTCGCGGTGCCCCGGTGCTTTCGGGCAGGGCACTGATTTCTGAAATGACCTCCTCCAGGTTTTTTTTTATCCGGATGAGTTCCAGGGCCTGGCGTCGCTTCGGGTTGTATGCGGACCCTGGGCCGCTGACCCAATGGGATACCAGCTGGCCCACCAGGGCGATCTGGTCCTCGAGAGGCGTTACCACATAAAACGATTTCACACCGTATGTTCTGGCCGCCCGGGCAATGTCGTGCAGGTCCAGGTTGGTGACAGCTGAGGCGATTACATCGCCGTTTTTATTGGTCACCGGATAATGAACCAGTGCCAGGTGCAGATTGGGCCTGGACAATCCTTTCAATATCGGTGCACCATTTTTTCAATATGTCGACTTCCCGCCGGCTCAATGATCTGTTTTCCAGCAGATCCTTGCGGTTGAGAACTGTACGGATCAATGCTGATTCGAACCGCCAATTTTCGATTTCCTTGTGATTGCCCGACAATAATACGGCCGGCGGTTCAACGCCTTCGAAGAGCCGCGGCCGCGTGTAATGTGCGTGTTCCAGCAGATCGTTTGAAAAAGAGTCCTTTTCGGCGGCGTCCTCGCCGCCCAAGGCTCCCGGCAGCAAGCGAGTCAGGGCGTCGATAATGCTCATAGCCGCCAACTCACCGCCGGTGAGGACAAAATCGCCAATGGATATATCGAAGTCGACGTAGTGTTTGCACACGCGTTCGTCGACGCCCTCATAGCGACCGCATATGAAAATCAGGCCACTCAATTCCGTCAACTCCCGGGCCCTTTGCTGGCTGAAAACCCTTCCCTGGGGCGTCAGGAGAACCGTCGCCGCGGTGGGATCAATCTCTTTGGCAGCCCGGATTGCTCCTGCCAGCGGTTCGGGTTTCATTACCATTCCGCTACCGCCACCGTAGGGCCGGTCGTCGGTAATCTGATGCTTGTCGGCTGTATAGTCTCTGACGTTGATCGGGTTAAGAGAGATGATGTTCCGCTCTATCGCCCGCCTGACGATCCCGTGTTTCATGAAGGACGAGAACAGATCGGGAAAGATTGTCAGAGCGAAAAATTTCATCCGTACTTCTATTCGCTCCAATGGGGTGTTTCGCGTCGCATATTCTCAATGTGCCGTTGCTGATGCACGTATGTTCACCATGTAAGGCGACCGGATCAGAGACCCTCCGGCAGGTCCACGCGCATCCTGTGATTTTCCAGGTCTATTTCCAACACAACCGAAGTCAGGGCCGGAACCAGGATCTCGTCGTTCGTTTCGCTTTCCGGCTGTTTGACCACGTATACGTCGTTACTTCCCGTAGGTATTACCGTTTCCAGACGTCCGAGAAAAACGCCCTCGTTGGTGTAAACGGACATTCCAATCAGATCGTGCCAATAATACGTTCCGGGATCCAATTCTGGCAGACTGACCCTATCGGTAACAATTTTGCTACCGATCAGTTTTTCGGCCTGGTCGCGATCGTTGATCCCTTTTAGGCTTAATAGAACGAGGCGGTTGTGTGGCTTGGACCATTCGACTTTGAATGCCCTCATTGTCGCTTCGTTTGATGATAGGACGATAATTTCGCAACCACTATCAAAAACCGTTAAAGAGTCGGCATACGGATGGACCTTGCAGGTTCCCGTCAGGCCGTGAACCCCGACAACCTTACCGATTGTAACGGTCCCCCTCTTTTCCTCGGAACTACTCAATGATCTCCAGCACAGTGCGTTTTTTTATCTTGGCTGAAGCAGCGCTCAGAATGGTCCGCATGGCCCGGGCCGTCCGGCCCTGTTTGCCGATCACCTTCCCCAGATCCTCTTTCGCAACACTAAGCTCCAAAACGGATGTCTGGTTTCCTTCGATTTCTGAAACCGACACCTGTTCCGGATGGTCAACCAGCGCCTGCGCAATGTAGCTGATCAAGTCTTTCATCGCTCCATCTCCTTTGTTGGCGATTGAGAATGAGGGAGAGTGCCGTCACGCTGCAGGTCGATAGAGCAGGATTTATGTGCTCGCAGCGAAGAAACCTTGTTTCTTCAATATATTTTTAACCGTCACCGTTGGCGTCGCACCCTTTTCCATCCAATATCTCACTCTTTCGGTTTTGAGATTAACTTCCGCCGTCTCCAGCAGGGGATTATAGGTGCCTAAAGTTTCCAGAAACTTACCATCCCGCGGCGCTTCACTGTCCGCCGCGACAATACGATAATATGGTCTTTTCTTTGCGCCGTGTCTGGCCAATCTGATTTTTACTGCCATCGAGGTCTCCTTCAGAGTTTTTATTCAGAAAGGCAGCATGCCGCGATTGAGTCCGCGCATGCCGCTTTTGTTAAGCTTTTTCATCATTTTCATTACCTGGGCGTAGTTCTTCAGGAGACGGTTGACATCCTGGATACTCGTGCCACTGCCGCCGGCAATGCGTTTGCGGCGGCTGCCATTGATAATTGTATGTCTTTGCCGTTCATCGGGCGTCATGGAGTTGATGATTGCCTCAATCCTCACCAGTTCATGATCGTCAACTTTCAGGTTTTTAAACTGCTTGCTGCTACCCACGCCGGGTATCATTTTTAACAGATCCGACAGTGATCCCATTTTGCGAATTTGCAGCATTTGATCTTTGAAATCTTCAAGCGTGAACTGGCTTTTGCGCAGTTTCTTTTCAAGCTCGGCCGCCTTTTTGTTGTCAACCGAGGCCTGAGCTTTTTCGATCAACGTTAGTACATCACCCATTCCGAGAATGGTGGATGCCAATCGGTCTGGATGAAATGGTTCCAGTTGATCGAGTTTTTCGCCGACACCGATAAACTTGATCGGCTTGTTGGTTATGGCCTTGATCGATAGGGCGGCACCGCCGCGCGCATCACCATCCGTCTTGGTCAGGATAACGCCACCGAGATCCAGAGCTTCGTCGAAGGCCTTGGCGATGTTCACTGCGTCCTGACCGGTCATCGCGTCGGCCACCAGGAGTATATCGGAAGGCTCAACAGCATCCCGGATTGCCTTAAGCTCATCCATTAACAGGTTGTCAACATGCAGGCGGCCGGCGGTGTCCAGCAACAGCGTATCACAACCCTCTTTGGCTGCTGCGGCGCGTGCATCCCGGCAGATCGATACCGGCTGCATGTCGGAAGTCGATGGAAAAACCGGCACTGACAACTGTTCTCCCAGTTTTTTCAGCTGGTCGATGGCAGCCGGTCGGTAGACGTCCGCCGGCACGAGGTACGGCTTTTTACCGTTCTTTCTCAGGTGGATGGCCAGTTTGCCCGACGTTGTGGTTTTTCCGGACCCTTGAAGCCCCACCAGCATGATCGCAACCGGATGGGTTCCAGCGAGATTCAGTGCTTCGTTGCGGGAGCCCATCAGCGTTGTCAGTTCATCGAATACAATTTTAACAACCTGTTGTCCCGGGGTCAGGCTGGCCAGAACTTCGTGGCCGAGTGCCCGCTCTCTTATGCCAGCAATAAACTTTTTTACGACCAGATAGTGAACATCAGCCTCGAGCAGGGCCAGACGTACCTCCTTCAAGCCCGCTTCGATGTTCTTTTCTGTTAACTTGCCGTGCCCCTTGAGCTTTTTAAAAACGGCGTTAAGTTTATCACTCAGGTTGTCAAACATGATATTAAGTGCAACGCTGTTCTGTGATTAAAAACCTTGAAAATAGACCGAAAAAAATGATAAGTCAAGCCATTTCACCGCTTTATTGAAGAGCATTTTTTAGGCATGATCCCGCCAGGGATGCGAATCCCTCAACGAAGAATTTCAGCCGGGCGTCAAACAGATTTTGGCCCCAATGATGGTAGACCAGCTGCGGCAAATGACCGTCCAGCCTTGCTGCTACTCTGCCTCCACCATTAGCTTAACCGATAAACAATTGCAAACAAAATGATCGTAAAACCCGACATCAAAAACCTGACAATCGGGCAGCTGCGTGAATGGCTCGCTCAACATGGTATTGCTGCATACCGGGCTGGACAGATTCTGCGGTGGATATATAGCCGGCAGGCTGATCGTTTCGACCAAATGACCGACTTAAGCAAATCGGTACGGGAGAAACTCACAGCGAATTTTTCGATCGATCGCCTGCAAAAGGTGCAGGTCGACACTTCTGTTGACGGTTCCCGCAAATATCTTTTCGGACTGAAGGACAATCAGCAGATTGAAAGTGTGCTTATCCCGGAGCGCAATCACTTCACGCTCTGCATTTCAAGCCAGGTCGGTTGCGCCTTAGGGTGCCGATTTTGCCTGACCGGCAATGGTGGGTTGATCCGTAATCTCAGCCAAAGCGAGATCACAGGCCAGGTGCGGGACATTCAAAAAGACCTGGAGGATCCGGCACGACTGACAAACATCGTACTCATGGGCATGGGGGAACCCCTGGCCAACTACACCAACGTGACCGAAGCATTGCGCACGCTGACCGATACCAGTGTCGGCTTCGCATTCGCCTCCCGCCGAATAACTTTGTCAACTGCCGGACTGGTTCCGAAGCTTTTGCAGCTGGGAGATGAATCTTCCGTCAATGTCGCTGTTTCCCTGAATGCGACGGACGACCGCACGCGTGATTTCCTGATGCCGATCAATCGGACCTACCCCATCGCAGCGTTGCTGGAAGCTTGCCGACGATATCCCCTGAAACCGCATCGGCGGATCACCTTTGAGTATATTCTGATCAAAGGGGTCAATGATACCGCTGAAGATGCCCGCCGGCTGGCGGCATTACTCAGTCCGGTGAAAGCCAAAATAAATCTTATTCCCTTCAACCCGCATGTGGCCAGTCGTTTTGAACGCCCGGAGGAAACGGTTATCGAGCAATTTCAACAAATTCTTCTCTCCAAACATTACACGGTAATTGTGCGCCGCAGCAAAGGCCAGGACATTTCCGCCGCATGCGGCCAGCTGCGGGCCAACCGCGCGCAGGGGCAACGATAATACGTTTACAGGAGAGAGGAGCCACGAATAAGGTCATTGATTACCTGTTTGACTGGTTACTTGATAGTGCCCATCCACGAAAAGGTGGTGGTGCTGGGGAGTGTCCAATTCATAAGTGGGTTTTTTTTCGCTGGGCAAGCTGAGTACATTTATGCTCTTAGATAGACGCGAAATCCCGTTGCTTTTTAGCAGGGGCCGCACAGAGGTTTGCGGCGAGGCGTACATTGCGTAAGCCGCTGCCAGGAACCTGCGGAGAGCGCCGCCGGGCGTAAAAAAAGGTGATTTATGGATCGACACTAGATAAGAAACTTGCTGACATCCGAAGGCAGAAGGCCGAGGACCCGCACGGTGGAAGAACCCTCCGGTGATATGACGTTGACGTCCACGGCCGTCAGCGCCGGGGCCTTACTGTATCCAGCACAGATAGAGGCCGCCAGCGTTATGACGTCGCTGCGGCTACCGTGGGGAAGAACAGCAACGGGGCCCGGGAAGTGCTCGACCTTTATCACCGTGTCGGTTTTTGGGTTATGGTAGCGGTGCAGATTATCGTTGTCGACCTGGGTTCGGCCGACAATCAATTTTGATTGATCGTTGAGGCGGAAATGACGGCCATAACGCAGCAAACGCAGCTCATTCTCGGTGTTGGTTTCCTGGTGCGCAAAAAGATCCCTGAGTCGGTTTGAAAACCCTTTGTCCGTCAGCAGACAACCACCGGCAGGCGCAGGGTAATCCGTAATGCCGAATTCCTTTGCCAGCTGAATCTGACGTTTGCGACCCCGACCGGAAATGTCCAACAGCTTTTCCCGGTCGACCAATCCCTCCTTTTCCGGGATGGTTTCCGGCAGAAGCTTGGCGCTCAGAGGTCGCAGAATGTAGCCATCACAGTCGGAATTCTTTTCCACATAGCGCAGGGACGGCTTGGTCTGGGACATGGGTCGCTGCCCAACGACTTCGCCGCTGAAAAGAAAATCGAATTTTCTCATTTTCATTATTCTGGTGGCCACTCTGAACATCAGCGCATGGCAATCCAAACAAGGATTCATATGCTGTCCGTAACCACAGTTCGGATTGCGCAGCATCGTGGTGTATTCGTCCGAAATATTTTCAACTGTCAACGGGATTCCCGTCTGCTTGGCTGCACGGCGGGCTTTATCTGCCGAGAAAAACGGTGTTTCGAAGCTGATCCACGCCACCTCGATTGGCTGCTGACGCAACACGAGGCCGGCCAGTGTGCTGTCTAATCCACCGGAACAGAGTCCCAGCGCGCGAACTTTTTTTACTGAATTTGCCATGGTGTATGCAGTGCTTCCGCGAATTTAAATGGGTATGACGGCGCAGCATAGTGGGAAAGCCTTCCAAACGATCATTGCTCACCGACAGGATACGCAAAAGTTTAAGGGTCCTTTTTCCGGAAGTCAAGACTCAGATGGACCATCGTAACCCCATCGAACGTATGTACGATTTTAACATGGCCGTTATTGACCCATTCCGGTTGGTCGTTATCATATAGATGTGCGGAAATCACGAACACGATGACAGCGCCTGCCCGGCAAACACGAGTGATACTGTAAATACCGGAAGTCGTGCCATCGCAACGTGTTCTGGCATTATCGACTGTGCTGCGTTCGAGAGGCACCTTACCGTTATGAACAAGACCATTAATATCGACGTACAAGGAGGTTGGCATGGGAAAAGTAGTTCATCGATCCGATATTACGATTACACGCGAGAAGGGACCGACCCGCAAAGCGGTCATCAAGGGATTCGACCAGCCCGTCTATTATGGTGTCCATGGCGGAATCAAGAAGTTTTATGGTGTGGACCCGGAGGAAGAGCATGCAGCGACCCTCGACCATGTCGTCGGCGCCGTGGGCGGTTGAATGATGGGAACATTGGCCACGGTGCTGGCCAAAAAGAAGATCCGTACGTTTCAGGATCGATTCAAAGCCACTGTAAGCGGTGATATCGAAGAGGTCGGCGGTGTGTTGAAGATAACCCGGATCAAAGTGTTTTACCGACTTAAACTGCCGCAGGAAAAAGTGCCGGACGCCAGGGATGCGCTTGAAAATTACATTCACCTTTGCCCGGCGGCCCAGAGTGTGATCGGCTGCATCGATATAACCCATGATATGGAACTGGTGACGACTGAGGAATAGACTGCATATTCCATGACATTTTCGGGATGCAGATCTTGAAGTGAGCCGGTTATGGCGACTCCTCCCTTACAGCGATTCGGCGGGGGTCAGTGACTCCGGATGGTAAGAAGCAATGGTCGGTCTGGTACATGAGCCGGTTGAGTTCATCGTCCAAGCGCTGACGATAAATTTCCAGGTCTTTACGTGATGCCCTTTTGGGAACCCAGATAAGCGAGTCATTATAAACCAATACGATGCGGGAAAAGGGCTTGGGTATGATGGTGCGGTCCCAGCTCCGTAGTCGCCAGCAACGATCGGCACTCCACATGATGGGCATTATCGGCAATCCGGTCATGCGGGCGGCGGTAATGATTCCAATTTTTGAAACCCGGGCCGGTCCCCTGGGGGCATCCACAACCAGGCCGCCGCTGTAACCCTTCTCGAAGAGGCGGACGAGTTCTTTGAGCGCTTCGAATCCGCGATAACTCGATGAACCCCGCACGACGATCCAACCGTGGCGCTCCGCCGCCTGGGCGGCCAGCTCACCGTCTTTGCTGGAGCTGGCCATTGTGACGCGTTGCTGGTGACGATAATGGTAGATCAGAAACATGACGCCTTTATGCCAGGTCGCCACCAGCAGGCCTTTGCCGGGGTGTTTCTTCTGGTAGTCTTCGGCAGTTTCTCGCCCGAATTCCTGAACCCTGCAGGTGATGAATATAGCCAGAAGTAAAATTCGGGTAAACCATCCGAAAAGGTAGTAAAGCGGCATCTGCCAGGTTTTTATTTTCTTCTGTAATTTCATCTTGTCTCTGCGTTTTATACTGCTTTTAAATAATAAATTCTGAAATACAGAAGGGTAGTATAAGTGTTTGTAAAAAAAACGTTCGAATAACGGAACGCTTTTTTGACAAACACTATAACGATCGCGATTCGAGCAATAAACAGGTTGGCGTCGCCGATCGGACGCTTCATTGCAAGCGTTGTATATCAACACTATGGATTTTTATCAACAAGATGACGGTGGCCGGGGACGGTGACACGCTTCTTTCTTGAATTCAATTAATCCGCTCGTGTATTGAATCAGGTGCGCCGCGGTTCTTGCCGCAAACCAAGGAAATCCCAACTTACACGTACCGCAGTATGCTGTGTTTTCGACTCATTTTCAACTTTCGGTACCATCGGCAAGCCGGATACAACACGAGCAACAAGGCCAGAGTCGCCCAGAGAGTTTCGGTCAGGCCACCTTTTCGCATCAGATCCAGCGACCAGGCGGCAGCGGCCAAAAGGTGGACATGCAGGATATAAAAGAACAAAGGCGTTTGCCCATACACCGTCAGTGGGTTCCGATAGTTGGCCGTTTTGTTGCGGTAGAACGCGAGCAGTACTGCCAGACACAAAAACATGATGCCTAACTCGAGGGCGGCAAAAGACAGGCTGGGAGGATATTTACTGACGTGCAACCATTGCAGAAGGGAACCATCTGTCGCGATAAAGACCCATATTGCCATACCTGTTGAGCCCGCGAACGACGATAAAGACGATCAAGGCAGACAACCCGATACCGCCGAACAGAATTGCCGGTCGGGTCACACGGCCGGTCGCTATCAACCGGCCGATACCCCAGCCGAGGACCATGTATCCCAGCCAGGGCAGCAACGGGTAGAGGACATATCCCCCTGAGTCGAAACGACCACCCGTGATCAGAAATGCGGCGATGATACCGGGGGACTCAATATTTCCGAATTGGACAACCAGGCCGACCAGCGCCTCACTGAACAGAATCAGAAAGAGACCCGATCCCAGTAATGAGCGGAGCTCCAGTCGACGCAGAAAAATCATGCAGCACAGGCTTCCGCCGATAGCGTATAGAACCTGGAAGACGATGCCGTACCCGAATCCGATGCTCATCCAGAGGGGATCGAGCAGAAGGATAAAGAGCCCGCGTTTGAGAAGGAAAAGATCGATGCGGGCACCGGGTCACTCCTTCAGCCTCACGGCGTCCGATACTCAGGCTGAGAGACCAGCCTGCCAGAAACAGGAATGTGGGGGCACACAAGTGCGTCATCCAGCGAACCAGAAACTGGGCTGCCGGAATCTCCGAACCTGTGCGATAGAACGCGGCGGAATCGGTCACGTACCGCCCGGCGTTGAACATACCCGAAGCGTGATCAAAAGCCATCAAGACGATAACGATGCCGCGCATGACATCCAGGGCGATCAGACGATCACCGTCGAATGCTGCCGGGCCTTCCAGCCTATCATTTGTTTTTGACATCAGCGTGATGTTTTCTGAATAGTTTGTGGAACCGATTGAACTTTTTTAACATTCGAAACGCTCAAATTGAACGGTTGAGCACAGGGCATTGGAGACAGTCATGGATAATGAAATGGCGGTGTTGAAAAGAAAAATAATGGCCTTCAGGGATGATAGAGACTGGCAGCAATATCACAACCCCAAAAGTTTGTCACAAGCCATCGGGGTAGAGGCCGCCGAACTTCAGGAAATATTTCTTTGGATGACGACGGATCAGTCCTACCGTTTGAACGTTGCCGATATCGCCAGTGTCGGGGACGAACTGGCCGATATTTTTATTTTCATGATCTATCTCTGTGATGCCTTCGAGATAGACCTGCTGCGGGCCGTCGCGCTGAAGCTGGAGAAAAATGCCGTTAAATATCCGATTGACAAATCCAAAGGCCTGAGTACCAAGTACACTGACTTATGAGGCAGGATGGGGATACACGCGCCGTTTGTCAAGATCAGACCGATAGTTGCAGCGGTTATAGTTGGACACTGCAGAATGCTGCCAACCATCCGTGGATGGTCACTCATTTGTCGGTACTATCCGTTTTGCAAGGTAAGGATAAACGTGATTCTGATCCCATTCTGGTTTCCATCGAAGTGAACATACATACCGTGGATTGAAGAACGCGTCGGTTAACCGCTCACCGCAGTCCGCAGAAACGTTTTTCTTCATCACGCTGCGAATAGTCCCGGACATTGTGCGGCTGAGAATGGGCTTCGCCAAAACGGCCTGGATACCTTCGCGTCTGCTGTCACTGGATGTCTGACGTGCACTGAGGCCTGTACAGAGGATTATCGGTGTATCGGGCCGAACACTCAAGATCTCATCAGCCAATTCCAACCCGGTCATCTGAGGCATTGTCAGGTCAGTGATCACAAGATCGTATTTTTCGGGCTGTCTTTTAAAGTCTACGAGCGCATCGATACTGCTTGTCTTTGAGTTGACATGGTAGCCAAGATTTTCAAGCATTATTTTGCTCATGCCCGCAATGGCTTTATCGTCATCGACAAAGAGAATGCTTTCCGTACCGTTAAGAATCGAATCGTCCTCCCGAGATTTCCGGGACAACCTCTTGATCGACAATCGGTAAAAATATATCAAAAGTCGTTCCCGCATCGGGTTTGCTCGATACGGCAATAGATCCGAAGTGATTTTTTACGATACCATGCACTGTAGACAAGCCCAGCCCCGTTCCTTTGCCCGTGGGTTTGGTTGTGTAAAATGGATCATAGATGCGTTCTAACACATCGGGAGACATACCTTTACCGTTATCACTGACACTCAGCTTGACATAGTTACCGGCTGTCATTTCGGTTTGACCAATCAGTGCTTGCAGCATCCAATTCAACATCGGTGAGACTGACAGCCAATACCCCGCCTTTGTCTTCCATGGCATGGGCGGCATTGGTGCACAAATTCATAAGGAGTTGATGAATTTGGGTGGGATTGGCCAAAACCGGTGAAGTTGTGGCGATGTCATGTTCGGTCGTAATTGTTGACGGCAAGGTCGCACCGAGCAGTTTGAGCGCCTCTTTTATGATAACACTGATTTCGGCCGGTTTGAGTTCATCATCGGTCTCACGGCTGAATGTGAGGATCTGATGTACAAGATCGCGCGCGCGCTCACCGGCTGTGTGTATCTGCCGTATATAATCGGAAAGAGTGGCGTCTGTTGCGGCGATAAGTAGAGCCATCTCCGAGTATCCCAAGATAGCGGAAAGGATATTGTTGAAATCATGAGCGATACCGCCGGCAAGCGTTCCAATGGCCTCCATCTTCTGGGCCCGAATCAATTGGGCTTCTGTTTCCTTCCGCCGGCAAAGTTCCTTTTCTAATTCCTGCGTTCTTAGGGAGACTTCTTCCTCGAGTTTATTCTGGTAGTTGCGCATATGATCATGGTAGGCTTTGACCTTCAGTAGGTTATTCACCCGGGCCTTCAGTTCCGATTTTTCGACGGGTTTTGTGAGAAAGTCGTCGGCGCCTGCCTTCAGCCCCTTGACTCTGTCACTGACATCATTCAGGGCGGTGACCAGAATGATCGGAATATGCGCTGTATCCGGATCGCTTTTCAACTCCTGGGCCACCGTCATATCCATCCATGACAGGCATCATAATGTCGAGCAGGATGAGATCGGGTGGCGATGAGCGTGTCGCTGAGATGGCTTCAGCCCCGTTGCTGGCGGCGATGATCTCGTAATCTTCCTGCAGGAGAATTGCTTCGAGCAAATCGATGTTCATCGGCTCGTCGTCAACGATGAGGATCTTCTTTTTGCCGTCCATATTTCCGTTCTCCGGTTGACGTTATTAATTCGTATGATCAGGTATAAATTTAGATACACTCTTCACAAAACTTCTGGTATCGACCGGCTTGGCAATAAAGCCGATACACCCGGCTGCTATTGCTTCCTTTTTGTCGGTTTCCATGGCGTAAGCTGTCAGTGCCACGACAGGAATCTGTTTGAGAACCGGATCTTTCTGAATGATCCGCGTTGCAGTCAATCCGTCCATTCCCGGCAGTTGAATATCCATCAATATAACGTCCGGTCTTGTCTCGCGAGCCTTCTGAATACCGACTTCCGCGTCATATGCTTCGACGACCGTGAAACCTTCCAGATGCAAAAGGTCGCGGAAGAGAATCATATTGAATTCATTGTCTTCGATCAACAATATCGTTGGTTTTTTCATTGTTGCATCCTCACAAGTAAAGTGATTGCGATCATAAAGGAATGATAAAGCTGAAGGTACAACCTTTGCCATCACCGGCGCTCTCTGCTTTTATTACACCTCCATGAAGCTGAACAAGGGCCTTTGTGAGGGCCAGGCCCAAACCGGTTCCGCTGTAATGTCTACCCTTCGACCCATCGATTTGCTCGAATCTGTTGAAAACACGCTTAAGGGCATCCGGATTGAGTCCGACACCGGTATCGGAAACAGATACTTCAACCCCTTTTTGATGCGTGTCAGTGGCATCCGATCTCTTCTTCGGATTTTTCGATTATTTGCATCGATGCGGAGTCGCTCTGCCGGAGACCGGGTCGGGTTCGAATTATTTACTTCTTTGGCCTCCACCTGAACCTTTCCATCGTGAGGGGTGAACTTTAGGGCATTGGAGAGGAGGTTATATAATAATTTGCTTGAATTTGCGTTGATCTGCGTTCACAATACCCGGTGCATGTTCTAAGAGTATAGAGTCACCTGGATGTTCTTCTTCACTGCTTCTTGCTGGAACATTTCGAGGCACTCCGTAAATAGGGTGCCAGGTGAAATTCACTGCGCTTCAATTTTAATTGTCCAGTCTCATATTTGGAATAATCCAGAATGTCGTTTATGAGGGTTAAAAGATGGCGGCTACTGGACAACACGTTTTGGAGATATTTTTCCTGCTCCTTGTTCAATTCTCCAAATTTTTTTTCAACGACAACCTCGGTGAATCCGAGGATGTGATTCATAGGGGTTCTTAACTCGTGCGTCATGTTGGCCAAGAACTCGCTTTTCGCCTGGTTGGCTGTTTCGGCGTTTTCTTTGGCCTTGGTTAGATCTATCTCTATCAACTTACGGGTTTCGATTTCTCTTTTCCAGGCTTTTATTTATCTGGGCCAGCTCATCGGTTCTTTCTGTGATCCGGGTTTCCAGTTCGCTATTCAGCTGTTTTAATTTTTCCAGCAGGAATTTTGTTCTCAGCGGAGAGCCGGATGCTATCGGTCGCTCGGGCTGCGGCGGCTGAGATGACCGTTAGATCTTCGAAGGGTTTGAATAGGTAGTCATAGGCGCCCGACCGAAGAGCCATTATGGCCGTGTCTAGCGACGCATAACTGGTCATGACGATCACCTGAGTTTCGGGATGCGACTTTTTAACGCTTTCGAGAAGATCGATACCCGTCATCCCGCTCATGACGATATCGGTAATGATAAGAGGGAATGGGTCTTGTTGGTAGACTTCCAATGCTTCTTCGGCACTTTTAGCCGTGGTGACATCAAAGCCGTCTTTTTTCAGAACCTGGGACAGGACAGCCAATAGACTTTCCTCATCATCCACGACCAGTATCCTCACCTTATTTTCTTGTGACATTTAACCACTCCTTTCAAGGCCACGTCTAATCCATTACTCTATCTTCCACTATCCCCCTACTTCGGATGTTTATCAAAGCGGTTACTATAAAGTTCATCTACTTCAGTTATTTTTTCATGGCATTTTTATGTTAACTCTGTTCAGCGCGCCTTCGGTTGTCCAAGAGGTTGTTTGCTGAGCATATTTTAACAGCGTTGAGCCGTCTGTACCATCCGTCGGGATATGTCGATACCCCGATACTCAATGCGACATCATAGGTTGAACGGGTGCCCCTTTGTTCCGGAACATTGTTCGCCACACGTGCGCACAAGCTATCGGCCAATTTTTCTGAATTCGGTTTTGAGGTCTCGGGTAAAATGGCCAAGAACATTTCGTCCTTGTAGCGTGCCAAAAGGTCCGTCTTTCTGAGGTTTAGCTTAAGTTGGTGGCCGACTGTAATCAGCAGTTTGTCTGCCTCTGTTTTTCCATACGTCTCAATGAAGCGCTGAAATGATTCTATCTTAATGAAAAGCAGGGAAAAAGTCCGTTTGTATCGATTTGACCGGAGCAATTCGTAGGCCAGATCCTCCTGAAAATATCGGTAGTTGAATAATCCGGTCAACCCGTCTCGAATCGACATGTTCTTCAACACTTTATTGGCTCTCTCGACTTCTTCGATTCTTTTTTCTGAGCCGTTCAATTTCACTCATATTTTGATGAATCTGCGCATACTTTTTCATGGCCATGCTCACTGATGCGGTGATTTTATCGAAGCCTTCAAACGGCTTGGAGAGATAATCGAAGGCACCTGCACGAAGCGATGCCGTTGCAGAATCAAGCGAGGCATGACCTGTCATGATGATAACCTGTGTTTCGGGATGGCGCTGTCTGATTTTTTGCAGCAAATCGATCCCTGATATACCATCCATTACGAGATCCATTATAACGAGCGGAAACGGCTCGTCAGAGAACATTTCCCAGGCTTCTTCACCGCTTGAGGCCGTTGTGACGGTGTAGCCGTCACGGGTAATCACCCCTGACAATACCTGAAGTATAATCTCTTCGTCATCGACAACCAAGATACGATTATCCTTAAGCGGACTCATTTTTTCCCTCTTTACGTGGACGGTTATCCGCAAGCGTTTCGGGGGTATCGATTTTCCGATCCAGTGGCCTTGACCGCTTCCCGGGCGGGTTTTCCCACCGGCAAAAGGATTGTAAATACGGTCCCTTTCCCCGGTTCACTTTGAACGTAAATATCACCTTTATGGCTCTTGACGATGCCATAACTCACCGACAATCCTAACCCCGTACCCTTTGCCGGTTGGCTTTGTCGTAAAAAAGGGTTCAAAAATTTTGGACTGTACATCCTTGGGAATGCCAGGGCCGGTATCGAAGATCTGGATCTTTACTGTTTTTGCATTCATCAGTTTCGTCGTCAGTTTTATCTCCCCCGGTTTTCCCGCCATTGCCTGCTGACTGTTTATCATCAGGTTAAGCAGCACCTGCTGAATCTGGTTGGCATTGCCGTAGACCGGTGGGAGTTCCTTTGCGAAATCCTGAAAAAATTTAATCTGATTGATGCCGAGCTGGTGATTGATAATGGCCACGGTATCCACGGCCACCTGATTGATGTCGGTCATGTCAAAGGTAACTTTTTCCTGCCGGGAGAATTTTAAAAGATTCTCGATAATGGTCTTGCAGCGTTTGGTTTCCTTTTCTATCAGGGATAAATTTTCGAACTGAGTGGTCTCTTTCTCGGCCTCGAGCAGGCACAGTTGGGTCAAACCGAGAATACCGGCCAACGGATTTTTTACTTCATGTGCGATCCCGGCTCCCAGTTGTCCGAAGGCGGCCATCTTTTCCGATTGAACAAGGGCGACTTGGGCGTCTTGCAGCTCTTTTTCACGGACGTCCAACTCGGAGGCCATGTGATTGAAGGAATTGGCCAGATCGCCGATTTCATCCCGCGATCTTGAGTTCACCTTAATGTCAAATCGTCCTGAGCCCAGGACTTTGGTCGCTTCCACCAGGTGTTCCATCGGTCGAGTGATGAAGCGCGAACTGAGAAGGCTAAAGACAGCTGCGACTAAAAGGAGGATCAGTGAAACCAATATCAGGTTTTTCAACAACTCCCGCGCGGTAAGATAGGCGGTCGTTTTTGGGATCTCAACGCCGGCCAAAGAGGTCCCTGATATCGGTGTGTGCCAACCCGCCGACCATCTCTTGGCCGTTGGCGACATAATCATGGGTGGAACCGCGCAGTTGATCGCTGCCCAGACCCTTTATGGCGGCAACCCATTCGATCTTTCTGCGTTTGACGACGTGGGACAATTCAGAGTGGGCCAGCGGATTCCCCTTGGAGTCTGCGATAAATGTCGTAAAGGCTTTCGAGCGTTCGGCCAGTCGCTGTAGGCCATCCTGACGGATGACGGCAGACACCACACAGTTTGCGGCGTTTGACTCGGGCGGGTCATAAGCGGTGGCCATTACAATGGCCGGCAAGTCTTCTTTGATGGTTGCATTGGCAATATACACTTCACCTAACTGCACCTGGCCCATGGGGATCGGTTGGGTCTCGAAGTAGCTTAACAGATGCGCCTTGGAGAGACCGGTTGTTTCCAGAATGCGGGCATCGTACACACTGGTCAGCTCTTTACCGTCAACCCAAAGGGTGATCGCGACAAAATCGTTGAAATCCGCAAATAGCTGTTTAACCATTTTCCGTTTGTGATCGGGTTCCATCTCCGGGTCGTACAGTAGATGGGTGAATACATGCAAATTGCGCTGATAGCCGGTCAGAAGTGCACCTGTTTCGGCCGCCGTTCGGATGGCCATTTCCGCGGTCAGGTCGTGCACGTAAATCGACTTGTCCGTGTGAAACAGTTTTGCCATGGTCAGTGTTATGGCGCTGACCGCCGCGGTCACAACCAGAAGCAGCACGATCAGAATTTTAAACCGTATCGAAAACTTGAAGAATTTTCCCATTGCATATTCCCCGGTCTCTATTTAAAATCGCTTCTACCCTAATTGAGCGAAAGTCGAGGATGCCCCAGATTCATGGCGTCAAGGGTGAAGCCGTAGTAAGCTACTGCGAACCCTTGACAACACCGAAGATGGGGTATCATCGGCTTTCCTGCAGGGTAAACAATATCGAGATAAATTAGCAGAATTCCTATCTCACTGCTGGTGGAAATATTCAAATGAAGTCGCATTATCAAAACAATCATTTACATCAATATATTGTGATCGTTCTCGGTTTTGTTTACGCTCATTTAGGGTTCTATTTACTTACCACCCTCTTGGAAGAATACGCGACATTGTTCACCGTATCGAATGCTTCGACGACAATGACATTCATTCCGGGCAAAAGATCGAGTGGATGGGTAAACGTACCCGTCGAACTGATATCGACCCGCTGGCCACCGATGTAGACCGTGGCATTGGGTTCGGTTTTTCCTTCCATAATGAATTCACCACCGTAGACGGTATTCGGAGGAAACCGAACGTCCAGTGGCGGCGGCGTATTATCCCGTAGTACCCTGAACTGGCGGACCTCACTGAAAAAGCCCTCAATCGACTCACTGCGTGCGCTCACCTTCCAGTAATACGTGCCTTCAACCAGGTTGCCGTGTCTGAAATTGTTTCCTTCGAAGGTGTCTTCCGTTACGATTTCCTGAAAATCAGGATCCCGTGCCAGCAGGAAATGATAACCGGTGGCCGCCGCCTGGGCTTTCCAGTGGAACCGGATGCGCGGTGGCAGATCCCGGTAGGGGTAGGTACGGCCTTTGGAAGGCATGCCGAGTGTGACAACCGTCGGAATCACCCGCGGCTTTAACGGTGCCTGGCCCATGGCCACAACCGTGGCCTGATTTTCTTTCACGATCACTTTTTTGCCATTCGCCTCCACTTCGGCAGAACCGCGGTACACCGCTATGGTAGATGATTTGTCCGGATTGACGGATATCTTGAAATCCAATTCTTTTTTCGTGGCGGCACCACCTTTGGTGTTGATGGTGGCTGCCGGCGTTCCGATTTCAAGATGAACCGAATTGGGGTTCGATCCATTGATCCTGCCCCTCAGGTCTCCATCCACCAGAACCATAAAGGATCTCTTTTCCCGAAAGAGAGGATCCTGGATTTGTTTCTTTATAATTAGGAGAGAGTTTTCCCCCATGTTGAGAATCGAGTGTTCATCAAAGGTAATTTCAGCCGCCGCCCGGTCGAGCGTTTGGACGGCGTCCCGGTCAAAAAGGTGTTTTCCGACGTCGGTGGACATCCACACAATCGTCTCTGCGCGCTTACTTTTTACGCTGTTGTGCGTTCGGGTGACGATGGCGGCCAGCTCTTGCCAGGAGTTGGTCACCACTTCACCGCGTTCGATCGCTTGGCTGCCCGGTGTCGTTCTTGCAGAGTACCGTTGTGCGTTTCTCTGATCCACCAAGGATTTCAGGCTGACCCCGGTGGGAAACAACGCATTGAGTAGATAGAGGAAGATCGAAAAGAAGCTCAGCACCAGAAGAATCGTCATGACAGATTCCACCAGAAGCGATCACAAGGGATTTCAATCGCTTGTGAAATTTTGGTTTCGGGCTGGGCTGATTTTCTTGCATGCTGTGCTCGCAGTCGATCTATTTCAATATGAAACGTTCACCTTGGGTCTTAGTAAATTACCTGGAAACGGAAGAACGGTCCACCGTAAGAGTGGTCGTTGTCCGCAAACTCGTTGTCCGAAAAGTCGGTGAAGTTGTAGCCGGCGCCAATCCGGAAGTGATCGATCGGTTCCCACATCAGTTCTGTCAGCCAACCTTGACTGGTGTTGCTGGGCTGGATTTGGGAGAGGATGCGATATTCCACGCCCAGGCCGAACTTGCGCCAGAAGTTCCAATTCAACGGGTGATCGCCAGCCATGTTTGGGTGTCCTGCTCGTGGCAGACTGCCGACGGTCTCCGTCTGCATTTTGTAAGCCAATTTTTCGACCCACTGCAGGCTGCGGGAGATATCGAAAATCCATTCGATGGAAGCGACCTGGGATTGGGTATCCGAAAGCACCAGCTCGCCGGGACGCAAGGGGCCGATATCGGAAAGCAGGGTGTACTTCGCCAAGGCGTTCAGCCGGTCGAAGGCCACCGGGCGGTATGCCAGCCCGAGACTGTATTCCCTGAATCCGGCAGTTGTATCATCGATGTCGGTATTGCGGGTCTCGCTGTACCGCACCTTTCCGAGCAGCGTGAAGTCCGGGTTGAGTTTGAGTTCCACGTTGTTGTTGGACAGGAACTGGACGCTACTCTCGCGACCGTTTTCGCCCCGGAATTGCTGCTGTGAAGATGCCAGAAGGCCGGCCGGATGGCTATAGGCGACGCCTCCCGTGATGGCATAGCGGTCGATGTCGCCGGCATCGGCATTGGTCGATCCGTATTCTCCGGAGAGTAGCAGCTTCAAGTCCTCTGGTCAATTCCCACTGGCGCTCGGCTCCGATCACCGATACATTGCGAACGTCGTCGTTGTTTTTCTCCCATTGGTATTCGGTATACAACTTTGTCGATGAGTCGACCAATGCACGGGCGCCGACCACTGTCGATGTGCTCCTGCCGGGCCGGTGATCCGCCAAGCGTTGGTTGATGTAAAGTTCCTGATCGCCCAGTTTCACGACGGCGCCACCGAGGGCTGAGCTTCCTTCACTGCCGACAGTGCCGGCGGCCTCGAGAGCCACTTTCGGGTGAATCTGGTAGCGGGCTCCCAGTCGGGCCTGGTTGTTGGACGGCCCTGTCACGGTCTGCTGATAATCGAGATTGAGCGTCAAATCGTCAGTGGCGTCCACCCGCAGACCGGCGGCGGCATAACTGTTATCTCCGGCCTCCGATGTCACCTGCTCACCGTCGCGCTGGCGATTTTGATATTCGAGGGTCACGCCCCACCAGCTGTGGTCGTGGATATACTGCAGGGTCCCGATGGTCTCCGAAGTGCTGTCAAAGGTCTCTGTCGCGTCGATGCTCGTTTGCTCGATCTTGCCCCGCAGCAGATCGGCTTCGCTCAGCTTGAACGACAGGTTCATACCGATGTTCTCGGTCCCGGTCTGCAGGAGGTTGCCTGCAGTGAAAAAACCCGGATTCTGCCGTTTGTAATAGGCGCCGACAAGATAGTCGTCCGGCCGCTCGAACCATTCACCCGACATCCACTTCGACAGCCAGTTTGTATGCATCGCCGTTTTGGTCCCCGGTGGGAGTGGTGTCTTTGAAATTGAGACCGCCATCGTCACTGAGGAACACCTCGTTACCGGTCCCCTCGCTTTGGGCATATTCGCCGATAAGACGCGTGTTCTTACCCAGGCGGACTTCCGTATCAACCCCTTGAAGTGTGTAGGACGTCCGTCCCCAGATCGTCCTTGATGTAGGTGCCGCCCACGGCCACGTGATCTCCGATCTGCTGCCGGACGCGGCCGCCGTAAGCCGTCTTTTCCAGCGTATCGGCCATGGCTTCGTACTCCACCTCGATGACAACCGGATTGCCGGGCAGGATATCCTGGTTGATGATCGAACCGTCCGCGGCTTTGCTGGTGATGGGGCGGTGGAAGAGGACATATCCCGTATCGTACTTTATGGTGTAGTCCACGTTTTGCTGCTGAGGTGTGCGCGAGAGCACCAGCCCGGTGTTCTTGTCCCTGATCACCAGGCTGACCTGCTCGCTGCCCTCGATGATGTCGCGATGGCTCAGGTAGTAAAGGGAACCACCGGTGGCCTCGAGCTGGTCGTTGACGTGCAGTTGCTGCACTTCGGCACCGAACACCATCGCCTTGGTGTTCGGGTCGCCGTACTTGGTTTCCGACAGCGATTTATAGGCCGCGTTTGCACCGAAAAAGGTTCGCTGGTATCGGGCCAGCTCGGTGTCGGTCAAACTGATCTGATAGTTTCCGACCAGGGCATGGAATTCGTCGCTGTCCAGGGCCAGGTAGAACTTGCCCCTCGAATCGGTATCGTAAACCACGGTGCTCGAATCGCCGTAGACCGGGTAAATCTTGTCGGGATCCAGATTCGTCAACAACCGTTCATTTTGTTTTCTGTCCAGGTCCTTGAACAAATCGCCGAATTCGCCGACCCCGGTGTCGATGGCGGCGGTGATCAGGTACTTGCCTTTGACGACGCCCTTCAGGTAGAAGGCGATCCGTCCCTCGGTGTAAAACCCTTCTTCCTTGTCGGTGCCCTCGAGGTAGCCTTTGCTCGTGAGCCACCCGATTTTGCCGTCACCGAAAGCAAGGAAAAACAGTTGCGTATCCTTGAACTCGACCGTTCGACTGATTTCTCCGATGCGGCCTTTAGGATCAATCGCCTGGATCACGAGCTCGCTTTCACCGGGCGGCAGGGTCACCGATGAAGAGAACGTGCCATCGTTCGGCCACCGTTACCGTTTCACCGTTGATTTCGATCCGGTTGCCCGGATCGGTGGCGCCTGTTACTGCCAGTATCGGTTGGGTCAGCGGAACCCCCCGGGGCGGTAACTGAACGGTTAAATTCGGTATCGGATCGGTGGCCAGGATCAACTCGCCGTTTTGGTCGCGATCGTTGACCGTCACCATCAGGTTGACAAGCCGGGTTGTGCCGGAGGAATTGCGAACGAGCAGACCATAGGCATTGCTGCCGCGTCTCAACGCCAGGGGTATCGTGAATCCACCGTCGGGTTTGACCGGAATCGGGATGCCGTCGACCTCAATCGTGTTTCCAGGCGCGGTGCGTCCCTGCACTTCATAGGTCGCCATGGTGGTCTGCCCAGGTGTTTCCGCGCTGCCGGTCTCTTCAACGCGGTAACCGTCTCCGGCACTGCCGAAGGGCAGCAGGACGGTTTTTTCGGTTTGTAAAATTTCGACATCGGGGACACTGAATGTGGTCTGGAGAGATTGCCCCCGCCGGTTGACCACCTCGACGGTGAACTGTTTCATATGATCATCGGCGACATGGATCGAAAACCGGCTGCCGTCGAGCGGCAGGTCTTTGCCGTTGATTTTTACTGCGGCCTCGGTGCGGAATTGATCGTAAAGTTTCGACCGTTCCGTTTTGTTCATCTGGCCCTTGATCTCGATGCGGCGGTTCAGGGCCCGGGTTTCGGCAAATTCGTTGCTGACAATCGGGCGGGATTCGCCATACCAGCGCACGATAAAGCGCTTCTCGGGGAGCTTCTCCTCTTTGACCAGGTATTTCAGGGCCGACTGCGCTCTTTTTTTGGAAAGTTCCAGGTTATATGATTCGGACCCCGAAGAATCGGTGTGGCCTTCGATGACGACGTTCTCATCCGGAAACTTCCTGAGAATCTTGGCCGTTTCTTTCAAGACGTTACGGGCTTTTTGGCTGAGTTCGGCCGAGTCCGAGACAAAGGCTTCACCCGTCAGATTGACCGAGATGATCTTGGATTGATTGATACCGAAGATCCTGCGGTCACTGGTGGTCCGGCTGCCGTCGGTGTGGTTTACCTCGAGCTGATACTGGTAAATGTCGCCGCCGGTAACCATCTGATTGGCACCGTAACGACCATTCCAGCCGATCGTCTCCGGCGGTTGACCCTTTCCGTTCAGTCGATGCACGACGTCACCCTTAGAGTTAAAGATCTTCAATTCCCAATTCTCTGCGGGCACATCGAAATTGCGATCGATCTGGAACTGAATCGGTTTTTCCAGTCGACTTCCTTTGAGCTCAACGACTTCGTTCAGGTTTTCCACCAGCAGGCGGACATTGTTGTTGGGTACAGCCATCACCTCGCCGTTGATCATCAACGTCAGGCTGTCGACATTGCCGAGGACCTGGATCGGTTGTTCGATCGCTTCGGACTGGATGGCGATTCCCGGTTCGGCCGGCCGGCCGGTTTTTATGGTTTCCGGTTCGTAAAGCACACCGAAATTGGCCTTGGCCATCAGGCCGGGGGTGATGTCCAGAACCACGGTTTCACTGGTGGTCGCTTCGGCCGCGTCGGCAAGACTTTTCAGGTTGATCTTGACCATCCGGTGCCCCGGTTCGACTGCCGGGAAATGATAACGGCCGTAAGGATCGGTCAGGGCATAAACGCCGCTGTCCAGGGCCACCATGACACCGCCGACCCCGTCTTCACCGGGATCCTGCCAGCCGTTGCGGTTATGGTCATAAAATACCTTGCCGATGATCGTGCCCAGGTCGAAAATGGGGTCCAGGGTAACCGTGACGCGCGCTTCGGCCGGGTTGGAGATAAAACAGCTTGGGCATACATCGCGGGCCACCGCGTGGGTGTCGTAGTCGCCGGGTCCGGCACCGGAGCCGACGGCCAGTTGGAACAAGACCGGCACATAACCCGCTTCGTCCGGGTCTACCTGGCCGTTGCCGTTGGCATCATTGTGGGCCGGCACGGTGCCGATATCGAAGCTCAAGGGGCGTCCGCTGGTTGGATCGGCGAGTGGCGCACCATTGAGCCGGGCGCTGTTCTTTAGATAGACAAACCCCGGCGGTGGAGTGATATCGAGGTTCACCTGGACCACATCCGTCGTGGTGGTATTCTTGAGTACGGCAAGGTATGTGACGATATCGCCCAACGACCACTTCATTCTTGTTGGCCGTCAGGTCCAGTTCGAGGACCTGCCCCTGGGTAAACAAAACTGTCGGATGCTGGCTCAGGGTGATGCCGTCTGTCAGATCGACGGCCGTGATCACGGCCTCACCCGGCGTAGTGGAACTAATGGTGCCGATGGCCGTTCCGTTGGCGTCCGTCGGCGCCGGCGGAGACGTGACGACATCACCCGGCACGGTTGCTCGTCAGCTGAATTGTTTTACCCGGTACCGGATTGCCCAATGCATCACGCAATGTCACGGTAATCGTGCTAGTGACGACGCCGTCGGCCGCTATGATATTCGGGGAAGCGGAGACCATGCTGTGTATTAGGCTCACGGCCAAGCTGTCGTCGTTGGTTATGGTGTAGGTATGCAGACTTTGATTAATCGAATCCCCGTTGGCGTCGCCGATGATCAGTCCTGCGCCCGGATTTGCCAGTTGGAGAAAAATGGTCTCGTCGGCTTCGTAGAGATCATCGTCGATGACCGTCAGGCCGATCGGGATGGCCGTTACAGGGGTGCCGTCATAGACGCCGGCCGGGATGACGATAACGACCGTATTGTTATAATCGGTTCCGAGGGTTGCTGTGCCGCCGGAGACGTTGACCTCGATGAGCTGGTCGGACAACAGATTACTGTTGACCAGGAGAATCGGCAAATTGCCGCCGTTCGCTTCAGCGTCGGATGCAGCCGCCAGATTGAACTCTACTGCCGCCGAATCGTCATTGGTGATGGTGCCCAGTCCCTGCCCATCATTGAGAGTCGCCCCGGCGACGTTTGACAGGTTCACCCAAAAGGTCTCCACTGGTTCAACCACCGTATCGCCGGTGACAACGACGGTAACGGGGGTGGAAGCGTTGCCGGCGGTGATCGTCTCGGCAACGGCCACCACTGGCCGTGTAATCCGCGCCAGCGGTGGCCGTGCCGTCGGCCGTATCGCACTGGAAGGTAATATCGCTGGCGCTGGTTACACCGCCGTCAATGCTGACTGTGAACGTATAGGCGGTCGTCCCGCTATCGCCTTCGGCTTGTGTGACATCATTGATGCTCAGGGTGGCCGTATCGTTGTCGGTGATCGTGCCGGTGGCGGTATCGGTGGCCGTTACCAGCGGATTTGAGGCGGCCAAAGAGACCGTGAAGGTTTCATCACTTTCTACGAGTGCATCATCGAGCGTCGCCACGGTGACGGTCTGGGTTTCGCCTGCCGTGCCGGCAAAATTTAATGTTAAGATATCATTGGCATAATCTTCCGGAACGGCCAGCGGCGCGGCACCGCCGGTGGTTGTTCCATCTGTGAAGCTCATGCTCACATCGAAACCGCCCGACACGGCATTGTCCAGGGTCACCGTGAAGAGCAGGCCCGTGCCTTCGATCGCCGTCACATCCGCGACGGTGACACCGGCACTGTCGTCATTGGTGATGGTGCCCAGGCCCTGGCCATCTGAAATCACGGCACTGCCGGTGTTGGCCGGGTTCAAGCTCAAGTCGACGGTAAAGGTCTCATCGGCCTCGACGGCGACATCGCCGGTGACCGTGACGGTGATCTGCTGGGTCAAGGTGGCGGTGCCGGCGGCAAAGGTCAGGGTGGCGTTGGTGGCCGCGTAGTCACTGCCGGCTGCGGCCGTGCCGTCGGTGGTGGTGACGTCGATGAGAATGTCATCGTCCGGATCGGCGGCGTCCAGTGTGACAGTAAAGATAAAGTCGCTGGTGCCGCTGTTGCCTTCGGCGGCGGTTACGTCGCTGATGGTGACGGTGGCGCTGTCGTCATTGGTGATGGTGCCCAGTCCCTGGTCATCGTTGAGAGACGCCCCGACCACGTTGGACAGGTTCACTAAAAAAGTCTCCGCCGGCTCAACCAGCGTATCGCCGGAGACAACGACGGTAACTGGTGTGGAACCGTTGCCAGCGGTGATCGTCCCGGCACCGGCCACAACGGCCGCGTAGTCGACGCCCGCAACGGCTGTGCCGTCTGCCGTATCGTACTGGAAGGTAATATCGCTGGTACTGGTCACACCGCCGTCAATGCTGACCGTGAACACGAAGGTAGAGTTACCTGCATTACCTTCGGCCTGCACGACATCATCGATGCTCAGGGTGGCCGTATCGTTGTCGGTGATCGTGCCGGTGGCGGTATCGGTGGCCGTTACCAGCGGGCTCGAGGCGGTCAAAGAGACCGTGAAGGTCTCGTTGCCTTCCAAGATGGCATCGTCTGTGGTGGCGACCGTGAAGGTCTGGATCTCGCCGATATTACCGGCGAAATTGAGCACCTGGGCCGTGTGATCGTAGTCGGCCGCGTCGGTGGAGATATCACTGTAGCTTGTGTCACGGTAAACGCCCCGGCACGTGCATTGTCCAGGGTCACCGTAAACTGCAGGCCATTGCCTTCGGCGGCGGTCACGTCGCTGATGGTGATGGCGGCCGTATCGTTGTCGGTGATGGTGCCGGTGGCGGTATCGGTGTCGGTGACCAGCGGGGACGAGGCGGTCAAGAGACCGTGAAGGTCTCGTCGCCTTCCAGGCTGGCATCGTCGGTCGTGGTGACCGTGAACTGCTGCGTCTCGCCGGCCGTACCGAGCGAAATTGAGGGTCTGGGTCGTGTGATCAAAGTCGGCCGCCGTCGGTGGAGCCATCGCTGTAGCCGGTGTCGACGGTAAAGGCGCCGGCGACCGCATTGTCCAGGCTCACCGTGAAGAGCAGTCCGGTGCCTTCGATCTCGGTCACATCCTCGATGGTGACGGCGGCCGTATCGTTGTCGGTGATGGTGCCGGTGGCGGTATCGGTGTCGGTGACCAGCGGGGACGAGGCGGTCAACGAGACCGTGAAGGTCTCGTCGCCTTCCAAGCTGGCATCGTCGGTGGTGGTGACCGTGAACTGCTGCGTCTCGCCGGCGGTACCGAGCGAAATTGAGGGTCTGGGTCGTGTGATCAAAGTCGGCCGCCTCGGTGGAGCCATCGCTGTAGCCGGTGTCCACGGTAAAGGCGCCGGCGACCGCATTGTCCAGGGTGACCGTGAAGAGCAGTCCGGTGCCTTCGATCTCGGTCACATCCTCGATGGTGACGGCGGCCGTATCGTTGTCGGTGATGGTGCCGGTGGCGGTATCGGTGTCGGTGACCAGCGGGGACGAGGCGGTCAACGAGACCGTGAAGGTCTCATTGCCTTCCAAGCTGGCATCGTCGGTCGTGGTGACCGTGAACTGCTGCGTCTCGCCGGCGGTACCGAGCGAAATTGAGGGTCTGGGTCGTGTGATCAAAGTCGGCCGCGTCGGTGGCGACATCGCTGTAGCCGGTGTCCACGGTAAAGGCGCCGGCGACCGCATTGTCCAGGGTCACCGTGAAGAGCAGTCCGGTGCCTTCGATCTCGGTCACATCCTCTATGGTGACGGCGGCCGTATCGTTGTCGGTGATGGTGCCGGTGGCGGTATCGGTGTCGGTGACCAGCGGGTACGAGGCGGTCAACGAGACCGTGAAGGTCTCGTTGCCTTCCAAGCTGGCATCGTCGGTCGTGGTGACCGTGAACTGCTGCGTCTCGCCGGCGGTACCGAGCGAAATTGAGGGTCTGGGTCGTGTGATCAAAGTCGGCCGCCGTCGGTGGAGCCATCGCTGTAGCCGGTGTCGACGGTAAAGGCGCCGGCGACCGCATTGTCCAGGGTCACCGTGAAGAGCAGTCCGGTGCCTTCGATCTCGGTCACATCCTCTATGGTGACGGCGGCCGTATCGTTGTCGGTGATGGTGCCGGTGGCGGTATCGGTGTCGGTGACCAGCGGGGACGAGGCGGTCAAAGAGACCGTGAAGGTCTCGTTGCCTTCCAAGATGGCATCGTCGGTCGTGGTGACCGTGAACTGCTGCGTCTCGCCGGCCGTACCGACGAAATTGAGGGTCTGGGTCGTGTGATCAAAGTCGGCCGCGTCGGTGGCGACATCGCTGTAGCCGGTGTCCACGGTAAAGGCGCCGGCCACCGCATTGTCCAGGCTCACGGTGAAGAGCAGTCCGGTGCCTTCGATCTCGGTCACATCCTCTATGGTGAGGGCGGCCGTATCGTTGTCGGTGATGGTGCCGGTGGCGGTATCGGTGTCGGTGACCAGCGGGGACGAGGCGGTCAAAGAGACCGTGAAGGTCTCGTTGCCTTCCAAGCTGGCATCGTCGGTTGTGGTGACCGTGAACTGCTGCGTCTCGCCGGCCGTACCGACGAAATTGAGGGTCTGGGTCGTGTGATCAAAGTCGGCCGCGTCGGTGGTGACATCGCTGTAGCCGGTGTCCACGGTAAAGGCGCCGGCCACGGCATTGTCCAGGGTCACGGTGAAGAGCAGTCCGGTGCCTTCGATCTCGGTCACATCCTCTATGGTGAGGGCGGCCGTATCGTTGTCGGTGATGGTGCCGGTGGCGGTATCGGTGTCGGTGACCAGCGGGGACGAGGCGGTCAAAGAGACCGTGAAGGTCTCGTTGCCTTCCAAGCTGGCATCGTCGGTCGTGGTGACCGTGAACTGCTGCGTCTCGCCGGCCGTACCGACGAAATTGAGGGTCTGGGTCGTGTGATCAAAGTCGGCCGCGTCGGTGGTGACATCGCTGTAGCCGGTGTCCACGGTAAAGGCGCCGGCCACGGCATTGTCCAGGCTCACGGTGAAGAGCAGTCCGGTGCCTTCGATCTCGGTCACATCCTCTATGGTGAGGGCGGCCGTATCGTTGTCGGTGATGGTGCCGGTGGCGGTATCGGTGTCGGTGACCAGCGGGGACGAGGCGGTCAAAGAGACCGTGAAGGTCTCGTTGCCTTCCAAGCTGGCATCGTCGGTTGTGGTGACCGTGAACTGCTGCGTCTCGCCGGCCGTACCGACGAAATTGAGGGTCTGGGTCGTGTGATCAAAGTCGGCCGCGTCGGTGGTGACATCGCTGTAGCCGGTGTCCACGGTAAAGGCGCCGGCCACGGCATTGTCCAGGCTCACGGTGAAGAGCAGTCCGGTGCCTTCGATCTCGGTCACATCCTCTATGGTGAGGGCGGCCGTATCGTTGTCGGTGATGGTGCCGGTGGCGGTATCGGTGTCGGTGACCAGCGGGGACGAGGCGGTCAAAGAGACCGTGAAGGTCTCGTTGCCTTCCAAGCTGGCATCGTCGGTCGTGGTGACCGTGAACTGCTGCGTCTCGCCGGCCGTACCGACGAAATTGAGGGTCTGGGTCGTGTGATCAAAGTCGGCCGCGTCGGTGGTGACATCGCTGTAGCCGGTGTCCACGGTAAAGGCGCCGGCCACGGCATTGTCCAGGCTCACGGTGAAGAGCAGTCCGGTGCCTTCGATCTCGGTCACATCCTCTATGGTGAGGGCGGCCGTATCGTTGTCGGTGATGGTGCCGGTGGCGGTATCGGTGTCGGTGACCAGCGGGGACGAGGCGGTCAAAGAGACCGTGAAGGTCTCGTTGCCTTCCAGGCTGGCATCGTCGCGTTGTGGTGACCGTGAACTGCTGGGTCTCGCCGGCCGTACCGACGAAATTGAGGGTCTGGGTCGTGTGATCAAAGTCGGCCGCGTCGGTGGAGACATCGCTGTAGCCGGTGTCCACGGTAAAGGCGCCGGCCACGGCATTGTCCAGGGTCACGGTGAAGAGCAGTCCGGTGCCTTCGATCTCGGTCACATCCTCTATGGTGAGGGCGGCCGCATCGTTGTCGGTGATGGTGCCGGTGGCGGTATCGGTGTCGGTGACCAGCGGGGACGAGGCGGTCAAAGAGACCGTGAAGGTCTCGTTGCCTTCCAAGCTGGCATCGTCCGTTGTGGTGACCGTGAACTGCTGGGTCTCGCCGGCCGTACCGACGAAATTGAGGGTCTGGGTCGTGTGATCAAAGTCGGCCGCGTCGGTGGAGACATCGCTGTAGCCGGTGTCCACGGTAAAGGCGCCGGCCACGGCATTGTCCAGGCTCACGGTGAAGAGCAGTCCGGTGCCTTCGATCTCGGTCACATCCTCTATGGTGAGGGCGGCCGTATCGTTGTCGGTGATGGTGCCGGTGGCGGTATCGGTGTCGGTGACCAGCGGGGACGAGGCGGTCAAAGAGACCGTGAAGGTCTCGTTGCCTTCCAAGCTGGCATCGTCGAGTTGTGGTGACCGTGAACTGCTGCGTCTCGCCGGCCGTACCGACGAAATTGAGGGTCTGGGTCGTGTGATCAAAGTCGGCCGCGTCGGTGGAGCACCATCGCTGTAGCCGGTGTCCACGGTAAAGGCGCCGGCCACGGCATTGTCCAGGCTCACGGTGAAGAGCAGTCCGGTGCCTTCGATCTCGGTCACATCCTCTATGGTGAGGGCGGCCGCATCGTTGTCGGTGATGGTGCCGGTGGCGGTATCGGTGTCGGTGACCAGCGGGGACGAGGCGGTCAAGGAGACCGTGAAGGTCTCGTTGCCTTCCAGGCTGGCATCGTCGGTTGTGGTGACCGTGAACTGCTGCGTCTCGCCGGCCGTACCGACGAAATTGAGGGTCTGGGTCGTGTGATCAAAGTCGGCCGCGTCGGTGGTGACATCGCTGTAGCCGGTGTCCACGAAAGGCGCCGGCCACGGCATTGTCCAGGCTCACGGTGAAGAGCAGTCCGGTGCCTTCGATCTCGGTCACATCCTCTATGGTGAGGGCGGCCGCATCGTTGTCGGTGATGGTGCCGGTGGCGGTATCGGTGTCGGTGACCAGCGGGGACGAGGCGGTCAAAGAGACCGTGAAGGTCTCGTTGCCTTCCAAGCTGGCATCGTCGGTTGTGGTGACCGTGAACTGCTGCGTCTCGCCGGCGGTACCGACGAAATTGAGGGTCGGTCGTGCTGATGAAGTTGGCCGCGTCGGTGGTGACATCGCTGTAGCCGGTGTCCACGGTAAGGCGCCGGCCACGGCATTGTCCAGGCTCACGGTGAAGAGCAGTCCGGTGCCTTCGATCTCGGTCACATCCTCTATG
>CAVRBA010000017.1:0-174638 GCA_963719015.1 uncultured delta proteobacterium | reverse complement strand
TAGGGTCGGGCCGCATCAAATTTTCGAAAATTCTAAAGGCGCTGAAAAAAACGGGATACAACGACACGGTCACCTTCGAAGTCTTCACTCCGGACCGGGAATACTTGCGGGTGAGCCGCCAGATGTTCGAAAACATCTGGAAATCCGCCTGAAAAAACGAGGAACAGAAACCGGATACATCGGATGCCAAGTCAAAAACATATTGTGCGATACATTGCCTATATATTATGCGCCATAACGGTTTGCATCGGATTCCTGCCAGAGGATAGCCCGGCCGACACCAATCTGGAGATTTTGGGCAAACTGATCGGAAACCGTGATGCCATTCTGGTAACAAGCCCTGATGGTCAGGTGCTTCTATCCAAAAACGAAGATCATCCGCTAATTCCAGCATCGACCTTGAAAATTTTTACCTCTCTGGTGGCACTGCACTACCTGGGTCCCGACTATCGGTTTGGCACCGAATTTTACCTCGATACGGATCACAATCTGACCATTAAAGGATACGGTGATCCCCTTCTCGTCTCGGAAGTGGTTGGTGAAATTGCGCGCACGTTAAGCACCCGAATGAGTCGAATAAACGATATTGTCCTTGATGACAGTTACTTTGCACAACCGTTGGTCATCCCCGGTGTATACCTCGTCATCGGAGCCTTACGATGCGCCCAACGGCGCCCTTTGCGCTAATTTCAACACGGTGTCGTTTAAAAAAGTCAACGGCATTTACGTTAGCGCTGAACCGCAATCCCCGCTGCTGCCGATAGTGCTCAAACGGGTCAAAGCATCAAAACAAGCCGAAGGGCGCATTGTTTTATCCCATAACGAAAATGAAATCACGCGCTACTGCGGACATCTCTTTGCCTACTTTCTGGAACAGAATGGCGTAGCGGTTTCAGGCAGAATTAGAATCGGTAACGTTCGTCCCGACAAGGATATTCTGCTCCACCGCCACGTGTCACCTTTCACACTCATCGATATCATTACCCGCCTGCTGGAGTTTTCCAACAACTACATCACCAATCAGATCCTGATTACCGCCGGGATCAAGGCCTACGACACACCGGGGACTCTTGATAAAGGCGTTGCAAGCCGCCCACACCTATGCCGGCGATATCCTGAGTCTGAATAATATTCATCTCATCGAAGGATCCGGCATTTCCCGGGCGAACCGCATAACCGCCCGGGACTTGTCCCGGGTTCTGGATGCCTTTACCCCTCACTACACCCTCATGCGCCACAAGGGGCGTCAATATTACAAGTCCGGCACGTTGCACGGCATCAGTACCAGAGCCGGATATATTGAAAACCCTGACGGTAGTCTCAATCGTTTCGTCGTTTTAATGAATTCGAGGGGTAAATCGGCCGAACGGATCGCGCGGAGGCTGGTAAAGTCGCTGAATTAGCCTACGGATTGTCTATCGCTCTCAGATGGGATATCATAGGATTTAATTTTTGCTACCGCTCGTTATGTGGGCATATGCGCTGTGATTATGGATCGATTCGAAGTTTTCGGCACTAACGGAAAACCAGGTGATGTTGTCGTCCGCTTTCAACCTCTGTGACACGTCGCGGACAATATCCTCGACAAACTTGGGATTGGCAAACCCGCGTTCAGTGACGCACTTTTCATCCACCCGTTTGAGTACCGAGTAAACGTCACATGAGGCCGTATCCTCAACCAGTTCAATCATATCCTCAATCCAGATGAACTTTTTGAATCGCGTGCGGACCATTACCTGCCCGCGCTGGTTATGGGCACCAAATTGACTGATCTCTTTGGAACAAGGACAGACGGAGGAGATCGGAACGGTCACCTCGACCAACAGATCGACCTTACCGTTCGGACCACTGTACCCTTGAAATTTGCAATTGTAGTCCATCAACCCCGGTGACGCGCTCACTGGGGCCTTCTTTTCGATAAAATAAGGGAACATGACTTCGATGTGCGCCGATGCCGCATTCAGGTGTTCTTTCATCTGTTCCAATACGTCGGAGATGCGTTTCAATGACACTTCCGGCCGAAACAGATGAAGAATTTCGACAAACCGACTCATGTGCGTGCCCTTGTTTTTATGGGGCAGATCGACATACATATTGATGGCAGCCACGGTATTTTGGGAGCCGTTTCGGCGGTCAAGAACGGTTATCGGGTACCTGAGATTCTTAATGCCCACCTTGTCGATACGAATGTTGCGGTGGTCGTGTTCGTTCTGCACATCTTTCATCGGCATTTGCATATTTTAATTCCCCTGCCCTTATGAATGCCAAGACGGGGTACAAACCGCCTGCGGATGAACTCTCTGATCGTGTTCCAATTGGGCATTCAGAACTGCTGCAATCCAGGCAGGGGTCACATGATCGGCGAAATTCTGAAATTGGATTTGTGCCCGAGCTTAGATTCGTCGCGCGTCAGCAGTTACGGTTGATTTCAGGAGATTCAAACCAGCAAGTACTCCTGTTTGACATGACTCAATGATCTGAAAATATTTCCTTTTATCTTGTCGTTACTCCGGTAGAGTTGATCGAGAAGACCTTTGACGTATTTTCGTTTGGAATTGGTGGCACTGGGACAGGGATTGATGAATTCCGGAAAACGCTGTTCAACAGCAAATCGTCGGATGATATCTTTCTCCACGTAAGCCAATGGGCGGATCACCGTGAATTTGCCGTTGAAAAAACGTTGAGACGGAACCATCGTGCTGATTTCACCGGAATAGCAGATGTTCATGAACAAGGTTTCGATAATGTCGTCCTTGTTGTGGCCGAGGGCCACTTTGCGGCAACCGAGGTTTTCGGCGAGCCTGAAAAGTCGCTTCCTACGCTCCCACGCACACAAGAAACATGGGTTTTCACGATTTTCTTGGCCGTGTGCCTTGACACCGAAATCCGTGTGTTCGATCGTTAACCGGTATCCTGCGTCCTTGCAATAGTCGACCAATTGTTCGCTGAAGCCGCCTTCAAACCCTGGGTCGAGGTAGACAGCGTGCAGTTCGTAATCGACGCGGATCCTCGTCAATCTCTCTGCTCAACGTCCACATCAAGGTCAGGCTGTCCTTTCCGCCGGACAACCCCACCAGGACCCGGTCTCCGTCGGCTATCATATCGTAGTGATGCTGCGCTTTGCCAACGAGCCGGTTGATTTTTTTATATGTATAACTTCTAAGCGACAACGCCTAATCGCCGATCCGTTCCGTATCTAGCTCCGGACCTTCGTCTGCCTCCGGGGCGGGAAGCGCGGTGTCCAGCATAGAAGGTTCGAGTAATGCGAGGTCTTTCTCTTTTAGCTGGATTTTACCGGCAGCGACTTCACGCAAAGAAATAACGATATCTTCATTTTTCGGCGCACTGACCAGGTATTCCGAACCTTCACGGATCTGTCTGACCCTCTTGGCCACCATATTGACCAATAGAAAACGATTGTGGACATTTCTCAAGCAATCCTCAACGGTGATTCGTGCCACAGTCTATCCTCCGTATGATATGTGTCTGTTTACGTATTACGGCAGTTGCTGGTGACTATCAGCCCCCTGTTTGTCCATGCGGTAATCTGCCGGCTATACGATGTCTACAAGCTCGTAACTGCGTCTTCCTCCCGGGACTTGTATTGTCAGTTCCTCGCCGGGTTTTTTACCGATGATTGCCTTGCCAAGGGGTGACGTGATAGAAATCCGGCCCGCTTCAATATTCGACTCATCCGGCCCGACCAATTGGTATTCGACATCTTCACCGGTTTCAATGTTTTCGAGTACTACCCGGCTACCGAATACGGCTTTTTCTTTGGACAGATTTCGGGTATCGATGATATCCGCTGCTGCCACCTTGTATTCGAGCTCATTGATCCGACCTTCGAGAAAACTCTGGCGGTCCTTGGCCGCCGCATATTCGGCGTTTTCCGATAGATCTCCATGTGCTCGCGCCTCTTCGATCGCAAGAATATTCGCCGGTCGTTCGACGCGTTTAAGGCGTTCCAGATCGGATTTCAAGGCTTCATAGCCTTCCCTTGTCAATGGTATCTTATCCACTCCCATAGTACTCCGTACCGATCAAATGAGGTTATCGCGATGATTATTATAAGTAGTCTCTGGCCAGTATGCCGGCAATTTGAACCGTATTGGTTGCTGCACCCTTGCGGATATTGTCGGCGACGATCCACATGTTAAAGGCATTAGGAATCGATTCGTCTTGACGGATGCGCCCAACGAGCGTCGAATCCTGACCAGCAGCATCGGTCGCCAATGGGTAGAGATTCTTCGCCGGATCATCCACCACCTGTATCCCCGGTGCATCCTTGAGCAGTTGACGGACTTCCGCCGCGGATATGTGTTGCCGGGTTTCAACGTTCACCGCCTCGCTGTGCGAAAAAAAGACGGGTATCCGCACGGTTGTCGCTGTCACGCCGATGGTATTGTCTTCCATTATTTTATGGGTCTCGTGTACCATTTTCATTTCTTCTTTGGTGTAGCCGTTTTCCTGAAATCGATCGATGTGAGGCAGGCAATTGAACGCGATACGGTGGGGGTAAACATTATTCTCATATTCCAGGAAGTTGATCATGGCCCGCGTCTGGTCCAACAACTCATCGATGGCTTTCTTACCGGTTCCGGACACGGCTTGATAGGTCGACACCACAATCCGCTTGATTCCAACCTTGCGGTGAATCGGATTCAAAGCAACCACCATCTGGATGGTGGAACAGTTCGGATTTGCGATAATGCCTTTGGCCGTGTATCCGGCAATGGCGTGGGGGTTGACCTCCGGAACCACCAATGGGACCTCCGGGTCCATGCGCCAAGCACTTGAGTTGTCCACCACCACGCATCCCGCCGCCGCAGCTGCCGGAGCATATTTCAAGCTCGTATCGCCCCCGGCTGAAAAGAGGGCCACATCCACCCCTTTAAAAGCATCCTCGGTCAATTCTTCCACAGGCAAAAGGTCGCCTTTGAACCTGAGTTCGCGCCCCACGGATCGCTTCGATGCCAACAATTTAATCGATCGCAGTGGAAAGTTTGCCTCTTCTAGGCAGCGTATCATCTGGTTGCCGACAGCACCAGTAGCTCCGGCGACCGCCACGTTGATTTCTTTCTGAGCCATTTTAATCACAGTCCCTGTCGTTCAAACGGTTTACACTCTATTCGGCATTTCAACCCCGACTTCTTACCGACTCCCACGTTTTGGAACGTAAACATTTGATCTGAATTTTATTAATATTGATATATTCCCCGTCACTTTCACATGTGCTGGAATTTTTTCAAACCTTGTAAAGTTTTAAGAAATTTTCGGGCAAAGGTTTTCAGCTCATAGAATGTTCTCTCCCTTAAGTCAAATGCATTTACACCCGCTGAACTTGCCGGTCACGTTTCGATGGCTTGGGTTGGATATGTGACGAAGGGAATGTATGGACGTTCAGTGATCTTCGATCTCTTGGGGACCTGTTTCTCCAGACTTGAGCTTGCGACGGTATCGCCAAATTGAGGTCGCCGGACCCGCGATGACGTACATAAGACCTATAGAAAACAGGGCTATGGATGGTTGGGCAGCTATAAATATCAACACAAGTACCGCTGCCACAAGAACATTAAAATTTATTTTACGATAAAGACCGGCATTCTTGAAGCTATTGTAGTGGACGTTACTGACCATTAAAAATGCTAAGACATAAAGCATGATGAGGATCAACAATCGATTTGGTTCGACGGGGAAACCGAATTTATGCCACAGAAGCACGGTGGTGGCATTCATACCCGCAGCAGCGGGAATGGGCAAACCGATAAAATGGCCACTGTCGACTTTACCGACTTGGGAATTGAACCGCGCCAATCGGAGCGCTCCGCACACCATAAACAGAAATGCAGCCAACCAGCCGATTCTGCCGAGGGGTTTCAATGCCCAGAGATACATCATCAAACCAGGTGCCAAACCGAAAGATACCAGGTCCGCCAAAGAGTCGTACTCAACCCCGAATTTGCTGGTGGTGTGAGTGGCACGGGCTATTTTACCATCCAGAATATCAAATACACCGGCAATGATAATGGCAACTGCAGCGGCCAAAAATCTCCCGTTAATGGATGCAATGACCGCATAGAACCCGAAAAAGATATTCAAGGAGGTGAAGATATTCGGCAAGATGTAGATGCCGCGACGTAAGCGTTCACCTCTCGATTTTTTCTTCCGTTTCATGGCAAAACCCCTATAACTGATGCGCCCGCTTTTACGCGATCACCATTCGTTACCTCGATTGCCGTGTCACTTGGCAAATATAGGTCCACGCGGGACCCGAAACAAATCATGCCAAGTCGCTGCCCGCGACGGACGGCATCTCCACCCTGGACGGTGCAGATAATTCTTCGGGCAATCAGGCCGGCTATTTGAACAGCTGTAATCTGCTTCCCCTGGTCGGTTTCTATGAAAACGGCATTGCGCTCGTTATCGCTCGAAGCCTTGTCGCGGCTGGCAGCGATGAATTTTCCAGGAAAGTAGCTGATTGATCGTGATTGTTCCCTCATATGGTATACGATTGACATGCACATTGAAGACCGACATGAATATGCTGACTTTTTTGCATTCGCCATCGTAGTAGGGCGTTGTCGCAGCCAACTCCACAGTAATTACCCTGCCGTCAGCCGGCGAGACCACCGTACCCGCGGAATTAGGGACAATCCTGTCCGGATCTCTGAAAAAATAGACAATAAAGAATGTAATCCCCAACCCCAACAGTGCCGGAATCGTCAACCCGAGCAATGCCAGGACGGCCGTTGTAAATGCGCCGGCAAATATAAAGGGATAACCGGGTTTGGCCACTGGGAGTGCTGTTTGGCTCGGACGATCCGGCCATGCGAAATCATTCAATTCGCGTACCTTGCAGAGGAGCTGGTATATCACCGCGTAAAATAGTGCCAAAAACTCTTATTACTAACAGATATTTCAAGCTGTTGTCAATGATTACCGCTTTACTTCAACTGGCCTGCTGCGCCGGCCGGTCCAATGGCAGTCTTTTGCCATTTGAATTGTTGATTTCGGCATCGGATTTTCGCAGGTAAGTTGGTGTAAATTGCATAATATCATCTGTCTCACCGCTTGAAAGCCGTTTGTGAGCCAACGAGGCAACCGTGGCCGCGCGGATCGAGTTGTTCATTTCCGATGTGATAGACGCGGATTCACCTAAAAGGTTACTGATTTCACGGCTATAAAGGGTGGCACCACTTCCGACGAAGATACACGGTTCGCCGATGGCTTTGATCGCATCATTAGGCATTAAAACTTGCTCGGGTTGCTTTGAAATCAGATGGTGTCTCGCACACCTGTAAAGCGAAACATAAACCTCTCCACGGCGGGCGTCAATCATGGGACACACCAATTGTGAAGGGACTGCTACCTGGGCCGCCAACACATGGAGGGTCGACACGCCGGCAATCGGTTTCCCTGAGGCCTGAGCCAAACCTATTGCGGTACTGATTCCGATTCGCAAACCGGTAAATGACCCCGGGCCGCGGGTGACTGCGTAGCCATCTATGTCACTCAATTCTGTTCTTGCCAACCGGCAGACATCTCGAATCAAACCGGCCAGGTGACGGGAATGGGTCTCGGTGTTTACGAGATTGACCTCTGCCAATAGGCGTGAATCTTCGGTCAATGCCACGCTGCAGCTTTGCATGGCCGTGTCGAAGGCAAGAATCTTCATTTATTATTTTGAAACCGGATTAGTTTTTCGGGCAGTGGCTGTTTTTTTCTGTTTTTTACCGCGTCGGGTGACCGCCTCAAGGGCATAGGTGAGCACCTCGTCCATGCGCTCTACCGGCACGTACTTCACCTTACGGCGAACGGTTTTCGGAATCTCGAAGAGGTCTTTTTTATTCTTGAACGGTATGATGATGGTTTTTATTCCTGAACGGATGGCACCAAGGGATTTTTCTTTAAGTCCCCCTATGGGAAGGACACGTCCCCTGAGAGTGATTTCGCCGGTCATTGCCACATCGTTTCGAATCGGTCTCCCGGTAGCAGCCGATATGAGAGCCGTGGCCATTGCGATTCCGGCAGACGGACCGTCCTTGGGAATCGCCCCTGCAGGTACGTGAATATGGGTATCGAAGCTATCGAATATGCTTTCTTTACTGCCAAAATTTTGGATATTGGCGCGAGAAAAACTCACGGCCGCGCGCGCGGATTCCTGCATGACGTCTCCGAGTTGTCCTGTGAGGATGAGATCACCCTTACCGCGGATCAGCGAGGCTTCGACATACATGACCTCACCTCCGGCCTGGGTCCAGGCCAATCCCGTCGCCAACCCAATCTGGGCTTCTTCCTGATCCATCTCCGGATAGTACTTCGCCACCCCCAGATACTTGCGGAGGCTCTGGCGACCGATGTTGAGCTTCCCTTTATGGCCTTCCGCTATTTGACGGGCCACTTTACGGCAGATTGACCCAAGTTCACGTTCCAAATTTCGCAAACCGGCTTCAGAGGTATATTCCGAAATGATCATGTCCAGCGCCGCCGTGCTAAATGAAATATCGCGGGCTTTCAGGCCGTTTTGTTTTATCTGTCTCGGCATCAAGTGTTTCTTCGCGATAACCCGTTTTTCCTCCTCTGTATAGCCTGGCAGAGAGATGACCTCCATCCTGTCCAAAAGAGCGGAGGGAATGGTGTCGGTAAGATTTGCCGTCAGAATAAACATGACCTGGGAAAGATCAAAAGGCATGTTCAGGTAGTGGTCGCTAAAAGCGCTGTTTTGTTCGGGATCGAGTGCTTCCAGCAGGGCCGAGGACGGATCACCACGAAAATCTGATCCCAACTTGTCGATTTCATCCATCATGAAGACCGGGTTGCGGCTGCCGCACTGCTTCAAACCCTGCAGAATGCGTCCCGGCAAGGCGCCGATATAGGTCCGGCGGTGTCCACGGATTTCGGCTTCGTCCCTGATGCCACCCAGGGAAATGCGAACAAACTTACGTTTTAACGCCCGCGCAATGGCCTGCCCCAATGATGTCTTGCCCACGCCGGGAGGACCGACAAAACACAGAATCGGCCCTTTCATATCCGGGTTGAGTTTGCGGACGCTCAAATGTTCAAGGATGCGATCCTTTATCCGTTCAAGACCGTAATGTTGCAAATCCAAGGACTTTTTGGCCGCTTTGATATCGATAACATCCCGGGTTGTCTTGCTCCAGGGCATTTCAACCAACCAGTCCAAATACGTTCTCACAACAGACGATTCCGCGGAATCGGGATGCATCTGATCGAGCCGCCGAAGTTGCTTACGGGCTTCATTTTCGGCTTCTTTTGACATCTTTGCGCGTTTGATCTTCTTCCGGTAATCCTCGATCTCTAATACCTTCTCGTCCTGCTCTCCGAGTTCTTTATGGATTGCCCGGACCTGTTCCCGCAGAAAATAATCGCGCTGACTTTTAAAAATCTCTTCCTTGACCTCGGATTGTATTTTGGCCTGCATGGTCGAGAGTTCGAGCTCTTTCATCAGAATGCGGTTGACCGTTTTGAGGCGATCGACGGGGTCGGATATTTCGAGTAAATGCTGGGATTCATCGATTTTCAACTTCAGGTTGGTCGCCACAAGGTCGGCGAGTTTCCCTGGATGGTCGACACTTTCCAGCACGGTGCTTACGTCCCCGGTCATTTCGCCGCGCAGGGCCATTATCTTTTCGGTCTGTTCGCGGGCGTTGCGCATCAGGGCTTCGATTTCAACCGTCATTTCGTCAAGGGGCATCTCCTCCATCAATTCCAGCTTGACCTTGAAATACGGTTTTTGGCGGAGATACTTGACGATTTTTGCCCTGACGATCCCCTGAACAAGTGTTTTGACACGACCATCAGGGAGTTTGAGCATCCGCAGGACACGACCCACGGTACCAACGCGATAAATATCGTTGGTTCTTGGATTTTCGATACTGGGTTCTTTCTGGGTCGCCAGGAAAATGAATCCGTCTTTTAATACGGAGTCGTCCACAGCGAGAATTGATTTTTCGCGCCCGACAAAAAGGGGCAACAACATATCGGAGAAGATGACGATGTCGCGCACCGGCATCATGGGAAGTGTTAACGGTATATCCGCCACAGCGTCATCTTCCTCCAAGATGCTGATCAGATCGTCCTTGTCTGTTTCTGCCATCAGTTACTCCTTGGTTCCGGGTGCACGAACTTTCCGAAAGTTCAGATTAACAAACCGAACACCACGTTTTTATTGCGAGATCAGCACGTATTATAACGCAAATTACCTCTTTGGCAACAACAACCTTGATTTTTCGCTATATACCCTATATGCTTAAAGATTCTGTCGAGCCTACAGAATAACGTTCAGAGGAACAGCGCCAGTAAACCAGTGGTTTAGGAGATGAGTTATATGCTGATGGGTATGAGCGCCATTTTCGGGCTGTGCATGGGAAGTTTTCTTAATGTGTGTATATACCGCATACCCGCCCAAAAATCGATAGTTTTCCCCGGGTCTGCATGTCCAAATTGTGGATCGGCCATCCGGTTCTATGACAACATCCCCTTGTTGAGCTACTTCAGCCTCGGAGGTAAGTGCCGCCAGTGTCAAACCCCCATATCGTTCCGCTACCCCTTGATCGAACTGCTCACCGGAGCATTCTCTCTCGGACTTTACCTGAAGTTCGGTCTGTCGATAGAAACTTTGGTGTATTTCCTTTTCATTTGTGTTTTGATCGTCATCACGTTTATCGACATCGATCATCGCATCATCCCTGACCGTATGACACTGCCCGGCATCCTCGTTTTTTTCATTGCCGCTTTTGCCATACCATCCTTATCCTGGATAGATTCGCTGTTGGGTGTCGTAATCGGCGGCGGCAGCCTGTTTATAGTGGCCGTTGTATATCATCTGCTGACCCACAAGGAGGGTATGGGTGGCGGAGATATCAAATTATTAGCGATGATCGGTGCCTTGGTCGGCTGGAAGGGGGTATTTTTTACCATCTTCGTTTCATCTGCTGTCGGTACTCTGGCCGGTTTAATCATTATGATTATCACCCGCCAGAATCTCAAACTCGCCGTACCCTTCGGACCCTTTCTTTCGATCGGTGCCGCAACCTATATTTTTTTCGGTCCACAATTGCTATCGTTGTATTTCCAGTTGACGTAACCGGACCAGCCGCATGCGGTTTTGGTTCCACTCATGGGATCGGATGGGCGAAAAGGGATGAGGATTGCAGTAATCTCTGACATCCATGGAAACTTTGATGCCCTAACGGCAGTCCTCGACGATATCGACAAGTCAAGGGTCGAAAAGGTCGTATGCCTCGGCGATTGCATCGGCTATGGTGCTGAACCGGAACGGGTCATCCGGACGCTCAATGAACGTGGCATCCCCTCGACACTTGGAAACCACGAACAGGCAGTTCTCGAACCGGAACGCCTGGCATGGTTCAACCCCGTGGCCAAAGAGTCTCTGATCAAAACGGTGACAATGCTCTCAGAGGAAACACTGCGTATCATCGAGGGTTTTCCCAATGCCCTGGTAACCCATGGTTGCCGGTTGGTCCACGGATTTCCGCCTGACTCTGTTACGACATACAGTTTTGAATTGTCCCCGGAGACAAACGGCAGGTGCTGGACAATTTGGCGGAATCTGTCAGTTTTTTCGGGCACACCCATGACCTGAGCATGATTGCCTATGACGGTCACACGCTGACCGAGGCCCCTTTGGGACTCCGAACCGGTCGCTCTTCTTCCTGACCACCGATACGCCATTAACGTCGGCAGTGTCGGCCAACCCCGCGACGGTAACAACAACGCCAAATACGTCATATGGGATGGGGATGTCTGCCACGCTTGATGTCCAGTTCGTCGCCTACGATATCGCTGCCGCGGCTGACAAGATCATTGCCGCAGGCCTACCGGAGGTCCATGCCAAAAGGTTGTGGTAGTTGTGGGTAATTCAATGACCTCCGGTAAAGCCGGAAGAACGGCTTGTGGACCGATCAAAGCGGTCTATTAAAACCATTATCCGGGCAACCAACCGGTCATTGAATTATAATAATCATCGTCTCAGGTATTTGTTATAGTGGTTGTTAAAAAAACGTTCCGTTATTCGAATGTTTTTTCTTCGACACTTATACCGTCCTTCTGTTTTTCGGAATTTATTTTTGAAAAACGGTATAACTCCTGGAACTGTAAAAGATTGGGAGTCTCTTCTGCAAAGCCGGGGGTTTATCGCTGATTATTACGGCCGGGCGCCATTACCTTTTCCATCCCTAAAACACATTCTTCAGCGCCAACAATCGGGACGCAGCTTAACTGGCAGACGAGATGAAGACCATCGGTAAATATATCGTTCGTGCCCTGCTCGGTCGGGGGGCGATGGGGAAAGTTTTCAAAGTCGAACATCCGACTATCGGAAAAGTCGCGGCGCTCAAACTTCTGGATCCCGACCCTTTGCTCGTATCTTTGATGGGAATCGATAAGATCCGGGGGATGTTTATCGCCGAAGCCCGTCACACTGGCCGGCCTCAGGCATCAGAACGTCGTTGACATTATTGATTTCGATGAATCCAACGGCCGCCCGTTCTACCTGATGGCATATCACGTGAACAATCTGGGTGTTCTGATAGGAGAGAGTCCCCGCCCCGATGAACCATCCCGGCGCATTAGCATAGATAAGGCCATTCATTACACTCGGCATACTCTCCAGGGTCTTTCATGCCTGCATCACGCCGGTATCATTCACCGCGACATAAAACCTTTCAACCTGCTGATCACCGATCAGGACACGGTCAAAATTTGTGACTTCGGTCTTTCCAAACTGCACGGAGAAAAATTCGCCGGACCAGCCAACCTAAAAGTCGGTTCGGCCTGGTATGCACCACCGGAACAGGAATCAGATCCGGACCGAGTCGATGTCACCGCCGATATCTATGCCACGGGAGTCACCTTCTACCGTATGCTGACCGGTACCTTGCCTGCTGATGATTACCATCCGGTAGCCACTTACAATACCGATCTGGATCAATCATGGGATGGTTTTATCTGTCGGGCGATTGCGCGTAACGCGAATGATCGGTTTACTTCGGCCAATGAAATGCTCCATGCCCTGGGGGAACTCGACGCAATCCTGGCAGAACAAAAAGAAAGATTTCTGTCGTGCGCCGGTAATAACCGACGGTCATGCGCAAAGAAAAACCGAATCGGGGACGATTCAGCTCCGCAGCCATTGCATCAAGGTCGACCCCCGCTCAGCACGAAAACTTCTGACTGTCGATCGGCTCTGGCGCCCCCTGGTTTATTGGAAAAATGATTTCAGGGTCAATCCCGAAGGAACGATAATCGATGCAGCCAGCGGACTCATATGGCAACAGACAGGCTCGGCGTTTCCGATGGATTGGCACCATGCCAGGACATACGTCGACCAGATCAATGCCGAGGGTTTCGCCGGCCACTTCCGACTGGCGGCTGCCGACAATAACAGAGCTCATGACCCTGTTGACCGTGCTCCCCACCGGAAATGAACACTGCATCGAACCGATATTCGACCAAGATCAGAAATGGATTTGGAGCTGTGATCGGCGGTCGTTCACGGCCGCCTGGTACGTAAGCAGCGACCTAGGATTTGTCGCCTGGCAGGACTTCAGTGCATACTTTTATGTCAGAGCTGTCCGAAATTTGCCATAAAACGGACGGCATTCCGTCCGGCACAAATATTGTCGGTTGAAATTTTCGTTTTCGGAATCAACGATCCATCTGATCACACGCCAGATATCATCCGGATCTGCCGACCAAGCTCCATCCCCAGTTCTAAGGCGCGACGATTCATCTCGATGAATCCTGGCGGAATCCGTTTTTCGAGCACCTGTAAGATCGATTCGGGCTGGACGAGCTGTGTCAAAGCCACAACGGCGCCCAGCATGCAGATATTGAAAACGATCGGTTTACCAATCTCCTCGACCACTTTGCGATACATGGAAAGCTCGACCTGACGGGCATCGACCTTCTTCGCGGTTTTCACAAAACGCGCGTCGGTCAGCAGCAATCCGCCGGGACGAATAATGGCGTAATAGGCATTATATGCCTCCTGGGTCAGGCACACCAGCACGTTGGGCTGAATGACCTTGGGAAAGTGGATAACGGCGTCGGCAACAATGATATCGCTACGGGTGGCGCCGCCCCTGGCTGCCGCACCATAGGACTGCGACTGCACGGCGTTTAGGTTCTCATAAAGGACGGCCGCTTCGGCGATAATTATCGCTGCCGTGATGACACCCTGCCCGCCGGAGCCTGAAAATACCATTCTGCATCTTTCCATGATCACTGCCCCCCTGTCGCCCGCTCGATGACCTTGTCGTATTCCTCACAGTATTCCGGTCTTAGGCTCTGTAGGAATATGCCTCGTTCGATCAGATCCGGATTCTCCTGCTTGGCCTTGGACCCAATCGGCGTCGTCCTCTCCTTAAAAAGATTCATCATGTCCACGGCGCTGCCCTCTTTATTCTTACGGCCGAAATGGGTCGGGCACTGAGCCATGATCTCCAGCACGGAAAACCCCTTGTGCAGGATGGCCTTCTTGACGAAATCGGATATCTGTTTGGTGTGATAAGCGGTGGTACGGGCAACGAAAGTGGCGCCGGCGGCCTTGGCCAACTCAACGACGTCGAACGCGGGATCGACGTTTTCATACGGTGCTGTTGTTGCGCGTATGCCGTAACCGGAAAGCGGTGAAAACTGTCCACCTGTCATGCCGTATATCCGGTTGTTCATGACGATCGCCGTAATATCAATGTTGCGGCGTGCGGCATGTATAAAGTGATTTCCGCCAATGGCCAGGGCATCGCCATCACCCATCGGTACAATCACCTTCAACTCCGGCCGACTGATTTTAACGCCGGTGGCAAAGGCCAGCGCCCGGCCGTGAATGGTGTGCAGGGTATGAACGTCCACATAGCCGGATATGCGTGCTGAACAACCGATGCCGGACACCATAACGATTTCATTCTTGCTCAGTCCGAGCTGCTCGATGGACCGGAGCAGTCCGTTAAGCACAATTCCATGTCCGCAGCCCGCACACCAGAGGTGAGGAAAGAACCGCTCTCTGAGGTAATTATTAATGGACATCGATTACACTCCCTTTCCCTGAATTAATCGCAGGATGTTCATTATATCGGTGGGGGTGATAAACGTACCGTCGATACGGTTGGCCAAAAACACCCTCTCCGGGTCGTCCACCGCCATTTTGACCGATTGCATGACCTGCCCCATGTTATGTTCCACCACGATCACGGCTTTGGATCCTGCGCAGCGTTCCCGTACGATTTCGCCGGGAAACGGCCAAAGGGTCTGGAGTTCCAGTAAACCCAGCCGCTCCCCCCTTGATCGTCGATTTTTTACCACATGCAAGGCCGAACGGGCCGCCGATCCGTAGGATAAGAACACGATCTGCGCATCCTCCAGAAAGAACTCCTTGTAACGGGCCAACTTGTTGACCCGGTTTTCAATTTTGTCAACCAGGTGTCGGATCAAGCCATGCACGACGCGGGGTTCGCTTGACGGAAAGCCCCACATGTCATGATAGAGACCGGTAACGTTGTAACGGTGGACACCACCGAAATCCGACATGGGCAATCGTCCGTCCTCGCGCGGCAGGTAGGGATGGTAATCGACACCTTCCTTGACAGATGTTCTCAATCTCTCTACCAGGGGCAACTCTCCTTTTTCAGGAATCGCCAGGCGTTCGCGCATGTGTCCGACGACTTCATCCAACAGAAGAATCACCGGCGTTCGATAGGTCTCAGCGAGATTGTAGGCGGTGACCGTTACCTCAAAAATATCCTGATGATTAGAGGCGGTTAGCGCAACGATGGCATGGTCTCCGTGGGTTCCCCAGCGGGCCTGGTTCACATCTGCCTGGCTGCCATGGGTCGGGATACCGGTCGATGGCCCCCCCCGCATGACGTTAACGATCACACAGGGGATTTCAGCCATGATGGCATATCCCAGGGCCTCCTGCATCAATGAAAACCCCGGACCGCTCGTGGCGGTCATCACCTTGTTCCCGGTCAGGGAGGCACCGATGATGGCACACAACGAAGCGATTTCATCTTCCATCTGAATGAACTTGCCACCGATTTCAGGTAGGCGTTTGGCAAGAAGTTCAGCAATCTCCGAAGACGGGGTGATCGGGTATCCGGCGAAAAAGTTCAAGCCGGCGTATACCGAAGCTTCAACAACGGCCTCGTTTCCCTGGACGAATTTGATATTTTTGTTCATAACCTTATGCCTATTCGCTTTCGATTTCTATGGCCAGATCTGGGCAGCGCAGTTCACAGAGCCGGCAGCAGATGCAATCTTCCAGTCGGGCGGCAACCGCCTTTTCGGATTCATCGAGTTCCAGCACCTTCTTGGGGCAAAACTCGATACATATTCCGCACCCTTTGCACCAGTCCCGGTTTATGATGTGTTGTTTGAGTTTTGGCTTTGCCATAAAAGACCTTTCCTTATTACTTACCTGTCGTCAACGTGAGGGGGAATTCCGGCCTGACAGCTCCCGGTAACCCACAAACGGAAATGATCCCGATGATACTAAAATCATTTATCCGTAATCTCGGTTAATATCAACCCCTTTAGGTCCTATGGTTGTCGATTCCATTTGCACCTATCAAACCGACAAGAGATCTTTGACATAAGCCTTACAAATGACATACAATATAGTGTCATTTTAAGGTCAATGGGGGCGTCTTTTCACTGAATACGCCGAGAAGTTGATAGGGAGCGCATTGCATTTTGAAAAAATGGGCCGTTATCGTTGCAATTATTTGCCTGTTAGGATTGGCCGCCGGTATTTTTGGGTATTCCGATCTGCTGCACTACGCCACCTCGCCGGTCAATACGGAAACGGATGAAAGAATAGTCACTGTCGCCAGAGGCCAACCATTAAAGAAGACCGTAGATGTCCTGCTCACTCACGGAATGATACGGCATCCACTTAAATTCCGCCTATTGGCCCGTGTGAAGGGTGCGGACAAGCGAATTCAGGCCGGGGAGTATATCCTCCGGGCGAATTTGTCCCCCGGAGAAATTCTCGACATTATGGTATCCGGTAAGGTCCGTCTCTATCGATTCACCATTCCGGAAGGTTCAAATTTAATTCAGATTGCCGATATCATCGAATCCGCTGGATTGATAAACCGGCAAGAATTCCTGCAGTCGGCAAAAGATCCCGCGCACGCAGAAAAAATGGGAATCAATGCGGGAAGTTTCGAGGGTTACCTTTTTCCGGACACTTATTTTTTCCCAAAGAACGCCGGTGCCGGACAGATCATCGAGGCGATGGTCGCCCGGCTGCGTGCAGAAATCTCCGATGCGTGGACAGAAAGAGCCACCGAACTCGGTGTCACCCTGCACGAGGTCCTGACGCTGGCCTCCATAATTGAAAAAGAAACCGGTGCGCCTTCCGAAAGGCCGTTCATTTCATCGGTATTTCATAATCGGTTGAAAAAAGGAATGCGCCTGGAGACCGACCCGACCGTTATCTACGGCATTCAAAACTTTGACGGCAATCTGACCCGAAAACACCTTGAAACGTCAACGCCGTATAATACCTATCGCATAAAAGGATTACCTCCTGGTCCGATTGCCAGTCCGGGTCGGGCATCCATAGAATCGGCACTTTATCCGGCCGAATCAAGTTACATTTTCTTTGTCTCCAAGAAGGACGGTACGCATCAATTTTCAACCAATCTGGCGGATCACAAACGGGCCATCCGTAAGTACCAGTTGCGCAGATAAACCTCACGGTCTATTCGCGACGCGTACGAAACCTATGGCCCAAACACGGGAGCTCGAGACATCATGGGAACAAACAACCTCATTTTTTTGGAAAACATTGAATGGTTCGACGAAACCGGTGAGGAACTTGTTCATCGGATACCCGAAGAGGGATCCGGAGAAATCAAGTTTGGAGCGCAACTTACGGTTCGTGAAAGCCAGGCAGGTATTTTTTTCTATCGCGGTAAAGCTGTCGGGGTATTCGGTCCTGGAAGACACACGTTAAAGACGGGGAATATTCCCATATTGACAAAGATCGCGAGCCTGCCATGGGCGATGAAAAGCCCCCTTCGGGCCGAAGTGTACTTGGTCAATCTCAAAGTTTTTACAAATCTGAAATGGGGGACACGGGATCCCGTTGCCTTCAAGGATTCCGATCTGGGACTGATACGTTTGCGTGCCTTCGGTATTTTTAATCTGCAAATCGTCCAACCGGTGTTGTTTATCAACTCGCTGGTCGGCACGAAAGGAATGTTTTCAACAGCTGAAATCGAAGAATACCTCAATCGTGTCATCGTGTCGCGCTTTAATGACTACATGGGTGACACACTCAATACGATCTTGGATCTACCATCGCAATACGACGCCCTTTCTGAAGGGCTCTCAGAAAGACTTCAGGATGATTTCAGCCATTTTGGAATACGACTGACGCACCTTTATATCAATTCCGTCACACCGCCTCCTGAAGTCCAAGAAGCTATCGATGACCGCAGTCGCATGGGCGTATTTAAAGACATGGATAAACTGATGCAAATGAAAGCGGCCATGGCGATGGAAAAAGCATCTGAAGGTGAAGGGAATTCGGGCGCAGCCAACGGCATGGGAGCCGGAATGGGATTGATGTTGCCAGCCATGTTTGCACAATATTTTACCGGCGACAAAAACCAGCGCCAGGCCGAAAACAAACCACAGGTGAATGCCTGTCCCGAATGCTGCAGCCCCATTCAGGTGGATGCCAAATTTTGTTCTCAATGCGGTCATCAGCAGGTGGTATTCGACCAATGTCAAAAATGTGGGAAAAACATCAGTATGAGTGCAAAATTTTGCCCGCGCTGCGGTCAAGCCGTCGACCAAGAACCAAAACCGCAGGTGTGCGGTCATTGCAATACCGAAAATTTATATGATGCCATGTTCTGCAATCAATGTGGCGAAAAACTGTAGTACATGTGTGGCTGGAAGGCACCTTATCGTTTGCTCGATTTCATTAGGCCCACAGATAGGGAAACCCGCAAACGTGAATCAGAAAACTTGGATCCATACGGTCCATCTAATAAACAGATCTTTTCAGTAAAACAATCCATACGGCCCCGGACTCAAGCCGTATGCGGACTGTCTATAGAAAATTGATGAATAATGTCGGTTAATCTCCTCATTGACCATAAATGCCCCCAGTGTGGCGCGCCTGCCGTATTGACGGAAACCGACCGGTTGTTTACCTGCGAGTTTTGCCGGGTCAAATCTTACCTATTATCCGATGGTGTGTTTCGTTACCTGCTTCCTGATAATGCGCCGGAGGGCAAATCGCTTTTCTACCTGCCCTACTGGCGATTCAAAGGAATGGTATTTTCTTGTGTTCCCGACGGCGTGCGCCAAAAATTCATCGATGTCAGTTCCCAGGCTCTGGTTTCATCGCATTTCCCAGTATCGCTTGGTTTTAGAAGCCAAACCCTCAAACTGCGATTCGTTACACCCGATACTGAGGGACGCTTTCTCCCCATCAATCGTTCCTTCGATGAAATGATGAAAATCCAAGAGCAGAATATCAGTCTGCCGCTACCAAAACCAATCTATCATCAGGCACATATCGGTGAGCTCTTAAGTCTTATTTATGCACCGTTCTACATTGAAGACCGTCTCTACGACGCGGTTCTTAATGAACCGATCGGTTACCCGCTTCCGGAAGAATGGGATCAAACCTTGGAGACAGCTGGTAAATCCCAGTGGGGTCTGGACTTCTTGCCGACACTTTGTCCCGACTGCGGTTGGGACCTTGAAGGGCCACGAGACACTCTGGTTTTGCTATGCCGAAATTGCAATTCTGCCTGGAAAGCTGGACAATCAAGACTCAACCGATTGAAATTCGGTCACATGGCGCTCAATACAGACTCGCCTTTTCCGATCCTTTATCTTCCGTTCTGGCGGATTAAGGCCGAAGTGGAGGGATTGACTCTCGACACGTATGCTGATCTGGCCAAAGCGGCCAATCTTCCTGTGGTCGCGAAAACTGAATGGCAAGATATCCCTTACCGGTTTTTCACTCCGGCATTTAAAATCAGACCCCAAACTTTTCTTCCATTGGCAACCAAGATGACGTTAAGCTTGCCACAGGAGACCACAGTCGACCATGTACCCACTGAGGAAATTTACCCAGTCAATTTGACGGTTGAGGACGCCGTTGAAAGCCTGAAAGTCATTCTGGCGGATTTTATAAAACCTCGCACGGTCATCTACCCAAGATTGTCCGAAATCAACCTGATACCGCAAAGCTATTTTCTCGTGTACGTCCCCTTCATCCGTGGTCATCATAATCTCACCCAACCGACTTACAACGTCAGTATCCTCAATAGCCAACTCACTCTAGCCAAACATCTTTAGGCCAGTTGTTTTGGATCAAAATCAAATAGGCGCCCTCCCCACAACGAGCGTTTTCCCTAACAGTTCTTTAGGGGGGGCTGAAAATTGATTTCTCATTGGAGGTTCCCACCAGTTTAAAAACAACGGCGCGAAGCGCTACCCCACCCGGGTGTTGAACCCTGGTTGTCGGCTTATTGTTAGGTAATATTAAAAATAAAAGGCCTGCCGGAGGACTGCTCCAGCAAGCCTTTTTTGTCTACTACCGCACCTGGTTATAAGTCTAGTATTTTCCTGGCGCTTTCATCATTGACATCGGTCACATGTGGGATGCCTGTTTCGCGAGCGGTTTCCCGGTTACCGGAGAAAAGCTCGTTACGGGTTAGATTTTTGACCGAAAATTTACGGGCACCGGCCAGCAGCTGCTGCAGGCCGCAGGAGAGCTTGTCGGCCATTGTCCAGAAGGCGATGGCGCCGTAAGGGATGTTCTTCATTTCATCCTTACCAACCTTCTTCTCCACGTCAAAATAGCCTGCGAAGATTTCCTTGGCGCTGTTGCCTACTTGCCGGACGGTTTTGGGCAGTTCCCCCCAAAGGCCGTTTACATTACCTCTTTCCTCCGGATGGAGCGCGCCGTAGATATTGGAGCCCACAAACCCGGGAATCATGATGGCCCGGCCCATGCAGACCAGTTTTGTAAAGGGGGCGCCCAGAGCCAATCCCTTGAAGATGCTGTCTTCGAGGGCAAAGCCGCCGGCAAAGGACATATCTACAACATTCAGGCCCTTGGCGGCCAGGATGCTGGCATATTGGTAAGCCTTGGCGTGCAGGTCGATGGAGGGAACCCCCCAGCTTTGCATCATGTTCCAGGGGCTCATCCCAGTGCCGCCTCCTGAACCGTCTATGGTGAGCAGGTCAAGTCCTGCGTCAGTTGAGAATTTGATGGCCATGGCCAACTCTTCCATGCCGTAGGAACCGGTTTTGAGGGTGATGCGCTTAAAGCCTATACTGCGCAGATATTCCACCGAGCTCATGAAATCAGCCCGGACCTGCTCCACGGTATCCAGGTTGGTGGCACCCAGCCGGCTGTGGCGGGCGAACGATTTGATGGAGCCGTTTTCAAAAGCCTGCTGAACTTCGGTCAATGAGGGGTCCGGGTCAACCACGTAGCCGCGATTTTTCAAAAAGAGGGCGTAGTCCAAGCTGGTAACCTGGATTTCTCCACCGATGTCCTTAGCGCCCTGGCCCCATTTCAATTCGATGATGACTTTATCACCGTATTTGTCGGCGACAAATTCGGCCACACCGTTACGGGTGTCTTCAACATTGAGTTGCACAATAATGGCGCCGTACCCGTCGTAGTAGCGCAGGTAACCGTCGATACGGCGTTGCAGTTCGGGGGCGCTGGTGATCTTGCCTTTACGCTCGCTACCGGAGCCTATTTCGGATTTGAGGTCCACGCCGACAACGTTTTCGCCGATAACCACCGGGATCCCCACCAGGGCCGCGCCAATAGCAAAAGAATCCCAGTATTTCTGGGCAACAAAGGTCGAACCCAATGCGCCGGTCATCAAGGGAATGCGGGCTTTGGTTTTGACCTCCCGACCGAATTCGGTTTCAAGAGAGACATTCGGGAAAATGCAGTCGTCCGGATCTTTGCTCATACCCTCTTGCAGCCCGTGCGATCCGTAAGCATAGCCCTGAATGCGCAGCGAATTGTAGGAAACGCCTACGTGGTAAGTGTTGTTAGCGCCGGCAGTCACGATGCCATAGCTGCGAGGGTACAGCAGCTTACGACCCACGAGGCTGGAAAGCCAGGTTTCGCATTTACCCTTGCAATCGGCTCGGCAAAGGGTGCAAAGGCTTGATTCACAGGGATTTCCCCGGTTGGCAGTTCCCAAAGCATCATTACTTTTTAGAATTCTCTCCATAATACACTCCCTCTCTAAATGGTATAATCCCGTATTTCGGGACTGATAAAATAAAAAGGCGTCCTTTCGGGTGGAAAAGACGCCTTTGTCTGAAACCCATAAAATGCACGCCATTGTGCAAACTTGAAATTAAATTTAGGCCCCTCTTATTAGTTTTACTTAACCTTTTTGTCAACAGTTTAACTTAAAATGCTCTAATTTTTTAAGTTTCACAAAGAAGAGGAAGATTACTTTTGGTGATGTTATGTGAACCCTATAGATGTGAATTATCAAGGCCATGTTCTTCAATTGAAGGGATGGGTAACACATTTTGCTTGAGGATAGCTGTTTAGCGGAGTGCAAGGTATGTATATATTCCCCAGCAAAGCCATATGATTGTCATCGAGGAAGGATCAATCAATTTCTTCTGAAAGCAGAACCGCTTCTGCGACTCTGCGAATGGATGTGCGCGTGTCCATGCTGCGTTTCTGCAGCCAACGGTAGGCGTCCTCACCCGTCTTGTGACGGCGTTTCATAAGGATTTCTTTGGCTCGCTCAACCAACTTGCGGGTTTCCAATTCTTGCTGTATCACCTGCGATTTAACGATCAGTTCCGTATTCAAAATCGCTACTGCGGCCTGATTCGCCACGGTTGTGATTAAATCGACTTCGGTGTCGGTAAATAGGCGCGGTTCAGCAGTAAAGCAATTGAGGACACCAATGACCTTGCCGTCGCGCACTTGCAACGGGACGCTGAGCATTGATACCAGCCCCAGTTTCGCGGCCATTTCCTTTTCCTTGAACCGCGGTTCCTTGAGGACATTTGAAACCATCAGCGGTTTTTTGGTCGCCGCTACGCAACCAACGATTCCTTCATTGAGATTGAGCGCCCGATCTTTGACATATTCGGGATCGATGGTCTGGGTTGCCTTAAGCCGGATCTTGAGGGGTGATGTGTTTTCATCGATCAACCAGAGGGAGCAGATTTCGACCCCGGTTACTTTGGCCGTAACCATAACGATCAATTTGAGGATGTCCTCTATATACAGCTCTGAGGTAATGGCCCGACTGATATCCTTGAGACCACGGATGTATTGATCGTAAGTGTTGGAGTTGAGTCTGTCCATCATTCAAGAGCATTTCGCAAAATGGCTGGTCATTGCATTAAAGGAGGAATGGGCCCCAGACCAGCGTGCAGCAGTGACTAGAAAGATTTAATCTGTTACCAGCAACCATGGCCGCATGTCAATGCGGCCGTTTTCCGCTGACCATCAGCTTGATCTCCCTTACCGATGTGTTATAGTCGCCGTTGCTGTGGTATAGTGATTTTTCATTATCTTGTTGAAGGAGCTTGCATTGGATCAGCGCGTACAGGAACGAATCGATCTATTAAGGCATAATCTCACCGGAATTGCCAGTGACACCCTGCTGATACTTACGGATGAAAACCGTCGTTATCTCAGCGGGTTCACCGGACATGACACGCAATTCGACGAATCGGCTGGCGCCCTTGTCATCACCAATGACCGCCTCATTCTGGCAACGGACTCCCGCTACGAACTCCAGGCGAGAAATGAGGCCGCTCTCTATGAGGTGGTTCTTTACAAGGAAAATTTACCCAAAAAACTGCCTACCATCCTTTCGGACCTGGGGACACACAGACTCGGATTTGAAAGCGTGAGATTATCCTATCGACAATACCAAAAAATGACCGCCGAAATAAAGCAGGCCGGTCTCACGGTAACTCTCGATCCTTTGATCGACCTGGTAGAGCAGCTGCGGATCACGAAAACGGAATCGGAAATTACGGCCATCGGCCAGGCCCTGACGCTTGCCGAGGATGTTTTCTACCAATGCCTTCAGACGATAGAACCGGGCATGACGGAACGAGAAGTGGCTTGGTTGATGGAAAAGGGCATGCGGGAAGCGGGCGCCGAGGCGCTCTCATTTCCGACCATTGTGGCCGCCGGACCCAACAGTGCTCTGCCCCACGCCATACCGGGCGACCGCACAATCAAGGTCGGCGAACCGTTACTTTTCGATTGGGGCGCCCGGCTGAATGGATACTGCTCAGACATTTCCCGAACGGTTGTTTTCGGGACGCCGGACGCAACTTTCATCAAGGTCTTCCAGACGGTTCTGGAAGCCCAACGCTTGGCGATTGCCGCCATCAAGGGGGGAGTAAGTTCCAAAGCCGTAGACCGAATCGCCAGAGACCACATCGAACGGGAGGGATTCGGCGGAAAGTTCGGCCACGGGTTGGGACATGGAACAGGCTTGGCGATCCATGAAGCACCGCGCCTCAGCCCTTTGAAGGATACCCTGCTCGAACCCGGAATGGTCACAACGGTCGAACCTGGCATATATTTGGACGATTGGGGCGGTGTTCGCCTGGAAAATATGGTCGTTGTCCGTGCGGACGGTGCCGAAGTTCTCAACCGTTCCGATCCTGCCATCCACCAGATCTGAAGGACATATTGAAAGGTGCGCGAATCACCCGAAAATCTGGTCGATCGTTACCTGAATTTTCTTCTGGTCGAAAAAGGTCTGTCGTCAAAAACCCTTGAGGCATACAGCCTTGATCTTGTGCGCTATCTCACCTATCTGAACACGAACGGTATTGAGTTTTTATCCACCGAAGACACCCCAACGATTCTCAGATATCTCATCGCCATGCGTCACGAAGGGCTGAAAGCCCGGTCCCGAGCCCGCCATCTGGTCACCATCAGGGGACTCTATAAGTTTCTGGTCCGGGAGCAAATCCTGTCCAGTGACCCGTCGAAGCAAATAGACCTTCCCAAAAGCGGTCTCAAGCTACCGGATGTACTCAGTGTCGATGAGGTCAATCGCCTCCTGGAGGTACCCGACCTTGTAAAGCACTCGGGTATCAGGGATGCCGCCATGTTGGAGCTGTTGTATGCCGCGGGTCTGCGGGTATCGGAACTGATCGGCCTAAAGCTGCAGGATGTTAATCTTCAAGGCGGATACGTTCGTGTATTCGGAAAAGGGGCCAAGGAGCGGATTGTTCCGATCGGACATCACGCCAGGGATAAAATTCAGAATTATTTGATTTCTGCACGGGGAACACTCCTTAAGAGCCACATCAGCCCGTTTCTTTTTGTTGCAAGGGCCGGTAAGCCGATGAGCCGCCAAGGCTTCTGGAAACTGATCAAACGTTACGGCCGCAGGGCTGGACTCAGGAAAACCATAACACCGCATACTCTTAGGCATTCATTTGCCAGCCACCTGCTGGAAGGCGGTGCCGATTTGCGAGCCGTTCAAACGATGCTCGGCCACACCGATATCTCCACGACCCAAATATACACCCACGTGGCGCGCGATCACCTTAAAAAGTTGCACCGGAAATTTCACCCCCGGGGATAGTTGCCGGTGCTAAAATTGTAAAGACCAGATCGGGTAAAATTCTTGACACACACGTATTGGCAACGCTATTAGGTCCGCTTCAAAGCATTCTGGCGCAAAATGGATCACCAGCGATGGCCGCGATCAAGCGCATGCAGAGGGATGAAGTAAAAAAAAGTACGGCATTCAAATCAGTTCGATTGAGGATCAGTCCACGATGACGGTTAAGCAAGCAGCCCGTCCACTTTCATCTCGGATCGGATGGTGGGCCAATCACGACCATCCACCGGAGACAGGTACCAATGCCATCCGGCAAGCGATTCAGCGGGTTACCGAACCCCTGTACCTAGTGGATGTCGAGGGCACGCCCGGCGTCGGTCGGAGCGGCCGCGCCGTCATCGAAGATGGGCCTTTCGATGGGTCCAGTTCCGGCATGGCAGGCTTTCCGCTGCTTGGTTACGTTCCCCCACTCCACCCTGAAGATTTGGGCGATCCGCACTTCAAAGCGGCTTTCCGGTTGCGCTATCCCTATGTTGTCGGGGCTATGGCCAACGGTATCACGTCGGTCCGGATGGTCGAAGCGGCGGCCCGGGCAGGCATGATCGGTTTCTTCGGTGCCGCAGGCCTGCCGCTTCAAGAGATCGAAAAAGCAATCGTCCAATTGCAGGATCGCCTCGGCAAACTTCCTTTCGGTGTCAATCTGATTCACAGTCCTAATGAACCCGATTTGGAAAAAGGGACTGTTGACCTTTACCTCGAGCGCGGCATCCGTTTAGTCAGCGCTTCAGCCTACTTGGACTTGACGCTTCCGCTGGTATATTACCGCGTGAAAGGCATCCATCGGGACGCGAATGGACAGATTGTCACCCCGCAACAGATCATCGCCAAGATCTCACGGATCGAAGTAGCGCGTAAGTTTTTTTCGCCGCCACCCGAGAGAATATTGAGGCAATTGGTGGATCGCCACTGGATCACTTCAACCGAAGCCGAACTGGCCCAATCCATTCCGGTAGCCGAGACCATGACGGCGGAAGCCGATTCGGGTGGACACACCGATAACCAGCCGGCTATTTCCCTACTGCCCACAATCCTGGCACTCAGAGACAGGATGACGGAACGTTACGGGTATCCCCGCCCGCTCTGCGTCGGCCTGGGAGGCGGTATTGCGACACCGGGTGCCGCGGCCGCCGCTTTTGCCCTGGGCGCTGCCTATATTCTTACCGGTTCGATCAACCAGGCCTGCACGGAAGCCGGCACGTCCGGAGTCGTGCGCTCCATGCTAGCCGATGCCAGCCAGGCGGATGTCGCCATGGCCCCGGCGGCTGATATGTTCGAAATGGGCGTAAAAGTTCAAGTTCTTAAAAGGGGCACAATGTTCCCCTTCCGGGCAGCCAAGCTTTACGACATTTATACCCGTTATAAATCCCTGGAAGATATACCGGACCGTGAAAAACAACTTCTGGAACGCGATTTTTTTCGCTGCAGTTGCGAAGATGAATGGCGACAAACCAAGGCTTTTTTCAACAAAAGGGACCCGCGGCAGATATTGCTTGCCGAGGATGATCCGAAGCATAAAATGGCGCTCGTTTTCCGCTCCTACTTGGGCCAATCCTCGAGCTGGGCCAATTGTGGTGAGCCGACGCGTAAAATCGACTATCAGATTTGGTGTGGACCGGCAATGGGGGCTTTCAACGAATGGGTGAAGGGATCCTTCCTGGAAAAACCTGAAAATCGATCGGTGATAACATTGGCCCTCAATCTGCTGGTCGGCGCCGCCATCTTCACCCGGTACAGATGGTTGACAGCCCAGAAGGCTCTTCTGCCTCTTGAAGTCGGTATATTCCGGCCTTTAAATCCAGACCGGCTCCTCCAACTTCTGGATCCCAGAATCAACTTTGAAAGGCCGACTCAGGAATCAGAACTGTAATGTTCGATAATTGGGAAATGCCGTCGGTCAAGATCCATGGCACGCGTAAATCGATCGACAATCGCAGAAATCGGCAATAATTTCATTTTCGTTTTGTATATGTCCAGGGGCGTTTGGGTTGACATGGGAACATACGTTTCGAGATAATCCTCCCGGTGGACTCTGTGCGGGCCGGCGTCATACGCGGCACGGGAAACCAACCCTCTGACGGTGTAAATAAATGGCGATGTACCATTGGAAGCCCGCGAATCGCGGCAGAATAATATGCAGAAGGCCGAAATAGCCCCATATTCCCCAAGCCGATGCCGACTGTGGATTCGGGTATTGGCAAATACACCGATCTCCTTGAAACATGTGTGCAGATCAGCCATTATCTGTCTGGCCGTGGGAATACTTGTTTTTAGTTCGCCGACGAGATGACCGCCGATAAATACCGTCAAGGCTTGATCCACGCTGTAGCGTCGGGCAACGCCGGACTGCAGACCGCCGAGAGGATCTGGCGGTAAAAATTCACGGCACCATCGTTTCCATTTAGCCAATGGTATGCGTAAGTTATGGGACAGTTCGCGACTTGTAAAAAATCTGAGCATATCAAGTTTTTTTGTATAGTTGATATATCAGCTTAACAACTATTAAAAGTCACGTCAACCTCTTGCAATCTCATCATAAATGCAGTATAGATATGTTTTCAATGTCCAGCCGATACATAGTCCGGTGAAGTCATCTGCCAGACCAGCGCACCCTCCACGTTTGTGTTGTTCATGCCTGTCACCTCCGATTTCCGACAGATTGGTCTGGAGCATATGAGAAAACCGATCATTGTGCGATATTTGACTGGTATAACGCCCGCTCCCACTTCTCGCGGGCACCTGGCAGAACCCATCGGTTTCAACCGTTTCAGAGATTCTGCCCAGAGGTTCTGATTGGTGAAAAAACAAAATATATCAAAACCAACGTCAGCAGTGCCGGTAGCCGTCATCGGCATCGGCTGTATCTTTCCAAAATCTCCGGGCCTAAAAGAATACTGGCGTCTTATCTTTAATGCTGAAAATGCCGTCAGCGAAGTTCCGCCGACGCACTGGTCGGCGGAAGAATATTTTGACATCGATCCCGCAAAGCCCGACCATACTTACTGCAAACGCGGCGGTTTTCTACCGGCGGTCGCCTTCGATCCAACAGAGTTCGGTATCCCTCCGAACGCTCTCGAGGCGACCGATTCATCTCAACTCCTGAGTCTTTTGACCGCCAAGGCGGCCCTGGTGGACGCGGGTTACGGTGACGATAAAGATTTCAATCGTGAACGCACGAGCGTTATTCTCGGTGTTACCGGCACCCAGGAACTTGTCATCCCGCTTGGCGCCAGACTTGGATTTCCCAGGTGGCGGAAAGCGCTCGATGCCGCTGGTGTCGGTTCTGAAACCACTGAGGATGTTATCCGCCAAATATCGGACTCCTATGTCGCATGGCAGGAGGGTTCCTTTCCCGGCCTGCTAGGCAATGTGGTGGCCGGCCGAATTTGCAACCGTCTCGATCTCAGAGGCACAAACTGTGTGGTTGACGCCGCCTGTGCGAGCTCTCTCAGTGCGGTTCACCTGGCGCTTCTCGAAATCACCTCTGGCCGCAGCGATATGGTCGTCACCGGGGGCGTTGATACCCTCAACGACATCTTCATGCATATGTGTTTTGCCAAAACCCGTATTCTTTCCCCCACGGGAGATGCCCGCCCCTTTTCAATCGATGCGGACGGTACCGTTCTCGGCGAAGGTATCGGTCTGGTTGTATTGAAGCGTCTGGCCGATGCCGAACAAGACGGCGATCGCATATATGCCGTCATCCGCGGGATCGGAAGTTCCAGCGACGGCAAGTCCCAGAGTATTTACGCCCCCCGTGCAGACGGTCAGGCCATGGCGCTTCGAAGGGCTTATGATCATGCCGGTATTGACCCTGGCACGGTGGACCTGGTCGAGACCCACGGAACGGGTACCAAGGTCGGCGATGCCGTCGAATTCAAGGCCCTGCGTCAGGTTTTTGCAAACGGTACGGACCGGAGACGTCAATGTGCCATCGGTTCCGTCAAATCGATGATCGGCCACACCAAAGCCGCCGCTGGTGCGGCTGGACTCATTAAAGGCATCCTGGCCCTGCACCACAAAGTGCTGCCGCCGACCCTCAAAGCAGCCCAACCGGACCCGAAGCTCGATATTGAAAATTCACCGTTCTACATCAACACCAGCAGCAACCCTTGGATAGCCGACCCCACACATCCGCGCCGCTGCGGCGTCAGTGCTTTCGGTTTCGGTGGCAGCAACTTTCATATCGTGTTGGAAGAGCACCGACCGGAAAAAACCGAAACGGCTTGGGATGGATCGATCGATATCGTGGCCCTTTCTGCGTCTTCGAAGGCCGACCTGGTCCGCAAAATAGATGCGTTGCAGAAGGATATTGAAAACGGAACGTCGATTGCCGACGCAGCCGCCCGGTCGCGCCTTTCTTTTAGCGTAAAAGATCGCCACCGCCGCCTGTGGACCTATGAACGCTCCATCGACCAACATTTTCTCTCCCATCCGACGGATACCGATTTTCCTGCGACAGCGCTGCGACACCTAAAAGAGAGTATCGCCAATCCTTCGACGGCTCGTCAGGGAATATATACCGGGGAAGGCCCGCCCATCGGACAGCTTGCGTTTCTTTTCCCTGGTCAAGGCAGCCAGTACCCCGGGATGGGCCGTGATCTCGTATGTCGTTTCCCAGAGGCTTTTGAGGCCCTGGAAGCCGCCTGCCACCAGTTTGACGGCAAAGTAAGCTTGAGTGACGTCATTTACCCGCGCCAAGCAACGACACCCGAAGAACAGCGACAGCAGGCCGATTTATTGCGCCGAACGGATATCACCCAACCGGCCATCGGTGCTGTCAGTTTGGCCATGTTCAAGGTCCTGATCGCCTTCGGTGTTGTGCCGCATGCCACGGCCGGTCACAGTTTCGGTGAACTGACGGCCCTGCACGCTGCGGGCTGGATAGATGAACCGACTTATCTGTCTCTTGCGGCCACGCGCGGCCGTTTGATGGCCGCTGCCGGCGCAGATGATTCCGCTCCTCGTAGCGGAATGTTGGCAGTCAATGCCCCCCTTGACGCGCTCGAGGATCTCATCGGTTCCCACGGGAGTGATGTTGTCCTGGCCAATCGCAATGCACCCCATCAGGGGGTGTTAGCCGGTACAATTGACGCCCTCAGCACCATCGAGGTGATTTGCCGGCAAAAGGGGTATAGCAGCGTTATGCTACCGGTAGCGGCAGCATTCCATACTCATCTGTTGAAAGCCGCCCAGGAACCGTTTAAGAAGACCCTAGAAGCGATCACCATCTCTCCTGGTGGCATACCGGTGTATTCAAATTCCACCGCGTGTGCCCTACCCCGAAGATCAAACCGCGGCGACCGTGCTCTTGGGCAACCATCTCCTGCAACCTGTCAATTTTGTGCAGGAAATTAAAAACCTGTTTGCTTCCGGTATACGAACGTTTATTGAAGTCGGTCCGAGGAATGTATTATCCGGACTGGTTGACAAGATTCTGACCGGCGAAAATTTTCAGACACTGGCCATGGACGCAACCGCAGGAAAACGTTCCAGCCTGAGTGATCTGTCCCACATCATCTGTCAACTGGCTGTCGCCGGGTACCCCGTCGACTTGAGTCGGTGGGAGCCACACCAAGGACGACGCCGCAAACCACTGATGCAGATTCCTTTAACGGGTGCCAACTACCGGAATCCGCCTAATCCAAGCCTCCGGCCATCGAATCTGCCGAAACAAAGGCCCCATCAACATAACAACCACAACAGACCAACTCGAAACGATATGCCCGGCGGTAATCCGTCGACTCAACATGAACGGATAAATGCCCGACCGGTGCATTCAGATGGAAACCCTGATCCCATGAATAAAATGAACCCTGACATCAGCCTGATCAAACAAGCGCTCTTGACGGTCCAGCAGAGTCTGGCCTCGATGCAGACATTGCAGCACCAAACGGCGGAAGCGCACCAAAAGTTTCTGGACACACAAAAAGAGGCCGGACGCACCCTTCAGAGCATGTTGGCGCATAGCCGCCGATTGACAGAGTTGTCGCTGGGTGAACGACCGGCTGCAGCGACTCCGGGTGAAACAACAACGCATGCCACGGTCAGTGAAACCAATGGTAGCCATAATCGATCCGAACCGGCGATCGCACCACGGGTCGCAACCCTTGATCCCCAGCCGACGGCGACTGTTTTTTCTACACAGGCAGCGGTACCTCAAGAACAGATGGAAGATCCCCGCGTCGCGACCGTTCCCCCGGCGGCAGGCAAGCCGTCACTGAAACCGGCAAATCGATCAGGTTCGAATAGCGCTGAAAGTCTACAACACGTTTTATTGACCGTCGTCAGCGAGCTGACCGGCTATCCTGCGGACATGATCGATCCGGACATGGACATAGAATCGGACTTGGGCATCGACTCCATTAAGCGTGTCGAGATACTGTCCACTCTCGAGGAAAGGGTCCCGGGCATGCCGGCTGTTGCGCCTGATGTTATCGGAAAAATGAAAACCCTGCGGCAGGTGGCAAGTTTGCTGACCGCGTCAGAACCTTCAGAGACTCCGTCGGAAAACAAACCGGTAACATCCGAACATATTGATATAATTGTGGAATCTGTTCCACCACATCATCCCCCGCAAAACGAAATGCTGACCGTCCTGTTGGAGGTTACCAGCGAATTGACGGGCTATCCGAGCGACATGATCGGCGCCGAGATGGACATCGAATCCGATCTGGGCATCGATTCAATCAAACGGGTCGAAATTCTGTCTGCCTTGGAGGAAAAAATACCGAATCTGCCGACAGTCGCTCCGGATCAAATGGGTAAACTCAAAACATTGCAGCAAATAGTGAATTACCTCACTTCTGAGATCCCGGTCGAGATACCACCTTTGGAGAATCAGACGCCGGCAAAAGAAAACCGGCAGCAACCAACGCTGTCTATCGCGAAGCCCCTGCGCCCCCAAACGTTAAACCGGCAGGTGGTCAAAGTTATTGATAAAAAGCCGGGCAATCGCACACCGATTTTGATCCCTACCGGTCGCAAAGTCTACATCACTGAAGACAGCCACGGTCTTTCAGCCGCCGTTGCCGATCAGCTGGGGCAACTCGAGATCAATACAGTTCTAATCTCGCCGAACATTTTAAATTACAAGGAAAATCTTCCGCCGGCCGCCGGTTTGATCGTGGTCCTCTCCCCAGACAATCCGTTACCGGTGCAGGAACTCAAAGAAATATTTCACCTGACAACGCGCCTGGCCCCCGAATTGAAGAAATCGGCCGCTCAGGGGGGGGCCCTATTCGCCTCTGTCTCCCGACTCGACGGCGCTTTCGGATTTCATGGTCAAGGGGTTGCGCATCCCTTACAGGGGGCGTTGGCCGGCTTGGTCAAGACAGCGGCCATTGAATGGGACGGTGTGCATTGCCGGGCTTTCGATGTCGCTCCAGACTGGCAGGATCAAGAGGCTGTTGCGGCCAAAATAATAGAAGAACTGCTGGGCCGCGATCCGGAAGACCCGATTGAAATCGGATTGAATAAGGACCGACGCCATATACTCGTACTGGAAGCGTCTCCGATAACTGCGCTCGAACCGGTTGAAAGCGTGTTGGCACCCGATGACGTTGTGGTTGTCACCGGCGGTGCCAGGGGGGTAACCGCCGCGGCATCCATTGTGCTGGCAAATGCCTCAGGGTCGCGGTTGATCCTGCTCGGGCGTTCACCGGTACCTATTCCGGAACCCGCATGGCTGAAATCGCTCGATGATGAGACCCTTATTAAGCGAGCGATTTTGGAAAACGATCTGAGCAGCGGTAGTTCACCGGCACAATTGGAATCCGCATACCGAAAGTATATGGCCAACCGCGAAATCGCGACCAATTTGTCTGCGATCAAAAATTCCGGCGGCGCTGTGCACTACATGTCGGTTGATATCCGTGACGCCGATGCCGTGCACCGTGTGATCGCAGAAATCGAATCGGCACAAGGCGCTGTGTCTGCCGTTGTGCATGGCGCCGGTATTCTGGAGGATCGCCTGATCGAAGACAAAACACCGGATCAGTTCCAGAGGGTGTTTGAAACCAAAGTTTGCGGACTTGAAAACGTATTGGCCGCCACCAACGCCAAAAATCTGCGCCATCTGATCCTTTTTTCTTCGGTAACCGGTCGGATGGGTAACAGGGGCCAAGCCGATTATGCCATGGCAAACGAAGCCTTGAATAAAATTGCCCAGCAGTTTTCGGCGCGCACCCCCAATTGCCGGGTGGTTGCCATTAATTGGGGACCTTGGGACGGGGGCATGGTCACGGCCAGTTTAAAACGTGAATTCCACCGCAGAGGTGTCGCGCTGATTCCCACTGATCTTGGCGCCCGCCAGTTAGTGACCGAAATGTGTGCGGCCAGGCCGTCTCAGGTTGAAGTCGTTGTCGGGGGTGCCGGGTTCAGCGTTGTCAAAGGAGCGCCCAAAAAGGTGACCATTGAGTCCGCCATCGAGGAGAAATCCGACAGCGACTTGGCACTAACTTTCCAACGGGATGTCGACCTTGGATCGCATCCTGTCCTTCGTTCCCATATGATTGGCGGCAAACCGGTTGTTCCACTCGCACTCATGACCGAATGGTTCGGTCATGGCGCCCTGCACGAAAATCCAGGACTCCTGCTGCAGGGACTGGACGACATCCGGATTTTAAAGGGCATTAAGCTTGATGGCGCCAAAAAGCACGTCCGCTTGATGGCCGGCAGGGCCCGTAAAACCGGCGGCGGCTTCAAAGTCCCGGTGGAACTTCGCGACGGTTTCCAGGACAATAGGGAAGTCGTCCATTCGAAAGCCATGGCCATTCTTGTCGACACGCTGAAGCCGGCACCCAACTATCGCATACCGGACGATCTCACCCGACGGCCCTACACCCGCTCGATGCATCAGGTTTACGAGCAAATCCTTTTTCATGGCCCGGATTTGCACGGCATCCGCGAAATCACGCACCTTTCGAGTGAAGGGATGATTGCACGGCTTGATCCAGCCCCCGCACCATCCGAATGGTTGAAGGAACCGCTACGGAACAAGTGGCTGGCAGATCCGCTGGCCCTGGATTCCGCCTTTCAGATGGCCACTGTCTGGTGCTACGAAGAAAAAGGCGCCGCTTCCCTGCCGAGTTACTGTGCCGCCTACCGTCAGTACCGACCACGGTTCCCGGTAGATGGCCTAACAGCCGTTCTGGAGGTCGAATCCGCCAGCAGCCACAAAATGAAGGGCACGATCACTTTTCTCGACAGTGACGGTATCATGGTGGCACGTATCATTGGATGTGAAGCCGTAATGGACCAAGCACTCCACAAAACCTTCAAACCAGCCGCCGCCTAAAAAGCGATGTCCGTCAACCCAGCATTTTTTCCTTGTACTTTGCCGCTTCGGGGGCGATCCACACCGCTGCTAAATATTTCATCTGCGGCCGGTGAAAGTAACGCTGCTGCGTCTTTGTTTGCCGACCTCAACAACACATGTAAACCACCGCTTGTAGGACCCAAAAACCCGAAATTACACTTGATTTTATCGTCAATTATTGTATAATAAACAGCCGAAATTTGGACTGCCCACCGAGGGTTGCGGGCCGGTATCGCTCTACGGGGACGATTCTCTGGTTTCAATGCGACCTGTAGTTTGGGTCAACTTTAATCCCCTTTTACAAAGGAGACAATGTTTTGCCTGAAGGAACAGTAAAATGGTTTAATGATCGGAAGGGGTACGGCTTTATCCAAAAAGATGAAGGCGGTGATTTGTTCGTCCACCACACGGCAATTACGATGGAGGGATTCAGGACTCTTGCTGAAGGTGAACGGGTAAGTTATGAAATCGAAGACGGCACAAGAGGTCCCGCAGCCAAGAACGTCGTCAAAATCTAGACCGTTTTTCCACCTCCCAAAAGCATCTCACGATCATCGTCGAGATGCTTTTTCTTTGCCGCTCCTGTTCGAATATTTCCCTAATCCCGCTGAAATAATGCCGTTCGTTTTTTTTAGCCGTAACAAGCCAGGGCTATTGTGCAGATACATCAATGGGGAGCTGTACCCGCCCTCTATGAAGACGCTTTCCAGGTCGTCGAAAAGCACCGGCCGATCAGGCCAGGTGAACCGCTTCTTGAGGACCTGAAATTCCTCCCACTGGTGGCGCAGGTCCGGATTTCTCCCGAAAACCGCATCCTGCGCACGGTCGCATAAGAACATCGTGCACACTATCGGTTTAATCCGCCACAGACATCCGTTTTCCCCAAGATACACACACTTTTCAATACTGCCGGGATTTTGCAATACGTCCAAAATGTAATCTATTTCTTGCGGTGGAGAATGCAGCGCGTTGACGACGACATCGGCAAAAAAGGAAATGATACCTTCCCGTGAGCAACAGGCACTCAACCGGTTGCGGTAGCAAGCCTCGTGACATGTCGAAGAAAAATGGTCTTGCAGAAAACGATCGACGGCACGACGAAACTGCAGGTAGTCTTCCAGGGAACTGGAAATGTGTCCATTGCGGTTTAACGCCATCAAATCCTTGCAGTGACGCCTTACCAGATCAAACGCAGTATATTGTTCACGGTTGTAGTCGCTCATCATCTTTTAGCGGATCGGTGTACTTTTTAATCTGTCCCATTTTCGTTTTTTCGAGAGTATCGCGTTTCTGTTCACGAAACGCAGCAGCATCGGCGGAGTCTTGAATCACGCGCGGTGTTAAAAAGATAAACAAGTTCTTTTTCTGTTGCGATTCGCCTTGAAATTTAAAAAGCCATCCCAACAAGGGGATGTCTCCCAGCAGGGGGACTTTGAACTCCGACACCGTCCGATTGTCTTCGAGGAGGCCACCGATTACCACCGTACTCGTGTCCTGGATGAGTACATCCGTATCAATTGTGCGTTTCAAGGTGGTCGGCTTGAAGTCGGTGGTCGACTCGAGCACGGATAACTCCAAGCTGATGGCCAGCCGCACCGTTCCCTCGTGACCGATCTGAGGTGTAATACTCAAGGTTGTTCCGATGTCCCGATATTCAAACGTGGCGAAAGTATCATCCTGGAATGTCGAGGTGCCGGACTGGAAGGGCAAGTTTGTGGCGACGGTAATCTTGGCCTCCTCGTTGTCGGTTGTCAAGAGCTGCGGCGTGGAAACGATGGTCACATCCCGGCTCTCTTTCATCGCCTGAATCAGCGCCGTTAGATTGTTGAATTGGACACCCGCAATCTCTATCGCTTTGGTGAAAACCCCAACGGAAAATCCGGTTGATAGCACCCCGCTCACGAGCCCTGGCAATGCTGACTGGCCGACCGCATTGACGAACCCCCCACCGACGGCAGCGGCTTTCCCGCCGATTTGAGTCTCCCCCACTGCCGTCCATTCAACCCCGAGACGCAGATCCTCCTGCGCATCCACTTCCATGATCAACGCTTCAATGTACACCATGCCCCGGGGCACATCGAGCGCTTGGATAATGCCTTCCAACTGCTGAAATTCTTCTTCCTTTTCTGCGGTAACAATCAAACTGTTTGTGGCAGGGTAACCGGAAATCTTCAAAGATGGCGGTAGCACAGGTGCTTTACCCTTAGTCGCCTTCTGGGCGCCGTCCTCAATAGGTAATTCACCCAAGGTCTTTATCATTTCTTCGACATCGGCATTTTTTAGAGCGTAGACGCGGATTTTCCCCCTTTCACGCAGAACCTTCCGGTCCAGCAGCTCGATCAAACTTCTGATCCGATGGGTTTCGGTTCTATCGGCAATGATAACGAGCAGATTGGAGCGTTCGTCCACAGTGATAGAAACTTTGGCCGGCCCCCGCTTTCTTTGAGTGGCTGATGATGACTGGAACACGGTTTTGAGAATATTTACCAGAGCGGGCCCATCCGAATGATCGAGAGGTATCAGGGTCAATTCACGACCGGTGTCGCCGCTCTCTAATTCCCGTATAATTTTCATCAACCGGCGAATATTGACGGCGGTGTCGGTGATGAGCAAGACGTTGGATTTCGTATATGCAGCGATGAAAGCGGACCGCGGAACCATGGGGGTCAGAATGCGTTTAAGCTCAGCGGCGTCTGTATGGACCAAGGGGACGATCTGGGTCATCGGGATATCTGCTGCCGACCCTACAACCCGGGAAAGGCCGGTTTTAATGCCCATGGTACGCGCATCAGCGGCAGGAACAATCTTTGTCACTTGCCCGGCAGCGACAGTACTGAAACCGTTTACCTCCAGGGTGGATTGAAACACAGCCTCAAGATCGGTCATGGAAATCCGGCTTGACGAAAGAATGGTCACGTTTCCTTTGACCCGCGGATCGATGATGAAATTTCTGCCGGTTAATTCACTGTAAAATTCAATAAAGACAGTGATGTCGACATTGCTGAAATTTATCGAAATTCGTCGGTTATCAATCGGCTTCCGATTGTCAATTGCGTTGGCGTCAATCGTCGCCAGGCAGACGACCGCGATCAACATCAGGCAAAAAAGCGGGCGGACAGACCATTTCATGGCATTTTAGGTAGCAATGGATAGTTTTTATGGATGGGCACACATCGGGGTCGCGTGTTTATTTTATGCTGTATTCGATCGTTCGCTGGCGACCCCCCCGTTTGAGGCTTAACTTAACGTCATCGGCGGACTTGAGATTTTCATAGAATCCCAGGGCATCGTCTACTGTGGAGATGTCGCGCCCGTTGACGCCGGTAATAACGTCCCCGTTTCGAAGACCCATCCGCATAAAAATAGAATTTGGTTTGATGCGGGAGAGCATCATCCCATCCGGTTGTCCCTGATAGAAATGCGGTCGGATGTTGACTTGATTCATCAGTTGGGCGACGTCCTGGATGGCACTGTCGATTTGGTTGCGCCTGAGTGTAATTTTCTGGACACTGACCGGTGTCCGGCCCGCAGACCGCCCCGGCGCCGGTCGTCCGGGAATTGCCCGCGCGGAAGCCGAACTCTTCCCGACCGCCTTTTCAATCTCCAAGACCTCGTCCTTGCCTTCAACACTCAAAATAATTTTTTCTCTCAGGATCAACTTGACTGAGGCATTTTGAATAGTATCGCCGACACGGAAGAGATTTTGCTCCCTTTTAGCGCCCTCCTCGATGACAGCGTACGCTTCCTCCGGAGGTCCCGTGACCGTGCCCCAGAGCTTGAGTTTCAAATTCGTCTGTTCGAGTGCTTCCACATCGACGGACTTGGGTGCGACCTCTACGGTCGCTTTGGTGTCAAAGAGGTTACGGTCGACAATAGGATTATAAGTTGCCAGAGGCGTTTTCTGGGTTCTTTCAGCCTGAGCAGCCGCCTTTTGCACTGTTGGCGCGGTTGGCGACGATTCGAGATGCGCCGAAGTCGCCTGGAAAAACGTGCTGACGACAAAATAAACCATAGTCCCAATTATCAAAAGGTTCAAAAGCGTGAAAAGATGTTTGTACATAGCGATAACCTTTGGTCGATGCGGTTAGTTGGATTCCCCACGTTCCGGCAGCCGCGTTTCGTATCTCATAACCAGGTCCCTGCGCACAGAGACCCGCTTTTTAGCGACCTTCACTTGGTTTCCAGTCGCAAATCGTCGAGCGGTCCGCTGATCCGGATGGGAATACCACCGCCGGTTTTCAGGCTGTCCAGAAAAGATGGCGGGATCTGAAAACCGGAACGTTGTATGAACTGCTCCTGCGGCATAACGGTTCCACTCAAATTGACAGTTGTCAGCCGAACGTCATTACCTATAGACGCATATCCTGAAAGATTGCCTTGAATCTGATCGCCTGTCAACGTCACGCGCGATATTTTCAACTGTTGGTTTTGAAGAACAGCGTCGGCTTCGACGGTGTCGAAGCTGATATTATCAAGGGTAAAAAAGGGTGTCGCCAGCTCTACCGTCAATTTGGTTATCACAAGGCTGACATTCAGAGCCTCCAATCTTCCGTTTCCGGCGGCATAGTTCAGGACGCCTTGCAGAACACCCTCAACCTTATTGGGCGACATATTGTTTAGGAAAGGGATATCTGCCAATTGTAATCCCGATGCAGCCGCGTTGAGTACCAACCTCTGGCCGTCGGCAATATCGGCGGTGCCTGAGATATGCCCTTGATGGGCGTCCATTGAAAAGGCAAACTCGGATTTTCTGCTAATCAACGACCGCAAGCGTGGCGTTATCGTCACCTCTTCGGCTTCCAACAATCGATCGGAAAAATGATCCAGATCGACGTTGTGAAGTCGTATCCGAAAAGGAAATACCAGACGCGCCTTTTCTGCCGTAATTTGATAATCCGGATTCATCCTGCCGGCCTGCGCGACGATATAGTTTTTCAGGCTTTGCGACGGAAACAGGTAATAGAGAAAGAATGCTGCCACGATGACAGCGTATATCCCGTATAGTATCCATGTCCTTTTATTCATGCGCCGTTTTTCAATGCCTTTTAAGTTATTCTAAAGATTAAATTTACCATTCTCTATCATTTTAGGCAAGCCAGATTCGGTTTCGCAGCATTCAATGGTTGCCGACTGATAAGATATGGGGCCATAGGCTTGAGGCATTGACGTTATCAACAATTTGTGGTTAAAAAGAGAGTTTGTAAAATTAATTGCTATTTATGGGTGTACCGGCAATGACACCCTCGATTGACAAACGTTAGTCGGGCCTACACCGGCAGTAAACCCCGGGCAACTCCTGCCACTGGCATCATTTCCCGGAGATACATACCCATCAGCGGCTTCTTGAACCTCGACATTCTACCCAGAGCAACCACAAAATCGACGCCATGCGATATCACTCCCTGATCGCCGTGGTCGGAATGGCCGGATTGTTTCCAGGCGCTTCCGATCTGGCAGCTTACTGGCAAAATATCGTTTCAAAGTCCGCGACCACACGGGAAGCACCCGGAGATCGCTGGATTGCCGAGCGGGATCAGATGGTCAGCTCGAGACCAACACCGGATAAGGCCTTAAACAGCCGTTGCTGCATTGTGGACAGGATCGACTTCGACCCTTCGGGACTGAATCTGGATCCAACGCTGGTAACCGATCTTGATCCGCTCTATCACATGGTTCTGGACGTTGGTCGTCGGTCTGTATCCGACCCCGCTCTAATTACTTTGAACCGGCAACGCACCGGCGTTGTCCTGGCGGCCATTGCCCTCCCGACGGATGCCTCATCATCTGTTACCCGGGAACTATTTCGTGCTTTATTCGAAGAAAAACTCTTTGGCAAAACCGCCTATCAGCTACCTTCCAAAACCAAAAAGCTTGCCGCAGGGGTCACGGCCCTGCCGGCCGCCATTCTGGCCAGAGCTCTTGGTCTCGGTGGCGGCACCTATACCCTCGACGCCGCCTGCGCTTCTTCTCTCTATGCCGTCAAACTTGCCTGTGAAGAACTTATCGCCCGGCGAGCGGATGCTATGCTGGCCGGGGGGGTCTCGCGCCCGGATTGCCTGTATACTCAGATCGGGTTCAGCCAGCTCAGAGCCCTATCGCCTTCCGGTCGTTGCGCACCATTCGACCGCAGCGCAGATGGTCTTGTGGTCGGTGAAGGCGCCGGCATTCTTGTACTCAAACGGCTCGAGGATGCCATTGCTGCAAACGATCGCATTCACGGCGTCATTCATGGTATCGGTGTGTCCAACGACATGCGCGGCAATCTCCTGGCCCCTGAAAGCAACGGCCAGGTAAGAGCCATGCAGGCGGCCTATGCCTTTGCGGGTTGGCATCCAACCGATATCGACCTGATTGAATGCCATGGTGCCGGAACACCGGTCGGGGATACAACCGAACTCAACAGCCTTTGCACATTGTGGGGTGACACCGGTTGGACGCCCGGCCAGTGCGCTATCGGGTCGGTAAAGTCGATGATCGGTCACCTGCTCACTGCAGCCGGTGCTGCCGGAATCATCAAGACCCTGCTGGCCCTCAAAGAAAAAACGCTGCCGCCATCCATGAATTTCGACCGACCCGCGAAGAACAGTCCGCTGAACGGCAGCCCGTTTCGGGTCCAGATCGATCCTGCGGATTGGCCGGCTCACCAGGACCGCCGTCGCCGGGCGGCGGTTAGCGCTTTTGGTTTTGGTGGCATCAACGGCCATCTCCTGCTCGAAGAGTGGGCAGCGGATTCTAAACCGAAGGCCGGTACCCTACCGTCGATAACAAGCTCAGGCACGGGCAATGATGGGACAAGCGTGTCGACAAATCAGCCAGAACCCATATCGATAGCCGTGGTCGGCATGGCCGTCGCCTTTGGACCGATTGATTCCCTGCAGGCGTTTCAGGAAATCGTCTTCAACGGTCGCAGCATTATCGGCGATCGACCGCAAGGCCGGTGGAAAGGTCTTTCATCCCTCCTCAGTTTTTCAACCGATATACTGCCACGCAAGGGCGGGTTTATGTCTAACCTGCGTATCGGGCTTAACGAGTTTCGAATCCCTCCCAATGAAATTCCCGACATTCTTCCCCAGCACCTTCTGATGCTGCAAGTGGCTGCTGGCGCCATGGCGGATGCCGGTCTCTCCGAAGTCAGTGACCGCCCTAAAATGGGCGCCGTTATCGGCCTCGACTTCGACTTTGAAGCCAGTACCTACCATTTTCGCTGGTCCCTGCCCGGCCTTGTCCGGAAGTGGCATCGGCGACATTTTCCTGACATGGACCAACAGGCTGCTGATGAATGGTTGTCGACCCTTCTAGCTGCCGTGACACCGCCCCTTAATCCCAGTCGCACCCTCGGGGCCCTTGGTGGAATCATTGCCAGCCGGATTGCCAGGGAATTCAGGTTCGGAAGCGCCAGTTTCGGGGTCTCAGCAGATGCCGCTTCAGGTAACCGGGCCCTTGAAATTGGTGTACGGTCCCTACAGCGGAAAGAAACCGACGCCATGCTGGTGGGAGCGGTCGATCTTGCCGGTGATATCCGGCAAATTATCACCAGCAGTAACAGTGGTTGGTTTTCAACGAAAGGGACGGTATGCCCTTTCGACCCTAAAGCGGACGGTACGCTCCCGGGAGAAGGAGCAGTGGCACTGGTCATTAAGAGACAGGAACAGGCCGTTGCCGACGGTGACCGCATTTATGCGCTTGTCAGCGGAATCGGGAATTCCTCTGAAGAACCGGAGGGCGATACCGATTTCGGTGGCGAAGCTTTTAGCCTCGCCCTGAAACAGGCTTTGAAGGAGGCCAATGCGTCGCCGAAGGACATCGAATACGTAGAAACGACTGCTCAGGGTATTCCGAACCACGACCGGACGATCAGCCGAGCACTGACGGCCGTCTTTTCCGATTGCAAGAGCGCCTGTTCGGTTGGGTCCAGCATTGCGAACCTGGGACACACCGGCGCTGCTTCGGGCCTGGCAGCCGTTGTGAAAGCCGCTCTGAGTCTTTATCACCAAATTATTCCGCCGCTGGCTGGTTATCATTCAGCGGCCAACGATATCCATCGGGTCCCCAAATTCAGACTCCCAATTCTTCCGCAGTACTGGTTCCGCAACCGCCAGGACGGACCGCGTCGGGCCTGTATCGGCATTGGCACTGGTGATGGCAATGTCGCCACCGCCGTTTTGCAGGAAGCCCCGGACCGATGGTCTGAAACGCTGTCGGCACACCCCGTCAAGCTGGACGAAAAACGGCGCCCTTTGGGACCGGCGCGACTGGGTTTGTTCGTCGTTCAGGGACAAAACCCCAAGACGCTTTTAGCGACCGTAGAGCAACTTCGCCGTCATGTCGGAGGCCATAACGCCCGTCAAATGACTGTCGAAGATGCGGCCCGCAGTTGGCTGCAACAGCAACCGCTCGACGCGACCCAGCCGCTCGTTGCGGTATTGCTGGCACCGGACGTGACAGCCCTTGGCGCGCTAACACATGAAGCACAGCAGGCCATAGAGGCTGGCACGTCACGAGATTTCGGTTCCGGCGGTGGCGTATGTTTTCGACCCGTTCCTCTGGGTGACGGTGATCTGGCTTTTGTCTATCCCGGTTCCGGCAACCACTACCCCGGCATGGGGCGGGAAATTGCCTTGCAGTGGCCGGAAGTCATGCGTCGATTGGATGCCGGCACACAGCGCTTAAAATTTCAATTCCGGCCGGACGTATTTATGTCCCAGACCGATATTTCTGACATGCTGGAAGTCGACGAGCAAAAGCGTGTCAATGACCCCCTCAATTCCATTATCAGCCCGGTGGCATTCGGTTGCATGACAACGACGCTCCTACAGTGTTTCAATGTGAAACCCCAGGCCGTCATCGGATATAGCCTTGGCGAAGTGACCGGCCTTATCGCCATGCAGGCTTGGCCCGATCGAGACACGGTCCTTGAAAGAATGCTGGACACCGATCTCTTTCACAGGCAACTATCCGGTCCATGTTTGGCTGCCCGGAAGGCCTGGAAGCTGAGTCCCAGTGAAAAATTCCATTGGCGGACCGCCGTGGTCAATCGGCCGTCAGAAACGGTTCGCAAAGCCTTACACGGTCTTCCGGCAGCGCGGCTGTTGATCGTGAATACCCATGAAGAATGTGTGGTGGGTGGCGAATACGAGCAGGTTGACACCCTTGTCCGCCGACTCAATTGCCAATCAATCGACCTGGAGGGCGTGATCACCGTACACTGTGATGCCTTGGCACCGGTGGCCGACCGATACAGGGCTCTACATGTTTTTCCAACGGTTGCGCCCCAAGGGGTCCGTTTTTACAGCTGCTCCAGCAGCCGTGCTTACACGCCGACTTCTGATGGTGCCACAGCTTCCGTTCTATCGCAGGCCCTGCACGGTTTTGAATTTCCGCCCACGATCGAACAGGCGTATGCTGATGGGGTGCGCCTATTCCTCGAATTGGGCCCCGGTGCCTCCTGCAGTCGGATGATTCGGCGTATTCTCGGAGACCGACCCTACCGGAGCTTTTCGCTCGATTTGCCAGGAACCGAGGGAATCGAATCGGTACTGAAGGGTATTGGTGCGCTTATCGCTGAAAGGATCCCGGTAGACCTGGAATGGCTCTATCCGGCGGCGGACCGTTCTCGACCAGGCCTTGTTGCCGGCCCACCGGATACACGCGACATCGTTGAGATTTCCGTCGGTGGCAAAACGCTTTCCCCAACACGACCGGAAACCACCGCAAGCCTTCGGTCGGCGCCTTCACCTTTAAACCAAACCACGGTATCTTCCCCCAAAACAGAGGACAAACGACCGCCAACCGTAAGACAAGGACCCGGAATTTTCGATCCGCAAAGGCCACCGCAATCGGACAGTCTGATTATCGATGATCGGGACGACAAACAACAACCGCTCCCGGTTGTACCGAAAGGCCAGAACCCGCATGCAAACCTGATCGACGAATTTACCCGGACGATGACGGTGACAGCCGCCGCCCACAGGCAATACCTCGATTTTACGACAGATTTATCAAGAAGTTTCGATGAGGCGGTTTCCTATCACTCCCGCCTGGTCGAAGTGCTTTCCCGGAGTGGCGCCGTCCGGGAGGGAAACCGTCCGGAACCGATCGAAGGACCACGGCACGGCACGGCATCGGCCCCGGTGGCTTATGATCGTCATCAGTGTCTCGAATTTGCGATCGGTAAGGTCGCCCAGGTTTTCGGGTCGGATTTTGCGCCGGTCGATACTTACCGGACGCGTGTCCGTCTTCCGGCCGAACCGCTGATGCTGGTTGATCGCATTGTCTCGGTAGAAGGCCTCAAAAGATCCCTGACATCGGGCCGGCTGGTCACCGAGCACGACGTGAAGACTGGTGCCTGGTATCTTGATGGCGATCGCGCACCGGTCTGTATCGCCGTCGAGGCCGGTCAGGCAGACCTCTTCCTGTGTTCATACCTCGGTATCGATCTGGCAGTTAAAGGTGAACGTGTCTATCGGTTATTGGATGCCAGTGTTGTCTTCCATCGCGAACTCCCCCGTCCAGGAGATACCATCCGCTATGAAATAAAAATCGAGAAATTCATCCGTCAGGGCCAGACTTACCTCTTTTTCTTCAACTTTAAAGGCACCATCGACAACCAGCCATTGATCAGCATGACAGACGGTTGTGCCGGTTTTTTCACCGAAGATGAGATCCAAAATTCGGGAGGAATCATCCCGACGGCTGAGGACCGCGAAAAATTGACCGGCCGACGGGATCCCCAGTGGACGGAACTTGTCCCCCAGGCAATGGAAAGTTATGCCGACGACCAAATCGAGGCACTGAGAACGGGTAACCTTACCGCCTGTTTCGGGCAGGATTTCGACGGTATCGTCCTTTCGCCGCCCCTGAGGCTACCGGGCGGTCGCATGAAGCTGATCGACAGGATCCAACAACTCGATCCACGAGGTGGCCGTTACGGTCTTGGATCCATTCGCGCCGAAGCAGACATTCACCCCGATGACTGGTTCCTGACCTGCCATTTCGTTGACGACATGACCATGCCCGGTACGTTGATGTACGAATGCTGCGCACACACACTGCGGGTGTTTCTTCAACGCTTGGGCTGGGTAACCGACCGGAGGGACGTACACTACGATACGATCCCGGGCATCAAGAGCGTTTTACGGTGCCGCGGACCGGTAACGCCCCGGACCCGGCAGGTAATCTACGCGGTCGAACTCAAGGAAATCGGCTATGGCCCGGAGCCTTACGCGCTGGCCGATGCGCATATGTATGCCGACGGTCGCTACATCGTGCGCTTTACGGACATGGCGATACGCATGCCCGGATTGAATCGCGATCTCGTCGAAAACGACTGGAAGACGCGGCGTCGGCCTGTCGCCAGGTCTCAGGTCCAACTGCCAAAGCAGGCCCTATACGATCGGCGTCGAATTTTGGCTTTTACCATGGGTAAACCGTCTCAAGCTTTTGGTGAACGATACGCCGTATTCGATAGCGATCGTTTTATCGCCAGACTCCCGGCGCCGCCCTACTCGTTTCTCGACCGGGTCATCTCCGCCGAACCGGAGCCCTGGAAGTTGACGCCCGGCGGCTGGGTTGAAGCCGAGTTCGATGTTCGCCCCGATGACTGGTACTTCAAGGCCAATCGATCGGACAATATGCCCTATTGCATCCTTCTGGAAATTGCCCTGCAAGCCTGCGGATGGTTGGCCGCATATGCGGGATCAGCGCTCAAAAGTTCGAAAGAACTGCGATTCAGGAACCTCGACGGTCAGGCGGTCCTGCACCGAGATGTGCCCACCGCCCCTCAGGTACTGAGAATCCGCTGCCGCATGACAAAAGTCTCGAGTGTCGGGGACGTTATCATCGAAAGTTTCGACTTCCAGGTGCTGGGACAAGATCAGATGATTTACGACGGCAACACCGTGTTCGGCTTCTTTACGCCTGAATCTCTGGCCGAACAGAAAGGTATTAACCTCGACAAGGTCCTACGGAAGGACACCGAATCAGATAGCCGGGACAGCAACCTGGGGATAACTCTGCCAGACGAAGCGCCGTTGACACCAGAGGACGCCGACAGTCCAAAGGCGACAATCGGACTGTCCATGCCGGCCAAGGCCTTGCGAATGATTGACCGCATCGAAATTTGCAGCCCCCACGGCGGACCCAAGGGGCTTGGTTACCTGCGCGCCACTAAAAAAATCGATCCCGGGGAATGGTTCTTCGATGCCCACTTCTACCAGGATCCGGTGTGCCCCGGCTCGCTCGGGATTGAATCGTTTTTGCAGTTGTTGAAGTATGACGCCATGCGACGCTGGGGAGGTCTGGCGGACGGCCACCGATTCGAACACATTCACCGGGTCCCCCATACCTGGCAATACCGCGGGCAAATTGTTCCGCAAAACCAGACTGTTGAAGTAGAAGCTTTTATAACCTTCGTTAAGAATGAACCGGCACCGGAGCTGCGTGCCGACGGCCTAGTGACCGTCGACGGCCTGGCGATCTACCACATGAAGGATTATGGCATACGGATCGTCCCTCGGTGAGAAAAACGGCTGATCCATAGAGCACTACCGGCACCCGTCCGCAATGATTGCGCTTTCACCTGGGGGAAATTTTTATAATTTATTTTTTCTTTTTTAAATTAATATATTTATAATATATTATATAAACTTTTACATTAATTTTTACGGATTTAAAAACATGCGTTTTACCCGAACCAGAATTGATGCCATCGGCTACGAACTTCCGTCCAATGTCGTGACATCCGACGATCTCGAAGACCGCCTGCAACCGCTCTACCAAGCCCTGCGATTTCCCAAAGGACAACTTGAAGCCTTGACCGGTATCCAAGAGCGTCGTTTCTGGGATTCCGGATTCAAAATGGCAGAAGGTGCCATCCGTGCGGGGCGCAAAGCGCTGCAGGATGCCAGCATACCTGCCGAAAAGATTGGAATGTTGATATACGGCGCCGTCTGCCGGGACAACATCGAGCCGGCCACAGCCTGTGAGGTTTCCCACGGATTGAATCTTCCGCCACAAACCCAGGTGTACGACGTTTCGAATGCCTGTTTGGGTGTTCTTAACGGCATGGTTCAGGTTGCCAACGCGATCGAACTCGGACAAATTCGGGCCGGTCTGGTCACGGCGTGCGAAACATCGCGGGAAATCATCGAAATTACAATAAAACGGTTGAACGAAACCCGCGACATGAGTTTTTTCACAAAGAATATCGCCACGCTGACCGGTGGGTCCGGGGCCGTAGCCATTCTATTGTGTGACGCATCGCTTTCGCCCAGCGGACACAAGTTGCTCGGCGGAACGGTCCGTCATGCCAATCAATACCACAAACTCTGCATGTGGGGCACGGATACTGAGATGTCTCCTGACGGCCGACATTTCATCGAAACGAATTCGATGGGTATCCTCAACAACGGGGTTCGATTAGGGGCCGAAACTTTCAGGGCATTAAAAAATAAACTCGAATGGCGCCCAGATGACCCCGATTGGATCGTCTGCCATCAAGTGGGTGAAACCCATCAACGAAACATTCTGAAATCGATCGGCGTGCCCGCGGAGAAGGATTTCACCACCTTCCGGTATCTCGGCAACATCGGCTCGGTTTCGCTACCGATTACCGCGGGCATAGCAAAAAACAGGGCCAGATTCAATCCTGGCGACAAGGTCGGCTTTCTCGGGATCGGCAGTGGGCTGAACTGTCTGATGCTCGGCCTCGAGTGGTGAAAAAAGAAAACGGACACATTCAAATCGTTATGTCTAAAAATAAACCCATCGATCGGACCGAATGGCAACATCTGTATCCTTTTACCTCTCATTTTATTAACCGGAATGGATTCAAATACCACTACTTGGACCAAGGATCCGGTGAACCGATCGTCATGATTCACGGCAATCCCACCTGGTCGTTTTTTTTTCGCGAATTGGTTAAGGGGCTCTCGAACCGCTACCGCACCATTGCGCCGGATCATATCGGTTGCGGTCTTTCTGAAAAACCCGGAATTGACCGCTATGACTTTCGACTCCAAAGCCGCGTCGATGACCTGGATCAGTTTATCGCGACCCTGAGCCTCAAGAAAAAACTGACCCTGGTGCTCCACGACTGGGGCGGGATGATCGGTTTGGCGGTGGCGCTGCGTCGACCGGAAATGATCGGACGAATTGTTATTTTAAACACGGCCGCCTTCTTGCCACCACGGGGTAAAGGCCTGCCGCTGCGACTGCAGATTATCCGAAAGGTCGATTTCCTGGCTAAGCCAGCTGTTCTCGGTGGCAACTTGTTCGTTCAAGGTGCACTAATGATGGCGCCCCACAGACGACTTGACCCAGCGGTGCGCGCCGGTCTATCTGCCCCTTATAATTGCTGGAACAATCGGTTGGCCACACTTATGTTTGTGCGGGATATCCCGCTGTCTGCCACCGATCCGAGCTATGCCATGGTAAAGCATGTGGACGAAAATATTCACAGGTTTAAGAACCTGCCGATACTCATCTGTTGGGGTGAACACGATTTCGTATTTGACCGGGATTACCTGTCTGAATGGCGGCGACGGTTTCCTGGGGCTGAAGTGCATTCGTTTCCGAATGCCGGTCACTATCTCCTGGAAGATGCACCACGGCCGATTCTGAACCTGGTCGATCGATTCTTGCAAAGGCACCCGCTCTGAATTAAGGTGGTCATCCTGTGCCCGTTGCATTAAAAATCCTAATCACGCGCAGAGACAACAATGTCGCGGCTGAAAGCATCAGCAATCGATTATAGTAAACATCAATGTCGCCAATAAATTTGATATCCCCCGATGAGTCTGCCCCACCGAGCAACCTTTTCAACGTGGCCTCATATCTGAAGCGAATGGCGCGAATTCAACCATACAAGCGCGCCGTACTTTACCCGCATGGTCGCGATGCGGATGGTCGGGTAGCATACACCCATTTGACATTCCAACAATTGGATCGTGATTCCGACCATCTGGCATGGGGGCTCGAAAGCGTTGGGATCGTACGCGGGACGCGCACGATTATGCTGGTCAGGCCCAGCATGGATTTTTTCGTTCTGACTTTTGCGCTTTTCAAAATCGGCGCCGTCCCTGTCGTTGTCGATCCGGGAATGGGTCTCAAGCGAATGGTCGGCTGCTTCAAGCAATCCAGCCCCACGGCCTTTATCGGTATCCCCAAGGCCCACGTTCTGAGGGCCCTATACCCCCGGTTTTTCAGGTCCGTCAAAACCTGGATCCTCGCCGGACAGAGGCGGTTCTGGTATCGTCACAGCCTAGCAGAACTTCGCCGAATTCGGACAGCTCCTTATACTTTGGCACAGACTGACCGTGACGAAACGGCAGCCATCCTGTTTACCACCGGCAGTACCGGCCCGGCCAAGGGGGTCGTCTACACCCACGGCGTGTTTTCTACTCAAATTGACACGATCAAGAGCCATTACGGAATTGCGACCGATGAGATCGATCTGCCCACCTTCCCCTTGTTTGCCCTCTTTGACCCGGCGCTCGGTATGACGGCTGTCATTCCCGATATGGACCCGACCCGGCCGGCCCACGTTGATCCATTGAAAATTATCGATGCCGTGGAATCGAACGGTGTGACCAATATGTTCGCATCACCAGCGCTTCTTTACAGAGTCGGCCGATACGGGAAGGAAAACGGCGTCAAACTTCCATCCCTCAAACGGGTGATTTCCGCCGGCGCCCCGATAATGCCGGCCAATATCGAGCAGTTTTCGACCCTGTTTTACGGCAATACCGAGATTCATACCGGCTACGGCGCCACTGAAGCGATGCCGGTGGCTTCAATCGAGGGTCGCGAAATTCTTGCCGAAACACGTGCTTTGAGCGAACGGGGAGGCGGGGTTTGTGTCGGTCGCCCCCTTGATAGGCTCGAAGTGCGCATCATCGCTATTTGTGATCATGCCATCGACAGCTGGTCCGATACCGTGCTCGTTGACAACGGTGCGGTGGGTGAAATCACCGTCAAGGGTGACCAAGTGACCCGTCGATATTTCGAACGCCCGGACGCCGACGCCTTGGCAAAGATCAGGGACGGCGTCACTTTCTGGCACCGCATGGGAGATCTGGGGCGAATCGATGAACTCGGCCGAATTTGGTTCTACGGCCGCAAAAACCAGCGGGTCATCACCGACAAGGGAACCCTATTCACCATCCCTTGCGAAGCCATTTTCAACAATCATTCCAGGGTATACCGTAGTGCACTGGTGGGCGTCGGCCGGGCTCCCCGACAGAAACCGGTCATTTGTATCGACCTCGAACCGGACGCGAGGGACAGAAATCGAACGCAAATCACACATGAGCTATTAGAACTTGCCCGTAGCAGTGATCTGACCCAATCGATTGAAACCATACTCTATCCCGCCGAGTTTCCGGTGGATATCCGTCACAACGCCAAGATATTCCGTGAGAAACTGGCGCGGTGGGCGGAGACGCAGCTTGCATGATGTCGTATTGCTTAGGACCGATGGGGACATATCGGAATGACGACCGGTGATATACCGACAACTCTTGTTACCGGCGGCGGCGGTTTTCTCGGACATGCCGTCGTAATGAAACTTCGGGATAGAGGGGTGCGGGTACGCAGCTTCTCACGCCATTTCTATCCGGCCCTCGATATCGATGGTGTTGAACAATTTATAGGAGATATCGGCGACCTGAAAGCGGTGTCCGCGGCATGCAAGGACATTGACACCGTGTTTCACGTCGCCGCAAAAACCGGCGTATGGGGACGCTACTCTGCTTATCATGAGACCAACGTCGTTGGAACACGCAACGTTATCGCAGCATGCAAAGCTGGTGGCACCGCTACCCTGGTATACACCTCCTCGCCCAGTGTTGTTTTTAACGGATTGGATATGGAAGGGGTCGATGAATCGGTGCCGTATCCAACGCACTATCGATCTCCCTACCCCCAAACCAAGGCACTGGCTGAACAAGACGTTGTCAGGGCGTCTACGGAGGGTCTTAGAACCATTATTCTGCGGCCGCACCTCATCTGGGGACCGGGAGATAAACATCTCGTTCCACGAATTATTGAGCGGGCCCACCGGTTACGGCAAATCGGAGACGGCCGCAATCTGGTCGACACGGTATACATCGACAATGCCGCCGAGGCTCACCTTCTTGCAGCCAGGGCCCTGAAATCAAACCAGGAACTCTCCGGTCGCATCTACTTCATCAGCCAGGGCGAACCCATTCCCCTCTGGGACATGGTCAACGCAATTTTGAAGGCCGGCGGCCACAAACCGGTGCGAAAATCCATTTCTTTAAAAAAGGCAATGGTGATCGGCACTGTGCTCGAATGTGTCCATCGCGTCCTGGGCCTCAAAGGGGAGCCGCAAATGACCCGTTTCGTTGCCGAAGAGCTTGCCACGGCCCATTGGTTCGATATCAGCGCCGCCAGCAAGGACCTCGGTTACCGGCCCGTGGTATCCACAGCGGTCGGACTACAACGGCTAAAGGAGTGGCTTGAAAATGAGCACAAAACGGTGTAACCACACACGGGAAAAAGACATTTTCTATTATGGAAGGAGCCGATATGAAGCTGACCGACATCTTACCGCTGGAAAATTGGGTCGAACTTGAAAACGATATTCACATTCGATATGGCATGGATGTCAATGTCTTCAACACCGATGGCGTTCGAATCTCGGAGTTCAAGCAGTGGGTGAATAAGCTGTGCCCTGCCATAAAGGCGACTGACAAGGGGCAAAGCTTCATCTGTGCAGTGGCCCACATGAACATTGCCAACCAGGCCATGCAGACCCGAAAGCCGGTGGTGGAGGAGTGCGATGCCGGCTTGGTCAAGATCGTCGTACCGATCTTTCTGGACGATACGTTTATCGGCGCTGTCGGGGCCTGCGGTCTTCTGCTGGATGATGGGGAGGCGGATACATTTCTGATCAACAAAATTACCGATATCGAAGAGGAAACCGCGCTGCGTCTCTCGGCCGATATCGGCGTGATTTCCAGCGAAAAGGCCGCTGCCGTCACCAGAGATGTGACCCATCGCATCGAAAGGATCGTTGCGGCTTATAAAAAATCGGCCGAAAAATAATTGCGTGATCGAAGCGTTTGGGTAAATATTAGAGCGGATGGGTGGATCGGTGGCTTCAGCGCGCAAGAATAAACAATATGACATCATCTTATCATTGAGTTACTCAGCGGGAGATCTCACCAATGCAGTCTGACAGCCAAGTGTTAATCGTCGGCGGCGGTATCGCCGGACTTACGGCAGCCCTCAGCCTGTCACATTTGAACATTCGATCGACTATCGTCGAGAAATCCGAACGGTTGGGCGGTTTTGCCGTCCAGTATACCTGCAAGGCCACCGATGCTTGTGTTAAATGCGGTGCCTGCATTGTGTGTGAAAAAATCGGTCAGGTTGACGAAGATCCGCGAATCGACGTTCATACCCACAGCCGGATCGACCGGGTTGGTAAATCGGATATTTTGCGAGCATCCATCGTGCAATCCTCCTCAATTGGAGATCCGCGTACCTTCGATTGTGAGGCCCAGGCGGTCATCATTGCCTCCGGCTTCAGTCCTTTCGACCCGCAGCGCATGCCCTACGGCTACAAAAATTTGTCGAACGTGGTCACGAACCTCGATCTGGAGAGGATGCTGAGGCAGAATAGCATTCCCGAATGCCCTTCGGACGGACGCACCCCAGACCGTATGGCATTTGTTCAGTGTGTGGGAAGTCGAGATGCCAAGCTTGGTCACCTGTGGTGTTCTAAAGTGTGCTGTGCATCCGCCCTGCGAATGGCACGCCTGATCAAGATGAGACGTCCGGAAACCGAGATCGCTTTTTTTTACATCGACGTGCAAACCTTCGGTAAAACCTTTCAGCAGTTCTATAATGGTGTCAAAAACGAAATCAGTATGTTCCGTGCCATACCGGGCGAAGTCTACCGCACACCGGAAGATCGACTTAAGGTTGTTTATTACGAAACCGGCGCCGCAGAAAGCCGCGAGGCGCTTTTTGATATGCTGGTGCTTTCCATCGGAATCACACCTTCAGAGGAGAGCCGCGAAATTGCGGCGATGTTCGGGCTGGCGGTTGAAGAATCCGGATTTATCGCATCCGAGGATAAGGGTACCGCTGCAACGGATGGCGGTATTTTCGTTGCCGGGACCGCTACCGGTCCGATGAGCATTGCCGAGTCCATTGCCTCCGCCGACCGGGCGGCATTGGCGGCGGCCGTGTTCCTAAAAGCGGCGGTCAAGCAGCATCACCAAACTTGAGAATGGATCGCCCAGGGTAGGAAAGGCCCAATTTGGGATGGACAATAATTAACCTATGTGCAGAGGTGTCAATTTGGTAGCCCCGACATTGATAATCGGCAGTGGAACGTGCGCTCTGACGGTGGCCCGGCAACTCGTGACTCAAAGATGCCGCATCATTCTGGCCCACACGGACGGGACCGACGCGGAATTCGAAAAGCTGATTCGTGTTCAGCCGAAAACAGTTGCTGATGCGTCTATAGAAGTGCTTTCTGGTGCGCGGTTGCATGCCTGTAATGGGTTCGTTGGCAAATTCGCAGTCGAATTCAACCAGAACGGCGAAAAAATACATCGCCAGGTCGCGAGCATCGTCATCGCCGAAGAGAATCGCCGCAAAACAAATATAGAGGACTATGCCCTTCCGGCCGGCCCGTCCGTCCGATCGCTCTCTGAATTCTCCAAAGATCTGCAAAACGATTCCAGTGCTTTTGAAGAAAAGCAAATCATCTTCCTGCACGGCCTTATTCGAGAGAGCGAGCCGGTTATCGCCTCTGAAATTTTGCATTACGCAGAGACCCTGCAAACGCTCTCCGGTACCCGGGCCTATGTGCTGACCGGCAACTTGAAAGTCGCCGGCAGCGGGCTTGAAGCGCTTTATCGTCAGGCCAAAGCTTCCGGTGCTCTTTTTTTCAAGTTTACCGATTCGCTGCCAACGGTCCAGAGGATTGACAATGACGGCTGGGAAGTTAAATTCCGGGATGAGATCACCGATCACCACTACCGTGCGGCACCGGATATCATCGTCGTGGACGAAACCATTGTCCCCTCCCCTTACCTGGCGCATCTGGCCGAAATTTTAAGGCTCGACACCGATTCAGCCGGCTTTCTGCAAACAGGGAACGTTCACCGCCTGCCGGTAAGCACCAACCGCCGGGGGATACTGGCGGTCGGTCCGGCCAGGGCGGCCCTTTCGATTGACGATAACGTCACGGAAGCGGCCTGTGCGTCCCTTGCGGTTCTGGGTCTCGACAACACGGCGCTGCATCGCACGGTTGTACCGGCAGAAATCAACAGCGGCCGATGCATCCGTTGCCTGACATGCTATCGGCTGTGCCCCTATGGTTCGATAAAACGAGGCAAGCGGATCGAAGTCGCAGCCGATGCCTGCGCCGGCTGCGGCATCTGTTTCGCCGAATGTCCCCGCAAAGCCATCCAACTGGGGGATGTCGATACAGCGGTCGGTGATCACCTTCGCGACACCGAGGTCAGACAGGGGTTGAATGTCGATCCTGCCATCGTGGCTTTCTGTTGCACTCGTTCCGCTGCACAGGCAAACGACCTGGCTGTCAAAACCGGGCAGCAGATACCGGCGAACCTGAAAGTGGTGACGGTGCCATGCGCCGGTGTCATATCCTCCGGTTTCATCCTCGAGGCGTTTTCTCGCGGAGCCGCAGGCGTTATAGTCCTGACTTGCCACGACGGAAACTGTCATTCCGAAACCGGCAACCAACATGCCCGCCGGCGAGTCGAGCATCTGTCCGGTCTTCTCGACATCATCGGCCGTGGCAGAGACCGGCTTGCCATAAACACGCTTGCAGCCAACATGGAGATCGAATTTGGACAAATCACACGGGGCTTCGTCCAGAAAATTCACGCAATGGATAAGCCTTAAAAACGGAAGAACCAATCGATGACCAGAGGTGATAGATGAGCGACAAATCGAAACTCCCAATCGATATAAAGACTCTCGACGGCGACTGTTTCGGGTCATGGCCTTATTCACAGGATGTCTGCCTGACATGCGGTCTGTGCGCCAGCGCCTGCCCGGCTTCGGGTATAGACGGATTCGATCCCCGCAAAATCGTTCGCTTGACCGCGCTCGGAGCGGAAAAGGAAATCGTCGAGGCGCGTTGGCCGTGGATATGCACCATGTGCGCCAAATGTGAGTATCTCTGTCCGATGGAAATCGACATCCCGAACATCATGCGCGGCATCCGTTCCCTCAGGGATAGGGAACACGTACCGGGGATACTGCACAAAGGCGTCGATGCGGCCTTGCGGACCGGCAACAACCTCGGACTGCCCCAAGATGATTTTATTTTCATCGTTCAGGACGTGGCCGAAGAACTAGCCGAAGAACCGGGATTTGAAACATTTGAAGTGCCGATCGATAAGAAAGGCGCCAATATCTTGTCTACGATTCACAACAAGCTGGTGAACACCCACACCGAAGACCTCAAACACTGGTGGAAGATCTTTCATGCCGCCGGCGAAGACTGGACCATCACCTCCAATGCCTGGGAAGGAACCAGTTGGGGATTCTTCACCGGTGACGATGCCGCCATGAAAACAATGGCGGGACGAATTGTCGAGCAGCTTGAAAATCTGGAAATAAAAAACCTCATGTGGCCGGAATGAGGTCATGCCTATCTGACGACCAGGTCTGGTCTCGAAAAATGGTACCCAGAGATTTTGAAGAAAATCGGCACCTACACCGTTTTCGATCTGCTCATCAACTATATCAAGGAGGGCCGAATCAAATTGGATAAATCCCGGTTCGACACCCTCGCTACCTATCACGACCCTTGCAATTACTGCCGCAAAGCCGAAAAGCTTTTCGGGCACGGATTCTATGAGGAACCGCGATGGGTTATGGATCAGTGTCTCGAGAACTGGCAAGATCTTTACCCGACCCGAGAGCACCAGATCTGCTGCGGCGGCGGCGGCGGCGCGCTGACAACCGGATACAACGATGAGCGCGTTTTCTACGGTCGCAGGAAAATGGAACAGATCAAGGCAACCGGGGCGTCAATGATCGTCGTACCCTGCCACAGTTGTCACGGGCAGCTCAACAATATAAAGGAAAACTACGGCATGAAAGATCTCGAAGTCAAATACCTCTGGGAACTTGTCGCGGACTGCCTGATCTTATAGCCCGATAGGTCCATTATATCGAAGCAGAGGTATTGGCAATCAAAAGAAACCATGTCGGCGAAGTATCCGGGCCTTGCGTGCCGGTAACTGCAGGAGTAATTGAATGAACAAGGTCGTGATTTCAGTTTTAGGCCCGGATCGCCCGGGTATCATCGCCGCTGTATCCAAGATGTTGGTCGAAAAAGACGGCAACATCGAAAATGTCAGTCAGACCATATTGCAATCTGAATTCAGCGGTATCTTCATCGTGGCCCTGCCACCACAAATAGCCATCGACGAATTGGCAAACTACCTGAAGGAAGGGCTGGCTCCCTTGAACCATCATGTTTTTGTCAAACCCCTCGAACCGGGCAGGGTCTTTTTCACGATGGAGAAAAGCGAAGCGTTTGTCATAACCACCAGGGGGCCTGACCGCAAAGGTTTGGTTGCCGCTATCACGGAGATCATTGCCCGCTATGGTGTCAATGTGACCAATCTTCAAGCCGTTTTCAAGGGTGGAGACGACCCCAACAACAACATCATGATCTACGAGGTTGACGTGCCCGCCGAAATCGACCAGCAAGGCTTTTATAGCGATCTGCGGCGCAAAGCAGAAGAACTGAGTTTGCAGATCAGCATCCAGCACCGCAATATATTCGAGGCCATACATCGAATCTAGATTGAAAATTTTATGAAATGTTCAGGATAGTCGGTAACAACGCTCATTACACTATTGGAAACAGGCAATGCTAACTGAAAGAGAAATCCTCTCCACCCTCGAAATGGTGCAGAATGAACACCTCGATGTCCGTACCGTCACCATGGGTATAAATCTGCTCGATTGTGCTAGCCATGATCTCAAACGTTTCAAAGATAACATCATGTTCAAAATCAGCGACCTGGCTGGCAATCTGGTCAGAGCGTGTAACCGGATCGGTGACAAATACGGCATTCCGGTGGTCAACAAACGAATCTCCGTAAGCCCGATAGCGGTCGCTGCCGCGCCGTTTTCTTCTTCCCAGATGATTGATGTCGCCCGGACTCTCAATCAAGCAGCAACGGCGGTTAACGTCGATTTTATCGGCGGTTTTACGGCCCTCGTGGAAAAGGGCATTGCCAAAGGCGACCGGGCCCTTATCGATGCCATTCCAGAGGCCCTGGCCGAAACGGAACGGGTTTGCGCGTCGATCAACGTTGCGTCCACCCGTGCCGGGATAAACATGGACGCCGTCTACCTGATGGGTCAAAAGATCAAACGCGCGGCCAGTCTGACTGCCAGAGAAGACGGTATCGCCTGTGCCAAACTCTGCGTTTTCGCAAATATTCCCCAGGATATCCCTTTTATGGCCGGTGCGTACCTGGGTATCGGTGAAGCCGATGCCGTCATCAATGTCGGCGTCAGCGGACCGGGTGTGGTTAAAAAGGCCATCGACCGCGCACTATCCACCGAGCCCCAGATAGACCTCGGACAGTTATCAGAGCTCATCAAGCACACGGCGTACAAGGTCACTCGTGTCGGAGAGCTCATCGGTCGCGAAGTCGCCGATAGTCTCAACATCCGTTTCGGTGTGGTTGACCTGTCCTTGGCGCCGACACCGAATGTCGGCGATAGCGTCGGAGAAATATTCCAAAGCCTCGGTCTCTTCAGCATCGGCGTACCGGGGACGACCGCCGCCTTGGCACTGATCAACGATGCCGTCAAAAAAGGCGGCGCATTCGCCAGCTCCCATGTCGGCGGTCTCAGCGGGGCGTTCATACCGGTCAGCGAAGACCTGAACATTTCCGAGTCAGTGGCAAACGGTTATTTGACCCTTGAAAAACTCGAGGCAATAACAAGCGTCTGTTCTGTTGGACTCGATATGGTCGCGCTACCCGGAGACATAACTGAAGAAACTCTTGCAGCCATCATCGCCGATGAAATGGCTATCGGTGTTATCAACAGGAAGACCACCGCCACACGCCTGATCCCCGTGCCCGGTAAAAAACCCGGCGACACGGCTCATTTTGGCGGTCTTCTCGGCCAGTCGGTTATCCTGCCGGTGAAAAACCCCCCGGGCGCCAATCGGTTTATTCGGCTCGGCGGCCGGATACCGGCACCGATTCAGAGCCTGGTGAACTGATCACCTTGATGCCGCCGTACCCATGCGAGTCATTTGCAAATACCGCAACGTTCGAATAATGGAACGTTATTTTGACAACCACTATAAGTCCGGGGACAACGAACGGTAATTCTTGCCTGATTAGAAGGTATCAAATCGCACTGTCATCGACGGCTGACAGACCGCCGTAGATCTCATGCTGCCCCTTGCGCCGACCCTTGTTGCCATGCGCTACACCGGACGTCATATTCGTATCTCGGGTGTCAGAGCGATGATGCCACGGTTCCTGATTGACATTCTCAAATATTTAATGGTTGTGGGATCTTTGGCCTGGCTGATCCTGCGCGGCGCTGAAACACTGGGCTACAATTGGCAGTGGTATCGCGTCCCGGCGTATATCTTTTCCGTCAGCGACGGTCACCTGCTTGCCGGGCCGTTGCTTGAGGGCCTCAAGATCACGCTGCAGATATCGGGTATCAGTCTTGTGCTCGCGTTCGCCTTCGGCCTGATCACCGCCCTCTTCCGCCTGTCGCACTCATTTATCGCCAGAGGTCTGGCCAGAGGCTATCTGGAGTTGATGCGCAATACGCCGCTTCTGGTCCAACTGTTTCTCATATATTTCGTCCTGGCACCGGTACTCGATATCAGTGCCTTTACTTCCGCCGTATTGGCCCTGAGCCTTTTCGAAGGCGCCTACGCATCCGAAATCTTCCGCGCCGGCATTCTATCGATACCCAAAGAACAATGGGAAGCCTCTTACAGCATTGGGTTAAGTTCATGGAAAACCTACCGACTGGTGGTCCTCCCCCAAGCCATCCGAAAAATCCTGCCGCCCCTAACGAGTCAAGCCGTGTCGCTGATCAAAGATTCGGCTTTGGTCAGCACCATTGCGATCTACGATCTCACCATGCAAGGCCAAATTATAATATCACAAACTTTTCTTGTATTTGAACTGTGGTTTACGATCGCCGTCATTTACCTTGCGGTTACGATGACGCTCTCTCTCGCCGTTTACTACCTCGAACATCGCTTCAAGCTCATAGGGTAACAGTGAGGACGGCACAACGTTATTCGACTGTTTGTCAGGACATTGAAATGTTTTAATCGATAACAAAATAGCTGAAGGAGGAAGAATATGACTCGACAGAAAGGCTTACTGGCGGTGGCCATGATCCTGGTTACGTTGACAACAGCCGCCGGCCCCGTGTTGGCCGGAAACGTCCCAAAAAACCTGAATAGCGAAAGCACCATTGAAAAGGTCCTCCAAAGGGGTGCATTGCGCGTGGGCATGTCGACCTTTGTCCCGTGGGCGATGAAGGACAAAACGGGCAAGCTCATCGGTTTTGAAATCGATGTGGCCACGCGCCTTGCAGAAGACACCGGTGTGAAGGTCGAATTTGTACCGACCCAATGGGCCGGCATTATTCCGGCACTTCTGACGGGAAAATTCGACGTCATCATCGGCGGGATGGGCATTCTGCCGCAGCGAAACCTGAAGGTCAACTTCACCATACCCTATGATTACAGCGGTATGTCTATCGTAGCGCATAAAAAGCAGGCCGCCGGATACAGCAAAATCCAGGACTTCAACCGTTCAGATGTTTCAATTGCCGCCCGCCTTGGGTCCACGGCCGAAGTGGCCGCAAGAAAATACATGCCCCAAGCGAAATTGAAACTTTTTAACGATGAATCGCAGGTCATCCAGGAAGTTCGTAACGGCCGGGTTCATGCCTTGGTGGCATCCGCACCCCTGCCGGAATTCATGGCCATAGAAAACCCGGACAATCTCTTTTTGCCCCTGCAGGACACCTTCACGAAAGAGCCTATCGGGTTTGCCGTTCGAAAGGGTGATGTCGACACATTGAACTACTTAAACAACTGGATTCACGTTGTCGACTCGGAGGGCTGGTTGAAAGAACGCAAACATTACTGGTTCGGCACAAAGGAATGGGAAAGCGAATTGAAGTAGCCTCCGTTGAGAAAAACAAACACGGTACCATCAGCGATGAGGCAGCTATCTCAGCGGGCGGAGAGTTTTTCTATTAAACGTTTAAATGGGGAGGAAGGGATGCGTGACCCTTTCAGCCTGCATTGGCTTATCGGTATAATGACATCGGGCGTTGGGCGCTTTTCAGCTCGCTGCACTTAACCCGAGGTATTCGCAAATTTTTCTGGATCAAGTCGATTCAACAAAGAATATCGCAATTGCGTAGAAAACACGTTAAAATAACGCGTCTTGACGGGACCGTCATTCTCATCGCAGCGATCATTGCTGTTTACCTGGTGTACAGAATAGAAGCGGAGTTGAATTATAAGTGGAATTGGGGGGCTATTCCACAGTACCTTTTCCGGTTCGATCCCCAGGCAGATCGGTGGGTACCGAACGTGCTTATCACGGGCCTGATGATGACGATCCGATTGAGTTTCTGGGCGACCGTTCTGGCGACAATTATTGGGACGCTGATGGGGCTTTCCCGGGTCAGTGCCAGCCTTTTCAACCGGCTAATCGGCAGCACCTATGTCGAAATCATCCGGAACCTGCCGCCGCTGGTCCTGGTATTTATCTTTTACTACTTTATCGGCGACCAGATTTTCCCTGCTATCGGCATCGACCGTCTGATGTCCGCCACGTCGGGCTTTACCCGGGGGCTGATTGAATTTCTTTTTGCGCCTTCGGCGCTGTTTCCCACATTTCTCGCAGCTCTTCTAACCCTTGCTATTTTCGAAGGTGCCTATATTACCGAAATCGTGCGCGCCGGAATTCAATCCATCGAAAAAGGCCAGTGGGAAGCGGCGGACGCCTTGGGGTTGTCAAAATCCCAACGGCTGCGGCATATCATTTTACCCCAAGCGGTAAAACAGATTCTCCCACCTTTGGCCGGCCAGTTCATATCGACGATTAAAGACTCGGCGATCGTGTCGGTCATTTCTATCCAGGAGTTGACATTCCAGGGAATGGAACTGATGGCCACCACTTATATGACCTTCGAGATCTGGATAACGATCACCGTTTTGTATCTATTGCTTACCCTTACCTGTTCTCTGGTCGTCGAGCGACTCGAAATCTACTTGCGGCGGGGCGACGCAGCGACGCATTGAAAATGCGGTAACACGCAGTAAAGCCTTCGTAGGTTCAAAGAGCTACCTGCGGCTAAGGCGGCTTTATTTTATGGTCAATACCGGACAAGGGGCCTTGATGATTACGTACTGGGCTGTCGAACCCATAATTATCTTACCCACCTTGGAACGTCTCTTCACGCCCACAACGATCAAATCGATGCTGTTGTCCTCGGCAAATTTGACGATATCTTCTTCAGCCGACAACCCCCGGATCAGCAAGTGGGTGGCACAGTCGATCTTGTCTTTCTCGAAAATCGATTGGGCATATTCCAGCCATTTCTCGGCCTGTAAAACGATATCTTGCTCCCCTTCGGTGGCTTTGGCCATGGAGGTCACCACATCCACTTTTGCGTCGAGCGCCCCGGCAAACTTTTTTGTCAGTTTCAGTGCCTCCTTGGCAGCATTCGACCCGTCATACCCAACCAGAATCCTCATTTTTCACTCTCCTTAGAAGTGTTTCCAAAACCTTAGATCACGCCCAAAGACTATGCGTGGGCCGACGAAGAAACGCAGCATACATGGGCGTATGTTTTCAGAGTCAGGGGCAGGGCCCCCTGACTCTGACCGAGAAGGGCCACAACGCCGAAATTGGGTTTTAGAAGTGGTTTTGAAACCACTTATACCGCTTTTTAAAAATAAATTCCGAAATACGGGAGGATGGTACAAGTGGTTGTAGAAAAAAAACGTTCGAATAACGGAACGTTTTTTTGACAACCGCTATATAGTCACTCGGCGTTGACCAATCTCACACCGCGTTCCAATAGTAGTCAAATTTACTGGTAATATCGAAAGGTGTCAAGATCATTCAGAGACCCTGCCGACCGGCGAGATAGCCGACCGGCAGGACTTCTTTATTAACTTATGCGGTTGCTTGATGTGCAGTGATTTCTTCCAGAATCTTTTTCGCCGGCTCTGATCCCAATTCGATGGCATGTGTGGCATGCTCTCGGGCGGTCTCGAAAAATTTCAGGCGACATGATACGACCGCCAGGTAATAATAACCCCGAGGGTCTTCGGGAAGCAAGTGGGTAACTTTTGTGAAATGCTTGATCGCTTTCAGAAATTCATTGCTTTCGATGGCTTTCTGGCCAAGTTTGAACAGGTTATTCACTCTACCGGTTTCACTCAGTGCGATTATGTCGCTATCGCTAGGTACGGCCGCCTCATCGGCGATGTCATCCGACTCCTTTGATTCACGGGATGCCGAGCGGCGCAAGGCACTTATTTTGAGCTCGTCGAGTGACGGTTTATCCTCGGGCAGTGTGTTTTGAGCTGGCTCGCCGTCGTTTACCGGAGCAATGGTCGAATTAAAAACGATCACATCGTCATTGGTACCGAAGGAATTCTCTGTGGCCGCTTCGGCAATGAGTGACGGACTGATGTCACCATCCAGTTCGTCTGCATCCCAGATCGATGCGGTATCGTCCTCACCGGCGGGATTTCCGAGTTCAGTTATAGGAAAATTCAGATTGTCATCGAGTCGCTTGTTCAATGACTGGTCTCCGGATGCGTGGCGGTCTTCTGATTCTTCCAGAGAAAGCTTCGATTCGATTTTATCGATTATCTTCTGAGAAGGCTTGGCTCCCAATTGGAGCGCTCGACTCGCGCATTGCGATGCCTTATCATATTCGTTGCGTCTGTAATACAGTATTGCCAGGTTATAGTGACCTTTTGGCTCATCAGGCAATTGTTCGATATATTTTTCAAAACATGCAATCGCTTCGGGATAGTCTTTCTGCCGCGATGCCGCCATGGCTAAAGAAAAATGTTGGCTGGCAGGAATCGTTTCTTCGGACGAATCCACGGATCTCTCTCCGGTTAAAGGTTCAGATGCCGCAGCTTCCGAAAGATTATTACCTTCCGAAAGTAATGGTTCAATGGGCTCATCCGGTGTCGTTTTCTCTAGTGCAGGGTCTATTGATGGGGGTTCAAAAAGGTTTTCCTCTTGGCCATTCATATTGGATGGATCTACTATGGCTGGTCGTTCCTCAACCGGCGATTGAATTTCTTGTAAGTCGAAGATACCATTGACAGAGGCATCATTATCATTTGTTTTCGTCCGCCCCTGTTTATTTACTTCCAGCGTCTCCACCGCATCCTCAGTCAGGTCCTCGTTCGTGTCGGGCAGATATTCTGCCAGGGCGTCGTAGCCCTCGTTATAGAGCGGATAACCGGATTCTGTTTCAGCGACAGTGTCTTCGAGCGTGGCACCTTCACTGTCCGAGGCTTGCCACTCCATAATGTAAGGCACTTCTGATTCTAAATCCTCCTGAGTCGACGCGCTCGCAGAAATAGCTATCTCCGGTTGTCCGTCGTCAGTTTGTTCCATCCCCGGTAATTCAATATCCGTTGCCGGCGCCGCTGAATCATTGGTCTCAATGGTATTGGTCTCAATAACTTCATCGGCCGTTTTTTCAGGAATCTCAATCTCAGATAATCCTGATTCCGGAGAATTATCTTTCACTACTGACAACAGGTCGTATGGTTCGTCGGCCGAATCGTCTTCTAATTCACTTTTTGAAAGGTCAATATTGAAATGCGGAAGAATATCCGGTTCGTATACCACGGTCTCGTCATCGAACGGTGTGCCAGCAACGCCGCCGAACGCCGTTTGCTTGTTAAACGGGTCGTCCGGCCCGGTTTCTTCGATCGCATGCCCCTGACCTTTGTGTTGCCCCATATTATCGCCCATCTTGGCTTTGATTTTTCTCATTATCTTGTCAACCGGGGCATAGTCCAACGCACGGGCATGCTCAGCGTGGGTGCGCGCCGCCGGATAATTTTTCAGCCGGTAGTAAAGAAGGGCAAGATTGTAATGTCCCCGCGGTTCATCCGGTACCAGTTCGACAAATCGATCGAAATAAACGGCCGCCTGTGAGTAATCCTTTGATTCGCAGGCGAACTTTCCACGTTTGAATAATTCCTGGGAGTTTTCTGATGTGAGATCCTCATCCTTGGCTCGGCCGGACAATCGATCAGCTGGGGGGGCGCCCGGAACCTCTGCCGAAAAATAATCCGCCGGGCCTTCGGTGGCGGAAGCCGGCATATCCGGTGATTGAAAATCTTCTTCAGTCGCCGTCAGCGAAGAGACAATATTTTCTTCATGCAATTCAATGATTTCAAATGTGCCCGTATCGACATCGTCATCCGATTCGTGCCCGTCACCATCCGTTTCAGAAGGATGACCTGTTTCGACTGAGTCTTGAACCGCCACGACCATATCCGACTCAAGCTGCATGCCGGGCAGTTCGACGTCAACCTCGGAAACAGCGTTTTCAATCGTCGATTCATGGTCGTCAATCTCAATCCCTGGCTTTTCGAGGCTGATTTCGTCCTGAAGTTCTATAATGTCACCTTCCGCGCTTTCACCATCGGTGATCACAGCTCCCCTGTCTTCCTCGATCGGATCAAAGCTATCTTCAGTTATTGAAACCGCTGCTGGTGTGGAGACGATTCCCATCGGCGGTATTTCTCCAACAGTTTCGATTTCTTCTGTAGTCGGTTCTTCAACCGTCCCGTTGTCTTCTCGTCCCCTCACATGGCCGGATTCGGCAAACCCCTCTTCGATCTGATACGAATCCGGTTGCACCCATTCATCACCATCAGGTATGGTGGAATGATCCATCGATAATGGGGAGGGTTCAGGCATGTCCCCATCGACTACCGTTTCACTCTCCCTGTCAAGTTCCTCTTCGCCGGCCTCAATTTGTTGGCCGTCCAAGCCCCCCGGTTCCTGATCGGAATCCGTTTCAACTGTATACTCTCTTTCCGCGAAAGGTTCAGCGGACAGTTCCTGGACACCACCGGGCGACTCGATGCTGTATTCACCTCCTTCCTCGTCCGCTGTCTGACTTTTCTCAGTGGTCGCTTCAACTGTTATTTCCTTTGATTGATCATCATCCAGCAACGGTGATGTTTTCACCGGTTCCTCGTAATCGCCATCGAGGAATTCTGCCGTCGCATTATTCGATAATATTCCGGCATCCTTCTCTGTCATACCATTGTGCACGGAAAGATCGTCATCGGTTTCGAGTCCCGAAAGCGGGCCGGCAAACTGTTTATCCGTATCGGGGGACGAATCCGTTGACTGCTGGGTAAAATCTTCCTTTATTACCACTTCGGAACTTTCAATGTCCGGGAAATCTTCCGGTGCACCTGCTCTATCGAAAACTTCTTCTGGAACCTCTTCAACTATTTCCACAATCTCGGCCGGCTGAATGGCGACCTCCGATCGATTCGGATCATCAAGGCTGATTTGGTTATTCTGCACAGGGGGCAGCAGAAGAAGAGATAGGCGGTCCTCCAAATCCCTGATCCGTTTGACATCCTGTTGTTCTCGCAGCACGGCCAGTTTTTCACGTTCCTGATGGAGTTCCAGTTGGTGTTGCAGGTGACGCTGGCTTGACTGTAAATCCTCAACGATCTTGAGCAGACGCCCGTTTTCTCTGGACAGCCGATCGAAATTTTTCTTATTGTCCTCGCTGAATCGATTGAACTGTTTCTGAAGCTCTTTGACATGGGCGCGACTTGACTTGGTCAGTTGTTTGTCAATTATTTTTGCCATCAGTTTGTAATCGACATCAGCCGATTCCTCTGTCGAATCAATGGGTTTAGAATCACCTGGTGTGTATTGATTCGTATTCAGGGTCAGATTCTCGATCGATTTATAATTTTCCATTGTCTTTGTCCTGAAATATTCCATCCGGTCTGTTTGGTGTAATCCGGTTTCAGTCCGTCAGACGATCGGCACACCGGCGCCGGTGAAACCGGTGGCCCAATCCCCGTTTGGCTTACAATTGCCAATGGTCACGTCAGGCTGTAACCCATTGAATATATGAATACATTTTACATGAATACCGATAGAAAGTCAAGACAAACTAAGTATTTTTACATAGTCATTACATGTGGTTACAATCATACTGGATAGAAGCAGGTCAATTCCCGCATCGAATACCCGGTTTCTGCCTTGCAACCCTTTCTATCAGGACCGCAGGGTACCTTCCCTTACCCGCACAACATGCCGCCCGCAGGTTTAGCTGAGATTTTTCGTCGTACTGTGGGCCCGATCGTCGCTGTGATCCGCGGTGTTAGCCCAATATTTCACCCAATGGAGGACCAGGGTTTGTCTTTCAGCATCCGATCTGCTAAATACTTTTCTGGCACATGAAATTTGGAGCATGTATCAAAATAAAATGAACAATCGATTCGCTAACAGGACTAGAAGTGGTATCAAAACCCCATCTAACGCCCAATTGCGGTGTTGTGGCCCTCCTCGGTCAGAGTCAGGGGGCCCTGCCCCTGACTCTGAAAACATACGCCCATGTATGCTGCGTTTTTTCGTCGGCCCACGCCTTGCATTTGGGCGTGATCTGAGGTTTTGATACCACTTCTAAACAAATTTACTAATAATGACTGAAAATTCAACAAAAAACAGAATCACCCGTATTGGACTTATATCCGATACCCACGGCTATCTCGATGCGCATGCAGTCAAATCTTTGGAGGGCGTCGATATGATTGTCCACGCCGGCGATGTCGATACACCTGACGTTCTCAAGATTTTGAAAGCTGTGGCGCCGGTCATAGCGGTGAGGGGTAATATGGACCAGGGTCGTTGGGCGAATGAACTGCCAACGGCAGATCTCTTCACCGTCGACAAGATCAAACTGTTCACCCTGCATGACATTTACCGACTCGACCTCGATCCGGCCGCCGCCGGAATTCACGCCGTTATTTACGGCCATTCCCATCATCCGCACATTGAGACGAAGAACGGGGTCGTCTTCATCAATCCCGGAAGTGCGTCTCAGCCCCGTCATAACCACCCGCCGACTGTCGCAATCTTAAAGGTGAACCATCATTCACTCGACGCCGAATTTATCGATCTGGATGAATCGTGATCATCGTGGCTACCCACCGGCAGGACATTTTGCCATGAGCAATGCGCGCCGGTTCACTTCCGTTCGTTTCATGTCTTTCCGTTGCGCCCAGAATCGGATTTGTGGTATAATATAGCTCCATTTAACGCAGTCGACTGCTGTTATTTCTGCAATGGCGTCAGGCGCCGGTGCGGCAGTGATAAACCGCTTGAAACTGATATTGAAGGAGGATATATGCTGACCATTTTGTTGAAATTCAATGACAAGTTGCTCAAAACCGTTGAAACTGACAAGGATGTCATTACAATCGGCAGAAACGAGACCAACGATATTCAGATCGACAACTTGAGTGTTTCCAAGCACCACGCGAAAATATTCAAAAAGGAAGAAAGATTCTTCATCGAAGACCTCAAGAGCACAAACGGAACCTATTTAAACGAAAAAACCGTTTCCCACGCCGATCTCAACGACAAGGACATTATAACCGTCGGGAAACATACTATGGAAATTTATCTTAATCGGAAATCATCACTTGGTGGTAAAAACGTAATCAACGACACCATGCTGTTAAAAACTGAGAAACATAAAGAAATGTTAAAAAAACAGCGCCAGTCGTGATCGTTTATCTGCTTTATTTAGTCGAACCTGACGGCAAAGATACTTCTCTCGTCACCCAGAAAGGGCAACTTATAACGCTTCACAAACACTCTGGGTGACCCGATCGCACGTTCTTGTTTCGTCATCAGGCGCTCGACGGTACGCGATGCCGATTCGATTTCCGCCTCCGTGAGCCGCCCCTTCAAGGCAATAATTCTTCCCTTACGAGCCAGCAACGGCCATGCCATTAAGAGAACATCGTCCAGCGTCGCCAGCGCACGTGCAACCACGACATCAAAGTTTTTCTGAAACACACCGCCGACCGGCGGTATCTTGCGGCTCGATGCCACAGCATTTTTTCGCCGACCGGTCTGGGCTCCCCGAATGCTTTGACCTTTTTCGATGCGGACATGCAGCGCTCTAAAATTCTTCAACTGCAGGGTCCTGCCCGAATGGTTGAGGAAACTGACTTTTTTCCGAACGGCATCAATCAACGTTGCTGTCATCGAAGGGAACATGATCTTAAGAGGAATGCCTGGAAAACCGGCGCCGGAACCGATGTCGAGGAGACGGGCACGCTGCGGGATCAGGTCGGCCGGGGCAATCGAATCAATGTAGTGTTTAACGGCCACCTCAAACGGATCGGTAATGGCGGTCAAGTTAATCTTGGTATTCCAACGCATCAGTTCTAATGCGTGAATGGAAAAACGATCCACGACGGAACGGTTAAGAGTAATTCCCAGTGATTCGGCGCCCACGTGAATACGCTCTTTCCAGTCTTCAGAACCGATGGTCCATTCGGTTACCATCGCGCTTCACCCCTTGCGCTGCCAAAACCGAACCGTTCACCCAATGCCGGCTTTTATGGTCACAGGGCACTTCATGGTAAAATTGTCAGCCCATTAATTAATACAGACGCGACGAACCTCACGGATATCGGTAACCCCTTTGAAAACCTTCAATATACCATCCTGCTTCAGGGTGGTCATACCCTCCCCGGCCGCTTGTTCTAGCAGCTCTTCGGTTGGCGCCCGCTTCTTGATCATGCGTTTGATGGTCGGGGTTCCCTCCATCAATTCATGAATCCCCATACGCCCCCGGTAGCCGGTGCCGGAACACTTTTCGCAGCTGCCGGGCGCCTTGAGAATCAGGTCCGAGTCATACTGAATGCCGGCCTTCTCAAACATCTTCTTACCATAATCGGAAGTGACTTCTTCAAATTCTTCCCTGGCAGGGTTGTATTCCTTGGCACATTTGGTGCAGAGTCTGCGGACCAGACGTTGAGCCAAAACGCCGAGAAATGCATCGGAAAAATTGAGTGGATTGAGGCCCATATCGAGCAACCGCGTGATCGTCTCCGGTGCACTGTTGGTATGAAGGGTCGATAACACCAGGTGCCCGGTTAAGGATGCTTCCACTCCAATCGAAGCCGTTTCTTCATCCCGCATTTCACCGATCATAATGATATCGGGGTCAGCCCGCAGAAATGCCCGCATAATCCGCGCGAAATCGAGTCCGATGCGCGGTTTGGCTTCCACCTGCCGCAAACCAGCTTGGGTAATTTCCACCGGATCTTCAGCGGTCCAGATCTTTACTGCCGGATCGTTGATGCTCCCCAGGGCCGCATGCAGGGTTGTTGTTTTACCCGATCCGGTGGGGCCCACGCACAGGATCAAGCCATAGGGCTTTTGGATGATCGTGTCCAGCACGGTGTAATTTCTTTCCGTCAGGCCCATATCCTCCATTTTCATGGCCCCAGCCTTGGCCAGGATCCGCAGAACGGCATCTTCGAAACCACCAGTGGTCGGAAGGGTTGCCACCCGGAGTTCGAATGCCGGTATACCCTTCCGTTTGAATTTTATTTTACCGTCCTGGGGAAGCCGGCGTTCGGCGATGTCCAGTTGCGACATGATCTTTACGCGCGACAGGATACCGCGGGCCATGGAGTTCGGCACCTTCAGATACTCCTGGCACACACCGTCCATACGGAAACGGATCGAAGTGGCCTTGCTCGTCGGAGAGGGTTCAATATGTATATCGGAGGCATTTTTACGATACGCCGCTATAATGAACTGATCCACCAACTTGACGACTTTGCTCGAGCTTTCGTCGGAATCATCGATGATTTCATCTTCCTCTTCCTCCTCGAAAGAAACATCCGGAATAATGTCGAAATTGTCAAAATTATCATCGCCGGAATCAGTATCCAGTGTGTTGTCTCGGTCAAAAAATCGTTTGACAAACTCTTCGATGTCCTCTTTGATCGCCACGGAAAAGTTTATTTTCGGTGTGTTCAACAGGGTTTTGATGTTGTCGGTTTTGTTGAGGTCGCGCGGATCATAGACCAGCACTTCGACAAAATTCTTGTCCCAGTTGAGCGGCACCCAGCCTTCATTTATTAAAAAGGCTTCCTTAAGGTTGTTCAACAGCTCAAGCGGAACCGGTACGTTAGGGTCATACTCGCGGAACGGGCATCCATAGTAAGCCGAGAACGACTTGCCGATATCGGATTTACTGATACCGTACTGTCCGGTCAGAACGAACTCGACACTCTTGTTCATTTTCTTCGACAGGGCAAAGGCCTTCTGGAGCTGATCCGTATCGACCATGTTCTGTCGCAAGAGGTAGTCATATTTAGATTTTGAAGACAGGCTTGCCGTGAGGCCGTCCAGACGCTTTCTGATTTCCGTGTCGGTCGGGTTGGTTTTTAGAGCCGCCTTGTAAAGATCGAGGGCCGGGTCCTTGTGATCCCTTTTCTCCATTTCTTGGCCGATGAGATATTGTATTGTAGCTCTGGATTCCTTCGTCAAGCGTTGGTCGTCGACGAGCTGTGCTATATAACCAACCAATTTGACGGGAGAATTGACCTTCAACAAACAATCCGCGAAGTCGGCCGCAATTTTTTCCGGCGGATGGCCTTGAACGATGAGCTTTTCATATTCACTGATCGCCTCGTTAAAAAGTCCCAGTTCTCTGAAACTGGCAGCACTGTCAAGTACTGTTTGGCCGCTTAGAGCGTCATTTTCCGATTCTTGACCCGAGAGGGTCTTTTTGACCATACTGATATCCTGGGCGGATACATGCTTTTTATCGGTTTGCTCCCTGTCCGAGATTTCCTGACGGATCTCATCGATGCGCGTCTTGATGGTTTCAACCATCTCGACATCCGTATCGGGGATGTTTGAAAGCACCTGCTCGTAGATGCTCAGCGATTCATCATAGAGCCCCATGTTGCGGCAAACTTCTGCCTCATTGATCCGCATATCGACCTCAGAATTTACCTTCGCCTGCGCTGTCTTCATATTTCGATCACTCCGGTATGTATGGGAACATTGTCAATGACGTAGCCAAGTGATAATCGATTAACTCATTTTTTTTTAAAAAACCTTTTGATTCCTTTCGACCCCTGGACCGGTTTGAGGGACGGCAATAATATGTCGCAGTTGAGGCGCAGCATAGCCACCGACACAAACGATGACATGAGAACCAGAAGGTATCCGATTTCACTGCGGCGCACATAAATCCGGGCGCCCTCATATACAATATCAGCCTCTCTTATGCCATCCAGCGCCGGTACCAATCCCAACCAGTCACGCCTCCCGGATGGAAAAGAAAGACTCGCCGAATAGTTTTCAAAAAGAACCCCCCCTTCATATGACAGAAGGATGACGCCGTTGACGCCGTCCATATTGACAATATCCTTGAACATTTCCTTCATCTTTGATTCTCCGCCCTTCAGTGGCCTCGGATCCACCTGTTTAGCCGGAATCCGTCCCTGCCGGAGTGATTATTGAACTGCCCTCTATTAATTATAGATATCGGCATCTTCCGGTCATTTCATCAGATAAAAGATTTAATAAATTACCGCGATCCCTTTATTGACTCAATACATTCAGTATTTTGTCTCTGGGGGATTTCGGACTCACCGATATAACGGTTGTTTTTCGACCGGGTATGATAATGCGGTCGAGCGGTTCTCCATTGTCGAGGTAAAAAACCTTTAACTCGCCGATGTCAAAATACTCTCCCAAGCTTGAAAGCTTGTGGATCAACCCATCCCAGGATTTATTCTGATAAATGTCTTCTATTCCAGCCTCTTGTCCGATCCGGTTTTCAATTGTATCTTTGATGCGCTGGGAAGGATTAGAGGTTCGGATTTCTGTGACAACCGATTCCTCGTCGATGTTCCCGTCAATAGGAGACGTTTGGTCAGTAGGCTCTGATTCGTCTTTCATCCGGGTTGCATCGAGTATCAACGGTTGGAGTTCACTTTGGATTCTATTTTCGATGGAAGGGCAATGGTTCTGAATCGATATCGTGACTTTGTCCCAGGTGAATATTTCATACGCTGCCTGCTTGCCCTGCAAATTGTTCACCCGAGCATCCAGAAGTTCACCGTCTGAAAAAAACAGCACGCCCTTCTTACCCGAATTTCGGTCCTCAAGTCTAATCGTGCACGTTTTCTGTTCCATTTCCATCAGCTGCAAGAATATGCCTGAAGATACGCTGTGGAGCGTCCCGCCCTCGGATTCCTGCCGCAACGTGGCCATTATCTTTTTGGCCAGGTTTTCGAGCTTGAACGGCTTGGCAATGTAACCGACTGCGCCGCCGTTGCGAGCGAGTCTTTCCATTTGAGGGGTGCTGTACGCGGTCATCATGATGACCGGGATATCCGGATAATTTTCCATAACATGCTGCAGGAGAACGAGTCCGTCGACGCCGGGCATCTTCAGGTCGGTTACGACCAAGGATAGGGTGATCCCTTTTAACGCGTCGATAGCACTCTCCCCATTTTCGGCCGTCACGACCTCAAAAGTATCTTCATACCTTGCAAATCCCTCTTGCAGGGCGTTCAACATCTCTCCGTCATCATCGACGATCAGGACTTTTTTTATCATATTCAGCCTCTTGGTAAGCTACCCGCATGAATGGGTTGACACATCAGGATCAACTGGCCCTGTCAATGTCGACAATCTTAATTCCAGCCACGTAATCCATAGCGGCGTATTTACGTATATTGCTTATTTTTTTCGTTATTTCAGTCATTTTGGAAACCTGTTCCCGAACTCTATTAATCTTGTCACAGTGGGCGTGCCCGGGTTGTTGATCTGCGGTGATCTCCGCCAGGAGATGGTTGATGATGGTCAGTGGTTGATTGAGCCGATGGGCGACGCCGCCGGCCATCTCCAGAACACCTTGGAATTTTTCTTCGTTTGCCGTGACCTTCTGTCGGACCATCTGACGGGTAACGTCCTTGGCAACCCCCTTTATGTGATGCGCTTTGTCTCTTTGTTTGATCAACAATGCCCGACACTCGATCTGATGTTCAATACCGTCTTTGCCGACAATCGGCAGTATAATCTGCTCAGAGCCGAATTTTAAAATATCCGCGGTAAAGAGCATGAGCAGTTCCCGGTGCCTGGAAGCGATAAACTCTCCCAAGGACCTTCCCCTTAATTCGGCTGACGGATATCCCAAAAGGCGCGCACCGGCTTCATTGATCTCGAGCAGGGTACCTTGAACGTCGAAAACGAGAATAATTTCCTCGGTAGTGCCGACTGTTGCTTCGATACCCGCTGGCAGGCCTTCTTCCACAAATTTGTCGGTTATTTCTTGCAGCACACCATCCAGGTGCACCACCATGTCGTCATCGTCCAGGACCGCTCTGGCGGTAATATTGCACCAAATCGGCGTGCCGTCTTGCCGGAGCAACGGCAGCGGTAGATCGTTTACACCACCATTCCGCATGATCGAATGCACCAGAATTCCCCGGTCTCTCTTGTTACGGTACAGGTTTATGGCCTGAAAACCAGACATCTCAGCGGCGGACTCAAAACCGAAAATACTGGCAAATCTGCGATTGCAGAAAACAATCTTGCCCTCGATCGTCGTTCGATAAACAGCCGTTGGTAAACTGTTTATGAACTCGAAATACCAACGGGGGGAAAGATCCTCCAATCCGGTCAAACCCGCCTCCTCCAATGATCTTCGGCTTGCCGCCGGCCCATTTTCCGCTGGCGCTCTTCCGGCGGTGGTTGGCGACGCGTGCACCCGCCGCATTCAAAACTAAAAGTGTATTCCCAATCTATCCAACAGCGCCTCATACTTCCGGTACCAGGAGGTCAAATAGTTTTTGAGTTGGCCCGTCACACCGACATCCTCAGCCAGTTCATTGATGGAAACGATGATTCCGTTCGCCAGTTCCCCATCATCGGCATCGCCCGTAAAAGTAATCTGGCGTTCGTGATATTCGAATTCCTCTGCAAAAGGGTCGAGGAACTCGAAGCGGTCAGCGTTTTGGACGAATTTATTCCGCAGTAGGCTGTTGAAATCAGCAGGTTTGTCTTTCCGAGATTTGTAAATTTTTTCGAAAATACTGATGAACTCCTCGAGCATTTTCAAGGTATTCATATTATACGCTGATGCAGGTGACATTTCAGTTTGTGGACGATGCGCGCTATCTTCCATTGGCAATCGGCTGACTTGAAAAATGCCCCCGGCCGCCTTGGACATTTCGATTAAATCTTTAACATGCTCTTTGGCTGAACCGTTGCCGCCCGGATTCCAGGAAAAAGACCCGCCGATAATTTCACCACCACTGAGGAAAATCATTCCGCTTTCCCGGCCGCCGACAAGCTCGACATCGATGAAGCCGGTCAATTTTTCAGCACTCATTTTACGGATAAGCCCTTCGAGGTCAGTAAAGTCGGTACTGAGATCCTTGTAAATCTTTTCGGCAACCGGGATGCTGGACCAAAAATAGACCTGCTTCTGAGCGATAGAATAAATATCGACCGAAAAGTTGTAGTCGAAGTCGGTCTTTAGTAACCTTTCGACCGCTGCGTCGCCAAGGAGTTCACCGTTCTTTTCGGTTAAATAGCCGCTGAGGATCGCTTCTTGATCAAAAAATACGGCCCCTTGGGCGGCGACAGAATTCAAAAAGATACCGCCGGCGCCAAATTCTCCCTGGCAGTGCTCAATAAGCTTATCGAGTTTCAAATAGAAGGTATTCAGGTTTGTCAGCAACGGCTTCTCTTTTGGAAAAACGAGCATTAGGGCGCCTCACACTTACGTTTTTCAACACTCTCATTGGTTGATATTGTATTTTCATGCACGTCGATACGCGGTTGTCAGTATCGCCGGTACGCACTACCGTCTGGACTGCAAACGATCGATGGACAAACGGATACTCTCCTGCATACGTGATATCGCCTCGGCCAGTTCGCCGATTTCGTCTTTGGCGCGGACGGAAATTTCAGCGTTCATCTCGCCGATACTGATCCGGTTGGTAACCTCGGTCAGCTCCCTGATTCTGCGGGTTAGGCGGTAACCATAAAATAAAACGATAGCCCCGATCATCACCAATGTTACCACCAGAATGATGGTGGTGGTGGTAAATACCTGCTTTGCCAGCGTGTGCGAGCGGACCTTCAGATCATCGACCGATTGGGTCAGCTCCTCCAGGTAGGTTGTGGCGGCGATAACGTACCGGGTGCCCTCTATCGGTGTGCATACCATAAATTTATTGCGCAGCCGGCCGTTACTGTCCTTCCATGTGTAATATCCCCGGGATTCCTTGCCGTCTTTTACGCCGGTGAAAACCTGCCAGAAGCCATCAAAATTTCGACCCAACGGCTCTTTGAGGTTCGCCATATCGATCCCGATGATTTTCGGCTGTACATGCGACCATGTCCGCCAAATACCGTCCTTTCCGGGCTGCTCATAAAGTGCCGTATAACCGGTCGTGCCGACTTTCTGGACCGACAACGCCTTGAAATCGTCGTCTTTGGCGAATTTCTCCTTTTTCAGGTTCGGTTTGCTGGTCAAGTAAAGCTCGCACTGGGCAGCAACCGCCCGTGACAGTTCGGCTATTTTTTCCTCAGCCATCCGATTGACGATTCTGGCGCTCTCGTCTGTAAGCAGATGTTCCAATCTGTTTGTCTGGATCAAGAAAAGGGCAGAGGATATCGCAAAGAGGGTCATCGGCAGGACCAAAAACAGGATCATCATTTTAAGACGCAGACTGTGTCGGGCAGAAATCGGTAATGCGTCATCAGACAGCAGTGTCTCCTCTCCCGGAGCAACCGTATCGTTTTCCGTAAAACCAACCGTATACGTTACCAACGGCTCCACAACTTCCGGACCATGGCCCCCGCTGGTCGCTATATTTTGATTGTCGCTGAGGTCTTGGGTTACACCTGAATCCGGGTCATCGTCAGCAGCGGTGGGCCGTATTGTTTGGGTCGACTCCCATTCGTCCTCGGCAGGCGAACCCCTTGTCGGCGTGGACTCGGGCAGTTGAATGAGGTGATTGCAGGCCTTGCATTTGAATCTGGCCGACCGCCCTTGCAGCTTTGATGGGTCTATCCGGTATTTTTTACCGCAGTCCTCACAAATAATGATCATCGAAAAACTTTCCTGAAACCCGGATCAAGTATACGCTTCGACGACGATAGTAAACGGCGATTGTCGACTACGTCGCGCATAATCAGATCGACCGCTATTGTCGTTACGTATCGCCCATTCGTCTTTACTGAACACGTTTTGGTGACGGTTTGTCATAACCCTTCTGTTGAATTAGGCGGAGCAAATTATTTCTGAATTGATGCCTTTTGTCTTCCTTTTGAATTTCTTGTGCGAGGGTATCAACGAGTTCTCCCGCCCGTCCGGCGGGAAACCGGTTTGGGCTGTAACCGGCGGTTTGGATGGATTCTTCGACAAGTATTTTGGATAACGGGCCGATGGCCTTGGCTAATTGGAGCGTGAGGAGTTTCAAAAATTCATCGTCGATGACGGCACGGTTGTCCTTGACCTGCTCGATCAATTTTAGGTTCAGCAACCGTGACACGGCTTCTCGAAAATCGCTCAAATTCAATCGTGTGGAGCGCGCAATCGAGCCCAGACTCCTTTTGCCGTCCATGCCTAAAAAAATTGATAACAGACGGCCGTTTAATGAAACTTCCTTGAAGTGGTCACCGATAACCCGGCGAAAAATCATCCCTGAAATATCGCCCGACAACATACCCATTGGACCACCCTTTCAATAACCACTGTCCGGCTATCCTTGCGAAGTGTTTCCTCCTCGGGCAAGTTCATCTCGCAAGGCTTTTATCTCTTCTCGCAGCGCGTCCAGTTCTCTTTGAAAAAATTGCTTCAGATCCTCGATAGCCCTTACAATATCAGGCTGTGCGGCGTCTGGTGGAACCTCTGGTGGCTTGACAACAGCCGCTTTTATATCGGTTGCCGGCGCCTTGGTTTTGGTAATTTCTCCCTTCAGTTGCTTGTATTTGCTCAACTCTGTCGACAGGATTCTTTTCTTCTCGTTTTCAGCCAGATCTTCGTTCTGAACGATTTCTTCTAGCCCGAGGAACAATGAATTGAGGTTCCTGAAAGCCTCCGGGTGGGATTGTCCGAGGTTCTTTCGGATATATTCACCGAGCGATCCCAGCAGTTGCAAAAAAACAAGAACAATCTTGTCGTCACTAAACTTGTCCTGCATTGCCCCCACCTGATCGACAAAACCGTTCATGACCTCATCCGTGATTTCCCAATCAATCGAAAGGATAATCGTTTTAAGGTCTCGCAAAGGGTAATCTTTTACTTCAACATCATTGATCTCTGTCATCTCGGCCGGTTCCTCCTCACCGAACAGGTGTTCCAGGCGGTCATCAACTTCGTCGGAAAAATTGTCTTCGGGTGTTTCGTTTATCAATTTCCCCCCTACTTCAGCTCCTTAATTATGGACGCCATGGTCATCGATATAATTTTCTTCAGGGTCGTAACGACGTTCGTTCCCACAATTGCACTGGCAGGAAACGAGGCCGTCTTGAGTTTGGAGTTGAGGTCCCTCTCTATAGTTTCAAGCGGCAACAGGGGAATGCCCTGTTCGGCCAGATCGACCTTATTGTACTGCAGAACCATCGGGGTCTTGAAAATACTCTTCTTGTAGTTCGCCAGATTTTCCTGGAGATTCTTGAGTGACAATATGTTTTTCTCTCTCCGAACGGCCATGGCATCTGCAACAAAAACGATCCCGTCGACGCCGCGGAGCACTAACCGTCGCGTGGCATTGTATTTGACCTGCCCTGGAACCGTGTAAAGTTGAATTTTGACGTCATAGCCGTTCACTTTACCGATATCGAAAGGAAGAAAATCGAAAAAAAGCGTTCGGTCGCCATGGGTTTTGATGGTGACCATTTCGGTCTTTATCCGCTTGTTGAACTTGTCGTATATGTATTCCAGGTTAGTCGTTTTACCCCCTCTTCCGGGACCATAGTAAACGATTTTAACCTGAACTTCCTTTTTTTTGGGATTAACGAATGCCATATAATGTGTACCTGCAAATAGTATCGGTGAGCTCGAGGGCAACGGGGCCTATATGAACCAAAGAAGTATCAGGACGCGTCGATCGATCCAAGTATCGTTTTTATTCTCTCAACGGCCTCATTGACCTTGAGCCTCAGAAAACCGAGTGAGATATCATTGCTGAATATGGTAATCATCAAAAATTCGGTCGCGATTTTGTTGAAATGGATGTTTTCCTTTTTTCCTTTGTGAAAGAGCAGCGAAAACTCACCTTCGCCGATGATCTTGGCCATTGCACTGACAGCACCGAAGTTCCCGGCGGCCAGGGCGGCAAGTGAGTATACGTCGTGTCGACTCTCACCGTTGTCTTGATTGGCGATAATGTTACCGGCCATGTCAATCAGAAAAACACATCGCACGCCAACATCAATGAGGTCTTGTTGCAAGACCTCTTCCATTCCATCCAGCTGTTCTTGACCGAGGGTGTAAGACAATGGGTTTCCTCCACCGAAAGATTGAAAGCATGATCACGGAATTAGGCATGACATCTATAATACAAATAATATACCATGTCATTTTATTGATATACCGCTGACATATAAGATTATCAAAAATCAGCCCTGTTTATCAAGTGAAATTTCCGGGAGGGTCTCCAATTCAGTGGCGATAACAATCCAAAACCAATGAAAAAACATGAAAGTACCTCAGAAAACTGTTCTGAATATACGGCGAGGGTGTCGTTCGGCGGTGGAATTGTTCGTATCGTGTGGCAAAGGCGTCCCGTAAAACCAACCAATCGTCTATGGCGGAACAAGCCTCAGGCGACGGGCGGGTCGAATTTCATATCACAAGATATTTCGCTGCCGTCATAGACAGTGGTCTTCATATGAGGATATCTTTTTTTAAAAACGCGCAACATGGCAGTGTTCTCACTCAATACATTTGCTGAAAATGCGGTGTATTTGTTCTCTCTGGCAATTTGTTCCAAAACGCCCAGCAGATAAGAGGCAATCCCCAGGCCCTGGTAGTCTTCCCTGACAACGAAAGCAACCTCCGCCCTTTGCTCGGATTCTTTTGCATAGGACCCGATGGCGATAATCTCTTTGTGCCCGCCCTTTTGCGCCAGGCCGATGATCGATGTGTTTTTGCGATAGTCAATCTGGGACCATTGGCGCTGCAGCACTTCGTGCGTAAACAAGCGCTTGCTATGGAAAAAACGCAGGTAAATCGTCTTTTCTTGCAGTGAATAAAAGAAGTTGCGATAGGCGAACTCGTCGGAAGGCAGCAGCGGGCGAAATTCGAATGTTTTGCCGTTTCTCACCTTCAGCGTACTTTTGTAGCCTTCCAGGAACAGCAGGTCCTCGCGCGACGGCGGCAACTGGTCGGCAAATATATAGCGATGTTCCTTGGCGACCTCAATCAGCCGTTCTCTAAATTTAGGGTGTGCAATTTGCGCCAGCTCCATAACTCTTTGGTAGATACCTTTGCCTTTAAGCTCGGCGATGCCGTACTCGGTGACAACGAAATTCACGTCACCGCGAGTGGTCGCCACCCCTGCCCCTTCGCTCAAGTGGGAAACGATGCGGGAGATATTTCCATTCTGCGCCGTTGACGGCAGGGCAATGATGGAAAAACCACCTTTCGACATGGCACTACCTCTGATGAAATCGACCTGGTCACCGATGCCACTGTAGACCAGATAACCCTTAGAGTCAGAGCAGACCTGACCGGTGAGATCAACCTCGAGAGCAGAACTGATCGAGACCAGGTTGTCGTTACGCGCAATGACCGTGGGATCGTTAACGAATTCGGAAGACCGAAAATAAAAAATGGGGTTGTTGTCAACGTAACCGTAAAGATTTTCAGATCCCATACACAGAGATGCCACAGCCCGGCCAGGCAGAAGGGACTTTTTCTTGTTTGTGATGACCTTGGTCTCGAAAAGCGGTAAAAATCCATCGGTAATCACCTGAGTATGAAGGCCAAGATCGTTCTTGTTGTCCAGATATTGCAGTATGGCATTGGGCACCCGTCCGAACCCGACCTGAAGGGTTGACCCGTCATCGACCAACTGTGAAACGTAATGGCCGATACGCCGAACGACCTCTTCTTCTTTACTATCGACCAGCCACTCAACCAAGGGTTCTTCGTGTACGACCAGGTAGTCGATGTCATCAACATGGACAAAACTGTCACCCCATGTTCTGGGCATCCGCGAATTGACTTGGGCGATAACCATGGCGGCATTCTCCATACCGGAACGGGTGATATCCACCGAAACACCCAAACTGCAGTACCCGAATTTGTCCGGCGGGCTGACCTGAATCAAGGCCACGTCCAGTCCGATGCGATGGCTGGTAAAGAGCTGCGGGATCTGGGAAAGATAGGCCGGAAGATAATCGAGTTTGCCCTCGAAAGCCGCTTTTCGCATCGAAACACTGACAAAAAACAATTTAAGGGAAAAACGGTTCAGAAATGTGGGATTGTCGACATGGCGGGCCAGGGTGTTAGAGAGCATCTGATAGATCAAAATATCCTGCAGGCACTGGTTGGCCACCATGGCCTCGATCAGGTACTGAGGCTCTCCGCACCCGGTTCCGATAAAAACGCGACTGCCGTTCCGTATTCTGGACACAGCATCTTCCGCTGAAACGCACTTTTGAGGACAATACCGATCAAGATCCATATCATTTCTCCGTTTGCACGTCTCCCTGCCGCAGGTGACTTGATTTACGGGACAAAAGATACAGGGCGCCACCAGCAGCAAGGAATCGCCGAAGCCGTCGTCGTCGGCCGCATGAAACCTTGTGTTATACAACAAGTGAATCCAACAGGATTCACCTGTCTTATCGAACTTTTCGTATATATTATGGTTGAGTGGTTCGGTCAATCGTATCTAAAAAATGATCCAAGAGGGCTTGATTCGTCCCCGGGGAATTGTTAAAAATAGAATTAACAGACCATTCTAACATTCGATGGTTAACTGAAGACTGGTTTCAAGTAGCGGCTGAAAAGACCCGGTTAATCAGGTGTTGGCAACCGAACGCCACCGAAGGGGCGGCTGCATCATGACCCGGTATAAAAATTCTTTCGCATACCGACCTTTCCGCCACCTGGAACGGCTTATCGAAAAAAATGCCCTCCCGGTGCACGACGACCCACCCCAGCCCACTGCCGTCGCGGAGGAACATCCGTCAGATCCGGAACGTGACCGCAAACTGTTCCATGCAGCCATGGAAAACGTCGCACCGATTCTACAGGACAAGCACGGTCCAGCCTCTCCCGGCGATGTGATTTCATTCAGTCAAGGCATACAAAATACCGATTGCGACACCTTGCAATGCTTGGACACACTCGTACGCACCGGTGAAGGATTTGTCGTCGCCCAGACACCGGAATATCGTGAGGGCCTCGGGCACAACGTCCACCCGATAACCACCAAGGCCCTGCATGGCGGGAAATATTCTATTCAAGCCCATATCGACCTTCACGGTTTCACGGCACATGAGGCCGAACAGGTTTTCAATGATTTTATGAGTGAGGCCATCCGCAACGGTAAACGTGCCGTTCTCATCGTGCATGGCCGCGGCTTGTCCTCCCCCCGCAAACCCGTTCTTAAGTCCAAGGTTCATGGATGGCTGAGCAGCGGCCGCTGGCGTAAATGGGTCATGGCCTTCACGAGTGCCCGCGCTTGCGATGGGGGCACCGGCGCGACTTACGTTTTACTCAGGCAACGTTCTCTCACCAAACGTTTCCGAAAAAAACGCCCACGACAGTGAAGTCGCACCTCGTTTTATCCTTGACATTGGCGAAATAATACATAATAAATGCCGTTTTCCTAATTTCAGTCGTTGGACTTCAGGAAATCGAACAGATAAAGGAAAATCCTTCATCTGGCAGCCTCATGCAAATGAAGGATTTTTTGTTTTCTGGCGGCAATTGCACAGACATTATCGAGAGGAATCGTCATGATCAACACCCAGGAAAGCGTGAGAAATATCGGCATCAGTGCACACATCGATTCAGGCAAAACCACGCTGACGGAAAGAATTCTCTATTACACCAATCGAATTCACGCCATTCACGATGTAAAGGGCAAGGACGGCGTGGGCGCGACCATGGATTCAATGGAACTGGAGCGTGAACGGGGCATCACCATCGCCTCGGCCGCCACCTTCTGCCAATGGAAAGGCCATGAGATCAATATCATCGATACGCCCGGGTCATGTTGATTTCACCATCGAGGTGGAGCGGTCTCTGAGGGTGCTCGACGGCGCAATTCTGGTTCTGTGTGCTGTCGGCGGCGTTCAATCGCAGTCGATCACCGTTGATCAGCAAATGAAACGCTATAATGTACCCGTTCATTGCCTTCATCAACAAGTGCGATCGCAGCGGTTCCAATCCCCAGCGGGTGATCAAACAGCTGCGGGAGAAACTCGGTCACAATCCTGTGGATATGCAGATCCCCATCGGCCTCGAAGCGGACTTAAAGGGTGTTGTCGACCTGGTCAACATGAAAGCCCTCTATTTCGACGGAGCCAGCGGCGAAGAAGTCCGCGAAGAGGAAATTCCTGATGACTTGCTGCCCTTGGCCCAGGAAAAACGCGAGGAACTGATCGATGCGGTCTCCATGTTTTCTGACGAACTGACTGAAGCGGCTATCGAGGAAAAGGTTACGGCCGCCCTTCTGATCGATGCCGTACGCAAAGGCACTATTGCCCGTGAAATGACCCCAGTCTTCATGGGGTCGGCCTACAAAAACAAGGGTGTTCAACCCCTTTTGGATGCTGTGACCAGTTACCTGCCCTGCCCTGCCGATGTTAACAACCAGGCCCTGGATATGGAAAACGGCGAAACCCCGGTGACGCTGTCATCGGATCCGAAAGCACCACTGGTGGCCCTGGCTTTCAAACTCGAAGACGGTCAATACGGGCAGCTCTCTTATATGCGCGTCTATCAGGGGACACTTGCCAAAGGTGCGACGGTTATAAACGTTCGTACAGGACGAAAAATTAAAATCGGACGCCTGGTGCGGATGCACGCTGATCAGATGGAGGATATCGCCGAAATAACGGCCGGGTATATCGGTGCGTTGTTCGGGATCGACTGCGCCTCCGGCGACACTTTTGTCAGTCCCGGCCTCAACCTGAGCATGACTTCCATGTACATCCCCAAGCCGGTCATATCTCTGGCCATCGTGCCCAAGGACAACAAGGCCCAGATCAACATGTCCAAAGCCCTGAACCGTTTCACTAAGGAAGATCCGACGTTCCGGACCTACGTCAACGAAGAGACCAAAGAGACGATCATTGAAGGGATGGGGGAACTGCACCTGGAAGTTTATGTTGAACGTATGCGCCGCGAATACGATGCGGCGGTGGAAACCGGACAACCCCAGGTGGCCTACCGAGAAACCATTACCAGCCGGGCCGATTTCAACTATATCCATAAGAAACAGACCGGCGGCGCCGGTCAATATGGTCGCGTGGCCGGTTATATCGAGCCGGTCGAGGACGAAGAGTTTATCTTCGACAATAAGGTGACCGGCGGTTCCATACCGACACAGTATATTCCGGCGTGCGAAAAGGGTTTTCGCGAGTGCCTGAAGAAGGGGCCCAAGATGGAATTTCCTGTTACCGGTATCCGCGTCGTTTTAAACGATGGATCCTCTCACTCGGTCGATTCTTCCGAAATGGCCTTTTCAGCGGCCGCCCGCGGTGCATTTATGGAAACCTACCCCAAGGCCAAACCGGTTATCCATGAACCGATCATGAAAGTTGTGGTGGAATCACCGACGGAATTTCAGGGAGCGGTCATGGGCTCTTTGAATCAGCGCCGCGGCATGATCCTCGGTTCCCAGGATGAAGGTGTTATGTGTGTTATCGAATCCCAGGTGCCCTTGGCGGAAATGTTCGGTTACTCGACAATCCTGCGCTCTCTCACCCAGGGAAAAGCGCAGTTTACGATGGAGTTTGCCGCCTACAAACAGGTCCCACAATCGATCACCGAGGAGCTCGCCAAGAAAGCGGAAGAAAACAAGAAAAGGGTGGCATGACCGACGCGCGTAACTGTCCGTGAATTTCATGCCATCTATTTCCTTTGGAATAATGCCCGGGTGAAGCGTTTGAAAAGCGCAGCTGAGACCAACGGCTCGGGTAAGCGTTCATTATAACGATCGTGTCGTCTCGGAATCTGAAAAGCCGATGGTAAACCGAATAAAAGACTTGGAAAACCAGATGTCGCCAGCCGACACACGGGACTTAAATACCGGCTGTCCAGACGGCAGCAATTACACAGGTATGATCCGTCTGAAAAACCGCGCTCTGGCTGCTGGTTCCGCTGGACTGACTGCCGCTCAAGCACTACCGGCATCCCAGCGGGTCGTGTATTTAAAAGAAAGGAACCTGAACATGCTTAAAAACGACCTGATCTTGCGCAATCCTCTGCGGTTCATGCAGACTGACGCGAATGAAGCCACCCTGCCTGCGGGCGGCTTCGGCGCCGTTCTCGCCCGCGCCGGTGTGGGCAAGACCGCTTTGTTGGTCCAGGTGTCTCTGAATTCATTACTCAAGGGGCGCAACGTTCTGCATATCAGCCTCGATGATCCAGTAAACAAGGTCAATCTCTGGTATAGTGAGGTATTCAGCCACATTGCCAAACAATACAACGTCAAACAAGCCAACGAACTTTGGGAAACACTGCTGCCCCATCGTTTTATTATGACATTTCGGGTCGAGGGCTTCAGTGTTCCGAAATTAGACGAACGCCTGACTGATCTGATCGAGCAGAACATTTTTAGACCCCACATGATTATCATCGACGGCCTACCCTTCGATGATAATGTGCGCGCGCCCCTGACCGAGTTAAAGGACCTGGCGCACCGACGCGGATGTCATGCCTGGTTTACGGTACGGACCCATCGGCATGAGCGACCGGCGGAAAGCGGCGTTCCATCGCAACTGGCGGATATCGAAGACCTCTTCAACGTCATTCTGTGTCTTAATCCAGAAGGTAAGGTTATACACGTTAATGTATTAAAATCTAAAGATATACCAAACAGTGACAGCGGCGGTCTCATTCTCGATCCGTCCACCATGCTGATAACCGAACAACCCTAGTCCGCGTTTTTACAAAATTTATTCAGCAGGTTGAAATTATACCGCTTTTCAAAAATAAATTCCGAAATACGGAAGGGTGGTATCAGTGGTTGTAGAAATAAACGTTCGAATAACAGAACGTTTTTTTGACAACCGCTGTATGTACATCCCGACCATGGGATTTTTTAAAGTTACCCCTCAAAAATGACAAACGGCAGGATCGATATCGATCCTGCCGTTTGCATTTTAACAGTCCGTTTGAGCCGTCTCGTTACGGAGTCGCCCGAACTTTAACATGTGACGATATGAATTAGCGACATCTGTAATTCACACCGATTGGATGAGATCCAATTCTTCTTCCGTGGCTGAAGGCCTAAAATGAACCTGCAAAATTTATGCTCTTAACAGGCGCGCAATCGGCGTTTCCTGGCAGCCCCGGTGGTTAATGTCCAGCCATGTTTCTTCAAGATATTGCCAGGAAGAATTGCTGATGGATGCGTATCCCACCATCAGTTCCCACATGCCCGTTTGTGTGTCTCGCCTGAGGACCTCTGTCTGGTGGCATTGCTGGCATTCAAGTTTTTTTGAATCCATCGTATGCCTTTCTTTTTATCATGGTGTTCTACACGGTTTATTGATAATTTGAAAAGCATGAAACATGCCAGCAAGTTAAAATTAATTTTACGTTAACATTTCAGATAGTTGATAGATTTACCAATATGACCGTCGGTGTATTTTTGTGAAGTAAAGGTTTGTATTTTATATCATTTATTTCACACCTCCTGGGAAAGGCGCGTTATTCATGCCCGCGCCTGAGGTGATCCCCGCCTTTTATATCTCATCTTCACGGGTCGTGTCGGCCTGGCACTCTGAGGGGTACTGCGGTGCTTGTGACACGTGTACCGCAAACTATTTTTTTATTCTTCGGCTAGCGAAATGACCTTTAAATCTAACAAAACGCACGTGCCATTCGCCCTTGGTGGGAAAAATTTCTGAAACGTGCGGGTTAAGCCTTGTCATAATCGCTTACCGGATGTATAAATAGCATCCCATAATGCACGTCCCAGCAACCAATGACCTCGTCAACTGCTGGCGTGTTTGCACAAAGCCCTTTCGTTGTCGATTGTACAATGCAGGCCAGTAGCTCGAATGGCAGAGCACCGGACTCCAAATCCGGGTGTTGGGGGTTCGAATCCCTCCTGGCCTGCCATTTACTCTCCTCAGCCGCCTTCAAATCCAAGCACCGTTCAACGAAAAACTTTCAAGAGAGCCAGTTCTCCGTGTCTTGCTTTCTTTTTTGTAGAATAACGCCGAACTTACTTGCCAGGGGGGGCAGGATGGGGTTGTGCCGCGACAGGGACTTGGCAAATATCATTTGCGCGCTCCCAAGCTGACGCTCGGCAAATCCCGCTTCACCGTAACAAAGATAATACGCCCAGCGCCGGAGACAATGTTCTGATATGCCGAGATCGCGCGCGCGGTCGACATTGGCATAAAAGCGCTCTCGCCAGCGCCGCAGGGTCACTGCATAATGGGGCGTAATGTCCTCCAGATGGACAAGTCGCAAATCGGTATTCCGGTCCACTGTCCGGCTGATGGTGGTCAGAGACGGTAAGCAGCCGTTCGGCTGAATGAAGGGCCCGGCAGCGTCGATAGTCGGGATGTTTCGGTCACAAAAGTGATTGGATCGGGTCACCGTTTGTAACGCCATGATACCATCGTTCTTGAGCAGCCGATTACACACCTGGAAAAAGGCATCCCGATACCGACGATCGATGGATGAAATCGCCTCGACCGCAACCAGTTTGTCGAATCGACCGCTTAACTGTCGGATGTCTCTATAGACAATTTGCACCCGGTCGGCAACACCGGCAGCCTGCACCCGTTGCTGTGCCGTTTGAATCTGCGTGTCGGATTCCACGGCAGCGACGACTCGGCAGCCGTAGCGGATAGCGGCGTGGATAGCAAAGCCGCCCCAGGCACTGCCGATCTCCATCACAGCGTCTTCAGCCCGCAAGCGCAGTTTGCGGCAAAGCCGCTCGTAAGCGGCTGAAGCGGCCTCTGAGAGTGGGGTATCCGGACGTCTGAAAATGCCACAGGAATGACACCAATTATCATCCAGGAAAAGGGAGTAGAATTTGTCGCCCGGTTCGTTTGCTACCGGATTGGTAGAACTTTTGTTGTTATCTACTGTTTGACGAGTGAAGTGCAGCAGTCTGCGGGCTGGTGACGCATACCGGTGCCATTCGCGGTGGGTCTGTGCGAACATCATCCGGTTTAACAATAATATCCTGAGGGCATCGGTCAGGTTGTCGGCCGACCAGAGGCCGTGAGCAAAGGCTTCACCAGCTCCGACGCTGCCGGCGGCTAATACATGCCTGTAAAATCGAGGGGTCTTGACAAAAATGGTGGCTTCAATTGGGCAGGTGTCGGTCCGTCGACCGACAGTCCGTCGATGATGGCCCTCCACCAGATTGAGACGCCCTAACTGAAGCCTGGATACGACGCCAAGAAAAACACGACGGGCCAAACGATCGAAGTGCGCCGGCTTGCCAAGACCGGGCATTCTCCAGCCGGAAATGGCACTCATTCCCGTCATTGATCCTCCCCTACTCACCTTTCGTTAGTCACAAAACATGTGGTTTTACCAGCGACCCAAACGGCACTCTTTGGCCTCTTTTTAAATCCCTAAACTTTTCCGTCCGTTTTTTCAACTTTTTTTACGTAGGCGTTTATGTCGCATTTTCGTTCAAGCCCCGTTGCAGCCATATAGCGGATCTTTCCGAATATGGGCCGTTCCTGCCAGGCCCGGTCGTGAATGCCGTAAATCCAGGCGACACCGGTGTATGAGTTCGGGTCGCGTCCGTCAAGAAAGTACTTGTTGTTGAGTGTCAGGGTTGTTTTGAACGCCAGTTCGGGCGTGCGGCTCCATTCGAGGATCTTCTTGCCCCAATACATACGCATATAATTGTGCATGAACCCGGTATTCTTCATCTCCTGCATGGCCGCATTCCAATAGCGGTCGTGGGTATCGGCCTGCTCCAGCTGTTTGGGCGAGTAGCGGTGGAGACGCCGGTCCGATTTGTGATCGGCCAAAGTTTGCTTGGCCCAACCGGGAATACAGGTATACCTGTGGTAATCCGGCGTAAAGTAGACAAAATTTATCGCCAGCTCGCGGCGCACAATCAGCTGCTCGAGGAAGGCATCGCTTTCAGCTTTATCCAATGAACCTTCGGCGGCGGCCTTAACCGTCAGGGCGAGATACAACGGCGATATCTGTCCAAAATGAAGATACGGACTCATGTGAGAAATATCGTCCGTCTGGGGCTGATTGGAATGGGCAATGTAGGCCTTCAACCTTTTGGCAACAAACACATTGAAACGTTTTTTGGCCTGGCGCGTACCGCCTTTGAAAAAACGGCCTACCGGCCGGACGCTGCGGTCGATATCCATGCAGGCCAGCACGCCATTGATATCCTCGATGTCCAGGCCCCTTGCCTCAAGACCTTCTGAACTCTTATTCAGCGCTATACCTTGAAACTCGGTCAGGTATGCATCCAACTGTCGATGGATCTTCGGCCGGATGGTCCGTGCGGCGTATTCAGCTTTATTGCTGACCACCTCTATCGGGACAAGCACATCGCTTTCCACCTGAACCACCCGGCAGGCGGCTTTCTGGGCCACTGCCTGACGCCAGCTTATCTGGTGCTTCAGGTAGCCGCGGTCGCAAACAATGACACTCGCCTTTTTGCCGGCAGCCAGAGCCACCTCCGTCGGCTCGCCCTTTCTAACAACCATTTTGACGCCGCGTTCCGCCAGAGCCGACACCGTTTCAGTAAGGCCTTCCAGCATGAATCGAAAGTGCCTCAAATTGGCCTCGGGATAGGTGTCCGTCAATCCGAAAACCACCAACAGGGGAAGATCCAGATGGTTGGCCAGTTCGATGGCATATTCCAAGGCGTGGTTCTCTTCGGCTCTCTGGGACTGCTGCATCCAGTAGAGTACGTAATCGCCGGGGACCATTTTTTTCTGATTCAGCACCTGGATTCTGGTGGCATCGATTGACGGAGAGTGTCTCTGGTGTACCATGGGAATTCAGCCTTTCCCGATTTTTTTGCGTAATCCTACGTTAAAAACATAAAAAGGCAACAGCGCCGAACGGCTGTTGCCTTTTCAATTCCGAGAAATGTCTACCCGGGGATGGATACCGGCGACGCCTTGCCGATTTCATCCATGGTCTCCTCATACTTGCTGCGCATGTCGACGTGCGCCTCGTCGATTTCAGACTTCATCGGGCTCCAATCCGTGGGGCACTCGACCTTGAGTTGTTCCAGACGGTCGGATAACTCGGCCACGACCATGTGAAGATCTTCAATCTTGGGCTGAATGGCTGCCCTTTGCTCCGTTCCGAGCTGGTCGAATTTGCGCCAGGTATCATAAAGTTTGGCCTTCCACGCCGTGAGCTCCATCTCCATACCCGAACAAAAATCTCTTACGTCCATACGATCCTCCCTTTCTCCACTTGACCGTCAACGATCGGTAAATGGGTGCAAATGTTTGTTGGTTTTCCGAACACTCCGGATCAGAGTTGTCAGAGGAAGATGAGAAACGCTTACCCCATCGCTTCCCCGAGTTCGATAGATTCACAAAGTGACTACATTACATTAACCAGCTTGTCGCGCCGTATGTCGAGGTGACGAACGGTCGGTCAACCTAAGACGGGATGGTGTTGATTAAAGCCGGGCAACGCTGCCGATAAACCGCTGGTTTTGTGAATCAACTGTATTAAAGAAGATTGTATTCAACCGGCCGCATGTCAAGTTGGGATATTCGGAATCCTGTGCCAATCCTCTTTGCATGGATCGGCAGTGGCGCGTTCAAAAATCAGGCGTGATTGCGTAGTTTCAGCTCGATCGGGTGGGGATTCAGGTATACCTGTTGAAGCAGATACGGCTGCTGGTATTTGCGCACGTAATGGTTGACCAAGGTAATCGGTACGATCAGGGGCAAAATTTCCTCCCGGTAACGGTCGATGATTTCCAGCACCTCCTGTTTTTCATCGGCCGACAGTTCTTTTTTGAAGTATCCCAACAGATGAAGAAGGACATTGGTATTTTTTTTAATTGTCCCTTTCAACCGCAGTGATTCAAGTAACTGGAGTTCATAATGGTCATAAAGCGTATCCAACGGTAGTGATTTGCCTTCGGCAACCAGTTTTCCCATTGCCCGGTAATGCGTCGTGCTGTGGGAGAGGATCAGCAGTTTGTGGCGGGTGTGAAAATCGACCAGGTGGCCCACACTTTTCTTTTTTTCCAGAGTCTCGCGCCACCTTTTAAGGGTGAATATCTGTTCGATGAAATTCTCCCTGAGCAATGGATCGTTCAAACGCCCGTCTTCTTCCACTGGAATTCGGGGAAACCGCTCTGTAAATGCTCTGGCAAACAGACCGACCCCTTTTTTCTCAGGCATCCCTTTCTCGTTGTAAACTTTTACCCGATAAAGACCGCTGTTGGGAGAATCCTTCTTGAAGATGAAGCCGCAAAGGTTTTCCTTCTCCAGCGATTCGACCCGCTGACCGGCCCACTGGCGCATGTGTTCGGTATGATCGACCTTGTTTTTCGAGGTGACCAGGCGCGGATTTTCGATATCGCCGACCAGCCTGAACGTCTCCCGTGGGACGGGAAATCCGGCTTCCACCTCCGGGCAGACCGGCACGAAATCAACATAATGGGAGAGGGTGTCGGTGATAAACCGGCTGCGTGAATGGCCCCCGTTCCACCTGACATTTTCACCCAGCAGGCATTGGCTGACACCGATCTTTATCTGGTCTTCCATGGATGATCTCCTGTTCGGCCGTTGTCGTGCTTGTCATAAAACGTTCCGTTATTCGAACGTTTTTTTCTACAACCACTTATATGAAGGGTTGGGGAGTTTTTCACGCAACTACCTACCCAAAGCGAAAGGAATGATCAGCAGAGCAAAATGAAAACTCCCCAAGGGCTCACTTATATCACTCTTCCGTATTGCGAAATTTATTTTTGAAAAGCAGTATAAATTGTTTTTGACGACTTTTTCTCTTACACCCTGGAGCGGTTGGTTTATAGCGTTCAATAACTCACCAGCATCTTATGTAGAATATGCGCATCAAATTGTAAACCCCGCTACCCTGCAAAGATTTAATGAAAATTTAGGGTTAAGCTTTTGCCAAGGCCGCCTCACGATCCAGGGTGATCAGTTCGTCACCGGTGACGGTCTCCTTGTCGGACAGCCGCTTTGCCCCCTTTTCTAAAAATAAGCGTTTGCTGTTCAACATATCGAGCGCAATCCCATACTGCTGCTGGATGATATCCTATCCATACATGCGCCATTATCTGCAGGTTCAGGGAAATAAAAGAACCGGGCGGCGGCCTACCATTGTATGCCGTACAATCGATTCGACCGATTGACGCCGAAATGCGGGAAAGGGCCATTTTGGGACGGAAACGATTTGGGATTGCAAAATGCGCCGAAAGATGCTTTTAATTTACAACAAACTTCCAAATTTCGTTTCCATCCCGGATATATCGCCTGAAAAATTTTTTCTTTTCAGGTAATCCCTGAGAAGATGCTATAGAATGTTAAAAATAGGACCGGGACGAGGCCTTCCAGACGGATCGCAGCAACGATAGGGGGTAATAAAAATATGAGTAAAAACAGAGTGATCAAACAAATATTACTTTTCGCCGGTGTGGTGTTGGCTCTTGTACTCATCATCGGTGCGCGGCACATCGGCCTCAAGGGTGTCAGCCGACCTGTTGAATCCACTGCGCAGTTCTAACGATAACCGCCCGATGGTTATTGCCGCCGGTATTCAACCGATGGTCATCTGGAAAAAAATCCAGCAAACCTCTCTCTTTCAGCCAAATATGCCCTTATCCAACCCGCCCGCCGAAACCGCCCCGGTCATTGAAACAACGCCTGCAGCAGTGGTTATCGAAATGGCGCCCGCAACTCCGGCCACACCCCCCCAGGAACCGGAAATCGTTGCAGCTGTGGCACCGGCGCCAATCGAGCCCAACGTACCGAAAACAGACACCCGACCAGGAAATCGCCGTCCCAGCGACGCCCACGCCCCCCCTTCCCTATTCTTTGCAGCTGTGCAGCTGCCGGGCCGCTGAAAATGCGCAACATTCTCTGGCCGATTTCAGGAAAAAAGGCCTGGATGCTTATCTGGTCAAAGTACAGCTCGGTGGTGACCGCGGCACCTGGTGGCGGGTATACTCGGGACAATACCAAACGCTGGATGAAGCTATGGGGGCCAAAGAGAACCTCGGGCTATCCGATGCCATTGCCAAGAAAACACCATTTGCCAATCTGATCGGTGAGTATGCCTCCGAGGCTCAAGCACGCACTGAACAGGAACGCCTGACGGCGCTCGGCTTTTCTTCCTATGTTCTCACAGATCATGATAACGCTCTTTCGCCTGTTCGTGGGCGCCTACACGCGCAAATCGCAGGTAGAGCGACAGGCTCTCGAATTAGAGTCGATGGGACTGATCAGTCAGTCCGTCGTCCGATGATCGAAGGCTTTCAAACCATCCTCTTCGCACGATCATGCCCCTTTCGTCAGCGCCACAAGTTAACGGGAACAGGCACGATAAATATAACGTATACTTTCCATATTTTGGGTAACCGATACCACATCTCGCACGACGAATTATGGTAGCCTCCGAATTTCTTATTTAGTTTCAAATAGTTGGTTGAATTCGTTCGGCACAGGACTTAACTTGTACGATAATTGCATAGTACAGTGTGATGTAGCGAGGTTCTCATCAATGTACAAAGGAGGCCTGATATGAACAAAATTGATCGGGCATTCGTGGAAAGGCGCTCAGGCAAGGACAGACGCCGGATCTTTCAATTAGAACGGTTTTTCTTCAAAGGCGAAGATCGTCGTCGTTCAAACGACCGCCGGGCAAAGGAGGAACGGCGCACCGGCTGGATCCGGATCAGCAAGTGGTCCAGCGCCCCGCTCTCGAAGCTCAAAATCGCCAAATTCCTGAAAATGAACGCCTGAGATTCCTGTTATTGGTTCCTACTGCCCATTTCACCTGAAGCTGTCACATCTGCACTTTATACTCGGAAAACCGATCCACCATCCCTGCAACCTGCTGGCGCCCAATGCAGCGCCAGCGATGTTTTTTAGGCCCGAATACCCGCCAATTTTCAATCCCCTCCATCGCACAACAAAAAAAGGGGCGTGAATATTTCACACCCCCTGGTCCCTCAGAACAGTTGATACTATTTCTCAACAGTTCGTTCTTTTGGTTCTATTGTTTTTTATCATCAGGGATACATCGTAAGCAAAGTACGGAACGCAAGCGATACTCCAGGAAATCATACCTTTGACGCTCAAATCGAGTAATGATCCGTAAAATGTCCTGCATATGACGACTGACAGGGCGGTGTTCGACGCAGAAAACATGTTACGAATCAAAAAAACAATTGCCGGGAAAAGTGTTAACCCGAATACGACCAATCCAATTCGAATCAAATTTTCCTTCGTTAGAATTTTTGCAAGGATTACATCTTTTTGTTTTTGGCATTTTTTTCTTTCTATATCGAATACTTATCGCGACGGCTGCCAACATGTCCGTTTAACCTATTACAGAAGTGGCTTTCAGACGCCATTGTACTGTGGGGTTGGCTTTGCCGGTCTATTAACAAGGCAAAATCCATGATAATTTCTCATATTTTCGAATTGTAATACTTTCATAATTTTATCATATAGTTAAATTAACATCAAATCAATCCGTACTGCGACAATGTGTTAGTTGTAAATATAACTTTGTGAACTTTTCTACACAAATAAATATAGAATGTGTATGAATTCATAACGAATGGCAGTGGATTTAAGGTTTTTGGCTTCCGTTTGCTTATTTCTATTAGGTAAAACGTAGTGTCCGAATATGACTGGAGCCTCTTTCGAAGCTTGAAGTGAAAAATTCAAAGCCTTTGCTGACGCTGACTCTTACAGTTTCTATAAAGTAAATTTACTCTTGCCACAGGCTGATCTATTGTTTAAACATATTAGAACTTATCGAAAAAATAAGTACCACGGTTCACGGCAAAGCCCGCAACGACGAAATAACGGAGCATACAGGTCGTATGTATTCAGTGTCAGGGGCAGGGCCCCCTGACACTGACCGAGTCGTTTCAATATCGCCGCCATGGGCACTTAGACTATTTTTGAGATGGGTTCTAATAAGATCCGCTAGCGATAGTACCACTGCTTCTCTCTTAATCCCTGCCGGACTGATATAAATGAAACAGTGAAAGGAGGTGAGAATTCAATCCATGCTGAATCTCGAAAAAATCAAGATCGACTATTGCAGAAACCAAATTAAGAGCGCCTACAAAAGAAATTACAGCGAGCTGGAGAGTGAACTCGGCAATGTCATCGTGTGGTCGTCGCACCTGGCCCTTGAAATCATCGCCAACTCCGACGCCCTGTACCACAACGTCGAACATACGGTGATGGTTGCACTGGCGGGTCAGGCCATACTGGAAGGCAAGCATCTCTCCGAGGGCGGTGTCGCACCCAAAGATTGGGCCAATTTCATGATCGCCCTCTTGTGTCACGACATCGGTTATGTGAGAGGGATCTGCAAAGGTGACACGAATGATCGGATCGCCACCGGTGTTGACGGAAAAAGTGTCGCCATGCCAAAGGGCGGTACGGATGCCGCCCTGGCGCCGTATCACGTCGACCGGAGCAAGATGTTTGTGCGCGACCGATTCGGCGAAGCCATGCTGGCAAAGGATATGGTCGATGCCGAACTGATCGAATCGTACATCGAAATGACCCGCTTCCCGATTCCCGACAACGACATGCACAGAGACACGCAAGGGTATCCTGGCCTGGTACGGGCGGCCGACTTTATCGGCCAGCTCGGGGACCCCTACCGCAATCAGAAGTGCACGGCCCTGTTTTATGAATTCGAAGAGCTCGGCCTCAACGAGGAACTCGGCTACACATCCCCCGGTGATTTGCGCGATAACAACGCCAAATTTTACTGGGACCATGTGAACCAATACGTGCAGGACGGCATGCGCTATCTGCGCGTCACCCAGGACGGCAAACAGTGGATTGCCAATCTGCAGGCCAACGTGTTCGGGGCGGAACACGGCTGCAACATGTGGCCCTTCAGCTGTTCAGACACCAACTAAAACAGACGCCCTAATTGTCTTTTGTCGCTTCTTTTTCAAGTTAACGTTCTGATCTCTTCGCCCGTGAAAGCGACCGATGCGTAAATCGTTTAAAGCTTTTCGAGCTATCAGCCCTACCACCATCACGATTGCTGCGATACTTATCGTTACCGCCCTTTTTCTGTCCGGCGCTCCCATTCTTGAAATGATCGAGCTGAAGACCTACGACCTGCGTTTCCGGTCCCGCGGACCTTTGCAACCCACATCGGCGGTGGCCCTGGCGCTGATCGACGAAAAAAGCCTCGATACAGAGGGGCGCTGGCCCTGGCCGCGATCTAAAATCGCCCGCCTGGTGGAGATCCTCTCCCGCGATGGGGCCAAGGTGATCGGGTTTGACGTCGGCTTCCTGGAACCGGACGAGAACTCTCGCTTGAGCCTCGTGTTCCAATTCGGCCACGAGGTCAATGCACTCAATATCGACAATCCGAAACTCGCTGCATTTATTGAACGGAGCAAACTGGACGCCGATAACGATTTGGCACTTGCGACGGCCATCAAAAATTCATCCACTCCGGTCGTGTTGGGATATTTCTTCCACATGAACGCCTCCGATCTCGACTACAAGATCCTGCCGGGTCAGATTGACAGGCTGATCGAACGCATCAGTGGCTCCAAATACCCCCTTGTCATGGACAACCGCAGCGGAAAAGACACCGATCCGTTCATCCAAGCCTTCATGCCTGAAAGCAACCTCGACATTTTTACTCAAGCGGCGGCGGCTTCGGGTATTACAGCGTAAAAGCCGATCCGGACGGTGTCGTTCGTTGGCTGCCGCTCATTATCAAGTGCAAGGAGGACCTCTTTCCGCCGTTGTCGGTGCTGTGCACGTGGTACTATCTGGGTAAGCCCCAGCTGTTGGTCAACGTGGCCGAATACGGCGTGGAGGGTATCCAGATGGGCTCACGCTTCATCCCCACCGATGAAGACGGTGAACTGCTGATCAACTACCTCGGACCGGCGAAAACCTTTCCGCACATCTCCATCAGCGACATACTCAGCCGCCGGGTCGCCCCAGGCACCTTCAAAGACAAGATCGTGCTGGTGGGGGCCACCGCCATGGGGACCCACGACCTGCGAGCGACGCCCATCAGCCCCTTGTACCCCGGGGTAGAGATCCACGCCACGGTCATCGACAACATTCTGACCGGCAATTTCATCACCCGGCCCAAGTGGTCGAAGATCTACGACCTGCTCGCCATCATCGTCCTGGGGACACTGACCGGTATCGCCCTCCCGCGCCTGAGCGCCATCAAGGGGCTGTGCTTTGCCGTGGGGCTGTTTGCCGTTCACATCCTGGTTGCCCGCTGGCTGTTTGTCAGTCACCGGATGTGGCTCAACATGGTCTTTCCCCTTTTGGTTCTCACGTTGAATTATACGGCCCTGACAGCTTACTATTATGTCACCGAAGAGCGTGAACGCCGGAAAGTCAAAGGGACTTTCCGGCAGTTTGTGGCTCCGCTGGTGATCGATGAGCTGCTCAAAGCGCCCGAACGGCTGAAGCTGGGCGGAGAGGAGAAGGAGCTCACCGTTCTATTCAGCGACATCGAGGGATTCACCACCTATTCGGAGAAATACAGCCCCAGTGAGATGATCAGTATTCTCAGTGACTATTACAACGTCATGACCGAACAGATCTTTCTCCACCGCGGGACACTCAAGGAATACGTGGGTGATGAGATCATGGCCTTTTTCGGCGCACCCCTGGCCAATCTCGCGCATGCCCAGAGCGCCTGCCGGGCGGCGCTGGCCATGCGCGATCAGCGCCAGGCCATGGGCACCGAATGGGCCAATATGGGTCGCCCTATCCTCAGAGCCCGCACCGGCATCAACTCCGGGCCCATGCTGGTGGGCAACCTGGGTTCCAAATACCGCTTCGCCTATGGCGTGCTGGGGGACCAGGTGAACCTGGGATCACGGCTGGAGGGGCTCAACAAGATGTTTGGGTCGGAGATTCTCATCGGAGAAAATACAGCCCGCCTGGTCAAGGACGAATTTCTGCTGCGCAAAATCGATGTGGTGCGGGTGAAAGGAAGGGCCCAGTGCGTGGATGTTTTCGAGCTGGTGTCCGAGAACGGCCATTCGATACCCAAAGAGCATGAACAGGCGCTCGAGGAATATACCGCCGGTTACGAAGCATACTGCGACCAGCACTGGGACGAAGCCATGGGTCTATTTGACCGCGCCCTGGAACTCTGGCCGCAAGACGGTCCTGCAAAGACCATGGTCGCGCGTTGCCGCATGTACCAAGAAACGCCCCCGCCGGAGGGTTGGGATTGCGTTTACGAACCGGAAACGAAGTAAACACTTCCGGGCAAGCCCGATGGTGTTTATATATAAGTTTCCGTTTACCGGATGCAGCAAGGGTGTTGACATCTCTGGATGCAAGAATTAGAATCAATTTGAATATTTTTGAATACATTAGAACATAGGTGAATTAAATGCCAAAAACAGTGACGTTAAGGTTAAAAGAGGATGTGTATAAGATATTCTCAGAGGCCGCTCGGGCAGATAACCGTTCCATTTCAAATCTCATTGAAACTGCCGCGTTACATAACGTGCGCGAACAGCAGTTTGTGGATGATGCCGAGATGGCCGAGTTACTGTCCGACAAAAAATTATTGGCGAGAATAAAACAGGGTTCAAAGGAAGCCGCCGAACGTAAAGGACGCTTTGTTGATTAATTATCGCATTTTTGAAACCGAACAATTCCAAAAAGACTTGAAACAAATTGCTTTATCCGGCCAACAAAAGGTCACCCAAAAACTGCTTAAATTCGTTTATCCTCAACTGCAAGAACATCCCCATTTTGGACCCCATATCAAAAAACTGAAGGGCCTTGATCCCGAAACGTGGCGATATCGAATCGGCGCCTGGCGGTTTTTTTATGAAATCGACGATAAAGAAAAGATCGTCTACATGGTAGCCTCGCTGCATCGCAGCAGTGCATATTAATATCGCAGTGCTTCGAGTTTGAGGACATCGCGGAATTTGTTGTTAGAGGTTCTGGTTGACATCGGATCGGGAATAAGTAATTAATGTATACAATGATTACATAATCAACTGGAGCGCAAAATATGCCCTCTTCACCAATCACGACGCGGTTGACTAAAGAAACCATCGAAAAACTCGAAAAGCTCTCCAAAGCCACCCAACGATCCAAATCATTTCTTGTCGCCGAAGCCGTGGACAAATATCTGAGTGACCAGGAGTGGCAAGTTGAAGCCATAAAAAAGGGGCTTGAGCAAGCGGAGAAAGGTGAATTCGCGGCTGATAATGATGTCCGTAATTTTTTCAGAAAACGGGGCATAGCTGTTGAAGATTAGATGGGTTCGGCTGGCGCTGGATGATCTCCGACATATCGACTCCTTCATTTCGAAAGACAGCCCGTCTGCTGCAAAAAAAGTGCTGGCCAGAATCTGGGAAACCACACAAATTCTGAAAGATCAACCTCATGTTGGAAGAGCGGGAAGAGTCACCGGTACCCGCGAATTGGTCATTTCAGGGACACCATTTATCATACCCTACAGGGTTGTTTCCAACGAAATTCAGATCCTTCGCGTCATTCATGGCGCACGCGACTGGCCGAAAAATTTCGATTAAATAGTTTTTCCAATAGGGGATTATAGAAAGTCCCCAAACTTCCTATTATCTTTCCAATTTCGAGTTAGCCGGGTACTGCTCGCATTTTAAGAAAGTTGACATCACTGGTTGAAAGAATTAGAATCAAATGAATATTTTTGAATACATTAGAACATAGGTGAATAAAATGCCAAAAACAGTGACATTAAGGTTAAAAGAAGACGTGTATAAGATATTCGTAGAGGCCGCTCGGGCTGATAACCGTTCTATCTCAAATCTCATCGAAACAGCCGCGTTAAATAACGTGCGCGAACATCAGTTTGTGGATGATGCCGAGATGGCCGAAATACTCTCCGATAATAATTTAGTGGATAGAATAAAACGAGGTTCAAAGGAGGCCGCAGAACGAAAAGGACGTTTTGTTGAATAATTATCGAATATTTGAAACCGAACAATTTCAAAAAGACCTGAAGCAAATTGCATTATCCGGCCGGCATCAAGGTCACTCAAAAGCTTGTTAAGTTTGTTTATCCTCAGCTGCGAGAACATCCCCATTTTGGACCCCATATCAAAAAACTGAAGGGCTTTGATCCCGAAACGTGGCGATATCGAATCGGCGCCTGGCGGTTTTTTTATGAAATCGATGATAAAGACAATATCGTTTATATGTTAACCGCGTCACACCGTAGCAGCGCCTATTAAATTACCTCATCAAATCGATTGATATCCGAAGGCATCAAGTTTGACAACATAACGGAGCGTGTGGCCCAGGTCCTGGATATGCCATTGGAAGTGATGTGGGAAAAGAGTCAGCACCCCCCAGTCGTGCAAGCTCGCAATCTGCTCTGCCATTAGACCAGCAATGAACTGGGGATAAAAATGACAGAAATAGCAAACCGGTTGGGTTTAACGCAGCCAGCGGTAAGTATGGCAACCAGGCGGGGAGAAGAATTGGCAAAGCAAAAGGGGTATTCTCTTCTGGACGAGTAGATATTTATATATTTATGGGCGTCTCTATCCGTCCTGTTGACAGAATACTTATTCGGTGCTAAATATTAACGTATAAATTATCATACTTTTTATCATACTATTTTATCATACTATTATGCACACCGAAAAAATCGCCATTACCATTCCGTCAGACCTTGTTTCTGTGATAGATGAGATCCGAGGCAAACGAGGTATCTCTCGCAGCAAATTCATCACCCATATCCTCAAAGAAAAAATCAAAGACGAGCAGGCTCGGGAAATCCGGGAAGCTTATGATAAAGTATTTTCTGATGAGTCTGTCATTAAGGAACAGTTGGAAACTTCATCTTGGTTTGAAGGTTCCGGCAAAGATGAGGGGCAAGAATGGTAATCCGGCAAGGATCAGTCTACTGGGTGGATTTTTCACCCGGTAAGGGGTCGGAATCATCGGGGAAGAGACCTGGATTAGTGATTCAAAGTGATGTTCTGAATGACAGCAAAATCAACACCGTTATCATGCTGGCGATTACCTCGACGCTCAAGTTTGGGGCACTGCCTGGCAATGTCGTGATCAGGAAAGGCGAAGCCAACCTTCCACGCCGGTGCGTCGTCAACGTCACCCAAATCAAGTCAGTAGACAAACGCAGCATCAAAGAAAAAATCGGTACCTTGTCCAGGGAACGGTTACAAGAGATCCAAAATGGCCTTAAACTCGTGTTGAGTTTGTCATAAAATCAAGCGAAGTATGCCTTGATATTTGGCCAAAAGAGAAGAGGCTGTCGCCGCGAAAAGATCCGTTCGCTATTTGAGCTAAAGATTTTTATATATTTATGGGCGTTATATATTCAATAGCAAAACAAAGGAGGAGGACATGACAGAAACTGGATCAAAATATGTAACAATGAAAATTGATGCATCAACTGGAACCATTGTCGAAGTGACAGATGAAAACGGCAACAAACCAACGCCGGTTAGTGAACAGGAAATGAAAGAAATCTATAACAGTAAGAATGGATTCAAGTATATTACTACTGTTCTTTTTGCACACCATAGTCCGGGGTGTGTATACTATTACTTCAACGGGTATTATTTGAAATTTTGCTGGTAGGTTTACTTATGTGGAAAGAGCCCGATCTTTAAATTTGATGGGGAACGTATATCGTAGTACAATTTCCAAGTGAGTGCACCCTGTTGGGCGCACCTTCACTTTAAATGGCTGAGACTTGTAGCACCAAATCAATTTCGAAAGTAGAAGTATTATCCAATGGCAATCTCATCAACATAGAGCCAGACTAATGTAAAAACCAACACAAACAAGACTTTCCGTGGAACGAGTAGAAACTCACAGCACTATTAAATAAGTTGATAGAGACAGTATCAGACGTCTATCTTGATGAAATCGATAAGTTGTTGAACAAAGAAATTTTTTGTCTTTGGCATTTGTGTGTTAAAAGAGTCTCTGCCTCCAATCCATAAATTTCCATGGCCTGATATGTTGTACGGCCAGAAAAGTTCCGTCAATTAGCTTAATTGAAATTGCAAGCCGGTTGGAATGAATCCAACCGGCTGTTAGTATTCCTAACAGAAGAGGTGAAGCAAAAGTACGGTAATCGGGGCATTCTCTTTAAGTATGTAGTTATTTCGATATTTATGGGTGTCACTGACGGTAGTGCAAGATGGGTGCGATAACATAAACCGCACCCATCTCATATAGAGTACGAATTGGAAAATCAATTCTCTATTGAATCAACCACTAATATATCACTAAAATCCAACCGTATCCCGGGATGTATGTCCAATAGGTTGAATTATCGTTAGTTTTAAAAGCAACAGGGACTTGCCCTTTGACAGGCTCTTGAACAAAGGTAAGTGGTTCCTCAAAAGGAAGATCCTGGTTATTATTAGTATTCTGCTCGATGTAGTCTCCGTTGCCACCACCCGCAGGTGTATCAACTGTTAGAAGGACTTTTTCATTTGGTATAACCTTTGAAGACCCTTGGAAACGGCCCGTCATAATTGGAAGGGCATTTTACAGCATTTTGTTTAAACGGCAGCGGGCTATTATTAGAATCAAATTTCACTTTGACCTTGCATGCTCCTAGCTGAATGAACTGCTCAGCCGTACTAATTTCAGTTTTTACCACAGGAACCGATGTGTCGCAAACTTTACATGTATTTTTATTAATGACGACATTTCCGGGGCCCCAGGATAACTTCTTGGTCGATACAATGTTTACTGTTAAGGGTACGTGATATGGTACCTCAGAATCGCTGGAGTTTACTCCTTCGTCATCGATATTAGAGAGAGGCACCACTAAAAAATAAGATGGTCTAGGGCCAGGCTTATAGTTAAGTTCTCCACACAATTGATTTTTTAGAAATCTTTTATATTTTTTCATATAAGTAATAGACGATCCTGCGAGATAGACTTGAATATTTGAGCAACTTCCATTCCCATCAGGAATACACTCAATGCCAGCATCTATCTGAATTGCCACTTTATCATAAGGGTGATAAAGTTGGTATGAAAATTCATATACGCCTTCGCTTACATCGATCGATGCCTCTGTATCAGCTTCAACACAAGGTAAATAATGGCATGCAAGAACTTCAGCTTGTCCATGAATCCCCAGTATGGCATAGGTCAAAGCTAAAAGTAATATTAGACCACATTTTTTTTTCATCTCACCCTCCTCTAACAATAATTGAAGTACAATTAGATAATTTTTGCACTAAAACTCAAAAAAATATTGCCTCAGTAAAATTTTACTTTACCATCACCTCCTCTCAAACAGATGATCGTTATCAAGGTATCGCCAGAGTAATTCTTCCAAAAATGGTTCTATCAGGCTGAATTATAGGATTTCTTATATCCGTATCCTGATAGTTGAATTCCTTATCAAAGAGGTTCTTCGCCCCGATAGTGATGAAGCCATACCGCTTGGGCAGGCGATAACTGATAGCCGCATCGGCAATCCAGAACTTATCTGAACCCGATTCAAAATTCCCAGATATGAGTCGCTGAAATTCACCGTCCTGGTTGAAGTAGGTTGCCTTGAAAAAGAGGCCCAACCCCGATGGATGGAAGAAATTGAATCCTAAGGGAACACGATGGGTTTTGACTTCTTTTATACCGGCAGTAAACTCTTCAGCTCTTTCGGCTTTCTCGTATAAATACTCCGCTGTGAGCGACAACCAATTGTGTGGTGTCCAAAATAAATAGGCCCTCCCCAGATATTCGTCCCAATCGGTCTCTTTTATTTCGCTCATCATCGAACCGTTAACCAAGTTGAATTCTTGATATGGGACCTTCAGGTCTCTTTTGGAAAATTCTAATCCACCGAAAATGCTATTTGTGAACTTCTGGTCGATGGCCGCGCCATATCGCCAGGATTCCGCCCCGTCCGGGTCGTCAAAGAACTGATTAAAACCGGCGACCTGTGTGGGCTCAAGAGTCTGATCTGTGATCAATGATCTTTTCAATACCCGAAAGGCAGCCGCGCGGAGCGTGGTGTTGGTCGATAAATTCCAGGAGACTCCCAATTTCGGGTTAAAGAGATTTTTATCTTTAGCATTCGGGCTCTTAGTATCAAAAAAATCTCCACTCGCACCTAACGTGAATGTGACATTTTGGGGATACTTGATGTAGGAATAGAGATAAAGGTTGGTATGCTGGACATCTCTATCGGTTATCTCTGTATTCGTCACTTGCTGCGGCGGTAGTATAATCGGTCCCACCGGCGGAGGTATGGGTATGATTATCCCAGGAATTGTTAATTCAGTAGTTGTTTGCTGCTCGGCATCGATATCAAAATAACCGGCTCCAGTCGTGACATTAAAATAATCCGACCGAAACAGGTATCCCAATTCAGCCCCGAATGCTTTTTGGCCATCTACATTGACATCTATAGACTCGAGCACGGGGTCCATAGGATTTGTTGGTGGGTCAGGTTTGTCATTTAAATTCGTATCTTTGCCCTGGTAGGAAAAGTTGCCGATCAAAATGGAATCAGGCCTGAATGCGTGTCGGAGCCCCAGTCTAACAAAATTAGATTCTTCGGTTGTTCTCTGATTTAGCTTATGGTCTTCCGAAAAGAACCGTTGTTCCAAATCACCGTATTGGATATCTCTATAGCGGTATTCAGCTTGTATGCTTGTTTTATAATTGAATTCATACTGCGCAAATACGTTGGCGACGTCGTCGTCCTGGTCAGCGTTGATGCGCCACCCATCGGTCTCGAAATGCGAATACCCGGCGCTCATTGACAATTTGTTGTAAATCCCGGAGGCAATACCCTCTCCGGCCCATGTGCTGTTCTCCCCGACAAGGCCGCTGGCAGTGAGGGTTGCCTGATTCCGGTTGAACAAGGGGTTGAATGCATTGAAAGCCGGCGGCAGCGGGCCCCTGGCTGCTGATGAGAAACAGGTTGCTTTCCGCAAGTTGGGGTTGAAGTGGGGTAATGTTGGTGGGTTGCAGCAGTTGGGACTGAAGCAGTTCGCTCACCCGGGCGATCTCGTGGCGCGGCAGAACAGAATATGAATCGGACAGAAACCGGTGGGCGGAAAAGTTGGTTGGATCAGTGTTCACCGATTCCCAGCCTTCCACCAGTCCGCGTTGTTGGAAACCAAGGTTATTGTAAATCCGGGCAATGCTCGCACTGCGCGCGGCCAGGTCTGAGTCGAGCAGCAGCTTGGAGCGAAAAACCGCCCGATTGTCATTGAGTTCGATCGCCTTTTCCATGTTCTTGCAGGGCTTCCACCGGACGGTTGGTGGTCTGCTTGGCGATGGCATCGTAAAACCATGGCGTGGGATCGTTGGGGTCGAGTTCCTTGGCGATGGCGTATTCCTTCTCATCGAGCGGAATGCGTTTTTCCTCATAGTAGGTCTTGCCCAGGTAACTGCGGATGAGGGAGTTGTTGGGATCGAGGCTGGCGGCGATTTCGATTTCCCGGCCGCCGGCTTTCAGATCGCCCTGGCGGATCTTGGCCAACCCAACCCCAGACGCGGCAAGGGTGCGGCCTGATCGAGAGCGATGGCTTTTTCGAAGGCGGCCTTGGCATCGTCTATTTTGACCTGGGTCAGGTTGGCAAAACCGAGAACGGTTTGGGTGAGCGAAAGATTTGGCGCCAAGGATTCGGCTTTCTTGGCGGCATCCAGGGCCTTGTCCAACCGGCCGAACGACGCCTGGATATCGGACAGCCGCGCCCAGGCCAGGGCGTTGTCCGGCGCCACTTCAACGGCCTTCTGGAGGGTGGTGCGGGCGCCTTCCAGATCGAACCGTGCCTGCTGGGCGTAGGAAAGAGCGATAAGAGCCGTGGCGGAGTTGGGGTCGGCATCCACGGCCTTCTGGGCCAGGTCGAGGGCCTTGTCCCGATCGTTCTGCACGATGGCGACAATGGCCTGCAGCGCCAGGGCATCACTGAAATTGGGATCGATGCGCAAGGCCCGGTCGAGATCGGCTGAGGCCTCCTCGACCCGGCCGACGTTCAGCAGCAGAGCCGCCTGCTGGGCCAAAAGCCGCGGGTCGGTGATGGATTCGGGCGACTGGTCGATAAGTCCGGGAGGCGCGTCATAAATGACAGGCGGGTAGTAGAGGGCCCACTGCACGGCATCCCGGGGCCGGGCCACCACCCGCAGCACCGGGGCTTTGCCCTTTTCGGCCACGGCCGACTGCCCGCTGGTGAGGTTCAGCTCACCGGCCTTGTTGGCCGCCAGCACGTTGCCCTCGAAAATCGACAGGAAGGTTTGCTTGTCATCCACCTGGATGAAAAATTCGGTACCGCGCACACCGGCAATGGTATATGGGGTGCGCACCTCGAGGCTCTTGGGTTGGCGGCTGAAAAAATGCGCCGCCCCCTTGAGCATGTCCACAACCGAGCTGCGCTTTTCCTTGAACTCCTGGAGGGTGAAGGTGCTGTTCTCGTTGAGGCGCATGACCGCTTCACTGGCCAGGGCCAGGGCCGCCCGGCTGTTGGCCCCCGTCCGAATCGTGTCACCGGGGCAATAGGTGTCATTCAGACTTGACGGCCTGCCATTCGGTATCCGCCGCCCTTCTGGACCTCGACGGTGCCCTGCACGGAAACCGCGGTGGCCACCGGCGGGTCACACGGTTGCGCCAGCGCGGCTAAGGGGTAAATCAAGGCAATGAAAAGACTGAAGCACGCAAGAAAATGACACCGTTTAAGATGACTTTTCGCCATAACCTTCCCCCTTTTTTTGCTTGTTAAATAGTGTCCATCCATAAATGTCCTTTTTTACGCTGGGTCCCGCCTATGGCGGGATTATCCGCAGGTTTTCGGCTGCAGCCTACAATCAGTATGCCTCGCCGCAAACCTTTGTGCGGCCCCCGCTAAATAGCAGCGGGATTTCGTGTCTATTTGAGAGCATGAATGTACTCAACTTGCCCAGTGAAAAAAATTCTCATTTATTAATTAGGCACTCAATAGCATATGCCACAATACCCCAATGACTTACATTTTTATAAGGCAATCTCTCCGAGAAATGTTATGCGCTGCTCCTTTACGTAAACCTGATGGAGGGTATTCTTCCCCATTTCTTTACCCAATGAAACTGGCACAGCCATCCACCATCAACACCATGGCTACTCGATTGAATACGTGAATACGACCGTGCGAGTGCCGCTATATGAACGCAAATTAAAAGTGAAGTGGGCTACGGGTGCCCTATGGCTTATATGTTTCACGCATTCTTATAAATGCATGTATCTGCGCAAAGAATAAGTAAATGAGGATGAACCAATGATGGGGAGAATCTCGATCAGATAGAGATTTATATCTGTCGCAGTTGGTCCGGTGGTTCAATCGTGTACCCCTCGCCACAAGGGATTCTGAAGAAGTCATCGCGCTGTTTTCCCCAATACTGCCTCGATGAATAATGGTAACCCTTATTTCTTCTGTTCAGACCATCTATTGAAGTATTGCAAGAAGCGTGCAGTATTGGCATGCTTCGCTATGTCTAATTTTATATAGAATATAAGGTGGTTATATTTTATAAAGATTTTTGTACATGGCGATTAGGCATATTGAACCCCAATCTTATGTAATGAATTACACATATAATCGGTCGATGGTGTAACCCTGTGAACCATAGCACTCGAGAACTTCAAGGTAGGACAGAAATGAGCTGGCATCCAATTGTCTTTATCGCTAATCCAAACCGAGTGAAAAGGCAATATCAAATTTAAATTCAGATAAACTGTATTAAGTCGACCATTCTTCGCAATATCACATTGGCCATATTTCCTTTGACAACAAGGCCAATTTTCAGGTACTTCTTAGCCGGCGGTTGAAAAATATTACGCTTGGCAATACAGCGTTAAAATCCTCCTCAAAATGCTCTTTTATAAACGTAAACTCGCGACCTTTCATCGGATTTTGCCATGCCTTGCCGGCCCTCATGACGTTTTTCAACAGCCCTGCTTAAAAGTCAGTTGTACCTCACCTGCCACCCCCCAGCTGCGACTCTACTGATGCTGAACATGGACTGTTAAAAATGTCACCCGCAACTGTTCAGACGCGAACGCGATATCTCTTTTCTATACCGAGCGTTTTTAACCTTACAGCGCGCTGCCATCAGGCCCCACTAACGGAAAGGTATAGAGTTCATGGACGAAGTCGCTAATCTTCCATCCGACGCTCTGACTGAACGCTACAAGATGATCTGCGAGTTGGGGCAGATGGTCACATCTGAAATGAATCTGGATAACCTTTTCGAACTGATCATGGAACAGACCACCCGGGTCATGAACAGTGAACGGGCTTCGGTCTTTCTCTACGATCCGGTCAGCGAGCAGTTGTGTTCGTGGGCATCCACCGACCTGAAAAGCAATGCGGTCCGCATATCCCCCCACTGCGGAATTGCCGGATGGGTTTTCTGTTCGCAGACCGCCCAGATCATCAACGATCCGTATAACGATCCCGTTTTTTCCCGGGCGTCGACAAGAAGACCGGCTTTAAAACGCGCAACATCCTGTGCACACCACTGATCAACCGCAACCGCGAGTGCATCGGCACGCTGCAGACCTTGAACAAAAGAAACGGCTGAATTCACTGACAGCGACCTGGAACTGCTCACCGCCGCTTCCTACTATGTCACCATCGCACTGGAAAACGCCCGTCTGTATGAAAACCTCAAAGCGCTGGACAAGGCCAAGGAGCGGGTGATCAATCACCTGTCCCACGAAATCAAAACACCGCTGTCGATCCTGAACGGCGTGTTGCATCTCATAAAAGGCAAGGCTGCCACCGGCGACGTCGATGGACTCGAAAAAACCCTGGTCAGGGGCGAACGCAATGTGAAACGGCTGCAGGCCCTGCAGGAGCAGATCGACGACATCCTGCAGTGCCAGAAGGTCGGACAAGATTGCACGCCCGACGTGTGCCGGGTGGCTTTGAATCTGCTCGAAGAGATCATCGATGAAAAGAGCGATTCAAATCCGGAAGCCATGGCTGAACTGATGAAACGGCTGCAGTCCCTCGAAAAATGGAAGGCCTTGCAGGGAGATGCGCTTCAACTGACACCTTTTCTGCAGAGAGTCTGCGAACGCGCCAAAGAGGGCATGAACGACCGCAAACTTTGTGTCATTCAGGATTTCGACGAAAATGCCGAACTTCGCATCGACCGCGGCGTCCTCGAAAAAGTCTGCACCGGTCTACTGAGAAACGCCATTGAAAACACGCCCGATGACGGCATGGTGGAGGTCAGTGTTAAGCAGGGTGAAAATGAGACGCTCGTTACGATAACAGATCATGGTGTGGGAATCACGCCCACGAATCAGGAAATGATCTTCAGCGGGTTTTTCCACACCCAGCCCACCGAGCTCTACGCCTCGAAAATGCCGTATGCCTTCAACGCCGGCGGCACAGGTGCCGACCTGTTGAGAATCAAATCATTCTCAAAACGATTGGGATTCGATGTGACGTTTGCCAGCACACGCTGCCCTCATATTCCCCGGGATGAAGACTGCTGCCCCGGCAAGATTGCGGAATGCCGATTTGTCTCATCGCCCAAAGAGTGCCTTGCCAGCGGCGGCAGCACCTTTACCATGCGGTTCCCTCATAAGGCTTGAGGCAAAACAATTAATTCACCACAGAGACACAGAGTTCGCAGAAAGTTTTATTGCTTTCCGGTGAGAGGCCGGAAAGCAATAATCCGCAATCCTGCGGATTTTTTTCAATAGTGCCCACTGTAAGTTTATAATGTTGACGATTCAGAAATAGAATTTTTTTCGTTGGGCAAGGACGCACAATGGTTTGCGCGAGGCGTACTTTTTGTACGCCGCAGTTGGAAACCTGTGGATAATCCCGCCATGCGTGACCCAGCGTAAAAAACCATTTACGGACGGAAACTAATTATTAGCATTCACAAATGGCCCATACTGCAACCGTGTTCCGCACCGAACACATTGGCCTGCAGGTTGGCGATCCACTGTTTCCCATCCTGGGTGACGCGCAAATAGCGAATCGCATCCTGTATATAATTGTTCACATGCTCCCAGTAAAATTTGGCGTTGCTCTCGCGCAGGTCCCCGGGTGTCTCGTATCCGAACGATTGATTGAGGCCAATTTCCTCAAATTCGAAAAAAAGGGCCGTGCACTTCTGAATGCGGTACGGATCTCCGAGTTGGCCGATGAAGTCCGCTGCTCGCACCAATCCGGGATAGCCCATCGTGTCTTTGTAAAAATCACCATCTGGTACCGGAAAGCGGGTCATTTCGATATAATCGGCGATTAATCCCGCATCGATGAGTCCGTTTGCCAACATTTCATTACCGAATCTTTCGCGCACGAACTGTTTGCTCCGGTCGACGTGATACGGTGCCAGGGCGGCATCCGTACTGCCCGGCATCAAGGGTGACTCTGTTATCGTCAACGCCGGTGGCTATCGTGTCTTTCTCGTCGCCCTTGCATATCCCTTTCACATAACCGATATCGTGGCACAAGAAGCGCAATCATGAAATTGGCCCAATCCTTGGGTGCAACACCGCCCTCAGAAAGATGCTTACCTTCCAGTATGGTTTGACCTGCTATAGCAACCATTACCGTGTGTTCGATGTTGTGATAAAGGGCGTCGGAATTGGCGATAATTTCGAGGGCCAGGTGAGATGACCAAACAATAACATTCCCCAGTTCTTGTTCCATATCGCTGTAATTGCGTGTATATGCGCTCCTAATTTGCTCCCTGCAATAGTCCATCTTAACTTTCTCGAGATTCAGCATCGTATCTGCTACCTCCGGTACCGTGTCGAGTTCATTTTCCCGTACATATCATGATAAGCTTGAATACAGATGTCAGGGGTTTGCGTTAGACGAAATACTGACGATTTCGTTGTAATTTTATCATTTTGAGAATCGCCTGTACACAACCAAAACACTAACTTGAGTGATTATAACGCTTTTCAAAAATATGTTCCGAAAGAATGGCATAAGTGATCGTAGAAAAAAACGTTCGACTAGCGCAAGGTTTTTCGACAACCACAATATTAAAAAAAGGAAAAAGAAGCCACAAGAATACCCTGCCGCGAACGGAAAGGGTATTTTGAAAATCACCTTTTATCTCTTATTTTCGAAGCCAACGCCGACCCGCTATAGAAGACTCTCCAGTTCGTCCCTGGAGTGTTCGAGATTAAATTCTTTTAAAAATTCCTTGTTTTTAATTTTCCAATCCGCACCGAACTTTTTGTCGAAAACGGGCGCCAGTTTCTTGAACCAATTTGTCGTTGCTGGATGCGGGATCATACCCGCCTGTAATGACATCGGTAAGATAACTGTCGATTTGGATCATCTCGTCTTTCGGAATATAGGCATAGGCCCCTTTTTTGACGGACGCCACAAGATTCTCAGGGCTCAAGGCATGCGCTGTCAGCATGACCGCCGGAATCTGTCTCTGCCGGCACAATTCAAGCAAATCGTAACCGTTGACGCCCATAATATCAAGGATGGCGGCATCGTAATCATTTCTGGCAATTAATTGTTTGGCAATATCGAAAGTCAAGGCCCTATCGATGAGGCACTGGCTCAATAAGTCACTGAGCATTTCCAGAACATCGGGTTCATCGTCGACGATTAAAATTTTTTTTCCGGTCAGGTAATCCGTCATTTTTTTAGAATCCTTTATTCTTGCGAGATGGGTTCTGCATGATTTGATTGCTGCTGTGACGGTAACGGACCCCCTGTAAGGCGGTTCGGTACCGTCATCGATAGGATCAGTTCGAAATGTTAGCGTGCTTTCGCCCGGTGGTGGTCAAGCTCAGGGTTATGTCCGGCGGATAGGACGCCGTCAGGGATTCGTAAAACCGCTTGTTCAAGTAATGGTTAACCTTATAGGGCTTCGCCTCGACGCCGCGAGCCAGCATCTCCTTGACCAATTTCTCCTTGTTGGTACTGTAAAAAGAGGCCTTCAGGATCGCCAACCTCGCGCCGCGACGCAGGTTCTCCGATCTCGAATCCCACATGCCTCCCTTACCGTCGCAGCTGGAAATTTTATTTTCTATGCATTCGCCGTAAAATTCTGTCAAGTCCCTATCGGCCGCATTGGTGCCACTATCCCCTGAAACGGATGTGAAGCTGAAAACCAATAGGACACTCAAACCGACTGCCATTATCGTTGTTCTCATGTGAACCTCCTTTCAGGGTTTGGGTTAATGGATGTGTGGATGGATATCGCTTGCAACGATTTAAAAGCAGAATTGGTGCCAGGATTGACAATTTTGGCGGCACTCAGCCAGATAGGGAGGTATCATATTGTTATTATAACTTTATATTTTTATAATCTATATCGAGATACGCTATCGTACTGCATATAAAACTTGCATTCGCATAGATCGTTTACGCTTAACGCCAATTAGTGTCTATTTGGTTGACACTCCAACAACGTCTTCGTCTGAATTCAGGGCCCAGGAGAATGGAATTAATTATCCAAATTCTGTATTTAATTTCCCAATTTTAGTGTTTCTCTGTTCACCCCAAATTTAACTATTTCTCAATTTTCAGACAGGTTACGCTGAAATATACACCTGGCACGGAGATTGCTATCGCACTATCGAATGGGTCCCATCGGATGATGGATTCGTAAAACGGCAAAATTTTTTCCGAATATTTCAGCACATCGAGGATTTCATCAAATTTACGGGTGAAAGGAGGACGAAAACATGTTGGATTTTCATCCCGAGTACATGATCAAGGATCTGCTCCAATCCGTTATCTCGATAAACAACCAGGCCGCCATATCCAATTCTGTGGATGAAAAACTCGACCGGGTTCTGTTTGCCCTTGAATACCTCAACGAAAAAATCGATATTTTGACCGTTCACCATCTGAAGGCGTTCAAACAAGTGGTCAACAATCAGAGGACGCGAAACCTGGACGAGGCGCAAGCCAATCTACTCGTCCAGCAGGCAGATTCGATCCTGTCGCAATTGGCATAAAATGAATTTTACTACTGAGTACTGCAAAGGAAAGGCGGTGGGTGCAGGTTTTCGGCCGATATAAGTAGAGAATCCCCACCAAAACGGCGGGGCTTTCAGGAAGCATCTCGTAAGGTTTTTGTAAGAGATTCCGGCCTTGATATCACAAATTCGAAGCACGAAATCCGAAACTCGAAACAATATCGAATGACCAAAACCCAAATGAGCCAATCCGCTCAGCCATTCATTCCCTTCCTCGAGCACCCTAGGAGCGACTTGTTTCTGTCATTGAGTCATTCGGGCTTCAGATTTGTTTCGAATTTCGATATTCGAATTTCGGATTTAACAATTATACCGCCCCCCCTGAGCGCCATAACCATTAAAATATGATTACGCCTATGGAAAGTGGATTCCTAATTCTAAATTAAACTCATTAAGTCGTCGGAATGTCAGGGGAAAAATCAGTTGGGCAAACCGAGAACGTTCTTCCGATGAAATACCCGAATCAGCTCTCTTCTGAATTTCACGTTATCCTCATGCTCTCCCATAAAGTGAATCCCGGAGTTGAACACGCTCTTGGAGATTTCTCTCGAGAAAACCACTTTACCCACAATCTCAAACAGTTTGTCCTCGATATCGGTTGAAACCAGAAAAAGATACTTAGATCCAATATATTCATAGGTTTCCAGCAGGATGCCTGACTGGCTGACGTTGATGGCGCGCGCGATTCCCTGCCCGATGTTGGAGCCTTTCTCGTTGATCAACGCATAAGTAATTGGATTGTTGGTGCTGACCCGTGGAAATCGTCTCCTGTCCGACACCTCGATATCAATCTGACACGCTGCTGTTTTCATTTGTGCGCCCACTTTTTAGGTTTACTATTTTTGACCTTCCCGGCCGGATATTTTTTCTTGTGTTCGCTGTAATACATATACGGTTTATCCGTATCCATCTCGATGACGACGTGCTCTCCCAGTCGCTTTTCCAGGTGAACAGGTAAAGACACCGAAACGATCCAACTGTCCGTTTCGAGGTAAAAATAGAGACGCTGGCCCGTATCGTAGTACACCGGACAGGCTGGATAATAAAGATACTTGTGCTTAGCTCTGTGTCCGTGCGCCGGTGCCCAAGGGGGCGGCCCTTTTTTTGTTTTTGCAACAGGCGGCTTCTCATAACCGGCATCTTTGCCCTTCCCCCAGGATACGCCGGCCCCTCCGCTCGTGCCACATCCGATCAGCATCGTAAGGGAGCACGACCAGGAACACCACCGGTAACAGACTTATGCGTCCGTAAATTTTCATGAGACTCTCCAAGTAACAAAAAGCCGAGCCACATTGCGGCAGCTCGGCTTGTCATTTAAAGAATCTGGCAACCCGGCTGTCTCGTTTGAGACCCGTGGTTTTCCGTCCCCCGATCACTCAGGGTTTGGCATTAGCATCAATGAATCAAATTTTTATATTATGGTCTATAGTTTAGCAGAATTCAAAATTGGCGTCAAATATTAGAAAGTCTCCTTGCGCCGCAGTTTTCCAGCTGCGGCGCAAAGCCAGCACACCTCGCTGCAAAACTTTTGTTGCCTTTCCCACCGGTAAAAATCTCGATTATGAATAAAGCAACTCAATTGTTCTTTCAAACATTCGTGGATAGTTATCAGCGCTCAGTGCATGGGCCATGAGCATAACGGCAGGGACACTTTTTTCATGGGCCATATCTAATAACTCATAACCTTTGACACCCATGATACCGCTGCTGGAAACCTGCGGAGAACAACGCACGGTGGAGAAAAATCATTTGTGGATGGACACGCGTTATTATTGGTCCACGGTGAAACAAAACCGTAGTGGCTTTCACCCCTTTTGCTTAAATCGTAAATATCACGACACAAACATTGTGCGCGAATTTCCACAGTGTGTCTGTGCTAAAACCCCCAGTCCCATTTCACAAACCCTCAGAAACAAAATACAAAAATTATCCTATATAACTGAAATATTGTGAAAATTTACCATACTATCCTTTTGCATAACATTTGTTAGGTAACATCTTTGAAGTTGCACGCAGACCATCCATGTTTTTCGCCTGAAAAATTATTTTTAACGGTAGAGAACCGGAGGAGTTACAGAATGAACTATCCTAAGGGCATTCAGTATGATTCCGAATTGATGATTGATTGGATCAGCGAGTTGAGTGACAACGAAAGAACGATACTGATGAACAAATACAACAAGTTGACAGAAATTGTCTATTGCACATACCATGCTGAGAAAATCATATCCATCATAACGAAAATTCTTATTTTGAAGTTAAGTAGCGAGGCTTTGGTAAAAACGTACGTTAAAGGGGATCCTGTGGTTGATTATCCTGGCTGTCGATGAGTCGAATTTTTAAATAGAGAAATGAGTATTTGGGACAATCGGGATACACGATTTGGAATGCAAGAATCCCTGGCAGCCTGACCATTTTTTTATAAGCCACGCGAATACATTCTCGGTAAATTATACGTAACAACGCAGAGCCCACGCTGGGTCACACATCCATTGACGGGGCAACGATATTTAACTGAGCCGAAAAATATCGCAAAATTCAAATGTTCCAAATATTTCGAAAACAGTCTCAACATCTTTGAATGGAGCTCTGACAACCCAGTCAACAAAGCCATTCTTGAACAAATCTATGAACTCATTGAAAACGCGGAGATTGAAGATATAGACGAGGATGAAAGTATGTATTATCCAGGAAGGCGCTAACCCGCGTATTTCATGCGCGAATGTTTTTCAGCACATCTGATTCATATTCGCTAAGGTGCGCGCCTTAAAAATGACCAAATGCGGCCCGAGAAAAAATGCGGGATAGGATATTATTGATCCACTCAAAATGGGCGACGCTCAATAGTTGCCCAATCCATAAATAGAAAAGGGCCTCTCGGCCCTGTTCTGCAGTATTTTAAATTTTGGAGGCGGCACCCGGATTCGAACCGGGGAATGGAGGTTTTGCAGACCTCTGCCTTACCACTTGGCTATGCCGCCAAAAAAAATGGAGCGGGAAACGGGATTTGAACCCGCGACTTCGACCTTGGCAAGGTCGCACTCTACCACTGAGTTATTCCCGCTCAATGTGGGGCTATTTTCTAACGGTAAATGACCCCTTTGTCAACAAAAAAGCTCAAGCCGATTAGTGGTACATCCGGGTCAAAGATCGAGCAACTTACGATAGCGAAAAAAATAGTCGGCCCCGGACCAGATAGTGAAAATAAGGGCGCCGATCAGGAAAAAGTACCCGATGGCGTGCAGGTTGACCCCAAAATACGGATAGTGGAATAGCAGGGGGATGATGGCTGCGATTTGAAAGCCGGTCTTGTATTTTCCCAGCCAGGACGCCGATACGTCTTCGCCCTCCCCGGCGATAATGTTACGCAACCCCGTCACGGCCAACTCACGACCGACGATGATACACACCATCCAGGCCGGTATCCACCCGTGGGACGTTATCATGATGAAAGCCGAGGACACCAGCAGCTTGTCCGCCACCGGATCCATCACCTTGCCCAAGGTTGACTCGAGCCCATGCTGACGGGCCAGGTAGCCGTCGAGGTAGTCGGTTATGGCCGCTGCGCTGAATAACAAGGCCGCCATGGCGGTAAACAACCGGTTGGGGTAAATCATCAGCAAGACGATGATCGGCACGGAGATAATCCGAAAAAGCGTCAGGTTGTTCGGGTTACGTAGAAACCGCTTGAGCTTGTCATCCTTTGCCATGGAGCTCCCCTACTTCTTTACTGAACCCAACCTAAAAGATTCTACTTCTGGGCTTTATTCCAGTCGTCCAGGAAAGCTTTCAGACCTTTGTCCGTCAATGGGTGTGCCGCTAATTTGCTCAGCACATTAAAAGGAAGCGTGGCAATATCAGCACCGATCAAAGCCGATTCGAGCACATGCAGCGGGTTGCGAACACTGGCCACAATAATTTCCGTGTCATAGGCATAATTGCTGTATATTTCGGCGATCTGGTCCACCAGAATCATGCCGTCATGGGACACATCGTCCAACCGGCCCACAAACGGACTGATGTATGCGGCACCGGCTTTGGCGGCCATTAAGGCCTGAAGGGGTGAAAAGGCCAGCGTCACGTTGGTGCGGATTCCCTCTGACGCAAGCTGACGCACAGCCTTGAGACCGTCCACTGTCATCGGTATCTTGACGACGACGTTCTTGTGGATTTTGACCAGTTTCCGACCTTCGGAGAGCATCCCCTCGGTATCGGTGCTGATCACCTCGGCATTCACCGGACCGTCGACGATCTCACAGATCTCCTTGATGAGGCCTTCGAATTCGCGCCCCTCTTTGGCAACCAGCGAAGGATTGGTGGTGACGCCATCCACCATTCCCATACTGTTGGCCTCTTTGATTTCGTTTATGTTGGCCGTGTCGATAAAGAATTTCATTCTGGCACATCCTTCCGTTCAGGTTATTCTTGTTGTTCCCTGTATATTTTTGAATTTAACGTCTAAAGCGCTCAATTCAAGTTATGTTCGAGCATGTATTTATCCCGGCATTCCGTGCTGCAAAAATAGAGCTCTTGTCCGTCGGCCGTTGCCCGCACGGCTTTTCGTTTGGGAAAATAGACGTTACACTGGGGGTCTTTGACCATGATGTCGTCAACGGCAACCGAATTTTTGTCGGCCACTGACCCGTCCGGCGGCGGCCTGTGCATCAACAGCCGCGATCTAAGCGCCCGATAGAGAAAATATACCAGGCCGGCGATGATCAACAGTCTCAGCATAGAACTTCCACGCTTTGCGCCTCGTCGGTCAGTTGATTTAAAAGGGATTGGACGTCTTGTTGGAACACCGGATGAACGATTGCGGGATCTATATCACAAATTGGTTGCAGGACAAAGCGTCTTTTGTGCATACGTGGGTGGGGGACCGCAAGCTCAGGGGTGTCGATAATTTCATCATCGTAGAAGATGACATCCAGGTCAATGATGCGTGGTCCGAAGCGGACCGGATCATGCACCCGGCCGGCACGGCGCTGAATGTCCTGAAGCGCATCGAGCAGTTCCCGGGGTGTCAACCGTGTGTCGATTTTCACCACAGCGTTCACAAACCAATCCTGGTCAAGAAAGTCGACCGGAGCGGTTTTGTAAAACCGTGAACGGGCATTGACCGCCGTGTGGTCGAGACCATTCAACGCAGAAATCGCCCGGTGGCAGTTTTCGAGCTTATCCCCCATGTTGGAGCCGATAGAGATAATCGCCGTATGATCGTTAATTGACACCGATGTCAGACCCAAGGCTCAGTTGGATTGTTAACCCAACCTTCAGTTATCATATGGTTTGCTTCCAAAAAGTCGAGATGTAAAAGGCCGCAAAACTATAGTTCTATAATTTTAACAGAACGGCTAATTTATCTTTGAGACACCTGGCTTGAGCGATTGTCGAGCTTGATGCAGATACAAGGAAGATGCCGTTCCGCTATAGTGGACTATGCGGGACGGCATCTGACGCCGTAGATGCGTTAAGATCGGCATTCGCTCAAGTCTGGTAGGCTTCTTCCCACATCTCCCCACGATAAATAATACGGGCATCTCCTTCGAGATGGACGTTTGTAAAACCGTTTTCCTTACGCGAAAAGTGAACCGTCAGCAGGATACCACTGCGCGTTTTTACATGAATCGGACTGTCTTTACCGTGGCGGACGGCAGTGACGAGTGCCGCGGCAACCGATCCGGTTCCACAGGCCAGGGTTTCGTCCTCCACACCGCGCTCATATGTCCGGATCACTATGGTGTCATCCGCTGGAGATGTTATGAAATTGACGTTGGTACCGGCTGGTGCGAAAGCGGCGTGACGGCGAATTTCGCGTCCCAGGCCGCGGACATCAACCGCTTCAAGGTCCGTTTCGACCAGTATCACATGCGGAACGCCGGTATTCACCGCCGCCATTGTCCGGCGTCCGGCGTCCAATTCTATGGACATATCCGGGGTGATTTCGGAAGGATCGGTCATCTTCACCTTGACGCGCTCATCGATGATTTCGGCGGCAACAATACCGACATCGGTCTGAAACTTGAGCCGTTTTGCGGTGATTCCGTTGACATGGGCGTACCGGGCGGCGCAACGGGCCCCATTGCCGCACATCTCGGCCCGGCTGCCGTCCGAATTGAAAAATCGCCATTTGAAGTCGACAGCCTCGGACGGTTCTATCAATATCAGGCCATCCGCACCAGCCGAAAGCTTTCTCCGGCAAACATTGACGATGAAGCGGTTCAGCGATGCCTCGTCGAGAACCGGTTTGCGGTTGTCGATAATGATGAAATCGTTGCCGCTGCCGCTCATTTTAAAAAAAGGAATACGTTTCATAGCATTTGTCTCTACTGATTGTAATGGATGTCGTTCCGCCAGGGTGCGCTAATGCGGGACGGCAACCGGCACCGCTAATACGCTAGCCCGCCTGCGGCGGATAAAGATCGGCCAGGGCTCAATCGATCTCGAGATAGGATGGCAAACTCTCCCCTGCCACCAAATCCGCGTACGCCTGACGTTTTCTGATGACATCGAATCGGTCACCGTTGACCATCACTTCCGCCACCCTGGGCCGGGAACAGTAATTGGAAGACATGCTGAATCCATAGGCACCGGTGCTCATCACGGCCAGGAGTTCACCGTTGGCGACGTCGGGCAACTCACGGTCCTGGGCCAGGAAATCACTGGTTTCACAGATCGGGCCGACCACATCCGCGACAAGCTTTTTATCGTTGCTCAACGCCACGGGTTGTACCGCATGAAACGCACTGTAGAGCGTCGGCCTTAGCAGATCGTTCATGCCGGCATCGACGATCAGGAAATTCTTGACGCTGCCTGATTTGCGGTAAAGGGTTCGGGTGACAAGAATACCGGCATTGCCGACGATCACCCGTCCAGGCTCGAGAATCAGTTTCACCGACATATCGTCGAGTGAAGAAACGATCGCCCGGGCATAATCGGCGGGATCGGGAGGCGCCTCCCGGTCATAAGTGATGCCCAAGCCCCCACCCATGTCCACATACCGGATGTCGATGCCCATTGCCGTCAACTCTTTCATCAAGGCTTTCAGACTCTCGAGGGCGTCTTTAAAAGGCTGAACATCGGTGATCTGCGAACCGATATGACAATCGATACCGATGATAGATACATTTTCGAGCTTTTGGGCGCAGCGGTAGGCTGCCAATGCCCTGACGATGTCGATGCCGAATTTGTTCTTTCTGAGTCCGGTTGAAATGTAGGGATGGGTTTTGGGATCGACATCGGGGTTGACACGGATGGCGATGGGCGCTTTGGTCTTCAAAGCGCCGGCCCGCCGGTCGATGAGTTCCAGTTCATCGAGGGATTCGATGTTGAACATCAAGATGCCGGACTGCAAGGCCAGATCGATTTCATCTACGCGCTTGCCGACCCCCGAATAGACAATTTTCTCAGGGGCGATCCCGGCCTTGAGCCCGCGATAGAGTTCACCACCGGAAACGATGTCGAGTCCACTTCCCAGCCGGTTGAGAAGTTTCAAGACCGCCATGCTGGCATTGGCCTTGGCCGAATAGCACACCAACCGATCGGCGCCCTCGAAGGCACCGTCAAAGGCATGAAAATGTCTCACCAAAGTCGCGTAGCTGTATAGATAGAAGGGCGTACCCACCTCTTGGGCAATTTGCCGCACCGGTATGTCCTCACAATAGAGCTCGTTCTGGCGATAGTGAAAATGGTGCATCGGTTTTCTCCCGGATGGAAACCTTTTCTTTTTACTGGTGGCCCTGTTATTTAACTTGCAGTCTCTAATCACCTCTTGTGTTGATCAAGTTTTAGACATTCGCGGGTATTAGAAACTAAAATTTACGATGTTCGAATCCTCACCCGGCCCGCCATCTCGCGTGTAACAGACCACTTTGTAGGTATAGGCGAACCCTGGTATCAAGGTTTCGGTGTAAGTCAACCCGAATTGCTGACTTGCCGCGGCTGACTTCTGGGTCACCGGAATTTCTGCGATCGAAACAAATGGCACCGGACAACCGGTGCATTCTGTCTCCATGACCGATTGCCTGGCCCGAAAGACCACGCAACCATCGGTTACAGACTTCCCGGATCCGCTGGCTTGGGGAACCGTCCATGACAAGATGAGATCTTTATCCTCTATACGGTGAGTTAGATCGGATACCGGCGGCAGTCGATACCTCTTCGGTGGAACAGGCGGTCCCTTTTTCCCGCAACCGGGAAAGAGACTGATAAGGAAAATTGTGAGGATAATAGCCGGCCAATAATAATTATACACTCGTTTCAATAGGAGGCCCCGTTCGGCAAAATTCACTGTCCTTGTCTGCACGAAAAATTCTCATTTGTAAAGAATCCCCGCCCAAAGGACGGGGCTTTCAGGAAGCACCCCGTAGGGGTGCGCAGGGGGTTCCTGCTTTAATTTCACAAATTCGAAGCACGAAATCCGAAACTCGAAACAATATCGAATGACCAAAATCCAAAAGAGCCAGACCGCACAGTCCTTCTTTCCGGTCCATAAGCACCATAGGGGCAGGTTGTTTCTGTCATTGAGACATTCGGGCTTCGGATTTGTTTCGGATTTCGATATTCGAATTTTGGCCCACCCTGAAATGCCTTTATCAACTCATGGATGGCAATTAATAGGTTCTGGTCATACACGCTCAGCCATTTCGTGTGGCCCGACACTTACGGTGAAGACTCTTTGAGTACCTTGCGTGCATCGTTGATGGCAGCCCGAACATTTTCGGTTGCCGTGCCACCGGCGGATGTGCGGCGATCGATCATAGCTGCGGTGGACAGAATATCGAACACATCTTCCTGGATCAAGTTCGAAAAGGATTTGAGTTCTTCCAGTGACAAATCGTGTAACTCTTTGTTGTTTTCCAGTGCGTAACCCACCGCCTGGCCCACGGTATGATGCGCGTTGCGAAACGGTATACCTTTACCGACCAAGTAATCAGCGAAATCGGTGGCGTTCAGAAAGCCGTGCCCGGTGGCGGCGCGCATGGCATCTCGTTTTACGGTTAACTTCGGCAGCATCAGAGTGTATATCTCAAGACAAGCGTGAATCGTATCGACACTGTCAAAGAGCATCTCCTTGTCTTCCTGCAGGTCACGGTTATAGGCCAGAGGCAAGCCTTTCATGATGGTCAGCAGACCGACCAGACTGCCGAAAACGCGACCGGATTTTCCGCGGACGAGTTCGGCAACATCTGGATTTTTTTTCTGCGGCATGATGCTGCTGCCGGTGGCAAAGGCATCCGGCAATTCGATGAAACTGAATTCCGATGTGGACCAAAGAATCATTTCCTCTGAAAGCCGGCTCAGGTGAACCATGCAGATACTGGCGGCGGCAAGGAATTCTATGATAAAATCCCGGTCGGAAACAGCGTCGATGCTGTTGGTGGAGATCTTGGGGAAATTGAGCAGCTCGGCCGTGTATTGCCGGTCGATGGGATAGGTGGTTCCGGCCAGAGCGGCCGTGCCAAGGGGCATGACGTCGATCCGCTTCAAGCCATCCTTGAACCGTTCTTCATCCCGGCTGAACATTTCATAGTAAGCCATCAGGTGATGCGCAAAGAGCACCGGCTGGGCCCGCTGCATGTGGGTGTATCCCGGCATGACGACGTCGCTGTTCGCCTCGGCCAGATCGACAAGAGCGGCGCGAATGCCGTGCAGCCGCCCGATGACGGTGACCGTCGCGTCCCGTAGAAACATGCGCACATCCAGCGCCACCTGGTCGTTCCGGCTCCGGGCCGTGTGCAGCTTCAGTGCGACCTTGCCGACATCCTCCACCAGGCGGGTTTCGATATGCATGTGAATGTCTTCCATGCTCTGGTCGAAAACAAAATCGCCACGATCGAGTTCCCGATTGATCTTGCCGAGACCCTGCACCAGGGTAGCCGCTTCGTCTTCCGATATGATTCCGGTTTTGGCCAGCATGCGACAGTGGGCAATGCTGCCCTCGATATCATAGGGATAGAGACGCTTGTCGAAGTCGACCGAAGCCGTAAAAGCCTCGACCCGATGATCGGTTTTCTCAGCGAATCTGCCGCTCCAGGTTTTTTCTGCCATTCGATACCTCTATTTCTTTATATTTATATTAATAAGTTATATATCATTTTTTAATGTTTATAGTTTAACTATTAACGCCCCGCTCGAAGCAGTTTTTGAATTCGCAGGCGCAACGCGTTGAGCCGGATAAATCCTTCAGCATCTTTCTGACTGTAAACCGTGTCGTCTTCGAAAGTGGCATAATCGACGCTGTAAATCGATTCATCTGATTTTCGGCCGAGAACGACACAGCACCCCTTGAAAAGTTCGAGCCGAGCGACACCGCTGACATTTTTCTGTGTTTCGTCGATCAGCTTCTGCAGTACGCCCATTTCCGGCGCAAACCAGAAGCCGTTGTAAATCAATTCGGCATACTTTGGTATCAATGAATCCCTGAGATGCATGACCTCGCGATCCATGGTGATCGACTCGAGGGCCATGTGAGCCGCACGCAGAATGGTTCCACCCGGTGTCTCATAGACCCCCCGGGATTTCATACCCACGAACCGGTTTTCGACGATATCGGCCCGGCCGATGCCGTGACGCCCGCCCAGTCGGTTAAGTTTGGTCAACAGATCGACCGGCCCGAGCGCGTTGCCGTTGACAGCCACCGGATCCCCGGATTGGAAAGTGACCTCGATGACCTCGGGCGTATCGGGCGAGTGCTTGGGCGATACCGTGAGGGTAAAAATGTCTTCCGGCGGGGCCACCCATGGATCCTCCAGCACGCCGCCTTCGTAGCTGATGTGCAACAGATTCGAATCCGTGCTGTAGGGCTTTTCATGGGTCGTGGGCACCTTGATGCCGTGTTTTCGGGCAAAATCCATCAGGGCCGTGCGCGAATTCAGGTCCCACTCCCGCCAGGGGGCGATAATCTTGATATGCGGCTCATGCGCCAAATAGCCCAACTCGAAACGGACCTGGTCATTCCCCTTGCCCGTGGAACCATGACTGACCGCATCGGCGTTTTCCAATTTGGCGATTTCAACCTGCCGCTTGGCAATCAGTGGCCGGGCCAGAGAGGTACCGAGAAGATACTGGCCCTCATAAATGGCATTGGCCCGGAAGGCCGGAAACACGTAATCCCGCACGAATGATTCTTTCAAATCTTCGATATACACTTTCGAAGCCCCCGTGTTGCGGGCGTTTTCATTGATCTGGTCGAAATCTTCTTCCTGGCCGATGTCAGCCGAAAAGGTGACGACCTCACACTGATAGGTCTCGATCAGCCATTTAAGAATGACGGAGGTGTCCAAACCTCCGGAATACGCCAGCACAACCTTGTCGATTTTTTCAGTCACCGTGATTCTCCTTCACAAATCTGGATACGCTATCGATTATTAATCATTCGTAAATGGGCGCAGCTGAATGCTCATCCTGAAATATGCGGTCTCAGGACGTTTCCATACCTTTGGAGTGACGGCTGAGCACCTCGTCCAGGCAGCTGATCAGCCGGTCAATCTCGGCCGGTGAGATGATCAGCGGCGGGACGAACCGCAAAATATTGCCCTGAACGCAATTGATGAGAAACCCCTTCTGCAGGCATTCCAGAACGATCGGTTCGCCTTCGTCGGCGAGTTTCATCCCCAGCAGCAGGCCGATGCCGCGGACATCCTCGATCAATGGGTGGTTCTCCTTCAACTGCAACAGCTTCTTGCGAAAGTATGCCCCGGTGCGTCGGCATTCTCCCGGAATGTCGTCATCCACCATCAACCTTAAAACGGCCAGCGACGCCGCCGTTACGAGCGGGGTACCGCCGAAAGTGGTGGCATGGGATCCCGGACCGAAGGCTGCGGCCACATGCTCCCGGGCCAGCATCGCCCCCATGGGCAGGCCGTTGGCCAAAGCTTTGGCCAGCGTCATGATGTCCGGTTCGACCCCTTCGTTCTCGTAGGCGAAAAGTCGACCTGTTCGTCCCATGCCGGTTTGAATTTCATCGAAAATGAGCAGGGTCTCGGTGAGGTCACACAGTTCTCTGACCGCCGCCAAATAACCGGGTGAAGGGCAGCAGATGCCGCCTTCTCCCTGAACCGGCTCGAGTAGAACCGCTGCGGTCGTGTCATCGATTTTTCTCTTGAGCGCTTCGAGGTCGTCAAACGGTACGAAATCGAACCCATCCAGCACAGGGTCGAAGCCTTTGCGGATTTTCGGTTGTCCGGTCGCCGACAGCGTTGCCATGGTCCGACCATGAAAAGACTTCTCCATGGCGATCACCCGGAATCGGTCGGTATCGCCCTTCTCGTTGAAGTATTTTCGCGCCAGTTTGATAGCGGCCTCATTGGCCTCGGCCCCACTGTTACAGAAGAAGACCCTGTCAGCGAAACTGTTTGTGACCAAAAGCTTGGCCACTTCGGCCTGGGGAGTGGTGTAATAAAGGTTTGAGACATGCACAAGGGTATCCGCCTGGCGAGCGACGGCGCGGGTCACATCCGGGTGGGCATGCCCCAGATTGCAGACAGCGATGCCGGCCACAAAATCAAGATACGACTTACCGGACTCATCTATAACCGTACAACCTTGACCTCTGGTCAAAACCACCGGGAATCGCTTATACGTCTGGACGATAAAATTATCGGCTTTTTTGATGATCTCGCTGGACATAATGCCTGACTCCCACCCGAAACCTACATGGTCACTTCCGTACCGATCCCCTTGTCGGTAAACAGTTCCAATAAAAGCGCGTGGCGTCGCTTGCCGTTGATGATCGGCACCTTTTCAACACCTTGCTTCAATGCTTCAAGAGCATAATTAATCTTAGGGATCATTCCGCCGGAAATGGTCTCTTCCTCGATGAGCCGGCGGATGGTGTCGGCTTCGATTGAAGAAATCAGCCGATCGCTCGCGTCAAGAACACCATCGACGTCGGTGAGATAAATGAGCCGGCCGGCCGAGAGGGCTACAGCTATCCTGCAGGCCACCAGGTCGGCGTTGATGTTGTATGTTTCGCCACTCTCCCCCACCCCGACAGGCGCAATGATCGGAATGAAACCCCGCTGCGTCAAGGTGTTTATCACATCCGGATTGATACGGGTTACCTCACCGACATGCCCTGGATCGATGATTTCCGGAGGTTTATTGTCGCCGTTCTGAAAGACGATGTGCATCTTTTTGGCCTGGATCAAATCGCCGTCCTTGCCGGACAACCCGACGGCTTTACCGCCCTGTTGATTGATCTGCGCCACAATGGCCTTGTTGACCTTCCCGCCCAGTACCATTTCCACGACATCCATGGTCGGGGAGTCCGTCATGCGCATGCCCTTTACAAATGTCGACTGGATCCCCATTTGCTGAAGCACGGTATTGATCTGGGGACCGCCGCCATGAACCACTACGGGATTGAGCCCAATAAACTTCAAAAGTGTGACATCCCGGGCGAAATCCTCCTTGAGCTGTTCATCCACCATGGCATGGCCACCGTACTTGATGACCACGGTCATTCCGGAGAATTGCCGGATATACGGCAGGGCTTCGATAAGAATACTGGCTACGTTTTCGTTCATATTTGTAGACCGGGTTGCGGGTTTCGGGTTGCGTGTTTCGGGTTACGGGTTACGGGTTGCGGCTATTCAGCTCGTTTACGGGTTGCGAGTTCACGGCTTGCTTGCGGCTCTGTTATCGCCTCGCGCGGCTTACCTGGTTACCTGCTTGACCCCTCACGCGTTCGAGTCTGCGTTTGCAGCTTCGCGTTACGGCTTGCGCGTTACGGTTACTGCGTTACGGGTTGCCTAATCCTGTACCTCTACGACACGCTTTGAACTCACTCTTGCTTTCAGCTCTTTATCCCCTCGCCCCCTAATCCTTACCCCTTGATCCCTAATCCTTGTCCCTTTGACCTTTCACCTTTGAGTTTTGAGCTTTGCAGTTCGGGTTACGGGTTGCGGGTTGCGAGTTACGGGTTACAAGTTACGGAAATTGAATTTATCAACCACGAAACTTGCGTCTGAATCTCAGCATTCTAACCGCTCCCATTTTGTTTACGATCATTTAGGGTTACAGAATGTACCGGCTAAGGTCTTCGTTGTCTTTGACCTCGTTCAGCTTGGTCACTACAAATTCCTTGTCGATCTTGAGGTCTTTCTGCGCCAGATCGGGCGCCTCGAATAATATATCTTCGAGCAGATATTCCATCAGCGTATGCAGACGGCGGGCACCAATGTTCTCGGTGTTGTTGTTCACCTCTTCCGCAATTTTAGCGATTTCCCTCACGGCCTCATCGCCGAAACTGATGGTGACCCCGTCGGTTCTGAGCAGCGCAATATATTGAAGCAGAAGCGCATTTTTGGGCTCGGTCAGTATCCGGTAAAATTCCTCTTGCCCCAGGGAGTCGAGTTCGACCCGGATCGGGAAGCGGCCCTGTAATTCGGGAATCAGGTCCGATGGCTTGGCCGTGTGAAATGCGCCGGAAGCAATAAAAAGAATGTGATCCGTTTTCACCGGACCGTACTTTGTCGTTACGGTACTGCCTTCGACGATGGGCAGCAAATCGCGCTGAACCCCCTCCCGGGAGACATCCGGCCCGTGCGAACTGTTACGTCCGGCGATTTTGTCGATCTCATCCAGAAATATGATGCCAGATTGCTCGACCTTTTCGATTGCGGTTCGGACAACCTTGTCCATATCGACAAGACTCTGCGCTTCCTCTTGGGTCAGGATTTCCATGGCTTCCGCCACTTTGGCTTTGCGTCGTTTGGTCCCTTTGGGCAGCAGTCCGCCGAGCATGTCCCTGAAGTTGATACCCAGCTCTTCCATGCCGACGTTGGAGAAGACTTCAACCATCGGCAGGGAGCGATCGGTAACATCCAGATCGACGTAACGATCGTTTAAGCGACCGTCGCGAAGCATTTTACGCAGTTTCTCGCGGGTCGGTGAAACCGTTTCGGCCACAACCACCGGATCCTCTGCTTTTTGATCCGGCGGGACCGGCCTGATCCCACCCGTCGGCTGGCCGCCGCGGGGAAGCAACAGATCGAGCATGCGTTCCTCGGCATTCCGCCGGGCCTTTTCCTGCACAAGCTCGCTCTCCTTGGCCTTGCCCGTGGTGACGGTCACTTCCAACAGGTCTCTGACCATCGATTCGACATCCCGCCCCACGTATCCGACCTCGGTGAACTTGGAGGCTTCCACTTTTGTAAACGGTGAATCGGTGAAGCGGGACAGACGCCTGGAAATTTCTGTTTTGCCAACCCCGGTCGGTCCGATCAGGATGATGTTTTTGGGGATGATCTCATCCCGGAGATCTTCGGCGACCTGCTGACGGCGCCATCTGTTGCGCAGGGCGATGGCCATCGAACGTTTGGCCTTGTCTTGCCCGATGATAAATTTATCGAGTTCCGCGACAATTTCCGAAGGTTTGAGTTGCATGTTAGAGCTCCTCGAGCGTCAGGTGCCGGTTGGTATAAATACAGATCGACGCGGCGATCTTCATCGCTTCTTCAGCGACGGTTCGTGCGTCCAGATCGGTGTGTGCCATCAGGGCCGTGGCGGCACTCTGGGCAATTTGTCCGCCGGAGCCGATCCCGAGGATGCCCTCATCGGGTTCGATCACATCACCGCTGCCCGAAAGGAGAAACATCTGGCTCTTGTCTGCGGCGATCATCAGCGCTTCGAGACGCCTGAGATATTTATCGGTGCGCCAGTCGCGGGCGAGTTCCACCGCTGCTCGCATCAGATTGCCATTGTAGCGCTCCAGTTTACCCTCCAGCTGCTCCGACAAGTTCATGGCATCGGCGGTGGACCCGGCAAACCCGACGATGATTTTTTCGTTGTAGATTTGTCGGACTTTACGGGCATGGTGCTTGATGACCGAACTCTGCAGGGTCACCTGCCCGTCGCCGGCAACAACCGTGCGCCCTTTGTGTCTAATCCCTATTATCGTTGTACCGCGTATCTTCATTACCATATCTCCCAGCAATCCAGCCGATTGCCTGTCAATCGAGATCGTCTCACATGTTTGAGCGGGCACCCGGAACGCCTCGTCTACTTGCGAGGGTGCGCCTTGTCATAGGTTTCCATCAGCCGGTCGATGCTGACATGGGTGTACTTCTGGGTGGTCGACAAGCTCTTGTGGCCCAGTAGTTCCTGAACAGCCCGAAGGTCGACGCCGGCATCGAGCATATGTGTGGCGAAGGTGTGACGAAGCACGTGGGGTGACACCGGTACCAGCAGGCAGCATTCCCTGACGATCTGGTCAAGGATCCTGGCAATGGAGCGTGTGCTCAGCCTGCCGTTATACTTGTTCAAAAACATCGCCCCTTCCGCTTCGGCAGGGACGCCGACTTCAAGTTCCAGCCGCTGCCGGTAGGCGTCGATGGCATTCAGGGCCTTTTGACCGATCGGCACGATCCGCTCCTTGGACCCTTTGCCCAACACGCGAACCAGACCGGCATTGGCATCCACGTCGAACACGTCGAGTCCGGCGACTTCGGATACACGCAAACCACAGGAATAGAATGTTTCAAAGATGGCGCGATTGCGAAGGCCGAAAATATCACCGGTTTGAATCGAATCGAGCAACTGAAACATATCGTCCACCGGAAGATAGCGCGGGATCGGATGTTCCTGCTTGGGCGTGAGAATCATGTCGGTCGGGTTTTGTTCCACGATACCCTGTTTGAGAAGATAGCGGTAAAAGGATCTCAGCGCCGAGAGCTTCCTTGCAATGGTCGATTTTTTGTTGTGTTTGTGAAGATGCCCCAGGTACTTTCTGATCGTCAGTGAGTCAACGGCAAGAATCGGCGCCAGTTCACCCCCAGCCGTCCGGTGCCGGTTCGAATTGTCCTCGCTAGCGGCAACGAATCCGAAAAACGCCTCCAGGTCCCGACGGTAGGCTCTGGCGGTGTTGGCAGAATACCCTTTTTCCGCGAGCAGCACCTCGATGAATGTCTCGATTGCCTCACTGGTGGGGACCTGTGCCATAGGCCTTATGCTCGGTTGGCGATCAATTGGAGGTTTCAAACGTCTGAAGTGTAAACGAGCCTTTTTATCTACCGCTAAAATGCAATCAAGCCTTCAAGATCTCCCCATCCATCGACTTCGACAAAAGGATGGTTTTCCCGGTTCCAGGGTTGCTGGTAGAGAATGGGCTCAATGCCGACCGACTTCAGTTGATAACAGGTTTCAAGCCGGTCTTCCACGAAAAAGCGGATGCCGCTGTTCAACAGCACCTCTGTTTTTGCTTCGAAGGAACCTGTGGCCACCACCTGGAGTGTCTTCGGCTTTACCGGTACCAGCGCCTCCATCCATGCTGAAATGGGGCCTGGATGTGGTCTGGCGGTAACAAATAAAAGCGGTGTTCGGTATGGTGCGATCCTGGCCAATACCTGCCCGGATCCTTCGAACGGATGCAGGGGAACCGTATAATCGCCCTCCATGATCCGTTCGAGAATAATCCCGATCAATGCCGGGTCCATATCGAGACACTCTTCCAACGAGTAACACGTCATGTCCTCGTACCGAACCCCGTTAACCCGGTAATCCTGCCGGGCAATTTCCAGAAACAGGGTCATGGTGTCGGCTACCACGCCGTCGATATCGAAGGCAATCGTTGAAGGATCGATCATGATTCGGTTGGGATCGGCTGATCGTCGATGTTGCCATATATGACTTTGACTCATCAGCGACGGTCAGCACCCGATCAGGCCGCTCTGTGGGTTCTTTTCTTCAGCCTGGAAATGCGCCGCCGGTAAATCGTGGCCATCTTTTTATCGCTGGCTTCCAATGCCGCCTGGCGTTTGACTTTGAAGGCCTTGATCTTCTTTTTGAGCTCTCGCAGTTCACCGCTCTTTTTCTTCTTGCCGGGCTTGTCGTCGGCAATGCCCCGTGCTTTCTTTATACCGGTGAGCAACTCCTCCTTGTTCATTCCGTGCACGCCGATGATTTCGGGGATCTCTGCAGCGACCTCCCGGAGCTCTTTAGCTGTCATTTTATCGAGAGGTTTTTCTTTTTCCGCCTTCTTTTTACTTGCCATTACCGTCAATTCTCCTTTCGTTGATGCGGTGAGAAGTGGTTCCAACACCCCATCCCGCCAGAGGCGGACAAGTCACGGTGTTGTGGTCCTCCTCAGTCAGTGTCAGGAGAGCCCTCGGCCCCGGACACTGATTACATGCGCCAAGTGTAAGTTTGGGTCCCCCAGCGGTTATACCGCTTTTCAAAATAAATTCCGAAATACGGAAGGATGGTATAAGTGGTTGTAGAAAAAAACGTTCGAATACCGGAACGATTTTTGACAGCCACTATAAAATTGAGCAAGATAAACTATTCGGTTCGAGCCTGTCAATAATGAATCCCATTAACCCGCATATTTCATTAAATAACCAGGCTATTCCCGCGATTCTGCCGGCGGTTCCAAAGCATTCTCCACCGCTGGTGCCGCTTTTTCCGGGGGAGCTTGGTTTTCCTGGAACAGGTTCTCAAAGCCCCGAACAAAGGGTTTGAACATTTCAATCGGAATCGGGAAAATTGTCGTCGTATTGGTTTCAGCCGACATCTCGTTGACGGTCTGCAGGTACCTGAGCTGAAGTGCCGTGGGGTGCTTCTCGATGATCCGCGAGGCATCCGCCAATTTGGTCGCGGCCTGGAATTCTCCTTCGGCGTTGATGACCTTGGCTCGTCGATCGCGTTCGGCTTCGGCCTGACGGGCCATGGCTCTTTGCATTTCCTGGGGCAGATCAATATGCTTTAACTCGACATTAGCAACTTTGATCCCCCAAGGGTCTGTGTGGGTGTCGAGGATCTCCTGCAACTCGTTGTTGATTTTCTCCCTCTCGGACAGCAGATCGTCCAATTCCGCCTGACCGCAGACACTTCGGATGGTTGTCTGGGCCAGTTGCGCCATCGCGTAGCTGTAATTTTCGACTTCCACAATGGCATTGACCGTATCGATCACCCTGAAATAGATGACCGCGTTGACCTTCACGGAGACGTTGTCTCGGGTAATGACATCCTGGGGATCGACATCCACGGCAATCAGCCGCAAGCTGACTTTCGTCATCTTGTCAATAATCGGGATCAGGATAATCAGGCCGGGTCCCTTGGCGCCGATGACCCGGCCGAGCCGAAATACGACCCCGCGTTCGTACTCGTTCAAAACGCGCAAAGCGGCCGACAGGAAAAAAACCACAAAGACGATGACGGCGATGATTGAATATAACATGACGTCCTCCTTTTAGCCCGCACGTATCATGAATATTTTTCCGTAGATTTGAATAACGGCATACGACCATCGCGGAATTTTGCGAATATTCGTCAAATCTTGGCGGACAATTTGTATAATAACTACTGTTGAATAATAGCTGAAAAATATTCTCTCTTCGGATGTGCCGCATCCACCCGCAGCGTTATCATGAATTTACGGCACACGGAATACAGCTGCGTCCAAATGTCCACGCTTTGCGGGATCACATATCTGATGATATTCGATAGTGATGTCTGACTGAGTCCGCACGATCGTTGCGGTGGGAAAGACGCCGGTGGTGATTCAATCGCACCGGGACCGGATTATTCCTGCGAATCCACAGGCTCGACTTCAATGACAAGGTTCTTCACTCTGATCACCCTGACCTTGACCCCCTGTCCAATCGTTTCCGTGGCGATTGCATTCCATAGTTCCCCGTGTACGAAAACCTTTCCTTCCGGTGTCAGCGCCTGCTTGACGATGCCGATTTCATTGACCAGACCCCCCGCGCCGGTCCGGGGCTTTGAAACCTGGGAGCGAAAAACCAGCCCGGCAACCACGACGAAAAATCCCGAGACAATAGCGATCGTTGGACCAATGACCGACCAGGAAAGTCGCATGCCCGGGCTACTCGAATCGAACATCATCAGCGATCCCAGAACCAATGAAACGATCCCGGCGATACTCAACAGACCATAGCTGGCTATCTTCATCTCCATGATGAAAAAGACAATCGCCAACAGTATAAGCAGGATTCCGGCATAATTTATCGGTAGCGCCTGGAGGGCAAAAAAAGCCAGGATAATACTGATGCCTCCGATAACACCGGGGAATATGGCGCCGGGGTGGGACAACTCGAAATACAGCCCCGCTAGACCGATCATCAGGAGGATATAAGCAATATTGGGATCGCTGATGGTTTTGAGGATTTTGGTCCGCAGATTTTCCTTCAGAACCACCCGCGCTGCACCCGTCAGCTCCAACTGCCCCTTGTCCTTGACTTTCCGGCCGTCGAGTTGCCGGATTAGATCGTCGAGGTCCTTGGCAACCAGATCGATAATGTTCTCCTTCAGGGCCTCGGTTTCCGTTGCAGATACACTCTCTCGTATCGCCTTTTCCACCCATTCGGCATTTCGACCCCGCTGTTCGGCGACGCTTCTGGCTTGGGCCACCATGTCGTTGACAACTTTTTCCGACATGGTTTTGCTGATTTCCTGACCACCGGACCCCACCGGATGGGCGGCGCCGATGTTGGTCCCCGGTGCCATGGCAGCGATGTCGGCCGCCATAGTTATCATAACACCGGCAGAAGCGGCCCGGGCCCCGCCGGGAGACACGTAGACAACTACCGGCACCTTGCTGGCGAGGATCGCCTTGACGATGCTGCGCATCGATTCGGCCAGGCCGCCGGGTGTGTCCAATTGGATGATCAGCACATCGGCCCCGCGGTCATTGGCTCGCGTAATACTGCTGATTATAAAATCCGCGATACCGGGACCGATAGCATCGCTGATCGTCATGAGGTAAATATCCTTATCCTCAGGCGCGTCTGCGGTGATCCCGGCGACAGGGTCCAGCATAATAAACAAAAAGCCGATCAGAGCAACGATTGATATGATTCGATATCGCGAGAACATGGTCGCCTCAGATAATGGCCAGTTTGAGTATAGTAAAATTTTTTCCTCAATTGCGCAGTTCAACAATGATAGAGAAAATGCTCTTAACTCGCCACTCGTAGAAAAGAGTTCATGAAATATTGGGGCTAGCCCCTTTGCCCGGTGGGAAGCGGCAATCCCATGGCCCGCATAAGGATCTGCATGTCCTGCCAGACATCGCGTTTTTTCTCCGGGTTGCGGAGAAGATACGCCGGGTGATAGGTCGGGAGCAACCGGGACCCCATGCAGTCAAATAAACGCCCCCGAAGCCGCGATATCGGCGCGGTCGTGTCGAGCAGCGTTTGCGCGGCAAAGGTCCCTAAAGCACAGATGTAGTCGGGCGAGATGGTCTGTAGCTGGCGTATCAGAAATGGCGTGCAGGCAGAAATTTCGTCCGGTTCCGGATTGCGGTTCCCAGGCGGCCGACACTTGATAATATTGCATATATAGACGGTCTCCCGGGTAAGCCCCATCGCTTGAATGATCTTTGTCAGCAATTGCCCGGCAGCCCCCACGAAGGGTTCCCCTTGCAGGTCTTCATCGTAGCCGGGTCCCTCTCCGACAAAAACCAGCCGCGTCTGGTGACTTTCCGTGCCGAAAACGATGTTCTTGCGACTGGCGGACAGTTTGCAACGAAGGCAGTCTCCCAAATCGTGGCGGATATCCTCCAGGGTTTCAGCGTGGTTCACCTTCCCGGTGGCCGGCACGGTCCCCCAGCTTCCGAGTGCGTCAAGGCAGGGTTGCGAACAGTCGAATCCTTGCCATCCCATACGGCCCAGTTGCCGGAGCGAGCATTCAATGTCGTCAATGGTGGAAAGCACCGCCTGCCGTTTATTCATGATTGCGCTGATTTTTCCCATGGGTTCTCATCCGGTCGACCACCCGGTCGAGGAGAATGTGAGCGATGGTCTCTTTTGCCATGACCGCGAGATCCTCATGGCTTCCGTCCCTGTAGTATAGTGTGACTTTGTTGGTATCGCACTGGAACCCTGAGTCGGGATTACCGATGAGGTTTCCGGCAATGATATCCAAATTCTTTTCAGCGAGTTTTTGGGCGGCATATTTGTCGAGATCCCTGGTTTCAGCGGCAAAACCCACCAGAATTTGGTTCGTTTTACGCCGCCCCAATTCTTTGAGGATGTCAACGGTCTTGTCCAACTGAAGCGTCAGAGTCTCGTGGTTCTTTTTGATCTTATGCCCGGCCGCAGCCTGAGGCCGATAATCCGAAACCGCCGCAGTTTTTATGATGATGTCATATCGATCGGCATTCTCGAGCACCACTCCCGCCATTTCCTCGGCCGTCCCAATCTTGACCATATCGACGTTGACGGGCGGCGTCAGGTGCGTCGGCCCGGATACCAGCGTGACTTCTGCACCCCGGTGTTCAGCAGCGCGGGCCACGGCATATCCCATTTTGCCACTGGATGGATTGCTGATGAATCGCACGGGGTCAAGCGGTTCTTGCGTCGCCCCGGCCGTCACCAAGACTCTGCTGCGGGCCAAATCCTTTGAGGTCAAACAGCTGACGAGGCGATCGAGAATCACCTCCGGTTCCGGCAGTCGTCCAGGCCCCACAGTTCCACAAGCCAGTTCCCCTGAGCCCGGCGCCAAAATACCCATGCCGTCGTTACGCAGAATATCGAGATTCCGCTGAACAGCTTTGTTCTGGTACATGTTCGTGTTCATTGAAGGGCACAGGAGCACCGGTGCGGTAACCACCGTCAGCGATCGTGCTCAGCGCATCGTCGGCGATACCGTGAGCCAGTTTTCCAATTGTATTGGCCGTGGCCGGTGCAATCACCACGGCATCGGCTGCGGTGGCCCAATCGATATGCTTGAAAGACCCCTCGTCACCTTTTTCGAATAGACCGGTACAGACCGGATATCCGGACAGTGCCTGAAATGTCATCCATCCCACAAAGTGACCGGCGTTGCGGGTCATTACAACCCTGACCAGAGCGCCCTTCTTGGTCAGCAGCCGCAGCAACTCAACGCTCTTATAGGCCGCAATCCCGCCGCTTACTCCCAGAATAATATTCTTTTCTTTCAGCGCATCCGTCATTTTCTGCTTTATTGTCTTTCGCCTTATAGCTTTTAAAGGGCAGTTGCCTGTGCTCGGCATCCAATAAATTTAGCGTTCTCCCTCTATTTTAACAGGCCAGAACTTACGCTGTCTGCCACAGGCGCCAGCCAGATTCGGGTGTAGGTGTTATAACTGTCTTCGTCGATCTCGATCACGCACAGGCGGTTGTTCTTATGGTAAAGCATCAAGGTCGAGGGCGTCTTGATAAGGCTGACAAGGCGCCAGTTGTCTTTTTTCATGTTGATTTCGAAAAAATCGATCAACGAGGTGGCTTCCACGCGCCCTTTCAAGGATAAAAGCCCGGCTTTCAAACCGGCAGATTGGTAAATAAACGTGGCGTCACGCCTGACCTTCAGTTGCCTGGGCACGACCACATCATCAAAATCATAATAAATCGTTGTGGGATCACTTTCTCCATCGGCCACTCGCTGCTGGCTTTGGCCGCTACCTTTATTATCTCCAGAGAGTGTGCTGCACCCAAGCATCATCGATAGCGCAAGAGTCGTTAGGAAAACGAAAGACATGATTTTGACACGCGGATCGGTGTTTTTCATACCTGGCATGGCCTCCTCCCTCTTTGAAGATCCATTACGAATACCCGAATGGAGAGTTCCAAATTTTCAAGCCAATGGGGATGTTTTTAATTATACGGTAATTTCCGTGAGTGATTTCTCACTTGCTGCCGCGCATGACGTTTAGAACACCTGGTAACTACTTTAAACATATAGGTGATTGGGGTACACGTCAAATCTGCTTGCGATCATCCCCTATATTCTGTTGCGAACATCTCCGGCAAGATTCGACCGGGTCGACGTACCGCAACCTGCATCATATGCATGATAGAAGTGTCAGCTCAGATTTTGTCCGCACCGTAAAAGGAGTGTATCTCCACCCGTCGAGCGGGTAGCATCAAGAAGTCCCCTTGAAGTGGGCATAGAGCAATATCCCAATTCGAGTTTATCCGGGTTCGCCGCATTTCCCCAGATCGGTTGGACCTCTCCGGATCCGCCACCATAATTGGAGGGTTTAGATCAAAACTAATCCACCGACGCGTTTTTTTCGAGATACCACCGGTAGGTCTGGCGAATACCCTCTTCAAGTGAAACCCGCGGTTCCCATCCAATGTTCTTAATCCGCGACACATCCAGCAACTTACGTGGTGTTCCGTCGGGTTTCGACCGGTCCCATTGCAATTCTCCAGTATAGCCGACAATGTTTTTCACCATTTCGGCCAACTCGCGAATGGTCACGTCCGAACCGACACCGATATTGAGATGGGGAACACTTTCTGCAATCATCTCCCGCTTTTTATCAATCTCTTTTGGATCTCCTTCAGCTTGCCTGCTAGTGCTTTTTGATACTCTTCGGTATTTGTCTTCCGTCATCCCCATGACAAGAATGCAGGCCGCAGCAAGGTCTTCAACATGCAGAAATTCACGCCGCGGATTACCGCTACCCCAGAGTCTAATAAGAGACTCACCAGCGCCGTTCAAGCCGGCGCGGATGTCGTCAGGTATGACACCAAAAACCGCTTCATCCTTTGCGATACCCTCCTGATCACCATTGGAAGCCAGTTTGGCGAGATGAAATTTGCGGATAAGGGCCGGTAGGACGTGCGAACTCTGAAGGTCGAAATTATCATTCGGACCATACAGGTTGGTGGGCATAACGGCGCGGTAATTCGTTCCGTACTGCCGGTTGTAGCTTTCACAAAGCTTGATCCCGGCGATTTTCGCTATGGCATAGGGTTCGTTGGTGGCCTCGAGCCGGCCGGTGAGAAGTTCTTCCTCCGTGATCGGCTGCCGGGCAAGCTTCGGATAAATGCAGGAACTACCCAAAAACAGGAGGCGCCGAACGCCGGCTTGAAAAGCCGCATGGATGACGTTGGTCTCTATCACCAGGTTTTGATAGATAAATTCGGCCGGATAGATGTTGTTGGCATGAATACCGCCGACTTTTGCCGCGGCCAAGACAACGATATCGATCTTGGTGTTGGCAAAAAAACGCTGAACCGCGTTCTGATCCAGCAGATCGAGTTCTTGACGGGTACGAACAATCAGTTTGGAGTATCCGGCAGAAGCAAGTTTACGGTATATAGCCGAGCCGACCATACCGCGGTGACCGGCGATGTAAATCCGGCTTTGAGCGGGCATATTGGCGTTTATGGGTCGACTGTTGCGTGGCTCCGTCATATCAAATTTCTAGCATATATGATTTTATCTTATCGTTCCTTGAAATAGTCAATCGTGTGCCGCAGGCCGTCCGCCAGCCCAACCCCAGGTTGCCACCCCAGTTCTTTCTTGGCGAGTTCGATATCCGGCTTGCGTTGCAGAGGATCATCCTGAGGTAAAGATGTGAACAAAATTTTGGAGGACGATCCCGTCATTTCAATGATTTTTTCAGCCAATTCGAGAATCGTGTATTCACCCGGGTTGCCGATATTCACCGGCCCGGTGAAATCATCCGAAGTGTTCATGAGCCGGACGAGTCCCTCGATCAGATCGTCCACGTAGCAAAAGGACCGGGTCTGTCGACCATCACCGTAAACGGTAATATCCCGGTTGGAAATCGCCTGAACGATAAAGTTGCTGATGACACGACCATCGTTAGGGTGCATGCGCGGGCCGTAAGTATTGAAGATTCGGGCCACCTTGATCTTGATGCCATGCTGGCGATGGTAATCGAAAAATAGGGTCTCAGCGCAGCGTTTGCCCTCATCATAACAGGATCTGGGACCGATGCAGTTGACATTACCGCGGTAGTCTTCACGCTGGGGATGAACCGTTGGGTCGCCGTAAACTTCGGAGGTCGATGCCTGGAGGATTTTGGCCTTTAACCGTTTGGCCAGACCAAGCATATTGATGGCACCGTGGACGTTGACTTTTGTCGTCTGCACCGGGTCGTTCTGGTAGTGGATCGGCGATGCCGGACAGGCCAGATTGTATATTTCGTCCACTTCGAGGTATAGCGGAAAGGTGATGTCATGACGCTGCAGTTCAAAGTAAGGATTGTCGAGAAGATGGACGATGTTGCGCTTGGTGCCTGTGTAAAAATTGTCGACACATATGACGTCACAATTTTCCTCGAGCAACCGTTCACACAAAAATGATCCGAGAAATCCTGCTCCACCGGTTACCAGCACACGCTTCCGTAAGTGCATATGGGGCTCTCCTCCATTGTTATTATTATTTTCTCTATCCATCTAATGTACCCATAATTTTCCGGATGCCATCGTCTATATATTTGGTGCATCATGGTGAAAGGCCCCGTGGTGGAGGCTCGACCCGTACCCTTAGCGCTACCAGGCCAAACTTTCCGAAAGCTATCGGTTTTTATATCACACATGTAAACAGTGTTCAAATAAATACCTAATATTCAAATGAATATCTCCTTTTTATCATTTATTCGTACGCTGCAATAGGTGATTTTCGTTGAAAAGTTGTCGAGTCGGCGGACTTGAAATATGACCGTAACCATGATAACAAACTATAATCATTTCGAAAGGAGGAAATGGCCTATCGATTTGTCGTAAGAAAAAAGCAAGCGCCTAAAGACGTCGACAATGCAGCAGAATCCGACTGAACGACTCGACTGAGCGCACACCATTTTGCTGGTTATGAATTCTGCCTGGCCTCGCCTGCTCCAACGCTGTAACTGCATTGTACGCGCCACCCCCGAAAGTTTCTCGTGAAAAGCCATTCCCTGAAAAGATTCAATGAAATTTTCGGGAGAGCACCCTGTCGTCGGCATGGCATTGTCAGGTGTTGATCTTTCCGATTCTGGTCTCAAGACTTTCCCGATTTCTGTAACCCTTACCCGGATTTTTCACCAACTTGCTGAGAAGATATCATGAAATTTTCGGGTCAAATAGAGAAAGGAGGAGCAAAATGGCATTCAGAGATCTATTCCTACCCAAACTTGCGCATTCAAATCCGGATGTGCGAAAAAAGGCTGTGATGAATGAGAGTGACAAGAGTCTTCTTCAGCGGGTCATAGACAACGACCAAGATCCCGAAGTGATCGAAACAGCCAAAAAGCGACTGGAGGAATTAACGGAATAATCAGCGCCCGTCCGCGGCTGGCCGCTTCGACTCTGCAGGGTCAATATCATCCCTGAACGCATACATGGCATTCATGGGCTTGGCGCTACTCGTCTACCGCAAGCCCATGGCTTCCACCGGCCCTGCGGCGGGCTGTCGAATCTCGCAACGGTTGCGCATGCGTCCCGCGCTTTAGCCGCGAGGTCGCAAGGGGTATATTTTTCAAATTTTTCCGAAAAAGAACACATGTCCGCCAACGCCGAGAGGCAAGCCACAAGCTAACCTTTTCATAGGGTGTCTGCACTTCAGATATGCTGCGAAATTCTAATTAGTTTCCGTCCATAAATGGCCTTTTTTCCACTGTGTCCCGCCATGGCGGGATTCTCCGCAGGTTTTCGGCGGCGGCGTACGATACGTGCGCCGCGCCGCCCGCGCGCGGGATGCAGCCTTGCCTATCAAAATAAATTCTCATTTTTGAATTGGACGCTTAATAGTGCCATCTAGCTTTCGTGGATGGACACCAGTTAAAAGTGCGGGTTGAAGTAGCGGGATAGGTCGTCGTTTTTACCTCCGGTCAGAGTTGCTTTACTGCCAAATTACCACAATCGAATATAAATGACTTGACGTTGTCAGAGATGAATATTTGAAAAAAGTTTTCACCTTTAGTCAAAATGGCTTCGAAGGGGGGATTCGCTGGAGTGGCAGGTTTGAAATTCTGCAAGTAAAGCCAATAGCTGCCCGGTTTAATGTTTGTGGTTCTTATTTCGAACGATCCGTCAGGGGAAACAGACATTTTGGGTAGATCAGATTTCAAGTTCATAAATCCGTCAACGATAATCTCCTCGGCTTGTTGACCTGAGGATATCTCCACCAGTTGTAAATACGTCGATGAGGAAAAGTAGTCTTTTACATCCGCAAAATTCGTGATAACGCCTTTAATGGTAATGCCGGACGCAATGACGTCAGCAGGGCTCTGAACGGCCGACTTGTATTCCACAGCGAAGATCTTCTCCGGTGCCACATCGAGCATACGATGCGTTGCAACGACTTTAACCCCATACTCTCCGGGAAGCGGCAACTCCCGAATTGATACGAAAGCGCCCTTTTCAGCATCCGGGAATCCCTGAGCCTTGAGTTTTTGAGGATTCCTTAGCCTGGTTTCAGCATAAAATCTCCCTGTTTCGGAATCCTCAGCCACCAAGTATGGGAATTCACATCCCATTTGTTTGGAAACGAAGTCGATCCTATCTGTAAGTTCATCGGCCCACAAGGTGCCTATACTCGCAAGGATAAATGCAGCAGCAAGGATCAAAATTATTTTATTAATCTTCATTGTCCATCCAGAATAGTTAGTGTCCATCCACGAAATTTTATGGCACTGTTAAGTGTCCAATTCAAAAATGTAAATTTATTTCGCTGGGCAAGGCCGGAAACCCGCGGAGAACGCAGTCCAGTGCGAAAAACGCCATTTATGGATGGACACTAGTTAGATTCTCTATATGCCCTACGGCGTTCATGATAGTGGCAGTTATACGAACTTGTGCAGCAGTCAAATTCATTTCAGATTGCTCGAACGGTGTCAACAGCCAAAATAAGTAGTGATAAATTGGACACCCAATAAAGCCACCAACCATTTGTCGATAGGCACCTCGTCACATGAATCCCACTTGCAAATTGACAGGTATTGGTGTAAATCGACACATCATTTCTGCTCCCTGATAGTCGAAACGATACTCGTCACTCTCTGTTGCGATATTATTGGTAACATTGCCAATTGTGGTATCTTGATTACGCGCCCTGCCCCCGTAGCTCAGTGGATAGAGCACAGGATTCCTAATCCTGGTGCCGTAGGTTCAATTCCTACCGGGGGCACCAGTTCCGTAATTTTCGGAATCAATGTCACCGTGATCGGAAAAGGCGATTCAATGACCGATATTGAAGGAAAAAAGCTACCTACCGTGGAGCAGGTTGAAATAATCATGACCGAGTGGGGCAAAAACTCGGTGCAGGAATTCGCCCGTCGTTTACACCTGGAAGAAGATGTCATCAAGGCCACCATTGAAAGCCTGCAACGCTTGAAAAGGATGCCCAATGTGCATGACACGCCGGTACTATCGTGCTATCGAAATGATACGCTGGATTCGATTGTCAGATGCGCCGGGTCCAGACACGGTTATATGTAGCCAACGCTTTGACTCAAGGACTTTCTTCCCCCTACCCCTTCTTATCCCACTGTTGTCAAACTGACCCGTTCATTTCACCGGCCGCATGGGTTCATTTATTATGAGGGCACATCTTTCGACGAGTTAATTGATTCCCTTATTATATGAAAAACACTTCATAAATTTTTGGTCGTACATCCGCCAGGTTCATACATCCATCTGTTATTATTCTTTATTTTTAAATATAATATTAGGCATAATTATTGCTTTTATCTTAGACGTCGCCTGGCATCGACGAACTACCTATCAAATGGCACAGACCACAAAAAAAGGATTTCGCAATGCACGCAGCCAAGACCATTTCCGACATCGACAGACGCCAAAACGAACGCCATGCGTACGTTCGGTACGTGTTCTTTGCCACTCCCAAGCAATTCTTCCAGGGTGAGCTCAGGGATTTCAGCAAACACGGTCTTTATATTAAATCAAACGCCCGACTGGCCGTCGGTGACATCATCACGGTGGCGCTTCCTTTTTCAAAAAATGGAAATGAAAAACGCAAGGGTGAAATTGTATGGAAAAACAAGGTCGGTTTCGGGGTGGAGCTTTTTAGAGATCCTAAAAGCAGGATTATGCGAATAGACCTCCTGTGAGGTGCAGGCCGATAACGTTCTATAAACGATTCCTTTTTCAATCCTCGCTTATCGCCAAAACTGATATTGCCGGAATAGCAGCGATGCCCCCTTACCATCTTTCGTGGTTCGGCACTGTTCCCAACAACCATCGTACCGGATCTTGAAACTCATGAATTGGATGTAAGATTTCCCGGCCCAGCGTCCGCAGGCCGACTGCCGGCATGTCGGTACCCATAGAGTTGTCCCAGAAAATAGGCGCACTCGTCACAGAAATTCTTCCCGCGACCATCTATCACAGCCATAACATAACCGACGGTGCCGAACTTATTTTGTTCGCCGCGACTCATCGGGCAGAGCGTCCCGTCATATGCCGTGCGGAAGGAGGGATGGTCGGCCAATCCGAAATTGTGGCCGACTTCATGCAAGGATACCTTCAGTGTCCGCTGGATGAAACAGCTCGTATTCGCCGTCAGTGCTGATGTTTTTCGGGCTCAATTTATTGGTGGACACAACGGCCACATCATTCTTGGTGTTTTTACCGCCAAAAATCGAGTTGTAAAATTCGTCGTCGTCTTCGGTTTTTAAATCCGCATCGGTGATACCGAGCGTGTGCCCGCCATACTCGCCATGCAGGATCATGGTCAGGAGTTGGGCATCAATGCTGTCCATTGTCGGGGCATTGTGGTGCGCCAGCTCTACCGCCTCGATCATGCCGTGAAATGATTCCAGGATTCCATTGCCGATTGTTCTCAAGCTACTGTAGGTAATCGTATTTCCAACCCGTACAATATTGAGCCTCGATCTGTCATTCAACATGACGCACCCCACTTCGCGTATTCAGCCGAACTGTTATCAACACCGTTATCCGCCAGTAGCCGGATACGCAACGGCGGTTCACTTCCAATTTTCGATCTCAACCCTTTGACTCTATTATATTTTTATATCTTTTCCAGACAAGGACCATTATCCGGGATTAACCCTATATTGCTATTGACGCCGATCCTTACAGTGCTACCAGGAAAATGAGCGTAAGGAATCGGCCAACCGTAAGGCGCCGCAAGAATTGATACACATCAATAACTTGGGATTTCCTTACGCTTTTTTATGCTATGGTTGAGAGGAAAACGTTATTAAATTAGGAAATCCATTACACAAATTTCAACAACCTTACAAAATACAACGATTGCACCACCAGTAGATATCCATTTGAATTCATTTTAAAAATATCGCCGATATGGCAGACCGTAATTTATGGCATAGATTCTGCATTTTACGAATAGCTCGACAATTGAGATCGATGGGTATGTCGGTCCGTTCGGCGCCATCCCCATCATTGTGCAATTACATCCCAAAAAACCAAAGGTGGAACCCTGGTACCGTTCACCAATGTTTCCACTTGATATAAGTGTTAGGAGTGCTCTATGCCATTACCTCTCGGACATACCGCCATCGGGTTGATTACATATGAAACCGGTGTCGGAGATTCGGCTTTTCGCCGCTGGAAACGTTTCGTTTTTATTGCCATCCTTGCCAATCTGCCTGACATAGACGTCATCATCGGTTTATTGTTCAAGTGGAACGGCAATGCATTTCACCGCGGACCGACCCATAGTCTCGTATTTGCCTTCACTGCCGGGTTCTTGGCGTATTTTGTCGCCCGGCGCTGGTTAGGGATACAGGGCATCAGCTACCGCTTGTCAGTCATGCTCATATTATCGCATGTGATGGCCGATGCGTTTTTAACGGATTCTTCGGTCTCGTTTTTCTGGCCGTTGGAAGTTTATTGGTCTCAAGGCCATGCCGGGTGGACCGATATCGTCCATTCGATTATCTTTGAAGGCTTCAAAGATGGCTGGATCGTTTTGTGCTGTGCGATCGGCATCGTCCTGAATCGTTTAACACGGTGGTACCTCGCGCAACCGCGCAACCTTCCCCGCCCCAGCGAAGACTGAATAAATTCCCGCGGGTAAACCCGCGGGAATTTATATTGCCAGTCCTTCTGCCTTCCGATAGAATTTAAATCACTCCTTCCGGATGACGAGAATTACCCTGATCTCAAACTCCCAATTACCTGTAGCGTTCGTCCATACAATGGCCTTTGCCGATAGTCGAGCGTTCTTCGTAGGTTTTCGCAGCGCAACGAAAATGTACGCATTTACGACGTACACCCTCTGTGGATCCAACTGCGAAATAGCAGCGGAATTTCGCGTCTAGTCTGAAACGTACTAAAGTAACGACAACTTGTCTCAACAAAAACTTATGATCAAATGTGCCAATTTTCGTAGTTTGACAAGATCATAGGAATAACGCTTGCGGCTCTCTTCTGTAAACAGCATCAAGCAATTCGCCGACTTGGCCACCATGGCGTCTTGAATGTCGCAATAACGGAACAGGGCCATTGTATGCGTTCGGACACTAACTATCGACAACTGGGGCACTTGCCAATAAACTTGAAACGATTCTGGCAGGTGCCACAGGAACGTATCTAAGTTTAATGAATGGGGACGGACTCATGAAGCTATCCATCCGCTGGGCCCTGATTGTCGGCTTTCTCGTATTGATCTGGGGAACCTATCTGACGACGACAACCTCGACCTACATCTCGTCCGAAAAAGTTCTGAATCAACATGCCAGGGATATTATGAAGAATATCGCCGACCTGGCGATGGAGCAGTCCCAAAACCACCTGGCCCATGCCCATGCCGCTGCCACCCTCACCCGCCGATTGGTCAGCGCTAATGTCGTCGGTATTAACGAGGAAAATTTCGACAGTCTGGAGCGCTACTTTCTGGATCAACTTGCGATTTACCCCCACTTTGCCGGCATTTACCTCGGCCGACCCAACGGCGACTTTTTCTATGTCAGCCGTGACGCACTGAAACCGGGTGCTGTGTTTCGAACCAAAATCATCCAACACAGAAACGAGGGCAACAGCACCCGGCTCATATGGCGAGATGAGCAGCTGGACACTATTGCCGAAACATACGACGCGGCAGACAATTACGATCCACGTAATCGGCCATGGTATAAGAGAGCCGATGCTCAGCGTCAGATTGTCTGGACCGATCCATATATTTTTTATACGTCCCAGAAACCTGGCATCACCATTGCCGGCCCCACATACGATGACAGTGGGACGCTCCAGGGGATCATCGGGGTGGATATCGAGATCGACCAGTTATCACGATTTATCGGCAACTTGAACATCGGCAAAAATGGTCGCGCTTTTATGATCAATAACAATGGTGATGTCGTTGCCTTTCCGGATCTTGAAAAAATTAAAACCACCGCCAACGGCACTTCAGACGGATACCGTCTCGCAAAGATTGAGGAATTGGATGATGTCCTCAGCCGCAAAGCCTTCTCAGCTATGGACATGAAAGCCGCGCCCGATGGACGCTACCATATAAAGAGATCCCAATTTGCACGCTTTGAACATAACGGTCAACATCACCACGCGATGTTGACGCCGTTCTCTTTTTCCAACTGGCCCTGGATCATCGGTGTTCACTTGCCGGAAGACGACTACCTCGGCACCCTCAAGGAAAACCGGCGCAACAATATCCTTTTGACCCTGGCCCTGTCGATTGTCGCAACATTGATGGCGCTTCTCCTGGCCCGCACCATCCTGCGTCCCATGGCCGATTTGGAGAGAGCAGCCATAGCTGTAAAGAACAACGATCTGACGACTCAATTCCAGCTGAAATCCCGCTACAAAGAGATAAGCGAAACCGGCGATGCATTTGCACGCATGAAAACCGCCATCCGCGATACCCAGGAGAAATACATTGGTATATTCGAAAATATTCAGGACGTTTATTATGAAACTGCCATGGACGGCACCGTTTTAGAAATCAGCCCCTCAATCGAAAAAATTTCAGAGTTCAAAAGGGACAAACTGATCGGTTCCGATGTCACTCACCTTTACAACGATCCCGACTCACGCAAAGTTTTCATCGACACACTCCTCGCCCAGGGACAAGTGTCTGACTATGAAATCGTATTGAAGGACAGTCGCGGTGAACCGGTTTACTACTCACTGAATTCGATACTTAGAAAAGATGAACACGGCAAACCGGAAAAAATTATCGGTTCGATGCGTGACATCACAGAGCGTAAAAATGCCGAAGCAGAATTAAGAAATTATCGCAACCGATTGGAAGAACTCGTGCTGGAGCGTACGGCCGATCTGGAGAAAGTCAATCTCGAATTACAACGGGAGGCAGCGCAAAGACGCAGTACCGAAGACGAATTGCGGGAAAATGAAGAGAAATACAGAAATATTCTCGAGAGCATCGAGGAAGGCTATTTCGAGACCGACCTGAAAGGCCGGTTCACATTCTACAATCACGCCACAACCCGCGCTCTCGGGTTGCCCGGAAGTGAACTGCCGGGTATGAATTTCCGCCGGTTCACCCGACCGAATACCGCCCGGCGGATACTCAGGATTTTTGCCGACATTTTCCGCACCGGCAAATCCCGCAGAGCCATAGAGGTTGAGATAATCGGCAAGGACGGGGCTAAACGCTTCATCGAATTGTCTGCATCGTTGATTTGCGATGCCGAAGGTATCCCTTGTGGTTATCGCGGAATCGGTCGTGATGTCACACAGCGCTTGAAAGACAAGAAAGAGCGCCGGCGGCTGACCGAGCACCTCCAAAGGACCCAACGGCTCGAGGCCCTGGGCCGTTTGGCCGGTGGTATCGCCCACGACTTCAATAACCTGCTTATGGGCATCCAGGGCAATGCGAGCCTCATGCTCTCGACCCTCGATATGACCAACCCGAACATCGAGAATGTCAGAAGTATCGAACGCTGCGTTCGGAGTGGCGCCAACCTGACACGTCAGCTTCTTGGGTATGCGCGCGGCGGCAAATATATGGTCAAGCCAACGAACCTGAACGACCTTGTCAGAAAAACAGCCGACATGTTCGGCCGTACCCGCAAGGAAATTCAGATTATTTCATCATTTCAGGAAGATATCTGGGCGGTCGACGTTGATCGAATCCAGATCGAACAGGTATCTGGTCAACCTTTATCTGAACGGCTACCAGGCCATGGCCCACAAAGGCGTTCTGCACCTGAAAACCAGTAACGTTTACTTGGCTGCAGAGTTTGTTCAACCGTACAAAGTGACGTCCGGCAAATACGTCAAGATTTCAGTCAAAGACTCCGGTATCGGAATGGCCAAGGATGTTCAGGCCCACGTTTTTGAACCTTTTTTCACCACCAAGACCATCGGCAGTGGAACCGGTCTGGGATTGGCATCGGCTTTCGGTATTGTCAAAAACCATCTGGGAATCATAGACTTCGTCAGTCGGCCGATGAAAGGAACGACGTTTTTTGTCTACCTGCCGGTGACTGAAAAGCCGTTGCATTTGGAAGAAGAAACAGACGAAAGCATCGACTGGGGCTCTGAAACCATACTGCTCATCGATGATGAGCACTATATCCTGTCAGCCTGCGAGGCGATGCTCAATGACATGGGTTACACGGTGCTAACGGCACGAAGCGGTGAGGAAGCCGTGGGCATTTATCACGACAAGTGGCAAAATATCGAACTGGTTATTCTGGACATGATCATGCCCGGTATGGATGGGCGCGAAACGTACCAGAAGCTGCAGAAGATCAATGCCGGCGTCAAGGTGCTTGTATCGAGTGGCTACAGCATGGATGACATCGCAACGGAGATGCTTGCCATGGGCTGTAGTGAATTTATTCAGAAACCATTCGATATGTACAAAGTGTCCAAGAAAATTCGCCGTCTTCTGGATATCCCACCTTCTCAGGATAATGAATCTTGAGGTGGTGTTGCTTTTTAATACCTGCCCAATGGTGAATTCAATTCAGGAATTTGTTAATTCCTGGTACTGTCAAACTCTGGGAGTCCCCTCAGAAAATGGTAATTTTACCGATGCTTATCATCGCCGCGACGGCATGCCGCCTCGATAATCCTGCCCGAGAACCGTTATGTCTGCGGGATCCACCCGTATGGGAACGATGCCTGATGGCTGCGCGACTTTTGATAACCGGAATGACCTTTACCGGCTCTAACACCATACCGCCTAATCTTCTTTCTGCTAGGACCCTGATGCTTTATCCGATGTTTATAGGGTAACGCCTTTATGTGCCCGCCGTGACCGTACCCCGGTCGCCGGTGGTACTTTTTGAGCTTGTGGTGCCAGAGATAGCCATACGGGTCGTAAGGGGCATAGGAACCGTACCCGTATACGGTCCTGTATCTAACCGGTGCCGTTGATTCGTATACGTCGGTTGAATCGACCGGCGGCGGTTCGGGAACCGGTTCCAAGGCGTCACGCAGTTCCTCTTCGCAGGCCTGCCACCTGTTCGGACAACGTCTCGATTTCTTCCTGGGCGGCCCGCAATTGATTCCGATTGCAAAGGACTCGGCTTCATTGAGTGCTATCTCCGCAGTCGTTTCCGCCACCGGGCGTATGAGCTTCTATTTCAGGGGTCTCCATGAAAACGACTGCCTGTTCGGGCGGGGCATTGATTGGTAAAATTTTTCACCCCATTCGCATCCGTCCACACATAGATATCCGCGAATACAGCCGGTACGCTCGAAACCAATATCGCCAACTTGCATATGAGAATAATCATTCGCATCTTCGCCACCTGTTTTCTGGCAGGTATTGTAAAACAGGATATTCCGCATGTTTTATGAAAATTTTTTAGCAGGGCCTAAAAATTACTTAACAATAATACTCGACGTGCGGTCATCCTTATCCAACAGTACCGTCACGCTGTGGGAGAAAGTATCTGGGAAATTCAAGCCGGAACACCCTATCGCGGGAAACCCCGCTCGAATGCGCTCAAAGTAAACTGACGGAAGAGACCGGTTTTAAATCAACGTCAATCAAAAAGCTGGGGGATATTGTGCCAGAATCCGCCTTGTCTAATGAACGGATCACCCTCTTCTTTGCAACAGGTCTCACGCCGGCAGAGCACTCCCTGGAAATGAACGAACAGCTGGACGTGCGTGAAGTTCAATGGGTGCACGTCTTAGTTATTATGGATAAGGGTGAAGTAAAAGAAGCAAAAACCGTTGCCGGCATTCATATGGCTCAAAAGCACTCTGGGTCGTCCGACATAACCAAGAAGTCTATACCGACTTTACGGTAATTCCGGCTCGATTGTTATCAAGTGCCGAATAGAAACGCGCAACACCTCCGTCTTCCGTTCACGCCATATGAATATAGTAACTACGATGATGAACTGATCAAGAAGGAATTGGAATTGACACGGTTATAGTTATCGACCACTGCCGAAATGGTAAGCCAGGCGCTCATGCCACAGGGTCTCTTTGATAACATTTACATCACCGCAATCATCGCGGGTGGCCACAATCGTACCGTAGTCTTCCGGCGTTAGAAGTCCGCAGGCATCTCCAGTCCACTCTTTGAAAGTCGGCTTAACCGATATAAAATCCTTAAGACGAGTCTCATCCACCGGCACGCTACACCCCATGTCCGGAAGGACAATCGTGTCTGTCAAATCTCTCTTGTTATGCACAAAATAGGCGATCATTAGAAATTCTTCCTTTTAACAAAACCCTTTTATCGTCAGCTTCCGTATTGTCCGGCAAAAGTTTGCAAATCCATTTGATCAACAGAACCGTTACCATCGAAATCGCATGCTGAATTAAAATTCCCCTCACCGGAACTGGAACCATACGAGGCCGTAAAAATCGCCAGATCACTGCCATCCACCACACCGTTGCCATTGATGTCCGGGGTTATATTAGCGTTATATTCAATGGCCACTCTGTATAGTTCCGGCGTATATCCGCTAAGAAATGAGTCGAAATCGTAACGGTATTGAAAATATCGCCCACTGAGGGCCACATTCTGCGGGCTTTCTGTTCCGAGATTGATAAAATTCTCACCAATACACGAATCGTCATCACACGCCTGCACTCCCAAATTTAGTGTGACGACACCACGCTCGAATAAATCGTTGACTTCAGAAGCACTCAATGCGCGTTTGAAAGCCGCTATTTCATCGAGGGAGCCCACGTATTCGTATGTGTCGCAGTTTGTACCATACGCTCCGATACAAAGAGGATTGTTCGTTATAAACGGATCCGGTGAAGTAATTTCGGAAGCCACCGGTGCACCATCCAGGTAAAGCGTCACGTCACCGGCTACCGGATCGTATACCCAACCCCCGTGATGCCATTGCCCGTCGTTGATTGCATTAGGTGATGCAATGATAACATCATTGTCGGTATTGGGCGGAAAGAACACCAGCACGAGTTTGTTGGGGTAGGTCGCATCGGACCAGCAACCGACCCACCAGGTGTTTCTATAAGTCATCTCCACTGAAACGGGAAGCCATGACCTCGTTGTCATCGTCCGGTGAATCACACGCGCCGCTTTTATTAAACCAGGTGAAAAACGAAAAGCCATCGCCCCCGAGTGAAGCAAAATTAAAATCAGCAGAGTTTCCGGCGTTGATATGGCCGCCGTCGTCTGTCAGGTCAGCGATATAACCGCCGTTGAATTTTCCGGAACCAAGCGCGCCGACACTGATCCCACTGCCCAAAGAGCTGCCGCTGTTGCCGCTGCCCGAAAAATCGTAAACATAACCGTCGATCTCACCATACGCCCCATCTTTGTTCAGATGGTAGAGAAGAATATTGCCAAGCAAGTTGAATGATTCATCCGACCGGCCTTGAGGTAATTCACCGACATTGGCGGACCCAAGCGATGTTGTTCCAATCCGTCACACTTTCGGCATCGAAGATCGGAGATGCGTAGGTGCCACTGGTGTCGCCATCCAACACCAAGGCCGGAATGGTATCATCAAATCTCACTCCAAAGAGCTGCCGGGAGCATCGAAGTCATACAATCGCCCCACTGCCGTTATCCAGGTAGCTTCCGGACTTCGAGCACTTGCACAGTGAAGTCCTGGGTTGTATCCGGAAGGATGCCGTTTGATGCCATGACCGTCACGGGGTGGGAGCCGACCTGGCCGGCTGACGGTGTCCATGTGATGTTGCCGGTCGTTCCGTCGATTACCATACCCGCGGGGCCGCTCGTGAGTGAATACGTCGGAGCCGGGCGACCCGTGGCGTCTACATCGTACCGATAAGGATGCCCGAGGTAGGCCTCCGTTACCGGTGATGAGGTAATGACAATTTCAGGAGTCGTGCACACCGGTAAAAAGTCATCGAGAGCATCGTACCAGATTGCCGCCATCTTTTCGTAACCGGTCTCGAAGGGGTGCAGGTTATCCCACATATTCCGTACAACTAAGATGATCTGTAGTCGAAGGTGTATAACCCGGTGCGGCGCCGTTTTCGTGATTGACAATGATGATTTTGTCTTTTTGCCCGTACAGCCCCCCCGTATATCCCCCGGGGAGTAACCCGGGTCACTCCGTTTTCTGGCAATGTCGATTATGGCACTGTTGAAATCGGTTGTCAAATCGCTTTCGGGACAGGGTGGATCGTCTGCGCGGCATCTGCGGTTAATAATGCGGGTAACAATGACTGTAATATCTTCGCTGAATTCGTCGATTTCATCCAGAATCATATCGACGTCGCTGGGGCTGGGGTCCAGGCCGTTCGTGCCGACTGCAGCAAGACCACATCCGCCGGGTAATACTGGAGATAAGGTCCCGGAGCTCCTGTAAGAAAAGAAAAAGGTGACGCCGGAAGCGCGCCAGTATCGAGCATCGTGACAATCTCGTGGTCCCTGGCGCCTGGGTAACCGGCGTTATCCGGGTCGAAAGTCGATATCTGTCGCCTCGCCGGCCTGAATAGCCCCAACATAATCCACGTTGTATCCCGCCGTAAACATACGATCCCAAAGAAATTTACGGTAGGACACAAAATACGGAGGATCTGTCATGATCTACGCCGGAATTATTACCCCAGGTAATAGAATTTCCCAACGGCATGATGCGCACAGGCTCGCACATATTGGTGTAATCACGAACACTGTAAATCGTTCCGGGCCAATTCGTTCCGTCGCGGACCAGGTAGTAATGGGCTTTGATCTCCGACGGACTTAAAACCCGGTCATGAATGGCCACCTCGTCGACGGTGCCGGAGTACTCGTACCCCTGGTTGAGATCGATCCAACCGATATCGAGTGTTGCCAGCGTTGAATCAAAGCCGGCCGAGTAAGAATGCGATTGCGACGCGACCTCTACGCCGTCTACATAAAGGATGTTCCTTCCGAAGTTGCGCGTCGCGTACGCCGACAACGTGGTGCCAGTAACCGTCGTCCACCCTGGGGCCATCGAGCGCAACACGGATCACCAGCCCGCTGATGGCATTTCTCGAACCCAGTTCAAAATGGGCATAACCATTCGCGCTTTCTACTCCTAACCACCAGTGCATATCGTTTCCGGTTTCTTTTGCTTCGCGGCCAACAACGACTTCGTTGTCCTGAGTTGCCGCCGACCGACCGTTGCGGACTTAAAAATCCAGAATTCTATGCTAAAACTGTCTCCCAGCCAGTTGAAGGCGTCTCCGGCAAGGCTGATGCCGGTATCGGTAGCGCGGTTGAACGTCTGGGCACCCCCAATTTTAGCGTACACCTCCGGTGTCGGGCAGCCGCCGGTTCGGCAACTACCGGTCAAGCTCCCACAAACGTCCGCATAACTACCGGTTCCGGATTCATCCAGTTTCCAATAAGCCGTCATATTCTCCGGGCAGACCGCCCCGGCAGCGATCGTGAACATAAAATTCAAAGCAAGAGCCGATACAAAGAAACAGAACGTCAGAGAGGCAACTCTCGCGCGCGGAAGCAAAGATGTCATTTGTATTGGATTGGTGGGTCCCATTTCAATGTCTTCGTCAGTACAAGGGCTCACATTTTACCCGCATGAATAATTCCCAACGACGAGTTGTTAGACACAGGCGCCGACTGGGAATGGCCAAACACTGTATCTACCGATACGCGTCTTTTGGTTCGGGAGCAATGGTTGTGCCAAGCCAGGTGTCTGCAACAAGGTAAGCCTGAGTGTTTGCCATCAAAAACAACAAAATAATAAAATTTGGTGATTCTTGGAATTCATGTTGTAGATTTGTTAATTGGCAATTATGCCATGTCAACGAATAAATACATCATTTCAATAATTTAAAACTCAAACCATGTAATACAATGTCATATTTGAGGATTTTAACCGCCTTGAAATTAGACTAAAGATTAACGGATCGATTGTAATTACAGTTGCATAAAAAACAAACGTTCGCCACATTGAGCTGTGACATGGGATCATAATACTTGACATTTGCAGACAGGATTGTGTAAATTACGTAAATTTAGATATTTATATTCCTACCCTACAGGGACCCCGCATGTACGAAGAATTTTTTGGTTTCAAGAAAAACCTTTCAATCTGGCCCCCGACCCCGATTTTCTATATCTAAGTCGCCAGCACAAAAATGCCATATCCAGTCTCGATTTCGGGCTCATGGACGACTCTGGCCTGATCCTTTTCACCGGTGAGATCGGAACCGGTAAAACCACCATTATCCGTCACATGTTGAGAAACCTCGACGACGAATTCAACGTCGCGGTAGTATTCAACACCAATGTCACGTCAGACCAGTTGCTCGTCTCTTGTTCTCGAAGAGTTCGGGCTCAGTCCGGAAAAAGACAGCAAAGCCATTGCCATCAAGGCCCTGACCAGCTTTCTGATTGATATGCACAGCAAGGGCAAAACGCCCCTTGCTTATCATCGACGAAGGCCAGAGCCTATCTCTTGACGCTTTGGAAGAAATTCGGTTGTTGTCGAACCTTCAGGATGGCAGCAAGATGCTGTTGCAGATCATGCTGGTCGGCCAACCCGAACTGAAGGCCAAGTTGAAAACCCCGGCCATGGAATCCATGACGCAGCGCATCGCCGTCAACTACCACTTGAAACCTTTCAACCGGGAAGAAACCGGGCAATACATATCCCACCGATTGGAGACTGCTGGCGGCAACCCCGATCTATTCACAGTCGGGGCTGTTAATATCATTCACCGGATGACCAACGGCATCCCGCGAGCGATCAATATCCTGTGTCATGCTGCCTTGGTTTACGGATTTGCAGACGAAATCCCGATCATCGGCACCCAGGTGCTGGAAGAAATCAAAGCCGACACAGGCGATACCGGGTTAGGGGTGGAACGATGGTTTCAAGATGAATACGAAGAACCAAAGGAGGCCTATTCTTACAGACAAAACCGAAACACCGTCTAATCCAGTGCCTGGCAAGCAAACAACGTAGTCATCCTGCAGTTGGAAAAACGGATTGAAACGCTTGAAAGGCGTGTCGAAGAATACACTAAAGAGTTGCGGGACACGGTCAGGGTGATGCTAGCCAAGGAGCGCCTCCGTAACGACAAGCTGCTCATGGCCTTTTCACAGCTTAAATCCAAATACGAAATCCTGCAGAAAGAAGTCGCCGACAATAATCACGCGATTGAAGGGCCGCCGGAAGCGGACAGTAAAATTAAACCCCTTCGGCGGGAGAAGCCTTTTTCCATAGTTTCAGAGACCAAAAACGCTAAGAATCACGATTGATAAATACCCTAATTCTTTCTTCACTTCTTTCATCCTGCCCTTATAACCTTTTGCCTCTTACAAATACTATGCAGGCGTCAGTGACAGGTCTCGGGCCGATGTGAACATTCAATAGGCATAGGTGTATGAAAGGCCTGCAAGATCATTGTTTGATGTTGTAAATTTTTAATGGTGTCAATTCACTAACAGCCCACCTAATTGCACACCCACTCGTTGTAGTCGACCTGGCATACCACGCAATTCATTTGCCCTAAACCATTACTCAAACCCATTCCTTATAGTTGACGGCAAAAATCGTGCAGCATTGCCCCTGATTCTGGATCCATCGACAAGGAACGATGGACGTATTGTTCAAACAAGGTGAACACTGATATGAGGGGATTCAGCGGCTTTCTGGGCGCAGTGGTTCGGACAATTGGTCGCAGGTTTGACCGCAATCGCCGGCCCAAGTTCTTCCAACACCCTGAGACTGTTGATATTTTCCGACAGTAAAGTTCCACGACGGCCAATTACCCGGGTTATAAGTCGCACCGCCTTCATAGACATACTCATCGACACCACCAAACACGCATCCGACCTTTACTTGCACTCCATTTTCCTGCCGAACACCTCAGCGACCCTAAGGTTCTATATCCATTTTTGTCGGTCACTGTCACTGACGCTGCGCCACAGGCGGTGGAACTGAGATAAGGACGTTGCCTCGTTCATTTGTCTCAGCATAGGCCATAGAAAAACCAGTACCGCTGACCGTCCAAGTAAATGGTGGATAACCGCCGAAAACACCGACCGCCACCTCGCTGTTCCGCCCAATGGTTTGGGGGTTGCTCGGGAGCCAGTAGAATTGCCAATTTTTTTTATACTCTGCGTTACCGGCTATGGTGCAGGGTGGGGTGCTACAAGTTTCGGCATGGCAGTAAGTATTTGAACTGAACAATATAAAAAAAATAAAAGCAGTATAAATACTGCACTTAATAAATTTTGTTTTTAAAAGAAAACAATTCCGAATGGAATGTAATAGGTGTTCACTTAAAGAGGACTGTGTTAAATCCATACGGTTTATTAAATAAGTTCCTAATTTAAAATTTGTGTTATTTAGATCACAATAAAAGGAATACATTTCTATTGACTGACTATGATTTTGTCGTTTTGACTACCGGGTAGTGTTTTTGGTTTTTCCCCATTAATAAATATTTGCCATATCGAAACAGTCAACGTTCCACCAGCGCCAGGTAACTTAGCCCACCCCACAACTAAACCATCATCTCGATAAATGTATCCCCAATGGCTCTTTTTATTAATCCAGTTCTATTGCTTCATTACCAGAATTGAAATGTTGTTGTCCTTCTTCTAAAACAGCTCTATAATTCCATCATGTTTATTCCAGTGATTACTTTCTCCAGGATAGTATAAACCTAAACTTCCGTTCCATCGTTCTTTCCTTGGTTGGACAAGTTTACCCTGAGCGCGTTTCACCCTTCCAGTATAATGGCGTAACGACCTCCATATACGGCAGTAACTCTCATTTCACCGTAACTTATTGATACTGTTATGCTCATCCCCTCATGCATGACAACTTCATTATTGGACGGGATATTATTTGTACCTTTGTAAACAAGACAAAAACGAAACAAAAATCAATTGTAACTAACAAAATTCTATATAAATATTTCAAAATATTCATCCTCATACTCATCATCAAGTTAGAAAATAGTCGTAATGACTGACGTATCTCTCGAATAATAGTAGGTATACTTGAAGATAATCCACTTTTAATTTTAGGATATGAAGATCGCAAACCATAGTTGAGATTTCTTGACGCTGGTAAGGCGATAAAAGTAAATATTGCCAATTTTCTTCTTAACTCATTATAACTTTCATTCATCATGCCAATAGAGACTAATCTTTATTCAATCCACCATCACATTTGTTATAACATGAACTTAGAAAAACGCCTGAGCAATTTTCGGTTCTGCAGCTTGCATAGCATATATCATGATACATATAGGCAGTATCTGGGAATCAATTGGCTCGAGTACCTTCTTCTTGCTGATCAGTTGCATAGTTCATCCCATGACTTATCATAACCTCCTGTCCAGTTAGGCCCACCCCAAAACCCGTAATATCTAAATAGACCAAAAGGGTCTACATCATTGGTAGGATTATTCTTAACGTATAAACATAAAGATTCATCCCACCCGCCAACCCAATCGGATCCGCCCTGAGATACCTCCCAATCGTTGGATCATAGGTCCGATGATAGTTGTAGTGAAACCCTGTCTCCTGGTCATAATACTGCCCGGGAAATCTGAAATTGTTCTGCACTGTCGATTTCGGGTTGACCACCGCTTCACCGAATGGTTTGTATGCGGCTTCCCAGACGATGGTATTTGTCGAATCCGTGACCATTTGAGGTGTCCCCAGGTGGTCGTTTAGAAAATAGTAAAAAGAACCGCTGCTATTTTCAACCATCGCCGTGCGGCTGCCGCCCAGGTACAGGTAATCCCAATCGATGGTGCCGTCCGGCTGACCTTCTGCGATGATATTGCCGTCAAAGTCATAATGGAATACGGTCACTGTTTCTCCCAGTGACTTTGAAACTCGCTGTTCAAGTGCATTATACACGTATTCGCCCTTAGTTGTCGAATCCTCGTCCACGCGAATCAATCGATCGTGCTGGTTGTAAAACAGAGTTGTACCCCCGAAGCCCGTCAGGTTACCGTTGGCATCGTATCCATAGGCTGTGGTATCGTTGTCAGTGGTAGAGGAACTGAGCCGGTTCGTGCCCGGAACAATAGGAATATGTTTCGGGCGTGCCGTTCAAGGTACGATTAAGCCGGTTGCCCGCACCATCGTAAGTGTATGTCAGGGTTCCGTAGGCGCCGACAGCACCTGTCAGACGTCCCATCGTATCGTAGGTAAAATCCTGGTCGAACCAGGGCGCACTCGTGCCTCTTATTGATTTGAGGTTACGATTGGCGTCGTAGGTGTATACCTGCTCCATGGGTGTTCCCGGGTTAGAAACCTGCATACAATCGCAATCACCGGATTGTGTGGTCCACAATGCCACCAGCACCGGTCGTTAAAGACCGGGGCCGTCCGAAGGGTTGGTAGGCGAGATCTTCGATAAGAGAAACCGAATTTTCCCCATGAGTCGTTGAGACACTTTGCGTCCGGCCATTGGGATAGAGGGTGAAATCGATTCGTCTGCCAGAGGGATACACCATGGCAAGCAGTCTTCCACCAGGCGAGTAATTGCGAGTCAACGGATAAGAGACGTTCTCAACAGTGCTGTTCTTTCCGACAAGACGTCCATGACTGTCGTAGTCAAAAGAGGTGGTGCCTGATTCATCCGTAAGACCGGTGAGACGGCCATTGCCATAGGGGCCGTGTGTCGTAGGTATAATGTAATATCCTGGGCGGCATCGGGATAGCTGACACGCGGTCAGTCGGCTGAGGGCGTCATACACGTAATGAACAGTGATGCCCTTGGCATCGGTTTTTTGGATCATGTTGCCGGCTTCATCGTAAACATATGACGTTACGCCGGTATCCGGTGAACTGTTTTCCACCACCCGTCCCAAATCATCGTAAATGATAGATGTCACTGAGCCAATGCCGTCGGTGACCGAGGTAAGATTGCCATGGGTATCGAATCCATACCCGATCGAGCTGTTGTCGGGCCGGAATATACCCGTCATTCGGTTAAGAGCATCATAAACATATAGCGTGGTATGGTTTTCCGGATCTTTGATCGAAATCACATTGCCACCGTCATCGTAGCCGTACTCTCTGAAAGTGTCGTCGGCATTGATTTCCTTCCATAGCTTTCCCGGAAAATTCGGGTGCAGGTAGCTCCAGCGCTTTCGAGACGTGCGTACTCCGGAAGCGTCGTGTTTTCCTTTCTCGATGAGGTTGCCTTGAGAATCGTAGACATAGGCGATGAAGTTATCGTCCATGTCGAACTTCCGTGTCAGACGCCCATAAACAGCATCGTATTCGAACTCCTGGCTGACGCCATCTTCATCGGTTATTAAATAGGGCTGACCGACCGAGTTGAAGACCACCCGTTTGGTACTGCCATCAGTTTCGTGAAAGACGGTCGTCGTTGCGCCCACGGCCATCGTAAGCAAATTGATCCGTTTGACCATTGACATCGGTTATTGCTCCCACCTGCCCGGCGGTATCGTAATTCGAAAACGTGGTCGCACCGATGAGCGGTTGGGTCATTGATAATAGATCGCCGGTGCCATTATCATACGTGAAAGTCGTTGTGTCGACCGGACCCGGCCTGGGGCCGTCGACAGTGAGCACCTGGCCCAGCGCATTGTGGGTCGAACCGCTGACATATTCGAACGGAACAACAGCACCGGTCCCATCATGGGTGAAACCTCTTTCAATGATGCGGGAAACCGTCCGAACCGGATTTTCGTTCGGAATGTCGTTGCCGTCATCGTCGTAATCCCAAACGATTTCTTTATTGCCGTTCCCAAGCACACTGCCCTCGGTTCGGCTGAGGACAGAATTCATTTCCGGGTGATAGGTATAATTAACCGTGCGTTCTATTGAGGTACCGGCCGCCCAAATGATCGTTCCCGGGTTCCCCCGCTGGTCATACTCTAAGAACTGGCGTATTGTCCCGCCACCGTATTCGCATTCCGTGAGATTCAACTGCGAATCATATTCCCAGCGGACGACATTCTCCCTGCTGTAAGGGGGCAAGGCAGGGCCTGTCATGGCAAAAAGGCGCCTTCTACCGTCAACATCGCCGATTGTGTACGTTCTCAGAATGCCGTAAGCATCGGTCACCGCTACATGGGTGTCATCGGGATAGGCAACGGTCACCCCCTTGCCGGTGCGGCTGAAGTTGGAGGTACAGCGATCCTGATCATCATACCCCCAGGTGGAAATCAGATGACCGGCCGTGTTGCGTTTCTCGGTGAGGTTATGCGGATCGTTGACATCGGTATAAGCGTATTCAAAACCGGATCCGTCGGCATAGGTAACGCTGATCAGGTTCGAATCTATCATCGTAATCGAAGCGGGCCCAAACGCCGTCAGCCACACTATCCGTCACCGGACCGATGAGTGCGGCAATTAAACCTTCAGCGTTGTAGCTGAAGGTCAGAATGCGTCCGCTGGCGGTGTCTGTCACCGTTTCAAGCAAATCCTCCGGAGTCATACGATAGATTCAGACGGTTGCCTTTTTCGTCCTCGATCCAAATCAGTCGACCATCGGCATTAAACCCGCAGCTGGACCCGTCCAGGCGGTACCATATGTATTCATCTGATGTGAATTCGACATGGGTCTTTTCGTCGAAGCGCGCCTTTGTAATGACCCGGGGGAGTCTTCGAGAAAATAGGCCGCTCGTCCGGATTCATCGACAACCTTGATGTAAACCTGTCCTAAAAAGATATAATTCGATTCAAGCGTCAGCGAATAAGAGTGATGCCACCCGTAGCCTGAAGAACCCGAGTGAATTCGATTGGCTATTGTAAACAGCCGACGAAGGAAAGCCCTCTGCTGTTGGGTGATGCGAAATTGATGTCTGCCCGCTTCTCGAGAACGTTACCGTTAATGATTCTCACGGTTTCAGCGACAAGGCCGCCACCGCCATTGTGTTCATTAAAAAGGAAACCAAGATCGAGGTCCTCGGGAATCCCCGGAGGACAGTCAGATTTTCCATAACCATAGAAAAAAGACGTTAAAATCAGACTGATCGATATCGCCGTCAGAATCGAAATCACCACCGCAATCGGGCCCTGTGAAGCAATTTGTCTCGAGGCTGTACGCGAAAATGGCCAGAGTCCGCCCCATCGACATCGCCATCCCGCTTAAAGTCAGCCGCACACGGGTTCGGTGCCGTCGATCCACTCGATAACACAGTGGTGCCGCCGTTAAGAACGCTACTGTCAGTGCTCGGCGGTGAATCAGCTATATCGGAATTGTCTGAATTGGAGGGATTTATGTAGAAAAGCTGAAGAAGAGAAGAGAATGGTGCAAAAAATGGCAAACCAGGGTGCACCCTTTCTAAACATTCTCTCTTTCCTCTTTCTGCATCACTGTGAGGGCCGCTGTAGTCGAAAATCAACCGTGTTCTGGCCTTAATTCGCCTACTGGAATGTTAGAATCATGAGGAGCAGAAGAAAGCTGTCTATACCCCCTATGCTGGCAACGATGAGATTGTCAATAACTTTTAGAATAAATTACATGACAACTTATTGTATTTATTAATATTGTATAACAATGTAGCTAAAAGTAATGAGACTGCCGTCTAACGAATGACGACGTAGATTTCATAAGGATTATTATCAGGAAGTATGAATTTCGAATGACCCGAAGATGTCAATGCACCATAAAAAATGGCATTCCACCAAATTGTTCCGGTGAAATGCCATTTTTGATCGCAATTCGGGCCCTATACTTTAGCCCGAAATACTATTGAAATATTTTCAGGTGAAGCTGAACTCAGTAACGTGTCGACGACGATTTAATGTGTGACTGACCAACGGGTCAACCGGACTACCGATTATCCTTCCTATAGTAATAGTTATAATATCCTTTTTTCGAAATGTTCGACTTGTTGAGAACAAAGCCCATGAATTTTTCCTTGGGAATAAGTTCCACGGCTTTTTCGATTTCCTTTAACGGTGTTTTGCCCTCCTCTACCACCATGATCACGGCGTCGACCAGTTGCGAAAAAGTCAGGGCATCGGCCCCGCTGAGAAGCGGCGGCGAATCAAAGATCACATAACGATCGCTGTAGCGGCTCTTCATCTCCGCCACCAGCTCTTTCATCCGCTGTGATCCGAGCAACTCCGCACTCTCGATGATGGTGTCTCCACCGGAAATCAGGGTCAGTTTCTCCACCTTCGGCCACAGGATCAGATCTTTGAGCGGCCGGTCGTTCAAAAGGTAATCGGCAATCCCCTTGTCGCTGTTGAGTCCAAGATAGGTGTGGACTTTCTGCTGGCGTAAATCGCAATCAACCAATAGAACGGTCTGGCCGTATGCTTTAGCAAAGGTCAATGCCAGGTTGATCGACGTCACCGTCTTGCCCTCGCCCGGCCGGGTACTGGTGACCATGATGGTATTCCAGCCCTTTTCCTTACTGCGATGAAGAATTTGTGTCCGCAGGACTTTGTAAAAATCGAGTTCGGGTGCATCGGGCGACAGGCACACGCAGCGGTTCTCCTGGACAAGCGCCTCATTGAGAGAAACCGTCGCCGAATCCTTATACACCGGCGGTTTTCCATTCTCTTCCGGCTTGACAACCGGGCGCGGCTTGATGGCCTTAACGGGTTGCTTCGGCACGGGCTGTCGGCTGCTTCATTCTGGCTTTGTCGATTGCCTTCTGTAATTTCATCGGTATCTCCTTCCAATAAATTTTTTTACAAAGTCATTTTTATATGGCCATCTTCCTCATCAACTTGGCCCAAAAAACATTCAAATCCATGACCTGGAAGTGAAAAACGGTGACACTGCCGATCACCACAAGAACGATCCCGACCACCCAGGCAACTTTTTTCACTCTTTGCCGCGCAATATCCGCGGCCGTCACGATCATTGGAATGGTGGCCAGAACCGGATAGGCGGTGACTTTGGCTCAGATGTTCGATGCCGCGGACCGACGTGTCGCTGAATTCCCGCAGGGCGGCGAAACCGATACCGGCACCGATACCCAGAACAACACCGATAAGGAGAATCGCCAAACGGTTGGGTTTAAAAGGCTTCTCGGGCAATCGGGCCGGGTCGATCAGGGTGAAACGCTCGCCTTTCTGCTCGGTTTCCAGCCCTTGCGACACCCGGGCTTCCATCAGTTTCTGCATCAAGTCGTCATGCTTGGCCTTGGTGTTGTCACGCTCGGACAGAATGGCATTGTAGGATTCTTCAACCTTGGGTGTTGTCTCGATGTAACGCCGATAGGTTTCGGCCTTGGTGTTCAAATTTCGAATCTGCGTCTGGATCGATCTGATTTCGGCGCGGGAGCTGGAAAGCTGGGACGCCAGTGTAATGTAAGCCGGGTTGTCCGGCTTGGTCCTTCCGGAACCACCCCCCTCGGCCAGTTGGCGTTCGAGTTTGGCAATTTCCGCTTCGGCCTTGCGCACATCCGGGTACTCGTCGGTAAATCGGCTCTTCAAATAAACGAGCTCGACTTTCAGTTCCTCCAGGCGCAGCCGGTCTTTCTGGGTGGCCTCCAGTTCAGGGGATACGTTGGCCAGTTCACCCTCGAGGCGACCCTCGCGCTCCTTCTGGCTGCGGAGTTGTTCCTGAAGAAGCTCGATATTGCGTTCAAGATTGTTCAGAGTCTGCAAGTTCACCTGCATCAATTCGGGCAGGGTGTTGATATTTTTTTCCTTGAAAACGGCCACACGCCCTTCGAGATCGTCCAGTGACGTTCTGACTCTCTTCAACTCATCTTCCAGGAACTGAGTGGTTTCCCGGGTCTGACGGGTCCGCACCTGCAAGTTCTCGTCGAGAAACAGTGAGGTCAACACGTTGGCCACCTGTTGGACCTTCTGAGGAGTATCCTTGCCTTCGTAGGAGAGTGTAAAGGCGATCGTGGCCTCGCCCGGCCGGCCGCTACGCCTGTCGATCACCTCGGCGCTGATCGGTTCCATCTGCGTGTCTTCACGCATCTTGGCGACAATTTCTTCGGTGGACCACTTGTCGCGCAGATCCTGGTACAGTCCGAACCGGTTGATGACCTCGAGCAGGCGCGTGGAGCTCATGATCCGTTGGTTGATCGACTGCAGACGCTGCTCGGCATAGCTCGTGACCGTCGCCATTACGAATTCGGCCGGGATTTCCTGCTGTTCGATCAGGATCGTGGCCGTTGACTTGTACACCGGCGGCAGCAGGAGGGCGACAGCCGCCGACGCGAGAAAGACGAATAATCATCGGCAGTATCAGGCTCCACTTACGTCGTTTCAATATACCGACATAATCGTCCATCGCCATTTCATTCGGTTCCATTCAGTCTCCTTATAAATTTTTTTACAAAAAATTTATATCTTTTGAATGTCCAATTCATAAATGAGCATTTTTTTTCGCTGGGCAAGGCCGCACAAGGTTTTGTGTTGAGGCGTACTGAACGTACGCCGCAGCCGGAAATCTGCGGAGAACGCCGCCCAGCGGAAAAAAGGCCATTTATGGATGGACATTATTCTAATATCGGCCAATCTAACCCCAACTGCAGCCACACCAGGTTGCGGCTCCGGTCCCGGTCGCGGATCCTGTCGTCGACACGGGAATACGTGTACGAGGCTTCCAGGTAGAGTTTGTCGAAGATGATATCGAAGCGCAGCCAGGGTCTGATGTTAAACGTATGCTCATCGAGGGGAAGAATCGCCAGTTCCCCGGAATTGGCTTTGTTGATATAATAACCGGTCGCAAACCCCGTTCTGCCGCGCTCGGCGAAGCGGTAGAAGATGTCGAAAATCCCGGAAGTGCGTTGGGCCGACCCGTCCCGGCCGCTGGCCGGTTCGATGCCGTGATAAACGGTCAAGTTGGAACCGATGTATTCACCCGTGTAAGCGACCCTTAACGTGCCGGTTCCGCCCCAGCCGCTGTTTTTGAAATTGCTGCCCAACACCTTGAATTCCGAATCGTAGTAATTCGGCCCAATATCGATGAGCAGCTGCCATTTTTCAGTCACGTCATACGCCAACCCCACGGTGCCGATAAGAACCTTGGTCTCCGTGTCAGTTTCCGGGTATCTGAAGTTGTTGTAACCGAAATTAAAACGGCCCGCTGTGTTGGCAAAATATTGATCGAGCCGGTGGACAAACCCCAGTCCGGCGCGGTGGGCGCGGTAATCGGGAAAGTCTCCTCTGAACTCTCGCGGTTCGAAATCCTGGCGGGTGTAGCGGTAGTAAAGGTTCGAAGCGGTGATCTCGGTCCAATCATAGTCCACCTCTGCCCCGTAGTTTTGGATCTGGCGGGGAACCGTGCTCAGAATCAGGCCGGAAGCCGCCACATCACGGTCCGGCCGCGAGTCTTCAGAGTAGGCGGCGTCAACCTTGGCACCAAACCGCGGCGTGAACTTGTAGCCGAAGCGTCCTTTGTAATCTTGGTCCCAGTCATCGAGGTCTTTTTCATCGGCATAGATCAACCGCCCCACGATCCCGGACAGATACAGTTCGGTCCTCTCGGTCTGGTTAAGAAACTTGAGCCCGCCGGAGAGCGTGGTGATGAAATCGTCGACCGTGTCTTCGGCAGTGAAAAAGATGTTGTCGTTGTACTCTCCCCTGGCCCCGAGAAAAACGTCGAGTTCCCGCCTGTCGGCAAAGGCTTGGTTAACGGCCAAAAACATAGAGAGTAACGTCAGCCCGATAAGGATTTTTTTTGCTGCCATCTGTATTCAACCTCCGGTCACAATCAATGGGTGTAATCTGAATACTGCCTGTTTTTTTTCTTCTAGCTTTGAGCTTCTTTCTTGTCTCTCGCAGAGCGCACGGAGTTCGCAGAGAATTCTTAGTATTTTACCACAGAGACACAGAGATCTCAGAGTAAAAGTATCTTTTTGACCGGCCGTGAGAGGCGGCCGCTCAAAAACCAACTCGCCTGCGGCTGCTGATTTATCATCCAGGGTTCCCTTGAGGCAGTTCATGCACCTCTATTTTGATTTTATCGACAGGAATCAGGGCTAAAGCAACACTAACTGCCCGCAGGGCATGCAGGGTTTATGCCTTCCGGCGTCCCTGCCCCGTAGCTCCAGAAGATGGTACTGGGGGCAGCGGAAGGCATCTTGCCCTATTTCAAATTCTTGTTCACCTTCTGCCTCTGAACTGCTCAATCTTTCATCTTCGACCTCGCAGCTTGACCTTTGAGCCTCTCTGTTGTGAAAATTATTCGCCCGCTCCGCGCTGCGCTCGAGATCACAGAGCACCACTGAGGGAATGATTACTCTTTATCCTATCCGGAGATGCCGGATAGGCAATAAAACCAATCGTGCCCTACGGGCAGCTTGTTTCCTGCTTACGACAAACATGATCCGTTCATTCTCAGCTGGTGCACCGACAATTCACTTACGCCCTTCGGACTCAACCACCGTTGCGCACAGCGCTGAGTGGTTTACCTGGACTCGGTCCTCCTTATCCGGTAAAAGAGCTCATGCATAAATTTCCCGCGGGCTCTACGTCGCTGGTGTCGAGATACATCCTTTCAGCTTTCTTCTATCTTCTCACAGAGCACTGCAGAGACCTCAGAGAAATATATCTTTTTGACCGGCCCTGAGAGTCGGCCGACTCAAAAACCAACTCGCCTGCGGCTGCTTATTGTCCTTCAAACTTTTGGTTGCTCTTTCACCTGGATCGACCGTAACATATACAATAAGACAGCACCACTGCTCGCAGGGCATGCAGGGCTTATGCCTTCCGCCGTCCCTGCGGAAGGCATGAAAATTCTTGCCCTACCCCTCTGTGCTCTCTGTGCGCTCGAGCGACCTGCGGGAGCGGGTGTGAGATCCCCTTTCAGCTTTGACCCTTCAGCTTCAATTCGAACCGCCGCGTTACATGAAATCGCGTGCGATATTATCAAGGAACGACAACGGTATCCCCTCTCACCAACTGGATATTCTGCTCCAGCTTCTTCCCTTCTGTCACATCATCGTAATCGAAATCGAAGATCTTGGTCTTGCCGTCATATCTGCGAAAGACCTTTATCTGTCCGCGCTTGGCAAAGCTGTTGAGACCGCCGGCCAGGGCCAGAGACTGTAAAACATCAATATTGCTGTTCAGCTCGAAGCGGCCGGGCCTGTTAACCTTTCCCACCACGTATATCATCAGGCTGTTCATCTGGTGGACGCCCACCGAGAGGACCGGATCGGGAACAAAGCGGGCCAATCGGCTTTCGATCTCTTTTTTCAGCTGCGCAATGGTCCACCCGCTGGCCACCGCTTCGCCAATCAGAGGAAAGGCAATCTTGCCGTCAGGCAACACCGTCACCAGTTTGGTCAGGGCTTCTTCCTTCCACACCGATATCTCTAGCACGTCACCGGGCCCGATGATATAGTCCTGCCCTGTCACCTGCGCCGCCGTGTCGGCCGCCCCGGCATGCATGGCCACCAATAGGATAAACAAGAATACCGCTATCCCAACTTTGTATGGTTTCATCTTTCCTCCTGGATAAAATTTTCGGTGAAAATTTTATAGTTATTGCAGCTTTTTCAGCATCTCTTCGGCCTTATCTCTTCCGACGAAACTCTGCTTGCTTGCCAGGGCGGTCTCTATCCGCTGCCTGGCCTCCAGGGAGTTCCCGCTTTTCAACAAAATCACACCCATGTGATAGTTGAATACTGGATTTTCCGGCGCTTGTTCCAAAGCCGTTGATGAGATTCTGACGGGCCTCGGGCAAATCACCAAGCTTGTACTGAATCCAAGCCAGGGTGTCCAGCACCAGGGGTTCGTTCGGCCTCAGGTCGTTGGCCTTACGGGCCAGGGACAAGGCGCGCTCCAAGTCTTTCGGATCATCGGACGATTCGCCGAGGAGAAAGGCCAGGTTATTGGCGGCGGCCCACATGCTCGGATGAACCTCGAGTGCCCTTTGGTAGACCTTAATGGCATTTGCGGTGTCGTTTTTCTGCTCGTAAATCGAGCCGAGCGCCAGGTACGCCCCGGCGTTTTTGGGATTGGCCGCCAAGGCATCTTCGAACTTGGCAACAGCTTCGTCCGTCTTTCCCTGTGCCAGGTAGACCCGCGCCAGGTTGTTGTACGGCGCCGGCCAGAGGGGTTGCAGTTCTGTCGCTTTGGTTAACACTTTCTCAGCTTCGGGAAAGTCTTTGTTAGCGGTGTATACGGCCCCCAGAAGGTTGTAGGAAAAAGCGTCTATCCGGATTTTGTTCCACTTGCGTCCGGCAAACAGCGACAGCCTTGTCGAACTGCTTGTTGCCGATGTAGGTTTGAACGAGGCTGGAAAGGAGTTGGGCCGATTGCGGGTTGTCCTGATAGGCCCCCTCCAAAACGGCCAGGGCTTTGTCCGGCTGCTTCTCCTTGAGGTAGAGCCGGCTCAGTTTGATATAGCCAAGGGCTTTATCCGGCGCCTGCTGGATGATTTTCCGGTAGGTGCTTTCAGCCTCCGCGGTCTTGCCGGTATAAGCATACAGGTCACCCAGGTCGGCATAACCACTGATGTCCTGCGGATTGATCTCCATGATGCGGTTGAGTTGTTTTTCGGCCTCACCGTAATTCTTCTGCGCCGCGTACACCTGGGCAAGGGCCCGGTGCAGGTTCTTCGAGTCCGGAAGCGCATTGGCGGCGCTGCGCAAGGTGTCGATGGCCAGCTCGTTCTGCTTGTTCAGCAGGTGGGCTTCGGCCAGATTCAGGTACCCGGCCTCAAGATCCGGTTTCTCGGTGATCACGGTCCGAAATTCAGCCACGGCCGCCTCCCCGTCTCTGCGCAGCATGTACAGGCGGCCTTTCATGAAATGGGCATCCACATACTTGGGATTGGCCTCGATGACCTCGTCCACCAGGGCCTCGGCGGCAGCCACCTCCCCTTTGGCCAGAAGCGTCCGTGCCAGCAATGTTTTAGCCTTTAACATGTTGGGGCTGTCCGGCTCGCTTTCCAAGGCCAAACTCTCTATCAGTATTTTCTCGGCCGCATCTGGCTGGTTGCGTTTCATGTAAATCTCGGCCAGGGCGAAGCGCAACTGAAAACTTTCCGGGACCGCCTTTAGGCCCTCCTGCAAAATGTTTTCCGCGTTCTCGACCTGGTCCTGGGACAGGTAGAACCGGGCGGCATTGATCAAATTCTCTTCATTTTGCGGGTCACCGCCGATAATATCTGCGATCACCTTGTCGGCCTTGGCTCTTTGATTCGACTGCCAAAGTAGCGTCGCCAGAGTGAACCGATGATTCACATTGTCGGGCGCGATGGCGATGACTTTCTGCAGGGCCTCCTCAGCCTTGCTGTAGTTTTTAGTTCCCGCATGAACCCGGGCCAGAAAAGTGTAGATATTGACCGAATCCGGGTTGGCCACTAATCCTTTTTCCAGGATGCTCACGGCGCTCGCAGCGTCGTTCTGCTGGGCAGCAACAAGTGCCAGCAGCAGATAGACATCCGGTTCGGTCACGCCCTTGTCGAGCAAACCGTTGAGAATTTGCAGGGCCTCGGGTTCCTTTTTCTCGCGCAGTAAAACCGAGGCCTTCAAAAGCGCTGCTTTCACGTTCTCCGGTTCGGCCGCAAGCACCAGTTCGGCCTTTTCGAGAGCCTTGTCCGCGGCCCGGCCCGCCAGGTACAACCGGCCTATTTCGAGTTGGGCGTCGAGAATGTTCGGGTCGAGTTCCACCGCTTTGGAGAAGTTGCCGAAAGCCTGTCGATAGTCCTTCTCTTGCATGGCCACCAGCCCGATGTAGTAGTAACCCTGGGCAAATTTGGGGTCGATTTGAACGGCATTTTTCAACTCCAGCCGGGCCTTGACGTAGTCCCCCTTCTCATAGAGCGCCTTGCCCTTTTCGAAAAACTTCATCTTTTTCTCTTCCGGACCGCCGCAGGCGAGCGATGAACGCCAGGGCCGACAGCGCAATCACCAGGATAACGGTAATTCTTTTGCTCATTATATATCTAACCTTTCCTTGTATCCGTTGCATGAAAATTGAAAAACAGGATAATTCCTGGTTTCCTTTACCCCTAAGTTTTCGCTCAACTTTTTGAAAATGGCCGGCATCGAAACTTCGCGCGCCACCACAGGCGATCATACCATCTTGTAACTTACCATATTAATTGGTAATTATCAATGCTGTTTGTATAATAAAATGGGGGTGTTTTGCTCGGAAGCTTGACGTGTTTTCCTGTGTTATGGACCGACTTTCAATTCTCACAGAGCACGCGGAGACAACAGAGGTTTCAGCTTTGTTTAGCCACCCCAGATCGCACAGAGTTCGCAGAGAATTCTAAGTATTCACCGCGGAGGCACAGAGGACGCAGAGAAATTGTTATCATTTTGACCGGCCGTGAGAGGCGGCCGCTCAAAAACCACTCGCCTGCGCTGCTTATTGTTCTTTCAAACCAACTATTTAGTGGCTATACGCTTCACCATGGATCGACCGTAACAATATTAGTTTGTCTGTGTTCGTCTGCGCGTGTCCGTGGCCAATTCTACATTGCAAGGTTTTGGCAGTTCATCCAATTTGACCTGGAGTCTTCTCCTCGATCTTAAACTTGACGAATTCATGAAAATGGCGTATTTTTTCATGAACCCTGAAAAGCGGAGGTTAATCAATGGCTAATTTACAAATTAAGGGTATCGATGACGAACTTTACAATGAAATAAAAAAATTGGCAGCATCAGAAAAACGTTCCATTAGCCAGCAGGTTCTTTTTCGATCCAAGACTACATAGCAAAGAAGCCACGCTACGATGCGGTCCAAGCTCCCTCCGAGGTTCTGATCGAACTTCACGGTTCATGGATGGACGAGCGCGAAGCGGATCAAATTATCGATCAAATCAAAAAAGCCCGAAAAAATTTAGGTATTCTCAAGGCAGCCTTCTAACCAATCATTACTGGATGAGCTCTTCCTATGTACCTTTTGGACACTGATATCGTTATATACAGCCTCAAGGGGCATTCGTCAGTAAAAAAAAATTTGGAACAAAACCTACATGCGGCAATAAAAATCAGCATCGTCACCCTGATGGAGCTTTACTATGTCGCTTATAAATCACAAAAGGTGGCGAGTAATCTGGGGAAGATAAAGCGTATCGAGGACGCTATTGAAGTCATCTCCCTTGGGCGGGATTCCGCTGAAATCTTTGCGATGTTGAAAGCCGAACTCGAAAAAGCGGGTACCCCTCTGGACGATTTCGACTTGATCCTTGCGGCTTGCGCCTTGTCACACGATCTCACCCTGGTCACGAACAACCTGAAGCATTTTAAACGAATTCAAGGTCTCAAGCTGGAGAACTGGGCTCAGGAGAAGCGCTAAGTTATGTCAAATCCCTATACCGTTTTCAGCCACATACCCCCACGGACCAACACAGACTATTGCCCGGTCGACGCCTTCGACAGAGCTCAGGATAAATTGACCGGCCAAAAACAAGTCATCCGCTCCGCGGGGTTTTGCTTGTTTACCCTATCAAACGCTGATCAATTCCTCCTCCCTCTGTGGTGAAAAATTATTTACCCCCTCCATCCCGCTCCGCGGGGCTTCGCTCGAGATCACAGAAGACCACGGAGGACACATACTATTCCCTATCCGGAGATACCGATAGGAAATAAAACCTCATGCCCTGCCGGGCAGCTGGTTTTCGATTCTGTTTAAGGGGTAAGCATCGGCTCGGGACGAAAATTACCGTATACGCATGGGGAAACCGCTTCCTTGCCGCAAAGCGGCTGAGGGGCTTACCTAGATCGGTACCTCCCGATCCGGTTAAAAGAATATGCCCTCCTCTGTGCTCTCCGTGTTCTCTGTGGTAAAAATTATTTACCAACCGCTCCGCGGAGTTTTCCTTGATTACTGGCGTACTGAAAAGGCTTGACGATCTCCACTCAATAGTACACTGTCAGGATTTGAATAATCTGCCCGAAGGGCTGACTGGTTTACCGTCGACAGCGTCGTCGACGGTAAAGATCTTACGTCTGTGTCCGTCTGTGTGTGTCTGTGGCCAATAAATCTTTCGCCCCAGCGCTCGAGCGACCAGCAGGAGCGGGTGTGAGATGCCCTTTCAGGCATATTATTCTGTCTCTCGCAGAGCGCACAGAGTTCGCAGAGAATTCTAAGTATTTCACCGCGGAGGCACAGAGGACGCAGAGAAATTGTTATCATTTTGACCGGCCGTGAGAGGCGGCCGCTCAAAAACCATCTCACCTGTGGTGCCTGGTTTATCTTTCATACTTCTCCTAAGGTAGGTGTAGCGCAGTGCACTGAATATACCGCAAAATGTTAGTGTCAAGACAATGCATTCTGCCCGCAGGGCATGCAGGGTTTATGCCTTCCGCCGTCCCTGCCCCGTAGCTCCAGAAGATGGTACTGGGGGCAGCGGAAGGCATAAAATATCTTGCCCTACCCTCTGTGATCTCTGTGCCTCGAGCGACCTGCGGGAGCGGGTGTGAGATAAATTCTCTTTCTCCTTTGAGCTTTCAGCTTTGAGCCTCTTCATCCCCTAATTCCTAATCCTTACATATCGGTAAAGAATTCCTACTTGACATCATTCTTTACGCTTGCTAACTTTCTGAAAACACCTCACTTAAGGAGAATCAACGATGCATGTCAGCAAACTTTCGGCCAAAGGCCAAGTCACCATACCTTTGGAGATCAGAAAGGCCCTGGGCATAGAACCGGGTGATCTTGTGGCTTATGAAATGCATGGCCAATCAGTTAAACTCAGCCGCATCGCACCGTTTGACACGGCCTACCATTCAGCTATTTCAGAAACACTTGCCGAGTGGAACAGCCCGGAAGATGATGAGGCTTTCGATGATTTGTAACCAATGGGATGTCGTGACCGTACCCTTTCCGTTCACAGACAAACCGGATGCCAAAAGACGGCCGTCCCTTGTGCTCAGCAATATGACGTTTAACAGGAGAGGGCACACCGTTCTGGCCATGATAACGACCAGAGGCCATCGCCCGTGGCCCGGAGATTCTGAAATCGAGGAATATACTGCGGCCGGATTGAATTTACCCTGTCAGGTCAGGCTCAAGCTTTTTACCCTGGATAACCGATTGGTTCTAAAAAGAATCGGAAAGCTCTCCGACAATGATTCAGGTAAAGTAAAAAAGTCCCTTCATCAATACGTCGTGACTCGCATGCTCGGCGATAGCCTTGATCAGGTACTCAATGCGCTGTGCGCGCGCCTGGATTGACAGTGGCGCCCTGCGCACTTACCGGCATGCGCCGACATACGGGTTCGCGCAAGAGCTCGGCCGCCGGCGATGCGACGAGCCGGGTGTGCGCCTTGCCCTGATCGCAATGACCAGAGAGATCGGCTGCCGTCGGCGCTGAGCGCCAGGACCTGGGGCTATTACGATGTCCTGTTCAAGGGCGATACCCGTTCCGGTTTCAGCGCCCTTTCAGCAGTACGTAATCGAAAATGTCCTTGTTCAAGATTTCCGTTCCCGGCCGAGTTTCATGCGCAAGAACCTGTCGAGCGCCTGCATGACTGTCACCCCCTCGTCAAAGATCGCGTCGACGATATCGACCGGATTGTGATCGAGACGCACGGAAGCCGTCTACGGATCATCGACGACCGGACCGCTACGACAACCCGCCGACCGTGATCATTGCATACGGTCTATGGCCGCAGTTGCCGTTGATCTTCGGCGCCTGACGGCGGCAGGATTCTCGAAGACAGTGTAGCGGCCGACCCGCGGATAGACGACGCTGCGGCCAAAATGGACGTGCACGAGAACGAGCGCTTTACACACGACTATTTCGATCCCGACAAGCGGTACATCGGCGATTCCGTGCAGGTGTTCTTTAGGACGGCACGAGTACCGATAGAGTCGCCGTCGACGTCCCCGTCGGACATCGTGAGCGTCGCGATGAAGGCATCCCGTTGTTGCTCGAGAAATTCGTCGACAGCGTGTCGCCCAAACTCGCGGGCCGGCAGTGGCGTGCCCTGGAAGCGCTTGCGGGGGATCGGGAAAAACTGGCCGCGACGCCCGTTGATGATTTCATGGCCTTGCTCGTAGCTTAGACCGGATTCGTCGACAGTCCGTCCGCAACGTCTGAGGTTTCATTATGAGCAGCCGCTTTTCGATCGCGCTTGTCGCGATCGTCACAATATTAACTGGTGCTAACGTCTCTGCAGCAGCCGAGGCCGACGTCGAGCGTCGCGTTGCGAATAACGGCAATCTCGTGATGGAGG
>CAVRBA010000016.1:0-77218 GCA_963719015.1 uncultured delta proteobacterium | reverse complement strand
GCCCGTTACAAAGGCGTTCAGCGCTTTGTGGACCAAACCAAAAGAGACGCTTTCGATACCATGCAGACATGTACTTTGATGAATCGAATCCGCCTGCTTCCCGATATCAGGAGTCCGAACGCAAATATCCGTCAGTTTGCAGAGCGAACGGCTGTTAACACACCCATTCAAGGTTCGGCCGCCGATTTAATCAAAATCGCCATGATACGGATTGATGAAACATTGCTGACGCAGAATCTCAGAACGGCCATGCTCCTTTCGGTGCATGATGAACTGGTATTCGAGGTTCCCCCTGAAGAACTCGGCCAAGTGAAGGAAATGATCCGGGACCTCATGGAAGGTGTTTGGGAACTCAAAGTGCCCCTGAAGGTGAATATTGGTTGGGGGGAAAATTGGGCCGAAATTCATTAAAAATAATTTCAAAACCCCACCTAACACATAATCCGCCAAAGGCTGACAAGTCTCGGCGTTGTGGTCTTCCTCGGTCAGTGTCAGGGGGCTCAATCCAGGCCACTGAGTGCCTGCGCTCGTCTTTGCTGAGTCTTTTCGCTGGCCCACGCCTTGTTCTCGGGCGTAATCTGAGGCTTTGAATCCCCCTTCCGAGTTCCGGTCGAAAATAACGTCATCAATCAGGCTTAGAGGGGCTATTTGGTCTGTTTCGGTGGTTCGGCATTTCGTGGCTTAGTCTTTTTGACCGTTTTTTCGACCGTACGGTAGACATTTTTAAAGGTATCGCTGAAACCGGTGGGAGAAAGCCGGCCGGTCTCGATGAATTTCACTACGATTTCTTTGGTTGCCTTGAGAATCTGTTCTTCGATCGAGGCCATCGATGTCTCCATTCATAAAAATTAATAATTATTTTGAAGTGTTAACAAAAAGAGCGTTGCCTGTCAATCCTCTCTCGTCACCCTCTGCCATCTGCTGATTGACTTTGATAGTTGAATCAATTATTTAGATTTGGATTCTCCGTCTCAGGCAGCGGAGGATCCCATTATACCGCTTTTTCTAAATAAATTCCGAATTACGGAAGGGTGGTATAAGTGGTTGTAGAAAAAACGTACGAATAGCGGAACGTTTTTTGACAACTATTAAAAGCCTAAAGCCTGTGCCCTTGAAACTGGAGAATATACATGTTGAAATTTCATGCGATGCCCTTTCGGATGTGGAGAGGTCGGTATGGAACCGGATGGATATCTATGGTCCTCATGCTGATGGTCATCACTGGTTGTTCAAAATGGACTGGCGGCGGACCGAGAATGCCCTATGAGCCAAGCCTTTTTTCCAAGACCTTCAGGTCGCGTTCATCCGATAGCGGATTCCGTAAAAAAATAGGTGTCGTGCCTTTCCAGATGACGAGCCAGTATGGAGATCCTGCGACCAAGAGTGTTTTCCAGGACAACCTGCTCAAGGCTGTTGAAACGGAGTGCCCCAATGTTATCTTCGTCACGCCGACTGACGGCCGTAATCCTGAAGTATTATTGCAGATACCGAAACTTCCCTCCGGGGAAATCGACAATTACCGATTGGCGATGGACGGACGGCAATCCGGTTTTTTTGGTATCCTGACAGCAACGGTAACCAGCATTAATGTCGATTCCAAGGACAAGGGGGTTTGGTTTTTAAGGAGAACGGAATACTACATCCAGGTCGAAGCCCTGGTTGAACTCTACAGTATGGCTACCGCCGTCAAACTTTTCGATCGTGCCGCGGCAGAACGGATAAAAATAGATGAAACCGGTGTGGAGTTGATCCGCTCGCAGAACCGAATCGATCAGTCACACATAGAGAAGGCTCTGAAAAAGATCATTGACGACATTAGCGGTGGTTTCTGCTATTCGATACGATCGGTGGGTTGGGAAAGTTACATTGTTTCAACCAGTGGTGACGACATCCTGATTGCATCCGGTAGCCGTTCGGGAATCCGTGTCGGCACTATTTTCAATGTCTATGATAACGGGCGTACCATCGAAGGCTTTGGCGATCATCGGTTTACCTTTACGGGTGAAAAGATCGGAGAGGTAGAGGTAACCGATTCTTTCGAGAACAGTGCCCGAGCAATCCCGCTGACTGGCAGCGGATTTGAAGCAGGGCAGGCTGTTGGTATAAAAAAATAGCGGACACTGAATAGGGCCTGTCAACCCATAAACCCTTTCATTACTTGAATTTCAATCAGGTCGACAAGACTTGCGGCAGACGCCTTCAAATCTCCTGACTAAAATGAGATGGATGGACATCTGGGCCCAATTCATCGGCAACCAGGGCGGTGCGGCGGTTTTCAATTGCCGTGCGAAACATTTCTATCGCTGCAATTGCTTCCGTTTCAGATGCGATTGATTTGATCGATTCCCGGAACATGGCGGCAAAAGGCAACCCCTTGACAAACCACCCCAGTCGACTGCGCATCATTCGACACGCACCCAATTCTCCCCGGTAGTCTACCATCGCTTTCACGAACCGTTTCATCGTATCGAGGCGTTCGGAAATATTTATCACGGGAGCCGACCGACCAGCTTTAAGGGCCAGGTATCCGGAGAAAATCCAAGGGTTGCCAATGGCGGCCCTGCCGATCATGATTCCGTCACAACGTGTGTCGGCTTCCATCCTCAGTGCGTCCCCAGCGGTTTTGATATCTCCGTTACCGATTACCGGTATTGAAACGTTTTTTTTGACCGCAGTGATGAGTGACCAGTCGGCATGACCGCGAAACCCCTGGGTGGCGGTCCTGGGGTGCACGGCGATGGCATCGACGCCGCACGCTTCAGCAATGCGGGCGATGGCCACGGCCTGGCGGCCGGAATTGTCCCATCCCGAACGGATTTTGATCGACAATGGGATGTTAATCGAGCGGCGAACCGTTCGCAGAATTTCTTCCGTGATTTCAGTTTCCTTCATTAAGGCCGCACCGGAGCCGGATTTAAGAATCTTCTTCACCGAACATCCGAAATTGATATCCAGCATATCAGCACCCGAACCTTCAACCATCTGGGCGGCATCGGCCATGATGGACGGATCTGCTCCGAAGATTTGAACACACAGAGGTTTGTCTGCGGAGCAGCTGTCAAGCATCTTTAGTGTTTTGGCTGACCTTCTCACCAGCGCGTTTGCACTTATCATCTCCGAATACACCAGACCGCAGCCGGCCTCTTTGGCCAGCAGGCGGAAGGGCAGATCGGTTATACCGGCAAGTGGTGCGAGAACCGCGGTATTGTCACATATCAGTGTACCAATTTGCATTGTCTTTGAATTCCGGTTGATGAGTCATTTGATTCACGGGACAGGGGTGCTTCGGGTCGGGTTGGCATAGCAATAGAGACAGCTATGGTTGCATGGGTGGTTCCGGTAAGATCCGATGTCAACAGAGATTTGACAGCGGCATCCCATCTGGCGCCTCTGCCCCGGGTCTTTCTTCATAGATAGCTGTCCACCGTAGAGTTCTACCAGCAGGCTGTTTGGAATGCACGCGTTTTCGATGATACCCGAGTCATCTGGCAACCGATCGGTGATTTCTTTTTCGCAGCAGGTATGAAGTACAATTCCTTTGGGGTGCAGAAGGGAATTCATCCACAAAAGAGTTTCCGACTTTCGGCCCGGTGGCGGATCGTAAAATGACATACCCGGTATTGCGGACAAGCGGCGGGAAATTTTTGTGTATTGATCCATAAAACTAGTAACGCACCGACGGATACCAGCCTTGCAGGCTCTATCCGCTATACGTGAAAAATCAGCGAGATTTGTTTCTATCGGTCCATCATCAAAGCGATAGAAACAAACCGGGTCAAATCGCCAGTTGACCGATTGCGATCCGAACCGGCGGCTGAGATCATCGAGTTGATCTAACCGATTATCCAGCGGCGGAATGTGCGGTTCAAGCAGCGACAATCCTGAATTGACAGTAAAATTGAAAAAGAGGTGATATCCTCTCTGCTGTAATGTTTCGCCGGCGTATTCTGCAAGAAAGCGGCTGAAATCTTTGGACCAGAAAACAATCGTATGCACCGCGTCCGGACCGGCTGCAACGCGTCTAACTTTTTGATTGTATGGATTGGTCACATCAAAGTAGCCCCGGTCAATCCCATTCAGAAACCACGACAAATAGAAGGCCGGAATGTCTGTTCTTCTGGATGCGGAAAGGACGACTTGAGGGATTTTGGGTGTGATTTCAACCATTTTAAATCTATTTGCATGCTGTCTTTCAGGTTACTTTTTTTTCAAGTCTTTGAAAGATATCACGTTACCCTCGTGCGGTGCTCTTTCGACCTTATCACCCGTGTTTTGTTCATCCGATAAATCATCTTCTGCTGGCGCCTTAACCTCCTCAAGACGCATCCGCTTGCCGTTCATGGTAAATTCGTCACCGTTGATATAGACGTCTTTTAAAATCCATGTGACCACCTGCAGGGGCATATGCAGGAGCAACAGTCGTACATGATACCAATCGGGCTTTGAATCCGCCAGAATTTCCTCTATCCGGGCAAAGCTCAGCGGTTGATCTTCGAGATATATCAATACGATATCATTTTCCTTGGCCATAATCGCCTGTCCCTCTCTCACGCCCTATAATAATCATCGGTAACCCCCCAGCTTTATTGTGGAGACTTCCAATGTTTGACAGTTCCAGGAGTAACAAATTCCTGAGACGATGACTTTTATATAAAAATTCAAAGACCGGCTATTTGCCCGAAAAAGTGGTTTTTATAGACCGCATTGAGCGGTTCACAAGCCATATTTCCGGTTTTGCCGGAAGGCATTGAATTCATGAAACCATTAATTTGACTGGAAGTAAAGGCTTTCGCCTTTAGTCTTTAAGCCACACTGGGAATTGAAATTATGTTCTGCTGAAAAATAGCCATACAACCCTGGGTATTAAAGGATTTGATTACGACCAGTGGCTTTTTTTTGACATGAACAACGAATATTTCGTATAATGATAAGCACACACTACCCGAGTTCTTGCTGGCTTGCCATTCGCTGGCATTTTTTTTGGGGCAAAAGTAATACAATGTCAGTATAAATAGATGACATAAGTGTTGTATCACCGGGCAGTGGCTGAAAGCCATCACAATCTTCTCACTGCGGGGCCGGGATGCCACTTATAATTGATTGTGATCTTAAATTAACGGTGCGATGACAAGATGAAATATCGATTGAAGAAAATCCTTCTTTCAAATTGGTTGATATGCACCATATTGACCGCAGGAATCATTGCGGGGATGCTGGTGAATTTTTATCCTTTGCAGTTCATTGAACACAAGGCCTATGATTCCTTTTGCCGTTTGCGGGGCATCACCGCATCGAATGCAGTGGTTATCGTCAAGATCGATGACAACAGTCTGCGCGAAATCGGCGCACCGCCGTGGCCCCGATCCATAATTGCAGAAGCCGTCAATCAGCTGTCGAACTTCAATCCCAGGGTCATGGCGATCCAGCTTTTGTTCCCCGGGCCTGAAATCAACCCGGCCCTGCTGGAGATTCAGAATATCCGGGCAGAGGTGCGGACGGAATTATTCCCAAAGCACAAAAATAACCGTTATAAAGTGGATCAACTCCTGTCAAAGGCTGCCGAAAGATTGGATCACGATGCAGAGTTGATTACAGCGATAAACTATTCCGTCAATGCGGTTCTGCCGGTTCTTTTTGCCACCGAACCAACAGGTTTGCCGGTAATCTTTGGCTCACTGCCTGATTGGTTGGCTCGACATTCACTTGAGAATCAGAGATTTCAGCCCCGGCGTGTGTCGGCTTCCGCCATCGATTCTTTGCTGTATCTGGGTCCAGGGGATCAATCGTTTACAGTATTTTCGGTCATCCCAACCTACGAACTTCTTGCGCGCAAAGCCGGTGCCCTGGGACATATCAATATGGCTGCAGATCGCGATGGGACTATTCGAAAGGTGCCGTTGTTCATCGAGTACCGGGATCGGTATTTTCCTTCCTTCGCACTCCAAGTTGCTGCACGATATTTAAAGGCCGATCTAAGGGACTTTCAACGCAGTGATGCCGGTATTTCTTTCAATAACAGAAACATACCAACGGACGGTGCCTTCCAAATGCTGCTCGATTGCGGGGGTATCGGTCGACACCTTCAACGCATTTCTTTCGCAGACGTCTATAATGGAAATGTAACCGCAGAAATGTTCGAAGGCAAGATCGTGTTGCTCGGAGAGGATTTGCCGGGACGAACGCCACACTACCGTTCGGCCGGATACAATCGTCTAAGCAACATCGACATCACAGCCGCTGCCATAGAAAACATTTTAAGTCGTCGGCATTTGTCTCGACCAGTCTGGGCCAATATACTGGAAATACTGGTTGTCGTTTACTTCGGTCTCTTTTTGGTTTTTGTCATCCCGCGGGTAAAGCCACGTGATGGTGCCCTGATCCTAAGCATTTTTCTGGTGACTTGGGTGTGTTTCGCAGGTGTTCTTTTCATGGCGTTCGGATACTGGCTGAAACTCTTCGCACCGTTGATTCTCACACTTATCGGCTTTTCCGTGGCTGGTTTTCGCCGATTTGCCATCGAAAAACAGTCAGAGAGTATCGAACTGAACAAGATGCTTGGACTGTCATTTCAGGGCAAAGGCATGTTGGATATGGCATTTGAAAAATTCCGCAAATGCCCGGTGGAAAACGGGTCCGTGCGCGATCTGCTTTACAGCCTGGGACAGGATTTCGAACGCAAACGGATGTTTAATAAAGCGCTGGCGGTGTATTACCATATGCAGAAAGCCGGTCGTTTCAGAGATATTCAACAGCGTATCGATACCCTAAAGAGCTTGGGTGATTCGGTTAACCCGACCGCCGCAAAATCAAACGGGGTGCTCCTTCTGGATGAAGCCACCACCCGCCCGACTCTCGGTCGCTACGAGATCATCAAGGAACTCGGCCAAGGGGCTATGGGAACGGTCTATCTCGGGCGCGACCCCAAAATAAATCGTGAGGTGGCAATCAAAACTCTGAGTTACGCCAATGTGGATGAAGGTAAGTTGGATGAGATCAAAGAACGTTTCCTGCGCGAAGCTGAAGCCGCCGGTAGACTCTCTCATCCGAATATCGTGACGATTTACGACGTCGGCGAAGAACACGATATGGCCTATATGGCCATGGAGTTGATCAAGGGCCGGGTATTATCGGAATATTGTCAAAAGAGCAATCTTTTGCCGGTAGCAAAAGCACTCGGATTTGTCGCCACCGTAGCCGAAGCACTTGATTATGCCCATACCCACGGCGTCGTCCACCGTGACATAAAACCAGACAATATCATCCTGGTTGATGGAAATCAGGTAAAAGTGGCCGATTTTGGCATCGCTCGGGTCGTGAGCGCTTCACAAACCCAGACCGGCATCATTCTCGGCACGCCAAACTATATGTCGCCCGAACAGGTAGAAGGCCTTCACGTAGACGGACGCTCGGACCTGTTTTCTCTGGGAGTGGTACTTTATGAATTGCTTACCGGAGAAAGACCGTTTAAAGGCGATAACGTGGCCCACCTGATGTACAATATCGCCCAGACCGCATACCCGCCGATGAAAAAAGTCTTGCCGGATGTCCCGGTGTGCTGCAGTCAAATCGTCAAAAAACTTCTGGCCAAGGAACCTGAGAAACGTCTGAAATCTGCCGGCAAACTCGTCCGTAAAATCGAGCAGTGTCTCGTGGGATTGAGCTAGTATCCATTAATAAACGGTCCTTTTCCCCCTGGTTGTATTTCCGTGCGTTTGCAGTGTTTCCGGTTTAAGATTCATCGTCCTCCTGTAGTGCCTGATTCAACAAAACAGCTCGCGAAGTTTTGCCGTCGATTTTAATTGTTATCGGTCGATCGAGATGGGCATGTGTTACATGCGGCGTGACGGTTGCTGGTTGAAGGCTTCCGAGCCAACCCCAGTCGATAAAATTGTCCCTGTTTTCAACAACGTTGAGGTAACTGATTCCCAGAGAAGTAATATTGTGGAAAAAGTGAGACCCTTGGGAAGGATCGGCTTTCAATTTTTCCACAGAGGTTTCGACAACCGCACCCACCCCTGAAATGTCGTTCCAGGTAACCGGTATTCCCAGCCAGCGGTCGGCGGATCCCCAGCGCCCCGGTCCAATGAGAAGGAATTTTCGGTTTTCTGCGACCAATTGACGATTGAGTATACCGATCTCCCTGGCAATCTCGACGGTGTCTTCCGGTTCGAACGCCTCGGGCCGCACAAAAATGATGTCGCTGATATCGCGAAATCGGCCGTTTCCCAATGCCATGGTCGAATAACAGAAAGCCTGGGTAATGTCCTCGGAGGTGATATCAATTATGCGATCGTGCCGACTGACCGTCATCGGCCGGATTTGCAACAGAGCGAATTCCTTTTTTCCCTGTCCGTTAAGCGGCAGGTTAACGCAAAACTCGATTTCGATAGGACTGCCCATCCCCTGTCGCCCAATCTCCAGGATTTCATTCAATATCTCCGCCAATGGAAACGTTTGATATTTCAGGATACTGGCAAAGGTCAGGACCGGATGGCCCTGGGGGCTGAAGACATCCCGGATGCGGTGTTCTTGTGGATTGTATGTGCTACAAAGGTGGCGAACGGCAGGATGTTCGGTGGCGGCGTCAATGTCGATTTTTACCAGAGTTACATCGTCTGCGAAATTTTCTGGTGTACTGAAATTCTCTGGAAAATGTTTGGTGTTCAAGGCATAGAAATAGCGCTGAGAATTCCGGAGCATATCGTCAACAGTTGAGAACTGTGGCATCAGTTGAGGGTAACAGGGTGAAAAACGAAGTGAGGTTCCGCCTTCGACGACCATTTTTCCGAGCCCCAAAGCGATGTGGGCGATGCCTTCTTCGGGTTTCATGTGGTTGATAGGGTAGAAGTTATAAGACTGCGCCACGCCTGAAATGGCAGGATAGAATGCGTTGTCATAAAAATTGCCGGTCAGCTGTTGAATGATAACCGCCATCTTTTCGTCTTCTGTGCGGTGCATCGTGCTTTTGGCGTAGGCGCGTGGCGCTTCCATGAAGGTTGAGGCATACACCATCTTGATGGCTTGAACGAGGCGGTTCAGCCGTAGATTGATATCTGGATGCTGGTTGGGGAGCATGTAGGTGCGGTATATGCCGGCAAAAGGCTGAAACTGGGCGTCTTCCAGCAGGCTCGATGACCGCACCGCCAAGGGGTATCTGAGATTGGCAAGGGCCAGCTTCAAATTGTGATGTAATCCCTCAGGAATACGGGCGTTGAGAAATTTTTCCGAGATTTTGGCATCGCTGAGATCTCTCATGGAATTTTCTTTGAGATTATTTTCAGCGATGAATTCATCGAAGGCTTCGGTGGATATAACCAGTGATTGGGGGATGTGGATGTCGATGTCTTCGAACCTGGCGCTAAAGTCGCGGTTTTCTTTTAATTGAATCGATATGAAGGCAAGGCCGCGAGCTTTGCCGCCCAGAGATCCTTTTCCGATTTTTACGAAATCGGCATCAGGGTCATAATGGTTGGAATCGAATTGGGCAATGATGCCTTTCTGGCGGCCTTTGCGTCGTTCTTCAATGCAATTGACCAAGTATTTTCTGATTTCAGCGATAGAAGCAAACTCCGTTGGTTTAACCGGTTTGAGTTTGCTTGCCAGCATAATTTCTGAGCGCGCCATCAGCCAGCTGGAGAAGTGATTGTGAGAAGCATGGTAGAAAATCGATTCGTCCGCTATGGAAGGAAGAAGTTTCTGCATCTCCCTTAGACTTGAGGCCCGGCCGACTTCCGTGCCGCTGGGCAACCGAAAAATAAATTCGCCGAAACCGAGATGTTTTTTAAAGAACGAACGGATTTCTTCATGCAGATTGGGTGAATTTTTGTTTAAAAATACCGCGGGGATCACACCGGCTTTGAGGCGGTTCTTTTCTTCGGAACTGAGCATTAGAAGCGGGATATCCTCTGTTTCATTTCTAATCATTTTCAATAAGGAAAACCCGGCTTCGTCGTCTACCTTCCCGTTACGGGGGAAGCGAACGTCCGAGAATATGGACAGAAGGTATGGCCGAAACCGGCGGTAAAGATCTTCGGCTTCTTCAAAATTTTCTGCCAGCAGTATTTTGGGACGGGCCCGCATGCGCAAAATTCGATGTTCATCGTTAAGTGAATCCTCCATGACCGCCTGGGTCTGCAGGACGATTTCTTTGTAGAGCAACGGTAAGATGGATGAAGAGTAGAGAGGAGAGTCTTCCACCATAATCAGGACTCTGACTTTGGCCCGTTGGGTGTCATGGTCAATGTTCATCCTATCTTCGACACTTTTGATCAGCGCCAACAGCAGGTCGGTATTCCCGGACCAGATAAAAGTTTTGTCGATGGAACGATTGAGACGAGATTCTGAATCGTAGAGCGGGCGGTTGGTCCGATGCGCCAGAAGAAACACCGGTAAAGCGGGATAAATTTCCTTGATGTGACGGCTGAGCCCGAAAGCGTCCATATCGTCAAGGCGGGGCATGGTAAGGACCAGGTCGAACTTTTTTCGTGACAGGGTCGTGATGGCTTCCCGCGCGGTCGATACCCAGGTCAAATGCGGCGGTCTCGATAGATTCAGCCCGCGGTATTCGTGAATAATACGCTCTGCCAAACGGCCTTCTTCCTCCATGATAAACGCGTCATACGGCGTCGACACCAATAGAATATTGCCAACCTTTTTGGCCATCAGTTCATGAAAAACCTTGAAGGACAGATCAAACTCGTCTATGCGCGTGGTGTTTTGGTGGTTTCGATTTGCGCTCCTGTTCACCGGTCGTCCCTTTCCTTATGCTATTGCCGGTTACGGACTTCAGAATGAAGACTTGATTCGGATGCCCGTGAATCTCCTGGTTGTCGTCGGCCTATGAGCGTAAGATGATATCGAGTGGGTTCTCAATTTTCTCTGGTGGTCCACACCGGATAGGTGTCTTTATGGGCTATACTCTTTTAAAGAGAGTGTTTCAAATTTTAACTTGATTATTCCCTGGAGATCGCTACAGGGAATAATCAAGTTAATGGACGGAAACCGAACTATACCGCTTTTCAAAAATAAATTCCGAAATGCAGAAGGATGGTATAAGTGGTTGTAGAAAAAACGTTCGAATAACGGAACGCATTTTTAACAACCGCTATAGATCACACATACAGTATTTGGCATCGGGCCGCAAGCAACAGCCGGCTGATGCAGGTGGGCGTTGACGGCGACCCGATAGCTTGTTAGAAGTGATCGTTTGATACCAACTTGTGTCGATGCGCAAACTTTATACCGTTTTCTAAAAACATATTCCGCAATACGGAAGGATGCTATAAGTGGTTGTTAAAAAACGTTCGCGTAAAGGAACGTTTTTTAACAACCACTATAACTGAAGAGTTCTGCAGATGAAGATCGCTCTGGCCCAGATAAATCCGATCGTCGGTGATTTCGACTACAACTACCAGCGGATCAGGGAATATGCCGAAAAGGCCGTCGCCCGATCTTGCGATCTGGTGGTTTTCTCTGAAATGGTTGTTTCTGGTTATCCGCCGCATGATCTGCTCGAGAAAAACGATTTTGTGGACGCAAATCTCGACTGTTTGAATCGCATGCTCAAAGATATCCGTGGGATCGGTGTCGTATGCGGTCTCGTCGACTATAACCCCGCGGCAGATGGTAAACGTTTGCGAAATTCCGCCGTTCTGTTTGAAGACGGGCAGATTCGGCACCAGGTATACAAGCGTCTCCTGCCGACCTACGATGTGTTTGACGAAAGCCGCTACTTCGAAGCCGGAACAGATTGCCGTGCCTTCGACTACAAGGGACAACGGATCGGCCTCACGGTTTGCGAGGATCTCTGGAATGACAAGGACATCTTTCAACGTCGAATGTATCATCTTGATCCCCTTGATGCATTGGTGAAGGACGGTGCGGAATTGATCATTAATGTATCCGCCTCACCGTTTCACACGGGTAAAATAGGCTTTAGAAAAAACATGCATAGTGCCATCGCTCGAAAATACGGTGTGAGGCTCGTGTATGTCAACCAGGTCGGGGGCAATGACAGCCTCCTTTTTGACGGGATCAGTGCGGTTTTCGACCGGCAGGGCCGCATGGCTGCCAGATCAAAGGATTTCGAGGAAGATCTGATTGTTTTCGACACGGATTCAGGGACGGGCGAAATGCGAGAAATTGCAGCCTCCGAGGCCGAGGCTGTCGTTAAGGCGCTTGTTATGGGCACCCGGGATTATGTGCTAAAGTGCGGGTTCACCAAAGCCGTCATCGGTTTGAGCGGCGGCATCGATTCGGCCATGACAGCCGTTATTGCCGTGGGGGCACTTGGACCGGCAAATGTGACCACCGTTTTCATGCCGTCTGTCTACACGTCTCGGGATAATTATGAGGATACGCAGCAGTTGGCCCGCAATCTCGGCGTTACATTGGAAACGATTCCGATCGACAGCATTTTTCAGGAATTTGTCACTCATCTGGTGCCCTCATTTGATGGTCGCGAACCCGGCATTACGGAACAAAATATTCAGGCCCGCGTGCGGGGTACAATTCTCATGGCCATTTCCAACCACCGGGGATGTTTATTGCTTTCCACAGGCAACAAGTCCGAACTGGCGGTCGGCTACTGCACGCTTTACGGCGACATGAGCGGCGGATTGTCGGTCATATCCGATGTACCGAAAACAATGATTTATGAATTGGCGCGCTTCATTAACCGGGAAGTTAGTGTCATTCCCGAGCGCATCATTGAAAAGCCGCCGTCCGCGGAATTAAAGCCCGATCAGCGGGACGATGATGATTTGCCGCCTTACGAGCTCCTGGATCCGATCCTGAAAGGATACATAGAGGATGGCCGGGGTGTGTCCGAACTCGTGAAGTCGGGATTCGATCGAAAATTGGTGGAAGATGTTGTCACCAGGGTCAATAGAAATGAATACAAGCGCCACCAGGCGGCCCCGGGTCTAAAGGTGACCTCGAAAGCCTTCGGATACGGCCGACGATATCCGATTGCCCAGGGATACAAACCGCAATAGCCGGCATTATCATCCTGAATGGCCGTTTCACCGTTTTGAGTCAATAATTTCTGCCCGCGGGCCAAGCGCAGGGATCCCTGGCTCGATTATCCGAAGCCTGTGGTAGATGGCCACTGGTTTTACCGCGAGGTGCCGTGCCTGCAATGCCTTGTAAATGAGAGCGTGCCGCTCGTGAAATACTTAGGGTTAAGATATTGACGTGTGATTGCCGACGGCCTTCCCCTGCCACGTTCCCCGCTGTTCCAGTTTGTTCCTGATCAGGTTCAAGGTTTCGGTTTTGCGCAGGGCCCAACCGGGAGCCACCAATTCTGTGGGATGCGGATCACCGGTCAATCGCTGGATAATCACGCGAGGAGGCAGATGTTCCAGAAAGTCGCAGGCAAGATCGGCATACGCCGCCTGGGACAGGCAGCGGTAGGTCTCTTGCCGATAGAGATTTTCGAGTCTGGTCCCTTTGATGACATATAAAAGATGAATCTTAACCGCCTCGATGCCATGGTCGCCCAAAAAAAGAGCCGTTTCGATGACGTGTTGCCGGGTTTCGCCTGGCAGCCCCAGAATGACGTGAGCGCAGACTTTCAGGCCTCTTTTGTGTGCTTCCGAAACGGCTGTTTTGAAGCATTCGGCATCGTGGCCGCGGTTGATCAAAGCCAGAGTGTTGTCGTGGGCGGACTGCAGGCCAAACTCGAGAAAGACCAGATGATCGGCAGCATATCCGGCCAATAGATCAAGTACAGAACTGTCGACGCAATCCGGGCGAGTTCCAATGAAGAGTCCGACGATGTCATCGACTGCCAAGGCTTCATCATACAATCGTTTCAGGGTGGCAACAGGCGCATACGTATTGGAAAACGACTGAAAATAGGCAATGAATTTTTTGGCCTTGTATCTTGCCGCCAGCCTCACTTTGCCTTTGAGCAATTGCTCGGTTATGGAAATACCCTGTGCATAGGCGCCGTTTCCCGACCCGCGGTCATTGCAGTAAATGCAGCCACCGGTAGCGACCGTCCCATCCCTGTTAGGGCAGGAGAACCCTGCATCAATGGTGATTTTCTGGACGCGGCACCCGAACATCTCGCGCAGATACGTATTTAAATCGTTGTATGTCTTGGGTGGGCTCATTATCCGGCCAGGGTATAGTTTTGGCATGTCTTATGAATGATTATTCTATCCAAATATAACCGGTTGATTATAAATTGTAAAACGTGAAAAATTTGATAGGGTTTGGACCATGACGTTTAGTTCACCAAAATACGAGGTCATCGTTGTCGGTGCCGGGCATGCGGGGTGTGAAGCAGCACTTGTGGCTGCCCGGATGGGTTGTCGCGTGCTACTGATGGCCATTGATCTGGATAAAATCGCTGCCATGCCCTGCAGCCCTTCCATCGGGGGCATGGCCAAAGGGCAACTGGTTAAGGAAATCGATGCCCTGGGCGGAGAAATGGCCAAAACGACGGACAAGACATCTATTCAGTATAAGACCCTGAATACCAAGAAAGGTCCGGCCGTCCATTCTTCGCGGACCCAGAACGACAAGAACCGCTATCACATGGTGATGAAACATGTCATTGAAAACGAACCCGGCATCGAACTGCGACAGGCCATGGTTGAGAGGGTCGTCACCGAGGGTGATAAGGTTGTCGGCGTTGAAGACACGACCGGATTCGGTTATCAAGCCGGAACGGTCGTATTGGCAACGGGGACATTTTTAAGCGGTCTGGTGCACATCGGTTTCAAATCTTTCAAGGCTGGGCGGGCCGGTGAGTTTGCCTCATACAGTCTACCGGCGCATCTCAAGCAACTCGGTTTTCAGCTGGGTCGGATGAAAACGGGCACACCGCCGCGGTTGAGACGTTCAAGCATCGATTTTACCCGTTTTTCCATCCAGGAAATTGATGAAACCCCGGTGCCATTTTCCCACTTTACAAAAAGTATCAAGTTGGCCCAGGTACCCAGCTATATCGGGCACACAAACCTGAAGGTCCACAGCACCGTGCAGCGCAATTTGGGTCGTTCGGCCCTTTATGGGGGCGTCATCAAGGGTGTTTCCGCCCGATATTGTCCCTCATTGGAAGATAAGATCGTCCGGTTTCCAGATAGAGACCGACACCAGGTGATACTCGAGCCTGAGGGACTCGAGACCGAAGAGATCTATGCCAGCGGTCTCGGCAATAGCCTACCGCTCGAGATTCAATACGCACTCGTCCGTTCGGTGGATGGTCTGGAAGAAGCTGAAATCATGCGACCGGCATATGCTATCGAGTACGATTACGTCAATCCGGTCCAATTGAAGCCGACTTTGGAAACCAAGCGATTATCCGGTCTTTTCCTTGCGGGCCAGATCAACGGAACGTCCGGTTATGAGGAAGCTGCCGCGCAGGGGTTGTGGGCTGGCATCAACGCCGCCTGCCAGGTCCATGGTCGGCCGGCGTTTATTCTTGATCGATCCCAGGCGTACATGGGTGTGATGATCGACGATCTGGTCACCCGGGGAACTCGAGAACCCTACCGCATGTTTACATCTCGAGCCGAATACCGGCTGATGTTACGTGAAGACAATGCCGATATCAGATTGATGGAAATCGGCCATTCTCTGGGACTCATCGGTGACGATGCGCTGGCGGAGGTCAGAGAACGCTGGCAGCAGGTTTTCCAAGAAATCCGTCGCATACGGGGAGTGGTTATCAAACCGACCCCTGAGGTGAATGCCTATCTGGCAGGCAAGGGGACCAATCCGATCACAAGCGGGGTTCGCCTGGATCAGCTACTGAAGAGAAACGAACTCGATTACGACGCGGTGGAAGCGATGGCATCAAGCCCGGTGCCGATTGGAAAAAAAGTGTCGCGGCAGGTGGAAATCGAGGTCAAGTATGAGGGATATATTGAACGGCAGCAGCGGGAAATTGAAAAATTTAAGAATCTTGAACGCATGCGAATCCCGGAAGCATTCGATTATGCCACTGTCCACGGCTTGTCGAATGAACTGAAGGAAAAGCTTTCCGCGGTCAAACCGGTGTCTCTCGGGCAGGCATCCCGGGTCGATGGGATCACTCCAGCGGCGCTTTCAGTCCTGATGATCGCACTAAAAGTTCATTCAACCACGCGTGAATAAGTGCGGCAGGGGATTCCCTTATATCGCAACACATCTTGACACACGAGGCTTAAAAAATTATATTTATTCCTTTCGATTCAAATGTTTTCAACAAGTTACAGATTCGTGAGCCCCAGCGTGCGGTGACATGACCATCTGGTGCCGAAGTGTGCATCTGAATAAATAGTACAGTAAGGAATCAACTCTATGGCCGAAGATTATTACGACATACTGGGCGTGAATAAAAAGGCATCAGCAGCGGAAATAAAGAAATCCTATCGCAAGCTGGCGTTGAAATATCATCCTGATCACGCCAAGGGTGACAAAGCCTCGGAAGAAAAATTCAAAAAAATCAGCGAGGCATACGCCGTACTGAGCGACAAGGATAAACGCAAACAGTACGATACCTTCGGTTCTGAAGGGTTCAGCCAGAGGTTTTCACAGGAAGATATTTTCAGGGGTTTTGACTTCAATGACATCCTGAGGGAGTTTGGTTTCGGTGGCCGCGGTGGCGGTGGCGGCGTGCGCTTCTCTTTTGGATCAGGAAGCCCCTTCGGCACGGGTTCACCCTTCGGGAATCACGGCGGGCAGCAACCCCAGATCAAGGGCACGGATCTGGTCTACGAGCTTCCCTTGACTCTCCAGGAGGTGTTGACGGGCACCCGCAAAACGGTCAGTTTCGACCACAAAGGCCGGTCGGAAAGAATTACAGTCAAGATTCCCAAAGGCATGCTTGCAGGCAAGAAGTTACGGCTCGCCGGTAAGGGAGAGGCAAGTCCCTATGGCGGACCGGCTGGAGATCTTTTCATTCAGGCAAAACTTGTTGATGACCCTGTTTTTACTGTCGACGATCACGATCTGATTACCAACCGTGAGATCAAGTTGAGCGAGGCCCTTTTAGGCACTACCCTTTCCATACCGACACCAGATGACAAAGAACTCAATCTGAAAGTTCCTCCCGGCACCCGCCATGGAACCAAGATGCGGCTTGCAGGAAATGGTCTTCCTAACATGCAGGGCGGTAAACGCGGTGACCTGTTTGTCCGCATTCACATCCTCATCCCCAAACACCTGAATAGCGAGCAAGAGAATCTGATTCAAAAATTGGCCGCATCGGGGCTGTAATTCTTTAAAATTATTGACAAGAAGAATCATTATATGGCATCCTTAGTGTCGTATTACATTGTCACCATTTCGTGTGCGGTCCATGAATCGATGTGGAAACTGCTTTTACAATGCCTGATTTTAATCCCGTCCTGAGCAAGGAAGAAATCGAGAAGGCGGTTGCCGAATTAGCGCAACAAATATCTATCGATTATCATAATCGTGAGGTTGTTATCATTGGTGTTTTAAAGGGCGCATTTATTTTTCTCGCCGATCTCGTCAGATATCTTTCCATTCCTGTTCAAATTGATTTTGTTCGGCTATCCAGTTACGGTTGCAATACTGAGACCAGTGGCTCTATCTGCCTGACCAAAGAACTTGAGATTGATATCACCGGCCGAGAAGTTCTCGTGGTTGAAGATATCATCGATACCGGCCTGTCGCTGGAATTCCTGCTGGAACACCTAAAATCAAAGGAACCCAAAAGTGTGCGTCTCTGCACCCTGATCGACAAGCGTGAGAGACGCGACAGACAATTTATCATCGATTATGTGGGACGTATTGTTGAACAAGGCTTTCTTGTCGGCTACGGATTGGATTATGCCGAGCAATACCGGCATCTGCCTGCCATCTACGATCTCAAACTGTAATGAATCCGAATCCTGCGGAAGTCGGGATTGCAACTTGTACCGTATAAACGTGCCAGGGTTCGTCGACATTGAACGGCTGCTAAAAATGGTTTTTGGGGTTTGTGCTGAGGTGGTCGCCTCACCCGAAAGGCAACCCGACCAGATAGAAAGCTTTGCTGCTAATGAGCGCATATCGAAGCCATTAATTAAAATTCGGTGGGGTATACTATGATCCTTACATGCGAAAAGTGCGACACGAGTTTCAGCTTTGACGAAAACCTGATCAAAAGTTCCGGATCAAAAGTACGATGCTCCAAGTGTCGACACATCTTTGTCGTCGTTCCGTCGGCGTCTGTTGATGAGACCGATCCGGACGCCCTATCCGATTTATCTCCATCCGGAAAAACGACGGTCGCCGGTGCTGCGGGCCTTGACGATCTGGATTTAGACGCGATTGAAAAATCACTTGACCTGGACCCAAATCTGGCACCTGAAGAAGAGGCAACTTCGGCTGGCGAGCCTGAGGATGCCGGGCTGGATCTCGATTTCGAGGAAGACGATATCGTTGCGACTGTCGATGCCGATCAGGCATCACTAGAAAGTACAGACGAACTCGATTTTGATCTCGATCTCGATTTCGATGCCGCCCCCGATACCGGCACGGCCGGAGCCGATTTGGCCGGTGAGGCAACTGAAACCATGGACTTTCAGCTGGACCTTGACCTTGATGATGAGCCGGCTACCGCTGAAAATGCCGCCGCGGACGATGATCTCAATTTTGACCTTGACGCGGACCTTGATGAGACCCCTGAGGGTGTTGATGCTCTTTCTGGTGATGACAACACCGATGATTTTGAATTCCAGCTCGATTTGGATTTGGATGACAAAGACACCGACCGGCCCGAATCGGAGGAACCGGTGGTTGCCGGTCTGGACTTCGATCAAGACGAAAAATCGGTCGTCGCCGATTCAGGAGTGGAATTCGACGAAACCCAGGAGCTTGATCTCTCGGACATGGACAGCTTACTTGATTTGGGACACGAAGATGTTGAAGAATCCGTTTCCGACCAGGCCACTGAGAGTTTGGATCTCGACCTTGATTTTGGGCAGGAAGCTGGCAGCCAAGCTGATAGCGACCAGGAAAATGCCGAATTGGATACCGCTGGTGAAGATCTCGAGTTCGAACTCGATTTAGATCCGGTTGAAACAGCAGATGCGCCTGATAACAAGACTGACGACTTGGCGTCGACCGAGGAGTTGGATCTGGCAGATTTAGAAGAGATGATCGAAAGCGAAGAGGGTGACGGGCAGCCGATCAGTGACGATTCCACAGTCGACGATCTCGACTTCGGAATTGATCGGGACGCTGACATCGTTGAAGAAAAAGTTGGCAACGCTGTTGCGGAAGAAACAGAAATTACCGACGAATTTGACCTTACCGATTTGGATGATCTGCTGGAACTTGATGATACCCCCGAGACTTCTGAGGACCAATTCGGTGTGGAAGCCGATACAGTTAGCAAAGAACTTGATTCTGAGATCGGAGATGGAAGCGATGGGGGTGATGTCACGCTCGATGACATGCTCGACCTCGAGATGGAAGAACTGGCGCCATCGGAAGCAACGGCTGAGGAGGACGGTGGCGATTTTGATTTGGTGCTCGATGACGAACTCGAAGGTGCGTCTGAGACCGAAATCAGCGAGACCGGGGACGATCAGGATGAGGACGACTTTGATCTTTCCGATTTAGACGACATGCTCGAGATCGAAGACAGTCCCCAAGTTGATGCGGCTGCAGAGGAAGAAGAGTTCGATCTCGATTTGGATTTGGTAGATGTGACATCTGCTGGTGACACGGGAGAAGCGAATCTCGAATTCGATGTCGAAGAAGATGAGGTAACAGATAACCACGTTGCAGAGGTCGCCGCAGTTGCTGCGACGGCAGTCGCCAGTGGTTCCGACGGATTCGACTTGGGGGCAATTTCCGAGTCGGAGGATGAAGCCGGGGAGGCAGAAGACGACATGCCGACCATGGCCGAACAGGTCCGGGATACCACGCCGACAAAGGTAAAAAAGAAGCGGGTCGGCGGCCTGATGAAAACACTACTCGTCCTGTTATTGCTGATCGGCGGTGGCTATGGGGCCATTATTGGCGCTCAGTACTTCGGCATTGACATACCTTACCTGGATAAGGTTAAAGACCTCAATATACCATACGTTAGCGATATGCTGGGCTCGAAGCAGCCAGACGCCGGCAACCTCAAGATCACCATTATTGAAAAAGATGTCGACGGTCATTTCGTTTCCGACACCAAAGAAGGCATGTTGTACGTTGTTAGCGGCAAAGTAAAAAATGACTACGATCATCCGCGCAGCTTTATTCAGATTACCGGAAAGCTCTATTCCAAGGGGCGCAAACTACAGCTCGAAAAAACCGTCTACGCCGGGAACACATTGTCTGATGCCGAACTGGTTGGACTGGATCAAGCCGGTATCGACAAGAAATTTGGAAATCGAATGGGGCAAAACCGGTCGAACTTGAACCTAAAAAAGGGTGCAACACTGCCGTTTATGATCGTTTTTTCGAATTTGCCGAAAGATCCTGACGAATACACCGTCGAGGTGGCCGGCTCCATCAAAGCGAAAAAGTAGACGCGGGCTGTAGAGCGGTCGCAGTCGCTATATGAATCTGAAATCAAAACCGGCATCTTGATTGGGTGCCGGTTTTGATTTTTGCATTCGTTTGTTGATGTGTCGGTTAGATGGTGCGCCCGTCTAAGGAGATTTGCGACGGTTTTCCGCTTGACTAAGGGGAGGGGAGTTGCTAATAGAGCCGATGCCGATGGGGTAGAGGTATAGGCTGATTCCACTCGATTTCACCGCTACCCCATCTAATTATACCGCTTTTTAAATTAATGCCGAAATACGGAAAGGTGGTATAAGTGGTTGTAGAAAAAACGTTCGAATAGCGGAACGTTTTTTTGACAACCACTGTAAAAGCCAGCAAACATGCATTATGTTTCGCAACAATACATTTTGGCGATGTAGCTCAGTCGGTTAGAGCATGCGGCTCATATCCGCAGTGTCCGGGGTTCAAATCCCTGCATCGCCACCATTTCCAATCTCAATTTAGCCCCCGTTCAGGGGGCTGATCTATTTCCGGGGAAAGATATTTTCCGCTTGCCCATAATGCAGGCCAATATCCCGCCGCAGGTCGAGCCTGTTGCCATCGGGGTTTTCGCGCGGGACAACCCGTATTTTGCCGTTGTCGAAAGCAGCCAACAGTTTATTTCGTAACCGTTCTGCTACAAGACCAGGCTTATCGTTTTCTTTTATGGTTACATTTCCATTTAGAAATGCCACTCGGGTACCGTCGGATTTGAAGATTTCACCATCCTCGGCGACGGTCATCGCCGAGGGAATAACCTGTATGGCCTTACGTTTGAGGTATTTAAAATCGATTTCCAACGGTTCGCCTTTGGTGCAGGACCACGGATAACCTTTTTGACCGTCAGGTCCACCGGGACCGGTGACAAGGGCGATGCAGACCGCCACCTGGTCATCGCGAACCTCAGGACAGACATCTTTGAGGCGACCTTCGGCAGCGGCCTCGATCAAAGCGCCCAGGTTGCGGATCCGCCGGGCGACCGGTTGGGCTTCGGGCTCGCCAGGCCGGATGTTGATTTCGGATACTCGAATACGGGTCGGCCGCATGTTCTGGTCCAAGGAAACGAAACACCCCGGGTAGAGAATGCAGGGGCGCAGGATATTTTCTGCTTTCATGGCCTCGATTAAAGGCCTGGCGATGATATTTCCAGCCATTTCGATCAATTCAGGGGATTCCATGGGGTGGGGTGAGATGGCACCGACGCCGCCGGTAATAGGGTTGTCCTTACCCGCCGGTCCTTCGAAGCGTTCCGGGTAATCCATGGCAGTGGGCAGAATCTGAAAATCGCCATTGGCATCCACGAGCATGGTGAAGCTGATCTCCACCCCGGACATCAGGGACTCGATCAACAGGGGCCAGGGACCTCTTTTACCGAATTGGGCCCGGTAGGGCTCTTTGTAATCATTGACGAGGGTTTCGTATACCTCTCTGATCTGCCATGCGTTGCGGATGATTCGGGCGCCCTTGCCACCGGCACTGTATGGATATTTCAGCACCGCACCACCGTAAGTGTCCATCAGTTTCAGACAAATCTTCAGCACACTCTTGTAGTCACGGGCATCGGCTTCGAACCATTCGGGAGCGACCGGTATACCGGCATCCCGGCACAATTTTTTACACTTGAGCTTGTCACCCTCGATGAAAGCGCCGGCTTTGCTGAGACCGATGATGCGGCCACCGAATCCGGCAGCCGCCACTTTGTCCACCAACCCGTCGAAGAGTAACGCTTCTGGCATGGGAACCACACAATCGATTTCGTCTTTTCGCATGGCCTCAATCAAAGTGTCGGTATAGTCGTCGACCGTGTTGCTGACTGTCGGGATAAAGCGGATCGGCCAATTCATCATTTCCGCGAATTTTGGCATTGCCGGTGTCCCCCGTACGACAACACCTTGGTATGTGTCGGCGTTGAACTCGCTTTTAGCAGTGGCAACAATCAGGGCCGACAGCACCGTACGTCCGTCTGTGCCAGCGAATGCGATCTTTTTCATACGCCATGTCCTTTCGGGTTGGTTTTGGTTGTGCTGTGTATCAGATTGAAGCGGAAAGGGTCAAATTATAAATTTTATCGAAACCGGCAAACAAGGAAACGATTCTGTCATTAGAAAGTATCGATGCCGTGGGCCGGATAGACAGGGGATAACGATTCATCCTTGAAAACCACAAAAGATTTGTACTATAAAGTATATTTCAGGACGAAAATTCACAGCCAGATGGGGAGGGAACGAATGTTTCCGGGATTCGATAAAATAGTTGAGGAACGGATCCGCAGCGCACAGCTGCGGGGAGTTTTTGAAAAGCTCTCCGGTTCCGGTAAACCGTTGAATCTGAGCGATGACGCCCACATCCCGGAAGATCTTCGATTGGCTTACAAAATTTTGAAAAATGCCGATATGATTCCGCCGGAGGTCGAACTAAAAAAAGAAATACGGCGGACTGAAGATCTTCTGCAAGGCATGGTCGATGAAGCAGAGAAATACCACATCATTAAAAAGCTCAATTTTCTCATCATGAAGCTGAACAATATGCGCACCGGCTCGATTGAGTTTGATGTTCCCCAGTATTATGCCGATAAGCTGATTGATCGGCTCGAGGCGGCAAACAGGATGACGAACCCGAAAACCTCATCAAACCTTTTCAGAGAATGACTCAAGGGAGGGAAAATCCATGAAAAAGTTGACCGTGGCCCTGCTGTCCGGCGGTATATCATCGGAAAGAGAAGTATCTCTGAACAGCGGCAACCAGGTGTATGAGGCACTCGATAAGGAAAAATACGACGTGCGGCGTTACGATCCAAAAACAGATCTGCCGCGTCTTGTTGCCGATGCGTCTAAAATTGACGTTGCCTTGATTATCCTTCACGGTCCTTACGGGGAAGACGGTACGATTCAGGGAATGCTCGATCTGCTGGACATTCCCTACCAGGGATCAGGGGTGATGGGCAGTGCGGTTGCCATGAACAAGCTGGTTTCGAAGCAGTTATATGAAAAAGCCGGATTGCCTACACCGCCTTATTTATCACTCAAACCGCAGGATTCGGTCATACCCGATGATATTGCTGCACGAATGGGGATGCCGGTGGTAATCAAGCCGGTCCAGTGCGGTTCAAGCGTCGGCATGTCGATCGTCCGAAAGGTGGATGACCTAAAAACGGCGATTGAAAAGGCCTTTGCCTATGACAGCGAAGTCATGGTGGAGGCATACATCGACGGTATAGAAGTGACAGGAGGCATTATCGGAAACAACGCGCCAGAGGCCCTGCCGTTAATTGAGATCATTCCCGACAAGAGCCACGAATTCTTTGACTACGAAGCGAAATATACCCCTGGTGCCACCCAGGAAATCTGTCCTGCCCGCATTGACGATCAACTGACCAGCAAGGCCCAGTCCTATGCTGTAATGGCTCACGAGGCTCTCGGTTGCCGTGGCTACAGCCGGACCGACATGATTCTCAAAGGTCGCGATCTTTTTGTGCTCGAAACGAACACCATACCGGGTATGACCGCCACCAGCCTTTTTCCCCAGGCCGCTGCTGCCGCCAGTCTCCCTTTCGGGCAACTGATGGATCGCCTGATCGAACTGAGCCTGGAAGATCGCAACACCGGTCGCTGATGCCATGATCATTAGGGGCGCCACTCAGCTCTTGCAATTGTACAGCCAATTGGGACCTGGAGATGTTTTCATCGGCAGGATCCCTACCGGTAACCTGAAACACACCCTTCTGATCGATCTCCTCGAACGAGGCGTGCATTGCCTTCCAGCGCCCTTGGCACAAACACTCAATGGATCAAAAGTGGCTCAGGCCATGCTGCTGGCCCAATGGATGCTGCCGCTGACACGTGTAATACGTCGCCGGGTGGATTTATTCGAGGCTATGGGGCCTTACCAAAGAAAGGGTGTCGGAGTGGTGATTACCAAAGAAGACCGTATGCACTGCGGCCACGGCGTTCGGCGTTGGGAGAATGTAGAAGCCCTTTACAATATGGTGGCCTTCAATAAGTCTTCATACCCGTTCGTTCTTCAGCCATACCAGCAACGGTTTGCCGATATGCGCTTTATCGTCGTCGGGACCTATGTCGAGGCCTATGCAAGGCAAAATAACGACAACTTTCGAATGAACCTTGCCCTAGGTGGTACTTGCCGGCCGCATATCCCGGACAACGACCAGCTGCAGTTCTGCCGTGATGTGATCGGGCGGGCACGGTTTCCGTATGCGCACATAGACCTGCTGGTTCGCGAAGACGGACGCTGTTTTTTGTCCGAAATAGCACTCGACGGCGGCATAAAGGGGGCCAAGGTGGAACGGCGGGAGTTGGAGAATATGAAAAGGACATTACTTGAAGATATAGCCCAGCGCTTAAACGGGCGCGGTTAACGGACGGACCGGACGGGGCGATTTAGCAGATATTTATATTGAAAAGCATAAGGAGGTGGCATTGAGTTCAGGTGATATCGGGTCGAAAAGTAAGGAGAGAAAACCCCAGGTCGGTATTGTCATGGGAAGTGATTCGGATCTGGGCATCATGGAAGAAACCGCGGCGATTCTGCGCAAATTCGGCGTACCTTTTTATATCACCGTGGCGTCAGCCCACCGGACGCCTTTGCGAGCGGCAGAATTCGCACGTAAGGCCAAAGATCAAGGGATCAAGGTCATAATTGCCGGGGCTGGTCATGCCGCCCATCTTGCCGGGGCTATGGCCGCCCAAACCATCCTGCCGGTGATCGGCGTACCAATCGACTCTTCGGCCTTATTGGGAATGGACGCCTTGTTGTCAACGGTTCAGATGCCCCCGGGCATTCCGGTGGCCACTGTCGCTGTCGGTAAACCGGGTGCCGTCAATGCCGGTATACTTGCGGTCCAGATTCTTGCGGTAAGCGACCAGAACCTGGCCGAAAAGCTCGCTGTCCATAAAGCTGATATGGCTGCCAAAGTCGATGAAAAAGCAAAAAAGCTTGAGAATTATCAGTAACATCGAATCAATTGATCCTCGGCTCCCACTACCGGGCCAGGTGGCCGCGGCCGTTGACATACTCGACCGCGGCGGGGTCATCGTTTTTCCCACCCAAGGACTTTATGGTTTGGGTGCGGATGCACTGAATGCGTTGGCCGTAGACAGGATATTTGCTATCAAACAACGAGCCTTCGGCAATCCCCTGTTGGTCTTGGTACCCGAAAGGGACGCAGTTTGTGATGTGGCTGCGGAGGTGCCTCCTGCTGCAATAAGGTTGATGGATCGGTTCTGGCCGGGTCGGGTTACGATTGTACTTAAAGCGCTTTCACGACTACCCAATAACCTTGTTGCCGGTACGGGACGGATCGGTGTCCGCGTGTCCGGGCACCCGGTGGCAAGAACCCTGGTTTCGATGTTCGGCAAGCCGATCACTGGCACCAGCGCCAACATTTCAGGACGGACGGGCTGTTATCGGATCGAAGACCTTGACCAGCGGGTTTCTGCGCAGCTGGATATGATACTTGACGCCGGTCCTCTGGACGGGGGACGGGGGTCAACGGTGGTTGATGTCACCGGCGACAGTCCCGTCATTATCCGCGAAGGCGCGGTATCGCGACAGGAAATTCTGGCCGCCCTGAATTGAAATGATTGTGCCGTGCGTAAATGACCGTTTCCTATTGACGAATTGACTCGATTTCTGTAAATGAGAACCAAAATGCGTCCCTATACCAGATTAGCTGAAGCTTAAAGGGATACGTTTTGCCGGAGTGGTGAAACTGGTAGACGCAGAGGACTCAAAATCCTCCGGGCCTTGCGCCCTTGCGAGTTCGATTCTCGCCTCCGGCACCAATGAAATCAAGGGGTCACAGAGATGTGGCCCTTTTTTTATGGAAGGGGGTGACTTTGACGGAAACTTTGTCTGTTATATTCTTCACACTCGAAAGATAGGCTTGCTGTTTTTATTTGATGGCCGATAATTGCACAATTTTCGCGAAGAATCTCTAATCCAGCAGTTCTGGCGCTCGATATGGCCTTTAATAGGGTTTGTGGTTTACAAGGTATTACAATGTATGTTAAGATGGGTCATCTTTATCGCAGCTATCAATAGAACACTAAGGCCTCATTACAGGAAACCCAATATGATTCGTTTAGAATATTCTCATAGATATATACACCCACCTTTTAAAAAAACGGTACTACCCGGGTATCGAGTTTAATTCCTTCCAATTTCTTTAAATTCTAACATCCAACCAACACAGAACCATTATCCTTCAGCCCAAGTAATATTTAACCCAAACTAAATTAGAAGGTTTATCTTAAATGTCGGAACCTATATTGATGCTAATGCTTGGTGTAGGATTAGTCGTCACTGCTGTCATTGCCAAAAAAATAATTATAAAATCCGATCCCCCTCAGATTATACTGCGGAGACCCGCCGTGGATCAAAAGGCGGTCCGTAATACCTCCAGAATTAGAACGCTCTATGCATATGTTGATAGTCCTTTCGAGCTTTCAATGAACCGAAAAGACCAAATTATCTTTCCTCGCAGTCAATTAAATTGAATTGCTTCATACTTAATCTCCTTTGGGTACCGATAACTTGTCGATGCCGCCTGCTTGCCTGTACGGAAAGCTGCCCCATAAAAGACATATAAGCGCTTCCGTTAATCCCGATAATGATACTCAGTTGACGTTACCCTACAGGTATTTCCAAATTTGAACCTGCCTTCATTCGGTTCCGGTATTAAAGGTTCAGGAGGACCCCCCAACCCTCTCAACTTATAACCCCCCTTATTTCTTTACAAAATTCTATTTGTAAGTTAAAATAATAACAACGGAATCAAACCGGATTATGGCGGCCCTGATGTGTTTCCTCTCATCAAGGATTCGACCCGTCGTATTTTCATCAGATGATTGTCACCCTCATTGCCGGTTGGGACGCTTCGCCATAAATTCAATAAGGAATTCTCGATCGAGCGGAACGGGAACCATCAATGCCTGCATCCTCGAAAACACAAACCAGCTGGAAGGACTCGATTATCGTAGCCGGCGTCGGTCTGGCTGCCTTTTACTGGGTGTGTGAATCCTTCATGTTTTTTTTCCTGGCACCGGAAGCCAACCTCTTTCATCATCTTTTGGGGCCGGATCTTTTTGAAGTCTGGACGCGGTTGTTGGTATTGTGCATTTTCGTCATCTTCGTATCGCATGTGCAGCAGGACAACCAGAAACGACGAAAGGCCTACGAGAAGCTGCGAGAGCAGGACGAGAAGTATCGTTTGATTGTTGAGAACATCGATGAAGGTTTCTTCGAAATGGATCTCGAAGGGGACTTTACTTTCGTCAATAAGTCGGTAAGCAACATTTTGGGTTACAGCCCTGAAGAGCTTATCGGGAAGAAAAATAGCTTTTTTACCGATCCGGCAGATGCGGAATTAATGAATCGTATCACGGACCGGGTGTGCCGTACGGGCAAATCAGAAAGGTTGCCGGATTTCAGGGTAAACCGCAAGGACGGCGCTATCGTAAACGTCGAGATGTCCATTTACCTAATGCAGGACAAGGCCGGACAGCCGATTGGCCTGCGGGGTATGATTCGGGATATATCCGATAAAATAAAATCTGATGCAGAGAAAAAGAAATTGGAAAAGCAGTTGATGCAGGCCCAGAAAATGGAAGCTATCGGCAATCTGGCCGGTGGCATTGCCCATGACTTCAACAACATTTTAATGGGTATGCAGGGCAATGCATCTCTCATGCTTTTGAACATGGAGGAAGATCATCCCCATTTCGAGAAAGTCAAAACGATTGAGCGCTACGTCGAGGGTGGTGCGGCCCTGACAAAACAGCTGTTGGGGTTTGCCCGGGGCGGTAAATACGAAGTCAAGGTGACCGATCCCAATGACCTCTTACTCAAGGCCGCCCGAATGTTCGGCCGAACGAAAAAAGAAATACGCATACACAGTCAGGCGCTTCAAAAAGTCAGGTCTGTTGAGGTCGATCAAGCCCAGATCGACCAGGTGCTTTTGAACATATTCGTGAATGCATGGCATGCCATGCCCGGCGGTGGCGAACTTTTTTTAAAGACTGAAAACGTCGCTGTCGATGGAAAGGGCATTCGGCCTTACCGCGTCGAGCCAGGGCCGTATGTATGCATTGCCATAACCGATACGGGTATTGGGATGGACCAGCCGACCCAGCAGCGTATTTTCGAACCTTTTTTCACGACCAAGGAAATGGGTCGGGGCACCGGTCTGGGCTTGGCATCGGCATACGGGATTGTCAAAAATCATGGTGGTTTTATCGAAGTTGTCAGCGACCCGGGTAAGGGCGCCACTTTTCTCGTTTATCTGCCGGCGTCCGAAAAAGTGGTCGTTGAGGAAGAGGAGAACCTGACAGAGCTATTAAAGGGAAATGAGACTGTTCTCCTGGTTGATGACGAACATATGATCATCGAAGTCGGCCAGGAAATCCTCAAAACGCTCGGGTACAAGGTCATCGCCGCCTCCAATGGACGAGAGGCGTTGCAGATCTTTCAGGAACGATGGAACGGCATCGATTTGGTCATACTCGACTTGATCATGCCGGGCTTTAGTGGAGGGGAGACCTTCGACCAGCTGAGAAAAATAAATCCCGGCATCAGCGTATTGCTTTGTAGCGGTTACAGTCTCAGTGGTCAGGCCACGGAAATCCTCGATCGCGGCTGCAACGGTTTCATCCAAAAGCCATTCAAACTGCGGGAACTTTCGTTGAAATTGCGGGAAATAATCGAACAGAACTAACCCGTGTCCATCCATGAATGGTCTTTTTTTACTGGGCACTCTTTGGTGCCATTTACTACTGGTGGATTCGGATGACTTTCGCGCATTTTCAATAATAAAGTGCCACCGGATCTCGAAGAATGAGGTCGATGGCTATCGCTGCCGTCTCCGAGGCTTCGGGGAAAATAGTGTGCAGATTTTTAATATGCCGCAGATTGTCGGCCGTTCGGAGAATCAGGGCAGCCAGGATACCTTCTTCTGAATCCGCTATCGCCAATACCTTTTCCCAGGCCTCGCCAGCAGCCCAAGCGTGCACTGCAGCAGCAGGTTTCAAGTGCAGGGGCCGCACCTGAAATCCCTTGGCCATCATATCCTCTACAAAAGGTGTCAAAGCCTTCCGCAAATTGGTAATAACTTTTATCAGGGGCTTTGACAGCCACGCTTTTTCGATCCGGTCATCAGATTCCCTCTCATAAACAAATGCCGCAGTGACGGCTGCCATCAGGAGGGGGTCATTTATAGGGAATACGTTTTTTCGAAGTCCTTCAGCGATCAACAGCGGCTGGTCGACGCGAAGCTGTGATGCCCACTTTCCATCCTCCGTCAATCCACCGTCCCGGTTGACATAATCGTGGTCTTCCAGAAATGCCAAGTGGCGCAGAAAATCCTGCCAGAGAGTGTTTTCTGATGGCCGCCATTTCTTGATAAAGGATCGCGAGGATCGACGGGCAGAAGGGTTTCGTAACAGATAGGTCGCATAGGAGCGGGCCAGAAGGTTTTCAACCTGCTCCGGGGTGTGGGACAGCAGCAGGTTGAGCACCATGGAGAAATTGACTTTGATCTGGCTGAGTACATCGGACGGTGGCGCATGGAGGAGTCGTGCGGTGAGCCGCAGATCCATATAACGGCCCGGAACCGCAACGCAGAAACCGATGTTGTCCATGCCCCGGCGACCGGCTCTGCCGGTCATTTGATGAAATTCGGTTGGAGTCAAAGGCTTGAATTCCACACCATTGAAGCGATCGGAATTGAAAAAAACGACCGTGCGGGCTGGAAAATTGACCCCGGCCGCCACCGTGCTGGTTGCAAACACAGCATCGAGCAATCCTTCGGCCATCAGGGTCTCCAAAACAAGTTTCCAGGCCGGCAATTGACCGCTGTGGTGGGATCCCACCGCCAGGTGTTCCAGAAACCAACGCTGACGGTGACGGGTAATGTGCGGGCTCTCGGATACCAGTTCATGAATCCGATGGATGCGGTTCTCTTGCTGACCGCGGTTCTGCTGTTGATTTTCCTGGCAAAGCTGCAGGGCCCGGTCGCAGTCGGCCCGAGATTTCAAAAAGAAAATGGCCGGGAGGAGGTCGAATCTTTTCAATACCCGCAGCATATCACCAAAAGGCGGCAGTTTGCCCGGCGGTGCTATCAGAGGTCTGCGCCGCAGGTTGATAAAATCGTTCAATTTTTTATAAACATGCGGTTTTTTACCGGCGGCAGCCGGAGCCAGATAGGGCAAAAGCGTGCCTGACGGATGCAGAAACAGGGGGTAGAGTGGCACCGGCCGCTTGTTTTCCGCCACGACGGCGCATTTTCTATCGCGCATTCCGGCCAGCCAGTCCGCGATCTGTTTGGCATTGCCAATGGTGGCGGACAGCAGGAGCAGGGGGATGCGGGGCGGAAGATAAATCATGATTTCCTCCCACACGACACCGCGCTCAGGATCACCCAGATAATGCGCCTCATCGAGAATGACCAGATCGGTATGCATGCTTTTGCCGCTGTGCATGGCATCGTAAAGGTGATTTCTCAGGATTTCGGTTGTACCGACGATAACAGGGGCTTCCGGATTTTCTTTTCTATCTCCGGTCAGGATACCGACCTGGTCTTCACCGAAAATTTCGGTGAATTCGGCATATTTTGCGTTGGAAAGCGCTTTGAGGGGGGAGGCGTACCAAGACCGACCGTTCTTTTTGATTAGGCGAGCGATCGCCTGTCGGGCGATCCAGGTTTTACCGGCGCCGGTCGGTGCCGTGACGAGGCAGTCCGAATGATGTATGGCCGCCACAGCCTCGGTTTGAAACCGGTCTGGTTGAAAAGGTTTTTGGGGCGGTACGCCGATGCCCGCAAAAACCTTTGTGAGTTTTTTATCCGCCCCGGCTTTCAAGCGCTGCAAACGCGGCCCATGGAAGTTTTTTTTTTGTCTGCGTTTCGAGTGGCGGTGGGGATGTGGTGATGCTGGGCGTCGGGCCATTAGAGTCGGCTGATCATCTCCGTCATTACGTTTTTAGCCTTAGAGTCGACATCGAAGGGTGATTTTCCCTCAAGATCCGCTTCAATGAGGGCATCGTCATAAGGCAGGAAACCGAGGAAATCGAAATCGGAAAGGTGGTTCTTCAGAAAGGCTTCATCCTTGGAACTGCGGATTTTGTTGCCGACAACGGCGATATTGTTCAACTGGATTTCAGATGCCAGTTTTTTGATATGACCAGCGGTGTCGATGCTGCGCCGACCGGGCTCGACAACCACAATGAGCTTGTCGACGGCCTTGGCGGTGGCACGGCCGAGGTGCTCGATTCCGGCTTCCATGTCCATAACCACCACCTCGTCACGCTGTAAAACGACATGCCGCACCAGTGCCTTTAGCAGGCTGCTTTCGGGGCAGATACACCCGGCACCGCCTTTTGAGACGCCGCCCAGGCGCATCAGCTTAATATTTTCAAGCCTAGCCGAAAGGGATTCCGGCAGGTCGTCGACCTTGGGGGTGAGCGAAAAGTAGCCGCCAACAGTCCCGGGTTGCGCGCCAGTGCGCTCGAAGACGAGGTCTTTCATCTCGGATATCGGCGTAATCTTATCTCCGTCGGCAATACCGATTGCTGCTGCTAAATTAGCGTCCGGGTCGGCGTCAATCGCCAGAACCCGTTTGCCCTCTTGATTCAAGGTCCGGATGAGTAGGGCTGCGAATGTCGTCTTGCCGACGCCGCCTTTACCGCTTACGGCCAGTTTCATCGTGTTTTCCTTTCAAAATAATTTTCTGGTAGAAAATTATATAGCGTTGTTTATAGAAAATGCGAAAAGATAATCATGGAATGCAAAGATTCGTGTACTGGAAAACAAACAAGGGAAATATAATGCATGAAAGGATTTATGCAATCCACATAAAATTTTTCGTTGCCCACGAGTACTGTGGGCAACGAAAAATTTTATTGTTGTATCGGCTGGAGAAATCCGGAGCCTGCAAAGCGGTAAACCTGGATGCCGAAATCGTCAAAATAAAGATCGACCGCGCCGTGCCCGAAGGCTTGGAGGCCGATTTCGGGACGGGTGTAGGGGAAAAAGGTGTCTGAAGGCGTCGACAGGCTGTCTGTGGCGATGATCGTGTATTTACCGTTCTCGTCTTTCAACCGCTTCGCCTGTTGACTCAAAGGGATGTCAGGGTCGCGGTTGATGTCGATATCCCATTCGATCAGGGTGAAATAGTCGTTATTCGCGTTTGTCACTTCGCCCTCATTTGCTGGCCATCTGATCTCGTTGCGGTTTTCCGGCCGGCGCAGAAGATCGTAAGGCGAGTTGTTCGGGCTACCGGTGTCGGCCAAATTATTGAAGTAGGCCTTGATCAAATTGGTGCGCGGCGTGTAACCGGTGACCGTGGCCAGGTTCGTCCCCTTGCCGAGTACGTCCAAACTTCCGTTTTGAAAATCATTATCAGGGGATATCTTGTTGAGCCACAAGGTGCCGGCAGCGCTGTCGCCGCCCCAATCCGACGACTCGAGAACCGGCGGGACCACCACCACGCCGATAGCGCCGTTCGACTGCGTGACGATATCCTCGACCTCGATCGGGGTCGTCCCGCCGCTGTTGAATTGAATGACAGCGGCCTCGAAAACGCGGACCATAACGGCCGCTTTGCGCGGTTCGCCCGCGGGATCCGGTGGTACCGGCAGTAAATCAATAAATTCCTTGGTCACAACTTTCACATCGTCGATCCACCACCCGTTGCGTGTCAAAGCCGGATTGTTATCTCTATCGAAGAGAAACCGGATCTTGACATTCGGTTGTCCCGCATAGTCGCTGATATCGAGGACTTTTTTGACCCAACCGTCAACGTTTCCGGGGTATAGGATTTGGCTCTCACTGTTGCTGGTGTAATCGGCATAGCTCGAGTTTTCCGGTTCAGTACCTCCTGTGCAGTGGTCGGTTGGCCTGTCGTTCAGGCGCGTCCAATCCAGATCGCTGGCGCAGGTACCGTTTTCGCAGATTTCCACGTAACCGTAGTCGTCACAGGAGTATAGCCTGTAACGCGTCCAGAAGGTCAGAATGGCAGAGGCAACTGCGGAGAGGTCGATGGAGGGTGAAACCAGGGCAATGTTTTCCCCGTCTTCATAAGCACCGACGAAGCCGCCGGAAGAACCGGTCGGGCTGGTGGTCCATGAATATTCGCCGCTGTTGGCGCATTCGCCGGGGTTGGAGCACCCGCTGGACAACACCCGTTCCCAGCGGCGGCCGTCGTCACCGGCAACATTGACGGTCCAGCCGTTGGAGCCAGACTCCATGTCATCAGAAAAAATGATACTGCCGGGCAGCACGCCGTAGGCCAGCCAGTCGGTCGAGGCCCCATCGTCGGTTTGTTGCCACAGCGCCAACATGGGGGTTTGATCCTGGGGTATCAGTTCATTGGCGATGTTGTCCGGTGTTGGCGGAGTAAAGGCCGAACCGCGGGTGAGTGACAGCCCGTAGGTGTTCAGATTTTCATCCAACCGAAAGGCGATGCCGGCCATGAAGTATTTCGGCAGGCGATCCGGGGCGCTGCCTTCCTGATCGCCGTCCGTCCAGTTCTCCTGTGACAACAAATCAAAAAGGATTTTCGTCTGGGCATCGTAGCTCAGAAACCGGCCGGTCGACCGGTGGGCGGAGGCGAAGTTGATTTTGGAATTCGTCCAGTCGAAGGCGATCAAAGAGGCTTTGGGCGAATTGAAGCCGCTTTGGGTCCCTGTGACGGCCAGAGCGCTGTCTCCTAAGTAGTTTTGAACCGCGAAATTGCCGTACGTCGGGCTTTGCCATTTTGAGTCGTCGTTGAATGGGTCGGAATCTTCATCTGTTGTTAGAAGCGTACTTGTTTGCTCTGGAAGTGGTACGCTGTAAATCACTTCGCGCGTGGCTGCGAATTCACCCTGATCAACCATCCCGATGGACCGGATCTGAGCGAAAGGCTCTAGCACGACCTCCGTGGTGGTGTTAATCAACATATTTATGGGATCCTCCGGCTCATCGACATTGATGATCTGTTGCAGGGTGTTGCCGCTACGGGCGACATAACCGTAGGCATCACCGGCGATCTTGAACCTTCCTTGGGTCTCAGGAAAAAAGCCGGCATCCGCCAGGGTTAGGTCTCCGAGTTTTGTCAGGGTGGCCGAGCCGGCAGGAATGCCGATGAGCGTTATGACGGCGTTGTCGCAAACGTCTTCCTGGAGCGGCTGGGAAAGGGTGAGTTGGCCGGTACTATCATTGTAAGCGTCATAAAAATAGACGGTATCGTCTATTTTTAGGCGCGCATTGATACCGATTGGCGGTAGTGTGAAATCTACCGGTTTCCCACCGGAAAATTTGGTCGGCAGACCAGTGCTGCCCGCAGATATACTGCCGTTGGCCGTCAGATAATAGGGGAAGACTTTCAGGCGGAACCGACCGTCGTCGTTTCCGAGTGTGAACAGGTCGTCGTGGAGGTTCGCAAGGGTCTGGTTTTTCTCGTCCTGTGACCGGCAAACGCTGTTGGTGTCCGCGGTATTAAGGTAGCGGCTGGCGGCATAACGGAAACCGGCTTCGGCGATGTAATAGGCCCTGACCGTTGTGTTGCCCAGAACCTGGTTGGTGGAGGAAGTGCTGGTCATGGTCACCATCCCGGCCCCCAAAGCAGCAAAAAGGAGCATGGTGACCACTAGACCGACCAACACGTTGCCGCGCTGGTCTCGAATCCTTGATCCCATGCCTGTGTTTCTTCCTTGATGTCGATGATTTTTTCTACATGCTGCGATCCCCAATACGATGAGAACACAGGCCGTTATAACTGACATAAGAGCCTTTAAAACGTAGGGGGTGCCCTTAAAGTAGGTGCCATTGACTGAAGCTGAAATAAAACAGTCGTACTTTTTGGCAGCACGGTCAAAATCGCTCGGTTGAAGCGAGGCGCCACCAAAATTTTTAGTATTGCGAGGATTAACCATGATGGAGAATGGAAGTGTTGTTCCACCACCCTCTTCACGCAAAAGGTTGATATCCACTTGGACAGCCGACAGCATGTCGATTCCGTCTGATATGATCCAGTCGGGGTCCGAGCCGCTATGGTATGAGACTGTGAGGCTATCTACTTTGTCGACGACGATATCTCCAGTGGCACCCGAAAGATCGGTAGCCCCGGCAGAGAGTGTGTACAGTTGCAAAGTGTTGCCAACCTTGGCCAACCCCTGCCGGCCGATCGGGTTGTCGAATATAACCCAGGGATCGGATCCATCATTGCGAGCAATGATATCGGTCAACTCCATCAGTTCACGGCCGATTCGGTTTACTGATACCTGAGTTTTCTGCGCCAAGTGTGCATTTTCCTTGGTTTGCATATAACCTTGCATGCCATTGACGATGCCCATTCCTGCGATAGCCCCCAGAACGCCAACGATCAGAAGCGAGGCAATTACCTCGACCAGGGTGAAACCGGCATCATCAAGTCCCCTGAGTCGTTTCCTGAAATGACCAGAGAGAGCCATCCGGACGGATTTAGAGTTTGCCGCCGTGTTGCTTGACTGTAACGCCATTTCGGTGTGTCGAAGCATTTTTTCCCTTCTACCTTGTGTACATTGTCGTAATTTCATGGCCGCCACTGACGATGGTCACTTTCAAGACTCGATGATTGAGCGGATTTCCGTCGATTCCTTCAACGTATTGGTCAGGTTGGCCGCTGCTGTTGAACACCACCCAGGAAGTTGCGGACGTATAGGCCCCGCAGCCAAGGGTGTTATTATCGATGGCGGTTTTAAACCCATTCAAATGACTCGCCATGGGACTGTCTGATTGTACCATGGATAGCATGCTCTTTTTGTATTCTGCATTGATGCATTCCATAATCGAGGTTAACCCCATGCTTTCCCTGGCCATGTGGATGGGCTCGTAGCTTTTGTATACGGTTTGTCCCATGAATTCGAGCAGAATGGCGCCCAGGATCGAGGCCACAATCAAGGTGACAATGATTTCGATCAACGTGAATCCGGATTGAGTATTTTTTGATCGGCCTAACGTCAACAATATGTTCATGGTATGAACCCCGTGTTTCTCGTAATCCGGATAATGTAACTGTCGGTTCCATCGGAGACGGTGATCTGCTGTTCTGTTGATGGCAGGGCGGCCGTCGACGGCTGGGTCGCTGTCGGGTCGGCTTCATAATGAGGGACGCCGCGCGGGTCGAAGGAGTAAATCCCTGGGGTCATGCTCATACCATTAGCAGCGAGATCGATTATCAGAGCATCCTCGTTCGGAAGTCGGACCTTGTTAAAGCTGCCGTCATATTGAAAAAGCCAGTAGGAAGTGCCGCCGGTGTTGTCGGTTTGAATGCCCCATGGGGTGTTGTCGTTCATGGCCCTAGGCATGTGCGTGCCGCAGCTGGCTTTTCAATACTTCGGTTTGAACTTTTACATCCGTGCTGGTAACCCTTCCCCGCCCGATGGCAAATACCATGATTATGCTCAAAACAATCAGCACGACCAAGATCTCCAAGATCGTAAACCCCGAATCTGATTTGATCATAGATGCTTCTTTCTCGTTATACCGCTAAAATTGTTTACGGTCACGGCCAGAAAAATGCCCACTAGTATGGTTCCTGCAGAGAAACAGAGTACGCCGCTAATGCTGAAGGGACGCGATGAGATCGACTGCGCCTGCACACTATTGACAATAGATAACAGAACATAGAAAATGGTTGTCAGATTGGCGATTCGGAATGCCAGGCGATTGTTTTTCCAAAATAAAAACCCCACCGTTGTGAAGCCCATGGCGATCAGAACAGCGAGGTGTGGTTGGTAATAGAACCAGCCTGTCGCTGAGGGATCGGCGCCCAGTGATTTCAGCCCAACATGCAGGCTGATGCCCAGAACCAGGTAGAAAAAACCGCTGAGAAAAAAACACGTTGCCACTTCCATTGCCGTGGCAGGTAAGGTCAGTTGTCCGATTGAAACCTTAAGCCGGTCGCTGATGGATTGGCGGCGGCTGGTGTTCCTCTCTGATAAGCGGCGCATGACATTGCGGGTAAAGTCCGGCGGAGGCGTAGCCGGCGCAGAAGATTTTATCAAAGTTAGAATGGCTTCAAAGGTCGCCGTGCGTTCAAAATCGTCCGGTAACTCAGTCGTGTGTAAGTTTGGGACATGGTTTTTTTCTTGATGTGGTATTTTTTTGATAAAAGACATCATTTTGTCAGGGACTTTGCATGAGACGGTTTAACTGCTCCAAACCACGATAGACACGCATTTTTGCTGCGCTGAGCGAACAGGAGCGGGCTTCTGCGATTTCTCCAAATGTTAGACCTTGATAGTAGCGCAAAACGACGGCTTCTTTCAGTCTTATCGGCAGTTTAAGAATACACCGGGCGAGCTTTTTCTGCTGCTGATTTTCAGAAACGTTTTTTTCAGGAGTTTCCGTGTGCTTCAGCCACTTATCCGTGAAGTTTTCCTGCTGGATTCTCAGAAATATCTGTTTGTTCTTCTTATTGTAGTTGCGAATAACATTCAGTGCAACTGTGTACATCCAGGGGAAAAACCGCTTGGAATTATCGAACCGGTCCAGGCTTTCATATACCCGGATGAAGACATCCTGGGCCAGATCTTCAGCATCGGATAGACTACCGGTGAGCTTGACGGCCAGGTTGTAAATGGGGCTTTGGTAGCGTTCAACGATATCGGCATAAGCGTCTCGGTCCCCCCGGAGGACCTGCCGGATAACACGGATATCGTGTTCATCATAATTCATATACAACCGCAAGGGCGAAAAGTCACAATTCTTTCATCATTAATAATAATAACACTGCATAGCGTGTTACGAGACGATTTTCGCGTCTATTTATAGTGGTTGTCAAACAAACGTTCCGTTATTCTAACGTTTTTTTCTACAACCACTTATACCACCCTTTCGTATTTCGGAATTTAATTTTGAAAAGCGGAATAACTGCGATCGAAATCATTTTGATTAAGGAGCCGGTTGGGCGCTAAACGCGCATATGGCGAAGGGGCGGAATGTCGGCGGCCAGTGGTATAGGTAGGGTGGCGGTGATGAAGGCGGTCACATTGATGAAAGAATTTTTACGTTAAGTACTGGACCATTTTGCGGCTGATAACCCTGTTGAGGTAGACCGGGTGAGGATTTCCGTTTGGCTGCCAAAGGCCAGTTCGCCGCCGAGCTTGGTCGGTCCAATCGTCCACTGATAGCCCGAACCGAGGTCAGTGTTCGTCACCATCAGTGACCAGATGGGATCATCCCCGCCGTAGCCGCCATTGGCGATCAGATGATTGGCCCAAAAAAGAGTCTCCCTGACATTTAGTTCAGTAATCCCAGCGAGAATCGCCCGTTTTTCAGCGTGCGTGCTGAGGTTTGTGTATTTCTTAACGGCTACAGAGGCGATAACGCCGATGATAACCATCATGGCCATCAGTTCAATCAGGGTGAAACCGCTTTCTTGCGACCTTTTAAGCTTCAGCCGTTGGCTCATCTCCATTCAAAATTCCTATCCGCCTGCATAAATACGCGGTCTCATTTTATCTCCTGGACCAGAGTGCCGGCCTTACGCTTTCAGACGGGCTGCGTTCGAGTTCGGCGGTAACATCCGTCTGGAACATCAAGGTGCCGCCGGCCGCATTCGGACCGACGGTCCACGCGTAATCGCCACCTAAGTCTTCGTCAATATTATCAAAAACCTGGGCATCGTTTTGCCAGCCAGAAGGAGAGGCCAGCTTGATGTTGGCCCACACCAAACTCTCCCGGCCGTTCATCTCGGCGATGCCAGCCTCAATTCCATGTTCCTTGGCGTGGGCATCGAGGTCAATGTATTTGGGAACCGCAATCGCCGCCAGCACGCTCAGGATGATCAGTACGGTGATGATCTCGATCAGCGTGAATCCGTCACGGTTGCTTATGGCGTGACGGAGCAGCATGACAAGTGATGTGGTTTTTGTTTTTTCAGGTTCACCCACGTCTGGCATCCGGTCCCATGAGAGATGAACAGTCACACATATCTGAAATGACCCCATCCAGACAGCGATCTAACATGCTGATCGGCATACTTCTGATATCCGTCTATTCCGCTGAGCGACAAAACACCTAACCCTTCCTAATTGCTGAGAACCCAGTTGCCCGGGCGATCGGCTTGCGAAACGGTTCGGTTTAGCGTCACCCAATCACCCTGCTTGAACCGAAGTTGGCCTCCAGTGGCCGCTGGCCCAGCATTCCATTCGTAATCTGTGCCGAGATTACTGTCCAACGGCCAAACAGCCGTCTCCGGATCGGCTGGTGCCGAAGGACTGATTTTCACATTGGCCCAGGTGAGGTTCTCGCGCCCGTTCAATTCCGAAACCGCCGCATCGATGGCCCTCCTTTTCGCATTGGTTTCCAGGTCGATGTAGCGTGGTACGGCCACGGCAGCCAGGATTCCGAGAATGATCAAGACCGCAATGATTTCGACCAGCGTGAAGCCCTCTTCATTCTTAAGGTGCTTTAACATTGGTTCCATAATTTAGCTCCTTTCCGTTTTTGACAGGCGGTTAAACGCGTTCGCCTGTAAAAAAAGCGTTGTTAACAAATAATACAATAAAGTCGTTCTGTGACGCCAAGCGGCGGTTAAAGCAGGCAATGGACTGTCAGTCTGGCGCCGGCGTCCTGTGATCACATGCGGACCAAATTCAAAAAGCAACACTCTGATATAATGCAGATACCATGCCAAATTTAAAACAAAAGTGACTTGGCGAGATTTATTAAAAAAAATTGAATAAATCAAATTGGTTGTCCGTTTCCTGATGCTCAGCCGACGACAAAAACATGTGCAGGACCATTGGCACATACTACATATTATGTAGGTAATTTTCTAATTATTTCCGTTTTTGATGCGTCTGACGTCAATATTATGTTTTTTAATTCGATGCCATAGGCTGCGTTGATTGATACCCAGCAACTCGGAGGCGCGTATCTGGACGCCACCGGTTTTGCGAAGTGTCTCGAGAATCATATTTCTTTCAATTTCGGACAACCGCTCATCCAAAGTAAGGTTCGCCGGCAGAGGGGGGGGTATATCCTCCGGATCGCCGCCGCTGCGATCGAAGATCTGGGTTATATCAGGCGGTAGATGGGCCGGTTCAATATAGCTGTCCTCACAGATGACCGCGGCGCGTTCGATGGTGTTTTGGAGTTCCCGTACATTTCCGGGCCAGGAATAGGCCATCAACATTTGGAGTGCCATCGAAGAAATATCAACATTTCTTGGGTTTTTTTTCAGGAAGTGGTCCACTAATGCCGGAATATCTTCCTTGCGCTCCCTTAACGGCGGTAGATGGAGTGTGAATACATTCAAGCGATAAAACAGATCTTCCCGAAAGCTGTTGTCACGAACCATTGCCGCCAGGTTTTTGTTCGTTGAAGCTATGAATCGGACATCGACCTTTATGGTTTTGCTTCCCCCGACCCGGTAGAATTCCCTTTCCTGAATTATTCGTAAAATTTTGGACTGCAGACTGAACGGCATGTCACCGATTTCATCGAGAAAAATGGTACCACTGTCGGCCATATCGAACTTTCCTGGTTTTAACGCTGTGGCACCTGTAAAGGCACCCTTTTCATGGCCGAAAAGCTCGCTTTCCAGCAGTTCTTCTGGGATGGCGGCACAGTTAAGCTTGATAAACGGTTTGGTTTTGCGCAGCCCGTTTTCATAGATGCTTGTCGCCACAAGTTCCTTGCCGGTACCGCTCTCACCGAGAACGAGTACGGTTGAGTCCGTTTGGGACACCTTCATTATCAGGCTCATAAGTCCTCTCATCGGCAGACTTTCGCCGATGAGTTTTGGAAAAAAGTGCCGCGACTCCATTCGACTCAGAACACTGGTAACCTGATCAAATACGTAAGTGAACTGCTGAATCTGATCCCCGTCAGTCTGCGGACGTACGGATGTGTCCTCATCAGAAAGCGGTGTGAGCTGTTTGGCCCTTTCGACAAAACGTTCAACCGGTTTCATAATGAGCCGCACAAGGAGGACGCCGGCAATGAAGGCCGACATGGCAATGAGCGCCACGGCCCAGAATAGGGGGCTGCCAAAGCCAATTTTGGAAACGAGGTGGTAGCGGGTAAAGTTAAGCGTCACAAGAGCCGCCAAAACGGTAAAGCCCATGATAATGAAGGGAATGATAATGTAGAGGCTAATGTGGAAACGCGGAAGGTTCTTGATGTCTTTGAGGTAATTTTGGGTCATCTATATAAAGTCAAGTTAAAGAGGCGATCATTTGACCATGGTCGTGAGATCCCACATCGGTAAAAATATCGCCAATGCGAAAAAGCCGACAACGGCTGCCAGGCCAATGGTCAACAAGGGGCCGATTGCCTCTGAGAGCTTTCCCATAGCGTATTCGACTTCAGAATCGTAGTGGTCGGCGACTTCCTGGAGCATCTCCTGGAGGTTACCGGTTTCTTCCCCGATGGCAACCATGTTGATCAACATCGGCGTAAAATATTTTGAACTCGATAGGGGGCTGGCAATTCCCCGGCCCTCTTCAAGCAATCCCTTTGTCGCATCGAGGTCCCTGGCAATGGCTTCGTTACCGATGGTGCCCGAAAGAATGTTCATCGATTCGAGAATGTCCACACCGCTGGCGTACAGGATCGAGAATATACTTGCAAACCGGGAAATCGCGGCCTTCTGGAGCAAGATTCCGATAATTGGCAGCTTGAGCATGGCAGTATCACGAACAAAGCGGCCTTGTGGCGTTTTGAAATAAGACAAAAGGGCAATGATTCCAGTGATAATGGCACCAATGATCAGTAACCAGTAACTGGACATGAATTCATACAGCTTCATACATATGACTGTCGGCAGTGGCAGTTTCAGGCCCGCACTCTGGAAAATATTGGCAAATTTGGGAATGACAAATGTCAACAGCACGATGAAGGCGATGATCAAAAACGTTACAACGATCGCCGGATATTGGAGTGCGGATTTTATGTCGTTTTTTACCTTTTGCTCGTGTTCCAGAATATAGGTTAAACGCTGCAGGATTTCAGGCAATGCGCCACTGGTCTCGCCGGCTTGCACCATGCTGCAGTAGAGCGGCGAAAACACCCGGGGATGATGTTGGAAAGCTTCCGTCAAGCTCGCACCCTGGTTGATGGCTTGATGCATCTCGGAAATGACTTTTTTCAGCTTTACGTTTTCTGTTTGGTCTTCGAGAATCGACAGCAGATTCAGCATCGAAACTCCCGCGCGTATCATCGTGCGAAACTGCTTCGTAAACAGGATGATCTCGGGAACCTTGATAGGCGTAAGCCTGTCTTGGAGGGCCTTGAGGTCGACACCGGTGTCTATCGCAACCTCCCGGACCTGGGTGGGGATATATCCTTGGGCCGTAAGTTTGCTGTTGGCGGCATCCACCGAATCGGCTTCGATTGTGCCGGCGCTTACATCTCCGGTTTCAGTGATGACCTTATAGGCAAATTTCGGCATTCTCGCCTCAACAGTTGGTGTGACTCATGTGAATTTCTGGTCAAGGATGGCTATGGGGCCAGAAGAAATAAAGCCCAATATTCACCCACTTGATAGATTTCGACGTATTCGGACGCCGCAGTCGGAAACCTGCGGAGAACACCACCCAACGGAAAAGGGCCATTTTGGTACGGGAAATAGACTATTGCCCATCCGCGGTTTCATTTAGAGCGCTGATCAGTTTCCGAACCAGAAACGAGCAATTTTATGCAATTTCATGGAGATCAAGGAATTGCGCAGAGGCATACTATCGCCTGCCGCACAGGGGATCCCGCCGATTGACACTGAAATTGCCGAAAAGGGCCATTTCTGGGTGGAAACTATACTAGCACCGCCGATGCCGCCTCATCAATTGTCGTGATTCCCTGCAAGATTTTCTGCGCAGCGTCCTCTTTTAGTGTCGATAGTTTACCGGCTTCTTTTGCGGCTTTACTGATTTCATGTGAAGATCGTTTTTTTAGGATCATATTTTGAATCAGATCATCGATCAGCAAAACTTCGAAAATGCCGGTTCGGCCTTTGTAGCCTGTGTGCATGCAATTGAAACAGCCGGTTCCATTCACCAGCTTAGATCTGTCGTTACTTGTCAAGCCCCAGAAATGCAGCGCCTCCTCGGGCGGTTCATAGCGTGCCTTGCATTGGGGGCAGATGGTGCGAACCAACCGCTGGGCAAAGGATACGATCATGGTCGAAGCCACCAGAAACGGCTCGATGCCCATGTCGATAAAACGGGTAATCGCGCCGGCGGCGTCATTGGTATGCAACGTGCTCAGCACCCTGTGACCGGTCAAGGCTGCCTGTACCGCAATGGTGGCGGTCTCCGTATCGCGGATTTCGCCCACCATGATGACGTCCGGGTCCTGGCGCAGGATCGACCTCAGACCGTCCGCAAAGGTCATTCCCGCTTTGCGGTTGAGCTGGACCTGGCAGATTTTTTCGATTCGGTATTCCACCGGGTCTTCGACGGTAATGATATTGGTGTCCGGTTTGTTGATTGTCTTGAGGATCGAATACAGGCTTGTACTCTTGCCGCTGCCTGTCGGCCCGGTACTCAGAATCATACCGTAGGGACGATTAATGACCGAAACAATCTTGTCGCGGTCTGTTCTCGACATACCGAGACGCTCCAAAGAGTATACGCCGCTACTGGTGTCGAGCAAACGCAGGACCATGTTTTCGCCGTATATGGAAGGAATCGTAGATGTCCGGATGTTAATTTCCTTGTTTTTCATTTTGACCGTGAAGCGGCCGTCCTGGGGTATACGCGATATGGATATATCCATGTTGGCCAGGATTTTTAGCCGTGAGACGATCGGCAGAAACATGGATTTAGGCGGTGCTGGCACTTCATGCAATTTTCCGTCGACCCTGAAGCGGACCTGAACAAAATCTTTTTCAGGACTGATATGTATATCGCTGGCGCCTTCACGAACGCCCTGAGATAAAATAGAGTTTACCAGACGAACAACCGGTGCTTCTTCGGCCATTCCCTGCAACGAACTGACTTCGACATCCTCGGTGATCGGTGCTTTCTCCGATTTCCTTGTCGTACTGCATGTCCTCCATGTCTTCCAGTACGCCATCAATGCCGGAATAGGTGCCGTAGAGGATGCTCAGCAGTTGATTCAAATCCTGTTCGGTACAGATAATCGTTTCAACCTCATTGTTGGTATAAACCTCGATGGCATCGACGGCATTGATATCCATCGGGTCCGTCATGGCAATCGTCAGAAGCAGTCCGCTTTTCCTAAGTGGGACAGCCTGATACCGAAAGGCCATTTCAGCTGGAATGACATTGGCTAACTCAGGGTCAACCTGATAATTTACTGACGTATATTTTCTCAAATTCAGCTGGTTGGATACCATATCAACGATCTGGGTTTCACTGACAATCCCTTCGCGCACCAGGAACTGTCCCAGCTTAAGACCGGATTTTTTTTGATACGGCAGCGCTTCTTCAAGCTGCATGCGGGTCAACAGCCCGCCTTCTATCAGAATCTCTCCCAATCGTTTTTTGATTTTCAATTGTCTTTTCTCGCGTAAGTTGCAGGTGCAGCCTGTATTCTTAAATCTGCATCCTGTACATGAATGTTATTTTCTCCGGGTTTATCTGCGTTTAACGCCCTAAAGCCATTTACTTTCAGGCGACCCGGTCCTGCGGCAACGAGACCGAATCTTTTTTCTGCAAGAGATTCGCATGCCGAGACCTTAAATTTGAGCGCTATCATACCCCCCGCGGAGCGCCATCAGCCCCGGTGCGGGCGATCGGGATGCTCAAAAAACGGGTTGGTATAAAAAATGGTATCATGTGACCATATAGATACGACCCGGCTGTTTTTGGAAAAAGTCGTCGGCAACTGCAAAAGACGGCTCTGAGCCTCTGCGGGGCTGGTAAAATACTGGTTCAGCATGAGATCGAAATGCATTCCTACCTGTGGTGTCCAGTAGCACAGGATACGGATGGCCGGTGTACCTCGTGGCAGTGAACGCAGGTAACCATAGGCTTCATCCAGACTATTGGCTCGTGCGACACTGACCCACCAGGCGGGAGCAATTGGCGGACGAATATCCGCCGGGATTGCCGGCACCTGAATTATCTGCCCCACATTGACTATATCCGGATCCTCAATCTGAGGATTAGCCAGTATCAGTGATTTAAAAAGTTTCGAGCTGAAATCGCCGTAGACATTTTCAATCAAATTGTAGAGGGTTTCGTTGCGCATGATGACGATATGACCCAGCGTGCGGGGCTGTTTCTGATTCGCAACGTTGACCTTCTGATCCTCGGTCGACGGCCAAACCGTCCCGGTGTTGGCGGCTTCGGCGGCGTTTACTGGAGCGAGATTACTTTTTTGATCCTGCGACAGTCGAGGAGGCGGTATCCGATCTTCGATTGCGCCGGAGGCTGTTTGTTCAGGTAGCACAGTCTGTATGACATGAGGCGATTGCGTATCTATTTTCCTGAAGCTGGGCATGTCATGCGCGAGATTCTGTGATTCTATGGCTGAATGCTGCCGTCTGAACGGCCGCATCAAACTCCCGGAGTCAATGACGCTAAAACCGACGACAACAAGCAAAAGAGGGATGCCGAGCACCAAAGCAATTCGCTGGCGGCGTTGGCTGCGGTGCGGAAAAACTCTTCGGCTGCAGGTTCGGGCCAGGAATAAGTTCACCGCCGAGCGGTTTTGAATGATCATCGTCAAGATGCAACGATGACACACATTTATAATTTTTCTTGGATACCCCCTGGAAGATAGATAAATGATCAAAAGTGCCGGAAAGCTGAAGAAGGTATATGCCTTGAGGTTTTTACTCGATTTTTCGAGTCGGTACCGAATCATGGCCCGGGTGTCGGCGAAATTCATCGGTTTTAAATAGTGATACAAATTAATCCGATCGGCAAAATTGGCGTAACTCTCAATAGTGTTTTCAAATTCTTTCTGAGCGAAAATAACGATTTGCAGTAATTTGTGCTCGTTGGTTTCGTAGTTTAAAAACTCGCGCAGCAACTCCAGGCAGTAGATAGGAATTTTCTGTCCTTCATCGATGATGAGGATGACGGTTTTGTTTTCATCCACTCCCCGACGGAAAAGGTAGTTTTTGATGACCTCCTTCAACTGCCAGTCCTTGGAATGTTCAGGCGGTTTTTTACCGGTGAGCATTTTGATGACGGTGAACAAGAATTCCGTGGAACTGGAAAAATCCGGGTCCAGAATAAGATGGGTTTCAAATTCTTCGGTTTCGGAAAAACGGCGGATAAGTTGGCGGCAGAGAGTGGTCTTGCCAGTCCCGACGTCACCGATGACGACATTCAGACCACGGCGTAACCGCAGGGCGAGTTCAAGCTTCTGAAGGCATTCAAGATGCTGGTTGGACCCGAAGAAAAAATCCGGATCCGGGGAGTTCGAGAATGGCTCCCTGTCAAGATTGACGACGTTGAAGTAGTCCATTTCACATTTATAGTTTTTTCTTTAAGTACTTCTTGCAGCGGAATATCCCGAATATTTCACAAAACAGAAGGATAGAAAAAAGCGCTTCGCGCCGATTTTTCGACTCCTCATGACCTTGTGGAATACAGCCATATTTATTACTATTGCTACCGGTTGGTTGCCAGATACGCCTATTGCGGCGGATTACCGGTTTGAATCGTTTTGCCGGAAGAGGTCGATGCCTGATCCAACGGCTTTTCTTCCAGTATGTATGGTGTAATGAATATCAAAACATCTTCCATGCCGCTAATACGTGATCTGCTACCGAACAACCAGCCCAGACCCGGTACATCTTTCACAAAAGGGATTCCGGCACTGGAATCCGCTTTTGTTTCTTTACTCAAGCCGCCGATAACTGTTGTTTGTCCATTGAACAGGATAACGTTGGTTTCCGCTTTCTTGGTGATAATGGTGGGGTTGCCGGCGACAGTTCTTGTAAAATCCGGCTCGTCTTTATTGGTCAGGATTTTCAGTTTGAGGGTTTCCGAATCGATGACATGCGGTGTGACCTCCAACCGCAAGACCGCCTGAATATAGGTGATGTTGACCTCGCCGTTTTCAACCGTCTGGGTGGGGATCCGACTACCGGCTTCAATCAAGGCGATCTGATTTTCGAGGGTGGTGATGGACGGGCTCGAAAGTATATTCAGTTTACCTTCATCCTGAAGAGCCTGGAGCTGGAGCGAGAGAAGGCCTCGACCGATATTTTGATACATGAAGCCCAAGGACAGGCCGATGTCGTCCTGGAGGGGGATCGGAAAGTTGGAGATGTTGCCCACCGGCCACAGATACTCGATGTCGCTGCCGTCCTCGTCTTTAAGGGACGTCCCTTCGTTATAGTTGACGCCGTTGGGACCCAACCAAGTGTTATTCCCGTTGGAACTGGCGAGCAGCGCACCGCCCCACTGTACCCCCAATGCCCGGGCCGTGTCATTGGTGGTCTCCACGATATACGCTTGTATGAGGATTTGAGAAGTCGGTCGGTCGAGCTGGTCGACAACCGCGATCATCCGCCTGAGATCTCTGGGGATTGCCTGGATGATCAGCGAGTTTGTGTGTTCGTCCACCAACACGGTTCCCAGAGGGTTTCCATCTCTACCGGTTGAAAGAAATTTCTGCATGTTCTCACGCATCTTAGCTGCCTGGGCGTAGCTGATCTTTACAACCCGGGTGATCAGGGGTTCCACTTTACTGAGCTCGATTCGCTGGCTCTCCTGCTGCAGTTCGTTTTCCATGTCCTGGACCGTCATGATACGGATGATATCTCCGGTCCAGGCATAAGTCAGACCCTGGGTGCGCAGCAGGCTCTTGAAGACCTCATCCCAAGGGGCCTCTGTAATATTGATATTAACCTTGCCGGCGATTTTATCGTTGAGCACGATATTCTGATTGGCCACCCTGGCGAGGGCCCGCAGCAATACCGCGACATCGATATCATTCATTTTCATTGTAATTTTTTGGGTCGGCAGTGGTTTTTCAGCAGGCGATATCAATGTGTCTGCCGGTGAAAGACCCTGTTCGTCTTCCGCCTTGAGGGGGTCCTTCAAATGCTTTTTGGGCGGTGGCGTATAGGCCTGTGATTCGGCCACTTTGGCTTTCCACTCGTCAAAAAAGCTTTTTTCTGGCTCCTCCGGGGTGTTGGCACAACCGAATACCACTGCTGCCGTCACGAAAATGCCGATCAGGCCCGTTAGCCGATAATTGTAATTGAATTTGGGTGCCATTGCTACCTGCTGCTCTATTGCGTTTCTTCCAGTGGGACAGTTATTTTATTGCGACCGCCGCCCGTAACGATAATCACCTTGTTGGGGTAAATCTTCTCGACGGTATGGCCGCTTTCGGGGAGTTCATCTCCGGTTTCGTATTCGAGTCCATCAATGATGGCGAGGCTCTTGTTTCCCATCTTTAAATAGCCGGAATATGTGATTCCCAACTTTTCAACGGTTGCCTCTTTTGTTTCTTCATCAGGTTTGAAGGCAAAGCTTTGTCTTGTATTCAGCAGGGGATCTTTAGTCCATTTGACGGGAATGCGTTCGATTATGTATGTGTCTTCTTCGGAAAGCCCGCCTTTAATCAGAGCGGCTACGTTCGTTATGAATTTGTTGAATTCATCCAATTTACTGCCTGATGACGCCAGGTTATCACTCCTTGGCGTTGGATTCTCAAGGAATAAAGCGTAAAAACCGTAAACGACGGTCAGTGCCATGATAATGAGAATAATTTTTTCACGCTTTGACATATCCGTGGCCTCGACGATAGCGTCGGCGGCATCCGACGATGGACACCCCCCGTGATCCGTTTTGATTTCCTAAAGCCGATTGTCTGCCTATACTATCGTAGCTGTGCTGATGAACAATATCGTATTCGATTTAGATCCTGGATTGAAAAACGCGCGTTTTCGATTCATTTTAGCGGTCAGGATTCATACCCGTGTTACGCGTCGTTGGTCGCTATTTTAACCGCGGTCATCTACTCGCGAGCCAGCCACAAACGCAAACGCATCTCCTTGGTATTTTTAACCGATTTAATCGCAATTTCTTCCATCTTTACCAGGTAAGGCAGTTGGCAAAGCTGATTTAAAAACGGTTGCAGGTCGATAAACTCCCCTTTCAGCAGCACATTCACTTTCACGGTCTCCGCGTCGCCGATCAGTGACTGAATTTCAGGGGCATAATCTGCCAGAATAAGCTTGTTTTGGCGGGCCATTTCCTGAAATACTAACGCGACTTTATCCGTTTCATTGCGTTTCAACTTTTTTAATGGGACGACATCCAGCCCTGCAGGCGGTTGCATTTTCGACTTTTTCAAGAGGCTGTCGTAAACTGGCGTTAACAGTTGCCGTTCCTTAATACGGGCGTTGATATCAACTATTTGGTTGTCGAGCGCTTTAGATTCTTTAAGTGACGGTAAAATGGCCAGCAGAACAAAGAGGAGGACCCCGCCGCCGAAAAAAATTACACGCAGAAGGCTTTTGGGAGGTAACGATGTGAGATTGAATTGAGCCATATCTATTTCTATATCAATTTTAATTGGGCGGTAAATCGCAGTACTTCTTTATCCATGAACAATCCCGGTTCCTTTTGATTGATAACCGGTTGTTTCAGGAGAGGGGATCCACTGAGTTGAATGAGATAGCCGGCTAACGTCGCTTCCATTGTCGATTTATCACCCAGTACGATGCCCTCGAGAATCACATTCTTTGAGGCGGACGCCTTTCCGTTGCTGGATGCGTCACTGTCGAGCAATACATAAATACTGTTCAGACGGACATTCGAAGGCGTCAGATTCGATATTTCCGTCAACACGACCATCCCAAGGTACTTGCGGCTGAACTCACGGAACTCTTCGTCTTTTGCTTTATTCTTGTCCACCAGATTGAGGATCAATTTCTGGTCGACCGGAGCGGTGTATGAATCCAATTTACTTTTCAACCTGCTTATTTCAAAACTTTTTTGGTCAAGAACGTGGTTTTGCCAGCTGTAAATCCCGACACAGAGCCCCAATAGGATGAAGGCGGCAATTATCGTCACTTTGTTGGCAAACCGGCTCCTGGCAGCCTTTTCCTTCTCTTTGTAAGTAAAAAGAAAGTTCGGGGTATGTGAATTGGTTGATAGGGCCATTCCGATGGCCGGTGCATAAGATCCTCTTTCAGCTTCCGAAGACGGGGGGGTTACGTTTTTGAGAAAATCAGGATCAGTGACAAAAGGATCGAATGTCTCACGTGGCAGCCCAAGCTCGTCACCGATGTAGTCGACGATACGGCGGTGGGGACGAACTGTACTGGATATATAAATTTTTTCCACCCGCCGGTTGTCGAAGTTGGCGGTGTAATGATCGAATGTTCTCTCGACCTGCTGAACCAGGCGTTTGAGCGCCGGCAGAACCATGCGGAAAATTTCTTCTTCTTCCGGCTGCAGCTTCGTCTGTTCTTCTGCCTTGGGTGAAATGTCGTGGATCAGGCCGAAGAAGATTTTTTGGGCTTTTGCTGTATCGAATTTTGGCGGGTCCGGCTGAGGTTTTTGCGGTTTCAATTCTGGCGAATCAATCAATTCGGACACGATTTCAAGTCCGCTGCTTGATTCTGATTCGCTGAGCTCGCCGCGCATGGCCTCGTTCATGGTTTTGATCCCGGCCTTTATACCGCGGGAAAGGACGAGATTATCGCCGGAGTAAATATCGATACGGGACCAATCACGACCAATGTACAGACAAGAAATGGTATGGACCTTAGGTCGGAGCCAGTGGCTGCGTATGATGTTCTGAAAAGAGAAGGGAACAATTGTAATCCCTTTGAGAGGAAAACCGCTCTTTGCAAAAAGGCTCTTATGGCGCTGGATTTCCTTCTGCGGTGCAGTGAACGAAATGGCAGTGGTTTTGTTGACACCATCTTCGACAACGTCACCCAGAATTTCGAAATCAAAAATTGCGCCCTCATCCTTATAGGGAGCGATCTTTTTGTGAGACCAGTAAACCGCGTTGGCGATCTGTTTCTGAGGAACTTGGGGAATGCGCAGGTAACGCAACTCCACCCGTGCTGAAGAAATGCAACTCCAGATTTCCGGGTTCTTGGATGATCCGCAAAAGCGATTGAGATTTTTCTTTAGAAATTTGTAAAAATCGGGATGACCCGGATAAACGTCGGGCTCGAAGGGTACGCGAAGGTAATCCAACAACTCGCGCTTTTGGTTTGATGTCTTATGTATTTTGACCAATTTCAGGTCATCATAGCCGATATCAACGCCGACAGTTGCCGCTTTTCCTGCTGTTACGGTGCTTTTGAACCCCCTTTTGTCGCTCGAAGATGCCGCCTCTTCAGATTCTACCGTAGAGGGTTCGGAAGGCTCTATTTCTTGAGTACGCTTGTTATTACGGATCAGCTCAAGAAGCTTTTCGGTTGAGGAAATTTCGTCCTGTTTGGCCAAAACGGCCCTCCGATGTCACCAATATCTATAGTTTTTTAAGCATCCCCGATGGGCGATAAATATATTAATTAACTCACAAACCACCCGGGATGTCAAGAATTAACCCTTTACGATGCAAAGCTGTCTAGCGTTCCAGAAGCATATCTGATTTTCTCCAAATTTTGCCGTCTTGAGAGGGGCCGGCCTTTACGGAAAGTCGTTATTGGTTTTTCACCAATGATATTATAACCTGAATATTTCGCTAACATGAAAGAATATCGTGAAATAATACTGTTACCGTTCATTCAAGTTGTGCTGTTGCTACGGTCATGAATCTCATTGTATCGGCGTGATACCCAATTTTGGGTAACAATCGACCGATTAGGTTTGAATAAGGTTGACGCTTGGGGAAATTCTGAATATTTAATCAAGTCAATAACCTGGAAATTGCACGAGTCGAATTCGCCCGAAAGTCAGAGGGTAAAGGTTTGGTAACTCTTTATTATATTCAAGGAGTCAAAATGTAAGCCTGCGGTACAAGCAAAGCGTTGGGTTGTTATCGCCCATTTTGTATCTCTTCTGAAACATGAAATATTTCAGATGAATACAACACCCTGCTACACTGCAAGATGAAAATTTTGGGTCGAGATGAGGGACCATATGCAATACAGACATCCCAATCGTTTCGAGATCTGTTGCGGTTTTATTTCCATATTTCTTTTGCTCGCCAATCCAAACGCTACCGCAGCGGCCGACCCCAAGTCTCCGGACAACGAGCGAGGACAGCCTGTCCAGGTGGCAACGGTCGAGAATAGACAGGTTTCCGAACAGATTTCCTTGATCGGCACGACCGAGGCCATTGCCGAGAGCACTGTTGCGGCGGAAGTTCCTGGTATTGTGGAACAATATCCGATTAAGGAAGGCGATTTCGTCAAAAAGGGTCAGTTGTTGGCGAAACTTCGAACCACCTATCTCAACCTCCGCCTGAAAGGGGCTCGCGCAGCGAGAGAGCAGGTGTTGGCCAATCTCAAAAACGCAGAGAAAGAGCTTGCCAGAGTTTCAAAACTCAGAGATACCAACAGTGTGGCTGAAAAAGCATATGATGAAGCCCTTTATGCCCATAAGGGACTTATCCAAGAGTTGCTGCAGAACGAAGCGGAAATAGAGCAGCTCGTCTATGAAATATCCCAAACGACGATTACAGCACCGTTTTCGGGTCACGTGGCCCTTGAGCACACCCAGATCGGACAGTGGTTGGCCACCGGTAGCCCAGTGGTCACACTGGTTGATCTCGGTCAGGTAATGGTCAGAGTCGACGTGCCGGAACGCTATGCGGTGAAGCTTCAGCCGAAAGGATCTGCCGATGTTATGATCCGGAGCTTGTCGGAAATAAGATTGAGTGGGAATCCGTATGTCATCCTCCCCAAGGGAAACCCGGCAGCCAGAACGATTCCTGTTAAAGTCCAGGTTAATAATCCAACATTCAAGATACGAAGCGGAATGGAGGCCAAGGTCACTTTTAACCTTGACGATTTACGAATGGCCCTTCTGGTGCCGAAAGACGCGATCGTCACTTCCGGGGAAAATCGCACCGTTTTTGCCTTAATAGATGGCAAGGCCGTGCCGGTGGCCTTACAGGTCAAGGGATATTATGATGGCAATGTCGCAGTAGAGGGCAATCTGAAGCCCGGTGATCGGGTTGTCGTCCGCGGCAACGAAAGGCTCAGGCCGGGTCAGGCCGTCAGCGTCCAGAATCCTTAGCCCGCATGTATCATGAAAATTTTTCCTCAGAGCTCAAAACGTATACCATATCATAACATTACGAATAATATTGCCAATTATCCCAGCGGGTCACTTTGTACTTCTGCCAAACAGAAAAAATGCAGAAATTTTTAGGCTGGTGAAGTTTCCGGGATAAACTGGCAGGATTAAACCGAATCGCCAAACAAAGGAAAAATGAAACTCGTCGACACCGCCATAAAAAAACCGGTTTCAGTCAGCGTCGGTGTCATTCTATTATTATTGTTCGGCTTTCTTTCACTTTTCAGAATTCCCATTCAGTTGACCCCCAATGTAGACTTGCCAGAAATATCGATCGAGACCCGATGGGAGGGTGCCAGCCCGCTTGAAGTTGAAAATGAGATTATCGATGTTCAGGAAGAACAACTCAAAAACCTCGATGGTCTGAAAGAGATGAAAAGTGAAAGCCGGGATGGTTATGCATATATTAGCCTCATGTTTGAGATCGGTACCGACACCGATGAGGCCCTGCTGCGGGCCTCCAACAAACTCGACCAGGTCAAAGCGTACCCGCTGGGCGTTGACAAGCCTGTCATCAAGTCAGGCGGGCGTCGCGAACAGGCGATTGCCTGGATGGTACTCCGGGCCGAGGAAGGGTATTCAAGGGACCTCAAGAAAGAATACGATTTCATCGATGAGCATGTAAAAACGCGTCTCGAACGAATTGCCGGAGTTGCCTCCGTCAATATCTACGGCGGCAGAGAGCGCGAAATGCACGTCATCTTCGATTCGGATGCGTTGGCGGCGCGAAAAGTAACGATACCGGAGCTCATCCGTGCCCTGGATGTCGAGAACAGCAACATCAGCGCCGGAGATTTTGACGAAGGCAAACGCCGCTACATCGCTCGCACGGTGGGTGAATACACCTCGCCGGAAGATGTCGAAGCTGTCATTGTTAAAAGGGTGGACGGTATCGCGGTCACCGTGGCTGATGTGGCCCGAGTACTGCTGGATTTTAAGGATCCCACTGTCGTCGTGCGCCACATCGGCACGCCCACAATTGTGCTCAATGCTATCCGTGAACCCGGGACAAATGTTCTTGAGGTCATGGACGAACTCAAAACGGCACTGGCCGAACTCAATGCCGGTGTACTGAATGAAAGAGATCTCGCCATCAGGCAAGTCTACGATGAAACCGGATACATCTACAGTGCCATCAACCTGGTGCGTGAAAACATTTTTGTCGGGGGCGTTTTGGCCATCACTGTCTTGCTTTTGTTTCTCCGGAATATTGCCAGCACTATAATTATCGCAGTCTCGATTCCGATCAGTGCCATCGGTACCTTTCTGGTTATGACTTTGCTGGGACGCAACATTAACGTGGTCAGTCTGGCCGGCCTATCTTTCGCCATCGGAATGGTGGTGGATAATTCCATCGTCGTGTTCGAAAATATTTTTCGCCACCGAGAAGCAGGTAAATCCCGTATTGAGGCGGCTTACGACGGCACCGTGGAAGTGTGGGGCGCTGTGTTGGCCAGCACGCTGACAACTATTGCTGTGTTTCTGCCCATTATTTTTGTCGAGGAAGAAGCCGGACAGCTGTTCAGGGACATCGCGATTGCCATCAGCAGTGCAGTGGCATTGAGCCTGATCGTCGCCATCACCGTTATTCCGACAATGTCGGCCAGAATTCTCGGCAACGTTCACAACAAACGCTCTGGCCCGAAGTTTTATACCCCTCTGGTGGGCCTGGCTCGTCGCTTCACCGATAGCATCGCCCGGTTCGTATTCTGGATGTGCGGTCGATATTCGACCCGACTGAGTGTGGCTTTCATCCTTACGGCCCTGTCGTTATCCCTGGTTATTTTTTTGATGCCCAAAACGGAGTATCTGCCGGAGGGAAACCGCGAGTTGTTGTTCGGACTACTTTTGCCGCCTCCTGGTTATAATCTCTCGGAACTTGAAAGTATCGGCCAAATCATCGAGGGTGATGTTTTACCTTTGATCCCCGGAGACACCCAGAAATTGGATGCAGCCAAAAGTGATCTACCACCGGTAAAAAACTTTTTCTATGTTGCCTGGGGGCAGCAAGTGTTTATGGGCATTGTCTCCGCAGCGCAGGAACGGACCCGGGAACTTCTGCCATTTGCTTATGGCGTTTTAGGTAAAATTCCGGGGATGATTCCTTTTGTCTTTCAACCGAGCCTGTTTTCCCGCGGGGGAAACACGGGACGGTCGATCGAGATTCAGATCAAGGGACCGGATCTGAATCGATTGATCGGTTTTGGGCGCCAAATCTACGGTATGACCGCCCAGGCTTTACCCGGATCCCGTATTCGACCGGTACCCGGGCTTGACCTGGGCAACCCGGAAATGAGGGTATTTCCAAACCGTGACCGCATGAGCAGGCTCAACATCACGACAGCGGACCTGGGCGTTACGGTCGATGCCCTGGTGGATGGCGCCAAGGCCAGCTCTTACCGGCTCCATGGCGATGAAATTGATCTGATCGTCAAAAACAGGGAAGGAAAACTCGAAAGAACCCAGGATTTATTGCACCTGCCGATTATCGCCCCCAGCGGAGAGAAGGTCACTTTAGGGTCCTTAGCCGACATCCGCCTGGAGGAAGGCCCGACCCAGATTAATCACATCGACTCACAGCGCGCCATCACACTGGTGGTTCAACCGCCAGCAGATATTCCGCTCGAGGTTGCGATGGACACCATTCGCGAAAAAGTGGTCGCATCAGTAAAGACAAAGGGTAACCTGTCAAATCTCTACGCCATCGACCTGGGTGGCACAGCCGATGATTTGACCCGCACTCGCAAAGCCTTGCAATGGAATTTTATTCTGGCGGTCATCATCAGTTATTTACTGATGGCCGCCCTTTTCGAAAATTTCTTTTATCCGTTGATCATCATGTTCAGTGTTCCGTTGGCAGCTGCCGGCGGATTCGTAGGCCTGGCGCTGGTCAACGTATATGTGACGCTGCTGCAAGGCACATCCCAGTTTTTCGACATCATCACGATGCTCGGTTTTGTTATCCTGGTGGGGATCGTGGTCAACAATGCCATTTTGATTGTACACCAGACGCTCAATAACATCCGTCAGGGCCACATGCCGCATCGACGGGCCATTGCCGAATCGGTGAGATCACGGATTCGGCCGATTTACATGAGCAGTATCACAACGCTGATGGCTATGCTGCCGTTGGTTCTGGCTCCTGGTGCCGGGTCAGAGTTCTACCGCGGCCTGGGAAGTGTCGTGGTCGGCGGGTTACTCGTTTCGACCGTGTTTACACTTTTTCTTATCCCAGCATTATTGAGCTTGGCTTTGGACGCTGCCGACCGGTTGAAAAAGATCAGGTTAAAAGATAAATAGAGTAAAAAATTGCAGGGAGAATTGTTTAGAGTCGATAGCAGGATTTTAGGTTAGGTTTGAGCCGTGTGCGCGTGAAAGGAAAAACGTGGCATATATAGTTATATGAGAGCATTCTGAGCCGGTTCGTCAAACCGCCTTGGCGCTCTATTTTTAAGATGATTCTATTCTTATGAATCGTGGTGCTCATCATTTAAAACGGGTGCATGCGAAACGTGAATCATACGGGCGATATCGCCGTCAGGAAAAAATATGACATCTACAGTGACCATGCCTAAGCTTATCAGCCGTGACAACCGAGCCGGTCAGGACGAGCGTGGTAAAAATGAGCGCAGTCGAAAAGACTTCCGAACGGAGAAATTATTTAACTCGATGGTTCTGGTAGGGATATTCATCGCTATCATCTATTTTGGGTTAGATACGATATTGCATGTTTTTTACTCCGACCGGTTCAACATGATCGCCAGCGCTATCGGCGAGGACCGGTATGAAATCTACATTCGAATTATCATCCTTTGCCTGTTCATCATATTTGGCTCCCATGCTCAATACACGATTAACAATCTCAAGAAAAAAGAAGAAGAACTCGACCAATACCGCAGCCACCTCGAGGAGCTGGTAGAAGAACGGACAGCCGCACTGTTGGTGGCCAACGATAATCTGCGGGAAGAAATAAGCGAGCGCAAACGCTCCGAGCTGGCATTGCGTGAATCGGAAGAAAAGTACCGCCTGCTGGTCGAGAATTCCAACGATGCCATTTTTGTCATCCAGGACGGCCAGGTGACGTTCCACAATCCGAAAGCACTGCAGCTGAGCAGTGAGATGAAGATCGATATCAGCCGGCAGCCGTTTTTCGATTTTATCCACCCGGATGACAAAAATGCGGTTCTGCGATGGTACAAACGCTGTTTGCAAGGCGGGGACACTCCGGGTACGTATACGTTCAAATTGGTCGATAGCTTCGGCAGAGAACATTGGGTCGAAATCAATGCTGTGTTGATTAATTGGGAGAAGAAAATTGCCGCACTCAATTTTCTGCGAGACATTACGGCCCAGAAAGCCCTGGAAGTTCAGCTTCACCAGGCCCAGCGCATGGAGTCGATCGGGACCCTTGCCGGAGGTATCGCCCATGACTTCAATAATTTGTTGATGGGCATCCAGGGGAATGCATCGGTCATGATGCTGGATATACCATCCGAGAGCTCTTTGCATGAAAACATAAAGAGTATCCAGCGCTGTGTCAAAAGTGGGTCCAATCTAACAAAACAGCTACTCGGTTTCGCCAGGGGTGGTAAGTACGTGGTAAAACCGACCTATATGAACGAGGTGTTGAACCGGACGGCACATATTTTCGGCCGTACCCGCAGGGAGATAAAGATTCACCGGCGATACCGAAAAGACATATGGATCGTCAATGTCGATATCGGCCAGATAGAACAGGTGCTGTTAAACCTCTATGTCAACGCCTGGCAGGCCATGCCCGACGGCGGTGATCTGCATCTGGAAACCGATAATGTCCACCTCGATAAGGCTTATGTCTTTGCCAAGCCCTTCGATGTCAAACCGGGACGGTACGTCAAAATATCGATCACTGATACCGGCCTCGGGATGGATGAGAGTGTTCAACAACGTATTTTCGAACCTTTTTTCACGACCAAAGCCATCGGACAGGGAACCGGCCTCGGTTTAGCCTCTGCCTACGGGATCGTTAAGAACCATGGTGGCATAATTACCTGTTACAGCGCCATCGACATCGGATCGACCTTCAATGTCTACCTACCAGCATACGCCAGAGGGAAGGGCGAGATTCCGAATCCGATCCAAGAGTCCCTCAAGGGTACCGAAACCGTTCTCCTTGTAGACGATGAAAAGTTGATTGTCGAAGTTACCAAAAAGATGCTGGTTAGCCTCGGCTATGACGTCCTGACAGCCAAGAGTGGTAAAGAGGCCATCTCCATATTCAACAAAGAACACGATTCTATCGGTCTGGTCATACTTGATATGATTATGCCTTATATGAGCGGTAAAGAGGTGTTTGACCAGATGAAAAAAATCGATCCGCACGTAAGGGTGTTATTGGCCAGCGGCTACAGCATCAAGGGCCAAGCCCAGGAAATCATGGACAGAGGATGCGGCGGCTTCATCCAAAAGCCCTTTGATACGGTGGAGCTTTCCCGAAAAATTCGGGAAATACTGGATACCTCCAAATAATCCGTACGTTCATGTTAATTTTTAGCAGGACGAAGTCATTGACTCAGTGAGCCTGCGACAACATTGAAAAATCGTCCTTCTGACAGCCTTTGGATCCTGAAAATTTCGTGAGATCATGCAGAATTTGCCGGATGACCACTTACTTATGAGGTAAAGTGCGGATGCTCTATCGATATGTCCCATCTCCGGCGTCCTTGATCTATTGACAGGTGCTGGAAAATCATGTACAATCTTTAGCTTGTATTATATGTAATTTAAATGGCTTACCTGGTGCGGACATGCTCTCTGCTCCATTGCTCGGTTGAAGAAAGGAATGATGCCATGGCGTTTTTCAAGGACAAGTTTTCCGCGCTGAAGAGAGATTTTATTGTCATATTTAAAATTATTCTCAGCGGTCTGACCGCTGGATTCCTGATATTTTTCATTTCAGCGTTGGGCGGAACCGACTTGAAAAAAAATACCGAAATGATCAAAGAGCTCGATAATATGTACGCAGAGATTAATGCAGAACTGGAAACGGGAATCGATAATCGACTTAAGGAACTGGGCGAGGTGCCGGAAATTAACCCTTACAGAAAATTTTTCTGTGCGGAATTGGCCAAAGAAATTCATGATATCTCTTATTTGAGCGAAAAACAGAAGATCATGTTCGACGCATTCAATGTCCGAGACTTCGAAAATAAAGCGCAACAGTTGGTATCATTTTCAGACACTTCGGATTTGAAGTCACTTTTCAATGAGCTTGAAATCGTTAAAAGGGAGCTAAAAAATTCGGCCAACCTGGTGGCAAAAAAACAGAAAATCCTGCTGAGACAACGGACGGCCTACATCGTCTTTTTCTTTTTGCTGTGGATCGTGATCTATATTTACTACAGTAGAGGAATAATCAAAAAGTTCGGATAGGGATGACCGAAAAATCCAATTCATAAAGATAGAATCTGGATAAGCCCCCGGGAATGCCAACTGATAGCTGCGCCGCATTATTCTTGTTTTTAGCCACTCTTAGTGCTATGGCTCCAATGGGTGAGTCGTGAATTTTCTATTTATAATATCAGAGAATAATCTTATGTATCTTTCATTTTACAACTTGAAACGGAAGCCTTTTGAAATCACTGTTGATCCCGATTTTTTATGGCTAGGCGAAAAACACAAGGAGGCCCTGGCGACTCTGGAATACGGAATTCGGGAGGACAAAGGATTTCTTTTACTCACCGGCGATGTCGGTACGGGTAAAACTGTTTTGATCAACAGCCTGGTAAGGAACCTAGAACTAAAGTCGATTATATCCACGGTGCCGGACCCGGGACTCGATTTGCTCGATTTTTTTAATTTTCTAGCGACGACTTTTGGATTCGGCCGTAGCATAAAGAGCAAAGGTGAATTTCTGGCACTGCTCAAAAAGTTTCTCATCAAGGCCGAGGCCACCAAGAGAAAAGTATTGCTTCTGGTTGATGAGGCCCAACGTTTGAATCACAATTTATTGGAGGAAATCCGGCTCCTTTCTAACATCGAAATGGAAAACCGAAAACTGATCAATATTTTTTTTGTCGGTCAGACGGAATTCAATCATATCCTGCTGGAGCCCCGAAACAGAGCCGTGCGCCAGCGTATCGCCGTCCGCTATCAGGTTGAACCCCTTAATCAGGAAGAGACGTCTCAATACATTTTGCATCGCCTGAAGGTGGCTGGTGGTAAACATAAGATTTTTGCAGCCCCTGCTATAAAAGAGATCTTTGCCTTTACAGGCGGTAACCCGCGATTGACCAATATTATTTGTGACCATGCCTTGCTGAGTGGATATGCGGCCGAACGCAAAGTTATCGATGCCGATATTATCAAAGAATGTGCTGATGAAATCAGGCTTCCCAGCGAAAATGCTTCCATTCCTGTGAATGTGACTGCGCCGGTTACAGCCAAGGTGCCGGTTGCTGTCCCTGTAGCGGTGCAGAATCCACCGGTGAGGCAGTCCTCTGCATCCTCATTTATGGTGGCGATACTCATTGCCGCGGCAATCGGAACCGCTGGATACTTCATGTTTACCGGAGAACAGAAAACAAGTGTACCATGGTCACCAGATGAACTTGCGCCCCAGCGAACACCGGTTGCCACTGCGCCAAAACCCGAACCGCTTGATTCTGGGCTCCAGCCTTCAGTGGAAAACACCGACCCCAAAGACTCGCAGAATAAACCAGGCGACGTTGTTCGATCAACAGAGTCGAATGAAATCGGTACCGTTGCAAAGAGTACTTCCCTTGAGACCCCAGAAACGATATTCAACCTGTCGAAGATTAAAAAGGTCGTGATTCGATTCAGGAGCAACTCGAATGAATTGCCGGATGAGGCCTTTGTATCGCTGGATCGGTTTGCAGCCGCACTGCTGACCAACCCGGATATAGTTCGTCGCTGTCACGGGCTACACAGATAACACCGGCGTACTGAGCTATAACATGAGCGTTTCCGAGTTTCGTGCCAACATCATTAAAAGTTATTTGGTTGGAAAAGGTGTCGAACCAAGCAGAATTTCCGCAGCCGGTATGGGCCCTCAAAATCCGATTGCTTCCAATGAAACCGCTGAAGGCCGAAGTTTCAACCGTCGCGTCGAAATTGAATTCAATAAAAAACCAACGGAATAGCAGGATTTAAAGACCTCGGTTCCAATCGAATAAATCATCGAGATACCGTATGTGTTTCTTGAAAAGGTTACCAATTCGTTCATTCTTGATGCTGACTGCTAGCTGATGCTTCCGGAGAAAGGCACGTCTGATCTGATTTTTTTAAAGGACGGTACCCAAGTAGAGGCTCAAAAGGTATGGGAAGATAATGGCTTGGTTCGATTTTCTCTTCCGAATTATGACGGTATTGTTATTACCTATTCCAAGGAGATTGTCGAACGGATTGAAAGGGGGCATAAAGGGGTTGAGAGCAACCAAAAGGCGGTAAATGATAAAGAGCGAGCGCGCTTCGAGGGATCTGCCGAAGCCTCACCGGGTAACAATAATAATCTGACTGTACCCGCCACCGAACAGAGCCGTTCCGGGGTTTCCAGTGACGGTGCGGGTCCGTCGAACAATCCATCCGTCGCATCAGCTTACACTGAAATCGATATGTCTCTGGTGGAATCTGTTACAGGAATCCAGTTTTATAATGCCAGGCGAACCTTCAAATATCAGACAGGCCCTGATGCGAAATTTCATACCTTCAATGAGGCCATCGATGATCTGGCGGCGAAATTTGACAAGGACCCTTACTGGATAGGCCGAAATCTTGGAAATACCAATGATTTGGGGCAGATTTACATCAACCTGAACCGCACAGAAGAGCAAACGGAAGTCGAAACAGAGGATACTGAAGATACGGCAAGAATTCTTTTCTATGATCCTCGCAGAACTTTCAAATATTGGGTTGCTGTCGATACCAAGTACCGCACGCTTGATGAGGCCGTCAATTCACTGGCCCAACAATATGCGCGTTCACCGGAATGGGTCATTGACCATTTGGGGGAAACAAACGACTTAACCGAAATCCACCACAATCTCCAAAAGGAAATATCCGCTGACGACGTGCCGTAAAATTGCAATTCTAACAATTTCATGCAAATCCTCCCTCAAGGCTTCGCTAATTTGTCCGGATGTCTTTATATTTTGATGCTCTATTACAATGTCATGGATAAACATAATCGCATGCGCGATAATAATCATCTATAAACCCCCAGCTATGCTGGGGAGACTCCCAAGGTTTGACATTTCAAGGAGTTAACAAACTCCTGAGGCGATGATTATTATAATTCAATGACCGGCTGGTTGCCCGAAATAATGGTTATAAAAGACCGCTTTGAGCGGTTCAAAAGCCATTCTTCCGGCTTTACCGGAGGTCATTGAACCGGCCTGTCCGCAGGCTTCATTCCGCATTGCTGGTACTCATTCTAAATTACGATTGTATATTTTTCATATCATCTGTTATAATACACTGTAACCTATTTTACATACTATGTGTGGGCGAATCACTGTACACACGTTAATCGAGAATAACCCCCAAGGTTGAGGATGACGATCAATGGACCGGACATACAAATTACTTGTAATCGATGACAGTCAGGAAATCTTGGTTGCGCTGGATAAGTATCTGAAAAAGAAAAAATTTGACGTCGTTACAGCGACAGACGGTCTGGAAGGCATCAAGTTACTCAAGGCCGAGCAAGGCGGATTTGACCTCGTCATCACGGACCTTGTCATGCCGTATGTCAGTGGGGTTGGCGTCATATCCATACTGAAAAAAGAGTTCCCCGGAACGCCGGTTGTTGCGATAACCGGCTGGGGTGAACATCCGGAAGCATTGGCGATAGAAGCTAATGCGGACCTGGTGCTTGAGAAACCCTTTGACCTGGAAGAACTTGAACAGTCAATTACAACGCTGCTGGTGAAACGTAAAACAAGCAAAAGTTGAAAACCGCCAAGTGGTGTTATCTTCGGGCGGCAACACGCCCATAACATTAGTTAGTAGGGAGAGCATGGGTACTGAAATAATCGGAGTCAGTCCAAATATCGAACGGATTAAAGAACTGATAAACCAAGTGGCCGATACCGGGTTGAATACCCTCGTTTGCGGTGAAACGGGTGTCGGCAAGGAATTGGTTGTACAAAAACTTTACGAACAGTCGAACAGGATGGGTAAGCCGTTTATAAAGGTCAATTGTGCGGCTTTGCCGGACGGACTTTTAGAGAGCGAACTTTTCGGTTACGAACAGGGTGCTTTTACTGGCGCCCAACGCCGTAGGCGAGGTAAGTTCGAATTGGCTCATGGCGGCGTGCTTTTTCTGGATGAAATCGGTGACATGTCGCTGCCTTTGCAGTCCAAGGTGCTTCATGTTCTTCAGGGAGGCCACTTTTCACCCCTGGGTTCGGAGAAAGATGTCAGAAGTGATACATGGGTTATCGCCGCTACCAATCACGAACTTGAAAGCGACATGAAAAACGGGCAAGTTCCGCGGTGATCTTTTTTACCGACTCAGCACAATTAAGATATCGATAAACCCACTGCGGGAAAGGTCTGAAGATCTTCCGCTTCTTATCGACCATTATCTCAAGGAATACGGTGTACAGTTCAAAGATAAGAAAATTCAAAAACCAGGCAGTGGCGTGATGAAAAAGTTGCTCGCCTATTCATGGCCCGGAAACGTTCGAGAACTGCAAAACGTTCTAAAAAGGATTATGATATTGGGGGACTCGGAAGAGAGCCTCTCTGATTTGCTGCAGACTCCGGATGGGCATGGATTTCCGGGCAACGGCAATCCAGGAAATTTAGAACCTCTTGTTCATAGCGAATTATTGAACCTCGATAGTGAAAACGATGCCGGTTTAAATTCCTTGTCACTCAAAAAGGTTAGGAAAAAAGTTCTTGACCGGGTTGAAAAAGAGGTCATAGCGTTTGTTTTGAATAAGACGGGGTGGAACCGCAGCAAAGCGACCAAAATTTTAAAAATCAGTTATAAAACTTTACTATACAAAATTAAGGATTTAGAGATCGAACCACCGAATGGTGCCAAACTCGATCAAGAATTATAAGTCGTGTCCCTCCATAAAAGGCTATTTCAGAATTGACCATCTGACGCCGCCACCGGATGAAACATCCGGGCGAATCCACAGGGGCGGATATTGGGTAAACCTCGTAATATGTAATACACTTCTTTTTCTTCGAACCTGATTTCCACATTTTTCCGAGTTACAAACGCGATCAGCCCGTGTTGACCACATGCGGTCGTTCGTTCAACCAACTGAAATCATGAGTGTTTTATAACTTGACCCGCAACCGGTCTGCCGGGCGCCAAAAGGGGGCACTGCTGGCATATTATGTGCAAATCCTTTAAATCTTAAGTGGCGGCTGCGAGGTGTATCTACTGACCGAGTATATGGCAACAGATTCAATCGCCGGCGCCAATGATTGGCAAATTGCATTGGTTTTGAACTAATTAGGATGACCATGACATGACCGGTTTTAAAAAGGATCATCGAATGTCAACTGTAGCCAACGATTCAATGGTTGCCACCAATCCATATGAGAAATTCAAGATGGTGGACAACGGCGGCAGACGGTCCGGCGGCGACCGCAGAAATTATTCATATTCCATTCATCTCCCGGAAAGAAGAGCGAAAAGTGACCGGCGTGCCGCTAAAGACCGCCGACGATTTCCCCGTTACAAATGCGGATGAACGGCAACGACGGGTCTGCCATGTTTCCTCCATTATACACGCTTAGCATTTAAGTGGATTTCTGTCTTTTTTTTGTGAGTCCTCATGCATGAGTTTGCGTGCTGAGATGTGCCGATTCCTCTTTACGTCATCCAGAATATAGCCCCCCATGCGCTCAAACAATTCTGCAATGCTACCGGGTCAGATTCCACATTATTTCAATTCTCGGTTGAATGAATCTTGGAATTCCTCGGAACGCAACTGCCGATTGTCTTAATCCTCATTCAATGTTTGTATGCTCGCGCTTGGGAATAATCGACAGTGCCTGCCTTCACGGGTCTGAGAATCTCTTGATAACTAACTATGCCTCTGTTACTGACAGTGATAACGTTACTTTTACATGCCGGCATGATGTCCCAATCACATGAATTCTCGGTATGATGGTCCAAAGACCGGTGATGGTATTTCAGTTCCGTAAATAAATATCGACACGTCGTAACACCACATCAGGGAGGCACCTAATGAATACCCTGAGAGCAGCAAAGTATGGGTCCCAGGCGGTAGATAAACCCAAAGTCAGGGTCCACCTTTGGGATCAGATGGTCTTGATTGGCATTGCCCTGGCGGCCTTTTACACGATTTTTGATTCGGTGCTTTATATATTTCTTTCCTATGATGTCGATTTTTTTGGACGGCTGTTTGGTCCGGATATTAGTGTCATCTGGACGCGTCTGACGATTCTGGCTCTGCTACTTCTCCTCGGATCCCATGCGCAGTTTACCATTAACCAGCGCAAGGCTGCCGAAGAAGCACTGAGGGAAAGTGAAGAAAAATACCGATCAATAATCGAAACCACGGAAGACGGCTACTTCGAAGTGGACACATCCGGGAAAGCTGGTCTTTTTCAACGATGCCATATGCAACATTTTAGGTTACAGCGGACAGGAGTTGTCGGGAATGGACAGCCGGATTCCATTGGACCCCGATAAGCAACCGCAGAGTTGTGCGTGCGTTTAAAACCGTGTTTAAAACCGGTAAGCCGGTGAAGTCATTGGGATGGGAACTCATTCGCAAAGACGGCAGCCGTCGTTATGTCGAGTCTTCCGTATCCCTGCTCAAAGGACATCAAGGGAAAGACGACAGGATTCAGCGGTTTTATGAGAGATGTCACCGAGCGCAAAAAGGCCGAAGTGCTTCAGCAGGCCAAACTTTCCGCTGAAGCCGCTAACCGGGCCAAAAGCGAATTCATCGCCAAAATGAGCCACGAAATCCGCACGCCGCTCAATTCCATCATTGGCATGGTGGAGTTGACTGCTCGACACGGATCTTGAAACCCCAACAGCGCCAGGATCTGGATGTTGTCATTTCGGCCGCCTATGCACTGTTGGCCATCATAAACAATGTCCTTGATTTTTCCAAAATTGAAGCCGGTAAACTGGATCTGGAAGAAACCGCTTTCGACCCGCGGGAAATCCTTGAAGAATCCCTACGGATTATGGCCATGAGATGCCATGATGAAAGGCTTGGAACTGATATGCCGTGTTGCTCAGAATGTTCCGAGTATCTCTCCACGGAGATCCAGCGAGGTTTCGGCAGGTTCTGCTCAACTTGGTAGACAATGCTTACAAGTTTACGGATAAGGGTGAAGTGGTGGTCAGTATGGAATGCGAAACGGATTGCGATCCCGACTGCATTTTGCATGTTTCGGTGATGGATACCGGGCCCGGCATTCCAAAGATACAAGCAGCCCGATATTTTCAATGCCTTTGCTCAGGCCGATGCCGTTACGTCCCGCCGATACGGAGGCGCCGGTCTGGGTCTGGCTGTTTCCGATCAGCTTGTGCGCCTGATGGGCGGCGACATATGGGTGCAAAGTGACACCGGTAAAGGTTGCAGCTTTCATTTTACATGTCGCTTCAGAGGAATAACGGCATGACTGGATCGGGGTTGACCGGTTGTCTCGATCCGACACTCGAGGGGAAAAACTGCTTGTTGTGGACGACAATAGCGTTAATTGCAGGACGCTTATGGAACTCCTTGAATCCTGGGGTATGAAGCCGGATGCGGCATTGGGTGCCGAAGAAGCCAAGCAGGCAATCCTGCGCAACGCCACACCCTCACCGTCGTACGGTTTGGTTTTGATGGACGTGTCTCTTCCTGGTCAAAGCGGGATAGATCTGGCGCACTGGATCAATCGGCAGAAGGGCGTCGATTTACCGATTATTGCCATGATGACCTATCCGGATCTACAGCTCAAAACCGATTACACGGCACTCGGTATCACCGGCGTTCTGATGAAACCGGTGAGGCCATCGGAGCTCTTGAAAATGCTCTCCGCAATTCTCAATCCGGAACCTGTTCGGACAGGCAATCGCGTATCATCCCCGAATGAAAAAATCACCCGCCATCTGCACCCTCTGCATATCCTCGTGGCCGAAGACACCCCCTTCAATCAGAAATTTATCAATCGGTTGCTGGAGCGCTGGGGCCACCATACGGTTATTGTGGAAAACGGCCGCCAGGTGCTCGAGATGCTACCGCAAGACGACTTTGACCTGATACTAATGGATGTCCAGATGCCGGAGATGGATGGCTATGAAGCGACGCGGGCCATTCGCAAAGCTGAGGCCGCCAATGAGAAGAAGATTCATATTCCCATCGTTGCCATGACCGCCCATGCCATCAAGGGTGATCGGGAGCGCTGCCTGGAAGCCGGTATGGACGAGTATCTGTCTAAACCCATTTCTTCGGGCAAACTGTACGATATGATCAAAAAGATCGGAGCCGAAGTATCCGTCCGACGCGAGCCGGCGGCCAGCAGGCAGAACGCTGCTCAAGATCTTTTTCATCCCCCGGGATTGACAAAAATGTAATTAAAGAAGCCTTCGATCAGGACTGGGATTTTTTCAGGGAAGTCGTCGATCTGTTCGTAACCGATTACCCACAGATGATCGAGGGACTGAAAGCCATGCTGGCATCCGGAGATGCCGTCGCCTTCAGCCGCTATGCGCATTCCATCAAGGGCATGGTCGGACTGTTCAAGGCCGAGGAAACGTCCCATCTCGCTCAGACACTTGAAATCAAGGGAAAAACCGGTAATCTAAATGGGCTTTCCGAAATTGTCGAAGATCTGTCCGATTCTCTCGATCGACTGAAAGACACCTTGCTTAAAATCGCCGGAAGACCAGGAAACCAACGTCGGGGAATGATATTTTTTTGATATTTTAATTTAATACCTATTATAATCGGATAGGATACGGTGCGCACCATGCTTAGTTAACATCATCATAAATGGTTGCAATTTCGTCTCAATCCGAAATCGTATACGGCTTCACGCGTAAACGCCAATTTCAAGCCTTGTCAGAAAGCACTCTGGATTACATCGATCTCCCATTACCGTTGATCGGCACTCTATTTCTTGAGATCGGCTCTATTGCGAGGATCAGAATGAAGAACAAATCCTGCTAATAGACGATGACCGGGTTTTCCTCAAATACCTCACCAAACACTTGGAAACAGCCGGGCACGCGGTAACCACTGTCGAAGACGGTGTCTCGGCCCTGAATGTGTTGACCGGCTTTACTCCGGACATCATATTCCTCGATCTGATTCTTCCCAAAATCGACGGAGACAAACTTTGTCGTATTATCCGCAAGATGGAACACCTCAGAAACTGCTATTTGGTGGTCATTTCGGCTGTGGTGGCGGAAATGTCATCCGATGTCAGTGAAATCGGTGCCGATTCTTTCATTGCAAAAGGTCCATTTGCCTCCGTGATGCAGCATGTCATGGCCGCTGTTGAGGAATCGGGCCGGCTGGCGGCCTCACCGGCTGATAATAAACCCAAACAAGTTCTGGGTCTTGAGCATGTGTCGCCCCGGCAGCTGACTCGGGAACTGCTTTCTCGCAACCGTCACCTGAAGACCATATTGGAGAGTATGGAGGAAGGCATCCTCGAGGTTATCGAGAACATGGTCGTTTACGCGAACTCAGCCGCTGTGGGACTTATCGGCAAGCCTCTTGAAAAAATACTGGCCGTAAGCCCGGAAGAACTGTTCGATGTCGACGAGCGCCAGCGGGTCATCGATCTCATCGATTCGGCAGATTCCCAGATGGTAGAGATCGGTGAAGCGCGACCGATAGAACTCAACAATCGCCAAGTCACGGTCAAATATATGCCTGTAGAGGCTCGAAAGGCACGCAGCATCATACTGATTACCGATATCACCGAGCGCAAACGGTTGGAACTGCAACTCCAACATTCACAAAAAATGGAGGCCATCGGAACCATTGCCAGTGGGGTGGCCCATAATTTTCGCAACACGTTGACCGGAATCCTGGTGAACAGTCAGGTCATTCAGGAGAATTATCAAGACGATACGGATCTGCAGGAAATTGCCGGCCGGATAGACACGTCCGTCAAAAGAGGGGCGGAACTGGTGGAGCGCTTGATGCAGTTTGCCCGCAAGGAAACCAAGAAAGAGCGCATCAGAGATCGATCTGGTCGCCGTCATTGCGGAAACCTATCAAATTATCAGGAAATCATTTGATCGGAAAATCGATATACAGCTCGACATCCGTCATTCTCTGCCGGTGGTCGGAGATTACCTGGGCTTGAGTCCAGGCGCTGATGAACCTGTTCACCAACGCCGGTGATGCGATGCCGACCGGTGGTGTCTTGAAAATTGATGCCCTGCGTAACGGTCAGGCGGCTATTGTGCGAGTATCGGATTCCGGCGAAGGGATGGATCCGGAAACTCGTAAACGCTGCTTCGATCCGTTTTTCACGACCAAGGAAGTCGGAAAAGGCACCGGTTTGGGGCTTTCCACGACATACGGCATTATTAAGAGTCATAACGGTGACGTTGCCGTCGTTTCTTCATCCCCAAGGGGATCGACATTCGAAATAAGCCTGCCCTTGGCAGACAGCGACAGTGATGCCAGGAAGAAGGCCATCATCATGGGCGCCGGACAAGCCATACTGGTCATCGAGAATGCTTCCGATCCCAACACGACAACGAGTGATTTGCTTGAGTGCCTGGGGTACCGATCGGCCCGGGTCATGTCTGTCATTGAAGCGATGAACAAATATGAAAATTTAAGGCCTGATGTGGTTTTGATCGATGCGTCTGAACTCAGCGAAGATAGTATTATTCAATTACGTTCCATAACGGACAATAACCCGAACGCAAAGATCGTGGCCCTGACAGATAGTAGCGCTATGACACCTGAGCATTCAGATAATGGTCTCAATGGTATTGTCAAAGGGTACCTCCAAAAACCCATTGATTTATCGGAAGCAAGCCTGCTTATATCTGAAGTGTTGGCCTGTTAATTGTTAGATGGGATCCCGACCCGTTTACGATAGGAGTCACGTCATCTATAACGATGAAGAATGAAACCGGTTGATATAGTGGTAAGACCTTCTTGCCCTTCCGCACCTATCGGTGCCTGTAACCATTTCATGCGATATCCTTTCCAGATAGTCCATTTCCCCTTTATCACTCCTTTTCAATGATAACTTCGGTGTAAAAAACATAGAAATTCAACTTTCTGGAATCATGAAGTGGCGAAATGGCTCCCTGAGGCGATAGTCAAACTTGCCGTAAGGCCCCCTAAGAACAGCGCCGATTTGGGAATTCAAGAGTCTTCGCCCCGGTATAAGAAGGCCTGTGATCATTGTCGATAGTGAGCTATAAGCGCAGTTGCAACGGGAGGTCAAAAAGTACCCATCGCCAACGGATAATGTATTTCGCACTAAATGGATTAAAAGCGAAAGTTGGGTTAGAAATTTATATTACATTATGTTACAATATCATACCAAATCTGGAAAGTTTTTGAATATCCAGCTACTTGAGAATTTTTTTCCTCAGGCTTCGTCACTTTATAAGGGTATATTTTACCGAAAGTTTTTCGTATTGTGATTGTTTCGTACCCCTTCCGCAATCATCCCTCATGGTAACAATCACTCGCGCAGGGATCAAACTGCTGACGGTTTTCATGATCACCTGATTACGACACTTCTGTGTGTGAAAAAAAGTGCTCATTTTAGGCAATTAATTTCTTTATTAATAATAAGACTACGCCAAATCAGTCATTGTTTGCTGCTTCAATATGTCGAAATTTAATCGATAACATTCATAGAGGGAATATACTGTTTAATTCTTTACGATAAAGTGGTAGAATAATGTCTAAAATTTATCTGTCGCTTTATCGCGATCCACTTTTCGTCAATTAATTCCATTAATAGTTTCCAGTGGCACATTTTTTGCTTAAAAATTGCAATGGTCGAATGACTCAACCAGCATTTAGCTGTTGGTTTTTTTGCCGATAAATTCTAAAAAAATAAATAAAGATAATAACTTATATGTCATTGTAGTCTGTAAGTGACAGAGCGGAGCTGCATCAAGTGCCCGTCAATTCAAAACGCTAAATTTGAAAATTCACGATTTTCATCTTGCAAGCCCTCCTAAAGTAAACCTGACATTCTAATATAACTTAACTTTCTTATTTCATTCATGTTTTGGCGAGATGGGTTTTCCGTTGGCGATGGATATTGTTTGAGACGCTTATACTCCCTTGCCGCGATGCTTGACGCCCAATCGTCAAAATTACGACAGGCCTTCTGGTACTGGCGATGACGATAGAATTCCCCAGGTGGTGCTGCTTTTAGTGGGCCTTAAGGTGACGTTCACCAATGCCGGAGGATGATTCATTTCTTTCTGGCATGAATCCAGAAAGTTGAAAATTTTAGGTTAGTTTTTTTCGATTTCGAATGCCTAACAACGAACCGCATAAAATAATCCTTCTCGAAACCGACCAAACTCGTCGCGACCATCTGAAGTCAGCAGTCCTGAGATGGGGCTTCAGACCATTTAGCTTTGATAACGAATTAATATGCCTGGACAATCTACTGCCGCTCGATCCGGATTTGGTTATTTCGGGCAATCTGTCCACAGAAAACACCGTCAACTTCATCAACTCACTGAAAATGATTAACTACAGCCTTCCTGTTTTGCTCATGTCCGGAGATAGACACATACAAGAGTACATCAGCATTAATGGTCTTTCGGATATCAAAGTGGCCAGGAAAAATATGGCGCCGAATGAAATCAAAGCTCTGATAATGCAAGCTTTGGCTGATTCAAATAGTGGGGTGGGCGACGCTACCATACCGTTGATCGTTGGCAACAGCCCCGAAATTATCAAGCTCAAGAAACTGATTCCAAAGATCAATCAGGCCAAAGAGGCCGTTCTGATCAATGGTGAACCCGGAACCGGAAAAGAGCTTTTAGCCAAGGCCATTCACAAACATTCCGATCGAAAGAACCAACCATATATCAAGGTGAATGCTGTCAGTCTGCCCTATCGACTTTTAGAAGATGAACTGTTCGGTAATAATAATCCGGTATTATCAGATTTTCCCCGACACAAAAACGGCGCGCTGGCCGCAGCGCAAACATGCACGTTATTCCTAAAAGAGATCGGCGCCATCCCGGAATCTCTTCAGGTTAAGCTGTTACAATTAATTGGAAACGGAATCCACTCCGCATTTACGGATTCAAAAAAGAAGCCGGTGGATGTTCGTATCATTGCCTCGACGACCAAAGATCTCGCGAATTTAGCTGAAAAAAATCTATTCCGTAAAGATCTGTTCTATCGTTTAAACGTTCTGACGCTAACGATTCCGCCTTTGCGCACTCGTGTTGCGGACATTCCGGCATTAACTGATTTTTTTTGCTACAAACACTGTTTCGAATTCGGCCGGAGCTTTTTTCAGATTTCCTCCCGAACAAAAGAAAGGTTTTGTGAATACCATTGGCCCGGGAATGTAAGAGAACTGGAAAATGCGGTCAAGAATATTGTCCTTGTCGGTGACGAAGAGCATCTTTTGAAACGTTTATTTTCGTCTGAAGCTGTCCATCATAAAATGCAGAGAAACGTTTGGCATGAAAAAATCATTGATTCCGTTAACAGTTTCCCTGATATCGGTCTGTTCCTAAAAAGAACGAACAATTTTTCCCTGAGATCGATTCAGAGGCAATTTGTAGGCACGGCTGAAACGAATTTGATCAGAAAAGTATTGGAAATCACCAACTGGAATCGGAAAAAGGCTGCAGAGCTTTTAGGGATCAGCTATAAATCCTTGCTCAACAAATTAAAATTGTATAACATATAATTTCAATAATATATTAAATTTAGGATACGTATTATGCAAGCACCAAAAAACGAAATCAAACCCTGGGATCTTCTCGAGATAGCATTCAGACGCCGGTGGGCAATTATCTTGCCGCTCTTTGTTTCGGTGATCGCCGGACTCGTCTTGTCATTTGTCCTCCCAAAAGCCTATGAAGCCTCCACGATGATTCTCGTCCAGCCGCAACAACTGCCGTCGGACATTGTCCGTTCGGCTGCTCCTGAGGAAGATTCGCGGTTGAGTAATATTGCCCAACTGATTCTGTACCGGCCCAACCTCGAGCGGATCGTCAATGATTTCAATCTGTATTCAGACCCCGAGAATCCTGACTTCCCGATCGAAGCCAAGGTTAACAAACTCCGCCAAAACGTCACCATCGAATTAGTAGAGGAGGGATTATACACCAATGCGTATACGGTATCCTTCATCGGAGATATACCGCAAACCGTGATGGACGTGACCAATGCTTTGACCACCTATTTTATAGAGGCCAACCTGAAGGAGCGCGAAACGAGTGCGATCGGCACCAGTGCTTTTCTGGACGATGAACTGGAAGGCACGCGTCAGCGGTTGGGCGAGATGGAGGCCACCTTAAAGGATTACCGGCAGCGGTACATGGGAGAATTGCCGGAACAGCTCAACAGCAATTTGGCGACCTTGGATCGGTTGCAGGACCAGTTGAATAAAAAAGAAGATGCCTTGAGGCAGATACGCCTGAGCCTCTCAGGTCTCGACAAGCAAATTGAAGAGGAACGGTACCTTTCGACCGTCGGCAGTTTAGGCGGTAGGGATGGATCGACCATCCTGGAGGTGGAAACAACCGACGTGGGACTCCTCAAAGAGCAGTTGGCAAACCTTCTGACACGATACACAGACCAGCATCCCGACGTCAGGAACCTGAAAAGTAAAATTGCGCAACTGGAGGCTGAAATCGCCGCTGCCAGAGGTGGGGCATCAACTGTAGATCGGAGTGCTTTAACGACCGCGAATTCGCGGTACATCCAGAGAATCGAGCGTCAGCGTGCAGGATTGTTAAGTGAGAAAGCGTCAGTCGAAGTTGAAATAGTTGCCCTTAATCGTGAGATCGCCAATTATCAGGACCGGGTTGAAAACACGCCCAAACGCGAACAAGAATTTACGACCTTGCAACGTGATTATGAAAATCTCAGCGGAATGTACAAAGGGCTGTTGAATCGTAAACTCGAGGCGGAAATGTCCGTCAGTATGGAAAGAAAACAGAAGGGTGAACAGTTTAAAATAATGGAAAGTGCGCGCTTGCCGTCTATACCCGTTAACCCAATTTGAAGATTATGATCATCCTGAGTATTGCTTTCGGTTTGGGATTGGGATCCGGTCTGGTGTTTGTTATTGGAGTACATGCGCAACACATACAACAGTCCGGATGAAATCGAAACAGAACTCGAACTTCCGGTCATTGCCACGATCCCGCGGGTTCTGACAAAAAGGGATATCTTCATGAAACGGGCTGAGGTGACACTTTGCAGTTTGGTCATAATCATCACTGTTGTTGCTATTGGTGCGTTCGCCTTTATTTCACTCACTGGAACGGACCTGGCAATCGAGACTGTGAGGCAATACTTGACCGCATGATGCGTTTTTTTAATTCATGATATCGCTGATATAAAAAGAAAGTTACACACAATGGGTAAAATTCACAAAGCGCTCGAAAAATCGAAAAAAGAACAACAACAGTCTCAAAAAAATCCGTTTGGATCGTTAAAGACCCAACTCAAAGACAGACGCCGATCAAAAGTTATCGTAGGTAAAGATCGAGAAAAAAGAAACCTTAAGACGACAGCGGATTCAAAATTGGCTGCCATACACGCATTGCTTGATGATACGGCCAAAACGAAGACTACCACGCCAGACGCGCGCTCCTTGAGAGAACCGGTTCAAGCCCATGACGACATAAGGTCAGATAATCGAGATCAAATACCTGAGGTAATCGACAAAATTAAACCTGAAAGAGAAGTCGATCCGGTAGTAAGCAAGAAAAAGAGATATGAACCCCCACGACCAAAACCTAGCATAGTCAACCTCTCCGACGGCTCGGGCATGGTGGGCTCCATCGGTGCGGTGGAGGTGGCCGGCTCGGACCCCAACGTCATCTACGTGGGCACGGGCTCGGCGGGTATCCGGGGCAACGTGTCCACCGGGAGGGGCGTGTGGCGCTCCACGGACCGGGGACGAGTCGTGGACCTTCCCCGGCCTGGAGAAGGCCGGCCTCATCGGCGCGGATCCAGGTGGATCCCCGGGATGCCGACGTGGCCTTCGTCGCGGCCCTGGGCAACGCCTTCGGCAAGAACGAGGAGCGGGGCGTCTACCGCACCAGGGACGGCGGCGACACCTGGGAGCAGGTCCTCTTCGTGGCGGACTCGGTGGGGGCGGTGGACCTGGTCATGAACCCGAAGAACCCCCGGGAGCTCTACGCCGGCATGTGGCGGGCCGAGCGGAAGCCCTGGACGCTCATCGACGCCTCCCGGGACGGGGGCGTGTGGAAGACCGTGGACGGTGGCGACACGTGGACGCGCCTCACGGATCCCGACCTGGACAACGGGCTGCCCTCCGAACCTCTTCGGACGAATCGGCCTGGCCATCTCCCCGGCGAATCCGGCGCGGGTGTGGGCCCTCATCAGCGCGCCGGATCCCCACGGCGGCATCTGGCGCTCCGACGACGGGGGAGAGAACTGGGAGCAGGTGAACCGGGACCGGCGATTCCGGCAGCGGCACTGGTACTACTCCCACCTGGAGGCCGACCCCCAGGACGCCAACACCCTCTACGTCATGAACACGCGGTACCTACCGGTCCGTGGACGGCGGCGAGAGCTGGACCTCCATTCGGGTGCCCCACGGCGACGTCCACGACCTCTGGATCCACCCCGACAACCCCGAGGTCATGATCGTGGCGGAACGACGGCGGCGCCCAGGTGAGCCTGAACGGGCGGGAGCTGGTCCACCATGCACAACCAGCCCACCGCCGAGTTCTACCGACTGGAGGTGGACAACCAGTTCCCCTATCGCCTCTACGGCGCCCAGCAGGACAACAGCACCATCTCCGTCTCGTCCCGGGTGAGTGGGGACCTTCACCGGAGCAGGACTGGTTCAGCGTGGGCGGCGCCGAGAGCGGCCACATCTCCGTCCACCCCCATCCGGATTCGACCCACATCGTCTGGGCCGGCAACTACATCGGACAGATGGACCGCACCAACCTGAAGACCGGCGAAAGCCGGAACATGATCCTCTATCCCCAGATGGGAGACGGCGTGGCCCCCCGGGACGCCCGCTACCGCTTCCAGTGGAACGCGCCCATCCTCATCTCCCGGCACGATCCCGGGGTGGTCTACCACGCGTCCCAGTACGTGCACCGGACCACCGACGGCGGCATGACCTGGGAGACCATCTCTCCGGACCTCACCACCAACAACCCGGAGCAGCAGGGCGTTCCCGGCGGGCCGCTCCAGCACGACCACACCGGGGTGGAGGTCTACAACACCGTCTTCGTGCTCACCGAGTCTCCGCAAACGCCGCGGTGAGCTCTGGGCCGGGACCGACGATGGCCGGGTCCACATCACCCGGGACGGCGGCGGGACCTGGACGGACATCACGCCCACGGCATGCCCGTGGGCAGCGATACATT
>CAVRBA010000015.1:0-151799 GCA_963719015.1 uncultured delta proteobacterium | reverse complement strand
CCGGTTGGAACTCTTGAGGCAATAACGTGTCGTATGCCAAGGTATTCGAAACCTAAAACTGCCCCGATAATATCGACCAGAGCATCCAAACCACCCACCTCATGGAAATGAACCTCGTCCACCGGTTGTCTGTGAATCTCCGCCTCTGCAGTAGCCAATCGGTTGAAAATCGCCAGGCTTTTTTCTTTAACCGTAGGGGTCAGCCGACTGGTTTCGATCATTTTCCGGATATCAGCGAAGTTTCGCGAAGATCGGTCTTCCTTGACAACCACCCGAATGCCGCAAGCCGCAATACCATGCCGAATGACGTTATTCACTTCTATGTCAAACCCTTCCAGCGGCACGTTTCGAACCAGGTTTTCTTTCAGCCATTGGGGAGGCAGGCCAAGATCGATCAGTGCACCGAGGGTCATGTCCCCGCTGATACCGGAAAAACAATCAAGATACGCCAACATGGGCCAATTCTTTCGATAGTTTCATTCAATGCACTTATCTATGTATCATTCGTCCCGGAAAGCCGGCACGTCCACCCAATAAATTACACAATGACCATCCCTGTCGCATTTTATTTTGTTCCATTTTATGTGCAGTAGCACTATTTACCCTTTAAACCGATGCTTGAAGGCGGATGATCTCTATCAGCAGCGCGACAGCTTTTACCATGTCTTCGAGCCGCACTGACTCATCTACAGTGTGGACATTTTTCATCCCGGTCCCCAGGACACCGGTTATGATCCCCTTCTCGAAGAATATGTTGGCATCAGATCCCCCGCCGGTGGATTTACTTTTCATATTTCGATCCAGGTTGGCAGCCGCCTGGCAGGCAAGTGTCACGATGCGATGGTCCTCGGGAATTCGGGTGCCCGAATAATCTCTTTCAACGGTTGCCTCTAACCATGGCAATCCATCATCTCTACCAAGGGAACGCTCGATGGCCACAACATTTTCGAATGACGCAACGATGTCGTCTGTAACCAACTGTAACTTTTCCAGGTCGTGGCTTCGGACCTCTCCATTTACCTCAACCGTGTCGGGCACAATATTTACCGCCGTGCCGCCGGTGATGCGCCCGATATTGCATGTGGTTTCCCGATCAATACGCCCCAAAGACAAATCTGAAATGGCCCGGGCAGCCAGCTCTATGGCATTGACCCCTCTTTCCGGGGCGGAACCCGCATGGGCCGATTTGCCGTGAACAACCAGTTTTAAACGATTGGCAGCCGGTGCACGAACCACGATACCATCGGTGTCCGTGGCATCCAATACATAGCCATAAACGGCACTCAGGAATCCGCTTTCGAGGTGTTTGGCACCCAACAGGCCGATTTCTTCACATACTGTCAGGGCAAGTTCAAGGGGACCGTGCGGGAGATTATTTTCTTGAAGAACCTGCAAAACCTCCAACAGAACGGCAATCGCACTCTTGTCGTCAGCCCCGAGGATCGTGGTGCCGTCGCTGGTGAATACGCCGTCCTTCAATATGGCCGTCACCCCTTTTCCCGGTTGCACCGTATCAAGATGCGCGCTCAACAGCAGCGGTGCCGCCGAGGTATTTCCTGGCAACCTGGCAAGAAGATTTCCCGTATCCCCACCGATTATTTTATTGGCATCATCAATTCTGGTGTCGGCACCCATGGATTCAAGCATCTCAAAGAGTGTGCGTGCTAGTCGGCCTTCTTCTTTTGACACGCTGTCGATAGTTGTCAAATGTTGAAATGTTTTCGCCAGACGGTTGTGATCGATCACAGCCCCCTCCCAACAATAATTTCTCCCATAACGGAATCCCTACAAAGTGGTTGACAAAACACACGGCCTCTATATTATTAGGCCTCCACGGAAGTGCGCAGCTCACTGGTGGGGCTCCCGGGCTTCAAACCCGGTGTGGGGCGCTAAAACCGTCCCGGGTGGGTTCGATTCCCATGCACTTCCGCCATTTCCACACCATTACTGCCGACAGCACCTACCTAACCGTTGTTATACCGCGACCAATCCACATTGACCACCGATTAGCTGAAACCGATCAAGCGTCCGACCTGATATACGCTAAAGGATGCCAGCCATGCCAGTGATGTGCTGTAACAGATACTGAAGAGCATCCACTTAACGGATCCGGTTTCGCGCCGGATAGCGGTTACCGTGGCAAGGCACGGCAGATACAGAAGCACGAAGATCATCATCGCAAGAGCAGAAAGCGGTGTCATTCCGGATGCTTTGAGTGCTTTTTGCAACCCATTCGCCTGTTGATCCTCATCAGCGGCGTAGAGCACGCCCAGGGTACTGACGACTATTTCCTTGGCCACAAAACCGGCCACCAGAGACACACCGCCACGCCAGTCGATCCCAATAGGGGCGAACAGTGGCGCTATGGCTTTACCGATCCGCCCCATATAAGAGTGTTCCATCTTTTCGGACTGGCGGGCCCGTCTTAGTTCCGCAAGCGCTGAATTTTTGCGTCCTGTCAGCAAAAGCCGGTCGATCTCCTCAGCACGTTGAATCTTGTCATCAAAGTCAGCGCCGACCTGTGCCATTTCCCCTGCGTAATCCACCGAATAGGTGACGTTGCGAGGGAATGCCGACAGGCACCAGATAACCAACGAACCGACCAGAATGATGCCACCCATTTTTTTCAGAAATATCTTGGAACGATCCCACATGTGAATCAACAGGCTTTTTAACATCGGTGCTCTATAAGGCGGAAGTTCCATGACGAAGGGGGCATCGGCCCCCTTCAAGAGGGTTGACCTGAATAAACGACCGGTAATCATCGAAAGGCCGATGCCGAGTAAGTAGACAGCAAAAATAACGTTACCGGCCCGCGCGCCAAAAAAAGTGCCGGCCAGAGCGATGTAAACCGGAAGCTTTGCCGAACAGGACATGAAAGGTGTAATTAAAATTGTCAGGATGCGATCTTTTTCACTTTCAAGAGTACGGGTGGCCATTATGGCCGGTACATTGCAGCCGAAACCCATCAACATCGGTATGAAGGATTTCCCGTGCAATCCGATGAGATGCATGATTTTATCCATCAGAAAGGCTGAGCGGGCCATGTAGCCGGTATCTTCGAACAGTGCGATACAAAAGAAAAGAATAAGGATATTGGGCAGAAAGACGATGACACTACCAACCCCCGCCACGATACCGTCCAACAGAAGATCCTTTAAAAGGCCATCGGGCAGATGATCCCTGAGAACGGCCGATGTTCCACTGATGGCGTGATCGATCCATGTCATTGGGAAATCGCCCAGTGTAAACGTGAGTTGGAACATGGCCCAGATAAAAAAAACAAATATCGGGAACCCGATAAACCGGTTGGTCAACACCAGATCGATGTTACGCGACATGTCGACACGCTGACGGGTTGTACTGACAAGGACCTCCTTGACGATACCGGCAATGAACCCGTAGCGTTCATCGGTCATGACAATTTCCGGCTCATCATCGAAACGGTCCCGCAGATGCTCTCTCAGCGTCTGGGTATGCTTGAAAATATCCGCCTTGTTGTGGCCGGCTTTTTCATCAGTCCTCTCTTTAACGATCTTGTCATCTTCGAGGAGCTTGATGGCGGTCCATCGGGAATTATAAGGAAATCCGTGGCCGACCTTATCGTCGATGAAATTCTGAAGTTCGACGATCGCTTCTTCGATATCCTTGCTGTATTTGACCCGTCGTTTCGGGCCTTTGGAACATCCGCTTCCGCCAATTCGATCGCCATTTTGAGCAGCTTGTCAATGCCTTCGTTTTTGTTGCCGATGGTAAAGGTCACAGGGACATCGAGCAGCTCGGACAACTTGACGGCATCGATTTTGTTCCCCTGGCGCGGGCCAGATCGGCCATATTGAGTGCATAAATGACTTTGCAATCGAGTTCTCTGATCTGGGTGGCGAGATACAGGCTGCGTTCGAGATTGGATGCATCGATGATATCAATGACAACATCGGGTGTTTCATCAAGAATGTAGTTGCGCGCGACGATTTCTTCGATCGAAAAAGGCGTCAGGCTGTAGGTGCCGGGCAAGTCGATTATTTTTAGTTGGTAACCGAACTTGAGGACTGTCCCCTCTTTTTTTTCCACGGTAACACCGGGCCAGTTGCCGACTTTCTGCCGCGTTCCGGTCATGCTGTTAAATATTGTCGTCTTGCCGGAATTCGGGTTACCAGCCAGTGCGATCGTCAGGCGCTTTGAATGCATGCAGAAGTCCTAACCGACATTTTCAACCGTTATTTGTCCGGCCTCTTCAACCCGCAGAGACACGTGGTATCCCTTGACGATAAGTTCCAGCGGATCCTTTAAGGGCGCATATTTTTCGACGATCACCTCGGTGCCCTTTAAAAATCCCATTTCATGCAGCCTGCGTCTCAATGCACTGTTCCCACCGACGCGATTGATTGTCGCCGACTGCCCTTCTTTGACTTCACTCAAAAGCATGTCACCACCTTGTCAAATGATTCGCAATTTTACCGGAGGGCGTTCCTGTTAGACCGATACAGTAAGTTCCGGCAATCCCGAAAAGATTCCAGCGCCAGTACATTAGCCCTTTAAAATGATTAGAACAGCGCCAATGAGCATGAATACCGCCCCCGCCAGACGCACCTGGATGTTTCGTTCCTTGAAGATCACCGCACCAAAAATGACGCCAAAGAGGATGCTGAGCCTTTTTATGGATATCATGTATGCGGCTTTGGTCAAATAAATGGCATACCCGTGACAAATCGCATGTAAAAAGAGCAGTGTTCCCGCCACCAGACCTTTGCCCGGTTGGACTGTGTATGTCTGGATGCGGATTCTGCGCATGGCCAACAGAGCAAGCACGATCGTCAGATTAAATGCAACAAAAAAGGTAATTGTAAAATATAGTGGTGAAGAGTGCAATATGCCTTGCTTGCCAACAACAGCGGCAAAACTGAATATAAATGCAACGATCATCATCAGCCAAGAACCTTTTTCCTTAAAAACGGCCGTTAATGGATCCCGGAAGCTTGGTCGTGCAGGGTCCAGATTGAGAACGTATCCTCCGATGCAGGTGGTCAAAATACCGAGAATACCCCACCGGTTGGGCATCTCTCCCAGAACCACCGCCCCGGTTATGATCATGAACACCGGCGTAAACGCCAGATATGGCACGGTCAGTGATAAGGGTGATATTTTTATTGCCTGCATGTAAAGTAAGAAACTGACGGCATTGAGAGGCAGGCTGATCAAAAGACACCACCAGTAGACGGAATCGAGAAGCGGACGGGGTGCGAGATAGAGGCCGATGATGAACATGGGTAGACTGTATAATGCCGGATAGGCCATCATGTCATAGGGACTAAGGTGGGCAAAATATTTTTTGACCCACACATCCTGGGTAGCGACAGTCAAAGCTGTCAGGAGCGAAAGGATAAGCCAGAGCATCGAAAGGCCTGAATGTTATTAACCTTTCAGTTAGAAGTAGGAATCCACGTCCTATGGGCATAGTCATGGTTCAGCGGATAGGCCGTATAGGGCGCTATCACTATTATAGAGGTTGTCAAAAAAACGTTCCGCAATTCGAACGTTTTTTTCTACAACCACTTATACCACCCTTCCGAATTTCGGAATTTATTTTTGAAAAGCGGTATAAATCCGAAATTCGAATATCGAAATCCGAAACAAATCCGAAGCCCGAATGTCTCAATGACAGAAACAACCTGCCTCCATGGTGCTTATGGACCGGAAGATTGAAATGAGCGGTTTGGGTCATTTGGATTTTGGTCATTCGATATTGTTTCGAGTTTCGGATTTCGTGCTTCGAATTTGTGAACTCAAGGCAGAAACCCCCTCCAAAACCCTTACGGGGTGCTTCCTGAAAGTCCTGTCCTTTGGGCAGAGATTCTTTACTAATATGAGTGGTCGGCGTGTTTTGCCGCAATGCCCTGCCTGGAGCGGAAGACGAGACCAGCAGCACCTCCATACAAAATATAACCCTTCCAGCCCTACAAATTGATCTGACGGGGCCCGTCTGCGGCATGCACGGTCTCAACCCGGGTTATATTTTCGCCAGTTTGACCACCACTTCGATGTGATAGGTGTGGGGAAACATGTCCACCGGCTGAACGTCTTCAACGCGATAAATTTCTTTCATCAGACCGAGATCTCTGGCCAAGGTCGCCGGATTGCAGGACACGTAGACAATCCTGACCGGGGCCATATCGAGCACCTGCCGCAAAACATGCTTGTGCATACCCACCCGTGGCGGATCGATAATTATCACGTCCACAGGCGTTGCGACCTGTTGCAGTTCCTCGGCAATGTCGCCCTGAATGAAACGGCAGTTCGATATCCGATTCCGGCGGCAGTTTTCAATAGCGTCGGCGACAGCGCTTTCAACAATTTCGATACCGATCACTTCGCTGGCTTCAGGCGAAAGGCAAATGGCAATAGTTCCGGTTCCGCTGTAAAGATCGACTACCCGTTCACCGCCCGTCAGGCCGGCAAAAGATCGTACGGTTGCGTACAGTCGTTCAGCACCGGCGGTATTGGTTTGAAAAAAGCTGTTGGCTGAAATGTCGAATTCATAGGTCCCGATACGGTCCCTTATAATACCGTCCCCGGCAAGCAAGAATTCACTTTCACCGACAGTTATGGCGGCCTTGCGGGCGGTGACGTTGTTGACAACAGAAACGATGTTCGGATGCGACGTCATCAGTTGAGTGGCAAGGGGGGCGAGTATCCGTCGTTTATCGGTGGCCGTAACAAAGTTTACCATCCATTGGTCCGCGGCCAGCGAATGGCGCAACATCAAGAATCGCCAGAAACCGAGATGGCTTTTCAGCCCATAAACCGGTTCGCTGGAAACTCTGACAAATTCGCGGACTTGCTCGATAATGGCATTACCCAAATTCGGTTGAAGAAGGCAGGCCCGGATGTCGAGCACCTTGAAAAAGGTCCCAGGGACATGCAGCCCGAGAGCCATTCCGACATCGACATCAGGCTGGCCCAATTCCTCGGGCATCAACCAACGACGATCTGAAAAGGTAAACTCCATCTTGTTGCGGTAGTGAAAGATACTATCCGAAGCAATCGTTTCCCGGACCTCTGACGTTCTCGAGTTGGCCGATTCGAGCCAAAGTTTCGGTCACTTGCCGCTGTTTGTATTCGAGTTGTTTATCATAGCGGAGAAATTGCCACTTACATCCGCCACAAGTGCCGCTATACGGACAGGGCGGCGTTATCCTATAGGGAGATGGCTGGAGCAGTTCCACAAGGATGGCTTCGGCGTAGTTTCGACGCTTTCGAATGATCCGAATGCGCGCCTGATCTAGCGGTGCGACCTGGTCGACAAATACCGCCATATCGTCCACACGCAGCAGACCACGGCCGCCATAAGCGAGATCTTCGATTTCCCCATCGATAACTTGTCCCTTTTTAATTCCCACAAGGTCCCTCCAAATCCTCTTTATCCGTATACTCCAGGACGGGTTAAATTGAAAGTGACAACGATTGATTTGTGTTTAATATTATCAACAAATATTTGAACTTAAGGACAAAATGTGGTTAAGATTCATTCAAGAGAGCGTTTTCAGAATATCTGTTTTAGCAGCCAAGGTTATCGGCTCAAAGGCGTTCTACACCTACCGGCGGTGGAATCCCCACCTGTGGTCATCGGGGTGCACGGTCTATTGAGCAACAGAGAGTCTGCAAAACAGCGCGAACTCGCACGGTTATGCATTGCAGCCGGAATAGCCTATTTGAGGTTCGATCACAGGGGATGCGGTCGCAGCCAGGGCTTTTTTCCGGAGGTCACCACGCTGGAGGCCCGCGTGGATGACCTTATGGCAGCCGTCACCCATATCCGGGCCCGCCTGGATAACGGGCGCATCGGTATTTTCGGCAGCAGTATGGGGGGAGCCGTTTGTCTGGCAGCGGCAAAACATATATGCCCCGATGCACTGGCGATATATGCTGCGCCACTGCAGAGTCGTTCCATTCGGGGCGTGGAAAACGGAAATGGTGAAAATGCCGTTCCCGGTTTACGCCACCGCCCATTCGATATCTCCAACCACATAGCGGGCCTCCGAAACCTTCTGATATTCCATGGGGATGCCGATAAAGTGGTCCCTTTCTCTGACGGACTCAGAATATACGATCACGCCGCCGAGCCGAAACGGTTCGTCCGACAACCAGGAGGCGATCACCCCATGAGCCATGAAGAGCACCAGAAAGCGTTCACACGGATAACCGTTCGGTGGTTTGAATCTTACCTGAATAGATAATCCATCAATAACTTTACGGTATAACCCATAATGCCTGCTGTAACCCGATAATTTCATGAATTCAATGACCTCCAGCAATTCCGGAGAAAAGGCTTGTGAACCGCTCAAGGCGCTCTTTTAACACCACTATTTCGATTAAACAGGCACGGGATCATCGTCTCAGGACGTTGTGTACGCCTCGATCTGTCAAACTTTGGGAGTACCCGCAGCAATGCTGGGGGCTTACCGATGCTTATTATTGGGTGATGTATTGAAAACCGGTCGTCAATACGAGGAGATTAGATGACAGACAATCATACCAAAAAGTTTTTCCGACGGGCATTTGTCAAAACAGTCATGCGTCGAACATTCGCTTTGCTCGCTCTCGTCGGCTTGATCTATGGGCTGACGGCTCTGATCTATGCCACCCGCACGATATTCAAGGTCAAAATGAATTATGCGGTCGTTCTGGAAAGATTCGGTGGCAATCGCGAGGCCGTCACCGAAGTGGGATGGCACGTGCGATTGCCCTATTTTACACGTATCGAGCAGGAGGTATCCTTGATGAATCAGCGCCTTTTTCTGGGAGGCACGATTGAACCGATACGGATCATCTCCAAAGAGAATGTCGCATTGTGGACATCAGCCCTGTTAACCTACCGCATACGGGACCTCAATACCTGGGCCATCGAAAATCTCGACCCCTTGAATCTACTCCAGGGAGATTATGACGGCATCGTCAAAGACATCCTTCAAGCGCAACAGGTCAATCTGCTGATCAGTGACCGAGAATCGATCAAGGAGGATATTTTCAAGGCGTTGAAATCCCGCCCAATCAACGAAGGCGGTCCGACGTTGGAGGAAAAATACGGTATCGACGTCGTCAGCTTTGTCCTTAAAGATACCCGCTTTGGCGATAAACTGGTGGAAGCCACCGAAGAGAAGAAACGCCGGGAATTGATCGCGGAAGCCGAAAACTATGCCGCCGACCAGGAAGCCAGCCGAATTCGCAAACTATACGCTGCCTACCTCGAAAGTATTGAATTGCTGCAGAAGGCCATCGGACGCTCCGATGGTGTCACCGACGTAGCCATTTTTGAGTTTTTGAATCAACAGAAATGGGCTGCGGCTTACGAAAAAAACCAGGGCGATCAGCAGACCATCGTTATCCAGAATACCCAGAGTGCACCGGCACTGACCATTCCGCCGATGGCACCCGATGCAAAAGATCGCCAGGAGACAGAGAATGCCCCGTAGGCTGACCAAAGAAATAAAGTATATCCGCTTGCCGGAAGAACGTATCCATGAGATCCAGGACCTGGTTGCCTCATGGCCTTACGAAATTATGGTCTTTATGCGGGCCCGCCTCAACCAGTACCGACCACCCTCGGATGTAGTCAATATGGTGCTGGAATCTATTTTATCCCTGTTCACGTCGGCCCCTAAGAAAAAATTCGATGTTCTCATGAACCCGGATATCCTCACTGATTGGCAGAAACGGTTCGAAATTTCAGGGCAGACCAATCCCCAGGAGGCATGGAATAAGATTCTGGAAAAGGAGATATCCGCCAAGGATTATACCTATTTGCTGTCACTTTTGGATCTCGAGTTAAAAAACGTGCATCTCCCCGATGATCTGCGCGCTATTTTCGAAAAAATATACCGGGCGCATATCCGCAAGGAATACATCTCCGACCCCTCGGTCCCCAAAGCGCCCTTGTTGCTGGTTGTCGGTCCGAGTGGCAGCGGTAAAACCTCAACCGTCATCGAGGCGATCGAGAAAGTTATTTTTGCCAACGAAATCCTGCCAGAAGTTGATTTAAAACAAAAAAAAGAAGAGCTACTGGGCGGGGAACCCTTTTGGAAAACAATTGAGGAAATTGACCCCACCCTTTCGATCGAAATCGCGCGCCGAAAAAAAATAAAACTCTACAAGCGGCTGACAAAAATCCCATTGATTCGCACCGCTTTCAAGAAAAGAATCGGCCGCGGCCTTTCCGAACTTCAGGAACAGGGTCTGATGGTTGACTGGTCAATGGTCACCCCAAACGATTACCAGACCGCCCTGGCGGGTGAGCCCGGGAATTACTTCAAGAAAGCACTCGGCGATCCGCGCAAAACAGCCATCCGGCACATCGAGGAAGCTCACAGCGCATTCGGCAAATCAAACGGGCGGCAATCGGGGGTTGAACGCCAGCAAAGGACATTGATCGATACCTCCAACATTATATTGGACGAAATCATCAACGGTCGCCGAGATTGCCTACTGATTGCCACCACCGATCAACCGGAGCGTTTCGACCCGGCCATTTACCGTCGTTTCGTAGAGAAAGGCAAGATCATCAAGGTGGCCGACTTTTGGAAAACGCCCGAAAATCTGCGTGAAGTTGTGCGACTTGAACTTCTGCACCACGATATCCGAGTTGCCACCGCTCCCGATAACCGATGCCACCGGGCAACCGTCTGCCTGGATCCTGTGGCTTTAGATCAGGCGGTGGAAAAGCTCTACGTCGTTTTCGATGAGCGCTCTTTAAAAATTATTCCCTCCTACGTGCGCAAACTCGTCGATTCAATAATTGAAATCAAGGAGAGTTTTGTACCGGAGTACCTCGACGATGCGATACTTGTCCGCCACGCATTCGAACTGGTGGCCATGAATTCCTATGGCGACCTTTTCGGCAAAGTTGTCGACCGCATGGACCGTAAAGTCAAATGGGAAGAATACGTCGGCGAGATAAAAAACGTCTTTTCAGAAATGGCCAACAATTGTCTCCACTACGGCGTCAGCGAGGAAAAAGGCGTCGTGCTAAACGGCCCTCCCGGCAGCGGCAAAACGTTTCTGGCCCGCACCTGGCTGAGCGAGAACCAGGACATCCACGATATCTCGGCCAGCCCCAGCATGCTCCAAGATCCGGTCAATCCCATTGATGGCGCGATAGAAAACCTCGAGAAACTCTACGATATCGCCAAGATGATCGCCCCGACCGTGGTTTTCTTCGACGAGGGGGATTCGCTTGCACCCAAACGCAGCCCGTCAGGCGGTTCGCCTTCCGACAAGCTGACCAACAAATTCCTGAACATCATCGATGGCGAAATTCCATTCAACCGGGTCTTCACGGTACTGACCACCAATCGGATCGACATTCTTGACCCGGCTCTTATTCGCTCGAAGCGCCTGAAAGTCATGGAGGTGTCGGGCAACCTCCGCAAAAAGGACATTATCGGTATCATCCAACGCTCCCTCGATGGAGTCCCCCTATTTGAAGGTCTCGACGCCAACACCATCCTGGATGTGGCTCAACCTCTGTGCAACACGCCGGCAGATTTCACGGCCTTTATCGAAAAGGCCTGCTCCCTTCGCAGCACCGAATATGAAGTCCTGGTGCGGTTGCGCAATCTCGCAGCCGGGGAGCGTGAACTCATGATCAATTTTATCAAATTTAACTTTAAAACCCTGATCGGCATTTTGGATGCCGTCAACGCACCCCAAGACATCCGGTCTACTGTAAAAGACGATCCGGACGGTTTTCTCAACCACTACGAAAAAATTATCGATTTGCTGGATACGATCAGGGATGTCAAAGAATACCCTCTGATGCCATCGCACCTGCAGTCGGCCCGGCAGGAAATCTCACAGAGCCCCACTAAAAAGGGTAAGGTTCAGCTGGATGAATTTCTGGAAGCCGAATTGAGCCAGGAACCGCAGGTCGGTTTTATCATCGGCGTCGGCGCCAATGACGTTACAGGAGTGCTATTGCCGATTGCCACCAGCCTGACTTACAACCTGGGACCAGAAAAGGTCATTGTTACAGGTGCGGTATCGACCGCGGCGCCGGGAGCCGCCGAGTTGGATATGGCCGTTAAGATGACCCAGCAATCGGCGCAAGAAGCCCTTACAATGGTCAAAAATTATTTACAGGATCTGCAACCGAAGGTCAGCACCTCGCGCCTGTTGGGTGATTTTCTGGATCACTACACCATTCATCACCAGCTTCTGAGTGCCTCATACAGTGTCGGCGGTCCGTCTGCCGGCTACGCACTTGCTTTGAACACGCTCTCTACTCTTCTTATGATGCCGGTTTACAACGACTTCGGTATCACCGGAGCGCCGTGGACCAAAGGGGTTAAGCGGGGTGAAGTCGGGGGTTCGGTAATCATCGGCGGCCACAAGAAGAAAGCGCAGAAAGTTCTCCTGCATCTGCGGCGCATGTACATGCCGCTGCAGAATTATAAAGACCTGGCGTATGAATTCCTGGATAACTACTGGGAAAATAGCAAAGACATACTGGGTGTTACCCATTTCGGCGAACTGGTTCCGGAGGTGATCTATCTTGGCCCGGATTACGAGCAAATTCTCCAGGATCTGATCGCCCTTCGGATCGACTACAAGCGGATGAAATTCAAGGGTAAAAAACCGTCTGAGGCACAAAAGGAAAAAATACTGAATAGTAAGGAAGTCTTGAAGCTTCAGATGGAAAAGGAAATCGTCGGCCGCCTGGAAGCCTTGCGGCATTACCTGCGCTCACCAACCCGTGATCCGCATCTCTCACTGGAAGAGATATTTCGAAAGAAACGGTCGCGTTTCGAAGGCTTCAGGCCGCTTATGACTTTCTTGAAGAAACGGGGTGAGAAATTGCTCCGCACAGATGAAGATCGGTTTCCCTGATCACTGTCGATTTTGCGTTCAAATTCGATTAATCCGCCTCAAAAGCCTGCGCCGCAAAATGTTCAGTGCCGTGTATGCAAATATTTTTTTGTTCAACCCTCGGTCATCGAAGCGAAAATGGTACCGTCGCGCCTGACTGCCGGCGGGACCAGACAGACCAACGCACACGGTTCCGACCGGTTTGTCCGCGCTACCGCCAGTTGGCCCAGCAATGCCGGTAGTTGCCAACCCGTAGTCTGCATCTGCTTTCAGGCGCACCTTTTCGGCCATCTCGACGGCCGTGTCTTCATGCACCGCACCACAACGATCGATTGTCCGGGAATCCACCCCAAGCACGTCAACTTTAGACTGATTGGTATATGTTACCGCACAAAAATTGAAATAATCCGAGCTGCCAGAGACATCTGTCAACATACTGGCAATAAGCCCACCGGTGCAACTTTCGGCCACACCGATTGTCGAACCCATGCCGCGCAACAGATTCCCGACCACCGCAGCCATCGATTCTCCGTCATTTGAGAGAATCCGATGCGCCAGCCGTTCTTGTATCCATGCGGCCGCGTTATCAGCTATCTTGTCCGCATTGCCGTCGTATCCGCTGCGGATGCTGACCCGCACGTATATTTCCGGAAAAACGGCGCACAGACCCAGACGCAGCTGCGGAAAAACCGTTTCGAAGCCGGTAAGCTGTTCAGCGACGGCTGCTTCGGTAATCCCAAAGACTGTCAATTGCTTCTTAAGAGCGATTCTGCCTGAATCCGACTGGATCATTGGCAATACGTCATCTGAAAACATGCGCCGCATTTCATTCGGCACACCGGGAAGGCAAAAAACGGCACAACCGTCTAGCTTGATATGAAACCCCGGGGCCGTGCCGACCGGATTTGAAATACATGTTGAACCGATCGGCAACAGGGCCTGTTTCCGATTGGCCGGGCTGTAGAGTCGCTGTCGTTTTTTGAAGAAGGCATTCACAGATTCAAGGGCTTCGTTGCTCAATGCCAACTCAACACCGACGGCAAGCGCAACAGCCCCTGCGGTGACATCATCCTCGGTCGGGCCAAGACCGCCTGTCACCACGGCCACATCCGACCGTTTAGCTATTTCTTTCAGGGCGTCCGCCATCTCGTTAATATCATCACCCACACAACAGTGACGCCCGACCTCAATTCCTGCCTCTTCGAGACCCAGAGCGATAAAAGCGGAGTTCGTGTCGACTACTGAACCGCTGCGAATCTCGTCACCGGTGGCAAGTATTTCTGCTCTCACGGTAAAAACCTCTTCATTAAACGCTTTGTTGTTAGGGTCGTTGAAAACTGGTCGTCCGGGCAAGGCGATATCACGGTTTCGGAGAATCCGGTGGCTGCAGAACGAACATGGCGGGTGTAACGGGCACGTTGGCCACGAACCGTTCGATATCGAGCTGAAGAACGGTTCCGGAATCAGTGCTGAAACGCAGGCGCGCAGGGACCCAGTATCCCTGAAACTCTTGGGTGTCGATGCTTTCAACCTGGTAAAGGAGAGTACCGTCAGAGCCGAAGATTTCGAACCGTAAAACAGTTTGCAGGTCTTCGCTCAGGTAAATTTTTTGTTTGACAGACCACCACTTCTCCAACACGAGAATGACTTCTTCACCGGAGGCTGTCTTTTGCAAGAAAGCCCGGTTGTAATCGCGAATTGGCGTTCGGCCGGCCAAAAGGGTGGCGATGTCACCAACGGTCACCGGTATTCGGATAAGTCTGTCGAGGCGGGGTTCAGAAGTTCTAATCTTTCGGTATGAACCGCCCGGGTCCTGGAGGTCGACGGCATAAAAATGTCGACCATCGGCCGCAATTTTTACTACCGGCCGTCCTGAGACAAGAACAGCCATAGCGAGTTTATTTGGTAACGAACCGATCCAGGCCACCCGTTCCGATAAGGTCGGTTTATCAGAATCCCACAGCCGAATGCGGCCGATTCCTTTGAAGGATGACAAAGTCGAATTGGTATGTGAGATATTCAGCAACGCTGAGTCAACGTCTCGCTGCGCTGAAATTCTGTCGGTCGGTGGCAACCGGTTCAAGACGGAACAGGCGGAAAGCAGTGGCAAAAAAACGGCGAGAACAGCGGCAATGAAACCCCGAAAAGGCACGGAGATCATGGTTGCTCCAGCAGTTGTTTAATCTTCTTTTCTATTGCCGGTCGATCCTTGTGTTGCTTTTCCAAGGACTGTTCGTACGCCTGGCGGGCATTCTCCCTGTCTCCGGCTTTAAGGTAGGCATCCCCGAGGTGTTCAAGGATAACGGGATCATCCGGTACGAGTTCAACCGCTTTTTTAAGTGTTTCCAAAGCTTTGGCATAATCGCCCTTTTTATAATAGACCCACCCGAGGCTATCGGTAATGTAACCGTCGTCGGGTTTATATATCAGGGCTTCTTTTATCAACCGCTCGGCTTCATCCAGGTTTTTACCGAGATCAGCATAGGTGTATCCAAGATAATTCAAGGCATTGGCATCCTGGGGATCGAGACTGATGACGGTCTTCATGGCTTCAATCGAGTCGTCTTTCCGACCCCACTTGTCATAAACAACCCCTAAACGAAAGTAGTATTTGGGCTCCTCCGGATTGACCTGGATCGCTCGCTGGAACAGCGGCTCCGCTTTTTCATACTCTTCACTGTCTTCGTAGAACGTACCGAGGTAATACATGAATTCCGCATTATCCGGGTACCTTTTTATGGTTTCCGCCATCAAATCGACAGCTTCCTGCATCTGCCCCTTCTCGCGATAAAGAAAAGCCAGATGAACCACAGCGTCCTGGTAGAAGCGGGATTCCGGTGTTACTTTTGAGAAGTGCGCCAAGGCCTTATCGGAGTCCTTTATGCCATAGTAAGCGACCCCGGCAAGATGGTGAAGATCCGGGTTGTCCGGCGCGCCCTTGAGTAGTCCTTCCACGACGATAATGGCGTCTTGATACCGGTCGGGTTCGAGATAGGTCTGAATGACTTTAAGAACGACATCGAATTCATCGCTGCTTCTTCGGCCCAAATTCTGGAAAGTCTTTTCGGCATCCTTCTGTCGCCCTTCCTTCGAATAGATGAGGCCGAGCTCGAGTGCGGCACGAATATTTAAAGGGTTCTTCTTGAGTATATCTTCGTAGGTCCGGACGATGATGTCGTTTTTTCCTTGATCTTTATAAAGTTCAAGAAGCTCGAAGCGGGGTTCAAGCAGAGACGGTTCGATCTCCAAGGCTTTCTTAAACGCCTCTTCAGCTTGGGTGTCCATGCCCTGCTCGGCGTAAATTTTTCCCAAAAACAAATGTCCCGTATACGCATTGGGAAAGTTTTTTGTCAGTTCTTCGAATACACTACGGGCGTCATCAATTCGATTTTCTCGCAGATAAATGCCGCCGAGGAGCAGATAGGCGTTCTGTTGGGTTTGATCGATCTCAATTACTTTTTTGTATGCTCGGATCGCATCGTCGATTTGGTTCTGCGATTGCCGGATGCGGCCATACAGGATCAGCATTTCCACATCATCTGGATGATTTTGTAAAATATCCTCGATGATGGATAAAGCGCTCTGTTGATCCTTCAACTGGACAAATTCCATGGCGATCTCTTTTTTCAAGTAGAGGGATTCCGGATCGAGTTCGATGGCTTTGGCCAGCAATTCCGCCGCCTGTTCCCTCTCGCCGTTCTGTTTGGCCAGTTGAGCTTCGGTGTAGTAATAATATGCATTATCGGGTCGATCGATCGCAGCGGTCCGCGCCCTCTTCTTACGTTGCGGACTTTCGGTGGATGCGCACCCTATTATTAATGCCCCGGCTAGAATGGCAGCGGCCAGCCGCTGTAGTAATTGTCGCATAAATCCAGTGCCTGTCTGATCGGGTTGAAGGGTTATGATGGGGATCCGTTGACCACGGTCAATCGGCAGTGCTTTCTTCGGTATAGGAGGCAAAATCGGGTATTTCCTTTTTGAAAAACTCCCGCATCTTTTTAACGATGTTCTTTTCTACCTGTCGAACACGCTCTCGGGAAATCCCGTATCGATCGCCAATTTCCTGCAGGGTCACCGGATTGTCAGAGAAAATTCGTAGGTCGAATATTTCTTTCTCTCGGGGTGTCATTTTTTTCCGAAACTCGGCAATCTTGGTATGTAATAGCGCCTCGATCTCTTTTTTTGCTACCTTATCTTCGATCGATTCGGTTGTGGTGCTAAGAAACTCAATGCGCTCCGTATCCGAATCGTCCTTGAAAGGCGCATCCAGCGAAAGATCCCATCCGTCGAGGCGCTGATCCATGTCCACGATTTCTTTTTCAGAAACGCCAAGACGTTCGGAGAGCAGTTTCGGTTTGGGATCAAATCCCTGGTCGATGAGCTTTTGTTTTTCCTTTTTTAGTTTGAAAAAAAGCTTTCGCTGTCCCTGGGTCGTTCCGATCTTCACCAATCGCCAGTTGTCCATGATAAATTTCAAGATGTATGCTTTTATCCAAAATGAAGCATAGTAGGAAAACTTGACGTTTTTGTATGGGTCGAATTTACGCACAGCCTGCATGAGACCGATGTTGCCTTCCTGGATCAAGTCCAGCAAGTTCTGCATCCATACCCTCTGGAATTCCAAGGCGATTTTCACCACCAGTCTTAAATTGGAAGTCACCAGTGCCAAGGCGGCCTCGCGGTCGCCATATTCCTGAACCCGGATACCGTATTCTTTTTCCTCTTCACGTGTCAGCAATCTGTAACGGCTGATCTCTGTCAAGTACCGTTGAAGAGGATCGAACTTAACCAGAGCCTTATCGGCGGATTGACCTCCCGCCGGTGGCTTCTGCCGGTTGTCTATCGGTTTAAGAGGCTTTTTAGGTTTTTTATATTCAGTTTTCTTCTCAGTCTTTTTTTGCTTGCTCATTTGGTCTGCCTTGGTACGAAAGTCAGGGTTATCAATGCTAAACCACAGGTTGGATGAATTTCTACCCTTATTTTTATCCGGTTACGCTATTCGTGATATGATGGCTTCTCCTCATCTCGAACGGGTTGAGGCCGTTCATCCAATCGATCTTTTTATTGTGGACATCAAATGGTTCTTGTGTTAAGCACCCTCTGGACTTGTGCGCCTGTAGCTCAGTTGGATAGAGCAACGGACTTCTAATCCGTAGGTCGCAGGTTCGAATCCTGCCAGGCGTACCATATTCGGTTCGGCACATGTTGAGAGAATATCGGAGTTTTCATCCAGAGCCATGTGGTGTCGGTGTGTATCGATTCTCTCCCCATAACGATTGCTTGCCTCCGATCGGATGTTGGCCGTGCAAATCCTATTTATTAACAGGTATCGATTCGAACTACAAGGGCTATTTTCGTAATAAACGACAATACAGCCATCGATTGATCCAATGATTTGTATAGCAACCGAAGACTGCCTGTGAGCCCTTGGACGATAAATCCGATCCTCAGCTCCAATCGTCAATCAATGGAAAATATGACATGGGATTGCTGAAGAACTTATTGATCCTTTGTTGCACCATGCTGGTTGCCATCACCCTCGGCAACCTTTTTCTACACGAGGTTAAAAAAGCACGCGATAACCAATCTCCCTGGTATGTTCCTTATGTCACCCTGCCTGGCCTTTTGGTGTTGGCCGCTGTTCTGGGTGCACCCCTACTTATTTGGTTGATCAGAAATTAATCTCCGTTTTTTTCGCTGAGCGAAAAAACGGTCAAGGGTGCACATGACGATAAAAGGCGTTTCGATCAAAAACTCCATTAAAAACCCAAAGACAATCAACAACAAGATACAAGGTATTTCTAATAAATAATGCTCTATCTTTCCCTTCATGCTGCTCCTGGGCCGAATTGCGCCGGGTGAGGTCATATCCGTTTTATGCTTTCATTTGCCGCGATATCATCGATCGACGACATCCACAGAAGATTGCGATATCGACGGCCTCGTAACGGGGCGCATAGGACGCGTGAAATAAGCAGGCAACCGTAGGCTTCGGTTCCCGTGATCGACAAATCGTACCATGGAGAATTGAACTTTTTCTGATTCCCATATTTCATCAGATATCACAGGCTGATATAAAAATACATTATGATATCTTGCCGCCTTGCTTTACCTTTTACTAAATGTTAACATACTGTATTTATTACTTTAAGATACCTGTCATCACCCAATGGCCCTGAAATTGAACGGAATTAACAGTGATTCACCAGCGGAAAAGAGGATCCATGATGGCTAAGCCCTTGAACGACCAGCAACTTGCCGGTCAGAGACTGATGGTTGGATTTGACGGCACAACGTTTAACAGCGACCTGCAATTCCTTATCGAAAAGCTACACGTCGGTGGTGTTATTCTCTTTACGCGAAATATCCTCGAACCCCGGCAATTGCAGAATTTGTGCACAGATATTCAGCGATGTAATCATCGGTCAGGCCTACCGCCACTCAGCATCGCCATCGATCAAGAAGGCGGCGATGTCGCCAGACTTAAAAAGCCTTTTGCCCAACACCCGGGAGCCGCACAAATGAAGAGCGAGGAAGACGCATGCGAATTTGTCCGCATAACGGCCGCAGAATTGCGTTCCGCCGGCGTCAACATGAACATGGCTCCGGTAATGGATGTGGCTCCGGAGGAAATCCCCAGCATTATGGCGTCAAGGAGCTACGGGTCTGATCCGGCCCAGGTCTCCAGGATGGGCTGCCGGGTAATCGAACACTTTCAGCAGCGCAACATCATGGCCGTTGCCAAACATTTTCCAGGAATCGGGCGAACCGTTCTCGACTCCCACGAGGATATGCCAACACTTGACGTTGACATGGACACCCTGAAAAAGTCGGACCTGGTACCCTTTAAGGACGCCATCGATTGCCAGGTTGCCGGGATGATGCTGTCGCATATTTTTTACAAGCGTATTGACCCCGATTGGCCGGCGAGCCTCTCGCCGGTAATTGCCGGAGATCTCTTGAGGAAGGGACTCGGCTACAAAGGCGTGGTCATGACCGACGACCTGGACATGGGTGCCATAAAAAAGCACTATGACATCGAAACGGTCATAACGCAGATACTTAGCGCCGATGTCGACATGGCCCTTATCTGTCACAAAGGCCCTGACATCCAAGCGGCGCACGAAATTATCCTCAGGCAGATTACGGACTCCGCTGAGCACCGGCACAAAGGGATCGAATCGGTCAATCGAATTCTGCAATTGAAAATGAAATACCTGGGATATCAGTAGCCGCATCACAGGCGGCGGAGGAAAGCGGGAAGCGATTCACGGCTATGGGCGGGTGTATTTCTCTGCCGTCGTTTTCCGGCCGGAAGGCCCTGCCAGCGATTATTCCATACGCCGGCGTCACGCTTTCAGGTTATTCGCGTGAAAGGTGGGTTAAGCGCAATTTTTCAAAGGCCTGTTGGGCTGCCGGGAGTAAACGTCATCGTAAATGTCGCCCCGTATGCCCGCCTCGAGAAGATGGTATCCCGCAGCAGCTATCATGGCAGCATTGTCACCGCAAAACTTAAGAGAGGGTACGTGAACGGTGACGCCCTTCTTTTCTGCCTCGGCTGTCACGACTGTCCGCAAGCGTTCGTTTGCCGCAACGCCGCCAACCAAAGCGATCCTGTCGCATTTCTTTGACATCGCTGCCGCAATAATCTTGTATGACAGAACGTCGACAACAGCTTCCTGGAAACTGGCAGCGATATCAGCGGTCTGATGGTGAAAGTCCTGCGAATGGTCTTGAATGTAGCGGTTGACGGCTGTCTTCAACCCGCTGAAGCTGAAATCAAAACGCGATTTATCCAAATACGATCGTGGAAACGGAATTCTTGCCGGATCCCCTTGCCTGGCAAGCGTCGATATAACACTGCCGCCCGGGTAGCCCAACCCGAGCATCTTGGCAACCTTGTCGAATGCTTCCCCGGCAGCATCGTCACGTGTCTGGCCCAAGGTTTCGGATTCCGTGTGCGACATTACGTGGTATAAAGCCGTGTGCCCTCCGGAAACAAGGAGTGCAACAAATGGGAAGGCTGGCGGATCATTCTCCAGAAAAACGGAATTGAGGTGACCGGTCAGATGGCTGACACCGACCCATGGAATATCGCGGACCATCGCGATGGCTTTTGTAAAAGAGAAGCCAACCAGCAATGAGCCGATCAGTCCGGGTCCCTGCGTAACCGCCAGCGCATCTACCTGGCCCTCAGACACATCGGCATCTTCGAGTGCCCGGCGATAAACCGGTAAAATTGAGGTTATATGCTTGCGTGAGGCAAGTTCAGGCACAACACCACCGAAAGGACGGTGAATGGCTACTTGAGAGGAAACGACCGAGGACAATATTCGGTGACCATCGGCAACAACCGCCGCTGCGGTTTCGTCACAGGATGTTTCAACGCCGAGCACGATCAATTTTTATCAACCCGTGGAATCGTTTTTTCCGGTGCCAGACCGTACCGCAACGCACGGCGTCTCAATCCCGGCAGCATCCGCCATCCATGTGGTCTCTGGCAATCCAAAGGAGAAACCGGCGATGATTATTATGGGGGCAATAACGCACAGTGGTGCCTTCTTTCCCGTGCCCCTGCCCCACAAGCCCCTCGCCCTAAATCCACTGACAACGCTTGTCCTGTGACTGGCACTCGGCCACCTCACCGATGACATAGGCTTTCTCGTTCAATGCCGAAAGTCGTGACAAAACTTCTACGGTCGCCTTCTCCGGCACGATCGCCGCTAAGCCGATTCCGTTATTGAACGTTAGCATCATCTCGTCATCACTGATGTTTCCCGCCTTCTGGAGAAAATCGAAGATGGGTGGTACTTCCCAGCTGCGTCGCTGTAGGACAACCTGGCAGGCTCTTGGGATCATGCGCAGGATGTTCTCTTCGACACCCCCGCCGGTAATGTGTGCCAGCCCCTGAATCGGAAGATCACGGGTCAGATGCCGGATGGTTTCGGAATATATTTTGGTCGGCCTTATCAACTCAGGCCCTAATGGACCACCAAGCTCGTCAACATGCGATGAGCACGTCAATTTCAATAAATCAAAACAGATTTTCCTGACCAGAGAATACCCGTTGCTGTGCAGTCCGTTGGATGCAATACCGATGATTTTGTCTCCCACGCGAACACCTGAACCGTCAATGATCTTGGTATTGTCCACGATCCCAACGGCAAACCCCGCCAGATCGTATTCGTCTGGCTGGTATATTCCCGGCATTTCTGCAGTTTCACCACCGATAAGTGAACATCGGGCCTGTTTGCACCCCTCTGCGATTCCGTTAACAATCTGGGTAACCCGGTTGTCATCGAGTTTCCCCATGGCCAAGTAATCGAGAAGAAAAAGCGGCCGGGCGCCCTGTACCGCGATATCGTTAATGCTCATGGCGACCAGATCGATACCGATGGTATCGTGCTTGTCCATCATGAAGGCAATTTTCAGTTTTGTTCCGACACCATCGGTAGCACTGACCAACACCGGGTTGTCGACATTGGCCATGTTCAACGAATACAGGGCGCCGAAACCGCCGATTTCACCGAGCACACCCGATCGTGAGGTCTGGCTGGCGATACCTTTGATTTGATCGACCAGTCGCCCGGCCTTTTTTATATCCACGCCGGCATCGGCATAAGTCAGTGATTTTGCCATGGTCTTCTCCCGAAGATTAATGAAAAATTCTCAGAAAATTGAGTATTTAGATGGAATCGCGTTAAAAGTCAAAACTTATTTTTTGACATCACCTTATGAATAATGTAAAAATTTACAGCTACATATCCGGCCAACGCTTTGTCAGATGTCCAAAAAGAATAGGGAAATCAAGGGACAGAACAGTCTGTTTTTGCCAGTGCGGAACATTGATTACCACCATCCTTTCGCATGACGACGCCAGTGCCAACTTCCGACTTGATGCCCATAACACGGACCATAATAATTCAAGGTTGAAAGGTTTAAGCAATGAGCCAATTTGCCAGACTGGATCGCTTGCCTCCGTACATCTTCGCACAGGTTAACGCTATAAAAATGGAAGCCCGGCGTAAAGGTGAAGACATTATCGACCTGGGTATGGGAAACCCCGATCTTGGAACTCCCCAGCACATCGTTGACAAACTCGTTGAAGCCGCTCAAAAGCCGCATAACCATCGTTATTCAGCCTCAATGGGGATTACCAAGCTGAGGATGGCCATCGCCGACTGGTACAAGCGCCGATACGACGTGGATATCGATCATGAAAATGAAGCAATTGTGACCATCGGCGTCAAAGAAGGCATTTCCCACTTGATTCTTGTGACGATCAGACCGGGGGATGTGGTGTTTACACCGAACCCGACCTACCCGATACATCCCTATTCAACCATCATATCCGGCGGGGACGTTCGGGGTATTCCCGTGGGGCCGAACGAAGACTTTTTCCACAATTTGCAGCACGCAACACGCCAGACATGGCCGCGACCGAAAATACTGATCGTCAGCTATCCGCACAATCCGACCACCGAGATCGTCGATATCGAATTCTTCCAAAAGCTGGTCGACTTCGCCAAAGAGAACGACATCATGCTCATCCACGATTTCGCCTATGCTGAATTGACTTTCGACGGATACAAAGCCCCCAGTCTCCTCCAGGTAAAAGGTGCCAAAGACGTCGGGGTTGAATTCTACTCCCTCTCCAAGAGTTACAGCATGCCCGGGTGGCGGGTCGGGTTTTGCGTTGGCAACCGAGAAATCGTAGCGGCCCTGCGACGGATCAAGAGTTATCTCGATTATGGTATTTTCCAGCCGATCCAGATCGCCTCGATCATTGCCCTCAACGGACCCCAGGACTGCGTGGAGGATATCCGGCAAATTTACAAGGAGCGGAGAGATGCGCTGATCGCCGGTCTCGAGCGGGTTGGGTGGAATATTCCCAGCCCAAAGGGCACCATGTTTGTCTGGGGCAAGATTCCGGACAGTTATGTCAGCATGGGATCGGTCGAATTCTCGAAGTTTCTGGTCAAGGAAGCCAAGGTTGCCGTTTCACCCGGTCTCGGTTTCGGTGAATACGGTGACGAATACGTCCGCTTCGCTCTTATTGAAAACAAATTGAGGATAAATCAAGCCGTTCGGGGCATTCGAAACATCATGCAGTAATTCAACCCCAACCCGGCTTTACCAAAATGACCGTTTTAAATTAATATACTTCACTCTTGGTGGCGTTGTGTTCAAACTTTTGAGGTAAAAGCCGTCGTTTCTCTACCGCGCACCTCGGCATCCGACTGACCCTGCAACTGAACCGTCGAAAATAAGCCATTGGAAGCCTCCGTTTAACCGCAGGCAATATAAAATTATCGGGATATAAATTTAGATCGCAAAACAGGATACCATACATGAATAACATCAACATTGGTTTGCTTGGATGCGGCACAGTCGGTGCCGGTGTTGCCCGGATTCTGCTGGACAACAAAGACTTGATCACCTCGCGCGTTGGCGCGGCCCTGAGGCTCAAGCGGGTCGCAGACATCGATATTACCACGAATCGGGGTATCCGATTTGAACCAGGTGTTCTGACAACCGACGCCAGGGAAGTCATCAACGACCCGGACATCGACATTGTGGTTGAAATGATCGGTGGGGAAACCATCGCCAAGGAGTTTATCTTTGCGGCCATCGAAAACGGTAAACATATCGTCACAGCCAACAAGGCCCTGCTGGCCGCTCATGGCAACGACATTTTCATGGCTGCCGCTCAAAAAGGGGTCGATCTTGCTTTCGAAGCCAGCGTGGGTGGATGCATGCCCATCATCAAAACGCTGCGGGAATCTCTGGTGGGCAACCGAATACAGGCCATGATCGGAATTCTGAATGGTACCTGCAACTACATTCTGTCGAAGATTACCGACGATGGCCGTCCCTTCAGTGAAGCCTTGGCGCAAGCCCAGTCCAAGGGCTACGCGGAAGCCGACCCGGCACTGGACATCGAGGGCCGCGATACGGCCCACAAAATCGCCATACTGTCCGCGCTGGCGTATGGCATGGAAATTAATCTGAGCGATGTCTACACGGAAGGTATTTCACATATCACACCCATGGATATCGAGTTTGCGGGCCAATTCGGTTACAAAATCAAACTCTTGGCCATCAGCAAATTCAAGGACAATGCTGTTGAGGCCCGGGTTCATCCAACCATGATCCCGGTTGACAATATGCTCAGCAACGTAAACGGCACCCTGAACGCGATCACAGTTTCTGCCGATGCCGTGGATGAAATAATGCTTTATGGCCGCGGAGCCGGGAATGATGCCAACGGCCAGTGCCGTGGTAGGGGATCTGGTTGATATCAGCCGGAATTTGATTACGGGTGCCACCGGACGAGTTCCCCTGCTCTCTTTTCAATCCGCCCAGATTCGCAAGATACCGATCAGGCCGATCAGTGACATCATCACCCACTACTACCTGCGGTTTTCAGCTCTCGACAAACCCGGTGTCCTGTCGACGATTTCAGGCATTCTTGGCAAATACGGTATCAGCATAAAGACGGCATACCAGAAAGGCCGCAAAATAAACGGGTCAGTTCCGCTCGTGATGCTGACCCACACCGCCAAAGAGGCATCGGCGATTAAAGCCCTGAATGAGATCGCGTCCCTGGATGTCGTTAGCGCCAGACCGATCATGATCAGGATCGAAGACGAAAACAACGACAATTGATACCCCATCGATAACTGACACGTCCCGAACATAAGCCTTCGGCATACTTGTGGGTCACCTCAAACCCCCTGATAACGACGGGATAACACGCCAAGCAGAAATGGAAATACACACGATACCAAATATTCTTCCATCGCCAATCCAAATACCAAATGAGGCCTGCCATGCACATTGTTTGCACTGACCTGGAAGGTGTATTTACTCCCGAAATCTGGATAAACGTGGCAGAGAAAACCGGCATAGAAGAACTTCGGCTCACCACTCGAGATATACCCGACTACGATGTTCTGATGAAGAAGCGGCTGGCTATTTTGGATGAGAAAAGGCTCAAACTAAAAGACATTACGGATGTAATAGAAACGATGCAGCCCCTGGAAGGCGCTGTCGCCTTCCTCAACTGGCTGCGAGCGCAAACCCAGGTCATCGTCGTTTCCGATACCTATATCGAATTTGCCAAACCACTGATGCAAAAACTGGGCTGGCCGACCCTGTTGTGCCACCACCTGACAATTGGGCCGGAGGGCACCATTGTTGATTACAACCTGCGTCAAAACGACAGCAAATTTAGGGCGGTGCAGGCCCTGAAGGATTTAAACTTCAACGTTCTTTCTATCGGTGATTCTTACAACGATATAACCATGCTGACAGAGGCAGACCACGGTTTTCTTTACCGTCCTCCGGATAACGTCAAAAAAGAATACCCTCAATTTCCGGTTTCATACACGTATGACGAGTTGAAGATTAAAATCGACCCGGTATTGAAAAATTCGGCATAGACCCACTATTTTACGATTATTTTTGGAAGTGACTCAATCGAGACCATACCCGGGAGGGTCCTCTGCATGCTGACCAATAGAACCGCGTGCCGTGTCCGATATGGCGATACAGACCGCATGGGATACGCATACTATGCGAATTATCTGAGATGGTTTGAGATCGGACGTTCGGAGCTTTTTCGGGCTCTCGGTATGACCTATCGAGAAATCGAAGACAATGGAATTCTACTGCCGGTGGCCGAAGCGTACTGCAAATATCTTGCGCCCGCCCGCTATGATGATTTGATAATTATTGAAACAACCCTCGACGCGGCCATAAAAGGCGCCATGAAGTTTGATTACCGGGTGCTGAGCGAAGACGAAATCGATCTGGTTGCCGAAGGTTACACAAAACATCCCTTCGTCACGCCCGACGGCAAGGTTACCCGTCCACCCAAGTTCCTGCGTGATTTCATCGCCCGAAAACTGTCATAATCAGACACCGAAATATTATCTAATATCCATCCGCGAAAAGTAGATGTCACCATTGAGTGTCCATCCAGCGTAAGACATCCGAGAGAGACTCGCTAATATGAACCTCATCCACCCTCACCCAAAAGGATTGGTCATAAAGGTTTTTGTTCAGCCCCGGTCTTCGAAAAATTTGATCGTCGGCCCCCACGGAGACGCACTCAAGATTAAACTGACGGCGCCGCCGGTGGCCGGTGAAGCCAACCGATTGTGTATCAAGTTTCTGGCAAAAAGCCTCGGTTTACCCAAAACCGCTTTGGAAATCCTTTCCGGCCATTCCAGCCGCACCAAACACGTGCTGGTGCACATCGATTCCGACAAATCGAAAAAACAGATGCGTATCGACATTCAAAAATGGATAGGCACGACAACCTATCTAAAAAATGCAGATTAGGCGTTAAGGACAAGGCGCGCACCGACGAGAAAGCGGAGCATACATGAAAGTATGTATTCAGTGTCAGGGGCAGGGCCCCCAGACACTGACAAAAGAGGGCCACAACACGGTCGTTGAGTCTCAGATGTTTTTTGGAGATGGGTTGCAATTAATTTTGTAAGTCTCTTGACATACCGCGGCCAGACCGTTATATTCCAGACCGCAAAATTGATGCGGGGTGGAGCAGTCTGGTAGCTCGTCGGGCTCATAACCCGAAGGTCGTTGGTTCGAATCCAGCCCCCGCTACCAAAATAAAAACAAGGGGTTAAGAATAATTTCAATTAACCCCTTACACTAAAATCTAACCATTTTTAATCTTCCACCTTTTTCCACCCAAATCACTGTATCACACTTTTATACTATAAAAAACCGATTTTCAGGCTCTACGACCTAACATTGGCTAAGGAGAACCGCTACTAGCCTTTGGGTTCAAATCCTCGATCGTGTTTATCTCCGCCCTTCCCTGCTTATTACCCTAAAAGAAAACGTTCAGGAAGACTTATGGTCTCGGCAATCACCTTTACAGCCACTACTTCTGACTCCACATTGCGCTGGCTCCGTGACCTTTCTTGCGGATCTGCAGCATAGGAATCGTCTACCCTACCCTTCTTGCCCTCAAAAATGGCCGCAACTATGCAAATTATGGCAAGTCAATCGTTTATCAGGTTCCACATACCATATCTCAATACTTCGTATTTCTTTCGCATATAACAAATTTTCATTCCTCCCAGATTTCACCATAGGCGCGCTAATCCACAAGTTCGGCCAGTTGCCGCCATATTTTAATTCGAGTATGATTGTATTAACCAGAGACAATAATTGATTAAGAATGTCGCATTAACCTGAAAGTGTGACATGCTGGCAATGCTAGCGGTAACATATTTCTGAATTTTTCTCATTTATACCGAATAAGAGCTGCTACCTGTTCCCGCAGCTTTTGTTCGTAGAAAAGACTGATGGTGCTGTATCATTGATTTTTGTATCAACTGCGTTTTACACAATTTAAGAGTCTTTCTGTTACCCAGGCCTACCGTCTCGGCATCATCAGGCGCCGATAATCCCCCCCGTCTCTGAATCAAATTTTTATCCAAGCTCCTCCTTATAGAAAAAATGTAAAAATATTTTCACCTTTCAGGCGGGCTATTGCCCTTCCGTGAATGGGTTACGCACCAAAATTTCGTGGTAAGCTTGGCCATCGCTTAAATCTTCGGAAAGGATCACTTGCATCCCGCTCTCTCTGCCGCTGAAATGATTAAGGCATCCCAGTATGCAATCTGATACATTTTGTGGGTGTCGATTGCCCGGTTCACCATCGCCAGATCGATCTCCTGAACCGGGAGAATACTAATGGTGCCAATGATCTCTCGCGCTTCATCAGATGTCAAAGGCTGGGGGATGTGCCGAGTGACCACGTTGAAAAATTCACCCAGTACTTGCACTGATAAAACAAGGTTCTCCTGTTCAATGCCATCGGCTATCAATTCCTGGGCCTTCTTTGCTTACGGGGTTCATGTTGATCGTAAGCGTAAACCAGGATGTTCGTGTCCAGAAATGCGCTATCGTTCATGCAAATCCTCCCTTGACCATTTCCTCTGGCCCATATCTCTGCTTATCGTCTTGAATGACTTATTCAGCTTACTGACCGCTTCATTTTTCAATTGAGCATCCCGGGCTGTCACTGAAGTCAGAAATTCCCTAATCATCGCCGTGAGCGTGGTATTTTTGTCTATTGCGATTTTGCGAACTTTTTTAACGATATCATCATCGACACTAAGGGTTATGTTGGGCATTGAAAATCCTCCTTCCATTTTAGAAGGCTATTGTCACTTAATAAGGTTTAACCGTATTATGGGTAATGTTTGGTCGCTCGTCAAGCCCATGGAATCAAATGCATACGGCACCTAAAAACTTTTCCCTTCTGACACTCCAAACCCCGCCAGTCGAAGATGCCGCTTGCCGCAGACCCCCCTTGACGTCAGATCCCGCACTGTTGACTGCAATCGATCAGCTCAATTCGTGCCCATCCACGATCTCTTAAAGGCACTGCTGAGTGTCCAATTCATAAATGAGGATTTTTTGCGCTGGGCAAGGCCGCACAAGGGTTTGCGGCGAGGCGTACTTTATGTACGCCGCAGCCGGAAACCCGCGGATAATCCCGCCATGGCGGGACCCAGCGGGAAAAAGACCATTTATGGATGGACACTAATTCACAAGTCAGGCTTTGACCCTTATTGGCTTTCCTGACTTCATTATTAATATTTCCGCTTTTCGCCGCTCTACCAGCCTCTCGGCTTCGCGAACGTTTTTTCCTAAAACCACTTATACCACCCTTCCGTATTTCGGATTATTCTTGAAAAGCAGTATAACCCCTCAGAGTGCAACCAACCCTAAAGACGCGCCTCTCTGACTCTTTTTAGGGGATATCGGTAAAAAATCCCCCGTTTTTGACCCTTTTGGGGTGATGTGCCGCCTGTCTGTTCGCCGTATTCTCAATTCAAAATCTTCACCACTTGTAGCCCACCGGTTGGGCCGGAAAATAAAGGGAGGCCTTCTATGCCAGATGGTGACGCTGGAAAACACCTCAAACCTTAAGTTTAGAAAGGCGAACCACAACGAAAACGAAAACCTTATTCACACTGGTAGTCGCCTTGATTATGGCTGTCAGCTTGCTGACGAGCGCCTGGGCGAACAAGGTTCAAGATACAGATGCTTAAGTCAGGTACCCTAGCAGAAACAGGGGAAGCCGTCCTTTCTCAGGCGCAGGGCTGTGCATGAACACGATTTTGCGGTCGATTTGCACCCCTTTGAACTGCTGCCGGCCTTTACTTGGACCGCCGATTTCAATGGCAAGTTTCGTGGGAGCATCCTCGATCAGATAGTCCGGCGTTTTGGCGCCCCGAGTGCTCTTTAAATAATTAAACCGAATGCCGGCCTGCTTCATGGCCTCCACGAAGTAATCCTCGCGGAGACCGCCCTTAGCATCTTCGAAATCTCTGTAAAGCAGGCGGTTGGGTGGGGTCATGAGGACCTTCGGCTCACGAAGGACATTCGTCCCTGCCGGAAAGACCTGGTGCAGGAGAAACGCCTTCTCGAGACAGTCGACGTACTGCTCCGCCTTGTACTTCGTGATGCCCAGGTTTCTGGACAAACTCGAGTAGTTGATGCCGTCAACCGCGGAACGTCCGACAAATCGGAGCAGGCGCCGGATGGTCTCCAGTTCATCAATGACCAGACGAACCACGGAAGGGATGTCACGGGTGATGACTTTTTCAAGGATGCTCTCAAGGAAATCAAACGGTTCAGGCTCTTCGAGTGAGAATGGAAGAATGCCTCCTTGCAGATAGTCATCAAAGAATCGCCCTGAGCGGAGGTGGTCCGGCTCCCATTGGCTTTCAGCGATCTGCTCCAGCTCGAGCGCAGGGAGGGAGATGCCTTGAGTGAAAGCCAGGTATTCTCGAAAGGAGAAGCCATGAAGATTCATCAGCCTCACACGGCGAGACAGATCGTGGGCAGAAGCTTGCATTGCGAGTGCGACGGAACTCGAGAAGAGGATGCGGACATCAACAAAGTCATACAGACGTTTCAGCAGGGCGGTGGGGTCCGGGAGGAAGTGGACTTCATCCAGAAGGAACGTCCGGAACTTGTAATGCTGGTTCAGTTTTTGAATAAGCCCCCAGGCATCATCATCCCGGTCGAGGGTGTCCGCCGACAGGTAAAAGGCATCGTCATGCTCAAGCGCGTACTGTCGGAGCAAAACGGTCTTGCCGGTCCCGCGGGCGCCCACGATTCCCGTGAAATGTTTGCCTGTATCACGCATCAATTGAGGGAACAGAAAGCGCTTACGTTCATACTTCCGGGTCACTTGTTTAGCCAGGTCATGAAGCTCCAGCAGTCGATTGATGCTCATGGAAAACCACCTTTCGGTTACTCATTAAACGAAAAGACATACATTTTGTCAAATTGTTTTTCGTAATGCAAGGATATCCGGAAAAGGTCGGCGTTTGAAAATCACCGATAAGCGGATTTAGGATGATTCCTTCAATAATCTATTGGGAGGGAGAATGCGGGCAAAATACCCTTTATATGTCAAAGCGCTCTTTATGATGTACCCCCTATCATTATGAAGTTCCCGGTTCAAGGTTCCCAGTTCAAAGTTGTCGGATTGAACCCAGAACCCTGACTGCACGACCTGACAAGAGATAGGGCAGACTTGCGCGCGCAGTTTCGCTGGGAGAAGATAAATGCCGTTCTTTATAAAATTGGCGGAATTGTTTTTATCGTCGGCCGTATTCTTATTTTCCCAAGTTTGACGCTTACGCGGACATCGGGGCGTGGACCTTTTTTATTGGCTCGCTACTCTACCTTGTCGTCACCGGATATGATTTGACTGAGGTCCGTCGCTATTGGCGGACGAGCCATGACCACGACCGTGACAAGATCCTTGAGTATACCGCCGCCGCAAGCTATGTGTGGGGCACGATCCTGTTTGCCGTGGGCAGCGTTTTTTTCCTCTCTACCGTCGGGTGGTTCAAAGCCGGGATCTGGTGTTTTGTCTTTGGCAGCTTGTTGTTTGTTCTGGCAGCCTGCATCAACGTCCTTCAAATCGTCAAATCCGATTCAATCACGACGCTTCAGCTGATGAACCTGACGGCGGAAGCGTTTGTGGTCGGCTCGGTTCTGTTCACCGTCGCTTCGGTGCCCTACCTTTGGGATGTCGAGACCTCCTCCGACTGTACAAACCTGTACGCATTTCTTGCGTGGCAATATTTGATCGGAAGCGTGCTATTTTTTATGGGCGGCGTGTTCAACTACCGGCGGGCGTATGTGGTCATGCGTCAGGCGATCGCTGGACGACCATAACAGTTTTGGATTCTGAATCGATCGATATACGTCCTTAAACCACCATAATCATAATCTATTTTAAAAAATTTTTCGCTGAGACAGACCATTTTACCATGATTGAATTTCTTTATTGAGTTCTTCAATTTTTGTAAATCTATTCTCCATATCCCGGCGGCAGGTCCGAACCGTCCAGTACCTGAATCGCATCGGCAATGATGGCTTCAGGAAACATGCGCAAATCTTCCTTCCTGATTTCAAATTCCGGCATATATTGAAGGATTAATTTGCATACGGCCAACGCTTGGGAACGATCCCGTTTCTTTTTTACGGCATCTCGATCCATTTGATTGCTGAGCCAGAGTTTATGTACAGCAAAAGCACGGGGATCCGGCACAACCATAGCGGCTGGGAAGCCATCCTCGCCGATAACGATCTGGTCGAATTTGGGTGCAGAAATCAGCCACTGAAGATTCTTGATTTCAGCGGCCATGAGGTCATCGCCGCTGCCCACCTGACGGCTCTCTGTTATCAATACCGATTTGGGCTCAGGTTTAATCAGATCAACCATGTAACCGGCTTGATTCACTGCTCGAAAACTCTTCTTGCTGAGCAAATCGAATGAGCGATCCGCTTTTTGCAGAATGTCGATGAGACCTTTGTTGTCTATGTCATCAATTGCGAAAAGTCGAAGTTTGGGCCGGATATCCCATAGCACATCCATATCCTGGGTTGCCAGCAGACCACGTTCCAGAAAAACGCCGGCACGGGCCTCGTAAGCGTATAGTGCATTGGTGCCGACGATTTGGAGGTTGCGGCCCAGCAGTTGGTGCTGTTCGAGGAGCCTTAAAATTGCGGTCACAATCCGCGGCACACGGGCGATGCGGGCGGCTCTTGCAAAAACGCGCCTGTTCTTTAAGTCTTGTCTTTTAAGTGCTTCAGTCGGGCTTGTACATTCTTTTTTTTGTTGTGAAATTCATGGTATATCGATTCGGTCTCCTTTGACCGTGGCCCAAGGCTCTTGCCGTAGCCGTATCGATTCAAAGATCGAAACAGGTATTCTTTTCCCTTTACCTTTTTCCAATGCATGCCGCCGCGATACGCACGGCTTTTGGTAAAGGCGTCCATATAAGCCTCATGCAACTGGGCCGCGTCGATGTAAATTCGTCTTTGATCATCATTCATTTCATATGGATTGCATTTGGTTTTCCATCTTTTTGCATAGATAAAGATTTGAAGGAAAACAGTGATCCAAAATTGAACCGGCCCTCGTATCCAAACCGTTTTCCTTCATTTTGTATTTTTTAATTATTGAAGGAAAACAGGGCAATGTCAAGACAATATTGATTGATTTAAGTTAGATGCCATCGATTTCGAAGCCTCACAATATTTATCCATGCTGCTGTATTTAACTAATGAAAAGGGATAGAAAATTTTCCGTTCATATCCCCAATTTTATTCACTGGTACGCTCGGAGGGCTTCGAACCTGCGGCCTACGGATTCTAATTCAGAGCCTCTGAGTTTCCTAACCTCCCCAAATCGCTATTTCTCAATAAATTAGTGTTTTCGAAACCGTCCACCTGTTTACCTCAAACTGATGGTCTCTAATACCCCCCCATCTCCAACTCTTTTTAACCGGTATTCTTAAAAAATCCCCCGTTTCTCCCCCTTTTGGGGGTCGTGCAGCGCAAGAAAAAAAGTCTAATCTCAATCCATGCTAAGCGGTGGATATCAACGGCTCCAGCTCCAACCCTGGAGAAGACATTGCAAAATGGAATGAATAAGACGATGAGCGCCAGTAAAAAATCCACAACCGAGGCGGTCGCCGACCAGCCGGGAGCATTCGACGTGCGGATGCCCGTGATCGTCGGCAAAACATACCACGAAACACCGGTATTCAGCGACACGATAAAGTATGTGGTCTTCAACCCCTATTGGAATCTGACGCCCAGCATCGCCCGCAATGAAACCCTGCCGAAGCTGAAGAACGACTCCCATTATTTGAAGAAACACAACATGCGGATTTTCAAGGGCTGGGGGCCGGATGCCCCAGAACTGGATGCCACGACCATCGATTGGAGCAAAGTCTCGAAGAGGGACATGAACCGGTACCGCGTTCGCCAGGACCCGGGGCCGAACAACGCCCTCGGTACCTTAAAGCTTGTCTTTCCGAATGAATATAATGTCTACCTGCACGACACGCTGGCTCACGGCCTGTTCAAACGGGAAAAGCGTGCGTTCAGCCATGGCTGCATCCGTATGGACCGGCCCGCGGAAATGGCCGCCTGGGTGCTGGGAGGGGAAGAAAAGGGGTGGAGCCTGGCGCGGGTCAATGAGATTATCGCCGGCCGGAAACGGCAGGTAGCCGTGCTGGAACAGCCTGTATCAGTTTACATATTGTACCGCACGGTGTATGTAAATCCTGAAGATAATACGCTTTTTTTTTATGAAGACATATACGGCCGGGACAAACTCCTTGCAAAGGCGTTGTTCGGTGAGGGGCGTTGAAGATAATAAACACGGTCATCATCTAAAGATCCAGCAGGAGGCGATATGGGGAAGAACCGAATTTCGGCGACGACGAGCAGGCCGCGCAGAGGCCTCGCACGCATCATAGGTTGGTTCGTTCGGGCCACTATGATAGCGGGGCTTCTCGCCCTCACCGTACTGCTCGTCTGGGCCTTCGAGTCCCGAAACATGCCGGCGCTGGGCATCTGGCACACAACACCTTTGACGAGTGAGTTCACGGCCCGGGATGCGACACCCCAGAGTACGCTGCAGGACTACCTCGAACAGGAAGAGCGGCTGTTTCGCGAGCTGCAGGTGAAAATCTACGATAAGGTATCGCCGACAGCCGAGATGACCGTCAGCCGCTACCGCGCCGGTGGGCCGCAGGACCCGGCGCAGCTGCCGCGCAATTGGAACCGGACTTTCGAACTGGTACCCGAAAGCATTCAGGGGGGTGCCCTGCTTCTTCACGGCCTTACCGACTCACCCTACAGTCTGCGCCGCATCGGGGAAATCCTCCACGAAAAGGGTTTTTACGTTCTTGGTCTCCGCCTGCCTGCTCATGGGACGATACCGGAGGCATTGACACAGGTGAATTGGGAAGACTGGGTGGCGGCGAGCCGCATCGCTGCGCGCCATGTCCGCGAGCGGATCGGTCCGGACAAGCCCTTTGTGATGGCCGGCTACTCCAATGGCGGTGCGCTGACAGTCAAATACAACCTGGATGCTTTGTCCGATTCGGACCTGCCACCGGCCGACAAGATACTGCTCTTCTCGCCAGAGATCGGCATTACACCGGTTTCCGCCATTGCCAACTTACACAAACTGTTCAGCTTTATTCCTTATTTCGCGCAGTCCAAGTGGCTGTCCATCCAGCCCGAATACGATCCCTTCAAGTACAATTCCTTCCCGAAGAACGCGGGCCAACAGGCATACGAAATTACGGCCGCCCTGCTGCAGCAGGTGCAGGAAGCCAAAAAGGCCGGCAAGCTGGCTAATTTTCCTCCGGTGACAACCTTTCTGTCCTGGGTCGATTCCACCGTCGAGACGTCGATGACCATCGATCGATTTTACACGCAACTCGAAAACCAGGGTAACGAGCTGGTCATCTTTGACGTGGACCGCTCAGACCTGTTGACACCTTTCTATCCTCCAGGAGACGCGGCAAAGATCGAAGACCTCGAGAATCGCTCCGATCTTCCTTTCCGGTTGACGATCATTACCAACGCCGCCCCGGAATCGCGGGCACTGGCCGAACGGACAAAGGCGCCTCGCGCGCAGTCTGTTGACGCCAAAAACCTGAATATGACATGGCCGCCCGGCGTTTATTCTCTGGCTCATGTGGCGATTCCGTTCTCGCCCGAAGACCCGATCTACGGTTCAGTTGAAAACCCCAACGATCCCTACCAGGGCCTGCCGTTTGGCAGACTTCAGCCGCGCGGGGAGACCCACTACCTGGTCGCACCGCTGAGCCAGCTCATGCGGCTTCGCCACAACCCGTTCTTTGCGTATGTGGAACAACGCATCGTTTCGGAGATCGATAAATAATTATCGGGTAATGACGGCAAGCTATTCAATGAGACGCGCTTGACCGGGCAATTGATGAACGATTAAAGTTTTTATACCGTATTTCGGAATTTATTATTGAAAAGCGGTGTATTTTTTTTTGATTTCGTCATTTCGAAAATATGAAACGCTCAACTTGGAGTGAAGCAAGAAACGGGCAGTCGAGTTGTTATGCTTTGTTTTAAAGATGGAGGCGATTTGCCGGACCGATGATGCACTGCACAGCTGTAAATAAAGAACTGAGGCTCGATAGATTTGGCTTGTAACCCATATTAGCCCGCCTCTTTCAGTTATATTGTTTGTTCCTTACCCATGGACGAATTTATATGGGGCTGAAGACGGAAGCATGCTGCTATTTAGGTGGGAAAGGGGGCTTATTATGAGGGCGTTTGTTCGCAATTTTGGCGTGATTGTCATCGGCCTGGTGGTTCTTTGGGGATGCAGTGGGCCTCGTGTGATGATGCCGACACCCAACGTGTATCTAACCGAAGAGGGTCAACACTACCAAGATCTCAACCCGGAGCTGCAAAGCAGCGAGGTGCGGCTGTTTTACATTACGGACCGAGTGCCCGAACAAGACGAGCAAAGCAACCTGCGTTACGGTTATGGCCGTTCGTCATCAGTGGCCTTCGGTACCACCGTTGTGGATCTTGGTGAGGACCTTGCCTGGGAGGATCTGCTCCTGGCGAGCCGGTTACAAAAACGATTAAAACCCGTGAAACTAAAGGTGCGCCAGGTGACGGAAATCCTGCGGGGCCCGGACACACCGCTTCCTTATGCCTTGGTCGACGGTAAAATTGTCGAACGGCCAGAAGAATCGGCGGAGCGCGAAGAGAAAAGTCAGGCCTTCAGGCGAATGCTGATAGATCAATTGGCGCTGACGCCCCGCAAAGAGGTGTTTTTGTATGTTCACGGGTATCACAACAGTTTCGAAGATGCCGCCTTTGCCATGGGTGAACTGTGGCACTTTCTGGGGCGCATCGGCGTGCCGTTCATCTATACCTGGCCGGCGGGGTATCCGGGGCTGTTCGGGTATACCTACGATCGCGAGTCCAGCGAGTTCACTGTTTACCATCTGCGACGGGTGCTGACTTTCTTGGCCAGCTTGCCGGAAGTGGAAAAAATAAACGTGATCGCCCACAGCCGGGGAACAGACGTGGCCGTTAACGCGTTGAGGGAACTCACCATAGCGGCACGCGCTGCAGGTATCGATCCGAGAGAAAAATTGAAGATTAATAATTTTATCATTGCCGCACCGGATATCGACCTGGCCGTCGCCGAGCAGCGGATCGCGGGAGACAAGCTTCCCCTGGCAGTCAAGCGCTTTACAATCTATACATCACCTGAAGACAAGGCCATCGGCTTTGCCAGAAAGCTTTTCCAAAGTCCGCGGGGTCGTGTGGGCACCTTCGGTCCGGAGAACGTCACCGAAAGAATGAGACTCGCGATGGAGTTCGGCAAGGGGAATATGGCAATTGTCCAATTCCTGGGAGCCTCCGACGCTTTTTCAGACATGGGAGACAGTTACGGTCACAGCTATTTTCGCAACGCCCCGACAGTGAGTTCCGATGTGGTGCTCATGCTGCGCGACGACCTGGACCCTGGTACGCCCGGCCGGCCGTTGGAATATGTCGGTCTGAATTTCTGGCGCATCCCACCGGGGTATCCCGGCGAGGTGAAGAAAAAGTAGAAACCGTTTCAAAATAGGCTTCAAATCATGTTGGCCCAATCATTCAAAAACCTCAGTGTTGATTATGGGAAATTTTTCTGACTTTTTTAACTGGCCACACTCAAGTTACTGTGTGGCCAGTTTTTATTTGCGTGCGGAATACGCACATTGCGATGATTGTGGATTACGGCTATCTACCCGTAACAAACGCTGATATTTATATTTAAATTAATTGTGAATAGCATTTGGTAATCTTAAACAAATCGCCTGTCCTGGTAGTATGGATATCTTCTATTGAAAGGAAAAAACAAAAGTAACGACAGTCTCGCTATTAAGCGCAATTGTAAAACCCAGAAAAACTTAAAGGCCGACCACAATGACATCTGGTGGATGGCCTTTTTCGTAAAAAGTGGCTTTGGGCGTGTGAGGATTTATTAAATTATAGAACTTGAATTTGCGTCTCGGATCAATACCCGCAGCGCGCGCCTCTACGGTAGGTTCCCGCAGGGCAGCAATGGCGATGTTCCGTTCCCTGACTAGCGGAACGATTTTTTGACAACCACTATAAGCTGAACTTTGGGGGGGACTGTTCATCTGTATAACCGAAGCTCGTTAGCTCAAAATTATATCCTAATTAATAAATAAAACAAGAGGTTAATAATATATACTTAACCCTTTGCTTTATTATATAAAAACGATTTTAAATCCTAATCTAAACCGATATGCTCATTGTCCCCTTTAAGTTTGTCGCGGCCCATAAATCTTACGCCGTAGCCGAAAAACTTTGAAGAACGCCGTCCAGCGTAAAAAAGGCCATTTATGGATTGACACATTTTAGCTTTTTCAGCATGGTAACCAGTCGGGTGTTTTAAATTGCGAGTGTTAGATGGAGGAACTTAGGATGATTGCAGACAATCGAAAGGAGCTAAGAATGACCAGAAACATGTTTGCTTGGGTATTGGCCGTGGTGTTCCTGTTTGCTGGTGCCGGTATCGGATTCGCCGACGACGTGGAAATTTTGGGCGTGAAATATCCCAAGGAGATGACCATCGAGGGCAAGACCTTGAAACTCAACGGGGTATCCTACCTCAAAAAACTCGGGTTTGTGAAGGTTTACGTGGTTGGTCTCTACCTGGAAAACCCAACTAAAGTTCCAGATGAAGTCATCGAATCCGAACAGGTCAAATACGTACGCACACACTACCTGACCAGCAAGGCCACTGCCAAGAACATTAGCGAGGGGTTTGTCGAACTAATGGAAAAAAACAACCCCAAGGACCTGGTGGATGCCAACCGGGCGAATATCGAAAAGTTCGCCTCCTGGCTGGACAAGGACATGCAGCCGGGACTGACCTCCGAGTCGGTCTACGTGCCGGGTAAAGGCCTGACGCTCATCTACCAGGGGGAAGTCAGGGGCACCATCCCGGGAAGCACCTTCGCGCAGATGTACTATCGCTATAACGTGGGGGAGAAGGCCGACAAGAAAATCCGGAAGGGGTTGTTGGGGTTATAAAAAGGCGGGGAGTTGTTCTGAGGCTGAAGGGTGACGTTCTAACAGCTTTACTTCTATCAAAAGATGTTGAAAAGAGAAAAAGGGGTTAAGAATTTAATCTTAACCCCTTGCTTTATGCTGTGAAAAACGATTTTCAACTCAAACCTAAACCGATATGTTCAATGTGCCCTTTCGGTTAGGTTAAACTGCCGGTCTTTCGTCGAAATATTCTGGCTAATAAACTTACCTTCTGGCCTCTTCTATGGTGACACCCTCGGGGAGGATCCCCTGAGCGCGCGATAATTCATGCAACGCGATATTATAATCCGTGATCGCACGATAAAAACTGCGGCTCGTTAGCGCAAACAGATCCTGGGCACGGAGAAGTTCCAGGTTGCTGGTCTGGCCGATATCGAATCGGGCGAATTCGCCTTCGACCACTTTTCCTGCGGCTTCCCGTGCTAAGCGGGAGGCTTCGATTTCGCCAATGGTGGCCAATATTCGTTGGAATACTTGCTTTACGTCCAGCTTGATATCATCCTCGAGGCGCTCGACCTGTGCATTTGCCTGTAAACGTTCAAGCTTTTTCTTCCGATACTGGGCATTGACCGATCGATTACCGATGGCCCACGTAAAGTTGACACCCACCTCCCAAATATCGTCCTGATTGAACGACGTATCGTCTACGGCATCGCCAAAAGCTTGTCCATAACCCGTCAGACCGTAACGCCCAAAAGCGTCGAGCTTCGGAAGACGCAGGTGTGCGGCGAGCGCCTCATCAGCCTCAGAAATCTTAAACTCCTGCTTGGCTTTCATAATCTCCGGCCGGTACTTGAGGGCCGTCTGAATGGCTTCCATTTCGTCCAGGTTCAAAGGCTCTGTCTGCGGCGCTTCAATGGGGATCACCTCATAGTCCGAATCGATTCGCAACTGATTCCAGTTCAAGAGCAGCTTGAGTCGATCCATGGCGACCTGAAATTCCTCCTTTGACCGCAACAGGGTACTACGGCGCACTTGGACATTGCTTCGCGCGCGTTCGACGTCCAATTGCTGTGTGATGCCTCTATCGAGACGCTCGGCTTCACGGCGATAGACCTCTTCGGCCATATCGAGATTCTGTTGATTGACCGCAATCAGCTCTCTGAACTGATAGAGTTTCCAATAGACCTGGGCGACGTTGATCGCAACCTCGATGACTTTCTGACGAAATTCCTCATTAGAGATACTCTCCTGGTAATTGGCGACTTTAATGGCGGTCTTTTCCTTTTTTGCGCCCAAATTATTCAACAGCGGTTGCCGCACCTCGAGGGTCGGGGCAAAAACGTGTTTGTAAACCCTGTCGAATTCGGCATTGTTCAAATCGCCATATCGTGTTTCCAGATAGGCTGACAAGCTGCCCCCTGTCCCGAGCGGTTTTCTGACACCGGTCCGGGTCGTCCCACGATCTTCGGTTACAATGTCATTCACGCTCGATTCCAGGTTTGGATCACGGCGAAGGGTCATGTCAGAGAACAACAGCGGATCGTATACCGATTGGGCGTCTTTGACGACTTCCTGCGCCTGTTGCGGTTCGTAGGCAACAACACCGATTGCCCGGTTTCCCTCCAGGCTGTAACGGATGGCATCGGTAAGTGAAAGGCGGACAGGCGTCATTTTGGTCACCGACCCCTTGAACAACTCGAGACTGGATCCGGCGGTCTGTGATTGTTTCATGGAGGCAATCGCGGGAGCTTCCCCTTGCTGCACTTGAGAAACTGTTGATATTTGGCCGGATTGGGAGATTTGTACCGGTGCCTTCTTTTCTTCTGTCTTCAGATCAGCTGTAAAAAGATAAGCTCCATTTTCGTTCAATTTTCTGAGCATGTAGGCATCGACCACATCCCGCTTTACCAGATACGTGGCAGCTTTGCGGGCCTCATCTTTTGTTGCATAGGTACCGACATAAACACGGTACCACTCACCTTTTCCGTCGATGGCCTCGCGCCGGCAAAAGGGGTTGCATCCCTTATCTATGAGATGTGTAAAGCCTTTTTCTACCTCCGGCAGTGTCTTATAGGCGGCCACCTGAATGGTAAATCTATCTGCCATCGGCTGTAGCTGACCATCGCCGTCATCGTCCACGATACCGGCTTTTAATACGGGGTGTTCGGCCTCAGCATTCACTGCGCTAACAGTGCTCAAGAGAAGCAGAACGGTGAATAGGCCCGATACGAAATTTTTATGTATGGCCTGCATGTGATAAATTATCCCCATCTAAGTTTGATTATCTCGTAAAAATTTGCTGTTCCGACAGTTTCATAAAAAGTTCGAGATCAAGGCTTGCGAATCCCGAAGAATGAGGCGTACTTCGCGTACGCCGCAGTGACGAGGGGTGACGCGTAACGCAGATATCGGACTTTTTAGGAATCTGTCAAATTTCATTGGCTGCAAATCCAAGGTGTTGGTCAAGCCAGTTGTCTGCCGAGAGAACATCTCTGCGCATTCGGAACGAGACTCGTTCGGCGCGGCGCTGTATGGTGTCAGTCAACCGACGCCAGAAAACCGAAGATATATCCCTGTTATTATAACAAAATAATTTTCTGAGTGCAATTGCAATCATACGGGTATGCTTTTGGATGAGTTCGTCTTCCAAACTGATGAAGGCCTGTGCGCTCCCTGGATCACCCTGTCGGGAACAGCGACCGAAGAGCTGCCGGTCAATACGTCGCGCATCGAATCGCTCCGTGGCGATGACGTGCAAGCCCCCCAACTCCGCAACCCCAGCACCCAGACGGATGTCCGTTCCGCGACCGGCCATGTTCGTGGAAACGGTTATTCGCCCCATTTGACCCGCCTCTGCAATAATTTGGGCTTCAGACGCCTGCTGCACAGCATTCAGCAACTGGTGCGACAAACCGGTGGCTGTCAACTGGTCACTCAGGTATTCGCTTTCTCGAATGCCGCCCGTTCCGACCAGGATCGGACGCCCGGTCCGATGTACGGCGTCAATCTCCGCGACCACCGCCTCCCACTTGGCAGCGGCCATCGTGAACACCCGATCCGGCATGACTATCCGTTGACACGGTCGGTGGGTTGGGATAGCTACCACCGGCAAACGATAAATTCCCCACAATTCCGCCTGCGCTTCGGCGACGGTCCCCGACATTCCGGACAATTTCCGATAGAGGCGGAAAAAACGCTGAAAGCTGATTCTTGCGTATGTTTCTTTGGGAAGGTTGATTTCGAGCCCTTCCTTGGCTTCGACCGCCTGATGGAGTCCATCGCGCCAGCTTCGATCCGGCATGAGTCTTCCTGTGAATTCGTCGACAATAACCACCTTGTTCTCATCGACGACGTACTGCTTGCCTCGGATAAAGAACGCGCCGGCGGCGAGGGCTTGTGAAACCAATTCTTCCCGGCGCCGCCAACCTTTCCACACCCCCCCCAAAGGTTCGGCCATCTCTGCCAGGCGTTGCCTACCGGCCTGGGTCAGGTGAACATCGCGATAACGACGGTCGATCCGAAAATCGGTCGCAGGATCCAACGCACCGGCTAACCGCGCTGCCTTTTCGTATGCTTCGATGTGTTCTTGATTGGGCGCATCCCCAGAGATAAGCAACGGTGTCACGGCATCATCGATGAACACAGAATCAGCTTCATCGACGATAGCGCACTCCAGCCCACGCAGGACCAACCGGTCGACTTGAACCCCACGGCCGCCAGCCATCTTCGCGAGTAACACCGACGGCAATCCCTGAAGATGACCAATAAGCAGACGGTCGCGGAGAAAATCAGCGGCCACCTCCTTGTTGGTGCAATAGGTAATGTGCGCATTGTAGGCCTGCTTGCGTTCAGCCGATTCCATGCGCTGATTTATACACCCCACGGTCAGACCACAAAACCGATAGATGGCCATCATTAATTCGGCGTCCCGCTCGGCGAGGTAATCGTTGGCCGTTATGACGTGACAGCCACGCCCACGCCAGCCGGCAAGGACTGCCGGCATCGTGGCCGCCAGGGTCTTGCCTTCGCCGGTTGCCATCTCCGCAACGCAGCCGGCCTCCAGGGCCAGCGCAGCGGCAATCTGCTCCCGATAAGGACGCAGTCCAACCGTCCGCGCAGCGACTTCGCGCACGATGGCAACGGCCATATGACGATCGGCTTCGGTGGCACGGCCGAGAAGAAATTGATCGCGCAAGGGTTCCATCAGGCCACGCAGATTGCGGTCTGAGACGTGAAGAAATTCCTTCTGCATGTCTATAATTTTGTCTGCCTGCCGAAGAAAACGATCCGGTCTGCGCCTAAACCGGCCGGCAAGGCCGATCGCCTGATGCCATAGTGCATCCAGCCCACGGGGCGGCTCTTCATTTTGCGGGTGCTGCGAAAGCATTCGCCATGTGGTGCTGGCCACACTCTCCATGTTAGACCTCAAATCTCTTCTGGAAAAGTTGAAGCAGGGAACGCCAACCCTGTATGATGAGTGGCTTGGGAGATGTCTCGAATCGCAGCGCCATGGTTTGGCCGGGACGCAGGATCATGGTTTCCGGGATTGACGGTACAACCAGTATCTCGAAAAATGGCTCCGCCGCCTGTCTCCCGGTGGGATCGTCCAGGTCGGTTCGGGTCGAACCGCCGGCGGCATATCCCAGTGCGGCTGACGGCAGCTTTTCCTGTCCGGCCGGAATAATCGTTTCAATCCGACCGGCGAGCTCGATGTCCGGCCGGCCTTTGACCCGAATGTCCACTTGCGGTTTAGCGTCCACGATAAGTCTCGAGGCGACCTTCTGACTGGCAATGGCCCGAATACGTAATTCGTCCAGATTGGCGACCACTCCGATACGGTGGCCCTGTTCCAAATGCCTGGCTGTGATACGGTCGACATCCGGTGCCACCCAGATTCCAGCTATGGGTGATATAAGCGCCAAATCGTCTAATTGCTGCCGCGTTCGCCCAATCTGTTCTTCGAGTGCGGTGATCTTTTCGTCCATGATCTGGGCGGCGGCGGCTTCTTTAGTCTGGGCAGACTGGCGATTGACCTGCAGACGACGATATTCGGCCAGCAGCTGATCGCGTTTCGCCTCCAATTCAGGACTGGCGGCATGGATCAATTCGGGCCCATCCGGCCCGGTTCTGGCGCCTGAATCAAGAAATTTTCGCACAAAACCGGCTGTTTTCATATGGATGACAGAATACTCTCGCGGTTCTACTACCCCTTCGACCCGGCACCGATCCGGCATCCGAACAAGCCCGAAGGCAATAAAAAGAAAGCAAACGGTCACGGCGGAAGTGAGAACCGCGCGTTCTCTGTACCGGACGAGCTCGCTGCTCGTCGCCAGATAGCGGAGAAAGTTTCCCAGGGGCAACACCACCCAACGGACAACCAGGATCGCCACCAGCAACATGCCAATCGAAAAAAACATGTCCATCAGTAAAAGCGCAATTGCTGCAACAATGATGATTCGGCAGACTGTCGAGGCAACGGCGTAGAAGACCAGCCACCCTTTTTCTCCTTTCGTATGACTTGGGTTGGCGGCTTTTTGCATACCCCACAGGTATCGTTTGACCAGGTAGCGGATGTACAGTTTTGATCGTGATTCGAGATTGGGAATCTCCAACAAATCCAAAAGGATGTAATACGCATCGTAGCGAAGAAAAGGGTTTCCGTTGAACGCCAGGGAAGAAATGCTGGCGATGAACATGACATTATAGGCAATGGCATGAACCGTTGTTCCATCGGCCGTGCGAACCCAAAGGATGGCAGCGATGGCAGCAATAGCCAATTCGGCCAACATGCCGCTGGCGCCGACCACTATCCGCTGCCATTTGTCTCGCAGAGCCCAGGCGCTTGAGGCATCCACAAACGGCAAGGGTGTGAAGACCAGAAAAGTCACGCCCATCTGGTGTACCTCGCCGCCGGCGCCCGATTCTTGCCCGAAATATTTACACGAAAATGCGTGGCCCATCTCATGGAACAATTTCACCAGCACAAGCGCCGCATATAGCAGGGGCAGATTCTCCGGGTTCAATATCCCCGAGGCTTTGGCTGTCAGCGCTTGGACATGGCCACCGACGGACCACAGCCCAACGGCAAGGATCCCTGCCCACAGGACCACACCGGTCACGGAGAACACTTTCCCAACCACACCAACCCACCGGTTCAGAAATCGGTCAGGGTCCCACAACGGTATGCGGATAAAGAGGAGATTCCCAACCGCCCCCTTCACCTCTCGCCAAACGCGCTTTTGGTGTCGTTTAAAAAGCGCTTCCGCGTCGGGGGCGATATTTCCATGTAATAGATTAGAGCCATGCAGCTGACACAGCAGCTGAATCACTTCGCCCTGGGTCGGCGCGGCATCGCCGAATTGATCCATGCAGATCTGCCACACCTGGCTGACGGTACGTCGGCCGTCGAGCATTGAAGCAAAATGGTAGGCGGCGGCGTTCAGACGAAAGTATTGGTTGTTGACCGGATCCTGCAGGATGTACCATCTGACCCCGCGGAAATGCTGCCGCCTGACCATAACCGTGGCAAGCAGTCTCGGTGTCAGTTCCGACACGCGGTACCAGGATTCGCTGAAGGTGGGACGGTCAATGCTCACATCGGCTCCCGTTTACACCCATAATTTCATACGTAGCCAGTTGACAAGGCGATGGGAGGCGATCCAGAGGTAAGATTTTTTGCCTGCCGATATTCGGGCTTCACCTTCCATGCCCGGCCGCATCCACTCCAGGTTTTCGAGAATACGCGCACGTACCCTGAACACGTTTTGGTTATTCACCACCTCGGCGATGGGATTGATCCGCTCGATAACAAATTGAACTTTCTGGTCGGGGTGGCCAACGGATGCCAACTCCCCTTCTTGCCCGATGGCGACGTTCGCAATCGACGACTCCGGGACGTACAGCTCGGCCCTTAAGGAATCGATACCGGCAATCTCAAAGAGGATCTTTCCCGTCTCTACCGGTGCACCGATCTGCTGCTTCAAATCCTCCGAAACCACCCAACCGGTGATCGGCGAGACCAGGGCTGCCTGATCGATTTTCCTTTCGATTAAACGGATCTCAGCCGCCACCTTGTCGCTCTGTGCCTGGGCGATCTGGGCTTCGGCAGTTTTCCGATCGCGCATCGATGCGGCCCTCTGCTTTTGATAACCCAATTGCTCGGCCTTAAGAGCGGCCAATTTCAGACGGAGTTCAGATGTCTCTAAGGTCCCCAGAATCGATTTGCCGCCCTCGACGCGATCTCCCGGCGCCACTGACACACTTTTGGTGAAGGTATCGAAGGGCGCAACGACCACCTGCTGATTTTGGGCCTCCAATGCAAAAGAGGTTTTAATCCGATATTCCCCTTTCGCGGTTGCGAGAAATACTGCCACCAAAAAGACCAGGACTCCTCCCAACTTTACCCAGGTGTGCTCATGCCCCAGGAGCAAGCTCACGTGCTTTCGGGCCCGTGAGGCCATGCGCGCGCCGAACCACCGATCGCTTCGATTCAGGTCCAAAAGCCGGGGGGCGCAGAGATCGCCAATCAGCCTGACGGTCTCGATCTCTTCCAGACTGTTAAAGGGTTGCTCGAGCGAGCGCTCTAGTGTCATCACTGCCGTTACGTTCCCGTCTTCGCGTATCGGCAGGCTGAGTATGCTGGCAGGGTCCATGAGATTCCGATAACTTCGTAGAGGCACGATCGGCGTACATCGCCGAATCACCCTTGGGATGGATAACCTCTACATCCTGGTCCAGGCATTCCTCCATAGCGGCTTCAATCGCCTGAACCACATCCATCTCGCGGCCGAATGTATCCGTATGGCTCATCGCCCGAACCCTGACGTAACGACCGTGGAGAATACCAATACTGACCCGGCTGCAACTCAATCGGGTAGAGATTTCGTTGCACAACGCCATTGCCGCACTCAAAAACCGCTTTGACTTGTTGACCACATCCAGCACTTCAAGGACCCGCCGCAGACGAATCATGGCCTCATGGTGCATTTTCGTTGTCAGGCGCATTTCATGGTGATTCAGCAGAAGAGATGTCGTTTGCAGGCGGGCGTGACTCAGTAAAAGCTGATAATGGGATTTTACCTTGATTCGGAAGGCCGCGGCAGCACGCACGGCACCTTCGTTTTGTACCGGAATGACTACCAGATAATTCCGGGGCTTAACGCCCTCTTCCGAGGCGGGATTTTCTTGCACAATGATCGTTTCGCCACTTTTCATGACCCTGCGAAACGGTTTTTCGGCTTTACTGATCCATTTCAGAGAATTGCCGTTATTATCCGGGTTTGGGTATGCGGCGAGGGCCTCTATTCGATTGGCTTCCCCAAGGCGCAGCACGACCCCGGCCTCACATTTGGCCAGGTGGCACTGGGTGGCGAGTAACGGCAGATGGCACTGGGTGGAGTGAAACTCGGATAGCTAAACCCGATCCGGTACGGCCCGTCGAATGAGCCAGTTGCAGATAGAACCATTCGGTCGTTGAAAGTGCCCTGAAGGTCTTTCATTCGGTCCGACAGATGCTGCCCGCCAGTGGATCCCGTCATAAAAGATTTTCCATTGTACCGGTGGTCTCTGATCCGCGCCGTCAGTTTCGTTCACACCACGTGGCCGGCGTCCCACCATATGCTGGCACGGGTGGATCGAGAACGATTTGCGGAGACCATGGAAAACGTGGCTCTTTACGTCAGTTTTCAACTGTCCAAGCTCTTTATTTTCCATTTCGGGAGAGAAGCTGATGGCAACGCGTTCACCGGCCGGACGCTTCAGGGGGTTGGGCACTTCGATGCGAACCCGCAGGGTATCGCTCGCAGCGTCAGCAACGCCCGAGATATTGATGATCCGTGCGTTCGGCGACACATCCGCCGTCGTTCCGGGAAAGGTGACCCAAGCGTTCTGCCCAGCTTCCAATTTGCCGGCCTGGGCCATCGGGACGGGCACATCGATCCAGAGAGGGTCATTTTGAACCAGCCGGATGACAGGTCCAAGCGAACCGATGGACTCCCCCACCTCGATCGTGACATCCTCGACACGCCCGGCAATGGGCGCAACAAGGCGCATCTGCGCCAACTGGCTCTGGGCGTGATCGTATCGGCGTCGATACTGCTCTTGCTCCAAAACGGCCGACTTCAAGGAAAGCTCTGCAATTCGGACGTTTAATTTCAAATGCTCGACTTCCCAGTCACTGGCCGCCCCTTTTGCCTGGGCCTGTGCGACCTTTTTCAAATCGACCTTTTTCTGTGCCAACTCCGCTTTGGCGGCAAGAATTTTGGTGCGATCTTCCGACAGCATTTTTAACTGCTGACTCTGGATTCTTTCGGGTTCATCGTAGAGACGGACGAGCAGCTGATCCTTTTCGATAATGTTGCCTTCTTTGACCAGGACATCGGATACCCTGCCGGGCACAACGAAGGACAGGGTGATATCGGCATTGGGTGTCGTAATACCCTGCAACGTCTCTGCACTGGCAGAAATGGGGGTCGTCAGCAGCATCCAAAAGATCGCTGCCGGCAATACTGCGCTTCTGAAACTAGATTTCATGGATCTGGCCTTTCTTACAGGAGATGTTCGCTGTTGCCATAAATACGTTCCAATTGACTGGTGCGCGCGACAGTATAAAATCCCCCCTGGCACCCTTTCTTATTGCAACTGTTATGTTGGAACCACTCTAAGCCTTTATCAGTCCCCCCTTTGACGAAGGGGGACAGGGGGATTTTAAATAGGTACCAATTGGAATAAACTTCTGACATTCGCTATAACGTCCTCAGCGCGTTGTGGGAATGAGGTGCCCTCATGGAGAATACGGCTCCCAGTAACTTAAGCAAAAAAAATGCCAAACAATATCATTGTACTTTTCTATTTAAATTCAGATTGTTATATTATTGAAACTGAAAATTCTTTCAGAAATGCCAGTAATTTGACGGTCGCACAGTCAATATTTATAGGAATCGTTTCATTTTCGACCTCTCGCTGAAAAGATTTCATTCACTGTTCGGGGTCGAGGGAGAGAGCATCTCTGAGATCTTGTCAGGCGGTACGGGTGGACTGTACAGAAAACCTTGGTACAAATCGCACCCCTCGTCCTGTAGGAAACGCAACTGATTCTTGGTTTCAACACCTTCGGCAACCGTGCGCAGATTCATGTTCCGCGACAAATAAATCAGTGAGGAGACCAGGGCGCGACTCTTCTCATCCTCGAACAGACTGATAAAAAAAGACCGATCGATTTTCAGTTCATCCAACGGCAATCTTCTCAGATAGCTCAAGGAAGAATATCCGGTTCCAAAATCATCAATCGATAATTTGAGGCCTAAGCCTTTCAAGCGATTCATTATTTCAATTTTACTCTCAACATCCTCCAGCAACATGCTTTCGGTGACTTCGAGTGTCAGCAAATCGGGAGTTATGCCGCTATTGTTGACGATTCGTTTGAAAGCGGCGAGTATTTCCTGGTTTTGAAATTGTACGGTAGACAAATTCACCGCCATACTGATTGGGGCCATGCCTGCCTGCTGCCACTCCGAAAGTTGTTTACAGGCCTGACTCAATACCCATTCCCCAATTGGGATCATCAGCCCAATTTCCTCGGCGATTGGAATAAATTTGTTCGGTGGGATAACACCATTTTCGGGGGTGTTCCATCGCAGCAGCGCTTCCACTCCGGTAATGGCATTCGTCTGCACATCCAGTTTGGGTTGGTAGTAAAGTAACAGCTCATCGCGATCGATCGCCTTGCGAAGCCTGGCTTCAAGGCTGAGGCGTTTCTGGTATTGAGTGTTAATTTGGCGAGAGGAGAATTGAAAAGAATCCCCACCATTGTTCTTGGCATAATCCTTGGCACTGGAGGCCAGCTGCAGCATGGAAACGCTGTCTACATCCTCCGTGGGATACGTTGCGATGCCAATGCTGGCAGTCAAGTAAATCTCCGTTTTCTCCACAAACAGTACGGTTCGAATCGATTCCAATAAACACGCGGCAACCAGAGCGGCATCACGTTCGTTGGAGGTGCGATGCAAAAGTAATGTAAAAACACCGCCGTCTAAATGAAACAGATTGACAGGGACATATTCATCGATTTCATAATGACCGAGCAAATCAATGCCTTTAACAACTTCTTTGAAGCGTTGAGTCAACTGCCGCAGGATTTCGTCGCCGGCAAAAAGCCCCAGGGTATCGCTGACCTTGTCGAATTGGTCCAACTCGATACTCAACAAGGCCAGGTTCTCACCATTGCGTTTGGCCGATTTCAAACCCCAGTCCAGGCATTCCATAAAAAGGTGTCTGTTGGGCAGTTTGGTCAGCGGGTCGTAAAAAGCAAGGCGATCCATATACGCCTTGGCGGCCAGAGTATTGCGAACGCGCAGCCGCAGTTCACTCGAATCGACCGGTTTTGCCAGAAAATCAGTGGCGCCAAGGTCGAGGGCACGCAATTTATCATGATTGTCTGATGATGCCGTCAATATGATGACGGGCAGGTGTTTGAGTTTGGGATGTTCCCGAACTTGTTTTAATACTTCGAAGCCCGACAGCTGCGGCATCATCAGGTCGAGTAGCAGAAGATCAGGACGCTGTTGCTCGAGGGTGGCCATTGCTTCGCTGGAATCTTCAATCAAGACGAAGTTGCTATACCCCGCTTCCTCCAGAAATGCCTGCACGACTTCCATGTTAATGGGCTCGTCATCGACGAGAACAATGTTTGCATTGAGCATTTGGTCAAATTCCTCCTGCAGCTCTGACGTGGCGTCCCACTCCGGCATTTTCAGCTGTGCGCTTGCTGTCTGCATGTAAATAAGATCTCCTTGGTTATTGGGTTCTGTGTTCAAAGGTTCAACGTTTAGGGATTGCTTTTCCTTTCTGTTGCAACCTCTGAACCCGGAACCCTGAACCTTGAACCCAGCTTTTAAAATGTCAGGCGACTTGTCTGCTGGCCGCTGTTCGTTTTCCAATTTCACCGTCATGCACCATGGCCGGCGGCACAATGGCTTCCGACAGGTGTTTTACCTGCTCGAGCATCTGGCCGGCCTGCTCCAGCTGCGCTGATTTGGCAAAAGTTTCAAGTTTTGCGGCAGGCTCCGTGAAATCATCAAAACCCACCGTACCGCCAGCACCTTTGAGCCAATGGGCGATTAAGGCCAATTCTTCCAGGTTTTTATCTTCCCAAGCCATTTGCGCCCTCGTCAGTTCTTTTTTGAGTTTATCGATAAACTGCAAAATGACTTTCTGAAACCGCGGGATGGCCCCTAAGCGCGACATCACGGGTTCCTCCGTCGTCGAGAGAGGCTGGGTTGTTTTTAATTCACTGACCGGCGATACTTCCTGGGACGGCTCGCCAGCAGTGGTAGGCGCTGCGGTAGGTTCAGCTCCGGGAATGACCAAGCGAGCGACCAGTCCGCGCAATTCAGCCATGGTCTGCTGGATCTCCGCTTCACTGCCGCCTTCCTTCGCAAGTGTCTCGAGTTTGGTGGCCGGCGCGGTGAATTCATCAAAACCGACGCTCCCGCCGGTGCCCCTCACTTGGTGTGCAAAATTAGCGACCTCTTCGAGCTTCCCCTGCTCTCGCGCCTGTTCTATTTCTGGCAGTTTCTTTTTCAGATGGGCGATAAATCGGACAATCAAACCTCGATATTTCCCGTTGCTATCCGGCATCTTGGAATAGATGGGGGGCCCAGCAGCCGATGCAAACACATTCGTGTTACTATCAGTTGAACTGTCGTCTGTCGGTGTTGGCGCAGCTCCGATTTCGTTCACTACTTTCTGACCACCCAAAAGATCCGCCATCTGCGCCATAAACCGATCGATATCGATCGGCTTGGAGCAATATCCGGAATATCCAGCATCCAAACACTCCTGCTCAAAGCCCTTCATGGCGTTAGCTGTTAACGCAATGATTTCCGTATTCAACCCTTGTTTCCGAAGCGTCTTGGTGGCGGTAAACCCATCCATGACCGGCATGTTAACATCCATCAGAATAACGTCATAATGCCCTGCAACAGCCTTTTCCAAACCCACTTGACCGTTTTCAGCCTCGTCCACCATCAGTCCGGCCTCTTGCAGCAGGAGCCTGAGCAGCTCCCGATTTTCAGCGCCGTCATCCACGATCAATACGCGGCCCCCGGAGAACTTCCAGTGCGTCTGTTCGCCCTCGCTGAACGCCTGCGCGGTTGTCTCCACGTCCTCCGGTTGTAAAAATGGAATCCCTTCCACATCCCCCGTTCCCAGGGTCACCCTGAAGGTGCTGCCATTTCCCAGTTGGCTTTCGACCGTAATGTCGCCTCCCAATGCCCGCGCGAACCTGCGGCTGATGGAAAGACCAAGACCTGTTCCGCCGAAACGACGTGTTACGGCAGAGTCGGCCTGGGTGAAAGGGTCGAAGATGGATTCTAATTTGTCCTTGGGAATGCCGATGCCGTTATCCGTGATTTCGATCAACAAGAGGGGCCCAGACGCATTTTTTTTGAAACGGCAGTTTACCGTGACATTGCCTTGCTCGGTGAACTTTATGGCGTTACCCACCAGATTGAAGATGATCTGCCGAAAGCGCGCCGGATCGGTCTGGATTTGTTGCGGCAGGGCGCTTTGCGCCTTGAATTTGAGCGGAATCGCTTTTTCTTGGGCCTTGACACCTAATACCTGAAAAACCTCTTGTATGATCCGGTGGGGTTCGGCCCAAACCGTCTCAATGTCTAACCGGCCGGACTCCACCTTGGACAAATCAAGGATATCGTTGATCAGTTCGAGCAGGTTCTTGCCGCTGGAGTGAATGGTGTTTAAGTATCTGTGGCTGTCGTGTTTATTCCTACCGTAGCCCCGCTTGAGGATCTCTGTAAAACCGAGGATGGAATTCATGGGCGTGCGGATTTCATGGCTCATGTTTGCCAGAAAAGCACTCTTGGCCTGGTTGGCGGCTTCCGCCTGTTCCTTGGATTGGCGCAGCTCGATCTCTTTTTTCTCGAGTTGCGTGATGTCATCGAAACTTACCAGTACGCCGGCATATTTACCGCCGGCACCGAGCACCGGGGAGCAGTTGATACTGAATGTCAGCCATCCTTTGTCAGAATGACGCAAGCGCAAAATTCTATTTGTTTGTGCTTCGCCGTTAGTGAGGGCTTGAACCCAAGGACGTCGGGATTTTTCAATTTTGTTCCCTTTGACGTCCATCCACGGCAGGTCGCCTGACCGGTAGCCAAGCAGATCATCCGGTTTCTTGCCAATCATGGCTGCAAACGATTTGTTGGCCAGTACGATCTGCTCCTTGTGATCAAGCACTAGCAGTCCGCCCGCCAAAGTGTCGAGGGCGGAACGCACTCTTCCGGGTATGGCCTTGGACGGATCCAGTTGGCGAAGCACTTTACCGAGATAGAAGTAATAAGCGATAAAGCAAAGCACACTCATAAACAGCACAATCCGAAGGATCGGATTTTGGATCATCCCCTTGAGACCGCCATCGTTGAGTGCTTTGAAACGTAACTCGAGCTGTCCCCACTTGTGCTCACCGGCCCAAATGGGAACCAGCACTTGCGTATCCTTCGAATATTCGTCGCTCATGTCCTGCCAGTGATCAACATGTTGTTTCGAAGCAACAAGGGCGCCACCATCCTTCCGTCGCAGAGCCAGCGACAGTAGATCAGGATTTCTATCGGCCATCAGTTTGAAATCGGTTTCCAAACGCTGAACACCTGTTGACAAAACGGCCGAGGTGCTGTGCACAGCAATCGCCTCTGCCAAGACCGTGCGCCCTTCCCTCACGGCGCTCTCTCTATCCGGAACAATTCCGAGTAAAAAGGCGAGCATGATAAGGCTGACGGTTAAGCCGACGAGCCCGATGACGACCCTGTCTTTGACGTTCAATCTTCTCATACTCTATCGTTCTCCTGCTCGGCACCTGATGATTTGTCTACCGATTTTTTGTTCGGTTCTGTTTTTTGCGGATCCTGGTCCAATAAGGTTTCCAGTGATTCATCATCGTCAGATTGATCACCGTCTCTTTTTCGCGCCAGAATCGGGAGTGGATCCAGTATCTGCCAGGCAGGTATGGAGGACAACAGCGTACTGAGCAGCATGCCGCCTCGAATAAGCCAGACAACATAACCCACCGAAAGTCCGACTGAGGATACGATAGCAGATCCTAAATACACTTTGTTCAGCTGATGGTCGTTGGCCATCTCTTTTTTCACATCATCCAAAGAGTTGACCATATTGTGATAGGCGCGCGCCGACATCGTATTGTTAAAGCTTATCTGCCGCGCCGCCCGATAGAGGCCCGGGTCTGCAGCTGCACCCTTTTGAGAAACCCCCGCCCTGTTGGATAGGCGCTCCGCGTTGTCTTTGGCGTCCACACTTGCCGCTCGATTCTGAGTGAAGCTGCGCACGACTTTAATCAGGAACGGTGTCCGCGCATTCGAGAATCCGCGATTTTGCGAGGCACGCTCTTCAACAGGACCCGCGTTTACCGGCGGTGCGACTGTTTCCGGGATAACTTCCTCCGTGGCTTCCTCCGGCTCGACGTCGGGCTCGGTGGTCTCCGGATCGATGTCTGGCTCCAGTTCTGCCGTGTCACCACTATCTGAAGGGGTGTCTACGGTCGATGCCGTTGGAGGCGGTATCACGGTGATCACGGCGGTGACCGCACCGCTTTGCTGAGCCACAGAAACTCCGTCTTCGGAGGATTCAACCGTAAAACTGCCGTTGCTGAGGATCGTGCCGTCGGGGTGAAACGGACGCCCGCCTGACCCTGGGCAAAGGAGATGTAATCCCCGTTATTGATCGGGGTGATCCCATCGGCCAGAATACAGGATGCCATTGGTGATGTTGGCAATCCGAAAGTGGGTCACCTCGACACCGTCATCGGCATTGCGGTCAATGACGATCAGACCCGACTGGACAGTTGCCGGGGTTGCAATACCATTCACCTGGGGGGTGTCACCCACCGGCGTTGCGGTCATGAGTTTTATCCCTGTTATGGGAGCAGCCACGCCATCGTCCACGCTGACATCAATGGCGAAACTGTTGTCATAGTTTGACGACGGAGTGAAGACCACTCCTGCCAACAAGGCATTCACATCGGCAATGGGACCGCTGGCCGCCCAAACGCCTGCAGAAAAAGTCGCGGTCACTGTCCCGGAAGTGCCGGTACTCAGGCTTCCGGCGGCCGTATCGGTCAGGGTCAGGGTCACGGTAACATGAGAACTGTCGGTATCCACAACCACGATGTCAGTCAGATTTAGAGGGATGTCTTCGGTATAGGTCTCGCCTGTATTTATGTTGGTTGCGGTAGGGGCAACATTGAGATGGGCCACCGGGGCCGTGCCCGCGCTGGTCAGGCTTTCCACGGTCGCCAAATCGTCAGTGTAATCTGCAGTAACGGTGATCACCGCCCCCTCATCAGCCGCAACTGTGGTATAGCTGACACCTGTGGCGCCGGTGATGGCTCCACCGTCACGGTACCACTGGTAGCTGATCGTTCCGCTGGCACCGTCAATATCAACTATGCCGGCCGTCAGTGTATCTCCCGCAATGGGTGTCAAATTGTCGATTGAAACCAAACCAGGATCATTGACATTGGCTACGGGTCCGACCTGCGTGCTGGGCACTGTCTCGAGCATGCCATGTCCGTCGGTGAAGGACACCTCCACCCTGATCTGCCGGCCCACATCGGCATCACCCAGGGTATAACTGCTGCCGGTGGCACCCGCGATCACCGCACCGTCTCTCAACCATTGGTAGCTGAAAGCGCCGATACCATCGGCATCACTGATCCCGCTGGTGTCGGCTGTCAATACTTGATCCTCGGCCACCGTACCCGTAATCACTGGTAATCCGACCGGCGCATCGTTGCTGTTGCCAATGACGATATCGAAGGTATCGGAGACCATGCCGCCATTGCCGTCATCGGCCGTGACCGTCACTCGTCACCGTGCCCACATCACCGTTCAGCGGTGTGCCAGCTGAAGGTGCGCGTGGCCGCATTGAAGCTGAGCCAACCGGACGCATCCGAAGTGTAGGTTAAGGTGTCACCGACATCGATATCAGCGAACGTATTCGCCGCAAAGATAAAGCTGAAGGCCGCATCCTCGGAGGCCACCTGGTCGGAAATCGGGTTGGCGACTGTCGGCGCATCGTTTTGATTGATGAAGGTTATGTTGGCGGGGACGGCTGGGGTGCTGTCGGTGCCATCGGCAACAGAAACACTGTAGCTGGGAGCGACCTCACCGCCGTTGTGGACAAACACCACGGTGCCGGCCGTGATATCACTCTGATCAAAACTGGTGATCGGCGTAACCGTGTCACTGGAAAAGGCAAAATAGCCGGCGATCACGCTGGTCACATTGAAGGTCAGCGACGGATCGGGATGGTCCACATCGGTTGCCGACAGCATGGAACTGTCCAATGTGACGGTGGCACCTTCGGTGATGATAAGATTGTTACTGCCCAACACCGGCGGATCGTTGACCGCGGTGACGTTGACGCCCATCTGCGCCGCAACCACACCCGCACCGGTATCGTTGACCGTGAAGTCGAAGGTCGCCAGCGGTGAGCCGGTGGCATTGGCCGCCGGGGTGTAGATTAAGGTATCAAGCTGAACCGCCGTCAACGTGTCGCCGTTGTTCACCACCGTGCCGCCGCTGTGGGTTAAGGTTCCGCTCGCCAGGGATAAATTCATTAGGGTCGCTGATACCAGACTGTCGCCCTCGTTGTCGGTAAAAGTAAAATCCGCCGCGCTGAAGGTATAAGCGGTGTCTTCGGTCGTTGATACCGTGTTGGCCGTCGCGACCGGGATATCGTTGACCGGGGTGATATCGAGCGTGGCACTGCCGGCCACCGTATCGGTGCCGTCGGTGATGCTGTAGCTGAAGCTGACCGCGGTGTCGTCGTTCAGCGCCGGCGTGTAGTTCCAGGTGCCGTCGCCGTTGTCGACCAATGTGCCGGAACCGGCGCTGATGGCCAGACCGGTGGCGGTCAGGCTGTCGCCCTCGATATCGCTGGCATTGGCCAGCAGCTCGGCCTGGGTGATCAGCCGTACACCGCTGTCCTCGGCGATCGCGCGTCAGAGTGACCGGCGAGGTGGTCGGTGGCGTCGTTGACCGGGGTGATGTCGAGCGTGGCACTGCCGGCCACCGTATCGGTGCCGTCGGTGATGTGTAGCTGAAGCTGACCGCGGTGTCGTCGTTCAGCGCCGGCGTGTAATTCCAGGTGCCATCGCCGTTGTCGACCAACGTGCCGGAACCGGCGCTGATCGCCAGACCGGTGGCGGTGAGGCTGTCGCCCTCGATATCCGACGGCATTGGCCAGCAGCTCGGCCTGGGTGATCACACGCACACCGCTGTCCTCGGCGATCGGCGCCAGAGTGACCGGTGTGGTGGTCGGTGCATCGTTGACCGGGGTGATATCGAGTGTCGCACTGCCGGCCACCGTATCGGTGCCATCGGTGATGCTGTAGCTGAAGCTGACCGCGGTATCGTCGTTCAGCGCCGGCGTGTAGTTCCAGGTGCCGTCGCCGTTGTCGACCAACGTGCCGGAACCGGCACTGATCGCCAGACCGGTGGCGGTCAGGCTGTCGCCTTCGATATCGCACGCATTGGCCAGCAGCTCCGCCTGGGTGATCAGCCGCACACCGCTGTCCTCGGCGATCGCCGTCAGAGTGACCGGCGATGGTCGTCGGTGCATCGTTGACCGGGGTGATGTCCGAGCGTCGCACTGCCGGCAACCGTATCGGTGCCGTCGGTGATCGTGTAGCTAGAAGCTGACCGACGTGTCGTCGTTCCGCGCCGGCGTGTAGTTCCAGGTGCCATCGCCGTTGTCGACCAACGTGCCGAATCCGGCACTGATCGCCAGACCGGTGGCAGTCAGGCTGTCGCCTTCGATATCCGCGGCATTGGCCAGCAGCTCGGCCTGGGTGATCAGCCGCACGCCGCTGTCCTCGGCGATCGCCGCCAGTGTGACCGGCGTGGTGGTCGGTGCATCGTTGACCGGCGTGATGGTGATGTCGAAGGTGGCACTGGTGACCGCACCGGCCCCGTCATCGACATCGAAGCCGAAACCATCGGTAAAGTTCTCACTACCATTGTGATCATAGGAGACACGGTTGTTGTCGATGTCATCCTGGGTGAAGGTATCGCTTACGCCCAGTGCGGTGGTGTTTAGATACAGCGTGCCATACACAGGGACTGCGGTGATCGTGTAGACCAGGTCGATGGTCGTGTTGTCGACATCCGTGGTCTCCAGCATCGCCGTGGTTATGATGTTGTCGATACTGCCCTCGTCTACCGTTGTGCCTGTATTCACAGCCAGTACCTGTTCATCATTGACCGGCCCTGGCCCACAAAACTCCGACGTACTGCCATAGCGGCCACCAGATAGATCCTCGGTTGCCGTGGCCGTCACGCTACCGATGGCCGTGGCCATCACGCCGCCCAGGGTTTCGCTGAAAGACTGGACACCGCTACCGGCATGGGTCACGGTCACCGCACCGAGGAACACCTGCCCCTCACCCAACCCGAGGCCACCGATTCCTGCCGGGTTCTCGAAGAACTCAATGCGGTAATTACCGGCCGGCACATCGAGATCAAAGGTGATATCCAGATCGCCACCATTTTGCGTGACGTCCGTTAGCACGGGATGATTCAGCAGATCGTTGGGTCCACTATCGACGTCACCGGCGTCGTTGGTGGTAATCTGGTCATTGTCAAGATCTATGGCCATCTCGTTAACGGAGAAAATCTCGTTACCGAGGATAGCGTTGTTTAGCGAAGCGACGCCGTTGTCATCGACGTTGACCCCGTTATTGTGACCTGCGATGCGGTTGCCCTCGCCAGTGCTCACACCGCCGACCTGGTTGTTGTAAGGCCCGTCCCATATCACGACGCCGTGATCACCAGCGACAACGACATCGCCGTTCTTGTCGAGACCGATCCAGTTGCCGATAATACGGTTATCGTTGGTGTTATTGTCGATGATGGAGACACCGGAGTAACTGTTGCCGCTGATGATGTTGCGATCGGCAGCGGTCATGCCACCGATGGTGTTGAAGTCGGCCCCGTTGCGCAGCGTGATGCCCGTCTCATTGCCGGCCACCGTCGTGCCGTCGGGCGCGATTCCAAGGTAGTTGCCGACGATGGTGTTGTGATCTGAGCGGATGTCGATGGCGTCACCCCAGATACCGCTGTCGGAAAAATTAGTGATGCTCAGACCGCGAATGGTCGAACCGTCACTGTTTGCCGTCAACCGCAAGGCATCATAGTTGTTGCCACCGACCGCACTCAATGCGGTCCCATCGATCTGGATGACCGGCATATTGACGAAATTAGGCTCGCTGGTTCCATCAATGATCACCGTCCCGATAATATCTGGCAGGCCACCATAGACAGGTGATAGAGAAATGGTATACGGGCCCGATCCGGCGATATCGAAGTTGATCGTGTTGAGCCCGTCCGTGACATTCGCGGCAATAATCGCCTCGCGCAGTGAGATCTTGCCATCGGCGCCGGGGTCGGCGATCAGGGCAGCAACGGAAGAGGTATCGCCATCGGCAACATCGTCCACGGTCGAAACGGTCAGTTCGCTGCTCGGCGCAGCCGTCGGGTTGCTGCCAGACACGACGGTTAACGCATCAATGTCTTCATCGACATCGAGTGGATTCAGATTGAGCGATGATCCATCCATAAGCATGGCGGCATCCGCCAACGCTGTCCCGGTCACCAAATTCGTTTTTAAAACCTGCAAATGAAAGATGTCTTGCTGCTCAGTCGTGATGCTGCTAGTCCCGATGCCACTGTCCGAGACATCAACCGACACCAGCAATTCACCGGCCGCCAATGTCTCGTCTCCCAAAGTTGTGTTCGTTTCGAGTAACTCCAGACCGTCAATCGCTTCTGTGATGCCTACCTCATCTCCGTTGATCAAGAGTTCAACGGTACCGGCCGTCGTGCCATCTCCTACATCAACGGTTTGAAATAAGTAAATATCATTACCGTTGCCGGTCTCCTGGCTAAAGAGGAAGTCCCCTGCATTCAGCGTGGTGTCGCCGAAGGGCGTGTCCTGCTCGATCAGCGTGAAGGACTTCAGATCCACCCCCCCGATCGGCCCCCGCAGTACATACGAAAAGGTCCCGCTGCTGTAATCACCGACCGAATCCGGACGGAACAGCATGACATCGTCCCTCTGAACACTACCAACGAGGCAATGGTTTCGAGACCGTTTGTAGAGAACAGCAAGTCGCCCCGCTGCAGATCGATGGTATGGGTCGTGCCGAGTGTGATGTTGCGCGTCACATAGTGCAGGGCATCGACGTCAAGATTAGTGCCGGCGAGGGTTTCAAGGTTCAGAGCAGACGAAAATGTGCCATCGGTCGTCCCCGGGGCAAACTGCAGGTTGGGGTCCGCCAACTCGATTACTTCCCCGTTTTCCCACGAGTTCAATCCCGGCGCACCGCTGGAATGACATTGCCAGTCGTGGACAGCCAAAGAGCGGACGGAGGGGTGCCGCGGTGCCGCCGCTGTAGGTCACAATCAGCTGCGGCGGTGTAGTCCCACTCTGCTGACTGTCATAGTCGAACACAACCGTACCGGTGTCGTCACTGGCCAGCATCAGGCCGTTGTTGGTCTTGGTGCCGGAGTACCAGTCCTGCACCAGGTAGGTAATATCCCAAGTATGACCCCCGAGACCGGATGCCGTAATAGAGGCAACCACGGAGTTAACGTCAACCGATCCTCCTGCAGTTAACCACGGCGTCGCGGTCTGTCGGTTGTTCCAGGTGGCGTCGTTGCTACCGCCCGTGCCTTCGTCCCAGGCCTCGATCACCTCGTAAATGTTGATCACGGAGGAATCCGCTGCTGCACCCGTCTTGCCAATGGCTTCCAGTTGCAGCGTCGCGCCGGTTATGGTGGAACCGGCCGGGATGGTGCTGAGATCGAATTGTAGCAATACATGACCGTTGCCCAAGCTGCCGCCAGCTTCGTCCATGAGAAGGATGTTATCGGAACCGAAATTGTCGGTTGGGTTGCCGCTGGCGATATAGGTGTCTTTCACCGGTGATAAACTGGTGGTAGTCAGCAGCGTGGGAAACATTGTAATGCTGACGTTGTCGACGAATAACACTTCATTGCTGGAAAAGCCCGAAACGGTTTCAAATCGGATGCGCGTATCACTGTCGATGAAGGTGCTGATATCGTAGCTGGCCGACTGCATGCTGCTGTGATCGAGCGGCCCATCGAATGTGTCCAAGGTGGTCCACGCCACGCCATCGGTCGAGATCTGCAGCCTGGCCTGGTCGCCCAATTGGGTTTTTAGCATGGCCCAGTCAAAGCTTAGCACGGCACTGGTGGCGCCCGAAAGATCAGCCTGGCGCCATGCGCCGACATTATTGTTAGCCCAAAGGTACAGGCCATTATCTCCGGACAATAGCGGGTCCCATACCGAGACGCTACCAAAACCAGCGCCATCGGACTCGCCGATTTCCTGCCATTCGTTGGTCCACGGCAGCGAGCCGTCATTGCCGTTAAAGGCAACCGAATTGAATTGATCGAGATAGTGAGCCGTCGTTGTGACGCTGCTCCATATTCATAAGCGCCGATATCAAGGCTTCCGTCACCACGCAGAAAGCCACGCTGATCGGTATTCGGCGCACCAGACAGTCCTACCGGATCAACTGCCGGACTGCCAACGAGCAGAGCATGGGTCATCAGCAGGTCGCCTCCGTTGTCAGCCAATGCATCGAGTTTTGGATCGACACTGCTGAGGTCGCCTGTGTTGCTAAGGCCCGCCGTTCCGTCGGAATCGATGTTGTAGCCAAGTGACGCGACGCTCCCACTGACGTTTCCGCCGCTGTTGTCGCTGAGAATGGTGTTGAGCAGTGTCGGGCTAACGCTGCCCCCGACGTTGATTCCACCGCCGCTCGTAGCCGCCGAATTAAACGCGATCGTAGTGTTGACGATATCGACGGAAGCGTTAAAGATGTGGATCGCACCGCCATTCGACCCTGACTGGTTGCCGCTCAGGGTTGAATTGATTATCGTTCCCGCGCTGCCGTTGCTGAAGCGCACGCCTCCGCCGGTATTGGTTGCCGTGTTATTGTCCACGAGCACGCGATCCAGGTTCAATACGCCGCGCACATAGATCGCCCCGCCACCGTCTGTCGCTGTATTGCCGCTGAGGCGGACGTCCTCCAGCGTGAGCGTTGCCGTCGATTGGGTATCGATTCCGCCTCCAAGACTCGCGTTGCCGTTCTGGATCTGGAGGGCGGACAATGTCACGGTCCCGGAACGGACATCGAATACCCTGTCGTTGCCTCCTCCGTTGATGATGGTATTCGCGGCACCGGCACCGGTGATAGTGAGGTCTTCGGTGATGTCCAGATCCCCATTTGCCGAAGCATCATCGCCGGCCGGTCCGAACGTCAAATTGTAGATGCCGGCGGGAAGCAGGATTTCGTCGGCGCCTGCTGTGTTGTTGGCGGCAATGATGGCCTCGCGTAGCGAGATGCCATCGCTTCCCGGCGTCACCAGCAAATTGGCGATGGACGTGGTGTCGCCGCCGTCGTTCAAGTCGTTGACGGTATTCACACTGATTACCGCCAATAGGTGTTCCCAGTTTATGTGACTATTAATAGACAGAGTGTTGGCCGAATCAATACTGCCGACGGTGTATTCCAATTCCCAGTCGGCGCCTAAGCATGGGCTGTTGCCAGTCAGGTCAGCGGAGGCGGCCACATCGGCACCGGTCAGCGCGGCGATATCTGCTACCAATCGTTGTCCGGCGGCGTCGGCGGCGATGTTGCCGACCGTACAATTCAAGGATATCACCGCCTGCGGATAGGGCGTTACCCATGAGGCAACGGCATTCTTATTCTGCTCCAGGTTTGTGTTGTTCAACCAGAAGTTACCCAGGTTGATCTGGCCGTCTGTGCCATGGGTGATTATATGTACCGCTGAAAGGTCTGATCTTTCGGCGAGGATTTCGCTGATCTGAGTGATGCCATCAAGATCGTCATCGAGTATCATCACTTCGTAGGCTCTGAGTATCATCGTTTTTCAGACCGGCGATCAACTGATCGTAGCTTTCTATATTTTTATTAATAAAAACGATCTCGTTCGACGCATTCACCTCCGCAGCATCAACCGGCGTGTCCGAATCAGATTTGCTTTCGTTTGGGTTGTCTCCATTATCGACTTTCAAAGTATTCAGGACGGGCGCATCCGCTAACACATCGACAAATGTTCCGACGCCGAGAACATGCTGATTCTGTGACAACGCATCTAAACCGATCGCTTCAGGCCCCTCCGATATGGTGACCGTATCCGTTCCGAAGCCGTCGTCAGAGTTCGGCTGGGAATCCAGTGAAGGGGCCTCGACACCGCCCCCCCAGCTTCCGGATAGCAGCAACCGCGGTTCCAGGGGCTCAAAACAGATACCGATAGGCAAAGCGTGTGGGCTCCTTTCGGATCCTTGCCACCTTTTTTAACATTTGCGCGACCTTCTTCATAAACGTAACTTTAGAAATCCCAAACTTCAAAAGCCAAATCTCAAATAAAAACCAATTTTTAAATTACAAATTTCAAATGAATCTCCCTGCAGCAAGCTGCAGGGTATCAAAGCTGATTATTTTTTATCCCCTCACCCTAACCCTCTCCCCAGGGAGAGGGAATGTGTGGTGACCCTGTAGCGAGCTACAGGGAATTATCAAGTTAAATTCCAAATCCCATGAACCTAAACAATTCTTTATTTTATATGATTTCGAGATCATAAGGTTTGGGTATTTTTCCCTTTAGTCATTGTTATTTATTTGTTTTTGAAATTTGTTTTTTGTTTAAGTTGATACCTACTATGAGGACCGGCCATGGTTTTTCGTTTTTCTTCCGCTCTTTCGACAGGAAGACTCTTTTGGGTTCCGCACAATTTTAGCAGTTTTGACGTCAGCGGTACGATATCCAACTGGTCACGATTTTGCAGGGCAGCCTTCTCGATTCCTCCAGTGCCGTTTCAGCGATCTGGGAGAGGCCATACTTCGTGGCCCTTGTGGCCAGCTGCTCGGCCGAAACGGAAAGGGCTGCAAAAGATGACGTATTCACCGCAACGAATATTTTTTCTACTTCGCGACCAATTTCTAACTTCACCGAATCGGAAACCAACGCTTTTCCTTTACGGCGACTCTCGTCGCGGGCACTGACGACTTCAATAAAATGTTCAACCAATTCGGGGTCGAACTGTGTTCCCGCACACCGGCGAAGCTCCTTAAGGCTTCTTCATAGCTGCGGGCTTTTCTATACGGCCGATGCGAGACAATGGCATTGAAAGCGTCCGCGATATTGAGTATCCTTGCGCCCAGCGGAATGTCCTTTCCTTTGGGGCGCGAGGGGGATTTTGATGAACTGCCGTCGTACCATAGGCTGTGGTTGCGAACGATTTCAACAAGCGCGGGGGACAGGAAAGTCGATGCGATGACATCCACACTTCTGCGCTCGTGGTCACGCATGATCTTCCACTCGTCAGCGGTCAATGGACCCGGTTTGTGGAGAATGGAGTCGGGTACACCAAGCTTGCCGATGTCATGCAGTAACCCGGCGATCTCGAGCACAGAGCAATCGTTTATGGTCATTAACCCCCGGGCCGCAGCCACGCAAAGGTCTCCCACATGACGCGAATGTTCGGCTGAGGCGATATCGCGGTGTTCCAGAGCCAGCATAAGAGCATTGACGACATGGTGGGGAATATGAACTTCGGTTCCGTTTCTGTCCGGTGTGCCGCTTTGCAAATTCAGCAGCGTCATTCTCAGAAAGACGGGCGATCTTCTCGCTGTAGCAAACCACCCTGTTACGGCCCTTCCATTTGGCGACATAGAGAGCCTTGTCTGCCTGGCTGAGTAATTCCGAGGGATTGACCGGTTCAGAGTCAAGCGAGGACACCCCCAGGCTGATCGTGATCCTTAGATCTGACATGTTCGTGGAGGCGATGGCGCGTCGAATCCGTTCTGCGGTTTTGCTCCCGCCCTGGGAGTCAGTTTCCGGTAAAATGATACAGAACTCCTCACCACCATACCGGCAAACGACATCGCAATCTCTTAAACAATCCTTAATGATGCTGCTCACCCTCTGCAGCACTTTATCGCCCTCAGGATGGCCATAATTGTCGTTAACCATTTTGAAGTGATCGATATCGAGCATCAGGCAGGATAATGGTGGCCATATCTCTGTGCCCTGCTGTACTCCACCTCGAATCTTTGAAAAAAGGCCCGTCGGTTCAAACAACGGGTCAATGGATCCTGGGTCGCGAGTACCTGCAGTGCCTGGTTTTGGCGGCGAATTTCATCACGGGATTTTTCCAGGGTATTCAACGTTTTTTGAAGTTCAGTATTCTGCTGCTCGATGAGCGTGACATCATCGAAAGTTGCCAGCGCACCGCGCGTCTTGCCTGAGCCGTCGAGTATTGGGGCGCCGTTGACCATAAAGGTGCGTTTATCATCCCCTCCGTTTTGCAATGATAGAGGGACAGCCGCCTGGCCAGCCCCCTCACGCATGGCATGTTGCCAAGGAAAGCTTTCCACTGGCTTTCGGGATCTCGGTATGGTCCAATTCAGGTCTGAGGCTTTCTTTCCCATGAGAGAATTTTTAAAATCACCCGCGTTTTTTTCAAACGCTTTGTTGGCCAGAACGATGCGCTCCTGGTGGTCCATGAGAACCACCCCTTCCACAAGACTGTCCAGCGCCACTTTAACCCTTTCCGGCACGACAGCGGAGGGGTCAAGGTGACGCAGCGTTTTCTTCATCAGCAGGTAAAAGCCCAGAAAAGCGAACGGGAGGACGAACACCAGTAGTTTGACAACCGATTTTCCCCAAAACGACAATAACAAATTGGCGTACATGGCTTTAAAGCTCACCTCGAAGGTTCCCCAACGCGAATCGCCCTTGATGATCGGCACTTGTACATTTGTCGGGGTCGAAGCCTCGTTATTCTCGTTGCTCCAGTGCAGTTCATGGTCCCCCACTTCTACCAGAACAGTGCCCGAGTTCCTGCGAAGCGCAGCAGAAAGAATGTCTTCATTCCTATCCTTTAATACTTTCAACGTCGTTCTTATCGCATCGAGATCTCCCTTTTGAACAGCCAGAGATGCATAAACGGCCAATGATTCACAGGTTTTTTTCCTGAGATCGAGAGCCGATTTGTCTGGATCGGGAAGAACGCCCAACAAATCCACACCCAGCAGCAGAGTCATTGTGAACAGCATGAGCCCAAAAGCGATGCGAAGGTCCGGTGCGATTTTAAAGCGCTTCATATAAAATCTCTCTCTCCAGTTTGTTGCTTGATAGGCGCTTACGCCTTACTTCGCGTCCAAAATATCCCGGACACGTTTTTCGTCGTCTTCTTCATCCCGTTCTTTATCGTTCTCGAGAAGAACCGGTAATGGATCGAAACTGCGCCACATGGGCATTGCCGACAGAGCACCGAGCAGAAGCGAGGCACCGCGAAATGCCCACAAAACATAGCCAATCATAACAGACGCTCCGATACCCGCCGCAGCGCCGATGATCAGTTGCCCCTGGTTTGCTTCCAGCGCCAGTGTGTCGTCTATTTGCCTTTGGAGGTGATCAAGCGCTTGCGCCATGATCTCAGGGGAGAAAAATACTGTCGCTGCAGGTATAAAATTTCCTTCTATCCGGGATTCAAGAGATCCTTCCGTCGGTTCTATTCTTATAGAGCTGATGTACCTGGCAGTGATTGATGGGGAGATGTTGACATTCCCTATGGTCCTCAATGCATTCGCCGACACAAAATGACGCGCAGGGGTCCACTGAGGTGGCGTATCCGGTGGGTGGAGGTTATGGATACCGGGTTCCTCTCGGGGGCGGCAATTCATCATCAGTTGGTGGAACCTCATCCGGATCGGGTTCAATGGGATCACCATCATCTTCCGGATCGGGATCCGTTCCTCCTTCGTCAACCGGACCCGGTGAATCATCGGCCAGGGGGCTATCATCGGCACCATTGATGGAAATTGTGACGTTATGGGTGGTACCGTCCGCGGTGGATACTGTCAGCACATCGGTGAGATTCTCGCCGGCATTAAGCTGCTGGATGGCTGCGTGCGTGTTGTCCGCCGCGTAGTTCCAGTTGCCCGCCGCATCGATGGTGAGGCTTCCGTAAGTACCTACGACGGTCCCGGCCTGGAAGCTCGATTCTCCGGCGTCAGGATCAGAGACAGTGAGTACACCGCCTGCCTCGAGCAGTCCGTCCGTGTCCGGATCGACATCTTCAGTCACAGCACCCGCAGTGACCCCGCCGATGACCGGCAGATTGTTGACACTTGTCACCGCCGCTGTCGCCGCTGATGTAACGCTCTCGAACGTACCTTGGTCATCAGTGTAGCTGGCCACGACGGTGATGACACCACCCACATCCGCCGGCACCGTGGTGTAAGTGGTCCCTGTCTCACCCCCTATGGCCACGCCATCAAGGTACCACTGATAACTGATCGGACCGCTCAGGCCATCCGCGTCGACCAACGTGTTCGAAACGGTCAGCGTGTCGCCTTCCGCAGGCGTCATATTGTTAATGGTTACGTTACCCGTCGGTGCATCGTTGACCGCGGTGACGTTGACGCCCATCTGCGCCGCAACAACGCCCGCGCCGGCATCGTTGACCGTGAAGTCGAAGGTCGCCAGCGGGCTGCCGGTGGCATCGGCCGCCGGGGTGTAGATTAAGGTGTTCAGCTCGGCCGCGGTCAGCGTATCGCCGTTGTTGACCACCGTGCCGCCGCTGTGGGTCAGCGTGCCGCTCGCCAGGGACAGGTTGCTGAGCCTGGCGGAAACTAACGCGTCACCCTTCGGTGTCGGTAAAAGTAAAGTCCGCCACGCTGAAAGTATAGGCGGTGTCTTCGGTACGGTAGCCGGCCACCGGTGTTGGCTGTCGCGACCGCGAATATCGTTGACCGCGGTGACGTTAACGCCCATCTGCGCCGCGACAACGCCCGCGCCGGCATCGTTGACCGTGAAGTCGAAGGTCGCCAGCGGGCTGCCGGTGGCATCGGCCGCCGGGGTGTAGATTAAGGTGTTCAGCTCGGCCGCGGTCAGGGTATCGCCGTTGTTGACCACCGTGCCGCCGCTGTGGGTCAGCGTGCCGCTCGCCAGGGACAGGTTGCTGAGCCTGGCGGAAACTAACGCGTCACCTTCGGTGTCGGTAAAGGTAAAGTCCGCCAGCGCTGAAAGTATAGGCGGTGTCTTCAGCCGTTGAGACCGTGTTGGCCGTGGCGACCGGGATATCGTTGACCGCGGTGACGTTAACGCCCATCTGCGCCGCGACAACGCCCGCGCCGGCATCGTTGACCGTGAAGTCGAAGGTCGCCAGCGGGCTGCCGGTGGCATCGGCCGCCGGGGTGGTGTTCAGCGTCGGACCGTGTTGGCTGCCGCCACCGGATATCGTTGACCGCGGGACGTTACGCCCATCTGCGCCCTCGGCCGCGGTCAGGGTATCGCCGTTGTTGACCACCGTGCCGCCGCTGTGGGTCAGCGTGCCGCTCGCCAGGGACAGGTTGCTGAGCCTGGCGGAAACTAACGCGTCACCTTCGGTGTCGGTAAAGGTAAAGTCCGCCACGCTGAAAGTATAGGCGGTGTCTTCAGCCGTTGAGACCGTGTTGGCCGTGGCCACCGGGATATCGTTGACCGCGGTGACGTTGACGCCCATCTGCGCCGCGACAACGCCCGCGCCGGCATCGTTGACCGTGAAGTCGAAGGTCGCCAGCGGGCTGCCGGTGGCATCGGCCGCCGGGGTGTAGATTAAGGTGTTCAGCTCGGCAGCCGTCAGGGTATCGCCGTTGTTGACCACCGTGCCGCCGCTGTGGGTCAGCGTGCCGCTCGCCAGGGACAGGTTGCTGAGCCTGGCGGAAACTAACGCGTCACCTTCGGTGTCGTGAGTAAAGGTAAAGGTCCGCCACAGCGCTGAAAGTATAGGCGGTGTCTTCAGCCGTTGATACCGTGTTGGCCGTGGCCACCGGGATATCGTTGACCGCGGTGACGTTGACGCCCATCTGCGCCGCGACAACGCCCGCGCCGGCATCGTTGACCGTGAAGTCGAAGGTCGCCAGCGGGCTGCCGGTGGCATCGGCCGCCGGGGTGTAGATTAAGGTGTTCAGCTCGGCAGCGCGTCAGCGTATCGCCGTTGGTCACCACCGTGCCGCCGCTGTGGGTCAGCGTGCCGCTCGCCAGGGACAGGTTGCTGAGCCTGGCGGAAACTAACGCGTCACCCTCGGTGTCGGTAAAGGTAAAGTCCGCTGCGCTAAAGCTATAAGCGGTGTCTTCAGCCGTTGATACCGTGTTGGCCGTGGCCACCGGGATATCGTTGACCGCGGTGACGTTGACGCCCATCTGCGCCGCGACAACGCCCGCGCCGGCATCGTTGACCGTGAAGGGTCGAAGCGGAACCGGTGTCGCCAGCGAGGCTGCCGGTGGCCAATCGGCCCACGGCCGGGGTGTAGATTAAGGTGTTCAGCTCGGCACGCCGTCAGCGTATCGCCGTTGGTCACCACCGTGCCGCCGCTGTGGGTCAGCGTGCCGCTCGCCAGGGACAGGTTGCTGAGCCTGGCGGAAACTAACGCGTCCCCTTCGGTGTCGGTAAAGGTAAAGTCCGCTGCGCTAAAGTATAAGCGGTGTCTTCAGCCGTTGATACCGTGTTGGCCGTGGCGACCGGGATATCGTTGACCGCGGTGATGTTAACGCCCATCTGCGCCGCAACAACGCCCGCGCCGGCATCGTTGACCGTGAAGTCGAAGGTCGCCAGCGGACTGCCGGTGGCATCGGCGGCCGGGGTATAGATTAAGGTGTTCAGCTCGGCAGCCGTCAGCGTATCGCCGTTGGTCACCACCGTGCCGCCGCTGTGGGTCAGCGTGCCGCTTGCCAGGGACAGCCCCGCCCCCTCCGTTGTTGAGCCTGGCAGAAACTATCGCGTCACCCTCAATGTCGGTAAAGGTAAAGTCCGCTGCGCTAAAGCTATAAGCGGTGTCTTCAGCCGTTGATACCGTGTTGGCGGTCGCCACAGGGATATCGTTAACCGCGTTTACATCGATCGTCATCGTGTATGCAGCGGAGAAAACGGTGCTATTCGGTCCAGCAAGCTGATAAATGGTGTCGGAGTCAGCGTCTGCGTGCCAGAAATGCTTACCGTCGAACGTAATACCGGCAGCGCCCGTGTTCGGAGCGGCAAAACTCGAAAGGACCGTGCCAGTTGTGTTCATCTCATAGATGAGCTGGTCGTTCTGATCGGCAACCCAAAGACTGGTGCCGTCCCAGGTGATGCCCCGCAGGTAGTCGTCTGGCCAGGCAAAACTCGACACGACAGTGCCGGTGGTCGAGAGTTCATAAATTTGCGAACCTGTTCCTTCGATTAACCACAAGTTGGTGCCGTCCCAAGTCAGACCGCGGGAGTCGTTGCCAGGGGTCGCAAAACTGGATAGCACAGTGCCCGTCGTCGTCAGCTCATAGATCATGTCCAGATCTCTATCGACGAGCCACAGGTTCGTACCGTCGAAGGTCAACCCGGTGGGATTCGTGCCCGGCCCGGCGAAACTGGAGAGCACGTTACCGGCAGCATCAAGCCTGTAAATCGTGTTCGTACTCTGCCCGCTGAGCCAGAGGTTCGTGCCGTCGGTTGCGAGGCCGCTCATAGAATTTACTACCGGTGCGGCAAAGGAGATCAACACGGTACCCGTCGCGGGGGTATCGCTGACCTTGAACTCGAACGAGTCGTACCCAACTCCGTTTTGTTCTGGTACGGGTATGAACTTCAGGTTGCCTGCATCGATATCCGCCCTGCTGATGATTTGATTTAGGGTCACGTCCACCCCGGACAATTGCAGGTTACCAACTGTCTCTAAGCTGGTGATCTGGACACTTGCTAAAGTATCACCATCGATGTCACTGAAGTTAAAGTCACTCGCACTAAATGTGTACGTCGTATCTTCGTTGGTGCTAACGCTACTGTTGGCCGCGGTCGGTGCATCGTTGACACCGATCACGGTGATGGTCACGGTGACGGTGTTCGAATCACCGGAACCGTCGTTGGCCGTGTATGTGAATGTTTGGGTTACATATCTCCCCAGCATCCAATGAATCGAAAGCTCCGTCCGGATCGTAAGTAAAGCTGCCATCAGCTAAGTCCAATACAAGGCTCCCGAACATCCCTGTCGTATCGAGATTGGTGACGGTCAGCGGGTCGCCATTGGGATCGAAATCATTGGTCAGAACGCCCGACACGACCGGGACCGTAAGCATTGCATCCGCATTCGTGTAATAGCCTTGGTAGCTTGGAATAGCCGGCAGGCCTTCTGGTCCGCCGAGAAAGCCGTCGTTACCGGACCCCGACTGATCGACGGCAATCCCGCCGCTTCCCTCATCAAATCGCCAGTTGCCGACCAGGCCAAGCTCTGCACCCGTCAAAAGACCATTCATGTTAGCCTGGATTTCGCCCTGGGTGCGTGTGGTGTTCCACAGCCTTACTTCGTCGATCATTCCCTGGAATCTCTGGGTTGTATCGTTTTCGCGACCGCCGATCTGCAATTCGTTCCATCCTGGATAGACGTCTCCAATAGGATCGGATTGGGTAAAAGTGTCCACCAGCGTGCCGTTGATATATGTTTTGACCTCATCGGCAACAGCGTCATACGTGACGGCCACATGGGTCCACTCTCCGGGTGTCACAAAATGGCCGGTATTGTGCCAATTCCAGGTCGGTCCCGTACCGGCGATGGCATATTTGATTTCTCCCGTATCCGCGGTGATGGCCAGCTCATACTCACCCTCCTTGTTGAGGATGATCTGTGTGCCGGTGCCGCTGCCGCTGTGGTTTATCCAAGCCTCCATTGTGACGTTGTCGGTCATCTGCAGGCTAGGATCGTCGGCTATCTGAATAAAATCGCCGCCATCGAAGGAAAGATGGACACCATCAGGCCTGGCAACCGGAGCTTCGCTAGCGCCATTAATCGTAATCGTAATCCTCTGGGTGGTACCGTCTACCGTGGTCACCATTAGCACGTCGCTGAGACTATCTCCCGCACCCAGACTCTGGATCGCGGCCTGGCTGTTGTCGGCGGTGTAAGTCCAGGCCCCGGCGGCATTAATAGTCAAAGAGCCATAGGTGCCCACAATGGTCTCGCCAACAAAGAAAGACTCGCCGGCATCAGGATCGGCAATAGTGAGCACGCCTGAATCACTGATATTGCCAGCCACAACACCGACATCTTCGGTGACGGCTCCTGTGGCATCACCGCCAACCGCCGGCCCAAAGTTGTCAGGGACCACTGAGATAGCGTAGACCCGTTCCGTTCCATCGAAGTTTACGAGGCTACCGTCCAATACCATTTCGGCTGTGGCAGCTGTGGTGTTCCCCGGTTCCGGCTCCGATTGGGTGACCTTGAGGACAAAAATATCGCTGGTCGACGTATCTAGGGTAGGGGCATCACCCACAGCGCCATCGTCGATATTCAGTGTGACAAGGATATCGCCCGAATCAAAAGTCAGGCCACCGATGGTGGTGGGCTTCTCGATCAGGTCCAGACCGCGGATATGGCTTGTGGTAAGTGCTTCAATACCGATATCGTCCCCGTCTATCAATATTTGGGAGGTCCCGGCAGCGGCTGCTTGGCCGGCGTCGGTCGGTGCGAAATGATAGATGTGATTGGGGGTATTTGGCGCCAAGCCCGCCTGTTCAGAGAAGATAAAGCTACCCGCCTCAAGCAACGTATTTCCCACATAGGTGTCCTGTTCCACCAGGGAGATGGCATGCAGGCTGTCGATCGGTGTTCCCAACGGATCCGGCACACCATTGAGCACCATGTAGAATGTACCCGACGTATAGTCCCCGGGGGTATCCGGCCTGAAGGCCAGCAGATCGTTCATATCAACGAGGGTGTCCGTACCCGTTTCATAATAGGCGGCGAGAATCGTTTCGTCCTGGTTGAAGGATACCAAAACGTCTCCGATCTGCAGGTCGAACTGGTTGGCGCCGCTGCCGATGGTCAGGGCACGGCTCACGAAATGAAGCGCGCCCGGATCGCTCGTGCCAGAAGCTCCTGAATTGATAAAAATATCGAAATCGATAACGGAAGAAAAATCACCATCGGTTGCCGCGCCCAGGTCCAGATCGGGCCCGCCGAACTGGAGCACCTCACCCTCTTTCCAGCCGCCGGGAAGGCCGTCTGCTCCGGGAGGTCCGGCATCTTGATCCGCGGAAATCCACAGTGCATTTTCGGCGGTGGCGATCACGTTCTGTGCAAACTCGGATGTCTCGATCGGGGCGTCCCCGGCATCGAGCCGCGTGGCAGTGGCGCTGATGGCGCTGCCGGCCCAAAGGGCCGCAGGAAGCACCGCCGAAATCGCTGCATTGCCGGACCCATCCGTGGTTACATCGTGGACGCCGATCAGGGTCTGCCCTTCACCGTACCCAGCCGCGTCGCCTGTCGCATTGGCATAGAACTCGATGCGAAAGTTCGTCGATGCCGTGCTGTTGAGGGTTCCGGTAATGGTGATCTGCGAACCAGTAATAACGGCGCTGGTCAATACCGGAAAGTTCTGCAGGTTGTTCGCGCCGCCGTCGCCGTCGCCGGCATCGTTCTGGGTTACCAGGTCGGCGTTCTCGATGCCCCCGTCCAGGTCGATGCCAATCCCGGCGTTGGCGAAGATCGAGTTGCCGCTGATCGTGATACCGCTGGAGCTACCGCCCACCTCCACGCCGAAGCGGCCGCTGTAAGCGATAAAGTTCCCCTGGCCGGCGCCGAGGCCGCCCACCGTGTTGCTGCCGGCGTTCCATAAGCGCACGCCGCTGTCCGCCCCCACGCCGCCGTTGCCGAGATTGGCCGTGCCTGCGGCATCGGTCCCGATGTAGTTGCCGTAGACCACGTTTCCGGTGGTCGTCCCGTCGGCCATGTAGACGCCAGCGCCGAGGTTGGCCGAAATCACGTTGCGCGCGGCGGCGCTGGTTCCACCGATGATGTTGCCGGTCGTCCCTGCCTGGAGACTGATTCCGTCGTCGCCGTTTCCGGCGGGTAGGGATCCGGTCAGATCCGTTCCGATCAGGTTACCCTGGATCACTGTGCCTGATGAGACGGTCGTGTAAGTCGCGTCGGTGGTACCGTCGATATAGATACCGTCCTGTGTGTTGCCGGCAATAACATTGCCCGCACCGGCAGTTGTTCCGCCGATGCGGTTGCCATCCGATGAAAGCTGAATGAGTATGCCGTGGGTGCCATTGCCCGCCGGTGTGGTGCCATCCGGCTTGAGGCCGATGATGTTCCCTTCAACGATATTGTTGTCGCTGTTTTCATTAATAATGATACCGGAATAGCCGTTGCCAGCGGTAACGTTCCCCTCATTGGGTCCCGTACCACCAATCTGATTTCCATTTGCATCGGCACTGATCATGATGCCGTGTTCGGCATTACCGGCCACATTGCCTGCCGCGTCGATACCGACCCAGTTGTTCTGAATGATGTTGTTGTCACCGAAACCGGTAGAGCCATCCATCTCGATGCCTTCATCGGCAAAGTTGATGACAATAAAGCCCTTGACGGTGCAGTCGTTGGCGCGGAGGTTTATGCCATTGATGCCGGAACTCGCCGGCGTTGCAGAACCATCCAGCGTAATCAGTGGTGTGCCGCTGTATCCAGGCTGGGTGGTGGCATCGAGGATGACCGAATCGGTAATTATAGGCAGGCCAGCAGAGCCAACCGCGATCGTTTGCGGTCCAGTGCCGATGCTGAAGGTGATGGTGTCGGTCACGCCGACATTGGCATTGGCGTCGAGTATCGCCTGGCGAAGGGAACCCGGCCCGGAATCGGCGGTGTTGCTGACGGTAAAAGGTAACAGCACGCCCGACCAGGTCGACTGGGTGGAAGAGCTGATGGCGAGGTTTGTCTCAACCTTACCCCGAGTGTACTCAAGATCCCAGTCACCACCCTGTCCGCTGTTACCGGTCAAGTCGTCGGATGCCGCCACTTCGGCACCGGTGAGTTCGGCAATGTTGTCCAGCAGGCTCTGTCCGTCTGTGTCAGCGGCGATGTTACAGCCGTAAAAGAGGATATCCCCAGTTTCTGTTAGGGCATTACCCCAGCCGGCAATAACTTCGCTATTGTGTTGCAGGGTGGTGCTGTTCAACCAATCGTTGCCCAGGTTGATCTGTCCATCGGTGCCGTGGCTGATGAAATGCACGGCCGTCAGACCCGAGCGTTCTGAAAGGAGTTCGCTAACCTGCTCGATCCCGTTACGATCGGACTCGATAACCACCACTTCGATTATCCGGTTGTCATCGCTCCCTTGCAGATCGGCGATCAACTGTTCGTAATCAGCGACATTGTCATTGACGAATACCAGCTCGCGCTTCTCGGTCGTATCCATCAAGTCGCGCTGCGCTTCGGAATTCGACGCGGTGCCGTTCGTGGGGCTATCGTCGGTTGCAGGTGGTGTTCTGATTTGAGATCGATGGTGTTTCAGAGCCGGGGCCGGCTGCATTGTCGGTTTGGAATGCGCTCAGTACTGGGGCCTCGGCCAACACATCGACAAACGTACCAATACCGAGTGAATGTTGATTCTTAGTAGTGCATCAGAATAGAAATTGTCAGGATTCTCAGAGAGAGTGACCATTTCCGGGCCGAGACGGGTAAGCGAGTTTGACTGGGAATCCGGAGATGGCCCCTCAGCGCCAGCCCCCCAGCTACCTGAAAGCAGCAGACGCGGCTCGAGGGCTTCAAAACAGATACCGACATCACATGGATGTCTGTTTTTTTCTGATCCGTTTTAACATTTTTCGCATTGCACCGCCGGTTGTCTATGATCGTCGTGAATGGGATTATTGGTTTACCCTATTAGTATCGGCTTTTTATGGCTTTCCGTTAGGGAAAATGGTCGAAATAATGATAATTCGGCACGGACTCTAATAGAGCTGAAAATAGATTCCTGATGATTGCAGACCTTAGGATCGTTCTGCACATGTAGTGCCAAATTGGGAATTACTGCATATCTATCTAATTTAATTGTTTTTTTGTTAATTTAACGAGTATAAAGGATGGGGCGGAGGTGTCATAAAGCGCGACACTTAAAAAAACTGAGGGGATATAACCGAATCCGAACATTTTATTTGTATTATCAGCGAATACACGAAAACAATATAAATTCAATGGATTAAATACTATTCTACCGGTAAATTTTAGGGTACATTTTGTACCGCAACGATGGGATAAAAACGGTTAAAAAATATTCACCCTTCGGGCGAGCCGCATTCGCTCATTTGTCCCGCCATGGCGGGATTATCAGGGCTTGCGATACCGATAGTACAGCTGCGCCACTGAATGCCTTGCGGATGAAGGTATGCGACACGTGAAAAAAGGCGGCTAACCCTGACAGGCCGGAAACGAACTCAAAGTATGAGACACAAAACTGTATAAAAAATCACGTACCCAAAAGAGTAATGATCGAAACGGCAAGGCCGTGAAATGGATATTATTTTATTTTTTTCAGACAGTTAGCCATTGGGACAGTAGCTCAGTTTTCATCATTCGAATTCATAACGCCACGTGCCAATTGACATTCGAATGACCGCTCTTTTGCATAGAATTCACTTCTTGGTGCCGATTACCAAAATTGGTTCCTAAAGTGCCAAAAATTGGCACGCCATCGGCTTCAGACCACACAAGATGGCTCCATAAATAAATCTGAAGATTTCATGAAAAAAGTCGATAACTAAGAGGAAAGGTTTATAGTGGTTGGAAAAATACGTCCGTTATTCAACGTTCGTTTTGCAACCACTTGTAACCCTTCCTTATTGATATATACTCTCGATAGCGCAATAATACCTGAATTTAAAAAAAATTAATGAGAGATAAGATGAAGAATCCATGAAAGAAAATTCACAGCCCCACGTCCTCGTCGTCGATGACGATGTGATCATCAGGGATATGGCTCGCGAGTCCCTGACAGAGGTCGGCTTTGAGGTATCGGATGCCGAAAATGGTGTTCAAGCCCTGCAGGCGTTGGAACACCTTCGACCCGACATTATTCTGTTGGATGTGGTGATGCCGGAAATGGATGGCTTTGCCACCACTTTGGCCATTCGCCAGTTAGCCGGTTTCGAAGTGATACCCATACTGATAATGACGGCTCTGGACGACCACGACTCGATCAATCGTGCCTATGAAATGGGTGCCACCGATTTTATTACCAAGCCGATCAACTGGGTGATTTTGGTTCAGCGGGTTCGCTACATGATGCGTGCCGTGCGAATGGTGAATAAGCAAAAGCGACTCGAAGAAGAGTTACAGCAAGCCCAGAAACTGGAAGCGGTTGCCACGCTTGCCGGGGGGGTCGCCCACGATTTCAACAATCTGCTTCAAACCATTCAGGGTTTTTCGGAGATGCTTCTGTATAACAAAGCATGAAGACGACCCCAGCTTTCGGGCACTTAACCGGATCATGGACGCGGTTGAAAGCGGTGGAAAACTCACCCGTCAGTTGCTTACGTATAGCCGTAAAGTAAAGAGTGAAAAGCGACCTATCAATCTCAACGATCAGGTGCGCCAGGCCCATCAGCTACTGGAGAGGACCATCCCCAAGATGATCGAGATCGATCTTCTCCTCGAAGAAGATCTCAAGTTGGTGAATGCGGATTCGGTTCAAATGGAACAGGTGCTGATGAACCTGGTCATCAACGCCAGGGATGCCATGCCGGATGGCGGTCGCCTTGTCATCAAAACAAAAAATATCAGGCGACCCGACAATCGCAGTGCAAGCCAACCCGCATCTGACGCCATGGGACGGTGTCATCCTCAGCGTAATCGGACACCGGGCACGGTATGGACAAAGAGACCCGGAAACAGATTTTCGATCCGTTCTTCAGCACCAAGGCACTGGGAAAAGGTACGGGACTCGGCTTGTCCATGGTTCATGGAATTGTCGAAAACCACGAAGGTCGGATCACATGCAGAAGCACGCCTGGTGAAGGGACTTCTTTCCGAATTTATTTGCCGGCAGTAGAATCCAGCCTGGGGAAAATGGCGGTCGAAGAAAAGAAGGGTGAGCAGAAGGGCAATGAAATCATCCTTCTGGTGGATGACAATGAAACCATTCGGCAAACCGGCAAAGAGATGCTTGCAAGAGCCGGCTACACTGTCCTAACGGCTTCCACCGGAGAAATGGCTCTAGACATATACGATCAGGAGACGGAGGAAATCGATCTGGTTCTGCTCGATCTCATCATGCCCGGAATGGGTGGCGCAAGGTGCCTGCAAGAGCTCCTCAAAAAAAATCCGGCGATCAATGTCATCATTACCTCCGGCTATTCTCCTGTTGATCAAAGCATGAAGACCATTGAAGCGTGTACCCGTGAATTTCTTCGCAAGCCCTTCACCTACGAACAATTGCTTGGCACGGTTCGCAACGTATTGGACGGCGATTCGCCCCTCTTAGTGCCGGCTGCGAGCCCTTCGCTACTCGCAAACAGCCCCGATCGTAAGTCATTGAATGTATCAACATAGCCCGCTCTTTTCATGTAAATTGTACAGCAAGGCATATAGCGGTTGCCAAAAAAACATTTCGTTATTCGAACGTTTTTTTCTACAACTACTGATACCACCCTTCCGTATTTCGGATTTATTTTTTAAAAGTGGTATAATATTTTAAAGGGCTTAGAAAATTCTAAGCCCTTTCTTTTTTGTTCAAGGAACGCCCGATAGGACATCTAATTGAAAGCGTTACAACAACACGTTTAACGACGGATTACTGCCCTTGATTTGACGCATGAATCGCCGCTACAATCTCATGACTGAGCCTGGCCAGTGCCCGGCTCTGGGCCGCAACCACGGCGGCATAACCTGACCCACTCACCGGCTCGCGAATGCTGGAACGACTGACTGCGAGCAGCTTCTTATCCTGGCCCCCGTGGATGCTCCAGCGCGCCACCAGCACTGCGTCCTCTCCTACTTGACCATCGCAACGAACCACATCCAGCGTGATCTGGTAGTCCACCGGAACTGATTGACGCCAGGGATAGATGTATATACGCTCGGTCGGGACCAGAAAACCGATATTCTCGGCCAGCACATTGGTGAGGTTGTCCTTAAAGGACCCGGCCCAGAGATCGAATTCGGCCTTAACCAGCTTATTGTCGCCGGTGCGGGTGACCAGCTTGGTCTGGTCGAGGTAATCGGCCAGTTTGATCGGGCCAATGCCGATAATCGCATCGCGTGCCAGGGTGTCACTTTTCGCTATGGCCTGGTCCTCCGGTATCGGACTCAGCGTATAAAAGCGTGGCGTTTGACTCTTGCCCAGGCAGCCGCCTAAAAATAGTAAACCAACTCCCAGGGTCAGTGATAGCCAGCGAAAAACGATCGCATCTCTCATACTATTTACCTCCGGAATTACCTTTGCCTTGTATCAGAGCCTCGGGATTCTGTTCTAATGAGTTGGCCAGCTGCCGAATCGAACGGGCCGCGGCGGATATTTCCTGGAGCGTGTTTTCCAACTCGACGATCAAAGGAGCGTCTTCGGACATAACGCCCCTGGCCGCCGACAGGGTTTTGTCCAAGCTATTCGTCAAGCTATTCGTCAGCGATCCCAAACGGGCGTTTGCATCTCGCCCAACGAACTGAAAAAATCGACGGTTTCGTCGCCCACGTGCGCGAGAAACGATACCCGTCCCGGCGCCTTGCGAGCGTCTTTTTTCTCTGGAACTGCTGTGGCCAGCGTTACCCCGGAAAGCGTCACCTGCAAGGTGTCTTGCGACGATTGCTTAAGGAGCAGTTCACCCGCGGCTGTCATTTGTGTTTTTCTCTCTTCTTTGAATCCCGGTGGAGTGAAACGCCCGGTATCTAAGGCCTGCTGAGGACCAGCATGATTGACTTCTTCTCCAAAATGCCTTCTCGTGTGGTTACACGATACACAAAATTGGAGTCATGAGCAATAAGATATTTTTCTATAAAAATACTTCTAAATTTAATGGTTCAAACGATAAAACCGTTTCTTTTCTAAATCGCATTTAGATGAAATTTCTTCCCAAAGTTGTACCCGTTCTGCACACATTTCAAACGCCTTGTGATCACCGTCAAAGCCTATGAATGCCACGTTCACTCATAATGTTATCCTTAGCAGAATTATCGAGCGCCTCGATAGCAGCCCCGACTGGTCTCTCTCTTCTTTTACTGACCTTGCAGCCATAACCCCGTATCTGCTTCCGGGATTTGTCCGCGTTTGCGAGATAAGGAACTATCAATTCGTATTCCGGGACCTTGATTTTATCCCTGACTCCGATTGGGTCGAACTTCCATGCAGCGTGGCTAATTTCGACCGCAACAACATTGCCATCAGACCCGAGAAATGATAGGGTGCGGTCCATTCGGTCAATGGCCACATCCTCTGCAGTGATGACCACACTATCACACGACTCAACCCCCTTATGCATTTACACTCGCCGAGATCTGCAGCGCCGGTAGAGCCACCAGACTCAGAGCATGGTGCAAAGATGGACATTCTCGTTTTAATGGTTTTTCTTTTTTCGTTTGGTTACGGAATGCCACGTGTGAGCAACCACAATATCGTGGGCATTATTGTTATTGACATACATCCTTAAGTTCAACATACTTCGCCCCTATAAAAGAGGGCTGTACGCCTCAATCAACCAGCCTGCATACTTCATGAATGTTTTTCGATAAATATGAAATAATCACATAATATCAGCATATTATTATGGGTATGGCTAATAGATTATGGTGGCCACTATATAAACAGATTGTTTTTCCTATTTGAGCGATGTTTAACCCCACATCATAAACAGGCCAGACCGAGATCCAACGAGTGAAAAATCGTCCTGTACCTCAAGTTAAGTCTCCTTGGTTATCGCGGCCTCAGACGGTCAACCCCACAAAAAACGTTCCCGATTGTAAGGAGTTTTTCATTGGCACTTCGTCCTTACCATTACCTGCTCATATACGGGTTAATACCCTTGGGCTATTATCTGTTGCGCGGCTACCTCTTTCTTCTGAGAATTCGGGTCGTCGGCGAGGAAATCGCTCTGGGGTGTCTGAGTGATTACGGGCGGCTGATTGTCGCGGTGTGGCACCAGCGTCTGTTGTCTGCGGTCGCCTATGTCGTGAAATTCAGAAATTTCGATCCCATTATCATGATCAGTCAGAGCAAAGATGGCGAACTGGCCACAAGACTGGCCCGGCGGTTTGGATTTGTCCCGGTGAGGGGGTAGCAGCTCGAAAGGCGGCACGTCTGCGTTGTTTGCCATTACCGAAGCCCTGAAGACCAACCCGGCTGTCATTCATATCGTGGACGGGCCCCGAGGGCCCAAAGGGGTTGTCAAACCCGGCCTCATCAGTATGGCCGGCGTTTCGGGCGCCGTTATATTGCCACTCATTGTCTCCGCCAAAAAGGCCTGGGTATTAGGAAGCTGGGACCGATTCCTGATCCCCAAGCCGTTCAGCGAGGTGACGATCGAATGGGGACGCCCCTTTGTCGTACCCCGCGACTCAGATTCGGAAACGTATGAAGAATTCAGGCGTGAGATTGAAATGAGCCTCTCAGAGGGACATGCCGAAGCCGACCTAAGTTCAGGTTGGCAACAACCGCTTTAGCCCGCATATTTCATGAAAAATTTTCAACTTTTACACAGCAGTAAGAAACAATCAACATAGTGAGGTTGTAACTTTTACCATGACTGCAAAAACATCACGCCCCATACTCTCTTTTCTGTGGCGACCCAGTGAGATCACCCAAACGGTGGTCGATGCAGCACATCAGACCTCTACCGGCACCATATTTGACATCAATACCCATACCACCGAAGATACCGCCACAGCCCTCAGGACAGCAGGGGCGACTGAAATAAAGATTTCCGCTGAACATGTTATGAATTCCTCCCTTGAGGGTTTCCTACAGGACAGCGGTGTCAAAACCCTTTGGGTGGATTACCACCCGGCCCTTTTCAGCGGCACACCCGAGGCTTTTCTCGAGCGGCTGAATGAGTTGTCGACCCGGTACAGGTGTATTCCGATCAGCGGGGATCCGGCGCTGCTCACCCTTATCCTTCAGGTACCGCAGCCACCCGGCGCGGTCGCTCTCAAAGGCGCCGAAACCTCAGGCTTTGTCAGCAACGATACAACCGGCATTCTTTACGCGACCCTGCGGGAAATGGCGAGCCATCAAGAGCAGTCTCCCGAGGTGATGATATGGGGCGGCGTGGCCACCCCCGAGGCTGCGGCAGCGTTTCTGTGCAGCGGCGCAAAGGGTATCGTGTTCGAAAGTCTCCACTGGCTGACAGATCTGGTATCCGCCGACCGGAACCTGAAACAGCGCCTGTCCAAATTGCGGCCCGAGCACACCGCCGTAGTGGGGCACGACCTCGACGTCACCTGCCGATTCTATGACAAGGGCAACTCGCTGGCGGTCAAAGAACTCAGGCAATACGTCGACACTCAGTTCTCATGCGAGGTCACAGAGGATCATCGCCGCGCCTTTGCCCGCAAAGTCAAAGAAACTGTCATACCGGTGTTGGAAAGCAACCTGGGGCGCCAGGATCTTGTTTTCATGAGCCCCGAGGCCGCATTTGCGCAATCATTCGTTGAGCGATTCGGCCGCTCCACCCGCAAGGCGTTGGCGGCTTTCCTCGAAGAGGTCGAGCGTCTCTGCTGGGAAGCGCCGCAAAGACTGAATGGGTTTGTGGAGAACGCCGCCGCACGATCCCTGGGAACCAAGTATCCAATTATTCAAGGCGCCATGACCTGGATCAGTGATACGCTGGAATTTGCCCAGTCGGTCTCCGAAGCGGGTGGTCTGCCCACATTGGCCCTCGGTCTCAAAAGTCGCGGGGACCTGGAGAAAGATCTCGATCGTCTCAGGGAAATTATAGGCAAAAATCCGTATGCGGTGAATTTTATCGCACTGCCTGAAAATCCGCATCTCGAAGAGCAGCTCACCTGGATCGAACAACTTCGCCCGCCATTTGCGGTCATTGCCGCCGGAGACCCATCTTATGCCGCTCGTTTACAGGAGCAGGGAATCCAGACCATCTATGTGACATCGAGCGTCGGCCTGATCCGCATGGCCCTTAGCGCCGGCGTGCGCTTTATTGTCCTGGAAGGCAACGAGGCCGGCGGTCATGTGGGAGAATACTCCACCTTGACCCTGGCCCAAATAGCCCTGGAACTCAAACGGAAAGAACCGACACTTTTTCGGGATCGATATGTGGTGCTTGCCGGCGGTATATATAACCGCGAAACCGTCTTCCGGGCGTTCATGTTGGGCGCCGACGCCGTCCAGATGGGTACGGCTTACCTTGCCACAAAAGAAATCGTTGCCACCGGTGCACTGACTCCCTTGTATCAACGCCTCGTGGTTGATTCCCGCCCCGGTGCAACAGCGGTCTCCGGTGAGAGCGTTGGACTGAGAGTTCGCTCCCTTAAGACCCCTGTGATGAATGGCATCTGCACTTTGGAGCGTGAATGGGCTTCCGGTCAGCATGATGAGGCCTCTTTTCGAGAACGTTTAGAGGCCCTTAGCGCCAATAGTCTGCTTGTCGCGGCCCGGGGTGTCAAGCACCCCCACGGCCGCAGCATGGACGAAGAAGCCTGCATGCGTGAAGGTCAGTTTATGAGTGGCGCCATCGCCGGCGCTGTCAACCACGTGCAGTCCATCGCGGCATTTCACCGCAGCTTGGCCGAAGCGCCTTTGGAGCTGACGCTCCCTGAAAAAACCGTTCACCCGGCACCAGTGGTTTCCCGGGTCAATTCGCAACGAAAAAATGGGGAGCGGATTGCCATCACCGCCATGGCCCTGGTTAATTCGTTGGGCAACTCCCCAAAGGAAATTTGGGAAGCCTCTATCGCCGGGCGATGCGGAATTATCGAGGTGCCCCGGTCAAAGTGGAACCACGAGCTATACTATGATGCCGATCCCCGCGCCCGTGGCAAGACCTACTGCAATGTGGGCGCCTTTCAGAATATCGATATCTCTCGCAAGGAACTCGGCATCGCCCCGCAGGACTTCCGATCCATGGCCGATTCCACCAAATTGACCCTTTGGCTGGCGGAACAGGTCATCAGGGAATCGGGGCTTCTGGATTCCGGCATCCCCAAGGAACGCACCAGCGTGTTGATTTCCCAGAACTCGGGCGAGGCCGCCGGTACGATCAAAGACCTGACCTTTGACGTTTATGCCCATGATATTGTGCAATACGTCCGTGATATCGTTTCCATGACGCCGGAACTGGAGGCTGCCCTGATGGAAAGAATCAGATCCGGCCGCCTTTGCGTCGACGACACCACTCTTTTGGGCCGTCTCAACTGTGCGGCCGGAGGTTTTGTCTGTAATCGCTATGGACTCCAGGGCCCGAGCTACTCGGTCTCGGCGGCCTGCGCCACCGGCCTGGTGGCCCTCTACAGTGCCATCCAGATGCTCCACAACGGCATTATCGATGCAGCCGTGGTGGGCGGGGGCGAAGAACCCTTGCAACCCTCCCATTACCTGGAGTTCTCTGCCCTCAAGGCCCTGGCCATGCTCTCGGGCAACAAACGCCCGGTACAAGAGAGCAGCCGGCCGTTTGACGCCTCCCGCGACGGCATGGTGCTCGGCGAAGGCGGGGGCATGATCGTCATCGAGAGAGAATCAACGGCCAAACAGCGAGGCGCGGCCATTCACGGGTACATTACCGGAATCGGCGCGAGCAACAATGATCAAGGGATGGTGGAATCTCTGGCCGAAACCCAGCTCATCGCCCTGCGCGCATCCTTGCAGGATACCGGCTACGGGCCCGATCAGGTGGATCTCGTGGAATGCCACGCCACCAGCACGGTTCAAGGCGACATCGAGGAGATAAAAGCGCTCAAAACTCTATATAATGGCGCCAACAGGACCATGCTGACCTCCTTCAAGTCCCAGATTGGTCACACCCTCGGCGCTTCGGGTATCAACAGTCTGATCAGAGGTGTCACCGCAATGCAGCCGGGCATATTTCCTCCCACCCCCACCTACCGTACGCCTGACCCCCAGATCGATATTGAGACGACGGGTTTCCATGTTCCCGAGCAACCCGCCGAGTGGCCGCAACCAAAAGATCGGCCGCGGCGCCTGCAGGTCAATGCCTTTGGTTTCGGTGGTGCCAATTACGTCGTCCAACTCGAACAGTGCCGGGAAGCCTCCGGCCACGTGGCGATCGCCGCGTCCTTGGCGAAAAAATCCGAACCTGATCGGCGCGCAGACCCGGAGGGGCAACCGTCAGCCCCCGGGGTTTCATTTTTTAACTCCCATATCGGCGGTCGCCCCTATCGCTTGGGTGTCGTGGCTCCCAATGAGGCCGAGTCCCGGGCCAAGGTGACGGCTTTGGCACCGATTCAGCCCGGGGTGGGCGCCCTGTCGCAAAAGGCCTTGCGGGTGATGACCCGCCAGGGGGTCTTTATCGCGCCCGTCGACCAGCCAACCCCGCCCCTGGCCTTTGTGTTCGCCGGCCAGGGATCCCAGTATCTCGGCATGGGAAAAGGGCTTTACCGGACTTTCCCCGAGATTCGGACATGGATGGACAAGATGGCCGCAGTCGCTGATTTCGACCTGCTGGACCTTCTTTTCAATTCCTCCGAGGAAGACCTTCAGAAGACGCGCTGGCAACAACCGGCTCTCTATACTATGGAATTGGCCATGGTACAAACCCTGATGGCCCTGGGGGTCAAGCCACAGGCGATGGCCGGGCACAGCCTGGGAGAACTCGTGGCCTTGAGCGTCGCCGGGGTGTTTTCCTATGCTGACGGCCTGCGGATCGTGAACAAGCGGGCCCAATGCATGGACAAGGCCGCCGGCCTAGCGGGGCGATCCGGGAACCATGGTCGCCGTGGACGCGCCGATGTCCTATCTGGAAGAAAAGCTCGCCGGCATCGACAATGTCTATTTCACCAACTACAATTCACCTCACCAGGTGGTGCTGGGGGGGGATACCGCTCCGGTGCTGGCCCTCATGGAAGAGATAAAGCAAGACGGCCACAAAGCCACCCAGCTCAAGGTGAGCATGGCTTTTCACTCTCCCATCATGAAGGTCATCCATGAAGAGATGGCCGCTTTTGTCGCGGACATTGCCTTTCACCCTCCGAGGATTCCGGTGGTGTCGAATACCACCATGATGCCGTATCCTGATGATCCGGACCAAAGCCGTGCGATCCTTATGTCACACCTGGAATCGCCGGTACACTGGACCCAGAACGTCAAGACCTTGTGGCAGGATTTCGGCATCAGGCATTTTGTGGAGATCGGTCCCAAAGATACGCTCAGCAGCCTCGTTGGCGAGACCCTGGAACAGGCTCTGTGTATCCCCACCTGTATGCCCGAGAGCGAGGTGTCGACCTATCAGGCCGGAGTGGCCCACCTCTATGCTTTAGGACATCTGCCAAAGGATGACGTGGTGCGTTTGGAGACCCCAGCCGCACAAAGCGTTCCATCCCCGCCGTCTGCCATCGCCACCCGAGTTCCTCCCGAAGACCCGGTCGGTATAATTGTGCAGCGCGAGATCAATGCCTTTATGCTGGAATCCTTCGGCAAAATTATCAAACCGCAAATCCTAGAGGCGGTCCGCCGTGAGTTGGATCCCGGTTTTACACAAGAACGTCTCGACCGCATCCTGGGGGGTGCACCCGCAGTGCTGCCGCCGGCCCGAGCAGAATCACCGCAGAGCGGCACACTTACTGCCCCGCAACCTCCTTTAAAGGCGGAACCGGCCGTCTTCTCCACCGTACCGCCACTCCCTGAAAAAGAGGCAGAGGTCGTAGACGTCCTGGAGCAAGTCATCCAGATCATCATGGATGCCACCGGATATGAGCGCGACGAGATTGAGCCCGACATGGATATCCGACAGGATCTGGCCATCCGTTCGAGCCGTCTGCCTGTTATCATGGACGATGTTGAGCGTCGCTTCAGTATCACCGTGAACGTCGAGGATTTCGTGGGCCTGCGCACCGTGAGGGAAATTGCGACCTGCATCGAAGGGTTGGCAGGCCAGAGCGTCACCAGCAACGCAGCTGAACAAAAGACCGGTCAGCTCTCATCAACAGTCCCGGCCGCGACAATGCCCATCGAAATTGCTGCTGACGACGCCAATCAAAAAGCATCGCTCAAGCGGCTGGTCTTTGAAAAGGTCGAACTTCACCCGGCCACCGGCAAACCCCTCACGCTCGCGCCCGATCAGCAGGTGGCGGTTCTCAGGATACATCCCCAGTCGGCCCTTGCGACCGAGGTGACCCGGCTCCTGGAGAACCGGTTTGGGGCGCACTGCCTGCATCTGGACTGCCTGGACGGCACCTTCGACCTGCGCACGGCCAAAGGTGCCCAAAATGCCGCACAGCAGCTCAAGGAAGCCCGATCCCTGGCCGGTCTGATCCTGGTTCTGGAAACCGAATCGCTATCCCTTCTGGCGAGCCCCGAGGAAACGACGGCCTTTTTGAACGGCTTCTTCGGCTGTTTTAAACACCTCATGGATTCCAAAAACAGAGTCTTCAGCCTCAGCCTGCTTCGAGAGGGTCAGCCCCATCTCCCTGACACGGCAGCCGCAGAGGGCATTTTAGGCATGTACCTGGCCGCGGCCCACGAGTACCCCTCCATGCTGTTTCGAAGTGTGGCGCTGGACAGTCGCACGGACGTCAAAAACGCCCTCGATTTCGCCCTCGACACGGAGAATCCAATCATTGAATTGATCTATCGCGACCAGAAGCCTTTTTCCATCAAGGCCTCCAATGCGCCGCTTTCATTGTCGCACCCGCCCGAACTGGCGCTGGGAGCCGGCGATGTGGTCGTGATTTCAGGGGGCGCCAAAGGCGTCACTTACCGTATAGCGCAGGCCCTGGCTCCCTTCAAACCCCGGATTGTGCTGCTGGGCCGAACCGAACTGGATCCCGCTGCCGCCTACGACACCCTCCGCAACGCCGGCGGATCAACGACTGGTCGAAATGAACAAGAAACGTCAAAGCACCAGGCAGGACTGGATATCGCCCGCAATGTTTCCCGGCTTTCCATTCTGGGGCTCAAAGCGTCATACCGTTGCTGTGATGTCACGGACCCTCGCCAAGTGTCCCAAACGCTGGACCAGGTCGCCAAGGAGTACGGCAAGATAGACGGAATCATTCATGGAGCCGGTCTCATCCGGGACGGCTTCATGGAGAATATGTCGCCCGAAGACTTCAAACAGGTCGTGGCAGTCAAACTCATGGGGGCCTGGAACCTCTATCGTGCCGGTCGGGAGCACGGCCTGCGATTCTTTTCGGCCCTGTCATCGCTGGTAGCCATCCAAGGTAACATCGGTCAGGTCAACTATTGTGCCGCCAACCGATCGATGGCCGCCCTGGTGCGCGCATGGCCGGCCGACCATGATGGTCTGGTTGCAAAAGCGCTGATGCTGCCGCCCATCGAAGGGACCGGCATGGCCGAAGACCCGGAGGTCAAGGCTCTCATGAAGCTCAAGGGGCTATCCTCGGCCTTTGTGCATGCCGACGAACTGGCCCAGATGTTCTGTCGCGAGCTCTTGCTGGCCCCCCCCCAAACGTCCTGGGTGGCCGTGGCCCGCACTTTTCCAAAGGTCAAGGGAACCCTGGTCGAATCGACCGAGCCTGATGGTGATGGAACAAGTCATGATCTGGATGGACTCCGCTTTCAGCCGGCAGATCTCCCCATGATCGAAACCGTGGACCGATTGGATCTCGAAAACGGCGAACTGATCGCCAAACGAGTATTTTCGCAGACCTACGACGTGTGGCTTGAAGATCACAAACCTTTCAAGTTCCTCAAGCACCCTCTGGTCTCGGGGATCATGGCCGTCGAGACCTTTCTGGAAGCCGCCCATTTGCTCTACCCACACCTGCATGTGCGGGGTGTGCGGCGGTTGACCTTCGAAGGTATCCTGGAGTGCCCTAGAGACATGGCACGGGAAGCACGGATCCGTTGCCGCCGAAAAGCGGATGCGGGGTTAGGGGTCCGTTGTGATGTGCAGCTCACCAGCGCTGATATTTCGCCTTCGGGACGCCATCTCGATCGGTGGTCCACAAACTACAGTGGCCAGGTCCTTCTCGGATCGGCAACCACCTCTCTGCCCCATTGGCCGGAGTTCACCATAAAGTCTGCGGAACTGGACACACGGGCCATGGACCCTACTGAAATTCAAGACAGTTATTCAGCGCGCACCGGTCTCAAAGGACGCTACCGCGTCCTTGAGCGGCTCGATGGCACCGGGCGCGGGGTTATAAAAGGCGCCATGCTATACCGCGAACAAGCGGATATCGCCGGGCTGGACCGGGTTCGTTACCAGTACTCACCCTATCTGTTGGAAGCGCTGATGCATCTGCTTGCATTCTACGTGGCCCTTCGCCAAGAAGAAGGGGCCGGGGACCTTATTCCCTCGAGCATGGAGGAAATGCGATTTGCCCGTTTGGCCCGCAAGGGAGAGCGCTTCACACTCGAAGCGCGCCTCCGCGCCCATGACGCGCAGGGGTTTACCTGGGATGCCCGTGCGGTCGATCAGAGCGACACCCCTATCATGCAGCTCGTCGGTATGCGTATGAATCACTTCCGTCAATAAAAGGGCTCTCGAGTCATGAGTATGAGTCGTTGCACTGCGTTAGCACACCCCCGGATCCAAGAGCAATTCGCACCACGGACGATACACACCTTGCCTGGTTTGGCCATGGGCGAAACGGTCTTATTTACGTCCACCCCGTTGGCGCACGAGGCCGGGCCCGGCCTGACCCTCAGGCTAATGCAGGCGTTAGGGCGGATAGACCCGCGTTGGCACAACGCAACCGTTGGAAACGCACTTACCCTTCACAACACCCCGCTTGGCGAGCCATACCTTTTGATTGGAGACCGACAGGGGCCCGCATTGTCATTCAGCCACGGAGCAAGACAGCTCTGGGGGGCCATCTGCAGCCATGGGCGTGTTGGCATCGACGTGGCCGATCCAGTGGAGTTTGCCGGCGCCTACCCATTCAAAAGAGCGTTCAGACCGGAAGAGCTGGATTGGGCCCGAGCCCTCGCGCACAAAAATACCGCCCGGGCAGCCGCGCTGATATGGTCGCTGAAGGAAGCATCGGTCAAGGCCACCGGGATCGGCTTCAATGGTTATGATCCCCTTGACGTTAGTGTGGGGACTCCCCGCATAAATGACCGCGGGATTCTTTTTGACGTTTGGGCGGGCGGGGCTATTTCTGCCTGGGCCAGGGCGGAGGGTAAAGGCTGGCTTGCGGTGGCATCGACTCAATGATCATCACGATCACCGGGTATCGGAACCGAGTATCCCTCCCGAGCGGGACACCTTTGAGTGCGCCTGCTTCGAGGGATCTGAGGGTCCTCGGTGAGTTATTATGGCACATCTTGCTTGTCTATTGACCCGTCTACCGCGTTACATCCACCGGCACATATCCCTAATATCGTCCGGTTGATGGGCTTTGCAGAAGAACCAAATGCCGAGGCAATCATGCACGCTTATTTCTTAATACGGCTCATACAGCTGACCCTGTGAATCGGTGCTTACATTTTTAAATCAAATATGTTAACCAATACTTTAAGTATTATATTTATATTCTTGATATTTTGAATAAATTTTGGAGGTAATATTTGAATAATCAATACGCCAACCAGAAGAATAAATATCACTGGCTCAAATTGATAATTGTTGTCATAATCGTTGCGGCGGTCACATCGGCGCTCACAATCGGGTTGATGATGCGTTACCTTTTCCCAAAAGAATTTGAACCGGTAACACTCAGCGCACAAGAAAAGATAGTATTGAAAGCCAAGATCAACAAACTGGAAGACGTGCCGCGCTCGCAGAAACATGACCGGGGAGAGAAAACCAAGACTGCGGCGTCCCAGGAAACAAAATCGAACACCCTGGAACCCGAGCGTTATACCGAAGATGAGGCCAATCGCAGGGTATCTTTCTCAGAGCGCGAGTTGAACGCCCTTATCGCCCAAAATACCGATCTGGCAACAAAGTTAGCCATCGACCTGTCGGATAATCTTGCCAGTGCAAAACTCCTTGTCCCGCTTGATCCTGAGCTACCTTTTATCGGGGGTAAAACATTAAAAGTCACAGCCGGGGTGGAACTTCGCTATGCCGATCAGCAGCCAATCGTGGTTCTAAAGGGCATTAGCTTCTGGGGAGTACCGGTTCCAAATGCCTGGCTCGGTGGTATCAAAAATATTGACCTGGTTAAAGAATTTGGTTCGAGTGGCGGGTTTTGGCAACTTTTTTCCGCGGGGGTAGACGAAATTCGCGTCGAGGAAGGGTTGCTAACTATACAGCTGAAAGAATAATATACCGCTTTTTAAAAATAGATCCCAAAATACGGAAGTGAGGTATAAATGATTGTAGAACCCATCTCAAAAATATTCTAAGAGCCTATGGCTACGTTACGAACCGACTCGGTCAGTGTCAGGGGGCCCTACCCTTGACACTGAATACATACTGCATGTATGCACCGCTTTTTCGCCGTTTCGTGCCTTGCCATGAACCCTAGAACCCTAATCCTTATTCTTGAGATAGGTTCCATATGAAAACGTTCGTATAATGTAACGTTTTTTTGACAATCACTAGTGAATCAGACAGGTGCTATTTTGAGAATGACCAAAGTGATATCATCCTGGGATCTGTGACCTTCAGTGAATGAATGCACCTCCTTATAGACGTGGTCTAAAATGGTCGATGCACTTTGGTCAGCATAGCGACGGATGATCTCCCTGAACCGGGATTTTCCGAACATTTCTCCGGCTGGATTGAATGCCTCCCAAATACCGTCGGTTCCAAGTGCAATGATGGCGCCTGGAGGAACATCGTTCATCACACTCTCTCTGAACAGGACATCCCCTGCCACGCCGAGAACCATACCCGGACCTTCCAATTCCATGAATCGATCGCTGTCGGGCCGGTATAGTAGGGCCGGATCGTGGCCGGCCCGAACCCACCGAATCGAATTATGCCTCCGGCCGATTTCCAACGCAAAAAGGGTCATGAATTGGTGAGTGGTCATAAAATCGGTGACCAATGCACGGTTCAAATCATTGACTATTTTGGACAAACTTTCGGATGATCTGTAGCGATCGCGTAAGACAGCACGCGCTGTGGCCATCAACAAGGCCGAATCGACCCCATGTCCGGCAATGTCGCCGACAGCAACGGTCAAGATCCATGGTGCGGGTGGAGAAGTAGCGGCAGGCTGCAGATAATCAAAGTAATCGCCCCCGATTTCTTCGCACGGAACGCTCAATCCGGCGATGTCAAGCCCGGTAATATGTGGCGGGGATTTCGGCAAAAGGCTTTTTTGCACCTCACCCGCCAGAACCAATGATTTTTTTTGGTCCGTCAGGTCCGTAACGAAAGCGACTTGGCCCATACTTTCACCACTGTCATCGATAAGGGCATTACGGTGGATGAGCACCGGCACATTACGACCGCTTTTAGAGTTGAATAGGCCCTCAAAAGTTCGGTACTTTTGACCCAATAATTCCTGAGCACTGGCTTGCAGATAGATTTTAAACTCGGGGGTCGCCAGGTCGTAAGCGGTTTGACCGATCAGCTCACTGCGGGAATAACCAAGCATCCGGCAGAATGCATCGTTCACGTCGACAATCCGAAAATCGCTGTCCATCATCAGGAAACCCTCGGCCGACGTTTCCACGATGCGCCGAAACTTGGCCTCGCTTTTACTAAGTGCCTCTTCCGCCAACTTCCGCTCCGTCACATCGACGACTGTTCCCTGATAATACACAATTTTGCCATGGTCGTTGCGTTCGGTCGTTGTTGTGTCCTCAAGCCAACGAACTTCGCCTCCCCGGGTAACGAGCCGGTAATTCTGGGTGTAATCACTGACATCATGTGCGGCGTATTCCTCGATTTCAGCCCGAATCCTGTCGCGATCATCCGGGTGGACAAGGTCGCGAAAAAGGATTCTCTTTTCGAGGAAGTCTTCTGCCGCGTAACCGAAACGAGAAATATTTTCGGAAACATAAACGAGCTGGGTGTCCGGTTCTGGCATTCGGCGGAACAGGATTACCGGGCTTTGTTCCACAATTTTCATCGCCATTCGGAGTTTTTCGCGAATACCCTGCCCGGCAGGTTTTGGAGAAATTTGGTCTGGTGTGTTCTTAGAATAATTCCATCTTACCTTCCAAAGTAAAACGTCTTCTTCAAAACACAAGTATCCATAAACATGCACGCTAGCGCCAATTCCGTGTTCTAACATAACGTTGCATACTTCATACGCGCTCACTATTTTGGCAAAGCACTTATTGGAAATCCAGCAGACGCCTCGATTATTTCTCAATTTCAAATCTATAAAATCAAACCATTATTTCTCGATAAGGAATCAGAATGAGACATATAGTGGTTGCCAAAAAAAACGTTCTATTATTCGATCGCTTTTTTCTACAACCACTGATACCACCCTTCCGTATTTCGGAATTTATTTTTGAAAAGCAGTATAAAACAGGGCAAACAAAAAAGGCGGGTCACGGCGCAACGCCGCACCCGCCTTTGCAGGAGGAATAGATGATGAGAGAGGATGGTGGTAGTCTATGTTTACGGACGCTTCGTCAGGCTAGCGCCCTAAAGAAGGCATTCCCGCTTTGTTTTGACTCCGTTCGATACGGTTCTATTTTCAGATAATGACCCGGTACCTTGCGCAATCATTATCATAGCGGTGGTTTATTTTTCAATTGCCGCACAGCAGTGAATTCTGCAACCGAATCTTCAATTCTCTGCCACCAGGTTCTCAACGTGTTCTCCAGTCTTGTTTCAGATGCGTACCCAGGATCTGTTATCAGCCGCACTGATAAAGCATCCACCACCACCGCCGCCACCGTGGCTTGATGTGGCTTGATATATAGCCGAAGGGGTCAACGCAGTGGAGACCTCATTTGATAGTGCACTGCTCAGACCATCTAATATTGTATGCGCTAATGGCAAAATAATATTCAGTATTCTCATCAAGCCCGGAAATGACAGCGCTGGTAAAATTTCCGACATCCAGACTTTGATCGTAAATACCGCTTTCAGTGCCGTAATGAACGATGTATCCCCCCAAATCAGGTTCAGTGTTCGGATCCCACTCCAAGGTAATATCTTTAGCCCATCCATCGGCAACACTGAATGGAGTGAGTCCCGAAAAAACAGAAAATTGATAGTAAAACAAGGATAATGCGGATGGATTTTGAGTCAGTTGTTAACTGCAGTCGGCAATCAGTTCTTAGCATATTTGAGTCGGCCCCCTCTGGCAATGATCTTTGAGTTCGTTGTCGTTATCATCGCCAGTGGATTTGCAAGAGCCGTACCATATGCCATAACAATCTAAACATATTGTTATTATTATATTTTTTTAAATTTATGTCAAAAGTACAATTTAACCATCGAAGGGTAAACCATACACATCAAGATTCACGCAAGCTCGAAAGATGTATTTTGTCAATACTTTCAGGTACTTTTTTGTGTATGGTTTTTTCTACGGTGGGAAAGAGCTGGCGCATTTATATATCGTGGGCCGAATCGAAAGCAGGTTGACGGGCAACCCAATCCTTCAAGTTATTAATATTATATCGTATTCTCGTAGAAATTTATGCCGCCGTCAGAGAGCTCGCCAGACAGCGGCATTCAGTCTCATACCTAACGCGCCGTCTGAAGATCGTGGTTGGCCCGATTGTCATTATTCTGTTTTCTTTATATTCAACGACTTCCGGAAACACCGGGGGAGTGGCTTGTGAGTCGTTCTAAGCGGTCTAACTCTTGGAACTGTCAACCTTTGGGCGACTTTCCACCAAAGCGAGAGGAGTTCCGATGATTATGAGGGTCATCAACCATTGGTGGTGGGGCCCGAACTAATCCCTGAATCTTGACGGATCCAGTTTGTAACGCCGCATTAATTCGTAAAGGTCAGCGCGGTACTTGCCAGCAAGCTTGGCCGCCTGACTGATGTTTCCCTGGGTGAATTCGACCAATTGAAGCAGGTAATTTTTCATGAAATCGTCTCTGGCCTCTTTGAGAGGCTTGATGCAATCGTTATCCAATTCGCATTTTGGCAGGATCAAATCCTCGTCTATCTGATCTCCGGCAGACAGGGCGATAGCGCTTTCGATTGTGTTTTCGAGTTCGCGGACATTTCCGGGCCACGAATGCCGCAGAAGCTTCTGCAACGCATTCGACGTGATGGCCTGGATATCTTTGCCCATATCGGCATTGTACTTTTTTAGAAAATGCCTTGCCAGAAGCGGAATGTCATCCTTTCTTTCTCTAAGTGGCGGCAATTGAATTCGAATGACATGAATACGATAATAGAGGTCTTCACGAAAATTCTTGGCCTCGACCTCCTGCTCAAGATTTTTGTTGGAAGCTGTAATAATTCGCGTATCGACTTTAATAGTCCGGCTGCCACCGACCGGAAAAACCTCACGTTCCTCCAGCACGCGCAGCAGTTTGCTCTGCATTGCCAGCGGCATCTCGGAGATTTCATCCATAAAAAAACTGCCGTTGTGCGCCTGGACAAACAGCCCTTTCTTGTCTGCCACGGCACCGCTGAAGGCGCCCCTTTTATATCCGAACAGTTCGCTTTCCAATAAAGTTTCCGGTATGGCAGCGCAATTTATGGCAACAAAAGGTCCCTTCTTTCTCGGGCCCGAAAGATGAAGCGATTTGGCAATCAATTCTTTGCCGGTGCCGCTTTCGCCTTCTATATGAACGTTTGAATCTGTCTCGGCGGCTTGGGCAACCTGCTCCAGGACACGTTTCATGCCCTCGCTTTTGCCGATAATGTTTTTGAATCCAAACTGAACGGCACAGATATTCCGCAGCGTGCTGACTTCTTTGGTCAATTGGCTCTTTTCCAGGCAGTTCTTTATCTGTAACTGTAACTCCTGGTAATTAAATGGCTTTGTCAGGTAATTGGCGGCACCCCTTTTCATCGCATCCACGGCGCTGTTGATACTGCCGTGGGCGGTCAAAATGATGACCGGCAAATCCGGATAGGATTTATGAATCTTTTCCATTATTTCGATGCCGTTTTCATCGTTCAACTTCAAATCGACCAAAGCCAGATCTACCGTCGCATCTTGGAGAAATGTGAATGCCTGGATCGAATTCAAGGCCTTATACACCCTGTATCCCTCCGCTTCAAGACGCATTTGGATGACGTTAAGGATATTCCGGTCATCATCGAGCACGAGAATATTGTCCATGGTTTCCTCTTGTTTTAACTGTGCGAAGTCAGTTTATGAGACACAGTATACATGTATAATTCATAAGCTTCCAGTTCAGGGGGTGACTTTTCTTTTCTTTTCCTCGATCTTGATGTCGACTTCCTTAAGCTTATCGATATTTTCTTCCAACTCTTTGATCTGTCTGGTTTTTGCTTCAATTGCTCTTTGATAATATTCGTCCTTGGCATCGATGACTTTTTGATTCTGGTCCTGCATGCCTTTGAGTTGACGCTGTCGATCTCTCAGCTGGCTTTTAAGCCGCACCAGTTCGCGTTTTTTAGCGACCAGTATTTTCTCGGTATCCTGCAGATTTCTCAATGTCAATATCCACAGTTCAGCTTGGGGCCTGAACGGGCTTTGCGGATATCTGTTGATGAGCGCCCCGAAGGCTTCCCGCGCTTTGGTTGCGTCATGTTCCTCATTTTCCGGATGGCTGTAAATCAGACCAATCTGAAAAAGCGCCCTGTCGCCGAGAAGCTGTGGGTAATACTCCAGCGTTTGTCGGCTCTCCCGCAACGACGCCTGGAAATCGCCTTTTCCCATGTAATAATTGGCCTTTGCAAGATGCTCCTCTGTTTTCAGATTCTTTGAGGGATAAGCTTGTTTGGAAGGGTACACATGCTCAGGGGGGTAAGCGCATCCCAAAAATACGAATTTTAAGATGAGGAAGCAGGCAATGCAAAATAAAAAGTACTGCCTTTTCCAGGGGCACTTTTGGCCCATATTTCCCCTCCGTGATCGCGTATGATGTGTTTGGCAATTGTCAGTCCCAAACCGGAACCGGCGACTTTGTGGCCATTCGTTTTGCCTCTTGAAAACTTGTCAAAGATTGTTTTCACGGACTCGGCGGGTATGCCGACACCGGTATCAGCGACAGCCACACAAACGAATTTTTTGTCTTGATTGTAGGGTGCCGTGCGGATAATAATATGCCCGCTGGACGGTGTAAATTTCAGCGCATTCCCAATTAGGTTTTCCATGACTTGGCTGATTCGTTCCTCATCCATGCGTATCAACGGAAGTTCCGGCATTGGTTTCAACTCGATCAAGATATTTTTATTTCTGGCAATCGGTGCCAACTTCAAAACCATCTGCTGTAACAAGGGCTCCAGCTTCGACTTCTGATAACGGTATTCCATCATATGCGCTTCCATACGGGAAAAATCGAGAATTCGGTTCACGGATCGGATGAGGCGCTCGCATTCTTCCCGAGTAATGGCCAGAAGTTGGTGCTGCTTTTCTGGCGCGTCGGCATATGTCCCCTCTAATAACATTTCTGAGGCTTCTTTTATGGCTGTCAAAGGTGTCCGGAGTTCATGAGACACATGGTTTATGAAATCGATTTTCATTTCATCGATTTCTTCGAGCTTTTCGCTCATCACGTTAAAGTCGTCCGCCAGATCTTTGATCTCGGGCGGCCCCTTCATTGAGGGTATCCGCACATAATTTCCTTTAGCGATTTCTTTGGTTTTTTTCTGTAGTAATACAATCGATCGGTTGATCCTGCGAGTGCTGAAAAATGAAATCAGGGTGCCAATGACAACCGTCAGTATCGCCGTGAATAGGGTCATGTTGAATACCCTCGCACTGATCAGGCTCGACGATATGATTTTCTCCTCCCTTCCGCTTTGAACGATCATAATGATACCGTTCAATCGGAGCGCAATTCCGTCCACAAGGCTTTCATTCTGGGCTGTATAATCGTTACTTGGGGTTGCATATCCGTGGGCCATGCGTTCGTTCTCTTTTTCGAAAAGAACGACATACTGGCCATATAACTGTCGCGTTTCATTATAAAGCCTAAGTTTTCGGCTAGTGTCCATTCGGTATAGATTGTCAGTGAGTCCCTTTGTGAACAGCGTCCGGAGTTCCCAGAATTTTTGTTTGAAATCCTCATCTTTGGAGATGTGAAATTTTTTTTCAAAACTGACCTGGGAAAAAAGTGAATCCCGAAGGTGTTCCAGCTGCGTAACCGTTTTTCCGTCGATTGCCGTTCCGCGAATCAACCGATTCAGCTGGTTCAACTTCAGAGACACGTAGACCCCGAGAAGGATAACCAGGAGCAGGATAACGACGTAGCCAAGCGTCAGGCGCTTAAGAAGAGTGAATTTTATCATGGGGAAACTCACGTCGCAGGGTCGCGCTTAATACCAAACGCACAATGGAAAAAGTGATCGCGTCAATGAGGTCGAACCATTTCCAACTATACCGGCCTGAGGTCGGTCGAAATGGGAGATGTCACGTAACGTATTGTAACGTATAAACGGCGCTGACGATAACCATTAGCAGGCGGTTGAATAACTGCGGCCAAAGTCAAACTTGGTTTAACGGGGCCTTGGTGATTGGTCATGACGAATTACAAAGTTTTGATCTTACAGTAGCGCACTGTTTTTTGCAATCACGCGTTCATTTTTTCGTCTGAGAGCGCGGTTTGAATCAGCTTATAGTGGTTGTCAAAAAAACATTCCAGTTATGCGAACGTTTTTTTCTACAACCACTTATACCACTTTTCCGTACTTCGGAATGTATTTTTGACAAGCGGTATACAACCTGATTGGCATTTTAATCAAGGTGTTAGATGCACATACGTGACGGAAAAAGAATAACACTTTGTGATGAAATTTCAACCGACCGTCACGGTTCGGAAAACCATATTTTGTGTGCCAACAGAATATTTAGAACCATCTCAAAAAAATTCTAAGAGCCCAGGGCTGTGTTACGAACCGGCTCGGTCAGTGTCAGGGGGCCCTACCCCTGACACTGAATACATACGGCATGTATGCGCCGCTTTTTCGCCGTTTCGTGCCTTGCCATGAACCCTACCCTATTTGTGATAAGTCCTCGTATTAAATAAATCAACGTCGTTTCGATAACGTTACCACTTACTTTTTTATCATACCTGAAAATTGGTTGCGATGAAACAGATATGATGCGTACCATATAATCAGATCCATTGAATGGCTATTGGCTTGGTCGGATTGAACGTTTTTGCAAATTCCGGTCACGTGATTGACCCCCATATCATTGGTCAATTGTCGAACCTTATCTCAAGTTCAGTCTAACCTTGCCGATACAAACTGAGGTGACTTTTACGGACGAATGGCACCTCGATAGGCGTGCCAACAGAAACCATGTCAAGGCCGGATCGGTGATCATCGCCTTAATATTGATCAGGCAAATTCATCGAGGATGAAAACCTGACACACTGGCACAGTCCATAGGCGGTGTTGCTAAAAATACCAGTTCCCGTTAATATATCGTTATACCTCTTTTCATAAATAAATTCCGAAATACCAAATGATGGTATAAGAAATTGTAGAAAAAGACGTTCGTATAACGGGACGTTTTTTTGACAGTCACTCTAAAATGACAGTGTCGGGTACATTTCCGTTTTTTTTCTTTGAACGATGATAAGCCAATGCGCCTAAACCCCCGTTTTTTTATCCGGTCGGAAATGATGACCCTATTACCCCACAATTATTTGGTCCCCTCTCCTATTTATCCAGTCTCGGCACCCGCGTCCGCGCACGGCTGGATGTACCGATTCATTTTCAGAATATGCGTTGTCACGATTCTCATCTTCGTCGGGTCCGGTTGTGATCAGCCCCTGTTTAAGAACGACCTTCAAGCCATTAAGGCCAAAGGCGTATTGAAGATTATCACGCGCAATAACGGCACCTGCTACTACGAAGGTCCCCACGGGTGGGAGGGATTCGAATACAAGCTGGCTTCGGCTTTCGCGGATCACCTGGGCGTCAAATTGGAAGTGCTGGTTTTAGAAAAGGAAAAATCGATGGTTGATGCTTTACTGGCAGGAGAGGCGGATCTAATCGCTGCCAGTTTTGTCGCAACGAATGACTTGCGGCAACACCTGACCTTCGGGCCTGCCTACCATCGCGTCCGGCAGCTCGTTATCGGCCGACGTGATGGCCCCAGAATCAAATCAGTCTCCGACCTGGTGGGTCAACCGCTGTGGGTCAAGGCCGGTACTTTTCATGAAAAACGTCTGAACGTATTGAAGAAAGACTATCCGGCATTGTCCTGGCTATCCATATCAGACTACGAATCCGAAGAACTTCTGGAAATGGTCGGTGAGGGTATGATTCCATTAACTATCGCCGAGGATACGACCGTGTCACTTAATCGGCGGTATTACCCTGAACTTATGGTTCATTTCGCCGTCGACAATGGGCAAGATCTGGCTTGGGTTATTCATCCCCAGTCCCGCCATTTGCAACGAGAGGTTCAACAGTGGTTCCAGCAGTCGACCACCGCATCGTTGATTGAACGCCTGAAACAACACTACTATGGCCACCTCGAAAAATTTGACTATGTTGATATCACCACTTTTCGAAAGCGCCTCATCGATCGGCTGCCAAGATTTCGAAAACATTTCATTGCAGCCGCAAAAAAGCATAACCTTGATTGGGAACTCGTTGCTGCACAATCCTACCAAGAATCCCATTGGAATCCTAAAGCCAGGAGTTTTACCGGTGTCAGAGGAATGATGATGCTGACGCTTGATACGGCACGCTACCTGGGCATCAAAAACCGTTTGGACTCAAAACAGTCCATCTACGGCGGCACCCGCTTTCTTGCCAAGCTTTATCATAGAATCGAAGAGGACGTCCCAGACCCGGACCGTACGTTCATGGCTCTGGCGGCCTACAACGTCGGTTGGGGACATTTTGAGGATGCCCGCAAATTGGCTGCCTCTTTGGGAAAACAGCCGAACAGCTGGTCCGACATCCGAACGACCCTGCCGCTGCTACGTTTTAAGAAATATTATCGAAAATTATCACATGGCTACGCCCGCGGCGCTGAGCCGGTGCGATATGTCGATCGTATCCGGACCTACCATAAAATTTTAGCGCGATGGGAAAACGACCAAAACAGGCCAATTCGGTAACGACCTCGACTGCAAAACAACCGCCACACTGAACTCGTCCATCCGCACCCATTCAACGCCATCTCGATGACTGAAATATTTTTCAATATCGACGCCGATCCACAGGGTCGGAAAGAATCTTTATGAAAACAGCTTGCAATTATGACTTATAAATAATTTAATCGACCGACATTTTGTTAAGGAGGTCGAAACAGCAATGGGTAAGATCAAGGTTGCAGTCGTCGGTTTGGGAAATTGTGCGAGCGCTCTCGTTCAAGGTATTCATTACTATAAGGATCGCAAACCGGAAGACGCTAACGGCTTGATGCACTGGAATATCGCAGGATATACACCCGGCGATGTAGATGTCGTGGCCGCGTTTGACATCGACCAGCGTAAGATCGGACGCGACGTCAGCGAAGCCATCTTTGCCCTGCCCAACTGCACCAAGAAATTCTGCACGAATATACCACCCACCGGCGTCATCGTTCGTATGGGCAGAATCCTGGACGGTCTGTCGGATCACATGCGGGAGCACGACGAGAAATACACGTTCGTTCCCTCTGAATCTCCCCAACCGGACAAACAGGATATCGTCGATATTCTAAAAACAACCCGTACGGCAATCCTGCTAAACTATTTGCCTGTCGGCTCCGTTGAAGCCACCCAATTTTATACCGAATGCGCACTCGAAGCCGGCGTGGCACTTATAAATAACATACCGGTATTTATTGCAAGCAATCCGAAATGGGCCCGCCGCTTTATGGAAAAAAATATCCCCATAATTGGAGACGACATCAAATCTCAGTTGGGGGCCACCATCACGCACAGGGTCCTCACCGATCTTTTCAGAAAACGGGGGGTCAAGTTGGAGCGCACGTATCAACTCAACACCGGCGGCAACACGGATTTTCTGAATATGCTCAACCACCACCGACTGATCTCCAAAAAGAAATCCAAAACCGAAGCCGTCCAATCGGTGACCGCCCAGAGACTGAAAGACAGAGACATCCATATCGGCCCGAGTGACTATGTCGCATGGCAACAGGACAATAAGGTCTGCTTTATCCGGATGGAGGGCAAATTGTTCGGTAATGTTCCCATGGAAATCGAGCTGCGCCTGTCGGTGGAGGATTCACCCAATTCAGCCGGCGTCGCCATCGATGCCATCCGATGCGTAAAGTTGGCCCTTGACCGCGGGCAAGGAGGGGTATTGGAAGGCCCATCGGCTTATTTTTGTAAACACCCACCGCAACAATATCCAGACGACGAAGCCCATCAAAGAACCGAAGATTTCATCAATCTTTCGTTAAAGTCTGGGTGAAGACGGTCGATATCAATTAATAGCCGTGTGTTGGCGGGCACGCGGTCTTCATAGCTTAGGGCGGCTCCTTTGGGGCCGCCCTTTGTTTATCTCAGAGTGATCTTCAAAGAAACGTTCCGTTTTGGGGATGTTTCTTTGACAACCACTTATACCACCATTCTATATTTCGTAATTATTGTTTAAAAGCGGTATAATAGCGGCCACTACCACGCATCCTTCGAATAAAAAACGCCGGCAGGAAATTGTGAAGGTTTTTTATATAGAAACACCCGCTGTTGGAAAATATCCATGAAATGTGAAAGGGAACACGAGGTTTAATTGTTGAACAGATTCAAGTTCGGCGATATCGAAAGTACCGGCAGGTTCTCAAAAAAAGAGGATAGAACATCTCGAACGGCGGTCATGTCTGGCGCATTGCAGATCCGTTTATGCAGTGTATGGCCGAAGCGGAAATTGGCAGCAAAATAGAGCGAAAACTTTTTGAACCGCCGAACGGCCCTCCTTTCATCGAAGTGGTCACACAGACGGTCGGCCAGCTGTAACGCTGTCGCAAGGTATATATCGGGCCCGACGTTGAGTCCTTGGGACCAGGCGGCAAATATCCAGGGACGGGCAATCGCCATCCGTCCGATGGCAATCCCATCGCACGCTGTCATCTTCAGCATTCTGCGGCAGTCCTGTTGGCTGAAAACATTACCATTGCCAAAAACCGGAATCGAAACAGCCTCTTTCACCAAACGGATGTATTCCCATTTAGGCGGTCGCGACCGACGGTCCGGCGCAACACGCGGATGAAATGTCAAGGCATCAGCACCAGCCTCTTCGAATCTGCACGCCAGATCAACCGCCGCTTGGGGGTCATCTTTCCAACCGATACGAAATTTAGCAAAAACCGGGATGGATACGGCCTGTCGCACGGCTCTCACGATTCCAGCGGCTTGCGCGGGATCTTTCAGCAACGCCGCCCCGCAGTTCCGTTTACAAATGGTCGAAACGGAACATCCAAAGTTAATATCGACACCGAAAAACCCTTCTGCCTCGATAAGCCCTGCCGCCCTTCCCATGGCAGCCGGGTCTGCCCCGACAATCTGACACACCAGATATGGCAGTTCCTCTTCCCGCCAACGATAGAGGGCCGATGTGTTCCGGTTCTCAGTGGGAATTCTTTTCGCACTGCACATTTCCGAAAAGAGCAGGCCGAATCCTCCGAAAGTAGCGATAATTTCCCGGAAAGCGACATGCCCCAAATAGGTCATGGGAGCCAGAATCAACCGGCCGGTGATGGTGCGGTTTCCGATCGTCAAGGGGCGGCTCAACGTTTCTGTAAGATCTGTCATTCTGTCTCCGTACCGCTTGTTGATATCCAATGTAAAGTTAAACTTAATTACTCCCTGCAGCTTGTTACAAGGAGTAATTAAGTTTAAAGATAATTAAGCCCTAAATATTCATTTGTCACTCACGGACCTAGCTGCTATGATGCGCGACCGAAAGACCGGGGAGAAGTGCGATGACAATCAATGATGATATGATAGAGCCGCTGGTTGGCGAAATCCTCAGCGATGTTGCCACATCGTTTTTTGATGCGCGCCGAAGGATAGAGGCCAAAATTGATCTTTTCCATAAATATGTGGAAGAGCTGCACAAGATGGCCGCCGACGTACAATCCCGGGCCGCCCTTCTCAATCTTCTGCTTGTCGACGACCGGCAGGCAGGAGCATTCTACCAGATGCTTGGCCTCGACGGTGGTCCGTTCTTGAATGCTAAAAGGGTTGATCCGCGCGACGACCTCTCATGCGTTCCCTTCGCTATCGGCTTCAGCGGGCGCTATACGAAGTTGGTCTGCACGGCTTACACGCATCTTCAGGAAGCCTGTGTCAACTATGCGATCGGGCAGCAGTCGGAATCGATAAAAACGCCCACCCTCCCAAACCAAGAATTCATCTATTATGCCTTGATCCTTAAGATGCACCAGGTTCTCAATGATGATATCAAACGAATTAACGATACCATCTCACCCAGTTGCACGTTGCAATTTGCCAGGGAATTCAAGCCGGATTTAATTGCAAAGGAAAGGGTCACTGGCGGCGGTATATCAAGCGCCCGATCACTGGATGAAAAACTATGTTACCGTCCGATCGACCTGAATAGTCTATCGCTGTTAGAGTTCCCCCTACTTCCAAAACTCGGTGATGTCAGATCGTCAGTCAACCGGTTCTGTAAGGACCTCTGCAAACGTTACCCGGATGAACTGAAGAAAATTGTCGAATTCATCAGGCACCGGATCCGTGCCGAATGAGAAATCGAATAAACACGATTTGAACCTAGTGGCGTGTCCCAAAAATATGTTATCAAAATAGCGATGGATATTTAAAACACTTTTGCACCCATGTTCAAAAAAATTACAAGCATCAATAAACAAATAGCAAACAATATCCAAATTCTAATTTCCAAGGATTCAAAAAGGTTTGGAGTTTGTGTTTTGTTATTTGGGATTTATATGGATTGTTCAACGATTGGGATAAGCTTTAAAATCCATCCGAGTTTTGTAAATTATATATAGGACACAACACTAGGACGACCGCAAGTGTTACGCGGCTCAGCTTAACAAATGAGAATCTAATTAGTGTCCATCCATAAATGGCCTTTTTCCCACTGGACTGCGTTCTCCGCGGGTTTCCGGCTGCGGCGCACGTACAATCGATTTCGCCGACTTGTCCGCCTTTGGCGTGATTGACGCCGAAATTGCGGAAAAGAGCCTTTTGTGGACGGAAACTCATTAAATCGGACGGATGAAGATCGTACCAATATGAAACCTTTACATATTTCCAAGAGCAGCATCCCTCCAGGATACTGTGGATGCATTTTGTGCGGTCACTACAGCGATGAATTGAAAAACTTCGTGAGCGATTCTATCGATCGCTGTCGTGCGTTTGCGGGAATCGGCACCCCGGCAATCCTTTATATTTCTGCCTGGCAGGATAAAACTAAAAAAATTTGGTACGAATATGCTGGGGAACGCTTCGCAGAACTGTTAGGATGTCGGCCCGCTGAGGTCGCCGAGGTTTTTCGGAACTGTGTCATCGATCGACGCATCTACCGATACCAGGATGTCGACGTCGGTATCCGCAAAGAAGTTAAAAGTCGCGAGGAACTGAGCGGCGCATGGCTGGAACTGCGCGAGGAGAGTATAAGAACCGGTGCGATTGAAGCCGTATACAAAATCATGCTTTATAATGGCAGTGCCATCTGGCTCAAAGACCAGGCAACTATCATTGCCTTCGAGAAAGACCAGTTGTGCTTGTCTCCCGGAATCCTGACCATTGTGTCCAAGGAGATGGAAGCCGAGGATGAACTAAAAAAACATCGCGACCATTTGGAAACAATTGTTCAGAAAAGAACAGCCGTGTTGACCATACTGAATGAACAGCTAAAGCAGGAGTGCGTTGAACGTAAAAATGCTGAAAGACGGCTCCAGCAAAGTTACAACAAATTGCAACAAAATCTGGACGAAACCGTCAAAGCCATGTCAATGACGGTAGAGGAACGAGATCCCTACACGGCCGGCCATCAGAGACGCACAGCCGATCTGGCCGTGACATTGGCAAAAAAAATGAGGCTTTCCGATCAAATGATCAAAGGGATCCATACAGCAGGTTTGATACACGATATTGGCAAGATTTCCATACCAGCAGAGATTCTGAGCAAACCCGGTCGCCTCAATGCGGCTGAAATTCAGTTGATAAGAAGGCACCCCCGGGTCGCATATGAGATATTGAAAGATATTGATTTTCCGTGGCCTGTCGACCAGATCGTATTGCAGCATCATGAAAAAATAAATGGGTCCGGGTATCCCCAGGGTCTATCGGGAGCAGAAATGCTGATTGAAGCAAAAATCCTGTGTATTGCCGATGTTGTTGAAACCATTGCGTCACACCGGCCGTATCGACCTGGCCTCGGCATAGACAAGGCCCTGGGGGAAATCTCAGAAAACAGGGGCACACTATATGACTCGGAAGTCGTTGATGTCTGTCTAAAAATGTTCAGAAACGAAGGCTATCAATTTATATAAAGGACGAACGACTGAACGACAGCTTGCGGTTCCGGTCAATCGCAATTTTCCTGACGAGGATTCTCAAACATGGGTATACGCGCCATTCTCGCACCCGAATACCACCGTTTGAGACCACTTTAGGTGCGGTTCCGGAAAACGTTGACATACCCCCAATGAATACACACCTATTGGATATGAAGGTTCCGGTATCTTTTCCCGGATCCGGAATCATATTGACAACCGTTTTAAAGTCTGATGGAAATACAATCAGGTAAAGGCTTTGGCGCAATGAACATCGGTGAGGCGCCAAATCTTCGCATAGACATCTCTGTCACACGATGCGTGGCATCTTTCGCGCCAATCATAAACGAGCAACCAACAAAAAAGATAGTGGCCGGCCCCCCCGGGTTAGAGTGCATTGCGTATCGGCACACGATCAAATAGGGTTCACCCCGCATGTGAACAACATGGACAATGTGAAAGAATACAGAGATGACGCGCGTTTCGACCATGAAGCGACGATCCTGATCGAAGATTTTCCGGTTGGCACTTACTACCATGGCAGGATGATCAACTACAGTGAGAGCGGGATGTGCTTTGAGTCCCAAGTTGTGCATGAACCGGGCGCCCCGATTATTTTCTGTATTGAAGACTCGCCCTATCCTGCATGCCCCGGCGTCTACCGTGGCCAGATAAAATGGTGCCGGCCGTTAGCGGAAACGGGCTCACTCTATAGTTTCGGCATGGGGGTTGAGTACTTCAAAAATGATTTTCTCTTAAATCTCCAAAGTAAATCACAAACGGGTCTATCCCGCATGCCGTCAGCATTCCTTGAAGAAAATACCGCCCGAACCCTTGACGGCCAACCCGGGATCGAAGAAGCGCAGGAAATTCGGACCGAAATACGACAGAGCACCGAAGATCTTGATGAGAATCACCGAAAGCACCCAAGGCGCCCTTTCGGTCGCTCAGTCCTCTACGCCACTCGTAACAGGTTTTTTAAAGGGACGATAAAAGACATAAGCAAAGGGGGAGTATTTATCGAGGCGCCAGATATGATGGCCGTCGGGCTGCCTTTGACATTGGCCATCCCTTCCGGTGGCCAAGGCCGGGGGCTCAAATTGAAAGGTGAAATCGTGCGAATCGATCCGAATGGTTTGGCCATCAGGTTTAAAAGCGTCATAAAAAACTGATTTCTCCCTTTCTTGACATTTACCTTATCCAATAAACCGACTGACGGCTTAAAATGAGGACCATAAACATACTGGAGACCGGCACTGCGTCGTGGGAACATTTCGGTACCAACTGCTGTTCATTTCCCTCTTGATTGGCCTCATCAGCCTTTCGACTGTTCTCACCGGCAGTTCCGATGGGGAGGTCGTAGGGGATTGCCAGTGGACAGATGACCTCTCGGGGCTGTTAGGAATCGAGGCGGACCCGCCGCTGTTAGCGCATGATCGATTGCAGATCGTGAATGCCGTCGTGATTGAAGCGGAAAAAATTAACGCCGCCGGACTATACGGCAGTCGGAAGGGAGACAAAGTCAAACTGATCTGCATTGGTGAAGATATCTGGCGGATTAAAAGCTATCGCACCGGACTGGCGTCGACGATCACTGTGACGGCACCGTCCCAATAACCGATTGTTAAATGCTATAAATCTATCTTACTTAGAAGTGGTTCTAAAAACTCAACGTCCAAGATCAAGGCGTGGGTCGACGAAAAAACGCAGCATACACGGGCGTATGTGAATATTTTGATGAGGTCCACAACGCTGTAATTCGGTGTTAGATGGGGTTTTGAAACCACTTCTATGTCGTTTCCCAAAAATATATTATCAAAATAGCGATGGATATTTAAAACACTTTTGTACCCATGTTCAAAAAAATTACAAGCATCAATAAACAAATAGCAAACAATATCCAAATTCTAATTTCCAAGGATTCAAAAAGGTTTGGAGTTTGTGTTTTGTTATTTGGGATTAATATGGATTGTTCAGAGATTGGGATAAGCTTTAAAATCCATCCGAGTTTTGTAAATTATATATAGGACACAACACTAGGCAGTTCCACCACAGACAGGTACCGCAATCGTATGATGATGAGAAAACTGAGCCCCAGTATCCTCCCGTTGGTTGTCATCTTGCTGCTTTTGTCTTCCGGTCAACTGGCAGATGCGCAATCCTCAATAGATAAGGTGAAAACTTCAAATCTGCCTGTTGAAATCACCGCCGACGAGTTGATCAGTCACGGCAATCAGAATTATGCCGAATTTATCGGCAGCGTTGCCGCCGTCCAGGGAGAATTCTCAATCCGCTCGGACGCGTTGAGGATATACTACCATACTTCAGCCGTCGATAAATCGAATGTTGCATCCCAACCGGATGCAATCGATAAAATTGTGGCGATTGGCAATGTCGTCATTCAGGCCGAGTCCCGCCGCGCTGAAACAGACCGCGCCGAATATCGGCTTAAAGAAGACCTCGTGGTTTTGACCGGCGAAAATTCGATCGTGACTGATGGGAAGAATACGTTGACAGGATCGAAAATAACATGGCACCGAGAAACAGGTCAAATATCCGTTGAGGGTTCCGAACAAAAGCGTGTTAAAGCGGTTTTCTATTCAACTGAAAGCCTCTCCTTGCCAACCCAAGAAGGCCCTAAGACTTCTGATTCCCCGCCGAATGATTAGAACCTGACCTCACAAATTTTGATCAGGTTCTCGTGTCTATTCATGGGGCTTTTTTTACGCTGCAGGGTGATCTACCGCAATTTTCCGGCTGCGGATGTCATAAAGTATGCCTTGTCGAAAACCGTTGTACGTCCTTGTCCAGCATAACAAATTCTTATTTATACCGCTTTTCAGGCAAGATTACGTCGCCACAATACGAAGGCCCGGGAATACCGAAAATTTACCCACCATCCGTCTGCGGAAATGCGGTATTGGCGTATAGATACTCCATCTTTTCCTTGTGTTTCAATTCTTCATTGGCAATCTTTACGAGCATTTCGTGTAAATCGCCCTCAGGATGGAGCTGCGCCAGCTCCGTGTAAAAATGGTATGATCGCGACTCCCTATGTGCGGCGATCAAGTAGACATCCTGACTGCGGGTATTATCATTTACCGCTGGTTCTTCGAGATGTTCAGCAATCTTATAGTCCACGACATCAGTCATTCGGAGTGCCTGGACCCCGAACCCACCGTCACGGTAAGCCACCAGAAATTCGCGATGTTTTTTCTCCTCACCCGCAATGAATTCAAGCGTTTCCTGCGCCGATCGATCCTCCACTCGATCGCGGATATCCGTGTAAAATACGTAGGCCTCTTCTTCCCGTTTAATGGCGGTTTCGATGACGTTCGCAATTTTCTGATCTTTCATTTCTTCCCTCCTCTGACAATAGTAGAACGCTACCGCCTTCAAAAATGTATCCTGCGGCTCTATTCGTCAATATTATTTCGATCCATATTTCGAAGCGACCTGACGCTGAAGGGCCTGCAGGTCTAATAGCTGCCGATAGTTCAGCAGCAATCGGATATATTCCGAAAAAACATCGGCCATATTCCTGGGCGCATTAGCGGCTCTTTCATTCCGCATTTCCTCCGTGTGAGCCAGTGCTTCCGCCAAATCCCGGCGGTCCGGTTCCTTCCTTCAGCAGGTGGCGGTAAATTTCTATCGCCTTGTCGTAATGGCCCTGCTGAACGAATATCTTCGCCATTGTTGCGGTTCTGATAGGGAAACCGTCGGATCCTGTTTGCATAATTTCTACTCTTCACTGTTTTTAATATTTAAGGTTCTGGCTCGTTGTCGCCAGAAACCCTATGGCGATCGACACCACTTTTGCTCTTGATGGGTTTTAGGGGTTTGACAATGATTTCCTTACTCCCGATCATTCCGAGCTCTCGCCTGGCAATACTTTCGATAAATTCGGGATCGGTCTTCAACCGCTCTAACTGATGGTAAAGCCGTGCGTTTTCCTGAATGATGGCCTCATTCTCACTGACCAACTGTTCACGGCGGATGTTCAAGCGATGATAATCGTAAAGACCGTTTTCTCCGAACACAATCAACAAGGAAGTAGACAGGATGGCCAGCATCGCCAGTGACAGTAGTATTTTTTGTTTCAACGTCATGCCGTTATGATTTCACACGAAGCCATTTAACCGATTGAACAAACTCAGGTGTTTTCATCAAAAATGACAGACCACCATATACAATCAATCCGGTAACAATACTGGCGCTGATCCCTGTCAGCAACCTCACCGTTCCTTCGCACCCGGGCGGTACAAGGCGGTTGGAGACCATCCACACCGCAAGGCCCATCAGGGCGGAACTGAAAACGGTTCTCGACAGCGATGCGGCTATTTTCCCGCCGCCCAGAGTGCCCAAACGATTTTTCAAGGCCTTTAGGAGCAGCGCCAGATTCACTGTAGCGGAAAGAGACAGTGCCAACGCTATACCGCTGTATCCCATCCAGTGCGCGAGTCCTACGCCAAACAAAACAGTTTGCAACAATGGAAATAACAGCGCACCGGACGGGGGTTCTGACGTCCTGCTGCGCGTAGAAAGTAGCCGCCACAATTCTCAAGGTGGCAAAAGCCCAGAGACCGACAGCATAATACAAAAGGGCATCGGCCGTCAATCGGGCAGCCATTGTACTGAATGCCCCGCGTTGGAACAGCAACATCACGATCGGACCGCGCAGAACGATCAACCCCACCATCGCCGGAACGATTAAAAAAAGAACCATGTTTATGGCATAAGCGAAGGTATCTTTTAAGGCGGATGAATCCGATGCGGCCGCTAATCGCGAGAATGCCGGTAGAGCTGCGGTTGCAGCTGAAATCCCGATCACTCCCAAAGGGAATTGTACCAGTCGCTCTGCAAAATAGAGATAAGAGATACTGCCTTCAGGTTGGAATGACGCCAGGAGATTTCCGACCAGCGTGTTGATTTGAAGAACCGCCGCGCCAAATGTGGCCGGGAGGAACATCGCAGCGATCTTACGTAGTCCAGGGTGGACCATCTGTGAACTGCGCCAAAAGGTGACTCCCTTTTGCACCAGAAAAGGCACTTGCAACACCAGCTGGAGCACACCACCGATGACGACCCCGAAAGCAAGGCCGTAAACCCAGAAAACCGGATCGTGCGTGAATCGGGTCACCGCAAAAACAGATCCGATCATGGCCAGGTTGAGCAGAACGGGAGCCAAGCAGGTGCTGCGAAGTGGCCAAGCACATTCAGGACTCCCATGAACAAGGCCACCATTCCGATAAGGAAGACGTAAGGGAACATGATACGCGTCAACGAAACGGTCAGTATAAACTTCTCTGGCGTATCTATAAATCCGTACGCCAGCGCCCTTACAATCCAGGGTGCAAAACAAATTCCCAATACTGTAACCGCCGTCAACGCCAGGGCCAGCAACCGAATGGCAACACCGGCCAAGCGGTAGGCCTCTTCCGAACCCTGCGTGGTAAGGCATTCGCTAAATACCGGAACAAATGATACCGCCAGTGAGCCCTCTCCAAACAAACGTCGCAATAAGTTTGGGACCCTGAACGCTGCAATAAACACATCCGTCATCAGTCCGGCACCGAACAGACCGGCAATTACCATATCACGGACATAACCGAATATACGGCTCAACAGCGTCGCGGTTCCGACAGTTCCGGCAGCACGAGCAATGTTCGCGTTTTCAGAGGCCAAAACCTGATTTCCCCTTGCCTGATAAAAATTTCTTGACAGTGTTGAGCTGTTCGAATATTTATAGCGATTTGTATATTAACAACGAAAGGAGCGACCACCTTGGCCAATCATAAATCAGCATTGAAACGTGCGCGCCAGAATGAAGATCGGCAACTTCGCAACAAATCGACAAAGACCCGGATTAAAAATGTGGTAAAGAATGTTCGGCAGGCAGTCGCCGGTCAAATCGAGGCCGATGCAGCCACCGAATTGAATGCGGCTAAATCGGTTATTGATAATGCCGCCAAGAAAGGTGTCATTCACCGCAACACAGCCGCAAGAAAGATATCCCGTCTGACCAAGCAGGTCAATGCCGCCAGCAGCTAACTCGTCCATTTCACGAGTCGCATACCACCATAGTTTCGGCGGTGTATAAGGGTTGAACGACGCGGCGCTAACCCGAAATTGGCGCCGTGCGTTACACCGTTGGCGCTAGAAATTCGATGTCAGGTTGTTGTAAATCTTGTCCGCCAGCAACTCCGTTGCGCTGCGAATGGCTGCGCGCTTATCGGCCTCTGTTTCCTGATTGCCCAAAGCGACCCTATAAGCCTGGCTCACCGACAGGGCCTCCGATTGCCATAGAACGCGGCCGTCCGTTGATGTCAACCTGGCCGACACGGTTATCACTACCCGACGTTCGGCGCTTACCGTTTGAACTCTGCGGGAAACCGTGAAAATCTCTATGGATGAAATCGCCCCGTTAAGTTCCGCATCGGCGTTCTGCCGGTTACCGGCAAGCGCGTCCTTGTTCCCAAGCGTGGTGAACGTATTAGCCATAGAGGCGGCAAGATCATTCTCCACGCCAATCTCTGAAGTCCGGTTGTCAAAGATAACAAGAAATATCCGTTGCACACCGGCAGGCAGTTCACCTCCGCCGGAAAAACGATAGCCGCAGCCCGACAGAAAAATCAATGCGACCGCTACGGACCAGAAGATACTATTCCGCATGTCAATTCACCACCCCTAGCAAATCATCGACCTGGTGACAGCATCGCCGGATGATTGCCCGCATTTCAAACAACAATGTTAACGAGTTTATTCTGTACCACGATGGTTTTTTTAACCGCTTTTCCCTCGATAAACTTCTGCACCCGCTCGTCTGCAAGGGCCTTTTTCTTAATGGTGTCTTCATCGGTATCGGCAGCAACAGTAAAACGACTTCTCAGTTTTCCATTCACTTGAATAACGATCAGAAGTTCATCCTTTTCGAGTGCGCTTTCCGTGAACGTCGGCCATTGTTCCTGCAGGACACTGGGTTCGTGACCCAAGGCCTGCCAGAGTTCTTCAGAAAAGTGCGGCACGATTGGCGACAGCAATAGAACGACGGTATCCATCGCTAACCGCATGACAGCCATCGTCTCCTTGGGCTGATCAACAGGTTCAAAACCTGACATGGCGTTAAAGAGTTCCATTACACCGCTGATGACCGTATTGAAATGGAATCGGTCTTCGATGTCTTTGCTGACCCGCTGGATGGTCCTGTGAATCTTGCGATAAAGATCTCTGGCCGCTTCATCGAGGACGTCAGCGTTACCATCAAAGGGCGACACCCTACCAACCGCATCAATCCAGTTCGTAAAAAACCGCCACACACGGTTTAAAAAGCGATATCCGCCATCGACCCCTTGCTCACTCCACTCTAAATCTCTTTCCGGGGGAGCCGCGAACAGGCAGAAGAGTCTTGTGGTATCGGCGCCGTATTTTTCGAGTAACACATTTGGATCCACCACGTTTTTTTTGGACTTTGACATCTTTTCGATACGGCCGACAATAATTGTTTGACCGCATGCGACACAGTGGCGCTCACCATCTGTTTCGTCGATTTCCTCCGGCAGTAAAAAGCCGTGCTGCGGACAAGTGAGGGTCTCCTTGCATACCATTCCCTGGGTCAACAACCGGGTAAAAGGTTCTTTGTAATTAACGAGTCCCATCTCTTTCAGTACCCGGGTGTAGTATCGTGAATAGAGCAGATGCAAAATGGCATGCTCAACCCCTCCGATATACTGGTCAACCGGCATCCAGTAATCCACGGAACTGCGATTGAACATCCCCTGAGTAAAATCTGGACTGCAGTAGCGCTCGAAATACCAGGAGGACTCGACAAAAGTATCCATAGTGTCCGTTTCCCGGCGTGCATCGGGTCGACCACATTGGGGGCAAGTGGTTTCTACAAAAGATTTCAGTTGCGGCAAAGGGGATTTTCCGCCCTCAAGTAAATCAGCGTCCTCAGGCAGCAAAACCGGCAATTCTTTTTCCGCGACCGGTACGATGCCGCAAGCGGCGCAGTGGACCATCGGTATCGGTGCACCCCAATAGCGCTGGCGGGATATTCCCCAATCCCGCAGTCGAAAGCTGACTGTCCTTTTACCGATGTTGCGAGACTCGATAAAGGCGGCGATCTCTCCCTTCGCTTTTTCATTCTGCATACCATCGAAGGGTCCTGAATTGATCATTATACCTTCTCCGGCGTAGGCTTCGGTCATCGATGCGGCGGAAAGGTCTTTGTCATCGGGTTTGACAACCACGACGATATCGAGGCCGTATTTTTTCGCAAATTCAAAATCCCGCTGGTCATGTGCCGGAACGGACATGACCGCCCCGGTGCCGTATTCCATCAATGCAAAATTGGCGGTATAAATCGGTATGCGCTTTTTTGTCAGTGGATTGATGCAGTAAGCACCGGTAAAAACCCCTTCTTTCTCGTTACTCTCAACGGTTTTGGCTGAGCGGTCCTGCATAGCCATGCGATCGACGAAATCGTCTATCGCTTTCTCATGAGGCGAGTTTCTGGAAAGATCAATCACCAGTGGGTGTTCCGGGGCTAAAACCATAAACGTCGCACCAAAAACCGTGTCCTGGCGGGTTGTAAATACGGGAATAAAGTCATTTCGATCATCAACCGGTTTTTCGAGCGGAAACTTGATCTCGGCTCCGAAACTCTTGCCGATCCAGTTTTTCTGCATGGTGATCACTTTTTCCGGCCATCCCGGGAGACGATCACAATAAAGCAGTAAATCTTCGGCAAAGTCGGTCACCCGAAAAAACCATTGCCACAGTTTTTTCTGTCGAACAGGCTTACCACAGCGCCAGCACAAACCGGCTTCCACCTGCTCATTGGCCAGCACCGTCTGGCAGGGATCGCACCAATTAACAAAGGATTCCTTGCGATAAGCCATCCCCTGTTCATACATCTTCAGAAACAGCCATTGCTCCCATCGATAATAATCCGGTCGACAGGTAGCGATCTCACGGCCCCAGTCATAACTGAACCCCATCCGCTTCAGTTGGGAGCGCATGGTGTCAATGTTCTCATAAGTCCAGCGCGCCGGGTGGCTCTTGTTGGCAATGGCTGCATTTTCAGCAGGCATACCAAAGGCATCCCACCCCATAGGATGAAGGACGTTATAGCCACGCATCCGCATATAGCGGGCCACAACATCACCAATAGTGTAGTTGCGCACATGCCCCATGTGGATTTTTCCGGAAGGGTATGGAAACATCTCCAAGAGGTAGTATTTTTTCTGTTCCGGCTCTTCTTTGACGCTGAACAATCGGGTTTCATCCCAAAATTTCTGCCATTTAACTTCGATGGCCTGCGGATAGTATTTATCGTCGATCATGGATGTCTCACCTCTCTATCAGGCTTGCACAGCGCAATGTATCTCCTCGACCCCGGCAATTTCACCGGTCGGAGCCGTCTTTTAGGACTGCGCAAATATTGACCACCATATCGTGGCTACCGGGTATTTCCAAAGACACCGAGGAAAGATCGAACTTCCAGTGGCATTTTATCGATATTTGCAACAAAATCGGTGTTTCTCATGCCATAATATGGAAAAAATAGCAAGATGGCCACGATTTATAGACCAAACCGGTATGGGCCTGAGTGAACATTCGGCACGACCTATTTGGGGAATTTTGTATATCTGTCCCTTCAGCTTGGAGTTCGATTGGGCCACCAGCATGAATGAATCGCCCACGGACCCGGGACAGTCTATTTCTTTTTTCTGTCCTGGTACCATCAAATAAAAACTGTTTGACTTGATTAACATAATTTCATATTTTGTTGGTTTAAAAATTTTTCAAAAATAATCAAACGTCCGGGCTGAGAAAATTTCGATCCGTCTGCATAAATTCACGATACCTATACAGGGGCTAATCCCAAATGAACAGCAAAATTCTTATCAATGCCGTCGACCAAGAAGAGAGCCGCATCGCCAAGGTCACAGACAGCAAATTGGAGGAGTTTCACATCGAAAACGCCTCGCGGGAAATCACCCAAGGCAATATTTATAAAGGTGTCATTACCCGAATCGAGCCCAGCCTCCAGGCCGTTTTTGTCGACTATGGTGCCGAGCGGCACGGTTTCCTGCAGCGGCATGACATTCACCGGGATTATTATCATGACAGCCCGAACGGTGATCTTCACCTGGGAAACATTGTCAAACGTGGTCAACAGGTACTGGTTCAGATAACAAAAGATCCGATCGCCCAGAAAGGGGCTATGCTCTCCACCTTTATCTCCCTGCCGGGCCGCTACATGGTCCTGATGCCGGGAAGCGACTCGCGGGGAATATCCCGTAAAATTGAAAGTGAAGAAGAACGCCAGCGGTTGAAAGACCTAATAGGTTCTCTAAAACTTCCGGATGAATACGGCGCCATTGTGCGAACGGCCGGATCGAACTGCAACAAAACCCAGCTCAGCAAAGATCTCAACTATCTGATGCGCCTCTGGAAAAACATCAAGCTGAGTGTCGGCAAAGAACAGGCACCGGCGATTTTGTATAAAGAACGCAATCTCGTGCTGCGCTCAATCCGGGATTCTTTTACTCCAGATGTCACCGAAATACTGATCGACGACGCACCGGTGTATAACGAGGTCAAAGACTTCATAAAAATCATATCCCCCAAACATATTAAAATTGTAAAACTTTACAAGGGCGACAAACCCTTATTCACGAAATTTCAACTCGAAAACCAAATCGCGTCCATCTTTGACAACCGCGTACCCCTTGTTTCCGGTGGTTCGATCGTCATCGAACAAACCGAAGCCCTGGTGGCAATCGATGTCAACTCCGGTAAAGCCACCCAGAAAAAGTCCATCGAAGAAACGGCCCTCCAGACAAATTTAGAAGCTGCGGAAGAAGTCGCCCGGCAGTTGCGGCTTCGCGACTTGGGTGGTCTGATCGTTATCGACTTCATCGACATGAGGGAATTGCGAAACCGCGCTGAGATTGAACGCACCATGAAAAGCTTCATCAAGTCGGACAAGGCACGGATCAAAGTGGGCCGCATAAGCGGTTTCGGCCTGATGCAAATGTCGCGGCAACGCATACGGCCGTCTATTGAATTTAGCAGTTATGTCGCCTGTAAAAATTGTCAAGGCAAAGGTGTCACCCCTTCCACTGAAACCCTGGTACTGAGTTTCCTGCGCGAGCTCCGCCTCAAAACGCTCAAGGGGGATTTAACCAGTGTCAAAGGTGTCGTACCGCCCGAAGTCGCGCGCTATCTGTTAAACAAAAAAAGAAAAGAAATCCTGGATCTTGAAATGCGCCGCAATCTCCGCATAACCATTGAAGGAGATGTCATTATGGCACCGGGAGAAAGCGATATAATTATTAATTAATTTCCATTTTAAATCGGACGCGCGACGCTCGCGCAACCGAAAATGACAAGAAACGATTGACCTTAAGTAACGATTAAAGTATATCATCGCCGTTTTATATGAAGCCGTTTTCGATTTCGGCCTAACCGCACGCGGATCGACTCATGTGGTTCACTGGCGAGTGTCCGGACTGACCCGGTCCTTTTGTCAGGGAAGGAAACGTGCCGCGTCAATGCTGTAAGGAGGTTTGATCTTGTTTGGAATAGCCTACGCAATGGGACAAGGTGGCGGAGCCGGTGGCGAAGGTGCAGCCGGTTTCACCGGTTTCATTCCGCTGATCCTGATGTTTGTCATTTTTTATTTTCTGCTGATACGGCCCCAGCAGAAAAAAACGAAAGAGCACCGTGAAATGATCGCCAACCTGAAGAAGGGTGACCGCATTATCACCAGTGGCGGTATTTACGGTCGCATCACGGGTATGGACGAATCAACCCTCACAGTCGAAATCGCGGACAAGGTTCGCGTCAAAGTCGGCCGCAGCAATATCGGTGGTAAGATACAATCCGGGCAGGCGGCCCCGGCAGAAAAGAAGTCCTAACCTTCATATACACCGCAAGGTTACCCACGTAACCAATACAGCAAATTGTCGAAGGCCCCAACCCGCCGGAGGGGGGAGCTGTATAGCAAAGGCGCCAGGATGATGGCGTCGACCGGTTCGCTACGCTGGCTCAACCTGGTCAACCTGCGCGTGGGGCTTTCTTACGGCCGGGCTCCCCGCATCCTGAACCGCACGAGTGCTCTCTAAGCCAAGATGGTTATTGACGAAAAAGTGTTGTTGGAATCGATAACGACGATTGCTGAATAAGATCGTAGAATTTCCTGCCAATGGCAGGGAGTTTTAATTTTTGACATATAAGAAAGGGACGGATCATTGAAGAAATTTTCCTGGAAATCGATATTCGTTCTCGCGGTTATCCTGATTGCCATTATTTATCTGATTCCGACGATTCAGTCCGGATGGTGGCCGCACAAAAAAATCAATCTCGGGCTTGATCTCCAGGGCGGCATGCATCTGATGCTTGAAGTCGAAACGGAGAAAGCGGTTGAAAATAATATAGAGCGGATCAGTCAAGAGCTGCGCAGCTTCTTAAAATCGGAACGAATCCGACAGACCGGTCTAAATGTTATGAGCGGCAATCAAATCGAGGTCAAACTTCCCGATAACGAGAACCTCAGTAAATTTGACGCGCTTATCAACGAAGAATTTGCTGGGCTGGAGACCTCTCGCAATAGTGGGGGAGATGCCACCGTGGTAAATATCCGTCTGCCGCAAGCGGAGGGGGACAACATCAAGGACATGGCGGTCAGACAAGCCCTTGAAACCATACGCAACCGGATTGATCAGTTCGGTGTCAGTGAACCGGATATCAGGCGCCAGGGCGAAAACCGCATTCTGATACAACTTCCCGGGGTCAAGGAGACCGAAAGGGCCAAGGATTTGATTGGAAAAACCGCCCTTTTGGAATTCAAGTTGGTTGATGAGGAAAATGACGTCAACGCCGCTCTCAAGGGTACGATCCCTAAAGACGATGAAATCTTGTATGAATATGACCTGGACCCCCAAACCGGCCAGCGAATCGGTCAGGTGCCCTACCTATTGAAAAAAAGAACCCTGCTAACGGGCGCTCAACTGACAGACGCCCGGGTGCAAATCGACAGCCAGTACAACGAGCCTTATGTGTCGATCGCCTTCGATAAAAAAGGGGCACGTATATTCGAGAAAATCACCGAGGAAAATGTCAAGAAACGCCTGGCCATCGTTTTGGACAATCGGGTCTACTCGGCTCCTGTTATTCAAGAAAAAATCGCCGGCGGTCAGGCCCGAATTACCGGGCGTTTCAATGCCGATGAAGCCAACGATCTGGCCATCGCCCTGCGCGCCGGTGCCCTCCCCGCACCGGTAAAAATCCTTGAAGAACGTACAGTGGGCCCGTCTCTTGGTTCGGACTCGATACGTCAGGGCCTGATATCCATGTGCATCGGCGGCATCCTGGTCGTTCTCTTTATGGCCCTCTATTACAAGGGATCCGGCCTGATCGCCAACTTTGCCCTGCTCTTGAACATCGTCTTGATCAGTGGTGGACTGGCGGCATTCCAGGCGACGCTCACGTTGCCGGGTATCGCGGGCATTATTTTAACCATAGGTATGTCGGTGGATGCCAACGTATTGATTTTTGAAAGAATACGCGAAGAACTCGGCCTTGGGAAAACACCCCGGGCTGCGGTCGATGCCGGTTACAACAGGGCCACCCTGACCATCCTGGATGCCAACGTCACCACTTTGATTGCCGCACTGGTTCTATTTCAGTTCGGCACCGGACCTATTAAAGGATTTGCAGTGACCTTGAGCCTGGGTGTGATCGCCAGCCTGTTTACGGCTCTGATCATGACCCGTCAGATATTCGAATATTTATTGATCAATCGTCAAATGAAACGCCTGAGCATCTGACACCACCGCGGTGATAAATCGGGCAGACGAAGGCCATAGTCGCCATTCCGCCCCATACGTCATTCCATATAAATCTGAAGAGGGGTTGCATCCATGCAGTTCATCAAACCAGACGTCAACATCAACTTCATCGGCAAACGAAAAATTGCCTATATTATATCACTGGCTATGATATTGGTCAGTGTCGCCTCCCTCGTTCTAAAGGGCGGTCCGGAATACGGAGTCGATTTTGCCGGTGGAACGGTGATACAGGTTAAGTTTAGCTCCCCGGTTGGTATCGACGCCGTAAAAACGGGATTGGCCGGCGGTGGTATAACAAAGACGTCTGTTCAGCGATTCGGGGAAAAGGACGACAATGAATTTCTACTACGTACCGAAGCGATCAGTGAAGTTTCCGAAGGCTTCGCTTCGCGTCTGCAGGATCAGCTCAAATCAGCCGCCGGCTCAGACGTTGAAATTCGTCGGGTCGAAATGGTCGGCCCCCAGGTCGGTAAGGATCTTCGGGAAAAAGCGCTGCTGGCGATGTTCTATGCCCTGCTCTTTATTACCATATACATTTCCGGTCGCTTCGAATACAAATGGATGCTCAGCGGCGTCATGGCTGCTGCTCTTGCGGGTGCCATTTATATCTTTATTCTCTTCAAGGTCAGTGTCCCTTTCCTGATCACCGGTGCCCTTATCGTTACCCTGCTCCTCTTCTGGTTCCTTGAGCTCAAGTACGCGATGGGGGCGATCGTGGCGTTGATTCACGACGTCACGATCACCGTCGGAATATTTTCCATCTTCGGCAAGGAATTCACTCTGCCAATCATCGCAGCCCTTCTGACCATCATCGGTTATTCACTCAATGACACCATCATCGTATTTGACCGGATTCGTGAAAACCTCCGCAAACACCACAAGCGTCCTCTTAATTTCATTATCAACCGGAGCGTCAACGAAACCTTGAGCCGAACGATACTGACGTCGCTCACGACTCTGGTTGTGGTCGTGACGCTTTACCTTTTCGGTGGTGGGATTATTCACGACTTTGCGTTTGCGTTGATGGTCGGTATTCTCATCGGTACATACTCGTCGATTTATGTGGCCAGCCCTATCCTGCTCGCATGGCAACAATCGAAGAAAAAAATCTGACACAGCTTCGGGTGTTAAAAGGCGACTTGGCGCTGTTGTTTTTCCAAAGGCAGTCGCAGACCCTTCTGATATCCGACGGCAATCAATAGTACGAGATGATGGAAGAAATTCTCCCCTGGTTTTTCTTAAAAAGTGTACCAGGTATCGGCAATTACATATTTAAACGCCTTATCGATGGTTTCGGCTCCCCGGAAAAGGCTTTGGCGGCTCGCGATGCCGAGCTGGAGGCCATAGAAGGGATGAGCAGGACACAGGTCCAGCGGTTGAGAACTCACCGGCTTCCGGACCGGGTCAGGCAGGACATCCGCCTTGTCAGGCAAAAGGAAATCCGGATCGTCACTATGAAAGATCCGGATTATCCCGAACTTCTGCTTCAAATACCCGATCCGCCCCCATTTCTGTATCTCCAGGGCCGACTGGAACAAAAGACCAGTGCCATTGCAATGGTCGGCTCCCGAATGGCCACGCGGTATGGTCTATCCGTCGCCAGACGCCTGAGCGCCGAACTGGCAGCCTGCGGCCTGACGGTGGTCAGTGGCATGGCCCGGGGGATCGATACCGCGGCACACGAAGGAGCGCTTTTGGGAGGCGGGCGCACGATCGCTGTGCTTGGCAGCGGCCTCGATCGAATTTATCCGGCACAGAACCAGCGCCTCGCACGCGAAATTGCCCAAAAAGGTGCCGTCATCAGCGAGTTCCCATTGTTGACAGAACCCGAACCACATAATTTTCCGGTTCGCAACCGCGTCATTAGTGGCATGTCTTTAGGTACAGTCATCGTCGAAGCCACCAAAAAGAGCGGGTCCCTGATCACTGCCAGACTTGCTGCGAACAAAACCGAGAGGTATTTGCGGTGCCTGGCAGTATCCAGTCATTTAAGAGCACGGGGACCCACACACTGATCAAACAGGGGGCCAAGTTGGTTGAAAATGCGCAGGATATTCTTGAAGAAATTGCCGGTGCCGTCTTCCTAAACGCGCAGACCGACCTCCTTTCCCCGCCGGCAAAGGCCGCTATAGAACTGACGCCAGAGGAAAACGTGGTTTATCGAAACCTGGACCCTTACCCCGTCCATATCGACGATTTGGGTCGCAAGACCGCCATCGCGCCCGGCAAATTGTCAAGTCTTCTGTTGGCATTGGAACTGAAAGGCATGGTCGAACAACTTCCCGGCAAATATTTTACCAAAGTTGACGGGGAAACTTTTCAGCGTAATATTTGAACCTGTCGAATCAAATTGACATCCATCGCCCGGGAGACAACCGAGATGGATCAACCATAAGAGGTGCAGCAGTGACAAAACCCCTGCTTGTCGTCGAGTCGCCGACGAAAGTCAAGACTCTGAAAAAATATCTTGGCAAGGATTTTAATATTGCCGCAACGGTTGGTCACCTGAAAGACCTGCCGGAAAAAGAAATGGGCATTGATGTCGACGATGGATTCAAGCCCAAATACCGCAGCATCCCCGGCAAACAGCGCGTGATCAAGGACTTGAAACGGTCGGCCGGCAACGCAGAAAACGTCTATCTGGCTCCGGACCCGGACCGGGAAGGTGAAGCGATCGCCTGGCATACCGCGGAGATCCTGAAAAAAAAGGGACGTAATTTTTTCCGGGTGCTCTTTCATGAGTTGACTGAAAATGCCATCAGGGAGGCAATTTCCGCACCGCAGGAACTCAACCGCCCTAAATACGAAGCCCAGCAGGCGCGACGAATTCTTGATCGGATCGTCGGTTACCAGGTATCGCCCCTGCTGTGGCGTAAAATAAAGGGCGGTCTCAGTGCCGGTCGTGTTCAGTCCGTGGCGCTGCGTATTATCTGCGAACGAGAGCGTGCCATCCAGGCATTTGAAACGGTAGAGTATTGGTCGATAACCGCCAGTCTCGAGGCCGAAAAGCCACCGGTTTTCAGCGCCAAGCTGGTTAAAAGAAATGGCGAAAAGATTGTTATCCCGGACGGTGAGGCTGCCCAGGGGATTCTGGCCGCGCTCGGCGATGAAAAGTTCGTTGTGGACACCGTCCAGAAAAAAACAACCAAACGCAACCCCCTGCCGCCGTTCACAACGAGCAAACTTCAACAGGATGCGATCCGGAAGCTCCGTTTTTCAGCCAAGAAGACCATGATCATCGCCCAGCAACTCTATGAAGGGATCGAACTGGGTCCCGGTGAGCCGGTCGGTTTGATCACTTATATGCGCACCGACTCCACCCGCATTTCCAATGAGGCGGCCGTCGAGGCCCTCCAACTTGTCCAGGAGCAATTCGGCAAGGATTATACTCTCGATAAACCGCGATTTTTCAAGAACAAGAAAAAAGTTCAAGATGCCCACGAGGCCATTCGTCCGACGTCGGTGTACAATACACCGGAAAAAGTAGCGCCTTTTCTTTCTGCCGACCAACTGGCCCTCTACCGATTGATCTGGCAGCGTTTCGTGGCATCACAGATGCAGCCGGCCCTGATCAACAAAGTCTCGGCCGCTATCCTGGCCGGCGATTACGTGTTCAATGCCAGCGGTTCCACGATCAAATTTTTGGGTTTCATGAAAATTTACCTTTCAGCCGATGATGAACAGGAACAGAAACAGGTCAGCGATCGCAAGGAGCTGAATCTGCCCGAACTCACTCGCGGGATGGCGCTGAAAGTGTTGCAGCTTGAGCCGAAACAGCACTTCACCCAACCACCGCCGCGCTTCTCCGAAGCGTCGCTGGTCAAGGAACTTGAAGAAAACGGTATCGGCCGGCCCAGCACTTATGCGGCCATCCTGACCACCATCAGACAGAAGGGTTACGTGGATTGGGTTAAGGGATACTTCCACCCCAGCGAACTGGGGCTTATCGTCAACGATCTTCTGGTCGCCAATTTCCCCGAGATCTTCGACGTCGAATTTACAGCCAGGATGGAAGACAACCTGGACCGCATAGAGTCATCTGAAATCGGCCTTCTGCAGGTTCTCACGCATTTCTATGGCCCCTTCAAATCAAAGCTCGATGTGGCCGGCGAAAAAATGCTCAGTGTCAAGGGCGTCGGAATTCGAACGGACCTCAACTGTCCGGAATGCGAAAAACCGCTTCACATTAAGGTCGGCAAGAACGGACATTTTCTGGCGTGCAGCGGATACCCGGAGTGCACCTATTCGCGGGATTACGTCCGGGACGATAAAGGGCGTATACAGGCCGTAGAGTTGTCGACAGAAGAAGTTACCGATAAAACCTGCGATAAATGCGGCAGCCCAATGGTCATAAAGCGCGGACGCTACGGTGAGTTTATGGCCTGCAGCGGATATCCTGATTGCAAGAACACGCTTTCGCTTAATTCCAATGGAAACGGAAAACCTACCGGTGTGCCATGCCCGGCTCAAGGCTGCGACGGTGAACTTGTCGAAAAAAGTTCTAGGCGCGGTAAAATCTTTTATGGCTGCAACAAGTTTCCCACCTGTGATTTCGCCACCTGGAACAAACCCGTTGCTAAAGCGTGCCCCCAGTGTCGTGCCGGTTTCATGGTCGAAAAAAGCACCAAAAAAGACGGTACGTTTCTGGCCTGCCTTACCGACGGATGTGGACACCGTGAAGCGTATATAGAGACTGAGGATAACAAAGACATCAATGATTAATTTCAGTTAAACCGGACAAAACATATTGACAAACCTACAAAACGACTGATACGGTCTTCGGAATTACAACCAACGGACTTTACAATGCTTCCGCGCTGCCCCATATTCAATCTTATCAGTCTTATTATTATCCTCGTAGGAGGGATTCTTCTCTGCTGCGAGGACAAGGGCTTGATAATGGCAGCGTAACTTAACCGCAAAAAATCAAAATCCGTTATCAGCCCCTGGGCGATAACGGATTTTTTTTTCTTACTGTCTCACTTTTAAACCGGCACCCGACGCTCGGATGCAGGAAACCTTCTGGAAAGGAAAGAACCGCCATGCAATTGACCGGAGCCCAGATATTGATGAAAGTCTTGCAGGCAGAGGGGGTGAATACCATTTTTGGATATCCCGGCGGTGCCGTGATCGACATTTACGATGAGTTGATGAAATCGGATATCCGCCATGTTCTGGTTCGCCACGAACAAGGGGCCGTTCACGCTGCCGACGGTTACGCCCGGGCTTCCGGCACGGTCGGTGTCTGCTTGGTGACATCCGGACCGGGTGCGACGAACACCGTCACCGGTATTGCGTCCGCTTACATGGATTCTATCCCGGTTGTGGTCATCAGCGGGCAAGTCCCCACCCACCTGATCGGCAATGACGCGTTTCAGGAAGTCGATATCGTTGGTATTACGCGCCCGTGCACAAAGCATAACTACCTGGTCAAACGGATCGAAGACCTTGATAGAACCGTAAGAGAAGCATTTCACATCGCCCGCTCGGGCCGACCCGGCCCGGTGCTGGTTGATCTTCCCAAGGACCTTGCCAACATCCGCACGCAGTATGACGACCAGACGCCGGTTCATCTCAAGTCCTACAACCCGACTTACAATCCCAACAAAAAGCAGTTGAAGAAAGTCGTCGAATTGATCGAGTCTGCCGAGCGACCGGTGATTTTCGCCGGTGGAGGCATTATTCTTTCAAAGGCCGCACACGAACTGACGACCTTCGCCCGAAAAACGAAAATGCCCGTTACGACCTCGCTGATGGGTCTTGGTGGGTTTCCGGCCACTGACCCCCTATGGCTCGGAATGATCGGCATGCACGGTACCTACCGGGCAAACATGAGTATCGGTGCGTGTGATCTGCTGATTTCCATCGGGGTTCGATTTGACGATCGCGTAACAGGCAGAACGGATGCGTTCGCACCGCACGCCAAAATCGTGCATATCGACATCGATCCAACATCTATCCGCAAAAACATTCCGGTAACCATACCGGTTGTCGGCGACTGCAAAAACAGCTTGGAACACCTGAACCGTCTGATCGAAAATGCGGATCTGAAAGATTTAGACAGCCGGCGCCGAGAGTGGTTGGACCAGATTGCAGAGTGGAAAAACACCAACCCCTTGGCCTACGATCAGAAAGATACCATCAAACCCCAATTCGTGGTCGATAAACTGTACGAGCTCACAGAAGGTAAAGCCATCATCACAACCGAAGTCGGGCAGAACCAGATGTGGGCGGCCCAATACTATCACTTCGATCAGCCGAATCATTTCATTACCTCCGGAGGACTGGGGTGCATGGGCTTCGGCCTGCCGGCCGCCATCGGTGCCCAGATGGCCTGCCCTGACAAGCTGGTGGTCGACGTGGCCGGCGACGGAAGCATCCAGATGAATATCCAGGAAATGGCCACGGCCGTCCAAAATTGCCTACCGATCAAGATCGTCATATTAAACAACGGCTACCTGGGCATGGTCCGTCAATGGCAGGAGCTCTTTTACGATAAACGCTATGCCTGCACCTGCATGGATCACGCCCCGGATTTCGTCAAGCTGGCCGAAGCCTTCGGTGCCGTCGGCCTGAGAGCCAACCGTCCGGATGAAGTCGAAAAGGTACTCAAGGAAGGACTGGCAATTGCTGGGCCGGTCATCATGGATTTTGTGGTCGAAAAGGAAGAAAGCGTTTACCCGATGGTACCGGCAGGCGCCCCAATCACTGAAATGTTGCTGGTATGACAGGAGTAAAGTTGGCCGTTTAAGTCGTTGCTCGCTCACTTTCCGGTTGGTCTGCCGTTCATGGATCGTATTGGTTATAAAACGGACGCGTCAGTAAATTCGTAGCAGAACACCTCAGATCAGGGAAAACAATGAAGGAAGAAAAACACGTTTTTACCATGCTGGTCGACAACGAACCGGGGGTTCTCTCACGGGTGGTCGGACTGTTCAGTGGACGCGGATTCAATATTGACAGCCTGGTGGTGGCCGAAACCATGGATCCAAAGGTATCACGCATCACAATATTGACCCAGGCCGACAGACTCGTGCTTGAACAGATCGAAAAACAGCTCAATAAGCTCATCAACGTGATTAAAATACGCGATGTCACCGGGCCCGAGGCCGTAAAGCGGGAGATGGCCCTTATCTGCATCAAGGCCAAGTCCGAGCACCGCGCTGAAATCCTGCGGATCGTCGACATTTTCCGCTGCAAAGTCGTCGATGTCGGTCTGGAGCACTATATTATCGAAGTTACCGGTGACGAGGGAAAGATCACGGCGCTGCTCAACCTGTTGAAGCCGATGGGAATAAAAAAGATTGCCCGCACCGGGCCGCTGGCTCTGATCCGGGAGCCGAACTGAGGCATTCCTTCCCTCTAAAGAATACGTTCTCTACGACCGGATAATGAAATAGGCTCCCGTTCTCTTTAAAAATTCATCGCACTCGTTATAGATATCATTAAACCAACAGCATAGAGAGGTTAAAATGGCACAGATTGATTTTGGCGGTACAGTGGAAGAAGTGATAACTTCCGATGAGTTCTCACTCCAAAAGGCCAGGGAAATACTGAAAGATGAAATTGTGGCCGTTCTGGGCTACGGGGTCCAGGGCCCGGGCCAGGCCATGAATATGCGTGACAACGGCATTCGGATGATCATCGGTCAACGGGAGAACAGCAACTCCTGGGAACGTGCCGTATCAGACGGCTTCGTCCCCGGTGAAACCCTGTTTCCGCTGGAAGAAGCCGCCCGCAAGGGGACCGTAGTCCAGTTTCTTCTATCCGATGCCGGCCAGATGCAGACTTGGGATAAAATAAAAGCCTGCCTGAACCCCGGCGACGCCCTGTGCTTCTCCCACGGTTTTTCCATCGTCTACAAAGACCAGACCGGTATCGTTGCTCCCGACAATGTGGATGTCATCCTGGTGGCACCCAAAGGTTCCGGCCGCACGGTGCGCACCAACTTTCTCGACGGTAGCGGCATCAATTCCAGCTTTGCCATTTTCCAGGATTTTACCGGCCGAGCCAAAGAGCGAACACTGGCGCTGGGAATCGCCATCGGCTCCGGATATCTATTTCCCACCACTTTCGAGAAGGAAGTCTTCAGCGATCTGACCGGTGAACGCGGGGTGCTGATGGGCTGTCTGGCCGGAACGATGGAAGCCCAGTACAACCTGTTGCGCAAGCACGGACACAGCCCCAGCGAAGCCTTCAACGAAACCGTCGAAGAGCTGACCCAGAGTCTGATCCGGTTGGTGGCCGAAAACGGCATGGACTGGATGTTCGGTAACTGCAGCACCACGGCCCAGAGAGGCGCCCTGGATTGGGCCCCTAAATTTAGAGATGCGGTGGCCCCGCTGTTCGACGAGCTTTACGACAATGTCGTGAGCGGTAAAGAGACCCGGCGCGTGCTTGACGTCAACAGCGCGCCGGATTACAGAGAACGTCTGCAGAAAGAGCTGGACGCCATCCATAAGTCCGAGATGTGGCGTGCCGGTGCTGCCGTCCGTTCACTGCGACCAGAAAACAGGCGCCGGTAACGCGCGCATACCGGCTTGTCAGCGACCAATATCTTTAAACGCCCATCCGGCGCAAGGACAGCAGGAACTTTCCGGGTATCGATTTGTAGGACGCTGCGCCCCATGGAAGAATGGAGTTTGTCATGCCCCCCATAATCTTGTACGACACCACCCTGAGAGACGGTACCCAGGGAGAAAATATCAATTTTTCGGCCGAAGAAAAATTGAAAATCGCCAAGCGGCTCGACGATATCGGCATTCACTACATCGAAGGTGGATGGCCGGGGTCCAACCCCAGAGACAAAAAGTTCTTCGACCTCGCTTCATCAAAAGACTTCCGAAACGCTCGTCTAACAGCGTTCGGCTCGACGCGCCGACCCGGCATCGCTCCGCAAGATGACGCCAATGTGTCGGCCCTGATCGAAAGCGGCACGCCGGTTGTCACCATATTCGGAAAAACCTGGGACATGCATGTCGAGCAGATCATGGACAACACCCTCAAAGAAAATCTCGCCATGATCAATGATACCGTTGCCTATCTGAAGACCACCGGATGTGAAGTTATTTACGATGCTGAGCATTTTTTCGACGGTTACCGCGAAAACCCTGAATACGCCATGGAAACCCTGCACGCGGCCCTGGACGCCGGTGCAGACGCACTGGTTCTCTGCGACACGAACGGCGGCACCCTCCCCTTCGACGTCGACACGGCCACCCGCTCGGTCTGCAAGGCCATGAACGTTCATCCGGAAGCTGAGGGAGACGCCTCTCCGGTCACGATCGGCATCCACACCCACAATGACTGCGGCCTGGCCGTGGCCAACACCATTACCGCCGTACGCGCCGGCGCTACCATGGTACAGGGAACGATCAACGGTTATGGCGAGAGATGTGGCAACGCCGATCTGAATTCAATTATTCCGATCCTGTGTCTCAAAATGCAGTTGAAATGCATGTCGCCGGAAAACCTCGCCAAGCTCAAATCAATCTGCCGCTTCGTCAGTGAAACCGCCAATCTGGTCCCGCTCAATACACGCCCTTTCGTGGGCAAAAGCGCCTTTGCTCACAAGGGCGGCATCCACGTCAGTGCCATTATGAAGTTGCCGCGAGCCTATGAACACATAGACCCCGCCCTGGTTGGCAACCACCGGCGCGTGCTGGTCTCCGACCTCTCGGGCAAGAGCAACGTCGTTTACAAGGCCAAAGAACTCGGTATCGATTTGAATGCCAACGGAAGCGACAGCCGGCAGATCGTGACCCGAATCAAGGACCTCGAGGAGCAAGGATACCAGTTCGACGTGGCCGACGGCTCGTTCAAGATCCTGCTGGAAAAATTCACCGAACAGTTCAAACCCTATTTCGAATTGGAGTCGTTCCGGGTCTCGATCGAGAAAGACCAGGACTTGCCCTGCAGCGCTCATGCAACCATAAAAATATCCGTCGATGGTCGTCAGGAGATCACCGCTGCCGAAGGGAGCGGTCCGGTCAGCGCCCTTGACAACGCCCTGCGCAAGGCGCTCGACCGCTTTTTCCCGGATCTGGATGCCATGCGGTTGGTCGACTTCAAGGTCCGCGTCATCGACGGCCGCGATGGCACGGCGGCCAAGGTCCGTGTCTTCATCGAGTCCCGGGACCAGGACGAACTGTGGAGCACCATCGGTGTCTCCGAAGACATCATCGAGGCCAGCTGGCAAGCGTTGGCGGACAGCTTCCAATACAAGCTCACCAAAGCAAAGGAAAGTCAGACTGAGGCGGAAGTGATTGACGCCGCCTGGAAGGTTGTGGGCTTAAGGACAGTTTAGCACCCCGGCCTGAAGCAAAAGGTCAATCCAAATAAATAGGAGTTATAAAATGAATGAAGGTGCCTACGCCGCAGGACAAAGTGCCCGACCCCGTCCTGCGGCCCATGCTCGGCCATATTTTTTCTCATCCGTCCCATTAGAACGTTAAATGAGGGCGCTCGACCAGCCAAATATCGCCCGGCACCCTGCCTAAAAGGAGAAAAGATATGAGTGCGAATGATAGAGTCATTATTTTTGACACCACGTTGAGAGACGGCGAACAATCACCCGGCGCCAGCATGAACGCCGCCGAAAAGCTCCGCCTGGCGATCCAGCTGGAAAAACTGGGCGTCGATGTACTGGAAGCCGGGTTTCCCGGCGGCCTCCGATGGCGATCTGGACGCCGTGGCCCAAATCGCCGGCCGATTGAAAAGAACCGAGGTGGCCGGTTTGGCCCGGACCTCGCGCTCCGATATCGACCGCGCCTGGAAGGCCATCCAGCATGCCGTGAAACCCCGTATCCATACGTTTATCGCCACGTCCGACATTCACCTGAAGTACAAGCTCAAAATGACCCGGGACGAAGTCGTAGAACGGGCGGTGGATGCGGTAAAATATGCCAAGTCGTTTACCGACAACGTCGAGTTTTCGGCCGAGGACGGCTCCCGCAGCGACCGCGATTATCTGTGCCGCGTCTTTGAAGCCGCCATCGAGGCCGGCGCCACCACCGTCAACCTGCCGGACACGGTTGGTTATGCCGTCCCGGAAGAATACGCCGACATGGTTCGCTATATTATGGACCACACACCCAACATCGGCAAGGCCGTTCTGAGCGTGCACTGTCACAACGATCTCGGCCTGGCCACAGCCAACACCATCGCGGCCATTCGCGCCGGTGCCCGGCAGGCCGAGGTGACCATCAACGGCATCGGTGAACGCGCCGGCAACACGTCCCTGGAAGAGGTCGTCATGGCGCTGCACACCCGCAGCAATTATCTGCCCATCAGTTCCAACATCAGGACCGAGTTCATCCACCCCACCAGCCGGCTGGTGAGCATGATCACCGGCATCATCGTGCAGCCCAACAAGGCCATTGTCGGCGCCAATGCGTTTGCCCACGAGGCCGGAATCCACCAGGACGGCGTGCTCAAAAACCCCATGACCTACGAGATCATGCGGCCGGAAACCATCGGCCTGAGTACCAACAAGCTGGTGCTGGGCAAGCACTCCGGCCGCCATGCCCTGCGGGATCACCTGAAAGACCTGGGCTACGATCTGTCGGACGAAGAGCTGAACCTGATTTTCCGGAAATTCAAGGAGCTGGCCGACAAGAAGAAACACGTGGTGGACGAGGATCTGGAAGTGTTGGTCACCGAGGGTATCCTGCGGACCAAGGATATCTTCCGCCTGGAATACCTGCACGTCACCTGCGGCACGACCGTGCTGCCCATGGCCAGCGTCAAGCTGTCGATCAACGGCCGCAGCGTCCAAGGCGCCGGCTACGGCAACGGGCCGATCGATTCGGCCTACAACACCATCGCCAAGCTGACCGGCACCGACTCGGAACTGCTGCGCTTCACGGTCGGCGCATTGACCGGCGGCACGGACGCCCAGGGCGAAGTGACGGTCCGCCTGCGCGAAAACGGCCTGGTGTCCCTCGGCAAGGGTGCCGACCCGGACATCATCACCGCCGCCGCCAAAGCCTACATCAACGGCCTCAACCGGCTGGAGTACCTCAAGGCCAACCCGGTGACCGAACCGACGGCTGTGGCGGTGTGATAAAGAATAGATCCGGTATTCACGCCTACATCTTCATCTGCCTTAAGGTGAATACCGGATTTTTCTCAATTTTCTAAATCAATTACCAATAGTATTTACCCCAACACGTTCTTTCCCCTTCTGCGGATGCAAGAGATACCCATGAAAGGCCTATAGTGAGCCTGGTAAACCATCAATATCCTTGCCCGCTAAATAGATTAGGGATTCCATCCGTCGGAGAGCGTCCTCATAAAGGTAACCAGGGCCACTTCATCTATAAACTTAAGCCCCAGTTTTCCCAATTCATCCCCGTTAACATTTTCGGCCACTTCCGGGGCAGGCCAGTTCTTTACGTCTCTTGTGTTATAAAAATGGACGATACCCCAAAGCGTCCGAAAATAACCGTTGTGGGCATAAGGCCTTGTGTCTGCGATCCCTCGCAGCGGCATCACCTTAAATAAGCCTTTTGCACCCGGGATACTCATCGGCTCACCCCCCAGACCATAATCAACAGGGTTGTTCCTCAAGAGCCGGTGTTTACTTTTCGGTACACCGAGGTTGTCATACGTATAGTCGGTAAACAGCGGGGGCACCATACCATTTGACCAATCAGGGACAACAACCGGATTAGGATAAAGTTCTGTACTATCTGGATCTGTAAAATCGGCTGTATGGCAGGCAACACACATGGCCCCTTCGCCGGGTTGCTTAATCCCATCGTTATTGTTGTTGTCGTTCATGAAAAGCTTAAAGCCTTTCCACTCCATCCATGAAAAGATTTTTCTGCCTATCCTTTCAGCCACGCGGCCATTGCCCTTGGCGCAATCGTCTAAAACACCGCCGCGGTCAATACATTTCGACAAATAGTAGTCATATTTTGAGCTGAATTGTCCGAACAGGGATGTGCGTTCGAAAGCCGCGATCGATTCTGCGATACAGTTGTATGCAGCATCAATATCTGAGGTATTTTCTGATAATATTGCCTCCCAGTGGGGGAGCAGCTTCTAATAAATGTTATCTCCATACACAGAATTCTTGTGCGTCCCAACAACCTCCCATTCACTTCCATTTGCCATTTCGACACTATTTAAAAAAGGGCCCAAGGCCTGGTCAGCCAATGGATCTCCTAGTGTCTTTCTCCGGTTGCCCTGCCATCCCAGAATTGACCACCAATTGGAGTCCCTTCAGTATCGATATAAAAACTCGGTGCAAACATTGCATAGGCAGAACTGGGAGAATTCCGTCCTCCAAACAGCCCCCGGATGACACCTTCTGAAACCGGCAGGAATCTGTCAGGATCAGCGAATCCGAAGTCGGGGTGGTGACAACTCGCGCATGATTGTCCAGCAGGTTCCGAAAGGTTTTCATCAAAATACAGAAACTTCCCTAGATCTTCATTTGGGGCTAAAACTTACTTGGGTCAACCCATTTCCTACAACTACCCTAAAAATGATAGAGCAATGGTGATGACTACTGCAGCTTGCTTCAGCCTTAGTTTTTCTTTCATTTCGTGAATCCTCCTTTTCTGTTTTGGTGCTTATGATTTGGTCAGCCTAAAATTCTCTCTCCCTTGTTTGCTATTAGGGGCCACCTCCTTTCAAACCCTATTGTTCCATACTAAATTAGTATGAAATTAAAAGAGCCCCCGAGTGATCATAGCATCTCCCGGGGGCTCTTGAAGCCATCCTACACGTGTTAATCATCCACACAAATTACTTCAGTTTCTGAAAAATCGGTTAAATGAGATGATCAGAGGACATCTGATCGAAGTAACACTTTAAAAATGAGTCAACTGACATTCAGCTACGCTTATTGATAGCAGAGCAATCAGAGTTCGGTTGTTTTATGAATTTCAAACAGGAAAAATTGAGGAACGATTTTGCCTTACCGGTAAATACTGCAAATTTCATTCCTGTCAAACGGAAAGGGCTCAGACATATTTAGAAACAATTACGAGGCGTTAAGTTGCTGCCACATTGTAGTAAAGAAAAATTTGCCACAGTATTAAGTAAAATAAGTTATATTTTTTGGTGAGTAAATTGGGTAAGAAATATATACGGGCGAGTGTAATAAGTGACTGGAGATTACCGTACGACGGTGCTTTTCTGTAGTTTAGTGATTTACTTGGTAATGCAAATGACTACATCAATCGTATTTTATCGTTTGAATAGTGGGCGGCAGAACCACTAAATCGCATTGAAGTTTATCACAAGGAAGAAGAAGCAATCAGCATTCAAAAGCGTTCCCTTAACCGAACGTTTTTTCCTCGCGACAATTATAGATGGGAGAAAAACCACTCCTACAAAAAGAATCGAGAGGACGGATCTCTCTTCAGACCCACCCTCTCGATTGAAGTGAAATTGCGAATGTAATATGTGTTGAAATGGTTTACAGAGACGCCAACACCTTCTCACATTGCTTGGCACAATTGGCGCAGGCGTCAGCACATTCCTTGCACGGCTTGTGCGTGGCTTCGTGAACGCGACAGGCTTTTTCACAGTCGTTGCACACCTTGATACAGAACTGCAAGTAGTCTTTTAAATGCTTCGACTCGTAGGATGCCAGCTTCGCGAGTGTCGCGCAGACCGGCATCATTTCCTGAACCCGCGCTGCGCATTCGGCCAGCGAGGTATCCCCGAAGTGAGCGAGGCAGTGCTGAATACAGGCCTCGCCTTTTTTGAGGCAGTTCAATCCCGAATCGACAAGATTTTCAAATTTCTTTCCGTAACCATGCCCCGTTTTCGAATCTTTTGCATGTTTCATGGCAAAGGCATTACTCGTAAATAGTGCGGCCAATCCTGCACCGGTTCCGATCAGCATTTCTCTTCTATTCATCTTTCCTTCCTTTCTGACGGCTCAATTTTCATTCAGATGTAATAAGATGGCCCGGCAGGGTGTCACAAAAATCTGGCTTTCAAAGAAACAAAGCACGTATGCGCCATAAGATATGTCAACGGACTAAATTTGGATTATTTGGGCTTACTGGCAGGTGCGACGATTTTTTACCACCCCGATTTAATGTTAAAACGAATTTAGCGATTTTCAAGTTTGCCGCAGATACAAGAAAAATGTCGTTCCGCTATAGTCTGCTATGCGAAACGACATTTGACGCCGCAGATGCGGTGAAATTGGAAATCCCGTAGGGTTTCATATTTTCGAAAGTCAAATTGGCACAATTCCTTGTAATTGTTTTTAACTTTATCATTTCGAAAATATGAAACGCTCAACTTTGGTTAAATCCACATAAGCAATGGGTTGTCCCCAAACCAATCCAGCCCAAAAGATAATAGTGTGACACCGTTTGTCAACGACCCAGGGCTGCCGAGTTGATTGCGTCCCATTTTGTATAACTACATATGAAATAATAAGGGGAAGAATCGCAACCGACTCTGCCCCTTATTATATAGCGATTTTCAAAATTTCATTCCGTTGGAATCAAATTTGAGTATCGATGATGGACAATTCAATAATTTTAGAATTTGGAAGTCATTTTCACCGCCCATTCGCTTCGCTCTTAGAGCTTGCTATAATCCAGTAAGCCTTGAGCATGAACAAAAAAGGCTATACTCATTTTGATGCCAGTTACATGCAAGTTGGTTGGTAATCTGGGATCAAAAGAGGAGCATAGCCATGAATACTAAATCGCAAAAAGTTAAAAGGGTCAATAGGCAAACAATGGTCGTTAGTCTGGATATCGGTAAAGGGTCTCATTTTGGATATTTCCGTGCCCCAAATGGGAAAGAGGAGACTCCCTTTGAAGTTACCAATTGCCGGGATGGTTTTCACCAATTCTGGAAGAAGCTGTGTCGGTTTAAGAAAGCCTATCGATTGAGTCAGGTGCTGGTTGGCTTTGAGTCCACAGGGCCTTATGCGGAGCCGCTGCTGCACTTTTTGAGGCAGAAGCCAGTGCAGCTGGTGCAAATCAACCCGATGCACAGCAAGCGTGTGAAGGAGCTTACCGGCAATTCTCCGAACAAGACCGATCGTAAAGATCCGCGAGTGATTGCCGATGTGATGATGCTCGGTCATTCTTTGACGGTGGTGGTTCCGGAAGGAGCAGCGGCCGAGCTGCGGCGGCTGACCCAGGCCAGAGAGCGTACTATCAAAGATCGCACGGCCATACTCAATCAGTTGCAACACCTTGTGTTTGTAATTTTCCCGGAGTTTTTGACAGTGATCAAAAAAGTATCCAGTAAAACCGGCTTGTTTCTGGCCAGGCAATGCCCCACACCGGACGCCATTCTGGCTCTGGGTCTGGATGAGTTGAGCCGGAACATGCGGCGCGTGAGCCGCGGCAGGATGGATCATCAACGGGCCAAACAGCTTTTCCAAGCAGCCCAGAACTCGGTCGGAGTGACCGAAGGCCGCCAGAGCATTGTCGAAGAGGTCGGCTACCTGGTGGATCAAATCGAAAGGATCAATACGTTTGTCGATCACCTGGAAAGCCGTATGAGAAGCAATTTGGAGCAAATCCCATATAGTCCGTATCTTCTTTCGATGCGAGGTATTGGCCTGATCACCGTTGCTGGCTTGGTTGGCGAAGTGGGAGACTTTCGTCAATTTTCCACGCTCTCTGAGATCACCAAGCTGGCGGGTCTGGATTTGTTCGAGATCAGCTCTGGAAAGTTCCGCGGGCGACACCACATTTCCAAACGCGGACGACCGTTGATGCGTAAACTGTTGTATTTTGGCGCCATCAATACGGTTAAGTCCAATGGGATTATGCATGTGCCTTACAACCGAATGATTGAGCGTGGAATGCCCAAAATCAAAGCTCTGGTGGCGATTTCGCGCAAACTGCTGGCGGTTATGTTTGCGTTGGCCCGTGATGGATCGATATATATCGAAGATTACAATACTCATCGTTGTCAACTAGCAGCTTGAGGTGAAAGCGGGGAGATTTTCATCTGTGCCATTAAGGCGGTTTTTTCGACCTTCAGTTCGAGCATTCAAAACTCCCCGCTGTTACCAATTCCCGATGAAGCAAGATCAGAGCCGTTAGCGGACTCTCAAATACCAGGGTTGGAAATGGTAACCTCACTATAAGTAAAAAATAAATTTAGTTCTTGACTGCAACAAACCAGGCACAGATCGAGGAGGTCGTACGCCGAGGCACCCCCCCCCACGACGACCACTTCCTTGCCGGTGAGCTCGGAAGGGTTGCGCAGCGCCGACGAGTGATACTCGGTCAGCGTCGGGAGGGCTCTCTCGATCTTCGGAACAACGGGCCGATTGTGACCGCCCGTGGCGGCGACGAGGAATCTGGAGTGGCCGGCGTATCCATCGGCACTGACCATCCATCCACCGTCCGCAGGACGGGCCGAGTTCACCCGCGTACCCAAGCGGATCGAGGATGCGAGATCGAAACGCTTCACCCACTCGCGAATGTTGGCAAGGACACTGGCCTGGTCCTCGCCCGCGATCGGCAGATCACCCAGCGTCCAGTCCTCCTTGCGGATCTGGAGATCCTGCCAGGCGGGAAGATCGCGCCAAAGCCCGCCGACGGCATCGCCCTTCTCCAGCAGGATGGCGTCGAGGCTGGCGTCCTTCCGCGTATTTGAGGCTGATGATGCCGCCGATGCCGCCCCCAACGACGAACCAGGTCTGCTCGTCCATCCGGTCTATTCGAGCTCATGAAATACCCCTCCCTAGGACAGACAGCAGCTAAAAGATAAGAACTTGCTTTTTACGCAAGTAAGTATGTCCAAACGATGCCTGTGTGTCAATACCACCGTCAACACAGCATGTTGTGTGGCATAAAATTCGGCAGGTAGCCGCTCTGAATCCGTTGTTGCCTGACCCCGGAAAACAACAGTCCAGCCTTGCCATGGACCCAAAATTGGCCAATTTGGGACGCGAGATATAGTCAATAGTTGTGATAAGATCAATGTATCGTGGCAAAATCTGGCATAGCGAAATTCCAGCCTGCTGCTGAGACTGTCGAAAAAGTACTTTTTAGGCATTTTAATCAATTTGGCTTATAATATAATCAATCACTTAGAAGCTATAAAAACACTCTTTTGTGGTTTTTCGACAGTCTCGCTATTAAGCGCAACTGCGAGTGTGCCTCAATGACTTGAGATAGTCAGATCGTATCCTTATAAAATCCTCATCTCTTCAAAGAAAGCTTGACAAGAAATTAGTTTTGATGTAGTAATTAAGTTAATACTTAATTAAATGGTTGCTATGGGAAAAAAACAAGCCGAATTATTCAAAGTTTTGGGGGTTGATACTCGCATCAGGATTATCGAGATTCTGAAGCAAAAAGGTCCTCTGGGTGCAAATGAGATGTCCGAGATGCTGGGTATCACGCCTTCTGCTGTTTCGCAACATCTCAAGGTACTAAGGCATGCCGGATTGGTTCGAAGTGAGCGTAAGGGCTATTGGATACCCTATGAAATAGACCCGGATGCATTAGATAAATGTGGGGAATTTTTGTCCAGCATCTGCACCTGCGGTTGTAAAGGAACCGGAAAATTTCGTGAGGAAGAGCTCAAAAAAGCCGAAGATAAGGTTGCACTGTTAGAAAAGTACAAAAGGGAACTTCGAGAGGAACTCAATAATATACAAGCTCAACTTGATGAATTAAAAAGAAAAGCATAATTTTTTTTGCCAATGTTATTAAGTTACTGCTTAATAACTTAATAACAAATCCTTGAAAGGGGGTGATTGTATGTGTCAACCAACAATGGATCCCAGCAGCATTGTGGGATGCACCTGCGGCTGTTGTGGGTGCGGATGCGGTCCAGGATTTCGCCGGTTTTTCTCCACCCAGGAACAACAGGAATGCCTGGAGTCCTACAAGGACCAACTGGAAAAAGAACTGGGTGGAATTGAAGAACGCATCAAGGACCTCAAGAAGTCCAAGTAGTGCATGAGAATCTTGGCAGCACCGAAGCAGGCGGAATCATTACTCATGGTATGTGCAACCAAAGCAGATTCACCACCGGATGTAACAGTCATTAATGGCTCCAAAGAGAAGCTGTTCGCATCGGAAATGGCTGTGGATGTCACTGACAAGGCGGTCCAGGTTCTTGGGGGTCATAGCTACGCCGTGACTACGTCGTTGAACGTCTCTTTCGAGATGCCCGAGGGCTGATGCTGCATTTCAAGACATCCGAGTGGCTCCGGCAAGATATTGCCAAGGCAGCTTTGGGATTGTGAAGTTTTTTACAATCGAAAAAAGGTTAAATGGCTGCATCGCTACACGGTAGTTGAATGAGTTAAGTTAACTTAGAAAGGAGGTGATATAAATGACCGATAAGAAAAATAGTCCATGCGGGTGTGGTTGCCTGCCTGAGCCGAAGAAAGGCTCTAAGACCCCAAAGTCAAAGAGTAAGGAACCTGAAAAACCGAAAAAATAACTGATTTTGAAAACGATGGATATTGACCGGGATAAGTGAAGATATCTTCTCTTATCCCGGTCGTGAAATGTACACAATATCAATATATTGTGGTTTAGGTGGTTGTTGAGAAATCTGTGATTTCTCCAACTTATCACAAGTTCAGGGGAACTTTTACCTTTTGCTATCTATCTCTATCCATCTGATATTTATACTTATTACGATACCAGATTGATAGCACAAGTTTGAGGGTTACCCTAATTGTAGGTTCTTTATAATCGCATTATAAGCTGGTCACCATTATATAGAAATAAGTGATCACTATCATTGAAAGTTAGACGCTTATTCATCATTCTTTGCCTCGCCTGTGAACGTAATCCAACGTTATAAAATCAGTTAATAGCCGTTCTCTCCTCTATCTGAACCGCTCTATTCTCAGGCCGGACAGGTTAACATCTGGAGGTTCATGGGCAGCCAGCTGGGCAACCAATTTTCCAGTTATGGGCGCCAGAGATATGCCTTTCATCGCGTGGCCGGTGGCAACAATGAGATTGTCAAGCGTGTTTGGCCTTCCGATGTAAGGCAGCCCGTCGGGTGTACAAGGTCGCAGGCCGCGCCAGATTTCAATCAAATCGAGCGCGCGCACGTCAAAATCCGGCAGATACATGGGAACGCTCTTCAAAATCGCTTTTACCCGGCGCAAGTTAATTGTCAGATCGCGGCCGGACAGTTCCAGTGTCCCGGCAAATCGTAATACCTCGTCCATGGGCGTGACCGCAACTTTGGCCTCGACCAGAATCAGTGGTATCTCGGGGAATTTCTCCGGCCGTTTGTAGCTAATGCTGTAACCTTTGGCCGATTCAACGAATAATCTTATATTGAGATCCCGAATTATCGCAGGGGACCATGTTCCACCAGCTATAACTATCTCATTGGCTGAAAAATCACCACGAGTCGTCAGTACCGATGTGACCCTGCGGCCGGTTTTCTTCATCCCAATAACTTCGGTATTCGTGTGGATGACAGCCCCTTTTTGTTTGGCATAAGCAGCCAGTCCTTGAACAAACTGCTCCGGAACTAAATGGGCATCCTGGGAATAGAAAATACCGCCCACGATGCTGGTTTTGATCGCAGGAAACAAATCGTGAATTTCATCCCTGTTCAAGACCTGGTTTTCAAGGCCGAAATTTCTTAGCAGACGGGCCCTTTGAACTCCCTTTTCTAATTCCCGACGGTCGCGATAGGCATCAAGGATTCCTTTTTGCTTCAGCCCGATATCGATATTTTCATTGGCAGCAAGTTCTTTATAATTTGCCATGCTGTGCAATTGGAGGTCTCTGAGGATGGGCACCGCTCTGCGAAGATGACTATTGGTGCAATGGCGCGAAAATTTCCATAGCCACCTTAGAAAATTAATATCGAACCGGGGTTTGATATAAAACGGACTTTCCGGATCAAACATCCACTTGAGTCCTTTAGATATCACCCCGGGCGCAGCAAGGGGGATGCATTGGCCGGGTATGACGAGACCGGCATTGCCGAGGGAAGCACCGCAACCGATGTCTCCTTTTTCAACCAAGGTGACTTGCCGACCCGAACGATTCAGGTAATGCGCACAGCAAACGCCGATGGCCCCTCCGCCGATGATGAGAATATCAGTTTGTTTTTTCATAGCCTCTCAAAGAAAAAGATTCAGTTAGTGAAACCCAAATTGAGCGATTTTCAAGTTTACCGCAGACACAAGGAAAATGCCGTGCCGCTATAGTGAACTATGCGGGACGGCATTTGACGCCGTAGATGCGGTGAAATTGGAAATCCCGATGGGTTTTATATTTTCGAAAGTCTAATCGGCAGAATTCCTTATAATTACTGTTTAATTATGTCATTTCGAAAATATGAAACGCTCAACTTGGGTGAAAATAAGGCCGGTTATGGATGAACAGTAAATAGAAAATACTCTTATCATACCCATATGACAAGAATAAAGCAGTTGACAACTCAATTGATTCTATAATACCGATAGCAAATCGAGCTGAAGCAGATTGAATTATTGAACAGCGTTCAAATTGTACTACCTCTGAAAACTTGCCACCCCAAGACATCGCCAAGACAAACTTTTTTAGAGATAGGGGGCTCGTATGCCGAATTTCTCAAGGAATTTTTCCGCGTTTTATGTCGTTGTCATTTTCCTTTGCTGTCTTTGCTGGTCAATCCCCTCCGCTTTATGGGCTGCCACACCGGTTGCCGGAATGGATCCCACCGCGTATCCAGCGCCCAATGTCGGATGCCTGGCTCCCGGAAAGTGTCACTCTGGGATAGAACCGATTCGTGCTCATAATTCCCCGATGGCCGAGCAGATCTATGCCAAGGGCGCGAAACTTGGGGACCCCAACGGGTGTGTGGTTTGTCACGGTGGTGACCCGAATGAAGTTAAGGATGCAAAAATTGCCCACACAGGGGCACCGGAAGGCGGTGAGTTAAACACCTTTGTTGTGCATTCGGGTTCGGTATGGGTCAACGAAAAGATCTGTGGGCAGTGCCATAAAGAGTGGACCTATGCCCAATATCGATCCATCATGCAGACGGAAGCCGGTAAAATACAGGGGGCGATATGGGGCTGGGGGCCTGCCAGTACCGGTTATGCAAAGAAGTACGGAAACTACGACGTCACAGACCCGGACGGACCTGAGCCCATTTTCGGTACAGCGGAATACAAAGCCTATACCCTGGCGCTGATGAAGAAATTTCCGGATAACTTCCCGGTTGAGCTCAAGCAAGTCCCCAAGACCAATGTAGAAACCCTCAAAGAAAAACCCTGGGAAGCCATTTATACCTACCTGCGAACGGACTGTCAGCGCTGTCACGTGGGTGTCAAGGGTCGTGAAAAACGGGGCGATTTCAGGGGAATGGGTTGTGGTGCGTGCCATATCCCTTACAACAATGCCGGGCTCTATGAAGGCGGCGATAAGACGGTCAAACGGGATGAGCCGGGACACGCGATGGTGCACTCGATTCAGTCCTCACGCAAAGCCAAGGTCGTGGCCAACGGAAAAGTCTATTCAGGAATTCCCCATGAGACGTGCGTCTCCTGCCACAACCGGGGCAAACGCATCGGTGTATCCTTCCAGGGATTGATGGAATTTCCCTATGGGAGCCCTTACACCAAAAAGGGTGGGAAACAACCAAAGCTCCACACCAAATTCTATCAGTTTATCAAAGATGATGTGCACCACCGACTAAAGTCCCGGGAGGGTAACCCGGAGGGCGGTCTGCTTTGTCAGGACTGCCATACCACCAATTCCATGCATGGCAACGGCAACATTACCGGTACACTTCTGGCCAATATTGAAATAGAATGCTCAGACTGCCACGGAACCGCCACCCATTATCCATGGGAACTCCCTTTGGGTTGGGGAGATGAATTCGGTAACGAAATAGACATGAATAAGGCACGTGGACTTTCAACCGAACCGCTGGGCACCCATTCCAAATTCAGTACAACATATGAGGCCAAAGGCGGCTACCTGCTGACCACTCGCGGTAATCCTTTTAACAACGTGGTCAGGGAAGGTGAAAAAGTGGTGGTGCATTCTGCCTCCGGGCTCGATTTTGAAGTGCCGACCTTAAAATCTTTAGCGATAGCCAATAAGTGGCGCAACCCGGCCAAGGCAATCGCCGCGAAACTTCAAGCCAAGAAACACTTAGAGAAGATAGAGTGTTATGGCTGCCACTCCTCCTGGGCACCTCAATGTTATGGCTGTCATGTAAATGTCAATTTCTCCGGTGACAAAAAGGCCACGGATTGGGTCGCAGCAGGAAATACGCACTTTGAAAACGGACATACCGCTGAATCCATGCGTGGCGTCGATCCGCCCGTGGCGCCAGGCGTGGCTTACGGAAAAACCAGCGAGAATCGTTCCTACCTGCGATGGGAAGATCCCGTTCTTGGCATTAACGGTGAGGGTCGGGTAACCCCTATCATTCCCGGTTGCCAACAAATAACCACCGTGGTGGCACCCGACGGCGAAGTATTGGTGCACAATAAGATATGGCGAACCGCGGAAGGTCTGGAAGGTGGTGGTGAAAACGGCCAGAAAAGCATCGACATGGCACCGGCTGCTCCCCATACAGTGGACTGGCAGGCCCGTGAATGCACGTCCTGCCATGCCAGAACCAAATCCTTGGGTTATGGAACCCATGACGGACGCTACCTGAGGGGGTATGCCGAGGGTGTCTACGTAGATATCATGAATGAAAAAGGAGAACTGGTCACCCAGACAGCACAGTATCAAATCAGCCCGGTACCCGAGTTGACCATGGACCTGGACAACGTTGTTAATCGTGATGATCAGCAATTACAGACCGTTGGTCATCACTGGCCGTTGGATGGGCCATTACCCAAAGATATGCGGGATAACATGGAGCGACTCGGTGTTTGTCTGTCCTGTCACCGTGAAATTCCGGAAGGAAGATTTATTTACCAGGTTATCTCAAAGCTGGGGGACGCACTGGGTATGGTACCCAAGAATGATGCCGAGCATATGAAACTGATCGCCAAAGGTATGTTCATAGCCGCTAATGTTCAAATCTTCGGCCCGCTAGTCGCGCTGTTTCTCGTCATCCTCATTGTCTTTTTAGTTAGAAGAAAAAAGGCGACTTGATCACTAGATCAATTTTCACAAGTTACAATGGCTGCAAGCTCACCTAATACTTGCAGCCCATTTTTTTTAAAGTAAATCAGAGACGCCTACACTTTTAGAATGAATTAACTCGCCGCAGGCAACGGGGTATCAAGCCGAATATTTTTAATCGCTCCGAGGGGCTGGGAATAAAACCCTTTTCCGCATCCAGCGGATTAATCTGCCTACGGATTCTCCATCGAACAACGTCTTACATTGTAATTGCTCTATTTTTGAGTTCTCTTCTGAATCGACTGTCGCATGGGCCAGCTTCTATTTTATAGGTTTGAAGCTGAATTTCTGGCCGCCTATCGTCGCTTCATACATTAACCCGCCATAGTGTGTGCATGAACACGGCCATCCCATCTTTGATAGCTTAGTTTTGGCCTGAGCTCCGGTTGCTGGACCGGCACTTGCGCCGGCTGTGACACCTTCGGTACCCGCTTTTGCCTGAGCACCGGCCGTAATGACTACGGCTGAGGCCGCAGCATCAAATTCGAAATTACCACTTGTGAAATCATCCGTAGGCGCGTTTGTCCTCGAAAAAAATGATCTCACTAAAAGCCTGTCCTCCCAACTGGAATCCAAAGGTTCCCTTAAATAGTTTCGTTGTTCCCGTTACCTTACCTCGACGATAGACTTGTCCTGACCCGTAAGCCCCACCGATCCAAAACACCGCCCTTTCCAATAGTTGGAAAAACCGCGTAGCCATAGGCGTTCTTAAAAAAAGGTTGTACCGACTGGTGATTTTCGAAATGTTTCGATCGTTCTGGAATACTTTTCAGCTTGAACCAAATTGTGAAAATTGAGAATAAACATCATTGTGAAAAACAAAATGGAAAAGCGAAAGATTCTTCATATTCCGGTTCCTTTTCTATAAATAATGCTTGTCGAACGGTTCCATCGCGCATTCTGATTTGCGGTTCCTAATCAACCATAATTTATCCAATCCTCTTATATACAATAAAAATGATGAAATTTCAATAATCTTGCCTTCGCATAGAGATTGCTGTTCTCCATAACGTCTATCTGCACCCGGTTATATCGTATGGCTAAATTTTCCAGAAAGTGAACTCGCTAAACTGCTAAATTCGCAAACCGAACTCACCCTTAAAACGTATTTTCGAATCTGCTTCCTTGAAAAAGTTACAACCTCAAGTGTGCCGCTATAAGGACATGAGCGCTCCATTTCGCACCCAGTATACGATGCTGGCGACAAGAAAATATATGCCGGCAAGTTCAATGAGAAGATTTAAAAAGTAAAACCAGAGTTTACCGATAAATGGGAAGGGAAGAATTGTTAATATCGCAACGAGGGAAAAACATCCAATAGAATAAAAAGTATAAAAATAGCCCTTCGATACAAGCCCCGACAGAAAAAACATGCTGATATTCAGAATTATCAACAGGTTGTTGAGTCGGGAGAAATTTGCCCAAAATATCGGCATGTAGTTTCCAAAGGATGCATTAAGCCTCTCATACATAACCGGAGTTCCTCTTCTACCAAAGAAATTAATTTCATACGATTAGTAACAAAAATTCTATTAACCTTACATGCGCTGTGCGTTAAGGAATTTATCCTAAATCGAAATTTTCCCGGTGAGATGGTTATATGAATCTGTAAGTTAACGACTATTGCTCCGACTGTATCTACAGAACCTATCACTCAAGAGTCTGAGGTGGATAAAATGAAATACATAAAATGGATAAGTGCTTTATTGTTAGCCCTTTTCTTTTTCTTAATGGGGATACAAAAATTCGGGAGCGAAAACTTGGTTTTTATGATAATCGCTGAGCGATCAGGTATTGGACTATTTGAGCCAACTGTGAGAATGCTTATTGGTAGTGCAGAAGTAATAACCGCTATCCTCCTGGTTCTTCCAATCACACGGTTTATCGGCGCATTAATGGGGTTAAGTATTCTGTTCGGTGCTATCGGTTTTCATTTGTCACCATGGCTTGGTGTCTACGTACCAATGGAACCCGGCGGGTCACCATCACTTATGCTATTTACGATGGCAATACTTTTTACCGGATTAAACCTCGCCGTGATTAGTTTTGAGAGAAATCACGCAAGAGCATTTATTACCCGCTATATCGCTTCACATGCAAGGGCCTGATTCTCTGTTGGCTGTAGAATGTCTCAAATCTTAATTCAGGTTTGAGGGCAAGGTGCCGTCTGACGAAAAACTGCCGCAAAATCCATGAAATCTATATCTGCACATATAAGACAGATCGTTTTAAATAAACTAGAGCAACCACGAAAAAGTTATGAACATCGCGTTTATAATAATATGCACAAACTTTATGCGGTAATAAAGCCGGGTGATGTTTTGTTGGTTGAAGGCCGATCTGAGATGAGCCGGATCGTAAAATTACTAACGAACAGTCATTGGAGTCATTCGGCAATTTATGTCGGCAATGCATTGATACGCTCTGATCGTATCGACAGAGACGTATACCTGAATAAATATGGCGATGATGCGGATTATATGTTGATAGAGGCTTTCTCCGGCGAAGGTGTCATTGCCTCCCCATTGAAAAAATACAAAGATCATAACATCCGTCTTTGCAGACCCTATGGAATCACTGAACCAGACTTGAATCAGGTCTTAGAGCAGCTCATAAGCAAATTGGGTATGCATTATGATGATCAAAATATTATCGCCATCGCGATGATGGCGCTGCATTCCGTCTGGCGACCCCGCAGCAGCCAAACGATCAGAGCCTGCCTTGGTAATTGCAACGATTACGAGGTCATTTGTTCGGGCATGATCGCTCAGGCTTTTCAGAGTGTCGGTTATCCCATCGTGCCGGCCCTTGGACCGCGAGCCAATGGAGATGGGTTTAGCGGGGAAAATCCTTATGGCGGCGGTTTAATAATGCGGCACTATACCCAGATTACGCCCAAGGATTATGACCTGAGTCCGAATTTCGAAATTGTAAAGTTCAATATTATCGGAACGTCGAACTTCGATTACAAATCGCTATGGGTTGATAAAATATGAATGCCCCTTGGTCGATCTCGACAGATTGTTCTCCAAACAATCCAGCGTTTAATCAAGCGATTTGTCCTGCCACTTCGCTAAGACTGAATCTACCTGTTCAGCGACAGCGCCTCGGGCATCATTACGGTCCCAACCCCTCATCAATAGTTCGTCGTATGGGGTTTCCACGTGGCGCACATGTGCGATAACTGCCAGCCGGATAGCTTTGATGTCGAGGATTTTCGCAGTCGCTGAACGACCAATACGTCCACTGTATTTCTGACAGGCATGATCCGCAATCGATCTCGCAGTAACTGAAGGACACTTCGGGAAAAATTCAAGGATCGCGTCGGAAAACTGTTTGATGTACTTATGATCTTGCTCTGTCCGACGTTGAGCCGCGCGTATCCGCCGCCGAGCACGCACGTCTTCATCGGCGAGACATTCTTCTTCCGCCAATCTAATTGCAGTCGACTCTACTAGGATACCCTGTCGTTCATACCGCTTACGAGCTCTTGCCCACTTAAGGACAACTGCAGATAGACCTGAGTGCTTCCGAGCTCGGCGTGTCAATGCTGCATCGCCGGACGGTAGAAATTCCAAATGGTCAAGATCCGCACAAGAGCGGCATAAGGCCGCTTTTTCTTTAGTAAACGATAGCCATGCGCCTTTTCCAAGATCCTCCCGGCAGGCATCGCACGTTGATTCCCTTGAAGAAATAAATACTTTTAAATCTATTTGTTTGACCATTTGTTTAGATTGGAGAACTCGATCAGTCTGATTCATCTTAAAGGCTGTAGATGCTGAAGAAATAGAATCAGAGACCGTTGCTGTTCGGCTGGCCCATACGCAAAGGTCCACCACGGCCGGTTGGCCACGGCAAACAATCGCTGCCCGATCCCGGAATCGTAAATACGTCCATTCCATGATCAAAGGTCTGGACGAAGATTTCGAGTTGACCATCGCCGTCGAGATCGTAAATTGCCGGTGCGGCCGGCGCACCATTGCCGTTTCCGTTATAGCCGGGATTGGGAAGAGCGATGTCATGTAAGAGGCTGCCGTCGGCGCCCAATATCACCAAATAGCCGGAGTCTGGCACATTCGGATCCCCGTATGTGGAAAACACGATCTCCGGGGAGCCGTCCTGGTTGAGATCGGCTACGGTGGATTCGGACGCATACATCACCGTCTTTCCATGCATGAAGTTGAACCGCCAGATCTCGATCGCATCGGCAGTGTAGGCATGGATAAAACCGTCGTTCAACGAAACGACGATCTCGGGACGGCTGTCGCCTTGGATATTGACCGTGGTCGGCGCCGGGATGCCGTTCGGTGGATACCATCCGGCGACCGCTATGGGCGCTCCCCCTCTGGGCAGGGTTTCCCACCCCCTCTTGCGCATGGCCGAACGGCTTCCATCGCCGTGGGCGCCCTCCAGAACCATGATGGCATAGGCCTGCGTCTCATACGGCACGTACTTTTCTATGTTGGGAACGCCGACCACCTCGTTCTGACCGTCGCCGTCCAGGTCGACGATGTTCGGCGGCGATGCCGTCCACTGCAGCCATTCCTGAACGCTGGGATGCGGCCAATCGCCGACGTGCAGATGATAGTGATCCTCCTCCACCCGGGGATCGGCCCAGCGGATGAACTGCCCCCAGGTCAGGCGGTTGTCCAAGTACTGGCTCGAGCGATTGGTGAACCATGGGGAGGCATCGATGGCGACACCGTCGAGGTCAAAGGCCTGGATGTGATGGTTGTCATAGGTGACGAGAATCTCCAGGTCGTTATCGTCGTCGATATTGCCGATTGCCACGTTGAGCCCATAACAGCCGAAACCTGAATGCCCCTGACCGTTGCGGTCGGCGTCGCCGCCCACGCCGGTGAAGTTGTTGTATCGCGGCCAGGCCGGAAAACTCAGACCAGCGGGTTGAAAGAGACTGCCGTTGCCGGCAAACACGAAGACCTGGGCGCCACCGTCTGCCGTGCTCTGCGTCTGGGTGGTCGTGGCCACGATTTCGATAAGTCCGTCGCCGTCCAGATCGGCAGCGGCCAGCCCGCGCACTTCCGGAGACTCTTCAGCCGTCGTGGTGTCGGCCGGCCAACCGGCTTTAAGAACCAGACGGCTGTTTCTCCATTCGTAAACATAGACTTCATGACTATTGCCGTAAACGATCTCGGCGACGCCGTCGCCTTCGAGGTCAACCACGACGTGAGGGGCGTATACACGGCCGCTGCCCCCGTCGGCACGGTCAAGGAGGGTTCCGTCACTTCCAAAGACATAGACCGAATAATAAGCCGCGATGAGTTCCTTTTCCCCGTCACCGTCCAGATCGGCGACAACCGGCGACGCATACCAGCTGGTTTGCCCCGCGAGGTTCATGAGAAACTGCGGCCGGACGACTTCCCCCGTGCTCGTGCCAGAAAGGCAGACCGCGTTGCGTTCCCCGCCGGTGGCACTGCCATCAACGGGGGGGAATCCGCCAGACTCTCACCCGACCCGCCACCACCACCACCCCTCCGCAGCCGATAAGAGTCACACACAAGACCACCAGGAAAAGGACGAAACCAACTCGAGTTTTATTTAACATAATCGATGAGTTCCATAGTTATTATATCCATTGCTCAATTCACCATTTATTCATGATATGCCGATTATACCACAATGAGATACAAATCATAGGAATACAGCATCCCGAATACGAACATGCAGGTGCCGGATTCCATGCGGGAAAAAGAAACCATAAATTACGGTATGATTGTCTAAAGAAAAACCTTTATTGTGGTAAACAGATCCTGATATTTTGGGTCGCCTGGATATGATGTTTAGGAGGGAATTATTATTTAATGCACTGTCGTTGGACTCTGCTTAGGCGTCAAAATTATGATGGTAAAGTATCTAAATAGACATTTCGGAGTTGGATAGGATTTGGACAATGTATCAATATTGTATTATTTATAATGATTTAGATTCCATTAAACTGCATATTTCATCCGTTAAACTGAAATTTTTCAGGCGATCTGAAAGATTCGATTGAGGCACAAAAGATACACTTTTTCATCAGTTCAGGTTTTGTATATTCGGGTCATTCAGGAATTCACATTTCCATGTTTCTGGAATTTGGTTTTTGGAAATACTAACACAAGTTTTGACAAATCAGAGAATCTCCAGATAGTCTCTATAAATCTTTAATCGCGAAGCTTCTGTAATCAAACTTTGCACCTAATTTTCATTTGTGAAAAAAATCAGGCTATTATTTGTTGAATGACGTCAATGTTAGCAAAACTGCAATTATGGAGAATATATTGATAGTAAGAAAATCGAAAGAATCGGATTTAAATGATATACTGGACGTCGAAGCGCAAGCATTCGGAAATGAAGAGGGCCCTAAGATTGTAGATCTTGTAAATGGATTGTTTTTTGACCCCACTGCAATTCCCTTATTGTCCCTTATGGCTGTAAGTGAAGATCGGGCAACGGGCACATTCTGTTCACGAATGCACGTATCAGCCATTTGAAAAAATCAATATCTGCAGCAATACTTGCACCACTTGCAGTAATTCCTGATGCACAAAGCGGACAAGGTGTTGGTGGTCAGCTTATTGAAGAAGGATTGAGGCTATTGGCAGAATCAGGCGTTGAACTGGTATTTGTTCTCGGACACCCTGGATTACTATCCACGTCATGGATTCAAGCCAGCAGGTGCATTGGGATTTGAGGCACCTTATCCAATTCCAGATAAAAACGTTAACGCATGGATGGTTCAAGAACTGCGTACCGGTGTCATTGATAGTGTCAGTGGTAAGGTTATATGTGCAGATGCGCTCAATCAGCCTGAGCATTGGCGAGAATAAGAAAAATATTGATAACAATTTCTTCCAACAGAGCCCAAAAAGCATCATTCGCTAAAAAATACTTTAGATTGAAGATACCTCCAACAAAACACAAGTTCTGACCGACTTACGCCTGCTTCTATGATTATTGACTTATCATCTGCTCTATTCGCTTGAAATAGCCAGATCGTATCCGCACATTTTTTTAAATGGGAGATCTTTCAAATGGATGAAAAACCAACCTATCAAGAA
>CAVRBA010000014.1:0-126805 GCA_963719015.1 uncultured delta proteobacterium | reverse complement strand
AGAACCCCGACGGTCTGAAGCTCAAGGCGGTTTCTCTTGAATTTCGCTGTCCGTTCAAGAAGAAAAACGCCATATTTTCTGTTCGGGAAAAAATTTAGGGTGAAAACGAAGCCTCTTTCTAAAACATTCTTGATATCTCAGAGCCGGCAAACACGAGTCAACTTCTTAAAACTATCCTGAAGTTTTATTCTGATGCCTCGCTCAGTATCGGATCGGCCTCTTCCGTTTTGGTCATACTGCGAATGTGCAGGTCCCGTTGGGGAAAGGCAATCTCGATACCCAATTCCCGAAAGCGCTTATCCAATTCAAAACGGATCGCACTCGGTACGGAATAATAATTGTCGACATGGGTCCAAATACGCAGCCGAAAAATCAGGGCGCTGTCGCCGTGATCCATAAATATGACTTCCGGCTGGGGATATTTGAGAACATTGGGTGATCTCGGCGGCAATTTCAAGGAGAGTTTTCCGCACCAGATCGATATCAGACCCATAGGCCACGCCCACATTGATGTTTCGGCGCATCCGCGCATCTTTGAAGCTCCAGTTGGTGACCTGCTGGCTGATAAAATCAGAATTGGGAATGATCACCGCGGCATTGTCAAACGTCTGTACAACCGTCGACCGCACATTTATTTTTTTAACCTCGGCCCAAAGCCCGTTGACCTCGACGGTGTCACCCACCTGAATCGGTCGCTCGAAAAGCAGGATCAGGCCGCTGATGAAATTATTGAATATATTCTGTAATCCAAAACCGATACCAATACTGACAGCGCCGAATACAACCGCCAGAGAAGTGGCATTGACGCCAAGGGTGCCCATCGCCAGGAGCAACCCCAACCCCCAGGTCAAATAGCTGTCGATGGTTAGAATCGAATTTCTTAAACCCCTTTCCAGTGTATAATTCCCAAGCACTTTTTCATCTAACAGGCTTCGACCGACGCGGTTGATCAGGTGCGTTAAAAAAATGATGAGCCCGGCCAATACGACACCCTTTAAGCTGATATTCAAAGTACCGATGTTCACGGTTAGATTAAAAAGTTGAGCCAGTTTCAGCATGACATAACCGGTGCGGTCCCAGACTCGAATGAGAATCCATGCAAAGGCAACATACCAGGTCAACCCTGCGATTTGGATTAGCGCCCAACGCAGTTGGTGCCTGCTTCTCAGAGGATGGGCTTCATCTCTGCTGTCTGCCAGTGCCTGATGCGCTCGGCGCAACTCCTGGATCACCTGGTAACTGATCCAACCCCAAAGGATGATGATGGTCGTGTAAATCCAGTTTGCGATCCAATATCTCGCCAGGAAATAATATCCTACGACATAGATGAGCAAGGCACCGCCACTGACCAGAAAGCTCAATCCTCTCAAAATCTTCAGCCGCTTCGGGTCGACAACAGCCTGACCCTCTCGAGCCCCTTCTGCCACGATCGCCGGCACCGCATGCCAGAAAGCAACCGTCCAACCCAGCAAATAGATGATGAAGACCAACCACGGCAACCAGGATAGAGAACTCCCTGTTCCAGCAATCCAATTCGTAAAAATGAGGACAATCATTGCCAGACGAACCAGCCGGATCAATCGCTGCAGGCGTGGCACGACAGAATTTCGCAGCGCGGTCGGTGACCCATTCAAACCGAGTTTGAGGTAATCCAGCCCCCAGCGCGTGAACAAGAGTGTATAGAATAAATATGCAAGCACCCGCGTCAGACCGATGTTGAGTAAGGTCCATTTGAATGCAGCGGAAAGTGTAAAGAAGAGAGCCAAACTGGCCGGCACAAGTGAGCGCAGCAGAAGTTGAACCGCCAGTTTGCTGTAGCGCCAATCGGGAAGCGTCAGCTTTTGTTCGAAATGCTCTAGATATTTTCGCAATTTGCCCTGCCCCGCCAGAATAAGTGACAAAAGTACGAGAAAAATTAACAAATGAAGTCCGCTATCCTGTTTAATTTGAATCCAAAGAGCTTTTCTGCCGGTAGGAGAGAAGAGAGTCGTGAGACGATCTGTCACCTTCTGTAGTTCTGAACGGAGAGGCATACTTATAAAAGTGTGAAACTCAAAAGTACGTTTGAACAAACGAACTTTTTCCTGACGGCTCAATTGATCTGTTAGGCGTTGCCCGGTCTCTTCTACCGCGGAAATGGAATCATTCAACTGAACCAATATATTCTGGTATAGTATGGCATAACTTGCGATGATTTCTTTCTCTTCCCGCAGAACCCGCGAAAATTCCTGATGGAGATCGATTAGCTTTTGCTTTTCAACGCCACCCACGTTTAGATTCTGGATTTCGTCAAGTTGCTTGTCTCCCAGCGCCATCCGGTCTTCGATCTGCTGAAGGAGAACCGACCCCTTCTCCCACGTGCCTTGAAAAGTGTCTAAACTATCTTTCAAGGATTTCGATGCCGAACGATTGGTTTGAATCGCACTTTCTATTTCATCTCTATCGGTATTGGCTTTGAGTAGTAAATTTTGGTGGACCGATTCCTGAGTTTCGTAAAGAGAGACTTTAACCTGGAGCTCGTCCTGCCATACTTTCATCCGCTGAAGGCGCGCCATCAAATCGGAAAGACGCGCACGTTCATTGGTCAATGCATCTTCCTTCGAATCAGAGAGTAATTCGACGGTATTTTCAGATATGACAGGTTCCGAATCATCTTGGGCCGTCGCTATTACAACAGTGAAGAAAATCACCAACGCGGTGAATAAAATGAGTATAACGGTCTGCCTGTTGAGTGTCACCACAGATAGCTTCCTTTTGGGTGATGATTGGTTGTCTTTTCGGAACTCATGGTTGTTTTTCATCTCTTTGATCCGAATTTGGAAAAATAGTTAGCATCCGGCTGGAGCGCAGATGGAAGGCTTTTCCAACTGATGAGGTTAACGAATGGATATCCGATCGAAGAAACGACAGTCCATTTCAAGACCGCCGTATCACCGGTAACGCCCCCATATAGCCCGACCGACCCTAACGGGTCAACACTTGAACATCAATGAAAGGCATAAAACCAAATCGCTGATATACCACGAAATCGAGAATGGCTTCAAAAAGGATAGTTAAATATAAAAACCTGGCCGTGATGGCCAGGTTTTTATTTAGAAAATTGCCTTTACCTTCCAACCTATTTTACCTACGCCTTATTTGTCATAAAACTCAGATGTTTTTGTTGGGAGGCGGTATCAAGCAGTTAAATGACATCTTCCAAGAGGTTTTCATGAGCCATACCTTTATTCCGCCCATGCGTATCAGAAAACCATCGGGACATTATATCAATATCTTCACTGGTTATTTCGTGACCGGCGTCGATATTATCAACAGTGACCTGGGCTCCCGCATCTCGAAAAATCTTAACAAGTTTATCAGTGCTATTTGATGGAATAACCGTGTCGTGCCGGCCTTTGAGAATAAGGATCTCTTTTTCTTTCAATCTGGGTATCGGTGGATTTTGAAGCGCCAGCATCGGTCGCAGCAGAACGGCTCTTGAAAACACCTCCGGCCGCAGCAGGATAATCGCTGCGGCAATGTTGGCACCATTGGAATACCCCAAGGCAGTCAAAAACTCCGGATTACGACCGTATTTGTCAATAGCCATGCTAACAAAATCCGCCAGTTCATTTGTGCGCCGGACGACATCATTTTCGTCAAAGACGTTGATCGCCAGACGCTCGAAAAAGCGGTTCATCCCGTTTTCAACGACCTGCCCCCGGGGGCTCAATATGGCAGATGAAGGGTCCATTTCTCGAACGATTCCGATAAGATCATGCTCATTACCGCCGGTTCCATGCAGTGTCACAATGGTCTGCCCGTCATCGGGTGGCAATTGCGGATCCTTAAATACGTGATGAAAAGGTCTTGAACGCAGCGCCGGCAACTGCTTTTCGATACTATGGCGCATATGTTCATATTGGTTCGGCAGCTTGAGCGATCCGCCCAGCTCTTCTAAAGTTTCATCCACGCTGAATCCGGGTGGATCGGTGGCGATTTCGAAGAGGACCCCGCCCGGAGAGTGAAAGTAAATCGAGCGGAAATAATTTCGGTCGCGGACATCAGTGACCCCTATGCCCGATGTCCTCAAGAGGGACTGCCAATCGGACTGTGATTCATCATCCGGTGTTCGGAAGGCAATATGGTGAACGGTTCCCCCGCCGGGTCTGCCGACAGGTGCCTCAGGATCTATGATAATATCATAAACACGTCCAGGGGACTCCTGACTTTCCATCACAAATCGGTAGCGGTTATTCTCCCGCTCCTGAAGCGTCATACCCATTACATCCAGCAGAAGCCCTTTTATCTCTCCAAATCGATTCAAAGTGGCTGTAGCCGAATGAAACCCCGTGATCGTGTGCGCTTCAGTTACCGGACCGTCTTTCCAAAATACGGTCGATGGCGGAAATGATACGCCGACCAGTTCGAGTGGCAGCCCGTGAGGATCATTGAATCGGAGGACCGGTTCTTCAAAACGCTCTTCTTTTTCGACCTTTAGACCGGAAGTCTTTAATCTCTTTAACCAGAAGTCGATCGACTGGTGGGGTACCGCAAAGGCCACCGCTGTCACCATCCCGGCACCGGGTTTTCCCTGTGGAAGTTTTTCCCAGGGGAAAAAAGTCAAAATAGACCCCGGCGTGCCCTGGGCGTCGCCGTAGTATAAATGGTAGGTATACGGATCGTCAAAATTGACGGTTTGTTTGACCAGCCGTAATCCCAGCGTTTTTTCGTAAAAGGTAAGATTGTCAGCCGCTGAGGATGCAACGGCTGTAATGTGATGAATTCCGGATATGTTTTTTGGGGTGTGCATGATATCCCTCATGTATTTACCTTGATTTCAAGATTTATGATCAAAAAAATTTCAGGCTGGAAGAACCGCTTCGGCTTGATAACCAATTTTCTTTAACAACCTGACAAGGTCGCCTCGTTCTTCATCGGTCAGAACGGCGGCGATTCTTTCAAGGTTGCTTTCGTGTTTGGCATAAGCTTGCTCGATGATGTGGCGCCCGTTCTTTGTCAGATGAACATGAAAACACCGCCCGTCCGCGGGATCTTGAATACGTGTAACGAAACCTTTTTTATCCAGTCGGTTTATGGCGGCGGTCATCGAGCCGCTGGTCAACAAGACTTTCTCGCCGATGGCGTTGATCGGCAGCGGTCCCCGGTGCAACAGCACTTCCATGATCGTAAAATCGCTAATGGTTAATCCCGTATCAGCAATACTGGCCAGGTCGGCTTTTTCGATTGCCTTGTGCGCTTTCCAGAAAACCAATCGTATATGTGCCGCTGATTCCATGGCCAGAAGATAAGCCTATTTATCTTGATGTCAAGGTAATTTCCTCGCCTGACAGAAACCGGTTCTCGTCTATGAGCTCGATGTCTTTGATCTTCCATGAATTTCCGACCAGCGTGAAGGTCACCAGCGCATGATAGCGGTTCTGCCGATAGTGGGTATGCCCGAAATGGCTCACCGACCGCTTTCGGTCCAATTGCATCCGTGAGGAGCGGCATATCCTCTAACATCACATTTTTTTAATGGAAAAAACCAGAAAATTATCCAGAACGTATCTCAAAAATAATCAGGGTTCAGGGCAAGGCATGCAACGACGAAAAAGCGGAGCATACAGGTCGTATGTGAGCATTTTGAGTCGTTTCATAACGCCGCCATTGGCACTTAGACTATTTTTGAGATGTGTTCTAATTTAATGAGCCAGTTTCAGCAAAATAACCCCGGATATAATGAGCAGAACCGCAACAATACGTAAGATGCCAACAGGGTCGCTATAGAGAACGATCCCGAGAATAAACGTGCCTGCAGCGCCAATGCCGGTCCAAACAGCGTAAGCGGTTCCCATGGGGATGTGCCGCTGGGCCAGGAAGAGCAGATAGCCGCTGATGATCATGCAGACCCCAGCAAGAATAACCCCGACAATCGACCTTCCGGGCGTCTGGGCCATTTTCAGACCCACAGGCCACCCGATTTCAAACAGTCCGGCCGATATTAAATACGTCCACGCTAAACCGATCATTTTCAACTCTCCTTCCGATTATTTACAGAAGATGCCAGGGCGATGATGTTGTATGTGGTGGATTAAAATGCGGCCGGAGGAAGGCAGCGTCAACTGCAGCCTTGCAGAATCGCTGGCGGTCTGCCAGAGGCAGATCTTCTGAATATCGTGCGTGGTTCTGGTTTTGAAAACGCCGAAATTATTCACAAGCATGACATATTCGTGGATGTCCCCAACCCATCGAGTGCACCTGAATTCGGTACCCAAGGAATCAGTTTGCGGGCAATCAAACCCTAACCTGCATTTTTCACGAACGGCATGGGGGGGTGCGGCTATACTCGTGAACGGTAGTCTGCTATATCCGTCGGCCTTGAAACGGCCGTCGGATATAGCAAATGAGCGCAAGCGACGCACCTGGCGGGTATGGTATTTGCCTCGCCCAAAATTTAAATTACCTATGAAATTTATTGCGGTTTTGGTAAACTGATTTCTTATTTTGCCCGATATAGTGTATATGACAGTTTTTCAGGGCGACTATCAACTCGACATCAACTGTTCATTCAATTCGGGCCGAGAGATTTTTATTTGGTGCCAGCAAAACGGCATCACCTTGCCAAATGGCAATTGACTCAAGAGAGGTATGATGAACGCGTTCAATCCCATTTCCGGATTTGCACAAGCAATGCACTGGCCGTCTTCAACCATGGAATATCTGACAGATCGCACGCAACGGACGATTCTTTTCTGGGACGTATTAAGAAAACGCGGCAATAATTATTTGGCGCACCTGAAGGCCGGACAACCGCCTGTCCTGGTTTTTGACTATGAAATGGTACTCGATGGGCGCACCTTCGCGCAGCCGGTTAATTATTCCCTGATACGTATTCTCGACCGGCGATCCAAAAAAGATACGCCAGTAAAATCGACCGAACGCCGATTAACACGAAATACTAAAGCTGCGGATTCGGCCCTGCCGATACGACCCATTGTGATCATCGACCCCCGTGCCGGTCACGGACCTGGGATTGGTGGCTCAAAACTCAATTCGCAAATCGGTGTGGCGCTGGATTACGGTCACCCGGTCTACTTTATCATGTTCTATATCGATCCGGAACCGCGGCAGACGATCGCTGATGTCCATGCCGCCGAAATCCGTTTTCTCGAGGAAGTGGCATCAAGACACCCTGATGCGCCCAAACCGGCCGTTATCGGGAACTGTCAGGCCGGCTGGGCGGCAGCGCTGATTGGGGCTGATCGTCCCGATGTTACCGGTCCGATGGTTTTCAACGGCTCGCCCTTGTCTTATTGGGGTGGCGTCGAAGGCGCCAATCCCATGCGATATAAAGGCGGGCTGTGCGGCGGTGTCTGGTTAACCTCTTTTTGGAGCGATCTGGGTAAGGGGCATTTCGACGGGGCGAACCTGGTGGCTGGCTTCGAAGATCTTAATCCGGCCAACACTTATTGGAAAAAACTCTTCCACGTATTTACCAACATCGATACCGAAGAAAATAGATTTTTGGAATTTGAAAAGTGGTGGGGCGGCTTTTTCAAAATGAACACCGAAGAAATCCACTTTATTGTCGAGAGTCTATTTATCGGCAACGAACTCGAGCAGGGTGTTTTGCGCCTGGATGACGAGAAAGTCATCAATTTGAAAAATTTCAAGGACCCGATAATCGTATTCGCTTCCGGGGGAGATAACATCACGCCCCCACCACAGGCACTGAACTGGATAAAAAAAGTCTATGGCTCGGTAGATGAAATCAAAAACCATGGTCAGGTCATCGTTTATATGGTGCATGAAAAAGTCGGGCATCTGGGCATCTTTGTCTCTGGTAAGGTGGCCCGAAAGGAACATCGTGGCATCATCGGAAGCGTCGATATGCTCGATTACCTTTCACCGGGACTATATGAAATGATAGTGGAGGGTAATCCCAGCCAACCCTGGCTGGACGATTATGATATCCACTTCGAGCCGAAAACTATGGAAGATATTCTGGCGCTAGACGACGGCTTAAAAGATGAAGAAGCGTTTTTCCCGGCGAATACCATATCGCGCATTAACGATGACATATATCGCATCTTTTTTAGCCCCTGGGTTCGAGCGGGTATTTCAGAGGCGACCGCCGAAATGATACGGCAGCTGCATCCCCTGCGGATTGAACGATATACGTTTTCAGATTTAAACCCGTTCATGCAGCCGGTTAAGCTCATGGCTGAAACGGTAAAACCGTATCGGCAGCCGGTATCGGCAGAAAACCCCTTTCTGGCCTTAGAAACCGCCTTTTCAGAGGCTATGCAGACCGGCCTGAATTACTACCGCGACATGCGGGATCTAACACAGGAGTTCTGGTTTAAATCATTATACGGCACGCCCTGGATCAGATTGCTGTTCGGTCCTTTGGAACAGGCGATCCAAGAAAAATCAGCAGCAAAGAAAATCGACAAAAAAACTCGCCAGCGTAGAAAGGCCTGGGTACAGATGGCTGCCGTCGAAGGCGGTTTCGTAGAAGCGATGGTACGGATTTTTATCGCAGTGGCCGGAGCAAACCGCATTCTGGACAAACGCCAATTTGCGGCTGCGGAGAAAATCATTCAGGCCAATAGCCGTTTAAACAGACCGGCCCCCGATCACTACAAAGTCATGATAAAAGAACAGGCCAGGGTACTGGAGCTGAACCAGAAATTGGCTCTTGAGGGGTTGGCACAGCTGCTGCCGACAAAAAAGGATCGTATCGAAGCTTTCAAGATTGCCAAGCAGATCGCCAACGCGGACGAAAAATTGGACAAACGCGAACAGGCCATGCTCGATCGCATCAGTTATATCCTTGAATTGGACGAAGTCGGTTAAAACTATTAAAAACTGCGAGATCGGTGCGAGCGAAACTTTTGATCCATTTGCTCGCGTCGTTGGTTTTGGATCTTTTGGTATTCTTGCAATTGTTGATCGGATAGAATTTCAGCCAGCCGGGCATCCGTTTCGGAACGCATCTCTTGCATTTCTTCGCGCATCGCAGATCGCCCCTGACGCCCCTGAGATCGATATTTTTCGAATAATTCGCGTCTATTTTCAGATTGTTCATACACGATGGGTCGAATCTGTTCGACCTGCTCATCCGTCAAGTTCAATCGTTCTTGCATGGTCGCAATGATTTGTTCCGGGTCTATATTCGGTTTTTCGCGAAATGCCATGGCCGGCATGGCCTGAATTAATGTCAGCATTATCAATAAAAGTATGAACCAAAACAGAGAGTTGGAGGATAATTGTTTTAGCGCTCTTATTTTGTATCGCAAATAATTGGCTTTCATCTATAACTCCTTATCTAACCCTCTATACAAATAATTTTTCAATTTTAAAATTCCGAAGAATGCCCACAATTGATTCGAAAGGTCCCAAGAGCGGAGCGGGCATGGGGGGCGATGAATTCCCCCCATGCCCTTGCCAAACCGTATGCTTCGTACGTTCATTTTTTCAATGATACCGTATCTGACTATTTAGGCTTGCGCTGAAGCATTAGGGCCTGCTCCTCGGTGATCGTTCCATCAGAAACCCCTTTCTCAATCAACTGATTAAACAACACGTGGCGCTGCGCCTTTTCCTCAACTTTAGCCAGAATTTCTCTTTCCTGCACAGGGGTTATGCTGCCATTTGCCACGGCTTGCTTAACCAAGCCTTTCATTTTTTCTTGCATGACGGTACGAAAGGTTTCACGATCGATATTCAATTCTTGCATCACAGCGCGCGGTCGCTGGTTCTCGAACTTCTGGTTTATTATTTCTACAGATTGGCCACTCATTTCAGAGAGGGTCTGAGCGGCTAAGTTTTTGAACTGATACCGGCTCAATATTGCGAGAGCAAACCCCTTGTGTTCGCGGTGTTTGCCGAATCCGCGATCGCCAAAACCTTGATCTCCTTCTGCAAAGGCTACCGCAAATAGAGCGAACCCGGTGACTAACACAACACTAACGATTATAATTGTTTGCAGTTTCTTCATGATTACCTCCCTTTTCAATAATTAATTTGGTTTAACGATTCCGGTCCTTCCAGAATCTGTAAACAAACTAACAATCAAGAATGGAGAAATTATGAAGAAAGCATGGGCAATTTGTAGAGATTAATAATTGGCTTTCTTCGTGGCGATCCAGTTTTACCTACCGATCTTGAAATATTACATGAAGATAGAAATCGATTGTGGAGAAAATGTGGAGAAACAATGTGAAAAGGGTGAAATTTGAAGGTTTTATTTGTATGAACGACCACAGTATATTATATATACGCATGGTGTAAGCAGACTGAAACGTAATTTGTCATAGCTTGGAAATTCGGTGAGAGTAAAACTTTACTATAAGATATTTGCCGCCTTTTTGTTAACGTCAATCATGGTTGTGGTGTTAATGATTGGTATTATGCGCTTTTATGTGGCCCGTAATTTTACCGATTTTGTCCACAAAGACGCCTTGGAGCGACTGGACAATCTTACAATTGAACTCTCAAATGAATATCAGCTCAACGGGTGGCAACGCCTGAAAAATGACCCCAATATTTGGCGTCAAATATTGCGAACGGCCCTGCCGCGTAAAGAATTCGATAGAATCAGACCGCCCCACAGACCTGATGGTATCTACCGGGGAATACCCCCCAATCCCCCAGGGTTTAATGAAAATCTGCCGAAAACAGAAATCAGAGGCAGACGCTCTTTACCACCGGAAGTATTTTTGCGGCGGGGGCTGATCCTTTTCGATGCCCATAAGCAATACCTTGCCGGTCGGCAAATTGAAACCGGCATGCATGATTATTCACTGCGTGAAATTGCGGTCAATGGAGAAATCGTTGGTTGGCTGGGACTACCCAAAAGAGAATTATTGTCACACCCAAGGGTAGAGCAATTTCTGAAACAGCAGACCAGAGTATTTTGGCTGATTGGCGCCGGTATTTTGTTGCTGGCAGCCGCCGTGGCATTTATTTTATCTAAACATCTACTGGCGCCCATCAAACAACTGACAGATGGCACACGGGCATTGGCGGCCAGAAAATTTGAGACGCGTATTCAAGTCCGCACCAAAGATGAACTGGGCCAGTTGGCAGACGATTTTAACCATATGGCAGAAACACTAAAGAAATACGAAGTCTCACGCCAACAATGGATAACCGATATCTCGCACGAATTGCGAACCCCAATAGCGATCCTCAAGGGTGAAATAGAGGCCTTACAAGATGGTGTGCGGGTTTTGGACGACCACGCTCTGGACTCTCTAAAGGCCGAAGTCGCTCATATAAATAAGCTTGTCGAAGATCTGCATCTGTTATCCCGTGCGGATACGCGAAGTCTCAACAGTAAAAAGGATCCGGTCGATCCCTTGGTTGTTCTTAAAAGTGCGGTCGACGCTTTCCGGCACCGTTTAAATGGAAAAAGCATAGATATTCACCTTGAGTTGGCCGATGAGAAAAAGATTATTCCAGGGGATACAGACTGGTTGACCCGATTATTTTTTAATCTTTTTGAAAATACACTAAAGTACACCGACTCGCCGGGGAAACTTGTGGTTCGTAGCGCCTGCACTGACAAACAGCTGGCAATCTCATTCGAAGATTCGGGTCCAGGTGTTCCGGAGTATGCCCTTCCTCGACTGTTTGATCGGCTTTATCGGGTTGAACAATCCAGAAGCCGTTCTTCGGGTGGCAGCGGTTTAGGGTTATCGATTTGCAAGGAAATTGTCGCTTGCCACAGCGGTGAGATTCAGGCGACCAAGAGTGCTTTGGGCGGCCTGTTGATCACCATCAAATTCCCACTAAACGGATTCGTTTAAAGCACCGGCAGGAATGCAAAATATAAAATGGCCCATGAGCATATATTCGTCGTAGAGGACGAGCCTAAAATTTCCGGGTTGCTGCGGGATTATCTAATCCAGGAAGGCTTTACCGTAACTTGCCTGGATCGCGGTGACGAGGTGGTTTCAAAAGTTAAGGGAGAGCAACCGGCATTGATCCTGTTAGACATTATGATGCCGGGCAAGGACGGCACGCAAGTATGCAGGGAAATCAGAAAATTTTCAAACATTCCGATTCTGATGCTTACCGCCAAGGTAGAAGAGATTGATCGCATTATCGGTTTGGAGTTGGGCGCGGATGACTATATCTGCAAGCCGTTTAGCCCGCGGGAAGTGATTGCCCGGGTAAAAGCGGTCTTGCGCCGAACCTATACTTCACCGGACATGACACAGCTGATATCCGGTCCACTGTCCTTAAACGAAGAAACCCACCAAGTTACCGTTGATGGTCATCCGCTCAAATTAACACCCAGTGAGTTTGGATTATTAAAGATAATGATGGCGAATCCCAATCGGGTCTTTTCGCGCAGTGAATTGCTGGACAGGGTACAGGGATACCAATTTGAAGGCTACGATCGCACCATCGACAGCCATATAAAGAATCTACGTAAAAAAATCGCCCGCCGTCTTCCCGAACAAGATATCATCCTTACCGTGTACGGTGTCGGGTATCAATTTAGCCCACCCCAATAAACTCATTACCTTATTTTCCTGCTTCGTTCGAGTATCATATTATCAGTAGACCACCGCCAGAAATTGCAAAGCAGATTCAGATAAAAATTACATCTCACCAACCTTCTGTGATTTGACAGGTACGATATGGCCAATTATCCGCCGGTATTCCATCTGGCCGGTGATCTCGGTGGCCTTGCTCTTGCCAACCGACATTAACCCTCTGGGTCCGCCGCCCATGCGTTTCATCAGGAAGAACCAAATCACCACAAACGGAATAACCGGCAGGATCCAACTGAGAAGGGGACCGAGGATGCCTCTCTTAATTGGCTCGGCCTTGAAATCGACGCCGGCCGCCACAAGTTCCTCCACCAGGTTCCCGTCTTCGATGCGGACCGCCTTGCGGGTATTCTTAACTTTTGAATTTTTATCTTCCTCCTTATCCGCTCCCTTGACCGAGTAGAGGATGCGCTCGGGCTCGACCACTACCTCGGCGATCCCACCCGAAGCAAGGTCCTTTCGGAATTGGCTGTAGGGGACCTTCTCTTCAGTCGCCCTCATAGGTCCGATCACAATTTCCTGAAGCATCAGAATGAGAAAGAAGGCGATGATCGCGTATATGGCGGACGCCTTTGTCTTAAACTTAAATTTGCTGTCCATTTGGCTCTTCCTCCCTGTTGCTTGTGGCACCTATCCCCAGGTCATCCATTGAGCTCGTCCATATCGGGCCAACCGCCGTCATACATCTGCTTGACGAGTGGCGAAGTAACCGGGCTATCCTGCGCCGCTGCCGGCCAGGCACACATCAGCACGAGCAACGTCGATGCGCGCGCAAAGTTCACCAGTAAATAAGATTTATGCTTAGCTTTCATCCTTTTCTCTATATTTTTCAGCTAACGCTGCGCTTCAGCGGCGCGCGGACTTTTGCGCGTCCGACGGCAATCGTCCTGTTGAGTTTAATCCGCTGGAGGCGGACAAGGGTGTCATTCCTCGCCCCTTGGGGCGATTGTAAACATTCCGCTTGATACCCTGTTGCTTGCGGCGGGGTAATTCATTTTTTTATCTTGACACTCACTGCAGTCAGTTGTACATTATTCTGTACAATAAAAAGGGGTGATAAATGAAAGCCATTACATATACCGCCGCGCGGCAAAATCTTGCGAAAACGATGGAAAAGGTGTGCAAAGACCACGCACCCATTATCGTCACACGTAAAACAACCGAATCGGTGGTCATCATGTCCCTTGAGGACTATGAGGCTTTGGAGGAAACTGCTTACCTTTTGCGTTCTCCAAAAAACACAAGGCGCCTTATTGAATCTATCTCTCAGCTCGAAGAAGGCTTGGGATCAGAAAGAGAGCTTTCAGATTGAAGCTCATCTTTTCAGATCATGCTTGGGATGATTACATGTATTGGCAAAAGACCGATAAAAAAATCCTACGGCGTATAAACACATTAATCAAAGAGATAAAGCGAAATCCCTTCGAGGGAATCGGCAAACCCGAGCCGTTGAAACATGCTCTGTCAGGATATTGGTCCCGTCGAATAAACGATGAACACAGAATCGTTTACAAAGCTTCTGCCGATAATATTCTAATAGCCCAACTTCGATACCATTATTAATTGTGCCCACCTTCTTCGATACGGATCTGAAATAATTCTGGAATCTACCCCTCTTATCGGTGAAACACTCTGACCGCTATGCTGTTATTAGTGCAGCATTAGAGAGTCATTCCATAGAGGATCATTGAGACTATCTTATTAAAATGAATCTTGTCAAAATATGCGGTACATTATTATTAAAAAAAATTAGAAATTATATCGTAGATACAAAAGGGATACGCTTATGACCGACATTCTGAGAATTGAAAGTAAAACAGAGTATTACAAAATGCCTGATATGCAAAATTTCATCAACCAAAATAGTTTAGGTTCCGTGCTTGCTTCGAATCTTTAAATAGAACTGAATAACTCAAGATTGCCGGATGAAATATGCATTTTGGAGAAATTGCAGATATGTGCCTGATCGGGAGGACTTTAGGGATCGTACACAACTTATAGTTGTTTGATACCGTAACCCGCAATAATCACATCAAATATAACGATACGGTCTGACTATATCAAGTGAGTCCGCCCGATGATAGCTTTTGGATCATTATTGATAACTCCCTACCAGGCAGCCACTCCTAAGAAATCACGTGAATTTTTCTGGATATTTTCTTGCTATGCCTCTGCCAGGACTTTAAGTGATACTTTTTCAACAAGGTCCCCGACTTTTTCTTTATATGAAATCATATGCGGTGCGGACAGATGGGCCTGCAGATCTTCTAAACTACTCCACTTCTCGATTATCGTGACAACATTTTTATCCAATTCTTGAACAGTTAAGCCTGTAGGGACGTCAAGGGTTGGTACATACTCTTTACATCCATTCTCCTCAAGAACATTGGGGATATTCGATTTGAAAATCTCGATAAACTCTGACAATTGACCTTCTTTAACATGTATTGATGCAATGACGTTTATCATTTCACAATCTCCTTCTCTATTTAGCGTTGAACTCAAAGGTGCAAAAGGAGTAATTGATGAACAGTTTTACCCTAAATGAGCGTATACAAAACCGAGAACGATCATAATGTATTCATTTATATCTTAATTCCCCTGAAGCAAACGGGCAAATTTTCGAACGACTATCACAAATGGATGTTCACCGGCGACCTCTTTCGCGCTCACCAATTCCAGTGCTAATCGGAATGATTAATAGCAACATCAAAATGTATATCAAAGCACTCCAGCCGCCTTGTTTGTATGCCAATCCTGACACTGTAATTCCAAGCCAACCACCAGCGTAGTAAAATAAAACATAAAGAGCATTTGCACGTCCTTGCCCACTCGAAAGTTTGCGGTTTAAAGAACCGACCGCAGCTGCATGGATAGTGAAAAATCCGCCGCAAATACCAAGAAGCCCCAATATGACTGCCGTAATAGAGGGTATCAGGATGAGGGCCAACGCCCCTCCCAAAACAACACTTCCTCCAAGTAATGTGTTTCCACTACCAAAGCGGTTACTGAACCGGCCGGCGGTGGGACCTATGAAGATACCAATGACATAAACAAGGTAAAACAGGGTCGTCATCTCCGTGGAAAAACCGAAAGGCCGTGCAGCCAATCGATAGGGCAGGTAATTGAAAACCGATGAAAAAATTGCGAAGCTGCCAGCAGCGCAAAGATAGATAAGAAACAAGTCCCGACGCTTTATTAAGTCAAACAAACCAACAGAATTATCTTGCTGTTTGGCATAGCTTACCGTCCGTGGGAGCCCCCGGACGGCAATGAATGTAGCGATGAGGGTGAGTACTGACGCTGATACAAAAGCATAGCGCCAGTTAAATGACTGATGAATCCAGCCACCGATCAAGCGACCGCACAATCCGCCAAGCACTGTTGCCGATACATAGGAACCCATTACAACATTTAGTCGTTCTACCGGCAGTGTCTTTGCGAGATATGCTGCAAGGCAGGTGGTCAATGATGGTATGAAGATGCCTTGGAGAAAGCGTGCGCCAATTAGAACCCAAATCTCCTTTGTCACAGCGCAAACCAGGCCACCGACAGCCACCAAAATACCACCAGTAATAATAATCGGCTGGATCGGTATTCTGTCGGCCAAATAACCGAAAGGGAGATTGGATATGGCAATGCCGAGGATGACTGCAGACACACTGAAAGATACCAGCACCATATCAGCTGAAAACTCGCTTTGCAGAACTGGCAATACGGGTTGAATGACGTAGATGTTTGTAAACGAGGCCGATACCAGCGCAAAGACAATTAATTGCAGTCGAAAATAGGAAGAATCAACCATGATTCCACAAGATACTGATAGATAGGACAATATGGTTGATCCGAAATATACTGTACCTATTGTATGACCGACATGTTATCTTGCCAATCGTCCAACCGCGAGAAATCATATTATACCGGCTAAACCTTTAATCGTTAGGTTATTCTGCCTCTTCGTGTTGGGGAATTAAAATAATACAAACAACTCTGTGGACCTATAAATCTAAAACGCTGGAGACTCACAGCTAATGGTCAACACATCAATGTATTCATTCTGGCCTTTGTATAATCGGCTCATTTCTATAAGGATGCCGGCAATCTGGGCCAAAGCTTGCACGAAATTGACATCGTCCAATGTAAATTCCCATTTTTCGGCCGTATAAACCCGTATGGCACCGATGGCCGCATCACCGACAAAGATAGGCACAGAAAGTATGGAGGCGATGCCCTCCTTTTTGGCTGCCTCAGGATATTGTATCCTGGGATCATCGCTGACATCATAAACTGCAACCGGGCCATCTTCAAGAGATTCGGCAATAGAGCGCAAAACGCTCACTTTTCCCTTGTTCAAATACTCAGCGCTTAGTCCTGTCGAAGCGGCCACCTCCAATTCTTTTGACTGCATGTTGACTAAGAACAATGCGCATCCCTTTATGTCAAAAGCTGTTTTGATACTCTCCACCGTCATTTGGATGATTTTTTCCGGATCCTTTGATCTCGATAGGGATCGGGAGATCTTGATGAGGGTTTCATAATTAAGTGTCAAGTTTCTCATTTTTTTCCTCCTCATATTTGTGTGTTTATAGAAGGCGAATAAGAAATTTTAAAACTACAATCGGTGGCTCCGGACGTCATTCTATAGCCCTTTTTTATCCTCTTGGAGCATCGACGTGCATCGATGCAGTAATCTCCATACTGCAAACGGTTTTATCTGAAATGTCGGAAGGGGTGTGGGATACTCAATGGGGAGTTCGGCGAAAAACGACAAGTCAGCGTCTGGTGCAATGCCAATTAAGAATTATTAATGCGACTAAACAAAAATTGTCAAGTTTTTTGGGATGTTGATTGAGTATAGGATTTTCCAAAGAGGATTGCAACTCTTCGTAAATCTTACCAATTCTCTACCCTTGAGATGGTGCGATTTATTTAGGTTGCGTGCCTGACGGTAAAGTGCGAATACTTTGTATTTTTTGATGATTGGCAGATGTAATGATGAATGAAGAGCAGCAACGAGACCAATGCGTTTCGATAATGTCACTGCTCTTCAAGTGAGCCCTGTCTTAGTACAATGTTTAGTTGGCCTCGAGTACGGCCACCCCTTTTCCCTGCTTGACCTGGTTTTCGCCGGTTAATTTAACGATCACTTTGTCAAGTTTTCCAGTAAAAGGATAGTGGTTCTTTTCGCGGTACTTATCGCTGACCGGGGTGCCAGCATCGATACCGATATCGAAGGTTTCAGAAAGTGAGAAGGTGGAAATATGCATCTCAGGCATATCCACTTCATCAACTTTCTTGCCGTTAACATAGAGTTCTCCAATGCCGCCCGGTATTCCTTCCTTGGTCCCCCCGGTTTCTATGAAATTGAATTTCACGTGAATTTTTCCTTTACCGAGAGAAGGCGATTTCAGCGTGTAATACAAACCGTTGTAGTAGTTGTAATCATAGTAGGCCTTGTTGCCTTTGATGAACAGGGTGTATCCACCTGTGAAACCGCCGCAGGCGACAATGACGCCCTCCTCCTTGCCGGTCAGGTTCAACGTCGTCTCTATGCTGTGAGACTTTCCCTTAACAGGTGCAGATGCTTTTTCAGCAATACGTCGGGCGCCCGGATAGTAGTACAAGAATTCAGTCCGATCGCCAAATAATCGATTTTGCTGTTTTGCGATACGCTGCACCATATCATCGTATAACGGGTATACATTGTTTTCCCAGGCTAATTCTTCCCAACGTTTTTTCAGTTCCTCCAGTTTGTCCGGGTATTCATCGGCAACATTCACCGCCTCTGAGAAATCCTCGTTAATATGATACAGTTCCCACACATCGTTCTCGAAGGGTGCCGTCCTGTTCAGGTCCCACGGCATACGATTCGCATGGATTGTGACAGCTTTCCACCCGTCTTTATAAATCGCCCTGTTGCCGAACAGTTCGTAGTATTGTTCGGGATGCTTGGTGGGGGCCTCGGGCTTGTCGAACGAGTACGCCAGGCTCACCCCGTCAAGGTCCATTTGTTCCTCCCCATCCAACTCCTCCAGAAAGGGCGTGCCGGATACATCCAGTATAGTGGGGGCGATATCTGTTATATGATGATACTGGTTGCGTATTTCACCTTTGGCCTTGATGCCGGCCGGCCAGTGAACAATGAGCGGGTCCTGAATCCCGCCACGGTGAACGATCTGTTTGAAATACTGAAAAGGCGTATTGCCCGCCAATGCCCAGCCTGCATGGAAGTGTGGGTAAGTATCTGGTCCACCCCAGCCTGAGTAATGTTGCATGTTGGCATCGAACGGGGTCTGTAGCCCATTGAGCACATAGGTTTCATTAAAGCTACCCGTCAATCCACCCTCTCCTGACGATCCATTGTCTGAGGTCACAAATATAAGGGTATTGTCCAATTGGCCCGTCCTATCCAACATTTCCAGGATACGCCCGATCTGAGCGTCTACATGTTCGAGCATGGCGGCAAAGACTTCCATTTGGCGTGCATAGAGCTTCTGCTCCTCGGGTTTTAAAGAATCCCAAGCGGGAATGTCTTCGGTGCGCTTTGTGAGCTGGGTGCCTGGGGGAATAATACCAATTTCGAGTTGTTTTTGATGGATGATTTCGCGCGCCTTATCCCAGCCGAGGTCGAATTTGCCTTTGTACTTTTTAATGTATTCCGGTGGGGCCTGATGCGGCGAATGCATGGCAACCGGGGCCCAGAAAAGCATGAATGGCCGATCCGGTGCAACGGAAACGTGGGCGGTGAGATTGCGAATGGCTTCGTCGGCCATAGCTTCGCTGTAATGATATTGAGTCTTTCCTTGCCAGTCCTCAGTGGGATAATGATCCCGCCAAACCAACGAGCGGTAGTTGTCGGCATCTGCAGCCATAAACCCGTAGTAATGATCAAAACCTTCACCACTAGGCCAACGGTCGAATGGGCCGCTTTCGGAGACTTCATAGAGCGGGGTATGATCCCACTTTCCGATGGCATAGTTGACGAAGCCGGCCTTCTGCAAGTGTTTTGCAATTGATTTCCCTGACTCCGGAGGAAAGGCATTGTAGCCTGGGAATCCCATTGCGGTCAGAGAGTGAGACCCCAGGCCGATCCTGTGATGATTCCGACCAGCCATGATGGCCGCACGGGATGGTGAGCATAGTGCTGTGGTGTGAAAGTTGTTATAGCGAAGGCCATTTTCCGCCAGACGATCGATATGGGGCGTATCTACCAGGCCGCCAAAGGAACCCAAATGACTGAAACCCGTGTCATCGAGTAGGAATATGATAGCGTTAGGGGTGCCCGCTGGTGGCTTAGGTGCACTCGGCCACCATTCCTCAGACTCTTCGTAAGATTTGGCAATTTTGCCTTTAAATTCCTGCCCATATTTAGCGAAAGAATTATCCGTTTTCTTAACTGCTCTATCAGCGACTTTAACTGCCGAAGCCGTTTTTGCAGCTGTTTCCGGACCTGTCTTATCAGCACCCGGGATACCAAATATCAATAGCCCAACCAGAAATATCGACGCCAGTACGATCACAGCCAACAATCCGGTTGCCAAAGGGTTTTTATTCGTATCCATTCCTTCCATCCTTCCTGTTTTAACGATTGACATATTAAAATAGCATCGGTTTTAAAGAGGACACTGCCTCAATTAATCATTCTCGTTTCGCCGGGTTTCATGACAATAACTTCAGTTGAAATCCCGGTGAGATGTTTTTTAAATTCTTCAGGCGTGCCCTTGAGTGGTGGGAAAGTACCATAATGCATGGGGATGACCTTTGGTACTTTCAAGAAATTTTGAACTGCAAATGCTGCATGTGCAGGGTCCATGGTAAAGTGACCGCCGATCGGAAGAAGTGCTAAATCGGGTTTGTAATATTCACCTATGATTCTCATATCCGTAAACACGCCCGTGTCGCCGGCATGATAGATTTTAAATCCGTTTTCCAGCTCGATTATGTAACCTGCCGGCTCGCCACCCGGATGCACACTCTTCTTTTTTGAAACAGGATCTGTATGAACCACGTCAGAGCTGTGTTCGGCATGGACCATGGTAATCCGGATGCCGTCTCCTATTGGCAGTATCGGACCGCTTTTGTTGAACCGGATGAGCCTTTCGTAGGGCACCCAGTCTAAAGCTGCAAATGTATGCCCCATATCGGCGTTCATTGCCACCTTTGCCCCGGTTTGTTCTGAGATCTTTGCGGTATCCCCCACATGATCACCGTGACCATGGGTAACGAGTATGAGATCGACATTGCCGATCTTTTCCAAATCCTTTAAGTCTGAAGGTGTTTTTGGATTCTTGGTGATGAATGGATCAATGAGAATGACCTTCCCGCCCGGGGTTGTAATTTTAAAGGCGGACTGCCCGAACCATTGCAATTCGAATGCCTGCGCGGTCGATAAAACCATAAAAAAGAATGACATGAATAAAGCAATATATATTGATTTTATATAGTTTCGATACATTGGCTTCTATCTCCTGTGTATAGCGTGGCTGCGCGTCGATTTGGTGTTGCCACAGCAACTCTATTATCGAATGATGACAATAGCTGTCACTTGTGGATCACATTCAAAATAGCTCTGCACAGATCTTAAAATTAAAACAAACGACCAGGTAGCCGTCTGTCGATATATGGCACTTAGCTTGTTTCCGTCCCTAAATAGCCCTTTTCCGCAATTCCCCGCCTGCTTCGGGACAGGTCGGCGGCAACCGGCAGAATCGTTTGTGCGGCGTACACAAGTACGCCTCCGAGCAATTCCTTGATATTCTTGAACTTGCAGATTATTGCACATTTCTGGATCAGAAACCGATCCGTGCTCTTTATGAAACCGTTGATGGACACTATCTAGAAGCTTTCTCAAAATTAGGATTTTGGCTCAAGATCAAGGCGGATCCGAGTTTCGACCCGCAGGCATACTGAAGTATGTCGAGGACTTGAAACGAGATACCAACGCGGAGATTGAGCCAAAAAACTTTTTTGAGATGACTTCAAATAAAAAACATTGAAATCACAGCAACAGATGTCAAGGAATGAGGAGAATTCAAATGAAATTGATAACCCGATCACATATTCACTTTGACCAGGTGGCCGGCCCCAGGCTGACCACCCGGTTCATCGATTCAGCGGCCGAGTTCGTGCTATTTCTATAAAGGTAGGGTTTTGGAAATGAACGACAAGACAGAGGCGATTCCCTTTGGAACACCGGCGTTGAAAGGAACCAGAGGGATAATCTTTGCATATTTGACGTTATTGTCGAGGATGTTATGAAATAACGGTTAAGACCCCGCAGCGCATGACCAAGATTTTCAAGCCCAATTTCATTCTTCTTTGCAAGACATCCTCCGTCTTCCACTTAGCCCGCACATTTCATGAATATTTTTCATCAAACATGCAAAAATTACATGAAATTAATGGGTTAAATCTTATTCTGCCACTAAATGCCCGCGCATCTATTGTTCATGAGCGACGCCGATATAGGTGCCAGCCTTCTTCAATTCTGCGATCATCTGTTCAGGAGAAATCAAATTAGGGTCATAGCGCACCGTGTTGATCTCGCGAAATCCTTGAAAGCCGCTGGATACTTTTCGAACCCCAGGCAGCCCTTCCAGGGCCGCTCTACCGACATCGTATCACTCTACCAAAAAGACGATTTGAGAGAGCGCCACTTTTTGATGGTTGACAGCCCCCGCCATGGCACCCCCTGCAAGTAACAGCAGAAAAAAAAGGACAATCGCAACACGATAGGCTTTCATGGCCGATCCTCCTTAACACTCACCCGGGGCAATTCTTCAAACAAGGCGGCATACTCCCCATAGCCTTCCTTTTCAAGAGCATCTTTAGGAATGAATCGTAACGCCGCCGAGTTGATACAATAACGCAGGCCGGTGGGCGGAGGGCCATCGTTAAAGACATGCCCCAGATGTGAATTGGCATACTTGCTGGTGACTTCAGTTCGCACCATGAACAGGCTTTTGTCGGTTTTTTCGACGATATTTTCCTGTTCCAGAGGACGCGTAAAACTGGGCCAGCCGGTTCCGGAGTCGAATTTATCCGTTGAGCTGAAGAGCTGCTCCCCTGAAACGATGTCCACGTAAATCCCCATCTCGTGGTTGTCCCAATACGCATTCTGGAATGGCCGCTCGGTGGCACCCTTTTGGGTAACATCGTACTGCAACGGCGTCAGGCGTTTGCGGATTTCGGCATCATCAGGTTTGCGGTAACGGTGGCCCGACGTGGAACTATTGGTCATGGGATCACCCGGCATTTGTTTTTGGTTAGTTTTCATCTTCTTTTCCTTCATCTTCAATGGTCTGTCCGCCCAAACTTTTTCTAAAAAGCGATCCCGGCCAGACCCCGAACGGTACCACTTGTACCTTAAGGGGCTCTTTTTGTAGTAGTCTTGGTGATATTCTTCGGCTTCGTAAAAAATTTCCAAGGGCACAATTTCGGTGACAATTGGTTGATCGAAGATGCCTGAAGCCGCAAGTTTCTCTTTCGAGGATTCGGCCAGGTCCTGCTGCTGCTTGTCGGCATAGAAGATGGCGCTGCGGTACTGCGATCCGCGATCCACGAACTGGCCGCCGCCGTCCGTTGGCTCAATGCTGCGCCAGAAAATATCCAGGAGGCCCTCGTAATCGATTTTGGCCGGGTCATAAATCACCTTGACGGCTTCTGTATGCCCGGTGCCGCCCGCGGACACCTGCTTGTATGAGGGATCAACCACATGACCGCCGGAGTATCCCGATATGGCTTCGATCACGCCCTCAACTTTCTCAAAATCCGATTCCGTACACCAAAAACAGCCACCGGCAAAAACCGCTATCCGGGTATTTTGGGGTTGCATTTCGATCGATTGCTGCGTTTGCTTGGCATCATCCATGCTCAGTACCTGGTAAACGGCCAGAAAAAGGGCCGCTATGACAACTATCGTGAAAATCGTGTATTTCATGGCTTCACCTCCGTTGTTGTTTCAATCAAAGGTAAGGCCGAGATTAAAAGGGAGCTTAAAGCGTATGTAAAGATTGTGTGAAGTTTGGGATGGGGTATAGGGTAAGATTATACCGCTTTTCAAAAATATATTCTAAAATACGGAAGGGCGGTATAGGTGGTTGTAGAAAAAACGTTCGCATAACGGAACGTTATATTTGACAACCACAATGATATTTCGCTATCGGGTTTGTTCCTTGGGGAGTGTCAGCCAGATTCGGATATTGCCACCCTCTAATTGGGCACCAACTGATCCCCCATGGGCTTTTACCAACTCTTTGACGATGGCCAGTCCAATGCCGGCTCCGCCGTGTTGGCGCGAACGCGACTTTTCGCCGCGGTAAAACCGTTCAAAAAGGTAGGGCAAATCTTTCGGCGCTAATTCTTGCACGGTATTGATGAAATCGATGCGGACATGGTCGGCGTCGGATGCAACAACGATTTTCACCTTGCCGCTGTGAGGCGTGTATCGGGTGACATTATCCGTCAGGTTGCGCAGCACCCGGGCGATTCGGTTCGGGTCGGCGGGTACGATTGCCCCGTCAGGCGGTAGCTGAAGGTCGACCGTCAACTCTTTTTGGTCGAATTGTTGTGAAAAGGATTCGATGGCTTTGTGGACGGCTGGGCATAAATCGACCTTTTCAAACGTGAGGGTTTTTTGGGAGGCATCGGCCCGGGCAAGCCGGAGGACTTCTTCCACGAGCTTCACCAACCGCATGGTTTCGCTCTGCAGCAGGAAAAAGGTTTCCTTCGACGGCGGCAAGACGCCATCGTTGAGCGCCTCCAGGTAGCCTCGAATGTTGGTCAAGGGCGTGCGCAGCTCATGGGCCACGTCAATCATCAGCGAACGGCGCAGACTTTCAAGCTTCTTTAAGTTTTCCGCCATATTGTTGAACGCCTGTGCGAGCCTGCCGACCTCGTCTTTACTCCCTATCGGCACACGGGCGGAAAAGTTTCCCCCCGCGATCTCCTGAGTGATCTCGGTCATTCGGGTCAAGGGCGTCAACACACGGCGTATCATGAAGAAGCTAAGTACCACAGCCAGAGTCAGGGCCGCCAGACAAGCCCAAATCAAGTAGCGATGTACGGCGTTTACAAACATCTCGTGGGCGGGTTCAGGGGAGATGTGATATTTTTCCATCAAGGTGACGAAATATCCGGCCGCAAGGGTGTCGATTACCAACCACATGACCGCCATGGTAAAGGCGATCACCACAAGATGAACGGCTAGCAATTTGAATATCAAACGTTGATTCACTGGGAAACCCCTGGTGAGGCCGGTTTTCTTTCGACAAACCGGTAACCGATACCCCGAACTGTGAGAATATATTGGGGATCAGAAGGATTGGATTCGATTTTCTTGCGCAGTTTGCCAATATGCACGTCCACAACACGATCAATGACCATTGCTTCTCCCCGTGGGTAAAGACGATCGAGCAACTCGTCACGGGTAAAGGCCTTTCCAGGTGCTCTCATGAGAGCTTCCAGCAACGTATACTCATGATGTGTCAAGTCAACCGCGTGGCCGCGAACGTAGAGCCTCCGTTTTTCAAGGTCTAAAAGAACATCTCCTTGGTGCTGCACTTTGCCGGGGGAATCTTCATGAGGCCGCGCGCGCCGGAGAACGGCGATCACCCGGGCCACCAATTCCCGGGGGCTGAAGGGTTTGACCACGTAATCGTCCGCGCCCAAGGTAAGGCCAGCGACGCGGTCGATCTCTTCATCTCTGGCCGTCAGCATGATAACCGGCACATCCGACATCTGGCGCAACCGGCGACAAACCTCCCAGCCATCTACTTTAGGAAGCATCAAATCGAGAACCACCAGATCCGGGCGGTAACGCTCTGCCAGGGCCAGGCCTTGCTCACCGTCGTTGGCCGTCAGTGCCTGAAACCCTTCCCGTCGAAGATAAAGCGCTACGAGATCAGCGGTGTTGGTATCGTCCTCGATGATTAGAACGTTTTTTTCCCTTATTAGGTTCATAGCCTACGCGTAATTAAAGAGAATGATCCTGTGTTGTTTAAATTTCACTATGCCGACTGACAGATACGGCATCGGATGTGAAGATAAGATATGGCTACCGCAAATTTTCAGCGAATTGTTATGTCCGAGGTCATAGTTATCAGTGCTTTCGGAAGAACCTACCACATCCATAATTATAAGGCGGTCAATTTATATTAGGTTACCAGATGCCATCCAGATTAATTAATCGAAACATAATCGTTTTTTTTTACTCTGCTCTTCAACCGCCACAAGCTGTCATAATATGCATAGCCATGCTAGGCCGCATACCGGAGCACTGCGAAGTAATGGCAGGCGGTCCCGGTTATTACAAACAAATGCCAGATGAAGTGTCCGTAACGTAGGCGCGAATCAACTGCGAAGAAAACCACACCTGCGGTGTAAGCTACACCTCCGGCAACGATCCAAAAAATACCAGGTATTGGTACACTCTCGTATAAGGGTTTGATGGCGATAAGTATGAGCCACCCCATGAATAAATAAAGGCTGGTAGAGACGATGGGATGGGACAACCAGTTAAAAGCCTTCAGCGTAATCCCGGTTATGGCAAGGACCCAGACGAGCACAAAAAGCGTCCAGCCCCAAGTGCCTTTGAGCACACCGAGTGTGAAGGGCGAGTATGTTCCGGCGATGAGGAGATAGATCGTAGAGTGATCAAAGACACGCAACAGACGCTTGGTCTTTCCTTTCGGCAAAACGTGATAGAGAGTAGAGGAAAGATAAAGCATGACCACGGTCACGGCAAAGAGGCTCGTGCCGACAATAAATCCGGCGTCTCCGAAACGCGCGGCATCCAGAATTAAAAATGGCGCTACCACAATCGCCGCGATTAACCCTATACCGTGGCTGACGCTGTTCGCGATTTCCTCCGCGCGCGTTTGCTCACGCCTATGTACTGCAAGAGATACGCTCAAGATATTCCGCCCTAAGGTTTAGCTAACCTTAACGCCACGGTATGCGTGACGAGTTTCAACAATCCATAGATCGATACCAAAATATCGAGACTGAAGTTTTATTGCCTACACTGACAGATTGTTAATTCTTCCATGCTCCATTGATGTTTTATTGCTGACAGCAATGATGCTTCCTTGCAGGTGAACGCCATTAAACCGCTTTAAGGCACGCCGAACACCATCTTCATTTTCCATTACAACCAGCGCAATTCCCCTGCTCTGCTCGGAATACCTGCCCCTGACGATTGCTACCCAGTTGACCTTTCCCGCCATGGAAAAAAGGTGTTTCAATTCTGCTTCATTGGTTTCCTTTGATAAATTACTGATGTACAATTTTGTTTTCATGTATGATCCTTAAAGATGCCGTCACCCAATTTTGGCTAAACTTCTCAAGTGTATGTATGAATTGATGGGGAGAACCAAAATCCGATGAAGAAGTATAGAGGTCGAGGACCTCCAAAAGTTATAAAGGGAGCGCCGATTTGAGAGTGGAAATTTAAACCGTCTTTAGGTTGGTTCTAGAATTGGAATTTGGCCGGGTTTTATCATTAGAATTAACTGATCGGTCTTCTTGGTCCATTTGAAACCGCTATTCTGGAAAGCGCTGAAATGTAAGGATACGCTTGCTTCCGTTTTTAATATCAGCGCAAGTCGTTAATGAATCGCCCGACAGCTCATTTATTCTTATCTTTTTTTTGCTTCCGTTTCTCCTTCAGTGTTTTGCCCTTTTTCTGTTCTTCTCGTTTGCCTTTATCTCTTTTTCCTTTGTCGCCCATCCTCTTCTCCTTCCTTTTCGAAATACTTTACTTCAATCTCCCTGATCAATCGTGTGAGTTTTAGCGTGTGTCAATCTTTAAAACATTATTCTACCGCATGCATACAGTTGAGTAACGCCTTGACTTCAACGGTTGCTATGCCGGAATTGATATCGGACATGGCATACGGAATGACCAACTCGTTGTTATGAATGATCGCACCGCAGGAATAGACAACATTGGGAACATATCCCTCGCGCTCTTTCTCATGCGGGGCCAGCAAGGGTTCATCCAGGCGGGCGATGATTTTTGTTGGTTTTTCAAGATCAAGCAGTATGGCGCCGATGCAATACTTGCGCATAGGCCCGACGCCATGGGTGAGAACGATCCAACCTTCATTGGTTTCGAGGGGTGAACCACAGTTGCCGATTTGAATGAATTCCCATGGGTATTCAGGCTCCTGAATGATTTGGGACTCTTGCCAGAAATGGATGTTGTCCGAGAACATGATATGATTGTTTTCACCGTCCTGGCGCGAGAGCATGGCGTAGCGGCCGCCAATTTTACGCGGGAAAAGCGCCATGCCCTTGTTTTGTACGGCTTTGCCGTTGAGGGTTAAAATGTTGAATTTGATGAAATCCTTTGTTTCGATCAACTGCGGTAAAATCGTTCCGTTATAGGCGGTATAGGTCGCGTAATAGACGACTTCACCGTTGTCATTGAAAAATTGAACGAACCGGGCATCTTCAATGCCTCTGCTTTCGTTTTTGGAAACGGGAAAGATGACCCGTTCGGATATGCTATGATCGGCGTGGAAACTCACCTCATAATTGGAATTTGCAAGCCAGCTCATGGCCTTGAAGGTTTTGTTTTGGTGCGCTTCAGAAAATTGCGGTTTTGCGCGGAGTATTCCAATTTTTTCTATTAACTCATTGTAAGTAAAATCTTCCGGCAGCTGGTTAAGAATGTGGGCGGTTATCTCATTGCTGGCCCCCATCTCCTTCAGTTTGAGCTGGAAAGGATTGCGTTTGTAAACCGTGTCTAAATGGAGATCCGGCTTTTCCACAAAATCACTGATCGGGTCGAAAAGGAATGTGTTGTGCCGGTCAAGGACGCCACTGCGAAAGACAATTGACGAAACATGGCCTTCGCCGGTTGCCCGCAGACTCATGACAAAGCGCAAGCTGCCTTTTTCCAGATGACTCTGATCAGGATGGGGGACGAGGGAAGGGTTGAAAAGGGCGGCCGATTCAATAGAGTACTCCTTTGTAAAGTAGGCTCCGATGAGGGCCCTTTGAACATCGCTGAGGATTGTATCGCGTGGAAGATAATCCTTCACCGCATTCAGATGCCGTTCAAAAACGTGCCCGATGTCTTCGTGCCTTCCGGAAAAGTCAACCATTACTTGCGTAATCAAATTTTCGGCCACTGTGTCCGGCAAGCTCATTATCCGCTTGATTATTTTAGGGATGCGATACCTCTCATCGGGAAGATGAAGCCGGGTGATCACCCGTGAAGTATCCCCTACGATCTTATTCGCTTTTCTTTTAACTTTCAGCTTTGGACCCTTATTAGGGTGCATATCATTGTTTCCTTAGTGTCGATTGATATTTAAAGCACGGCATCGTAAGTCTATCTCCGCATGTTTCACGAGTCGCATTCGTTCATTTGCAAGGCACTCACCTTAGCGAATAGAATCAGAAGTGTGTTCCTGCAAAGCGAGGGCATTCCGGGGCGAGGCTGTACTTTGGTACCGCAAGCCCCTGATAACGCCGCAAATGGGCGTATGCGGCTCGCCCGAAGGGTGGCAATATTTATTTGTATTTTTTTATCCGATCGTTGAGGTACAAAATGTACACCTAAACTAACCGGTAGAAAAACCTTAAAACCAATGTTGTTATGTTTTTCGCAGATCTGCTGAAAAATATTCATGAAATATGCGGGATAGTCGTCATGCCAGCTCTTCAATTCCAGCCGATCCTCGACATTGATTTTCCGGTCTGCAGTCATCCGGCAATGAATCATCTACAGCGGCGGCCGGGAAACCGAGAGGCAGAGCGCTACCAAATCATCAATGACGGCCGTGCCGGCGCACATGACCGTATCCGCGCCGCCCCAGTAAATTTTTACTGTACCGTCGTTTTCCGGTACAGCGCCGCAGGTAAAGACAACATTGGGCACATAGCCACTGACCTCCCAAGGGTCCTCGGGCTGCAATATCCACTGATCGGAAACGCCGATGATGATCGCCGGATCATCAAGGTCATGCAGGGCCGCACCGAGTCGATACACTGTTCCGGACATGGTCTTAAAAACGCCATGGTAAATATGAAGCCAGCCCTTGTCGGTTTTAAATGGCGGCGCGCCGGGCCCGATTTTCATTTCATCCCAGTGGTAGGTCACCGGTTTCATAATCACCCGGGAATCGCCCCAGTGAATCAGGTCGGGGGAATAGGAAATCCAGATCGACCAGGGTGAAATTTCCGAATGCGGCCGGTCCAAACGGACATACCGATCGCCGAACTTCTCAGGGAAAATGACCACATTACGAAAGTCGGCTTGAGTGATCAGCGCAATGCGTTCCACTTTTTCAAAATCCCGGGTGCGCGCCAGGGCAATCCGCACGCCGTGACGGGAATAGGCGCTGTAGGTCAACAGGTATTCTCCCTCAACCGGGCAAATTCTGAGATCCTCGACCCCGAACGCCTCATATTCCGCATATATGCCGTCCGTTGAAGGCAAAAGAAAAGGTCGGGGATGAACAGTGAAGGAAAAACCGTCCTCGCTGTCGGCCCTGCCGATGATGGAGCGCCCGTTCAGCAAATGTGACCTGAAAAGCATGATGTAGCGGTCATTGTGTTTGACGATGCCCGCATTGTGAACTGTCGCTACGGGATAGGGCACGTCATTTCGTGTCAGCACGGGGTTATTTTTGAATCGTTTAATCATTGGATTGTGAGTTATCATGAAAGTCTGTCCTACAAGATCATCCAAAGATGCTGCTTCGGGTGTCATCAAGTGCCATTTCAAATCTTTTGAGCTTACTACGACTTGTTTGAAAAGTCTCGATATTGTTCGAGTTCAAGGAAGGCGAAAATGATAACCGATTGAATACATGAAATATTTCGAGGATTAGCATTTAAAACCTGACGCAGAAATTGGACGAAAGAGGGGGTTTCAAACGGGCTACGAGGGCATTTCAAGTATCGTTTCATAGACGTTTACATAGGCATCAATCATGCGATCGATTGTGAAATGGCGTTCAACACGGCGGCGGCAATAGGCGCGGTCAATCTCTTTAATACGGGCAACCTTCTCAATGGCCTCGTCCACGTTGTCGACCAAGAAACCACTTTTGCCGTTTTCGATAAGTTCAGGCATGCTGCCTCTATCAAAGGCGATCACGGGTGTACCGCAGGCCATGGATTCGATAACGGACAGGCCGAAAGGCTCATCAAACTGTATGGGGTGTAATAGCGCGCGGGCCTTTCCGAGCAATCGATTGCGCTCAGCGGGCCCGGCGCTGCCAAGATAAACCACCTTGTCGTTGTCTATGTGAGAGGCAACATATTGGTCATAGTAAGCCTGGTCCTGGATGATGCCCGCCAATATCAACTTCTTACTGCAGGCCCTGGCGATGTCCAGGGCTTCGCGGGTCCCTTTGTCCTGGTGAATACGCCCGAAAAAAAGCAAGTAATCGTCCGGGGCAGGCTGAAAATCAAACTGCTCGATATCGATGCCGTGATGGATGGTTTTGATATAATCAAGATCCGGCGATCGATCGGCATCGCTGATGGCCACATAGAACGCTTTGCCGTTGTATTTCTTGTAAACCGGCAGAATCCCGGGCGATGAAAAGCCGTGAATGGTGGTCACGACCGGGGTGGTGGTCAGGCCGGTATACGTCAAAGGCAGGAAATCAAAATGGTTGTGGATGATGTCGTATGCATCGGCATGCTCAAAGAGTTCTGAAATATGCAGGCACTCCCAGACTTTTGGTATGAGTGAGCGGTCTTCTTCATAACCGCGCGGGCAAACGGCATGCAGTGTGCCGCTGGTTTGCGAATCCGCGGTTGCAAACAAGGTGACGTCATGACCGCGTGATACCAATCCCTCGGTCAAAAGTGACGCCACACTCTCCCAAGGGCCGTAGTGACGTGGCGGCGTGCGCCAGGCAATGGGCGAGAGCATGGCAATGTGCATGACTAATCCTATTCGGTTTTTGGTGACGACGGCTGGTCTAAAACCTCGTCGGCATAGAGCTTTTGCAATGTCATCAGCGAAAGCAGCCAAGCAAGGGAGGACTCGGCACCTTCGTTCTGGTTGATGCCGTCGGCCATCAATCCATCGCGACAGCCGCCGGTCTTGGGATCATAGAGCGGCATATTCAGGTCATTGTGTCCGAGATACCAATTGAAACACATGACCGCGTTGTCGAACCATGATTTATCCCGGGTGATCTTAAAGGCTTTCACACAAGCTTCGACCATGCCATTGGCTTCAATGGGCTGCTGGTCGAAACGGGCTCTGGGGCCACCTCGTTCATACCATCCGTTGCAGCCGATGGGCACAAAGTGATTGTCTTCGGTTTGGATGGCAAGCAGCCACTTGAGGGACAGGAGTCCCATATCGATCATGTCGTTGCGTTGCATCCGCTGGCCTGACAGCAGCAGAGCATGGGGCAGTTTCCCGTTGGCATAGTTTAGAGCGTTCTCAAGCCAGGGCCAACCGTCTGCTGCATTGTTTTTAAACTGATCGAAAAGCCTGTCGGCAAGAATTCCTCGGACCCTGCGCACTTCACTGTCGCCGGAAAATTTATGCAGGTAAGCATCCATGCCCACCAGACAAAAAGCGATGGCGCGAGGCGAATGGAAATTCTCTGCTGCTCGAAGTGCCTTGTTGAAAAGGGTCGTGCTCATTGCAAGATGCCCGGGATCATCAAGAAAAGCCACTGCTTTGCCAAGGCACCAGAGCGCTCTGCCATGCGAATCCTCGGACCCGATTTCCTCCAACCACTGCCGCGAATAGGTCATAAAATTGCGAAAGCGCCCATTTTTTTCATTGAAGGCATACAGAAGGAATCCGAGATAATGACCGCTGAGATAATTAAGCCCCCAACCGTTTGTTGGCAGGTATTTTTGACCCATGGCGGCAACCAGCAGTGCTCTGGCATTATCATCGGTGCAGTAACCATGGGTGCGATCGGGGATGGTATAGTTGGCATGTTGCAAAATGCCGGTATCATCGGTAAAGGCTTTCAGGTGATCGAGCTTAATCTCTGGGAGCTCGAAATCCGTGATGGCCTTGATGTTTTCGACATAGGAATGTCGGGGACGGGGGTTCCGGGTGCGGTTTTGCCGCACATCACTGAAAACCTGCAGGTATTTTCGGGAAACCTCCTTCCAAACCGCCTCGCGACTGAATGTATAGGCTTTTTTGCGCATGGCGTGCCTTTCGACATCGTTGTTCAGAAGTTCGATGATTTGCTCCGCCATGGCATCCGGATTGCGGAAGGGCACAAGCCGGCCCCGGCCTTCGGCAAGCATCTCGGTGGCATACCAGTACGGGGTTGAAATAACGGCTTTGCCTGTGCCCATGGCATAGGCAAGGGCCCCGGACGTAATCTGGGCTTCTTCAAGATAAGGGGTGACATAGATATCGGCAATGCCGAGAAACTCACATAACTCTGTGAGTTCAACAAAACGATTTTGGAAAATGACATGCGCGCCGATATCGAGTTTACGCACGAGCTGCTGCAGCATGATACGGTATGCATCCCCATGCAATTTCAAAATATGCGGATGTGTCGCGCCCAGGATAATATAGGCCACATCAGGGTGTTTTTTGATGACCGCCGGAAGCGCCTGCAACACATTTTCAATGCCCTTATTTGGGGAAAGCAAGCCGAACGTGAGTAGTACCTTTTTGCCTTCCACGCCGAACTTGTCTTTGTAGTAGCTGGGATCAATAAAAGGCGTATCTGGAATGCCGTGATGGACAAAGGCAATTTTCTCCTCGGGCACGGCATAGATATCTTTGAGGAAGTCAGATGCCTTATGGCTCATCACGACCAGTTTGTCAGACAGATCGGATAGCTTGCACATGACGGCACGATACTCTGGCGCAGGATCTTTCAAAACCGTGTGTAACGTCGTCACCACCGGCATGCGCAGATCACCCAACAGTTTCAGCAGATGGCTGCCGGCCGGACCGCCGAAAAGACCGTATTCATGCTGCACGCAGACAATATCCGTTTGACTGATATTGAGAAATTGAGACGCGATGCTGTAGTCGCTCAATTTGTTTTGGTTGATTTCAAAACGCACTTTTTCAGGATAGGCATATCCCTCGGGTTTGTCGTTCATGGCCACCGCCCAGTTGTAAATGTCGGGCGCTTCCGCCGATAAGCCTTCAACCAAGTCCGTGGTGAAGGTTGCGATACCGCACTGGCGGGGCAGATAGTCGCCGATGACCGCGACCGAGTCGATTCCTTCGTAATATTTAATGACAGATGTCATAACCGCTACCTTTTTTCTGCTCTTCTTGTGTGATGTTATCTTTTTGACTCATGCCGCCCATCCATTCTTCTTTTTCTTTCCAAAATATAATTACCAACAGTTCATTAAATAGTCCATAGATCCCAAATGTTTGATAGAGATCATTACTCGCCCACAATCATCGGAATGGCACCCGTAACTCTGTTCGATCTGATATTTTGTGTTTTCTCCGCTTTATCCTCCGTCTCAGTTATGGCAGGTATCCAGATCCGTACGATTGTCCCCTCGTCTAATTGTGACTCAACAGTAATCCGGCCGCCATGGTTATTTACTATGCCATACGCCGCGGCCATACCCAGCCCACGGCCCTGAAATTTGGTGGTGAAAAACGGTTCGAATATCTTGCGCTTTGTTTCTTCGTCCATACCCTTTCCATTATCTTCCAGCGTCAGGCATACGTATGATCCAATCATCAATCCGGGGAAGTCTTTTGCATTTTTTGGGGTTATCTCTTCATTTCTGCAAGTAATTCGAATGCATCCCTCCTCTTCCAAGGCCTCTGATGCGTTGGACATTATGGCGAGCAATACCATCTGCAGCTGAATCAAGTCGGCTCTGGCTTTCAGAACATCATCAGGCAAATCGGTCTGTATATTGACGGTGGGATTAAGGCCAGAGGTGAGCAACGGCAATGTATCTCTAACGAAATCACTCAATGAAATCGTTTCGACCTGGTATTTTCCTCCCCTGGCATAAGCGAGTAACTGACGTGTGAGTTGGGTCATTCGAAGCGCCGATTTTTTCATAGAATCCAGATACCATGAAACGTTCTCTTTATCGGATACATCCATCTCGAGCAGGTCAAGAGTGCCGGTGATCACAACCAGGGCATTGTTAAACTGATGGGCGATGCCACCGGCCAGAGTGATGATTGCTTCCATTTTCCGGGCCTGCTGAAATTGGGATTCAAGTTTCGATTGAGCTTCCTCTGCCTGTTTCCGCCTCGTAATGTCGCGGATATTGCATTGAATGACCCGGCTGTGGTCGACCCAATACGCATTGCTGACAAATTCTACATCAATTTGGCGTCCGTCTTTGGCCTCGAGCGGTAAATGCTCGTAGCGAACATAGCCTTTATCTTGTAGTTCCTGAAAAGCGGCTAAGCTTGCCCGGATATCCCTGAACGGACCGATTTCATAGAGTCTTTTTCCTATGAAGTGCTCGTGAGAATAGCCCAGCATCTCTTCTATAAATGGATTGACATCGGTTATCTGCCCCGTTTCGCCATCGAGGATCAATATTCCATCCCGGGCTGTTTCAAAAAGTCGCCGGTACCGGGTTTCTGACTCTCGCAATGATTTATTAACTTGAGCGTCGGACGCACCAAACTCCGTATGGATCTGTTTCTCTCTGTTCTTCATGTTAACCTCCCGGACGTTGTGCGGTTTCACAAACGTTGATACAAAAATCGAGACTGAAGTGAATCGATGCCTTCAATCCAAAACCGTTGCGGATCTCCTGACGGCGCTCATTCTCGCCGGAACGTATACATCGAAAACGTGATGGAGCGTTTGCATCATTCCAGAGGCCATTCACAGGCTGCCTTATGGAATATATAATTCACGTATTCTGCGGAAGTGATGACCGTATATTGCAAGGGTGACCGCTAATGGTAGTAGCGTGGGCTTGCGGAACAGCGTCCAGAGCAATAGGTTCCAGAACTGGAACCGTTCCCTCCCCAATATACCAAGCCTCAAGCCGGAGTGGAAGAACGCCAGGAACCGATGAAAATCGATTGGTATTGTGATGTCTGGCGCTTTGAATTCTTTCAGAAAATTCTTGACCCGACGGTAGAAGTTACGGGGTGAATAGATCTGTTTCATAATCGATCGATACCCATCCAAAAGCATGTCCAGACCCATTTTAGGAATGATATTGGTCGTTCCATCGACATTGTCTCCGGAAAAAGTTTGAATCACCCGGTTTTCCATTTGAAGTCGTTCAAAGAGTTGTGTTCCCGGTGCGGCTTGGAGAATTCCAACCATTGCAGTAACTATTCCACTATTCTGAATGAAATCGATCTGTCGCTGGAAGATTGATGGTGTGTCGCTATCGAAACCGACGATAAAACCGCCCATAACCTGTAAGCCGGCACGGTGAAGTGTTTTGACGTCTTTAAGAAGGTCCCGGTTTTTGTTCTGAGTTTTCTGGCACTCCGCAAGACTGCCTTCATCAGGCGACTCAATGCCGATAAAAACGCAATCGAAGCCGGCTTTGGTCATCATATCCAAGAGCTCAAGATCGTCGGCCAGGTTGATGGAGGCTTCCGTAAAAAACACACACCCTTTCTTATCTTTTCGCCATTCGATCAGGGCGGGCAGCAACTGTGTTTTAAGGTATCGCTTATTGCCGATAAAATTGTCGTCAACGAAAAAAATATTACCGCGCCACCCGGCATCATAAATAGGATCCAGTTCCGCGATAACCTGCTGGGGTGTTTTCATCCGTGCCCGATGACCGAAGAGAACCGTCACGTTACAAAAATCGCAGTTGAACGGGCATCCTCTGGAAAACTGAATGCTCATCGACGCGTATTTCTTCATGGGTATCAGATCCCAAGAGGGTAAAGGGGTTTGATGAAGATCGCAGAAACCGGATGCCCTGTAGATCTTTTTCGGATGACCATTTTTCAAATCATCAAGAAAAGGCGGCAGGGTGAGTTCGGCTTCGTCCAGGACGAGATGATCCACCTCCGCAAACTCGCCCGGCTCGGCACTAAATAGCGGTCCACCCGCGATGACCTTCAATCCGATCTGCTTGCACCGCCCGATGATTTGTTTCGCCGAGGCCCGTTGAACCGCCATTCCCCCGATAAAGGCCATATCGGCCCAGGATAGGTCGTCATCGGTAAGCCGGTCCACGTTCACATCTACGAGACGCTTTTGAAATTGTTCCGGCAGCATGGCCGCGACAGTGAGCAGGCCAAGCGGGGGGAATGCCGCCTTCTTACCGATAAAACGTATGGCATACGAAAAAGACCAAAACGTATCCGGAAATTTTGGGTAAATGAGGAGAACGTTCATGCGATTTTTTTACTCCTAACCTCATGAATAGCCTCCATTCCTTCTGATTGGGAAATCGTGTTAATTTGAATTTTCGGCGGTTTCCCTAAAAGGGTTTTTGTTCCCAACAATACGCCGAATCGATGAGACCTGATATGCCGGTCCAGATCTTGACGGGTTTTCCACTCCTGCAGCAGGACGAAACTGTTTTTATCCTCGATATCGCAAAAGACGGCATAGCTCAGGCAACCCTTTTCCTTTTCCGTCAGCCCGATAATGGAGAGAAGTGTTTGTGTAAGCTCCAGCTGCTTTTCCGGCAGCACGGTCATGGTAATTCTTATGTCGATCATCGTGGTCACCTCACTGCAATGCCAACCTCATTCGGTTAGTCAATAATTTCGAGCACGGTTCGTTTTTTTGTCTTGGCCGAAACAGCGCTTAATATGGTCCGCAGTGCGCCTGCTGTCCGGCCCCGCTTGCCGATAACCTTACCAATGTCTGTCTTGGCGACTTTGAGTTCCAGTATCGACGTGTGCTCGCCATCAATTTCTGTAACGGATACAAGATCTGGTTGATCCACCAAAGCCTGTGCAATGGTTTCAATCATCTCCTTCATGGCGCGACTCCTCATGTGGGTTCCTGCTCAATAGCGGCTAAACCGATGGCAAAACATATAGGGCAATATTAAATAACGCTATGGATCGGAGCCGGGCATAGCCTTAACGACACACGCTTAACATGCGCCGGGCCATGCCCCGATTCAGCACCGCACACGCCGCCCAGCCACCGCATACGCATCACCTTCGGTTGGCAGCCGTCCCAAAGACAACAGCGAGTCAGACTGAGTTTGGCCACCCGGTTCAGGCCGCCGAATGATCACCGCCTGGCACCGTGTTCAAGGCTGATGGTTTGTGGTCGACACCTTGGGATGTACCGCGGATTTTCATCTGATCGATCTGGGATTTCAGCTCCCCGATTTTATCTATATAGCCCTCTCCGGTGGCCTTGCACTTTTTTAGCGCGTGGCGCGCCTTGAAAGGGCCAGTGAATCTACTGGCGTAAGACAGCAGTGCACCGCTGAAGAAAAAGATCAGGATGATCGTACCGTTGTAAAGGGGAGGAAAAGATATGTCGTACAGGAGCAAGTTGAGGCTAAGCCTTTGTTCGGTAAAATACAGGGCTTGATTTTGGATAAATATGAGCCCAATAACCGAAACAGCGGCTACCCATAAAATTAGTGCTAATTTTTTCATTTCATTGCCTCCTCAAGGTAAACATCTGCATACGCGCTTTCATTCATGTTTTATACTTATCCAAACTTCATGCCAGAGATAACATGCAAATCTTTATGTAGACATCATATTGATTTATAAGGATAATTGTCAAAAAACACCGACAAGAACGTTGCCAATCGGCACGCAGGAAGGGTCACATTTGACCAATGGCGATATATGAACACGACCTTTGCAGTTTCAGGTAAAGAGCATTTATTCCATTTAGCAGACGCACAAAGTGTCCTGTTTGCTCATAGTGTTTGTCAAAAAAACGTTCCGTTAATCGAATGTTTTTTCTACAACCACTTATGCCGCCCCCCCGTATTTAGGAATTTATTTTTGGAAAGCGGTATAACTGTCAATATTCTATTCAACGTCTCGTTATTATGGTAATTTATTGGCTCTGTTGAAAAAATTTGATGATATAAGCGGGAAAACCGCCATTGGGTCTAATGAACCTCGAAAACCTCAGCTCCATCATCCAGTTTGGCACCACACATATTGTGGTGCCGCTTCCTTGACTCACAACAGCGATTCTGCTATATTGATCCGCCTCCAAAAGGGACTCCTTATCCCTCAGTTTTGAGAGGACCAAACAGAGGATGCCACCTTTTTTCATGACCCGGCCCCACCTAACCTGATTGATGCACAGACTTCGACCCACCGAGCAGACGCGAGACATGCAACAAGGAGGGGAATAAGCGTATGGCGAAACATCTTGGACGGATAGGTGAAGGATTGTTGGCATTGGTTTGTGTACTTCTGTTCATCTTCTCCGCCGATCTTTCGGCCTTTATGCCCGAAGGAGCTGGGAAGTTCACTGCGGCCAGCAAGTGACCCGGGCCCTTCTCATGAAACCCTTCGGATTTCGCAAACAGCTGCGGAGCTCAGGGACATTCATGGTCAAGTGGAAGTGGTCGCCAGGTCATCGCCGGTCAGGGCAGGCACCAAGGCAGCGGAAGAGCTGTTTGCGGATGCGTCCCTCGGCACAGCCTGGACCATTGCGCCCGGTTTCGCGGTAACGAACAATCACGTGATTTTGGGCAGCACCGCAATTGTCCTCATAAACATGTTAGGCGAGCAATTACGAGCGTGGCCGGTCATTCGAGACGAACTCAACGATATTGCCCTGCTGGAGGTTAGCGATTCGAATAAACTGCCTGCGGCCATACCGCTGGCCAATTCGCCGACCAAAATAGGCAGCCCGGTGTTTACCATCGGATTTCCACGCGTCGATATCTTAGGCGCCACACCGAAAGTATCCGACGGTGTGATCAACGGGATGAATGGTCTGCGTTCTGATTCGAGAAGTTACCAGACCACGGTGTATATCCAGCCCGGCAACAGCGGCGGGCCTTTGTTGAATATGAAAGGCGAGGTCGTAGGGGTGGTCAAATCCATGGTCGGCATCAGGGACGAAGCGAGCGGTAAGGTTGTCTTGCTGCAGAATGCGAGTTATGCACTCAAGGTCGAATATCTCAAACAACTCATCGCCATGCTGCCAAGGCAGGAACCTGCCATCGATTCGTTACCGAGCCATTCCGATGCCTTGGAAACGCTTGCCAGTCGGATCAGGGGGTCGGTAATGATCGTGGTGGCGAGGTAGACGCAAACGTTTGTCCCCCTGTTCCCGCTACTCTCTCATATACCCAACTGAAAAAAGACCCCATGGACTGTAACATCACCATGGGGTCCTATAAGCTTAATACATTAACACGATTGACGGATCACTGACCCGCACTCACGCCTAAACTCTCAAGGGTATTATAGGTCAGAGCGCCAACGGCAAGGCCTTTTTCCTTTTGGTAGGCCCTCAATGATGAATTGGTTTGTGAACCGAGAACACCGTCGATAGGTCCGGGATTGTGACCTGCCTTTAGTAAAGCATTTTGAATCTTGGAAATCACGGCAGGAGACATGTTGGTTTCGCACAGAATCCGTCGCCATTCCATCGTGCCCTCAGAAACCAGATCGGTCTTGGTGACGGTCTGGTATTCTTCCGGGATTGAAATACGCCGCTCTTCCGGAGGGGAAACCATCTTTCTGATTTTGACGGTTTTGTAAACAGCAGGGATCTCGATTGTCTGGGTGACAGGAGCCTTTACCATGACCTGCTTTTTCAACATCTTGTACTCTGCGGGGATTTCCACGCTCTCGGTCTTCGGAGGACTCGTCATAACATTCTTTTTGACGGTCTTGTAAGCGGCTGGGATCTCCACGAGACACATGATCTCGCCTGTGGCGTTGTCGATTTTCTCAACAGGCCCGCGGCCCTTTTTCCACACCGTGTGGGCGGGCTCAACAAGAACGTTTTCGCTGACCCACTCGTACTGTGCCGGGACTTTCTCCATCCGGCTGGAGGCGGACTTGACGAGAACCCGTTCCTCGGCCCAACCATATTGCGCCGGGATGACTTCGAGGCGTTGGGATGCCTCTTGCACAAGGACCTTTTCCTCGACCCATTCGTATTTGGCAGGAACAACCTCAAGTTTCTCAGCCGCGCTTCGGTTCAACATCTGTTCGGTTCTCGTTTGATAAACAGGAGGTATGAATACCCTTGCGTAGCATTCATTCGGCTTTGCCTCTGGTGGCAGCAATGCGGTTTCAGGGGAGAAATCAGTTGATTTATTCGCTGCATTTTCTGCCTCTTGGGCCCGCATTTCAGCTTCTAGTTTCGCTTTGTCCTTATCATTCAGTTGTCCCATATACTGCTCAATAACCGCGTCCTTCTGCTTGGCACCCGACTTGAGCATTTTTATTTCGCCATCTTTTTTCGACAGTTGACTTTCCAACTGCTTTACCCTTGTCGTTTCCATGCCGGCACAGCCAAAGAATGCGAACATGGAAACAGAGAGCATGAGTACGAAAAATATTCTATAATGCTTTTTCATTTTGCCTTCCTCCATTTGATTGATACTGGTTTATTATTCCGCTACCCTAGTGTCATCGATAAATGAATCTTTTCCGCCGGTCTCCACGACGCGATTATCCGCAGTTTTCCGGCTGCGGCGCATGTAAAGTGCGCCTCGCCGCATATCCCGCCGAGGCGGATGCCCCGCAGAGCACGGGATTTCGTTCTGTTTGAAGGCTTAATTGCAATCAACTTGCTCCAGCGAAAATTCTCATTTATGAATTGGACATTCTAAGTGCCATCTACTTGTCCTGGATGGACACTACCTAACTGTTTTAGGCGGTTTATTTATTTATTCCTAATCCACGATTCGTGCCGGACTGGATAAATGCAACTTTATTTGATCCAACATATTGATATGTCGTTGAGTATTCAAACTCGAACGGGAGGCGGAAGAGGGCCGATTTATGCGAAATAGTGGTCACATATTGATAAATGGTTAAATATAACCTCAAGCCCGCCGGCTTTTATGTTAAGTGAGTGATGTTCGGAGAGGGTATAAGAACGGACAAAGAATGGCTTGAAACGGGCTACAAAAAACAGGCGAGTAAATAGAAAGCTATTAGCGTGTATATTTTCTCCTTGAGTATTGGATTCAGATGAAAAAGAGAATTCTCAGACTTAGGCTTGAGGATACCAAGCTTTCGCATGCGGGCGCGCAAAGTGCTGCGATTGAGCCCAAGGATCTCGGCCGCCCCGTTTTTACCGCTCACTTTCCAATGGGTCTTTTCAAGTATCTGGATGATATAGTCGCGCTCGACGGTTTCCAGCGTTTTTTGGCTTATACTTAAATCCTTGGACGGTTTCTTGAGTTCATCAACCAAGTGCAGTTTCGGCCCCGAGGAATTGATAACCCCCCGCTCAAGGACATTTTCCAGCTCACGGACATTGCCAGGCCAGTGATAATTTTGCAGGGCATTCATGACGCGTTCCGGAATGATTTCAATGGTCTTTCCCATCCGCTTGGATATTTTTTGGACGTAAAAATTCACAAGCAGCGATATGTCTTCCAGGCGCTCCCTGAGCGGCGGCATGGTAATCGGAAAAATATTCAGCCGGTACCAGAGATCGTCACGGAATCGGCCCTTGCTGACTTCCTCTTCAAGATTGCGATTGGTAGCGGCAATAATTCGAACATCGACTTTTATCGTCTCAGAGCTGCCCAGGCGTTCAAACTCGCCGGTCTCTATCACCTGGAGCAACTTGGGCTGCAATTCCAACGGCAGTTCGCCAATTTCATCCAAAAACAGCGTTGCACCGTTGGCTATCTCAAATCGCCCCAGCCTTCTGGAATGAGCACCAGTGAAAGCCCCTTTCTCATGGCCGAACAACTCGCTCTCGATAATGTTGGAAGGCAGGACAGCACAATTCATTTTAACCAACGCGCGATCCTTACGCAGGCTCAAGCCGTGAATCGCTCGCGCCACCAGCTCTTTGCCGGTTCCGGTTTCGCCGAGAACCAGGACATTGGTATCAATGCCGGCAATTTGTTCAACCTTGAAAAGCACGTAATTCATTGCATTACTTTGACCGATGATGTTCTCGTGGTTGTATTCCAGTTTGATTTCTTCCTGAAGATAGGCGCGCTCAGCTTCAAGTTGGTCTTTTAACTTCTTTATTTCATAAAAGGCGGTTTCAGCCAGATGTTTGCTTTTTTCCGCCTCGTCCTTCGCTACTTTGAGTTCGGCCGTTCGCTTTTCAACAATTTCCTCAAGATGTCTTTTATAATTTTCACGCTCAGTCACATCCTCGATGGCCAACAGGATCAACTGGGTTTGGTTACCCTCTCTGTAGATCCGCCTGGCATTCAGATGCATAATCTTTCGGCCGATGGTCGTAAAGTTATGTTCCACCTCGAAGTCATGAAATTTTGTGTTCTGAGGAAGGATGTCTTCCAGTAATTCTCGAAGCTTGGGGATGTCCCATTGCCGGTTGCCAAGATCGTATATTAAAATTCCCTCGGTCGCATCGGGTTTGACGTTGAAGGTTTGGTAAAAGGACGGATTGGCTTTTACAACCGTCAAATCAGGATCGAGCACCAATATCGGTTCACGAACTGAGCCCAATATCTTATTTATAATTTCCATAGAGGCTTTTTGCATGTGCTTATCTCACTTTATCATTTTACTATTTGCGAGAAAAATACCGCGGCCCATCACCTATTGGTTTTACTTTTCTCAGATGCCCATTCTAGCAGGCGCGAGCCCATAGACGCGGTCGGTTCGAGCAAGTGCAGCACCCCGCGCAATGGATGGCAAGTCTCTGTTTGACGGAATCAATCAGGCGTGGCCCTGTAGAACCTTCTGGCGGTCCCTGACATGGACGAGCGCCATGGGGGTGCTGCGCTGGAGTAGCTCCACTTTTCGGTCGGTTCCAGGTGCTGGACGATGGATAGGGCCATGCGGCTGCCTTCCGATCATAGCTTATAAATCCATATCACATATTTCTTTTTGAAAAAATAGCCCCATACCATCCTCTTATGCGATGGATAATATAACCGGCGCTCAATAGCGCAGGCTGATCGTCAGCGCCATGTCTTTTCCATCGGAAGGGAAGCTGGCAGAAAAAAAAAGGATGATATTGGTTGCCGAAAGTAGAAATTCGAAGGGGAAACCAACCGGCGATTCGAAAAGCGCACAGCCGATGGATCCCGCACTATTTCTAATGTTCAGAACCACCACAGTTGCGCACCAATGAGAGAGGAATAAAAAAATCAGGGTTGTAATAGATGTCCAAAAATCCCCTGTGAAAAACTTAAAATCCAAAACCTTCCTGTTCTGTATAGCGGTTTTGGATCTTTACGCGGTTTTTTCAACATATGCATTATTCTAATTCCTCATGGATAATTAATTCACATTTTCGCGCTTCGATTTGGACATCATCTTTCTGAGCTCTTCTCCCTGCACACTTTCCTTCTGCGAAAGGAGGTGGGCCAACTCATCAAGGACAGGTCGCCGCTCCGAGAGGATTTTACGCACGCGCTGATGGGCTTCCTCGACAAACCGTGTGACCTCTTCGTCAATTTGGGCGGCTTTCGCTTCGCTGTAATTTTTACTGGGAGAAAAACTGTCCGGAAGAAACATCGTCTGGCGCGGGCGCTCATAGCTCACCAGTCCCAGACGATCGCTCATGCCATATTCCGTGACCATGGACCGGGCAATGTCGGTAGCCCGCTGCAAGTCGTTTTGGGCACCGGTGGAGATTTCTTCGAAAACCAGCTCCTCCGCCACCCTGCCGCCTAAAAGAACGGCCAGCCGGTCCAGCAGCTCCGAACGCGTCATTAAATAGCGGTCCTCCGTGGGCTGCTGCTGGGTATATCCGAGCGCCGCAATCCCACGGGGAATAATGGAGATTTTGTGCACCGGGTCGGCATGCTCAACAGACTCGGCCACAATCGCATGTCCGGACTCATGAAAGGCAACAATTTCTTTCTCCTGCGGATTCATCACCCGGTTCTTTTTCTGAAGACCCGCAACCACCCGGTCGATCGCCTCGTCGAAATCCGCCGTCTCCACCATTTCTTTATTATTTCGCGCAGCCAGCAGCGCGGCTTCATTGATTATGTTGGCCAGGTCAGCTCCCACGAAGCCCGGGGTGCGGCCGGCGATATTTCGGAGATCGACTTCGGGACCTAACACCACATTCTTGGAGTGAATTTTCAAAATGGCTTCACGGCCATTGATATCCGGCCGGTCTACCAGAACCTGCCGATCAAACCGTCCCGGGCGCAACAAGGCCGGATCCAGGATTTCCGGCCGATTGGTGGCGGCCATGATGATGACCCCTTTATTTGTCTCGAACCCATCCATCTCCACCAGGAGCTGATTCAGAGTCTGCTCGCGTTCATCATGCCCACCCATGACATTCATTCCCCGGGCCTTCCCCAGCGCGTCCAGTTCATCGATAAAGATGATGCAGGGGGCTTGGGAAGCGGCCTGAGCGAAAAGATCGCGAACGCGGGCTGCTCCAACACCGACGAACATCTCTACAAACTCGGACCCGCTGATGCTGAAGAAGGGCACTTTGGCCTCCCCGGCCACAGCCCTGGCCAGAAGAGTTTTGCCGGTACCCGGCGGGCCGACCAAAAGCACCCCTTTGGGAATCCTGCCCCCCAGTTTCTGGAATTTCCCCGGATTGCTCAAAAATTCAACGACCTCCTGGAGCTCTTCCTTGGCCTCATCGATGCCGGCTGCATCGGCGAAGGTGACCTTCGTTTCACTTTCGGCGAAGATCTTGGCTTTGCTCTTGCTGAACGACATGACTCCCATCCCCGGTCCCATCTTCTTCATCGCGAAGCGCCAGATCAGGAAAAAGATGCCAATGGGGATAACCCAGGATAGAATCATGCTCAAGAATTGACTCTCGAAGTATCCCGAATAGTTAATTTTGTTTTCATCCAGCTCTTTCACCAGACCGGGATCATTCACGCGAACCGTGGTGAACTTCTGCCCCGGTTCTCCTTTAAGCATTCCGCTAATAGATTCAGGACCGATGGTCAATTTAACAACGTCGCCTTGGGCGACATATTGTTTAAACTGGCTGTAAGGGATCGTCTCCACTTTACCGGAAAAAAAGTATTGTTGCATGTAAGATAATGCCATAAAAGCAATCAGAATATACCAGATGCTGAAGTGTGCTTTGGGAGGCAAGGCATTTTTATCAGGTGACTTCTTTTGACCGAATAGGGCTCTTAGCCGATCCATAAAATTTTCCTGTGGGTTGTTTTCTCCGCTTTTCGACATATGCCCGCTCCTTCGTGCTTGATGACTTTGACGGCCGAGTACTCTCGGCCGGATCGGCGCTTCTACTAAAAATGCAAGGTGTAATTTCAACTTTGATGTATATTTCCCAGTTGCCGTTCCCGGCAACGTAGATTCAGTTACCGAAGCATCCCGCCATTTTCTCCCCAATACGATTCGCGAACATCATGAAAAATAGCTTCCCAGGTTTTTCATGGCCTTCACAATATCGTCGATCGCCTCGTGCATTCCCTCGCTGTATGAGCCGTTCTCTGGGGTTCCTTGCTTATCTATATTTTCCTGAACCTCAGACCTGAGCCTTTTCAAGCTTTGCGCGTGCTTTTCAAACTGGATACGATGATCTTCTTGCATGTCTTTGATGGCATCGGCATTAATTTGTTTGATAAGCTCATCAGCCTCAGCCAGCAACTGGCCAATATCCTTGGGTACGGATGTTTCTCGCATGATGCCTCCCCCCAAAGTCGATTTTTGAGTTTATTCCGTAATTACGGGCGCCGGCTGCTTATTCGTCTTAGTCGAAACGTCCGAAATATTAACGAACTTCGAACTCAAAGCACTCAAAGTTCATGCCGAATTTCCTGCGTTCGGTTTTATAACAACATCATGCTGATTTAATTGATAAATATAATTAAGAAGACGAAGATAGGCAGGGTAGAGACGGTCAGCGCAATTGGTCATATATGGCCAATGGTTATATTTGACCAATATTGGGAATATTTGAAGGTTGACGTTTCTTGCGTGATTCTTGATCGTTGCAAGCCCAAATATTCTAATGGTGTAAGCAAAGAATGAGGCCTCGTCAGTAACGCCCTTTTCCGCGTCTATCGTCCGCGCCGCCTCTATCTTTACCGCGCCGATCGTCAGTGTCAGGCCGAGCTTCATTAACGGTAATCGTCCTCCCTTTAAAAGCCTGGCCATTTAAAGCGGCAATTGCGGACCGAGCCTCAGCTTGCTCAGGCATTTCCACGCAGCCAAAGCCTTTTGATCGACCACTTTGTTCATCCTTGATAACAGTCGCCGACGCGACCAGCCCGAACGCCTCGAAAGCGTTGCGCAAGTCTCCATCGGTGACATTATAGGATAAGTTGCCGATGAAAATCTTCATTTTACCCCCTGATCAGCTGTGTGAAGTTATGTCTGTGTCTATCTTAAAAACACTAATATCAGCCCTTAGAAAAATGGCAGGACCTCTATCGGGGTTCTGCCATTTTTCTTTAGGGGCAATTTAACCTCCTTCAGCAAATCCGGGGTAAAGGGTCATCCCACCATCGACGATGAGGCTGGTACCGGTGATGTAATCGGAATAGTCCGAAGCAAGCCATACGGCGGCCCGTGCAATGTCCTCCGGTTCACCGATCCGTTTATAAGGAACCAGTTCCATCAGGGCCGCATAGGCTTGCGGCTTTTCCCATGCCGCCGTATTTATCGGGGTGCGGATGGCCCCCGGGGCGATGCTGTTGACCCGGATTCGATAGGGTGCAACCTCCTGGGCAATACTCTTCATCATCAGCATGACCCCGCCCTTGGATGCCGCATAGTTCACGTGCCCGGCCCACGGTATGATCTCGTGCACGGAGCTGATGCAAATAATCTTGCCGGCCGAACAGGAGGTTTTCTTTACTACGCCCCGGCGTTTAAACTCTCGCACCGCCTCCCGAGCGCATAAAAACTGACCGGTCAAATTGACATCGATCACCCGGTTCCACTGTGCGAGGGTCATTTCCTCGAAGGGACTGTCCTGCTGCAAACCCGCATTGTTGACCAGAATATCGATCGTGCCAAAGTCATCAAGCATTCGCTGAAACATTTCCTGCACTTGTTCTTCGCTGGACACATCCGCCTGCTGAACATGGGCGCGGCTGCCGCAACTTTGAATCCTAGCCGCCACGCGTTCGGCCTCGGCGGTGCCGCGCAGGTAGTTGACGACGACATCCGCGCCGGCCGAACCGAGCGCAAGGGCAACGGCCTCACCAATGCCGGAGTTGGCACCGGTCACGAGAGCCTTCTGGCCTTTTAGGCTTTTATCGATCGGGCATTCGGGCATAACCACCCCTGGTAAGTTTCGTTTTGCATTTGTTCGCATATCTTCATCCTCCAGACTGCTGTATCAGCTTTGCCACCAGGCCGGTCCAGCCGGTCTGGTGGCTGGCACCCAGACCGGCACCGTTGTCGCCGTGAAAATACTCATTGAAAAGAATCAGATCTTTCCAATGGGGATCTTGCTGAAAGGCCTCTGACCCGCCATAAATCGGTCGCAAACCGTCACCGTTACGCAAAAACAAACGGATAAGACGTCGCGACAGATCTGCGGCCACTTCGCCGAGTGTCATCAACCGCCCCGAACCGGTGGGACACTCGACCTTGAGTGTATCGCCGTAGTAGTGGTTGAACCGCTGCAGAGCCTCTATGAGCAGGTAATTGATGGGAAACCACACCGGTCCGCGCCAGTTGGAATTGCCGCCAAAAAGGCCACTTTGCGATTCGGCCGGCTGATAGCTGATGGTATGATCTTGACCATCGACGCGAAAGCTATAGGGTTGGTCCTTGTGGATCTTTGAGAGGGAACGGATACCGAATTCGGACAAAAACTCATTTTCATCGAGCATGGGTTTGAGCAACCGTACCAAATGATCGCGGTTGACGATCGAAAGAAGTCGCCGCGCGTGGGCACCCGGTGCCTGAACGCAAGCGACATGGCCCCCGTCTCTCAGATAGCTGCGGTTTTTAAAAAACCAGTTCATCCGGCGTTTGAAGACAGGTTGACTCTCCACAAGATCGTGCTCCAAAGTTTCCACCGCTAAAAGCGGCATAAGACCGACCAGGGAGCGGACTTTCAAGGGAATGACCTGGCCATCGGGCAGGTGCAGCGCATCGTAGAAAAAACCGTCTTCTTCGTTCCAGAGGCTTAAGCCGTGCCGGTAGTTGCCCGTCATGGCATTGGCGATCCGCAGGAAATGCTCGAAGAACTTGGAGGCTGTGTCCTGGTAAACCGGATCCTCCCGAGCCAATTCCAAGGGCGATTTTCAGCATTTCCAGGCAGTAGAATCCCATCCAGGATGTGCCGTCGGACTGATCCAGATGACCACCTGTCGGTAGCGGTTTACTGCGGTCGAAAACACTAATATTATCAAGCCCGAGGAACCCTCCCTGGAAAACGTTCTTGCCCTCCTCGTCTTTCTTGTTGACCCACCAGGTAAAATTGAGCAGCAGTTTGTGAAATATGCTTTCCAGAAAACGACGGTCGGCCGTGCCCCTCTGTTTGGCCTCGATCTTGTATACGCGCCAGGCCGCCCAGGCGTGAACAGGCGGATTGACGTCGCCGAAACTCCATTCATAGGCCGGCAGCTGACCATTGGGGTGCATGTACCATTCGCGGGCCATCAGCGCCAGCTGTCTTTTGGCCAGATCAGTATCCATCAATGCCAGGGGGATGCAGTGAAACGCGAGATCCCAGCTGGCATACCAGGGGTACTCCCACTTGTCCGGCATGGAGATAATATCGAAGTTGTTGAGGTGGTCCCATTGAATATTGCGTCGACGGCGGTGGTGGTCGACGACCGGCCCCGCCGGATCAACGCGCAGCCACTGCTCGACATCGTAGTAGTAGAACTGTTTCGACCAGAGCATCCCGGCCAGGGCCTGGCGTTGAATACGTTTTTCCTCGTGGCTCAACCCTGTCTTTTGGACAGTTGCGTAAAATTCGTCAGCCTCCTGCCGGCAACGCTCAACCGTTTCATCGAAGTCTTCAAAAGGCAGGGGTTGCGGGTTGGCAGTCAACCGGAGTCGAAAACTCCGAACTTCTCCCGGCCGCAGATCGACCGCATAATGGGCGGCAGCCTTGGTCCCGGACAAGGCCGGATTGACCGCTCCGGCTTCGCCTGTGATCAGGAAGCGGTGGAAAGCGTCTTTGACATAGGGCGAACCATTGGGCCTTCGGTAGAGTCTTTCGGTGTTGGTTTCGTTTTCGGTGAACAACAGCCGGGGGGCCTCATCAACATATAAAAGGTAGGATTCGATGGCGGGATGGACAGCTTCAATCGTAGAGACCGCCGCCGGTCCTTCGATCTTCTTGAGAACCGGCTTTTCGGGCACATCCCCCATGGGTCCGGCGTCGTAACCCCAACTCCATGTGTTCCGGAACCACAACGTCGGCAACACATGGCAGACGGCGGATTCCGGCCCAGGATTGGTTACGGTGATATGAATAAGGATGTCTTCCTGCCCGAACTTGGCGTATTCGACTTCTACATCGAAAAAGCGGTTTTCTTCAAAAACTCCCGTATCCAAAAGCTCGTACTCAAGATCGAGATAACCGCGGCGCCGGTTTTCTTGAACCAGGTCCGTATACGGAAATTCCGCTTGAGGGTACCTGTAAAGCATTTTCATGTAGCTGTGGGTGGGAGTGTTGTCCAGGTAGAAATAGTATTCCTTGACGTCTTCGCCGTGATTGCCTTCGGTGCCGGTCAGGCCGTACAAGCGCTCCTTGAGGATCGGATCCCTTGCGTTCCAGAGCGCCAGGGCAAAGCAGAGGTACTGGTGCCGGTCGGAAATCCCGGCCAGGCCGTCTTCTCCCCAACGATAAGCCCTGCCCTGTGCATGCGCATGGGGGAAATATTCCCAGGCGCTGCCGTCTGGGCTGTAGTCTTCCCGGACTGTGCCCCAGGCTCTTTCACTGAGATAAGGCCCCCATTTTTTCCAGTTTGCGCGTCGGCGCCGATGCTCATCGAGGCGCCGGTGTTCAGCCGTCAAATCCATGGCGGATGTCTCCTGTTATTTCAACCCTCCAAATCATCTTCGGCAACTTTTCCGGAACAGGTTATCCAGGATGAGAGGCGAATCGGAAGTGAATAAACGGAAAGAAGATGCGGCGTCCGGTTGTTGTCGTTCAAGGGTTTGAAATTGATAGCAATAATATTACGTTCACGTATCCGATGCGCGGGGTATTACAAGGAGGGTAATCACGCGGGGTGTTATGTCAATGAAGCAGCCGTTATCGTGTAGTTAGCGACGGCTGACACAGCCGCCGCTAACCGCCATTCCTGCCGCCGTAAATGCTATAACGGGTAATCCATTCTCTCTGCGCAATCAGAGCTCAATCGTGTCCCCGGGCTTCATTACCGTCACGATGGCTTGCGTCTCTCCCCGCACCTTTTCAGCCCATTGGTCGGGGTCTTGTTTGATGATCTCGAAAGTGTCGTAATGGATCGGCACCACCCGGGCCGGTTCGATTAATTTAACGGCCCTCAAGGCGTCGGTGGGGCCCATCGTGAAGTTGTCACCGATGGGCAGAATGGCCAGATCGATTCCTTCTTCTCCGATAAGTTTCATATCGTAGAAAAGACCAGTGTCACAGGCATGATAGATCTTTTTTCCCTGAATGTAGAAAAGAAACCCACACGGATTGCCGCCGTAACTCCCGTCGGGCAGGGCCGAGCCATGTTGGGCCGAGGTCAGTTTGACGCGCCCCCATGGATAGTCGAAACCACCGCCAATATGTTGAGGATGCGAATTTTCAACCCCCTGCCCCACGAGCCAGTTCTGGATTTCAAAATTGGCAATTACAGTAGCCCCGGTACGTTTGGCAATCGCTACAGTGTCACCAACATGGTCGCCGTGACCATGGGACACGAGAATGTAATCCGCCTCAACATCTTCGGGGGCTACACGCGCTAAAGGGTTGCCGGTCAGAAAAGGATCGGTCAAAAGCTTACCGGCACCGGTATCGATAAGAAAGCAGGCATGGCTGTACCAGGTAACCTTAATGGTCATGTGTTTCCTCCTTCCGCTTGGAATTTGGTTTAAATACGGCTGTAAATACTTCCGGAACTCGGCAGATCTTTTGCTTGGAGTAATCGAAGAACACGATACCGGTTTTGGCCCGGGCGATTTCCCGGCCGCTCCTTTGATGATCAATTTTGTAAAAGATGTCACAACCGTACTTGTTGAAGTCCGCCACTGCAACGCGGACCGTTAACACATCCCCGTGAAACCCCTGGGATTTGTATACGATGACCGCATCGGTGAGCATCAGCCCGCGCCCCCCAATGTCCATTTCGGAAAAACCATGCGCCTTGAGGCACTGCAATCGGGCTTCGTGGACCAAGGACAGGACAGCGTCGTTGCCGAGGTGGTTTCCGTAATTTATGTCACTGATCCGTACCCGGATATCGACAGTATATAAGAACTCTTTTGGCAAGAGCAGCTTGACGCGCGCCATAGATTATAATCCGTTCTTGATTTGACTTGGTGGTTATCTAACACAGTTGCTACCTCACTTCAAGCCCAGGCGCTTAGAATCCATTTAAATTCTTTTTGGCGTGCATACATTTACTTGTTGTAATTATTCTATATTTTTAGATATCGGCTTCTCTTCCTCTGACCCCGAAATAAGCAATGAGGGGAGACTGCGGCGATCTCTCATTTGACTCTATTTGGAGACATGGTTAAGATATAATTACAAGCTAACCTCATGTGGAGAAGGGGGGATGACGATGAAAACCCGGAACCGCGATAAAGCCTATTGGAATGAGAAAATTGGTGCCTTTTACTTATGGTCGATCAAACGGCAGGACGACATATCGAGTGCTGTTAGAACGCATATGTGGTCGGCTGTATCCGCCATCCTGTTGATGTCGCTTATGATACCGGTCAAATTAGAAGTCGCTTTGCAGATTATCTTCTTTGGCGGCCTGACGGCATGCGGCCTACTATGGGTATTTATCGAAAGACGACGATCATGGCTGCTCACCATAAAGGATCCGATACTAAAAGAGACCGTGCACCAAGCCATGGTCGCCTATCTAAAGAATAAAATTGATATTCACCCTTCTTGCTGCCGCGATTCGGATGAAGACAAAGCGTGCACGACCTGCTAACATGATCTAATTTTTATTTAGTAGATCGTTTTAATGAATATCGTCAGTTGGCATAATGTGTATTCCTGGCAACAAATCTGCTCTCAATCCGATAGGACCTCTCTGATGATTCCCTTGGGGGTGGGCGCCTTATCCTTTCTCTGGACCGGCAAGTCAGAGGTCTGCCACATCACCCAACCGCCGCGAAGGACTTTCACTCGCGAAAAACCTTTCTGCAAAAGTTTTTGGGCGGTTGCTCGACTCGTTTTCTCCGCCGGAGTGGAGCAGTAAAGAACAATCATTTGATCGCTATCGTACCTTGATGCCCAGTTGTCCACATCTTCCGCCTCTTCATGTACGGCTGTTTTGATCTTAAGACTGCCGGCAGCCCAGTTCAAACGTAGATCAATCAACACCGGACGGTCATTGCCCAGAGCTTTTGACAGCTCTTCTTTGGTTATCGTCTCCACTGTCGCCCTCACGATGTCCTCCCTTTCGATATCTTATACGCCAACAAATCGATTAGAAATGTTTCCCCCTCACAGTGCGGCGATGAAGCGGCTTTACCCAAATAAAAGGTACCTGCCATTCAGTATAAGAAACTAACGCTCATTTGAACTCTCAAGTATATTGTAGTCATCAATCAGGTATTGACAATAGCGGCTTATCTTGCAGTGAATTTAGTCTATTTTAAGCAATTGTCGCGGAGTCGTCCCCCCGGTATAGGAAAAAAGGGTCTGTACTTGTGTATTGCGGTTTCGCGTATTAGATTTTGGGCGGACAGGTCAAAGGGCGGCGACTGAAAGCTGTTGCTGTTTACAGGCCCGACAATGAGAGCTTGCGTATGGGATTTTTTAAAAATTTTCTTGAAGCGGTTTCAAAACATTAAATCAGGTATATTGAAAGCCCGGATCATAAAGAGAAATCACTTTCTGTTTCTGTCTTTCTTTTAGACGGCTTTGCTGCCCAAGGCTCTGGTTGATCCATTGAGAAAACTGCTTCTGATCTTACTGACCAAACGTGCCTTGTAGAGTCGGCGGGGTACGAATTGCATTTTTGGAATATATGCATGTGGAGGGGATGTGAATTTAGACAACGATTGGATTCCATTTGAAGACGGCCAATATCGCGTTGAGGAAGGTTTACTTATTACAGCAGACGGCGCAGCTGTGAAATTAGAAAAAGCGTATATAGAAATCTTTACCGGACGAACAGGAAAACGCTGGCTGAAAGGCGGAAGTCTGGTTCAAAACTTTCTTGTCGTAGAACTTCTGGAGGAGAGTGATTCGCTCGATATCCTGCTGAACCTGAGTCCAGAGTTTAAATTCATCCTGCGAAAACCGGATATTCAGGCCGGAAAAGTATTCGCACCGGATGTACAATCCTCCCTTAAATTTATGCCGACCGTCCCATGGGAGCCGGTGACTCCGGAAGAATTTGTGAAAATATACGCCGAGTTAAAATTTATTAGCGGTAACATCTCATAACTGAGTGAGAAAACGGGTTTGGATGACATCAGCGGCGGATTGATTGGGCCACATCGTTCAGTCGCTCTCTAACTGAAATTAAATAGCGTGCCATCTTGCCGCGGTGATCGGCCATGACGGAATCGTGGTCGCCTCTCAAAACGACCACCGGATCGAAAGTGCAGATTTGATCTATTTCCCTCAGGGCAACCCGAATGTTATCTGACCCGCCCTTTGCCTCGATATCAGGGTAGAGCGCAAACAGTGTTTTAAGTAAATCTCGCAGCACCAGGATGACCCCCTGGGTGTAATAGATCCGGTCGTCCAGATCTGAATATTGCACCTCGGAATTGCTTTGAACCAGCAGCCCCAAGGGTTGATCGAGCAGTTGTGGGCCCGTGATAAAATCCAGGAGGTCGTACATGTCATCCGTGCGCATGTTGAATATCGCCGTGCCGTTAAGTAAATCGGCCTCGTACTGCTTTAGGAGTTTGATTCCTGTGCGGTATTCCTTCTCTGTGGATGGAAACCACCAACTGTCCTCTGTGAAAGCCAGCCGTTTTTCCCTGGCTTCTTTAAGTTGCTCATTTTCAGCATCCACGGCACCGTATTTGGAAAGGTGGGTAGAGTAAAAGGTCAGAAGCATCCGCGTTGCGAAGATGGTTCCCCGTTGGCGATTGGCACGGTTGTCCAACCAGCGGGTTGGTGAAATCCAGAGATCGTTGACAGACCACCCGAAGGTTGAGCGCATTTCCTGGGATAGGCGATTTCTCAGTGCGGCAGAAAGCACAGCACCTTTTTGAGCATCCGCAGCATCCGGGGGTGTCTTACCGGTTAGTTCAATTAAATCAGCATCCGGGAGCGGGAACATTGTTTGGTCGATCATGGTGTAACCCCGATAGATCAACCAGATGGCTCCCAATGTCAGTGGCCATATGAGAAAGAATGCCAGCAGGGCCAAGACGACCCGCTTGCCAAAGGTTGTCATACGCGGTGTTTTCGCATCTTCCATTGGATACCTTCCTACGTCAGTCGGCGTCTGGTTTTCTTTGAAATTGCCGCTCCGCTATAGCAGCATTGAAATATGACCGTTCAGGTGGGATCTTGCAGTCAAGCCTGTCGTCTTCTGGGACAGATTAATCACAACGCTCGAAATCGTCAATCCCTGCTAACGCCTGGCCCTATCCACAGATTTCACCCTTAGTCATACCGGTGGTCAAAAAAACACATTAATGTCAGGTTACGGACGGTTAAATCGATCATTCTGACGAAATTGTTATAGTGGTTGTCAAAAAAACGTTCCGTTATGCGAACGTTTTTTTCTACAACCACTTATACCAACCTTCCGTATTGCGGAATTTATTTTTGAAAAGCGGTATAAAACATTCAGTAAGTGCATCTTTATAAATTACTCTTCAAGCCTTGAGCGGCAGTGGATTCGTGCCTATCCTGAAGATGTGATCCGCTTGCATGTGACTTGCTTAAAAAACGACATCCTCACGAACCCACTTTGGCGGGCTCGTGGGAAACCGACAACAGGTGTGATGATCTCATGGGACGAGCACGCAACTTGTATAAACCCAAATGCCATGTAGAGACATATGGTGGCCGCTGGCGCAAGAAACCGAACCCGCCAGCACCTGCTCGCACCGAAGCGCTAAAGACACTATCAATAGAAAGGCGTTTGAAGGCCATGTACGATAAAACACGGTGGTACAACACGCCGACAACAATAGACGAAGCAGCGGAACTGCTCATGTCCGATCTGTCCGCCAAACACCAGGAAGTACTTTCGACACTGGATGGTGAAGAATTCAACGAATTTTACGAATCAGTGGCAACGTTTGTACTAAACGATTTTGACCTGTGGTCGGGAAACGATGCGTTGCTCCGATCGTGCTATAGAACCAACGGAACCGTTGATTCCGCAACCGAGCCGGCCAGAATCATTCTGAACAGAGTGCGAGAGATGGTTCAGGAAACATCCGGCATCGTTATCATAACGTGACGAATCTACCTGAATTAAAATCTTCCGAATGCCAAGAACAAGGCCGGTTACGGAAGTTCCTGTTTGCCCGAATCTGATATCTTCGGGCTGGTTTCGCATGTACCATGCTGGCAAACTGTTCAAGCGATAATCAGCAATTCTGCCTGCCGCCAGTTGAGCTCGACAATGTCGGCAATGGCCTCACGGCAGTCGATGATTTCGATCATTTTCAGCCTGGATTCGGCAACCTCTTTTATCGGGCAGGGAAACAGCCAACAACGCTTATTGAAGAGAACGATGCAGTTGTGGATACCCTTATTTAGTCTCAGTTCAATCTTCTTTCCCCGTTCATGGAAAAACTTTAACGCTCGGCTAAAATTCCGATCGAATCCCTCAGACGGATCTGTTGTCAGCAGCCGAATAGGGTGTTCCACCGTTCTCAGGCAGTCCAGTGTGCCGACGCCAAGATCGGGGTCCGCTATTGTTACACCTGTTTGAGCTTGGTCAAAAAACGCTACCATACTTGATCGGTGTGAAACACTGTGTATCGGGGTATCTTTCGGAGGCGTTGACCCGGCCGATTGGTTCTGTTTCAACGCCTGACTGAGTTGCCCGAGCTGTAAACTCATTTGTTGGTGATACAAATTGTCTTCTCGGGTTGCGTTCTGGACCTGCTCATGGCACCTTTTTATCAACTCGCCGAGCACGGCCTTTAGAAAGTGTTTGTTCGGCTCAACATGGGGGGCTGCAAGCACATCGCCGGCAAGCCGACGCAAGTTGGGACTGGTACCAGAGTACTCGATACTGATGTCGAGCCGACGGCAAAGGTCTTCGAGTTCGTATTGGCTGAAATATTCTTTGACGCCTTCAGCAAGAATCTTGATTGTCTCTGCATTCATAACGAACAACACCCGCGAATCCGTCGCGATTCACTCCACTATCGTAACACTTGGGGCGTGGACAGTTCCGGTCAGTTCAACCACCCATCCCGGATTTTCCATCATGCTGAAAAGATCTCATGAAGTGGTTGCAAAACCTTATCTGACACCCAATCCGCCTCAAAATACTCACATACCACCATGTATGCTGCGTTTTTTCTTCGGCCCACGCCTTGACCTTGAGCGTGATCTAAGGTTTCGAAACCACTTCATAACTTTCTTGAAAGAGGATAATCATCACGTTTTGGCCAACGCATAAATCTGACTTAAGACGATCTATTCTTCAACAACAATCGCTTCGGGCGCACATTCCATGGCAGCCTGTCTGACGACATCTTCAAGATGCGCCGGCACCTCGTCTACGAGTACCGTTGAGATCAGTTGATCCTCATCGTACTGAAAGACTTCTGGGCACAATTTGTTACAGTTTCGGTCCCCCATGCACAAATCATAGTCGATTTTTACTTTCATCGCGACCTCCCCCTGAATATACATGCCTGTTGGGTTGAACGTAGCAGTCCGTGCAAATCAACATAAAACATTTTAATTCGAGCAGCAACACTTAATTCTCGCTCGGATTCCTTGAGCGCCCTTGCCTTCTGTTATAGTGGTTGTAGAAAAAAACGTTCCGTTATGCGAACGTTTTTTTCTACAACCACTTATGCCTCCCTTCCGCATGTCGTCGTTTATTTGTGAAAACGGTATAAAATTTTAAACCCTCAATTTAGGTTTTTGACGATAGACCAAGCCCAAAAGCTGAAAGAACCATAAGATTCAATAACACCTGGGAGTCGACCAATTGAACCACTCCCTGAAAAATTTGCATGAAATTTTCGGGTTGGGATTGAATTCACATGCCGTTAGAGTATAAAGGGTGTATTGAGAAGAAAGTAAACAAGATAAGCGACAGAGAAAAAAGGAAAATATGGTCTCTTTCGTCAGAGGTGTTACCTACAATCTGCGCGGAATGCTGTTTGCATTTAAGCGTCCGAAGCTCCTATTGCTCGGGTTGATTCGCTTTGTTGTGGTCATTTTATTGACCACACTGACAGCCGGCATAATTCTTTATTATCACCAGGACATTCTTAACCTTATCTGGATTAAGCCCGAGAACGTTTGGCTCGTGTGGCTTTGGCATGCTGTTTCCTGGCTGATGTCCTTGCTCTTAGCAGGTGTCTGCGTCATCCTTTCCTATCTGGTATCCCAGCTGCTGTTTGCAGTGATCATTATGGATGCCATGTCCCGAATTACCGAACAGATCGTGTCTGGAGGACAGAGGGAACAAGCGCAGTTACCGCTGTTGCAACAGTTTTTTTTCCTGATACGCCAAGAAATTCCCCGGACAACCGTACCGGTGCTGATTACCTTGGTGCTTATGGTATTGAGCTGGTTGACACCCTTAGGACCTCTATTGACGCTACTGGCTTCGGCCATTGCGGCTATTTTTCTATCATGGGATAACACCGACCTGGTTCCCGCCCGGCGACTGACGCCCTTTTCTGTCCGAATTAAATTTTTACTTAAAACACTGCCTTTCCACCTCGGATTCGGTTTGTTGTTTCTGGTCCCAGGATTGAATATCCTGCTGTTGTCATTTGCCCCGGTCGGCGCCACTCTATATTATATTGAACATTACGATCAATCAGAAATAAAGAAAGGGAGTCCACCACCATGACGGAACCATCAAAAACCAACCCATCCGAAGAGAATCTCAAATGCCCTGATTGCCGCTACCCGTTAAAGCGCCGAAGAAGCCGCCAGGTCGATGAGTGTGAAATGATTTGTGGTGGTTGCGGACAAAGCTTCGATGTCTGTGACCTGAAAACGGTGGACAAGCTCAAAGATCAGTCATGATTCGCGTCAAAGTCGGAACGGCGACAAGGGCGAGCTGATCGGAGAAGACCGCAATATATTATTACCATTCAGCCACGTCGCATACGGCCATTTTCTCGATCCGGCGGTCCGTCATGGGGCTGACGGATAGCAAACGGGCGGGGTCCTCGCAAAGCAGTGCCCTGAAATACTGGCCTGGTATCTGTAAGGATACACGTTGAATCAGATGAGGCAAAAAAGAAGCGAGAGTATCGTCAATTCCATGATTGTCTTGATCTTTTGTTCCAACACCCTGGCTGCTTTGGCGGCTATTTTTTCACCAAGTTCCCTCGTCGCCAACCAGGGGGCCGATTGCATGCGGCCATCGGGAAATACGCGCTTCATCTCAGTCGCTGACAATGGCCAATAGTACGTCGGCTTCTCGACCACTTTTTCACCCACGGCTTTCCCGGAAAATACCGACGGCCGAAGGTGTTTGGTAATCGAAACCTCACTCGGGGTGGCATGCAGTCCCTCATCATCACCAAAGGCTTCCTTACAGAGTCGTTTCACCTCTGAATCCATATACCAGGAAATCACGTCAAAATAACCAGTGACATTCTGGTCTTTGAGCTGCTGGAATGCGGTCTGAAGCGGCACAATGTTGCCGCCGTGCCCGTTGATGAAAAGCACCCTTCGGAACCCGTGAGCGACAAGAGACTTCACGATGTCTTCGACAACCGTTATCAGCGTCGACGGGCTCAGGGCTATGGTACCTTTGAAGGCCATGTGATGCGGGGAAACAGCGTAAGAGACAGTCGGCGCAACCAGAATATCGAGCCGATCACCGGCCGTACGGGCGATTGACTCGGCGACGATGAAGTCGGTACCAATCAGACCATACGCACTGTGTTGTTCAACCGCGCCAATGGGAACAAGGATGATATCCTTGCTTTCCAGGTAATCCTCAACTTCGGTATATGCCAAATTCTCGAGCAACATCCGCTCATTCCTTTCCAAGCGACTTTTGTCAGGCAGTCCTACCCCGTATATTTTATGAATTCACGCAAGAAAAAGGCATGCTAATGGGTCATGAGGGCGGCTTAGTTGGTAGACAGGATCTTATGTTTGGCACTGGTGTACTCTTCGATTGAAATCATATCCTCGGCCAATAATTGGGCCAGATCGGCCAATTCCCGTTTGCGAATCGTATCCGCGTCTACCAGTTGCGGAACCGGTCCGGTCTGTCTATTTTCCAACGCCGGGGGCGAATTCGGGACGCCGACCCTAAAGGACATCAATCCTCCCATAAAATTGATTTCAAGGGGTCGATCACGCATCGTCCCGGATTGATCGAGGTCACGCAGCAAATCGCTGCCCTGGGTCTTGGCACGGCGATAAATGATATACGTGACGATCAAGATGATGACAACAACACCGAGAATTATCCATACCAGGTTTCGCGCAAGTCCTCCCAGAAGCAGGACCGTTATTCCAAGTACGGCGATAATGAGCACATGAAACAGAATAATGAGCTGGGCCAGAAGCAACCCCTTCATTAGTTCACGGTTATTCAGTTTGTCCTTTAGGTTCATTGTTTGTTAACCGTAAATCTTTATTGTGATCAGCGCTTAAAGCAGGTATGGATCGATCCCCCTCAATGTGCATCCATAGATGGCTCCAGCCCAGGGCGACGTTCTCCGCAAGTTTCCGGCTGCGTCCGCACCCGCAGAAGGCCGTGTTGCAATCTTTCGTGCGGCCTTCCCGGCGCAGAAAATTCTCATTTATGAATTGAACACTCCATAGTGCCATCACCTTTTCGCGGAGGGTAACCCCTTTGTTTTTTCACAGAAACGTCTAAAAATATCAATATTAAAAATAAGCATCCGGCTGCCATTAGCCAACCAGCTTACTGAAGATGGCGTTGCCAGAGGGATCCCAGGAGGTTTACGGCCTCATGGGGCTGAAGGCACCGGTTATACCGCTTTTCAAAAATAAATTCCGTAATACAGAAGGACGCTATAAGTGGTTGTAGAAAAAAACGTTCGAATAACGGACCGTTTTTTTGACAACCACTATAAATGATTAGGAACAACAGATTCTGCTATCAAGGGAAACCCAAAAAGATATGGTCGATTTTCGCTTATTCAGTCCCTAATCAGTGGCAAAGTCGTAATCAGTACCAGAAATTACACGACGCTGGACCATCTTACCGAACGGGATATTTTGGGGGGCTGGTACGACAGGGAAACAAAAAAGGAGCCGGTCGAAAAACGGCTCGAAGATGTTTGGTTGAAATCAGCTGCAAAAATGGATCGTGTGACGACGAATCCGCAAGAATAGTGAAATTTATCAGCTGCGCCCCCGATCACCTGCCTTAGCAAAAAATGCGGGCTTAAGCGATTTCAAGTGACTGTCGGCCTACAGCGAACCGCAGTAGGCGCGGTCGTCCGAAAAACGTAAAACTCCCTACCATTCACTGTGGAGCCTTTTCATGACTTCGCCCCAATTGCCCTGCATGGTTTTTACCGCATCGATACCCAAGTCAAGATGGCTGTCCATGTGATTGGTATAGACCTCTTCCTGCTTTCTGCGGTCTTTGATCCCTCTTCTCTGTAGCGGCATATCGGAAACCAGCATGATTGAACCGATGGGCACTTCGTAACGGTAGGCCACTGAAAATAGGGTCGCCAGTTCCATATCAATAGCCAGAATACGCTGCTTTCTTAGATATTCGACAAAGCCCGCGTCAAATTCCCACAGCCGCCGGTCGGTGGTATATACAATTCCGCAGCGGGGGGTCGAAAAGGACTTTCGCACAGCCCCGATACAGTAAAGGTTGACGGATGAAGCCGGAATCGCTGGAAACTCCGCCGGCAGATAATGGCGGCTGGTCCCTTCCCCCCGGATGGCCGCAGAAGGGATAAGAAAATCCCCTAATTCCAGGATGTCGTCGATTCCACCGCACATACCGAGCATGATGACGGCTTTCAACTTGTCGAGGTAAGCCAGACAGTTGATTACCAGAGCGGCTTGGGGTGAGCCGATCCCGAAGTCGATCATGGTGCAGTTCTGATCCGGGGCGTTAACCACGCGAAAATTGCCCTCGGAGTATTTTCCGCCGGCTTTTTCATGAAAGCGTTTGATGTACGCTTTGAAATTGGTGATGAGCACGAACTCGCAATACTCCTCCAGTGGACAGTTGGTATAACGCTCAAGCGTTTGCCGAACGTACTCGTGTTCCTTAATCGTCATGGAATACTCCTTGAAACTGCACCCTTACTGGCTTTGGTGTTTGGTATGTTCAGCATTTGTCCCGCAACCTAGACAGCCTGATCGAGACAGATTGCTCTTCGCAGCGGAGCCTGTTTTATTGAACGGTGGTGATGTCCACAAGTTACATGAGCATTAGGTCAACTGTCTCTGCAAAATGGCAGCGGCGATATTTACATGAGGTTTTGTGCTTTCATTAAAGCGGATTTGTCTTTTATCAGCTGCACGTGCTTGCATTCGGGATAGTTTGAACACGTCAAAAAAACTTTACCGGCATAGGTTCCTTTGCGGGCGATGCGTTTGACAAAGGGCAGGCCGCAAGCCGGGCAGACACCATATGGGATGTCGTTTTTCTCGAGTGGTTTAGCAGTACCTTCCGTCCCGCTTGCCGGAACACCGTCCTTCCATTTTAGAAAGAGTGCGCGGGAAACCTCGATCCTGAGGTCTTCGATACTGTAATCCCTCTTGCCGGAAAGTCGGGCAATAGGAATTCCCACGGTAGCAAGGAATCCGTCAAGAGCCGTCTCCTGTTGCGCACGTACCCCGCCGGGTTCGGTTTCACCTTCCTCGACCATAACGGCACCAACAATAGAGGCATTCTCCTTTTCACAAATGACAAAGTCGAGTCGGAACGGTGGAAGGCGTTTCAACGCCGATTGCCGTTGCTTTCGATTTAAATCGGATCTAATGTCGACAACATCTGTCAAACGAACATTTCCGAATACCCGGTAACGATCATCGAGTGCTTGTTCCAGTAAGTCAAAAAACGCCGCATGGGTTGACGACAAAAGCTGGCGGGCGCGTTCATAGGGATTCGCCCCGCTGTTGCCTTTTGACAATCGCGGCAGTTCACCCCGTTTCATCATGACGTATACAACGACACAACAGAGAGCAACCAGAATCAGGCCAGTTTGAATCACTGTAGAAACCTCCCTTCCCGCAGCCGGCGGATTGGCATCCTTGTGGCCTTCTGTAACTAAACGGACTCGGCAGTCCGCCTGTGTTAAATACCTTTGCTGAAGCGCGTGGGCGGCACAACCGAACCGAGCAATCCTTCCGGCACGTCTCTCTGCCTGTTTTCGCAATACAAAAGAAGGCATTAATCGGGCAGGGTTTCACTGAAACATCTCAGGAGGGCAATGAGCCAGGCAACCCTGCCGCCTTGTCCGGATCGCTCAGATTTAGGCCGGTGGTTTTGCGCCCCACTTTTTCAAGTGGTTTGCCTTTAGGCTGAAACGATATTTATTATATAATTTCAAATGATTGGGGTCAAGAAATATTCCTTTTGCACCGAGGTGGGACAAGGTTGCTTCAACAGCATCCTGGCCGTTTCAAGTACCATCCAGTTCTTCTATAATCACGCCTCTTGTGTATAAACCACAGGCTGTCACCAGGGCCGCCGTTTGCGAAAATACCTTTGATCACAGTCTTCAAATCAGCTATGGTAAGGGCCATCTGCGGATTGAATCTTTGATGCGGGAAATGGTCAATCATCGGTCCAGGGAGGCATTATGAAGAAAAAATTTCAGCTAGGACGAAAAAATCATGGCGTGACGCGGCGCGAGTTCCTCTGGCTCACATCGATGGCAACAGCGGGCGTGGTGGTCGGATGCGCAACCAACCCGGTAACGGGGAAATCCCAGTTGATGCTCATGTCCGAGCAGCAGGAAATCGAAATCGACAAAAATTATTCACCGGTTCAGTTCTCAACCGATTATGGCAAGGTCCAAGACCCGGCGCTCAGTGCCTATATCCAGAAAACCGGCAAACGCATGACCGGGCAAACCCATAGACCGCAAATGCCTTATTCCTTCCAGGTGGTCAACGCCACGTATATCAATGCCTATGCCTTTCCGGGCGGAAGCATCGCGATTACACGCGGAATTCTTCTGAGTATTGACAACGAGGCTGAACTGGCCGCTCTGATGGGACACGAACTCGGTCACGTAAACGCTCGCCATACGGCCCAGCAAATGTCCAAAGGCACGTTGACCCAGGCCGTTATCGGCGGGCTGACAGTCGCCACCGGTGCAACATTGGGATCAGGCGCCGGCCAATTGACATCACAATTGGGAATGATAAGCGCCGGCGCCCTGCTCGCCTCTTACAGCAGGGACAATGAACGGGAAGCCGACGCCCTGGGGTTGGAATATATGGTGGGCAGCGGTTACGGTGCCGACGGTTTTGTGGGATTGATGGATATGCTCAACAGCCAGTCCAAGTCTAACCACAGTGCCATCGAACTGATGTTCGCGACCCATCCCATGAGCGCTGAGCGCTACCAGACGGCCGTTGAAAACGTACAGAACCGTTACAAATCCGATCGGAATAAACCGCTTTATCGCGAACGTTACATGGACAACATATCCGGTCTGCGCCGGATCGAGGGGGCCATCGATGCCATGCAAAAGGGCGAGAAAGAACTCATGAGCAAGAAACATAAAGAGGCCGAGAGCCAATTCAACCGGGCTCTGAAGATAGCACCCAATGATTATACGGCTCTGGTGATGATGTCCAAGTGTCAGTTTTTAAAGGAAGATTGGGCCAAGACCCAACGATATACCACGCGGGCCAAAAAAGTCTACCCAGGAGAGGCCCAGTCCTGGCAAATCAGCGGGATTGTGAACCTTAAAACAAAAAATTTCGAAGCCGCCTATTCGGATTTCGATCAATACGACAAATTGCTTCCCGGATCACCCAAAACCATCTTTTTCAAGGGATATGCCATGGAAGGGATGGGCAAACGCGACGATGCGGCAAACTACTATTATCGTTACATACAGATGACCCAGCAAGGCAAAGAGGCTCAGTACGCCTACCAGCGTTTGCAAGAGTGGGGGTATATCCGATAGATAGTGCCATCCATAAATGGCCTTTATTCCTCTGTGCGGTGTTCTCCGCAGGTTTCCGGCTGCGGTCTTGCCCATAGAAAATTAATTCTCATTTGCGGCCGGACTGCCGGCGTTGAATGGCCTCCCTTCGTTCCTGGGGCGTCAGTTTCTGCCATCGCTCGCGTGCTTTTCTGCGATCCTCAGGGCTCATATGTTGCCATCGCTGACGCATCTCTTTGCGTTCGTCGGGCGTTAAACCTTGCCAGCGGTGCCTTATTTCCTGCCTTCGCTCGGCTGGTAAGTCGCGCCATCGTTCTCGTAACGCCTTCCTTTTCTCTGGGGGGAGATTGTTAAACCATTTCTGCATCCGCCGCAGGCGATCCTGTTCTTCGGGCGCCAGACGACGAAATTTCTCATACCGCCTTCGCGCCAGTTGGCGCTGTTCCGGGGACATTTCTTTCCAACGGTGTAGCCGTTGACGCACCCGCTCGCGTTCTTCAGGGGACAACTTTCTCCAACGTCGGGCACCCTTCTGCAGGCTCTCCTGCTGCTGAGTAGAAAGATCTGCCCAACGATCCGCAAAGGGTTTCAGCACCTTTTGCTCATCGGAATCCAATTGATGCCAGGAAACACCGTCTGCGGCAACACTACCAGGTAAGCCTGACATAAGTATCATTGCAGCAAATAATAATCCAAATAGGTGGCAATCTGTTTTTCTATTCATTGTTCTCAACATCCCGGTCTGCCTCGATGAGCCAGTCCAGATTGCCTGGATCCACCCACTCGCCATCAGCAGTTTCCCACTGCCCGAGAAACTCCAACAACTCTTGCAAGGATGAATCCTGGCCATTTTCAGTTCGTTGGTTACCATCACCAAAAGGCTGTTGATCGTCTCCCTGCCCATCTAACGGGCAGAAAACCGTTAGCAAGCTTATGACAAGGGCCAAACACTCAACCCGAGTGATCGACCTCCTCAGCCAACCAGAAGTAAAAATCGATTTCGGCAAAAAATTCCAGACTATCTGTGTTCGCAAGAATTTCAACATCTTCGATTCCGCTGATTACAGGTTGAACGGTAGGTGAAGGCTGGTACCAGATCGTAAAAACAAGCACCACAGTTGCTGCACACAAGATGGCAAAGGATAATCTGAAACTCGGCCACAGATTGAACCGCTGTCTCCTCCCTGGAGACAGTGCACTTTTGCGGGCCTGAGTCAACCGGTACTGGGTTTCGGTGTCAATTGTGTCGACGCTCTTTTCCAGTGTTTCCCGTATCCGCTCAAGAATTTCAGTTTCACCTATTTTTTCCTTCAATGCCAGTGATCCTCCAAAAGGTCGCGCAGCGTTCCGATGGCTCGCGCGTAATGGGTTTTAATACTGCCCTCCGAACAATTCATTGCTTTGGCTGTATCACGAACACTCAGACCTTCCCACGCCCTCAGAAGGAAAGCCTGTTGTTGCCTTAACGGCAAACGGCGCAAGGCGGCATCGAGAGCGGCAACGGTATCGCTTAGAATTAATTGTTCCGACGGATTCGGCACCTTATCATCCGGCACGGATTCGATAGGATCGTCGCCGCCGGCGTCCTCGATCTTCCTAATAGATCTCAACCAAGTCCGCCAGTAGCGATGTACCTTGTGGCGTCGATACCAGTCCCGAATCCGGTTGACAAGGATACGGAAGAACAGGGGATTCCACTGCCCCGATGGTTTGTCGGCATAACGACTCACGAGAGCAAACATGGCATCCTGGACAATATCGAGGGCGTCGTCGGTATTGCCGGTAGCGATCCGGGCCATTCGGTAGGCGCGCTTTTCCACTGAGATCAGGAAAGCTTCCAATGACATGTCGTTTTCCGGCATTTATTGCCTCAAACCGCCATCTGCAGGAGTCAGGATGCCATGCATCGTTTCCAACCAACCGGCCTTCAGTTATCTGTTCCCGCGGCGATTCATCCGATGATTGATGCGATTCCCGCGACGATCGAGGCGGGCATTAATCCGGTCGCCTTTACGATCCAGACGCCGATCAACGCGATCGCCACGGTTGTCAAGTCGGTGGTCGATGCGGTTGCCTTTATGATCCAAGCGCGCGTTCACACGGTCACCCTTGTTCTCCAAACGATCGGCCAAACCATTTCGTCCATGTTCCCTGGCTCTCTCTGCTTTTCTATTATATCGGTTTTCAAGGCGATCGCCTTTACGGTCCATTCGGTTTTCTATCCTGTCACCCCGATTATCCATCCGGTTTTCAAACTGATCGCCCCGTTTGTCCAAGCGTCTATCGATTCGATCACCTCTGTGATCAAGGCGTTCTTCTATAAGATCACCCCTGCGATCGAAACGATCATCAGCACCTTCGGCCAATGCTGCAAATGGAATTGAAAGTATGAGACACAATACACACATGAACATTCCGATAGTTGTCACCTTCATAATCATTACCTCCTTCAGAAAGAGAATTTTTGTGCGACCTCTAATGGGTAAAACGTAATGATCCGAATTCGGTTGACAGGCAATAACGATACCAATCGGAACGAAGCACCATAACATACCGATATTTATCTTATAAAGATTCTAAGAATTCTTTTTACCTGCGGATAACTTAAAAATTTTATGGGTGTTTTCTATACAAATGCTGGCTGGCATCAGAAGGGTAAAGCAGAGTTTGATAAATTTCAGCAAAAAAAAAGCATAAAGATGGGCGAAAAGGAGCGGGAAGTGGTCTACCCAATCCGTTCAAAAACGAAGCGGTTTTCCGAAGAACGGGTGTCGTTGAAACGGTATCCGGCACGATCGAAATTTTTCAGATCCTCGACATCGACGATCCGTTTGCGTATGATAGCGTCACACATCAAGCCTCTGGCCTTCTTGGTATAAATGACGACGGTTCGGGGTTTTCCGTTCTTGATTTCCTGAAAAATAGGTGTAACAACACGCACATTCAAGTCGGCCATTTTGATCGCTTTTATATATTCCATCGACGCTAAGTTGAGCAACACCGCAGTTTTTTCTTCCTGCAAAAGCCCTTTGAGGGCCCCGGTGAGCCGATTTCCCCAATATTTATATAGATTGTTTCCTCGAGAGGTGGCCAGACGGGCCGACATTTCCAACCGATAGGGCTGGATCAGATCTAACGGACGAAGGATTCCGTAAAGACCGGATAATATCCGCACCTGCGACTGGGCAAAATCGAACGCCTCAGGAGTATATGATTCAACCGCTAATCCAGCGAAGACATCCCCCCTGAACGCTGCCAGCGATTGCCTGGAATTTTTCAACTTAAACGGGGTGTTCCACTGCTGATAGCGTACAACGTTCAGTCGGGCTAGTTTGGGGCTAATGCCCATCAAGTCGGCCAGTGCATCGGGTCCGAACGCCCGCAACGCTGAAACAAGCATCTCGGCATCACCAATGAATTCCGGGATAGTATACCGACGCGTCAGCACCGGACCGTCTGTGTCGAGGGTTTTGGAAGAATTCATTAAAACGATCATCGATATAACCTAAGTGGCCGTAGCGGTGATTTTGCCCGATTTACTTTAGGGCCCTTACCTTATCCGTAGAGCTGTCCAAGAAAATGGTTCATCTGCCGGTACCACCATGTCCAGTCATGATTGACATCATACCCCCAGTAATCGATCCAGGCCGGAACGGATTTTTCGCGCAAAATGGTGTCCAATGCCCGCGTGTCCTCAATGGCCTCGTGCTCCCAGGCCCCCTGACCGACACACACGATAATCGCCCGCTTTCGGTAGCAATCCAGAAACCACTGGTCATCAAGGCGGCTCATATAGCTGACCGGTGAATTAAGATATACGGCCGGCAGGTCGGCGGCGGACAGGCCGAATTCATTACGATCCAGGCGGTATAGCCCACTCAAGGCAATCACCCCTTCGAACACGTCAGGGTGTTTGAGAAAAAAGTTCACGGCATGGTAAGCGCCCATACTGCATCCATTGGTCATTATCCGTTGCCCGGAGGAACCGCAGTGGGACCGTATAAAGGGAACGACCTCTTCGATTATGTAACGGTCATAGGCCTCATGCCGATCATTACGTTCCTTTGGAGAAATATCGAAGTTGTACCAGGATTCGGCGTCGACACTGTCAACCGTGAAAAGTTTGACCTTTCCGGTATCGATGGCATTAGAAATGGCATCGATCATCCCCATGCCTTCGTAGTCGAAGAATCGCCCCCGAGAACTGGGAAAGGCGATAAAGGGCATACCCCAGTGGCCGTAAATTTTAAGCTCCATATCCCGGCTCAAATGAGGACTCCACCAACGATGGTATTCCACATGCATGTTTTCTACCTCATTCAGGTTTCAGATCCTGGATGAAACCAACGGCCGCCAGGACCTCTTGTTCGTCCGGCGACCTGAATATGTAACCGATGTCTCCCAACGCTCGGCTGAAAACACCGGGCACTTGGACGACCTCAAGCATCAAGTCCGCATAGCGGTTCATGACTTCTTCATGATCATGACGATAAGGATGCCTCTGTTTCCGGCTGGCATAACAGCAGTGGTAGGAGCGGTTGTAGTCAAGTACTGACCGGTTGTGCGTCACCAGTTCGGCCCATGTGTGGTAAATGTCGATGTCATTGGCGTAATTGAACATATCGGTGGTGTAACCCCCGGGCGGTCGCATGTTGATTTCAAGCGCCACATAGCGATTGCCGGGTGTTTTAAAGAATTCGATATGGAAAAAGCGTTCCTTCAGGCCGAAGGCAGCGACAGCGGCCCGGCCGACCTTTTCAAGTTCTACCGGAATCTGCCTCAGGGAGTAGTAATGGACATGATGGTCTTCGTTGACCGTTTCCATTATTCCCTGACTGAAGACATGCGCGGTGTAAAATACAAGGTGCCCTTCACGATCGGTGAGCCCATCGAAAGATAATAAATCACCGCTGATAAACTCTTCAGCTATCAGGTCGGTTGCAGGTTCGGAGCTAAAAAGGGATTCCAGCGCCTTTTCATTTTCAATTCGATACGTGTTCAAAGCCCCAACACCGGCATCGGGTTTGACAACAATCGGGAAACCGGTCTTGGCGGTCAATTCGCAAGCGTCAGCGAAGGAAGACACCCGTCGTCCCCTGGCAACCGGTACACCGGCAAGTCGAAAAACTTCCTTCATTCGGGATTTGCGACGGACGTCATCAATATCGCAGGCCTTTACGCCAAAAATATTGAAATCATCCCGGATGCGGGCTTCGGTACTGAGCCAGTACTCGTTTAACGATTCAAAACGATCTATTTTGCCGTACTTGTGTGTAAAGAACCCACAGGCACGAACCAGAGCATCGTAATCGTGCATGTCATCCACTCTGTAGTACTCGGTTAATGTAGAGCGGACTTCGGGTTTCAGCGTTTCATATGTGGCATCTCCGATTCCGAGAACAGTGGCGCCGGACATGCTCAACTGCTGACAAAACCGGAAGTAATGAGATGGAAAATGGGGGCTTAGATAGACAATGTTCATCTTTACTCCAAACTTACGACACTATGATAGCATGGGTGACGATAAGTTAACGGGATTTTTGACGATGTCAACATCGGGAAAGCCGATTGATGTGTGGTTACAAAATCATGTGTCACGACAATACAACTGTTGAACCCATTTACCGTTTAAGCTATGGTAAAGGAAATGCCCGTTGTCGCCAGCCCGCAAACTCAACTATCGTGGAGACAGGAATGTTTTCGATCAAAGAAATATTCGACATGGCTATCATGCTGGAAAAGAACGGCGAAGCCACTTACCGTAGCGTTGCACGAAATCTTTCCGATCCATCCCTCGTCTCTCTGCTGGAATGGATAGCAGACGAGGAAGTCAGGCATGCCGAATGGTTTTCGAACCGTCAAAAAATGACTGCTTTGGCGCCTTCGAATCCGGTGGTCGACGAGATGGGACGTGAACTGTTCAACGATCTGCTGAACGGCCGGAGTTTCTCCCTGGATGATGTAGATTTTGGTCGTATCGACCATGTCAATGCAATGGTCGATACCTTCATTGAATTCGAAAAAGATACGATCTTATTTTACCAAATGCTCGAGGCTTTTCTCAAAGATGAGCAGCCCCTGCAGGAGCTGAAAAAGATAATCTGCGAAGAAGAACGGCACGTTGAGAGTCTGCAAGCCTTTGTTGATAGCGGCAAAATTATAGAGGCCGGCGGACTTTGACTACTTTAGTTCAAAACTGTTTTTCAGCGAGATAGGTTCCGATACACTTTAAGGGCCAGCAGTAGGGTTGGCAGCAGGTGGTAAAAAAGATCAAAAATATCGATAGGCCTGTTCAGGGTACCATTCTTCAACATGATCAATTTTTCCACAACATGCGGCATGGGCCGAAACGGCGCCAGCAGCATAAATACAGCCAAAAGAATCAAAAGTGTATACGGAATCCTGTCGATCAACTGCCACATGTTCCCTCCGTCGAAGATAGACTGACCCGCCTCAGACCGTCAGCCACTACCGGCCCGCCAAAGAGTCGTCCACCATCAAAACTCAAATGAGCCAATCGCGTATACGGCATCTGCCGACCGTGCCCGGACGACCTTTTTCATTCGGGGTGGACGGTTAAAAAAACGGGTGATTCACCCAACGCGAACCACCCGTTTAAGGAGGTAGAAAGATGGTAGATTGGCAGATCTACCATTCTTCGGCGGAAAAGCCCTTGGTCCACTCGACTTTTGAGAGACATATTATATTCGTAGAAGTGGGGGTTCTGCTGCCGACATGATAAGGCAGGTTGGATCCAAGTCAAGCCACCGGATTCAATTGCCTCGGCGCCCGCAGTGTCAATCGATACCAGAAATACGATTATACCGCTTTTTAATAATAAACTCCGAAAAACAGAAGGTTGGTATAATGGGTTGTCGAAAAATCGTTCGCATAACGGAACGTTTTTCTGACAACCACTATAACTCCTCTAATGCCTGTTCCTTTTTTCATTTTACCGTCAAGCACTACTCATTGAGCGACAGGTGCGTTAATTACAACTTGCCACGGCTCGTGTGATGATTAAATTAGCGATTGAATCTAACGGGGGGCTGGTGACATTTCCAACCGGTGAGGTTGAAATGACCGCGGGGGAAAAAGGCGACGGGAGTATGCATTCCCGCCGGTTACCGGTCCGAACGAAAATATCAATGACAATAAAATGAAATGTGAAAGGAGATTGAAGATGATCGGTGAAAGACTTAATAAGGCCATCAATGACCAGATTAAAAATGAACTCGAGTCCTACTACATCTATTTGTCTATGGCGGCCTATTTCCATTCAATCAGTCTAGACGGCATGGGGCACTGGATGCGGTGTCAGGCGCACGAAGAGATGAGTCATGCCATGAAATTCTTCGAGCATATTATCGACAGGGGCGGAAAAGTCGTTCTGCAGGATCTCAAACAACTCAAAATCAATTGGGAATCACCTCTTGAGGCCTTCAAAGACGCTTTCGACCACGAACAGTTCATCACCGGAAAAATAAATGACCTCACCGGCATTGCGCGGGAAGAAAAAGATTATTCTTCTGAACCCATGCTGGCATGGTTCTCCGACGAACAGGTTGAAGAAGAAGCCAACGCTGGAAAGATCACCGATCAACTTGAAATGGTTGGGGATGACAAATCCGGTCTGTTGATGCTGGACCGCGAATTGGGGCAGCGGGCATTTCCGGTGGGTTCCCCGTTTGACCCGGCCGCTGTCGGCGCAGAATGATGGATCACCAATTCTTCTATCGCCGCATATAGGGGCTTTCGGTGCGACCGGCGAACACCGTTACCGAATCCCAATATAGGGGTGGGTTGTATTTCCGCCCCTTTTTGTTGACCTATCAACCGCTTTTTCTCCCGAATCAGTATCTATCATAAATGATATTCACTCTTCCGACGAACGTGACGCGATTCTATATTTTTGACCATTCAAATGGATGAAGTAGACATCATCATCGACATCCAAAAGCGTTGAAATCTTGAGCAGGCTTCTCTCCGAAAATTTAACCCGATCCTCTTCCCGGGTGATATACAGATGGTCATTCTGTACGAACAACTTCTGAGGCTCCAATAATATTGTCTCACCGGTATTTAGGGTCAAAGAAACATCATCATCCAAGGCAACGCCAAAAACGAACAACGCCGTATCCTCGAACGGGAAGTAAACTTTCTCCGTATATTCGCCCCTGTCCTGGTAAAGAAAAAAACCGCCGGCGTCTTTTCGTATCGCGGCGTGGAAATGAGCGCTTATTTTTTTGTGGCGGAACCGGCCGCTTTCATTACGCCAGCACCCGTTGGTGTCGAGCCAGAAAACCGCCTTATCTTTAGGAATGACGATATCTGAGGGCACGAGTACGTCTCTGTTCTTTGCGGATGCCATCTTCTATTCCAAGGCAATTTACTCTAGATATTTGTTTCCAGTAATGGGACACCGGCGGTCATCCGACTTTCAGACACGACTTCTATTGGCCGCAGGTCACACTGATGCATTTTGGGATTTCGGATTATTCCCTTTCTGCTGCTATCGGCGATCGCCTGAGTTTCTTTATCCGGCTGCGGTGCCGTTTGGCAGCCTTTAGCCGCTCCTTCGATCCCCTGCTGGGGCGAGTCTTGATCCGGGGTACTGGTTTGCGAACGGCACACCGGACAAGCTGCACGAGCCGTTCGATAGCATCCTGACGATTCGCTTCCTGGGTTCGAAATCTGGTGGCCTTTAGGATGAGTATGCCATCGTTCGTCATCCGGTTCCCAGCCAACCGAACGAGTCGCTCCCGGACGCCATGCGGTAAGGATGAGCGCGTAACATCAAACCGCAATTGAACAGCCGTCGCAACTTTATTGACGTTCTGGCCGCCGGGCCCGGAAGCGCGAATGAAATCGAGCTGGATCTCATTCCTACCGATGGCAATATCTGATGTGATTGGAATCATCCCAAGATCCTCGCCAAGCAAAAAGACAACAGGGTTTCCAGTGCAAGCGACCAGTTCGGTACGATACGGCTACCCATACGACTCCCGCATATTATTGCCATAATCCCTCCTTTTTGACAACAATGCGGCAAATGGTTCAAGCTCAGCCTTCTTGGAAGGGGGCGGCCGCCCGTTGGTAAGTCGGGATATTTTATTAACGTTTGACAATGCCGCAAAGCAAACGGTTTTCGATTTCTTCGGCCGCCCATTGCGGATCCCGCCGGCTTTTTCCCTCCCTGAATGCAGCCGACATTGTTTCGGCATGTTTCCGAGCCGTCCGCCAACCGACCTCTACGGCCTCCCTGATCACCTGCCAATCACCGGAAACTGCAAATAGTTGAAAAGCGACCAGCAATTCGGGGAAAAATTCCTTTCCCAGCCCGTCGAAAAAGGCAACGTAAAAACCCAAAGCAGCCGAATCCCTGCGGTTGATGATGTCTTGCAGGGATCCCTTCGGCCCGGTATCGGCCAGCAGGTCCTTGACCGCCCGGGCGGAAAGCTCCACCGGTGTATGCGGATAGGCAGCAACGATCTCACGCCAGGTGCCACGGTCAAAAATGGTGTCTTCGCGCTCACCGATTTCATGATGAATGTATGTCTGGCTCTGTATCTTCAGTATCTTTTCGAAATTGCACCGCAATTCGTTGGGTGAGGGGTTGTCGAGCCCGCAATGGAAAAGGCCGAACTTCAGCGCCAGACGCCCGGATTTCTTGACGTAGGATATCTTATCCCAGAGGTAGAGCCGCGCAGCATCTCGGCGTAGAACGATCCCACTGTCTTGAGACATGGCCGGGATGGTCAGCAGGTCACGGGCCAGTTCTTGACCGAGAAAGTAGACAGTATGCCCTTCAATTTGCTCCTTGTTTTCGATGTGAGCCAGAAGAAAGGTCGGTTTAAGACTAAGGGCGTAGCCGGCACCGTAGTAATATCTGAATGGTTCGATCACGGCATTGACCCCGCGGGAATCGAATGAATCGAATGTGCGGCCATTAATCTGAAGTCCCACATGCACGTTTTCGGCCAGTCTTTCCCAAAGGTCTTCCCTTGTGCCAATCCACTCCAAGATATCGGAAGAATCCTTTTCAACCCAGGGCGGCAGGTGATGTTCCCATTTAAAGAGATCCCGCAGCCGCAATGCCAACCCGCAAATGGAATATAGCCCCGCATGTTGTGCATCCGATATGTCACAGTTCATGCGAACCTGACGGGTAATATCGTCAATGTCAATTATCATGGTCAACCTTCTCTAGTGGTAGGGGAAAAGGACAATCGCCCGCAATATTCCGGTACGGATTTGATATTCATGACTTTAGCGGAAAAATGGCAAATCGACTTGTTCTGACAGGTGGTGTCGATTTTTAATGAGTTCCCTGAATATAACCAGTTTTTGTACATCCTGAGTGCCTTCCGCCAGAGATACGGCCCAAGCGTCCATTGGAAACTTGTGGACCGGATGATCATTTATAACCGATGCAGCACCGAAAAGATCTGCTGCCCAGGGGCAGAGCTCCTTGGCGATCTTGACAGAGAGATACTTGGCCAGCGAGGCTTCGAATCTGAAATCCCCTCCGCTGTCCATTGCCGCAGCCGCCCGGTAAACCATCAAGCGAACCGCTTCCATTTGGGCGTAATAGTCCGCAATCTCGAAAGCCTTGGCCTGGAATTCGGCGATTGATTGGCCAAACGCCTTGCGTTTTCTGGCGCGCTGAACGGCAAGTTCGAACGCCCCAGCCGCAGTTCCCAAGGCAATACCGCTGATGGGAATACGGCTGTTGGTAAAAACGGTTAGCGTCTGCTGCAGGCCTTGCCCTTCTTTGCCCATTAAACAACCATTTGAGACATGGACATCGTCGAAGTCTATCCGTGTGAGGTCGGAAGGTATCCAGACCTGTTTGTTCAGCTTTTTACGGCTGATTCCCGCCGTGGTTAAGTCCACCAGAAACATGGATATGCGACGGTTGCGGGGAGCGTCAGGATCGGTAACTGCCGTCACAACGGCAAGATCGCTGACAAGACCGTTGGTCGTATAGGCCTTGGCACCGTTGAGAACCCATCCGTCAATTGTCTTTTTCGCGGTCATTTTAATCCCGGCCGCATCGCTGCCCGCCAGGTTTTCGGTGTTGCCAAAACAGACCAGGCAGTCACCTGATACGGCCGCCGCTCCATAAACCGACCTGTGCTCGGCTGTGCCGAAATTTTTGAGGGCGGTAAGTCCCAAGTCCGACACGATAAGGACTGCGACCGCCACCCCCGGTGACGCTTTTGCCAAACGCTCCAGGATTAGGGTTTCCCGCAGGCCGGAGTGTTTGATCATGCGGCCGTCTCTCCAATCGAACCCGTACCAGCCCGCCTTTCCCGCAAGCTGAAAAAAACGGCGCGGGATCGCACGTTCCCGATTCCATGCCGGCAAGTTGGATATGACTTCTGATGTTAAAAATTCATCAAAACGCTTGATTTCCTCTTTCAAATCAGCGGGGAAAGAGAAGTCCATGGTTTGTCCCTGTGTGCTTCATTTTGAATTTATACCGCTTTTCAAAAATAAATTCCGAAATACGGATGGATGGAATAAGTGGTTGTAGAAAAAATGTTCGCATAACGGAACGTTTTTTGACAACCTCTATACGGCACCCGAGTCGGGACTATGTTTTTCCGGCACCAGCCGCGGTACCGCTTATTTTAGGTATCATTACGGGACATTTCAATGCCCGGCAGGTCATCCCTTGCTCGGCGCATCTTTCCCCTTGTATGGGTGGCGCGGTTCTCGAGTTGGGAAAACATTCTCTACCGCATCTGACACCGGCCGTGTGCAACGCTTAGCCGGGTTTTCAATCACTCCCGGGAGCAATTAACGTGAGCAGAAAAGACAGTGGCCGAGCCCGGATTTTTCAACAGTGGCCTTCATGTCGTGATAAGATTTCATGAAATTTTCGGGATGGAAGGGTTTCAGACGGCTTTCTCAGGATGGCGGAACCGGACCAGAGAGAAAAGCAAGCGACCGGCCAGAAAGACTGGTATCGCGAACAACGAGGGTGCGTGTTTCCTCCAAACCGAGAAGGAACCTCGACGGGTCACTTGCCCTCTGCTGAACATCAGCGGTATCTCCTGGGGTTCGGTCGTTAATCGATTGTGACCCTGGGCAGAAGATCATCACTTTCAAGCAGATACCCGGCACCGAGGACTGCCGCAGACATTGGCTCGGAGGCGACATTTACCTTGAGGCCAATTTCGGCCCCCAGTGCCTGCCTCAAATTGCCGAGCATGGCCACGCCACCGGTGAGCATTATCCCCTTGTCGATAACGTCAGACGATAACTCGGGCGGAATCTTCTCCAATACGGCTTTTATCAGTTGAACCACCGCGTCGATCTGACCGGCAATGGCCTTCCAGATCGCTGTTGTTTCAATCTCGACAACTTTAGGGATGCCCGAGTTCGGGTCCCGCCCCTTTATTTCTATTTTCCCGGGAACTTGTGTTGTGGCATCGAAGTTTCCAATTTTCGTCTTAATGTTTTCGGCGGTTAAATCTCCGATAATCAACTGATAGCGGTTCTTAATAAACTGACTGAGTGCAAAATCCATCCGATCACCCGAGGCCTTGGTGGATTGGCACTGCACGATTCCGAGCAACGACATTGCCGCAGCCTCTGTTTTACCGGCACCGATATCGACGATCATGCTGCAAATGGCTTCTCTAACAGGCAGACCGGCACCGATTGCGGTAGCTATCGGACCACTCACGAGGAAAGTCTCTCTGGCACCCACCATTTCAGCCGTTTCCCTTATGGCACGCTTCTCAACTTCAGTGATGGCATGAGGAACAGCGAAGGCAATCCTTGGCTTTACGAGCTTATAGCGGCTGTGAACCTTGCTGATAAAGAATTTCAGCATAGCGGCAATAGCGTCGAAGTCGGCAATGACGCCCTCCCGGATGGGTCGAACAATTTTTAGATGTCCCGGAGTTTTACCCTGCATATCTTTGGCTTCGAACCCGTAGGCTATCGCCTTATCCGCTGATCCCTCACTGACGGCCACCGCAACTATCGATGGTTCGTTCAGGACGATCCCCTTGTCCTTCGCGTAAATACGTGTGTTAGCAGTGCCAAGATCAACGGCCAGATCACTTGACAAGTGGCCTATTATTCCAGTGAGCTTCATGTTACGGTAACGTTATCCTTTCGGTGTCGGTAAAGGGCTCCCCTCGGACTTCAGGGTGGATCGAGGGGTGACCGTCCATGAGCTTTTCGGACCTGAAAAATCTGGTTCTTCCCGTATGGCAACTCTTATTATTTCTCATAAAATCGCCAAAATTGAAACTGGAAAATACGGTGATTCGGAATGTGATTAGCTCGTTGGCCATGTCGGGACCAATTACACTGGAATTTCATAGCCGCTATTCAAACCTCTCACCGAAGGGCTTGAGCGGTTTTTCGCACGCATCCACCACCCGGCGTCAGAAGACTTCGCATTGGATCCGGGAATATAACCACTCCCCTTTACGTCTCGGTCAGCTTATGATAGAGGGGTTTATCTCGTAAATATCGGAGAAACACCGCCATGCAGATCATTTTTAAAGCCGCCAGGCCAGTGAGTTTTTTTCTGTTGGTTATTGTCTTTGTTACGACTTTTCATTCCCAATACGCCTCGGCAGCCATGATTGGGACGGAAGCCGCCACTAAGTTCAACAGTACGCGCGGTGAAGAAGCCCGACACTATGTCCACAATATCCTCGCCCGAGAAGATGTCAGGGCGGTCTTGTTAAAGCAGGGACTGGATCCCGATGAGGCCTGCGCACGAGTGGACAGCCTAACCGATGGCGAAGCGATCCACCTGGCCGAGAGAATCGATCAGTTGCCGGCTGGTGGCGACGCATTGGGGCTAATCCTCGGCGTCAGCCTGATCGTTTTTATCATCCTTCTCATCACGGATATAATGGGATATACAGATATTTTCCCATTTGTTAAAAAAGCTCACCGATAAGACCGTGCAACCGGTCAACAAACAACCGCACGCAGTTGTCCTATTGCTGACCCTGCTAATGGTCGGCCTGCACATTTCTGGCTGCAGCCGGTTGACTTACAGGGATCAAATCCTTAGCGAATCCCGGCTGCCCCGGCGCGTTGAGATAGAAGGGGTGCCGTTCTTTCAACAGAAAAAATATCAGTGTGGCCCGGCGGCGTTATCCATGGCCCTCGGCTGGAGCGGGCTGCAGGTGTTGCCTGATATCCTGACGAGTGAAGTCTTCACCCCTGCGCTCAAGGGAAGCTACCAGTCCGCCCTGATCGCAGCAACGCGACGTCATGGACGATTGGCCTATCCGCTTTCCGACCGGGTCAATCTGTTTAAAGAAATCGCCGCAGGACACCCTGTTATCGTTCTTCAAAATCTTGGTTTATCCTGGTATCCCATCTGGCATTATGCGCTTGCCATCGGGTTCGACCTCGACAGAGAAATCATCCTACTGCACTCCGGAACAACGCCCTGGAAAACCACCACCATAAACGTATTTGAATCGACATGGCGTCGCAGCGGCCACTGGGGAATACTTGTTTTGCCCCCCGACCAATTACCGAAAACAGCAGAATTGCCTGAAATCATCCCGGCCGTGGTCGGTCTTGAGAAGGCCGGCCAATGGAAGGCAGCAATTGAAAGCTACACAATAATCTTGAGTCGCTGGCCGAATAGCCTGGCCGCCCATATCGGCATAGGAAATTGCTGGTACGCCTTGGGAGATCTGAATGCCGCCGAATCCGCACTTCGGGAGGCCAACCGACGATTTCCTGATGAAGGTACTGTTTATAACAACTTGGCCCATGTTCTATTCGAGCGGGGCGACATTGAGGCTGCCGAAAGTGCCGCACACCAAGCGGTTGGCCTCGGTGGGCCGCTGGTGGATGTGTACCGGCAGACGCTCAGGGAAATCCAAGCCGGCAAACCCGTCAAAAATCAATAAACATTAAAATGTTAGCCGCCGCAAGGCAGTCGCTTGCGATAACCTGTTCCTGCTGACTCACCACCCCCGATATGTCCCCCGCGGTATGAATGACTCGGGCATAATTCTCTCCGGTCGAAGGTAAATATATGAACAGCCGGGGAGTTTTCGTTACCCTTGTGGATCAGCACTATATAATATTCTTCGATAGGTTCCGGCTCCTGTTCTGAAATATTTTTTGCGCTATAGTGGTTGTCAAAAAACGTTCCGTTATTCGAACGTTTTTTTCTACAACCACTTATACCACCCTTCTGTATTGCGGAATTTATTTTAAAAAAGCGGTATAACGGCGGTGCTTTTTAGCCTTTCGGTATAATATTCGATCCGGACTATAGGTTGGCAAAGTTTTTGCTTGAACAGTCAGTAGCTTGTATAATTGTTCGGTTGGCGAACCGAAATTAAATGTCGAAACGACGCGCTATTAAGATCAGTTACGGCCCTGTTCCGGCGACTTTGAATCATACCGGTCCAGGGCTTTAAACCAAAGGTTTTAGGGGATGAAAGCGCCGTGGTCGCCACGCGGAAGACGCGTTGGCAGGTCGTTGATTGCATTGAGCACCATCTCTTTAACACCCGGTACATTTCATTCATATTGCGACATATTTGTGGAAAATAGGTGCGAGTGTATGTGAATTTTTTCTCAACCGGCGAGTCAACATAACTGAAAGTGCGGTATTACCGGTCGATTTTTGTTATTACGGCGGACGTTCAATCAGACAGATCCCAATGCGGCATTACGACCGCATTTCTATAACTTTTATTATGAGCACCAGTATCGGTTACAACAAACGGATAGGGTACGAACGAACTGAGCTGCGATTTTCCCGGACTGCTGTCGAAACGTGGTAACTTTTTGCAAGTGAAAAATCCGCCCAAAATAATTAATAAAATCAATACCGCAATACCGCTTCCGTGCCTCCCACAGGTTCTCGTCAAGCTCAATCGACTCTGTAACAGCGCGGCGCCTTCCCTTGAGGAATTGACCCGCCTGGTGGCCATGGATCCTGCCCTGACGCTGAAAACCCTGCGTTTGGAGGTAGCGGCGGAACCATCGAAATCGACCTACGATATCATCGAGAGGTCAGTGGCCCAGCAGGGAGTGGGAGGCATTAAAAACGTCGCCCTCTTTTGTCTGAGTAACCCCCTGACGAATCCCTTGCTATGGGAAACAAACGTTAACTTCAATCAGTTCTGGTACCATTCTCTGCGCTGCGCCGTTCTCGCCCGTTCCCTGAGCCAACGCCTGCTGCCGGAATCTGCCGACGACGCCTATATCGCCGGTCTGCTCCACGATGTCGGCAAGCTGCTGCTCTGGATGAACTTCAAGAAGGATTATGAACCGCTATTCAAAAAATCAATCAGGACCGACAGTGCCCTGCCGGCTGAAAATGACAGTATCGGCACGAATCACTGCGAGGCCGGATGGAACCTGCTACGGTTACTGAAAGTACACCCTTTCGTTACCGATGCGGTTTTGTATCATCACTTTCCGATTAAGGAAGTTGCCGGCGGGCTTCCATTGGTAAAAATCATCTATGCCGCGAATACTATCTGCTACCAGAGGGAAGGATCGCGTCATAACGAACTGATAAAATCCCTCGGTTTCGACTTGAAATCGAATCAAATCGACCGAATTATCGATGAATCCGACCGGTGGATCGGAAGTATGTTGAAAGATGTAGACCTGACCGTCGACGCGCTGCACGAAAGTCAGGAACCTCTGCGAAAGGAACGGGAATCTTCTCTTTTCAGCATATTCGGTGAATTTCGCGAACTCTCTATCCGGCATCTCACCCTTGAAGGACTTGGCGCAGAAGACGACCCGGCGAACACACAGAAGGATTTACTACGTTCCCTGAAAATTCTTTTCGACATCACAGCTGCTTTTTTCTTCTATTATGATCCGGGCCGTAATATGTTGATCGGAAAACCTTCCGGAGCCGGGCCGCCTGAGACACACATCGGCCAAGTCCATCTAACAATCGAACCGGACGGTAGCCTTCCAACCCTGGCACTCATGCAGCAGAAGATCTTCGATTCTTTCGGGTACCTGTCAAACGATCTGGTCACCATCGCCGATGAGCAGCTGATCCACTTGCTGGACACCGAGGGCATGCTGTGTATTCCACTGATTAATCGCCAAAAATGGATCGGTGTCATTTGCGCCGGCATCGATGAGCCGCAATTCCCTCTTCTCTGGGAACAGATAAATCTGTTGAACTTGTTTGCCGGTCAGGCAGCGGTTCTGTTAGAAAAGGTCATTTCCTCGGAAATTCACGAGTCTGCCTCGGAAGAAATATTCGCTACCATCGGAGACGACGCTATCCGTAGGGTGATCCACGAAGTCAATAACCCCCTTGGCATCGTCAAGAACTACTTGAACGTTCTTGGTACCAAGATCGGTGAGAACTCCGAAGTCAGGGACGAGATCGTGCTTATCCGGGAAGAAATTGAAAGAATTCCCGGAATCATTGCACAACTGTCAAAATCGCAGTATAAGTATGATACCGGCGATGAACCTGTGGATATCAACAGCATCCTGTACGATTTGTCGAAACTGCTCACACGTTCTGTTCTCGAACAAGCAAATATTACTTTGAATTTTTCACCGGATCCCCGCTTACCGCGATTTTCAGGGAAAAAGAGCAATCTAATCCAAGTGTTCATCAATCTATTGAAAAATTCGGTAGAGGCCATGCCGGCCGGCGGTAATATCCATATCACAACCACCTTTGTAGAGAATGGCAACGGCAACGCGGGCGATAGGATCGTCGTTATCGTCCGTGACGACGGCCCCGGCATGCCTGCAGAGGTCCTTGCGCGGCTTTTCGAGCCCGGTCTGAGTTCCAAAGGGCCAGAGCACTTTGGGCTCGGCCTGTCGATCAGCAAGGATATAATTAGCCGGTATAACGGTAGCATGCACTGCGAAAGCCATAAGGACAAAGGAACAACCTTCCGGATAACCCTACCGGTTTCAGGTCAAAAGATGCACCACAGTAATGAGGTCAATAAATGAGCGAGAACCCCGCGGTCTTTGTCGTCGATGATGAGAAGAGGATGTGCGAAAGTATAAAGGCTCTTCTGCGGCCCCGCGGTTACGAGGTGACAGCTGTCACCTCCGGGGAACTGGCCTTGCGGACCATCGACAAAGGAAACTATGACTTGTTCCTTCTCGACATCTGTATACCGGATCTCGACGGGTTCAGCCTCATGGAGCACATTTTAAACCGCCTCCCCGACACGCCGGTGATAATGATGACTGGTGACGTATCGGTAGACTCGGCTGTCAAGGCTCTGCGAAAAGGGGCCTACGACTATTTGAAAAAACCGTTCGAAACCGAAGAGCTCGTCAAAACAATAGACAATGCCCTGAGACAAAAAATGCTCCAGGAAATCAACCAGGAAATGGAAGACCGCCTGCGCACATCTGAGCGTCGTTTCCGTTTCATGGTTCAAAACTCCCCGGACATGATTTACACCCTTGATTCTAACGGGCAGTTTACATTTATAAACAACGCGGCTGAAAGGCTCTTCGGATACCGGTCGGCCGATCTGGTCGGCAAACCCTATCACACCGTATTATACGAAGAAGATCTTGATAAAGCATGTTGGCGTTTTAATGAACGGCGAACCGGCAAGCGCGCCACCTCGGGTTATGAACTGCGCCTGAAAACAGGCCCTCACAGGGAATCGCGGATTGTTCAGCATCCTGAAATTGCAGTAGTGGAATTAAATGCTACCGGGGTTTACCGACGGGCCGGCACCCGCAGAGAGCTCATTGGAACCTATGGTGTGGCAAGGGATATGACTTTCCGGAAAATTCTGGAAACGCAACTGCTTCAGGCCAAAAAAATTGAGGCCCTCGGTAACTTGTCCGGGGGAATTGCCCACGATTTCAACAATCTGCTCATGGGAATTCAGGGAATTGTCTCACTGGTTCTGTTCAAAATGGAACCGAACAATCCTTTTATGGATCAACTGAAAATGATCGAGCAATATGTTCAGGATGGTGCCGGACTGACTCGCCAACTATTGACCTTCGTAAAGGGCGGGGCCATGGAAATTCAGCCCACCGATGTCAACGCTCTGATTAAAAAACAAAGCCGACTGTTTGGCCGAACCCGTAAGGCAATCCAGATCACCGAAACACTCGCGCCGGATGTTCTTCCGATCGAAGCCGACGCCTCTCAGATCGAACAGGTTCTTTTGAACATATACGTCAATGCCGGCCATGCCATGCCCGAAGGCGGTGAATTGCTTGTTCGGACAGAAAATACCCTCCTGACAGAGAAGAGTGTAATTGCCCACTCTCCCAATATAACACCGGGAAACTACGTAAAGATCACGGTATCTGATACCGGAATCGGCATGGATGATGCGACCCAGTTGAGAATTTTCGATCCCTTTTTCACAACCAAAAAGATTGGCAAAGGATCCGGTCTCGGACTCTACAGCGCTTATGGTATCATCAAGAACCACGACGGTCACATCCAGGTGACCAGCACGCGAAACAAAGGAACAACCTTCACGATTTATCTGCCGGCAACGGAACGCAGAATCTGTCAGCCGGAGATTCCATCACCGCGACGGATCATCGGACGTGAAACGGTATTGCTGGTTGATGATGAAGAAAAAATCCGCGATGTGTGCCGGGAAAGCCTGAAATTGCTCGGTTATTCTGTAGTGACGGCCAACAGTGGGGAGCAGGCCATCGAAGTTTTTAAGGAGATGGCGGATACCATCGACGTCGTCGTGCTGGATATGATCATGCCCGGCCTCAGCGGCAAGGAAACCTATCGATACCTGAAGCAGCTGAAACCCGCTGTCAAAGTGCTGGTTGCGAGCGGCTATTCGATCGACATGCTGGAAGGAGACTTTTTGAGCGACGGATGCAGCCTCATGATTCAGAAACCGTTTAAAATCGATCACTTGTCTATGAAAATTCAGGAACTTGTGGCCATGTCTTAACCAGAGAAATTAATGAATTATTCATTTTAAAAATCCCCACGGCCCCCTATAGTCAAACCGACCAAACTAGCGGCTTTCGCGCGTCCCGCAGAATTCTTACAAAATTTTATAATCGGCATTCGCCGGTTCCTTCCTGCCGTCCTAAACAATCAATAAAGGCATTTACAAAAAACGTTCCTTTACACAGCACCCGAGAAAGAGATCTTCCCGCATAAGAGGTTCGCCATGTTTGGGTTCAATCGGAAAACGACGATTACAACCACTATGACCGGATTAAACCGACGGCTTCAACGTCTTCAACAGGCGGAAAAGCACTACCCCGTTGGGATGGATTGCCAGGTAGAATAACGCAATTATCGGCATTCCCGGCCATAAGAAACTGAAAAAAGCGCAAAGGATCATGACGCTTGACCGGGTGCCTTTGCTGGCCAATGTCGGGCGTCCCAGATCGAGACCGAGAGTCTCCGCCCGGGCGCTGGAATAACTTATCAGGTTGCTGCCCACAAGAGCCAGAGCACTGGTGAAGACCAATAACCACTGTTCCAATGGGAATGGTAAACGGATGAGATATACGGCCATGCCAATGACCATGGCCCCATCCGTGTAGCGGTCTAAAACCGAATCCCAGAAAGCGCCGCTTTTGCTCACGCGACCCGTCAATCGGGCGTATTGGCCGTCGACACCGTCCATGACCTGAGAGGCGGCCGCGATGAGGCCGGCCAGCCAGCCGATACCCAACGCAAACACCAGACCGGCCATGCACCCCAAAAAAGCAGACGTAAGGGTGATCTGCCAGGGAGAAATCCACCGCCACGCCGTTAAGCGTGGTGTGACGCGTGAAGACAGATTCATCTTGATCCATTTAAGAATGAACCGGTCCGTCGGTTTGGTCTTCCACGCAACGTTATCCATCGGCCACAACCTTTTCCTTATTCGCCCGCTTCCATATCAAACTCTTCAAACCCGAACCAGTAACCAGTGTTGCCGTAATAGTCCATTTCGAATTGAACGGCGTCAATGTGGTTGTTTTCGATCTCGAGAAAGCGACTAAACAGTTGGCGCCCTTCCGCCGGCAACCTCTCGACCATCTGCCGATAAAACTCGCTGGTTTCTATTTCCAACTTCAGCGCCTTGCTCAGCATCTGCTGCTTGACGCCCCGATCGTCTCTTTGCATATGGGTCCGCAACTTTGCAGCCTCTTTCTCGATCACCGCTTTCGGTGGAACAACAGAGGCCAATTTTGTGGGTGAAAGCTTACCGCTGGTGCGCCATTCTTCGAGTTTGTGATTCAGGTATTCCACGTGGCGCTGTTCATCTTCAGCCAGCGTCTGAAATATTTTCTGTCCGGCCGGATCTTCCGTTTGCTGCACTGCGTAATGGTAAGTGTCGCGGATTTTGATTTCAAAATCGATGGCTGTTTTTATGGCTTCTTCGATTGTCATTGGGTCCTCCGCATGTCAAAAGTAGACTGAAAGTTACTTGTGGTCCGATTTCCCGCTCTCGATAACATCACTCCGTTTAGCCTTATAACCATAATGGCCATTTTGAAATCATTATCAACCACTGGTTCTATTTGACAAGTCGACCTTTGCCCATGTAAATCTTCAATACTATCCGGGAGTAAACTCATGAAACTCTGCCAGAAATGCGGCCAGATTCTCGCCGAAGAAGTCAACACCTGCCCCTCCTGCGGCAGTGAGGTCGCCGAGGGTCGTAGAATGATCGACGACTACCGGATCATGGACGTCCTGCATGAAGGTTACACCAGCATTCTGTGCCGGGCCAAACGCGAAGGCTCAGCGAAGTCGGTCATGATCCGCATTTTCACGCCGCCCGCTGGCATCGATAGTACGCTCGCCATTCGTCTCAAGCAGGAACTGGAAGAACTCAAAAAACTCCCCAAAGAATATTTCGTGCGCCACTTCGAAATTCATCAGTCCGCTGATGGTTTGTGGTACAGGGTCAGCGAATGGATTGAGGCAGAGTCCTGGAGCGACCTCATGTCCAACGGATTTTTTAAAGACTATCGGGCTGTCCTGCGCCTCTTTGCGCGTATTGCATCGATTCTTGAAGGCCTGCACCGAATCGGCCACATTATCCCCCATCTTATCTTGCATGACATTATCCCCTACCGAAAACCGGGTGAAGATCTTCAAATAAAAATCGACTATAAACTTTCCCGATTCCTCGATCCGAAAATGGATCGACCGGGCCCCATGTTGGAAAAACTGCTTAAACATCACCCGGACATTATCAACAATCGCCCGCTCAACACCCGCAGCGACATCTGGTCTCTGGGTAAAATCTTCGTCGAGCTGCTCACCGCAGACCTTGAGGGGAAGGACTACCCGGAAATGATAGAAAATCTGTCGCTGCCCCGCGAGGCGGAAGTCCTGTTGAAATTGATGCTGGCAGATGATCCGGATTTGCGGCCCCGTTCCATGGCACAGGTTGCGGACACCCTCACCCATATCAAGGAAAAGGATATCCGAGCGGCAATGACCGGGACCGGTCCATCTTTGCCGGTTCAGGAAATCCGTGGCCTCAAATACTGGATCCGGTTCCTTGTCGTTACGGTCGTTTTACTCGCGGCTGTCGGTCTGATTATCTGGTTGTATGGCGTCTTAAAGCAAAAGGACGGTGAAGCCGCCTTGTTGAATTATGCCAATCAGTATGCCCCATCGGTGGCCTTTGTTCTTGTAGAATACCGATTGGTTAATAACGGAGAAACCTACTATAGGCGCAGAATTGAAGGAACCGCGTTTCTGGTCGATAGAGATGGATACCTACTCACCAATCGCCATGTCGCCTGTCCATGGCTGGAAGACGCCACTCTTTTTAACCTCGTCGCCAACCTGCGCCTGCGTGAAATGCCGGTTCAATTTCAATATCGGGCGTATGTCTGGTTCGAAGGTCAGCAGGCGTTCAAGCACCTGCCGAGGCTGTCGGAGGTAGAGGATCTGGAAGATGTCTACTTTCTGGAAAGCGCCTATAGCACTATCGGGGATCACCGGGTCACCATCTTGGGTGTCGGTAAGGCGCCTGAGACTTCCCGGCAGCAGATAAGATCCCCCCTGGGAGACGATTTTGCAGTTCTTAAAATCCACCCCGTTCCCAAAAGTCTGATTCCGCTGCCGCTCGACCGACGGATGGATCCCCTGTCGATCCCCAAACTGCTGCCGGTATTTACCTTGGGTTTCCCTCTCGGCAGCCAAACCCAGGAAACGAATGTAAACGTTAGTGTTACAACGGGGCATGTCCGACGCGCGTTCGAAAATTTTTTACAGGTTGATACCTCTCTTTACCGTGGTAACAGCGGCGGCCCGATCGTTGACATTAATGGCAAGGTCATTGGCATCGCCTCAAGTGTCGCTGTTGACTGGGCAACATCTTCCATCCCGGTCGCCACTCCCCTTTCGGACTTGGGGATGGTCCTGCCGATCGGTAAGGCCGTATCTTTTATACAGGATATAAAAGACGGAAAGGCCAAATGGGACGGAATCTTAGATCTATCTGTCGACAAAAGAATTGAGCAGGTGAAAGATCTGGCTGCTCAGAAAAAATGGTCAGCAGCCCAGACCCTGGCCGATCAGGGACTGCAAAACAGCTCCAATCCATCGCTGATAATGGCTGCGGCCATGATGCACTTCTGCAGCGGTGACCGACAGGGCGCTGCAACCCTTTTTGATCGCGCTGTTTCAATAGATGCCGAAAATGGCACCGCGCAATTGATGTTGGTTATCATCGATTGGTTGCGCGATCGCTCAAATCAAAATCCCTATTATGTTGAATTCCTTAACCTTGATTGGCGCTCTCCTTATGATTTCTACGGACACCTGGTCGAGATTTTTGAGGGTGAAGTCGACGAACAAGCGGCACTTGACGGTGGCACGAGTTCGGCAAAGAAAAGCTGGCTGTACTACACGATAGGCCTGAAGCGTTTTGCCCGCACGCAACTCACTGCCGCTGAGGTCCTGTTTCGAAACGCGGTCCGTCTGGCGGACACAGATGACTGGATCTTCTATTTATCTCTGTCAGAATTGCAAAGGGTCCAGGAACAGCGGTTCCCTCGATTTGAGGAACCAACCGAGCGCGAGAAATACCAAGCGGAAGTCGCGGCCTTCGAACGCAAGGTGCAGGATGAGCGCCAAATCGTAAAAGAAAAACGCCGAAAGCTGACATCGCTTTCCGGAAGGCTAACGCATCCCAATGTCAACCTGATGGACCGGCGCAATCTTCTGGCTGAGATGTATCTGATCGAACCGAATGACAGCGAAATCCTTGCCGGATTGATTTTTATCGATTTAATGACCGACGCTTGGCAAAGCGCTCTTGAACGCATCAAACGATATCTTCGGGTTCCGAGCTATGAAAGCCGCGGCAAACTGAGCATTGGATTATTGGAACCGATTGTGTTGCGTATGCTCGGGCAAAAGGAAGAATCGAAAACACGGCTCAACATATATATCGATCGAACAGCGGATCCATGGTATCTTGCCATTGCGCAATGTCTTGCGGGAAGAACTAGCGTTAAAAACCTGGTTACCGAAGCGGCTTCTGAGCCGGCGTATATTTTGACGGCACACACAGCCCTGGGCCTCTGGGCTGAGGGCGGCGGCGACCCGAATCTGGCGATCGCCCATTACCGGGAAGCACTGGCGTCCTACATGGATGAATTTCCAGAATACGAACTCGCTCTGGAACGTATCAAACAATTACGAAAACGATGAAATCATTTTCAAAGATCAGACTCACGATGATCGAATAAGGACAGCGAAATGAACCTTCAAATCACCCAGCTCAATCTGCCCGACAGGATGATTGATCTCGGCGTCGGCCAGCCGGATCCGTCGTTGCTGCCACTGGCGGATCTCAAGCAAGCGGCCGAACATCGATTGGGTCACGGCGACCCATCAATTCTGCAGTATGGTACAGAGCAGGGGAATGGATACTTCCGCGACAACTTGGCCCGTTTTCTCAGCCACGGTTACCGGTCGACGGTGGATCCGGAACATTTGTTCATCACCGCCGGTGCCACCAGCGGCATCGACCTTATCTGCGCCTGTCTTACAAATCCTGGAGATACGGTCTTTGTGGAAGAGCCGACCTATTTTCTGGCCCTACGGCTTTTCGCCGATCGCCGGCTCAACGTCGTCGGCCTGCCAACAGACGAAAACGGTCTGGACATGGATGCCCTGGAGGAAAGTGTGGCTGAAACCCAACCGGCCTTTGTTTACATTGTACCCACCTTTCATAACCCCTCGGGCGCTACGCTTACGGCAACCCGCAGGGAACGCCTTGGCCGTCTGAGCGAAAAATTTAAGTTTTACGTGATTGCCGACGAAGTATACCATCTGCTTTCTTATATCGATGAACCACCCCTGCCCATGGCAAACTTCAACCGAAGCGGCAAGGTGATATCCGTGGGATCGTTCGCCAAAATCCTGGCTCCCGGACTGCGCCTGGGCTGGATTCAAGCCGCTCCGGAATTGATCCGGCAGTTGACCGCTAGCGCCTTGTTGAAAAGCGGTGGCGGTATGAACCCCTTCACATCTGCCATCGTGCAAAGCATGATTGAGCTCGGTTCACAGCAGCGCCACCTGGAACGCTTGATCGCAGTTTACAGTCAACGGGCAACCAACTTAGTTACAGCCCTGCGCGATTTCCTTCCCGATTCGGTTGTTTTCGAAGAGCCTCGCGGCGGCTTCTTTCTGTGGATGCAGTTACCGGAGGGTATGAACGCACAGACTCTCCGTAAAGCAGCCAAAACTCAATGGGTCAATTTTCAGCCTGGTAACAATTTTTCCGCTACCGGAGAGCTCATCAATTTTATTCGGTTGTGTTTCGTCTACTACAGCAGTGAAAAACTGCGAGAAGGAATCAAACGCCTGGGTCAAGTTATGCTTCAGTCACGAAAAGAATCGTCGAAATAGAAAAGCCCGGCCAGGAGAATATTCATGCACAAGGTACCAGGTCAATTGCTTCTATTTGCAACGATAGCGGCCACCATCACTGCCGGTGGCTGCCAGTCGGTTTATTACAACACGATGGAAAAATTCGGCTACCAGAAGCGCGAAATCCTCGTTGATCGGGTTAAGGAAGCGCGTGACGAAAATCAAAAAACCGCCGAGCAATTCAATTCAGCTTTGGCGCAGTTCAGCCAGGTTGTCAATTTCGATGGTGGTAACCTGGAAGAAAAGTACGAACAGCTCAGTTCGGAATACGAACGCTGCGAATCCAGCGCTGCGGCCGTCAGGAAGAGAATTAACGCCGTTGAAGGAGTGGGAGCTGCGTTGTTTGACGAATGGGAAGCCGAGCTGAAGCAATACACAAATGCCAACTTGCGCAACGCCAGCCAGCAGAAGCTTGTTCAGACGCGCCGGCAGTACGACCGGCTCATCCGTTCGATGCACCGGGCCGAATCTAAAATCGACCCGGTTCTTTCGGCCTTCCGCGATCAGGTCCTTTACCTTAAGCACAACCTGAACGCCCGGGCAATTGCGTCGCTGCAAACCGAGCTGGTCTCCATCGAGAACAATGTCGCATCTCTTGTTCGCGAAATGCAAACGGCCATCTCCGAGGCCGACGGATTCATCAAAACCATGGGCAAGACCACGTAAACCCACCCTTGTCTCTGATGCTAAAAGTTACCCACCTGCTCAGAATCAGTGGGTCGCCACGTTTGGTTGTGATCAACTCGGCGGCGAAACTTTCCGACCCGGGTGGATTTTACAACCGGCGGAACAAATCTCACGCTGATCCGCACGTGCAGCAACGGTGTTAAATAGAAATCATACCGATGCCTTGGCTTAATACCAGTCCGGCGCCATGCGTCCGTCGGAATTCTTGCGGTAAGGCAACCACAGCAAGCCAAACACCTCTATGCTGATGTCAGCGTTTCGTGCGTTCACTCGCACCTCATCCAGAGGCTCGTCGGCCGGATCGAAAGCGGTTTCCAATCCATCGATGTCCTGCTGCAAGCGCTCTTCCAGCTCGGATAACCGACTATTCATCGAGGCCACGGTCTCCTGGGCCCGGGCCACATCCATCTGCTCCTTGCGCAACCGGCCGGCCGACTTAGCGGCAGTGCCCATCCTGGTTACGCTGCCGGAACTGACCGCCTTGCGACCGAGAAACGCTCCGAGAATGGCGGTTCCGAATGAAATCACGCTTTCCATCTTTTTGGCTTTGGCCTGCTCCTGTTCACGTGCCAGGACCTGTTGGGCACGCATCAGGCGGTCATTGAGACTAGTATAGGTCTTTGCATATTTACGGCGCAGCTTCTCGATCTCCACATCCCTCCGTTCCCGGACCACCAAGGCCAGACGCGCGCGAAATGAACCCTCGGCCTCACCGGCGGAACTGGCCAATTTAAATTTAGATGATTTATAAACAATCAGCGGCCGGTTCTGGCGAACCCAACGCCTGAGATCTTTGCGCCATTTATCATAGGCTTTAGACTGCTTGCCGACCGCAGGTAGGTTGGTATATGCGGCACCGGCAAGCGGTTTGGATTCGATCGCGGTAGGGTCCAACCCGATATCCACGGTACGATCCCAGTCAACCGGTACCGGTCCGCTTTCAAGTGGCGCCGCCGTAGCAAAACTCTCACTCTGATCGACGTTGTAGCGCCGGCTGCTGTAATGGACCGTCGCCCACCCACCCACGGCCGGAACATAAGTCACGCCCTGGCCAGCGCCGGAGGCCGGCAGATAATAAACCGTAAGCTCCGGCGGATAGACAGGCGCAGCCGACGACCCTGGAGATGGTTTCGCCGGGGAGTGATGCAGCGGTTCGGCGGATGCTTTGACAACCGATGCAGCAGGGATCTCCGAAGTTACCGTCATGGAAGCAGTGGCCATGCTACCAGTAAGCCGTTTGATCTGCTCGCGCGTCATCGGTCCCGCAAGATATGACAATACCCAGCGGGTTTCGAAAACAACGGGTTCGCTATCGTGGACATTGTGCAGCAGAAATACCCTCTTCCCAAGGCCTGATAGGGTCTCATTCATTCGTCGCCGATCGAATTCCGAACCGGCCGCCGCACCTTCGAGTCCGGCCATCACGCGTTCTTTGTCGTTTTCCGTCTGCAGCCGTCCGATAAACCAGGTCCCGGTGTTTGAGAGTCCCTTGTAGTCAAGATCAACCGGATTCTGGGTGGAAAGAACCACCCCGAGTCCGTAAGCCCGGGCCTGTTTTAAAAGTGTCAGCAGGGGCGCCTTGGCCGGTGGATTCTTCACCGGAGGGAAGTATCCGTAGATTTCGTCCATGTAGAGCATCGCTCGCAGGCTGGATGTCCCCGCCTGGGTCCGCATCCAGGCAAGGATTTCATTAAGAAGCAGCGCCGTGAAGAACATCCGTTCGGTTTCGGACAAGTGGTTGATGGAGAAAATAAGCGCCCGCGGTTTGCCCGTGGCGGTATAGAGCATCCGCCCGATATCCAGTGGTTCACCGGTCAGCCAGGCTTCGAAGCCCGGTGCGGCCAGCAGGCTGTTCAGGCGCAGCGCCAGCTGGAATCGCTCTTTAGAGGGATAAAAGGATTCCAGATCCATCACGCCGATGCGCTCCAGGGGCGGCTGCTGAATGGTGCGGATGAGTCCGGCAAGATCCAGTCCGTCGCCCACACTCCAAAACTGCTCGAAAATGTTTGAAATCAGAATGTGCTCACGGCTGCTGATCGGGTCAGCCTCGACCCCCATCAACGTAAGCAGTGCGGTCGTCGTAGATTGAATCCGTTCCCGGAAAAGGTCAATGTCCGTGCGCACCTCCGGCGGCGGTGGCGCAAAACTGCGCAGCACATTGACCGGCAAACCGGCACTGCTGCCCGGTGTATAGACGGCCATTTCAGCCGCCGCCCGCAGACGGGCGATCCGCTCCGCATCCTGATCCCACTCCGCCAACCCCTTTTGCCATAGGGTCGCCGTTTTTTCGGCATACTTGTCAAGGGTGAGTCCCTGCCGCGACGCGTCACCGGGCTGTATCCAGGGACGGAAGTCTTCGGGGCGCAGCTGCGGGAAACCGAGTAGCAGATTGGGAAGATCGCCCTTGGGATCAATGGCGATGACCGGTATATTGTCGATCAGGGCCTCTTCGATCATAGCGATCCCGAGTCCGGTCTTGCCGCTGCCGGTCATACCGATGATAACGGCATGGGTCAAAAGGTCCTTGGAATCGTAGAGCACCATTTCCTCTTTCCGGGTCTGCTGCGCCAGATCAAACTCTTTGCCCAGATAAAACACGCCAAGCTTTTCGTAATTTTTCATTGCGATCCTCCGGTGATTCATACGTCCGTTTAAAGGGTCGTTATTGTAGAGGATGAAAAATCATCCCGCCACGGCCCCTTTTGAAAGCGTCTAAAAGGGGGGAGAGGTTCCTTTTCAGTTTGACCGGAACGGTGTTTGCGATCGGTGACCGTAATACAAAGAAATTGTCCCAGGTATTGTCCAGGCGCTTTTTGGCGTCGTCTATGGACAGGCAATGAATCCGATTCGATTCAGTATGAACAATGCCGAAGCGCTCCAATTTCTTTAAAGCATCACTGATTTCGAAGTCAATTCGGCAGTTCCACTTCTCGGCCAACCATTCCTCTATGGCTTGGTCCAACTCTTGGCGGGTCAGGCTACCCCCGGAAACCAGAAGAAAATAATACGCCAGCAAAACCTCTTTGAATTCTTCTTCCTCGGCCGCATCGACCAGGTGGTGAAATACGCCGGCATTGTTGTCCAGGTTCTTAAAATATAGATTTTCCGTCAAGGCTTTCATGAAACGGATTTTACGGTTTTTGAATTTACTGATTTGCTTGAAGAGATATCCTCCGAGAGCACCGAGCCCTATGCCCAGTGCGACAAGGTGCTGCTGGTTGATGTCCACCGGGTTTTCCCTAAAACCAAGCCAGAAGGAGACAAGCGCGGCGATCAACAGTAGTGAAGCCCCGAGCTTGGAGGCCACGACGACGACACCGCTGATGGCCGCGGGAACACCGATAATCAGCTTGTCGACGGTCTTCATGCGGACTTCGCTGTTGGGAAACAGCATCTCCAAATCGGCCTGCGGTACGCTGTGAAAGAGCTTGATGAGCGTCGATCCCGGTTTGAAGAAAAGATCGGTGCGGTCTTTGGCATCGAAATAGTCCTGATCTTTGAAGCGGATGTAAACCAGGACGCGATCATAGTTCACGAAGCGAATGGCTTTTTTCTTGAGACCGAAAAAACTGACCAGGGTCTCGTCCTTTAACTTCTCGCCCCGCCGGAAGAAAAGAACATCCTCGAAATCCGAAAAGTCGACCGCCAGCCGGATTTTGAACAACGACTCCGCCGCCATCGACGCCTTGAGACTTTCTGGGGTAATCGGCTCGAAATTGGCGGCGTTGAGAAGATCCGTCATTTGGCGGCCGAGCTCCTTGTGCAGGTGCTGTCGCTCATCTTCCGAAAGGTCCCGTATCGGACGGGTGTCCGCATCGGGGTTGAAAGGCGCATAGCAGTTTTTAAGATTTTCGAGGACGCGATGAAATTCATAATGCAGCAAAGCGTCGAGGACCCGGCAGAAATCACGGAAGGCCGGCTGCTGTGATTCCGGCAGGCGACCGTCGAGCAAACACATTTCGACCATGTCGGCCTTGCGGAATGGAATGAAGCGCTGGTTTTTTAATCGACCGGTCATATGCAACTCCAACGTGCAGAGAGTTAATGGATAGCTGCTCCCTCGGGGAGGTTCCGTATATGTTGTCGCGTGAGGGGAAACGAAAACGCTCCTGATGCTCAAATGATTGGATAAAATATCAGCGGCATGAAAACAAGAACAAAGATGCGATCGATATGTGTCGGCAAGGGGTACGGAATCACTGGAGCGGTCGAATCCGCAAAAAAAGGGCCCGTTACCACTGCCGAGGATATCCTTCGAGCGGTATGCGGGCCCATTGGGGGAACAATGCCAACCGTTATTTATTCATCGCATCGCGGATATCCCTGAGCAGCAGGACCTCTTCACTGGGTTCAGGCGCCTCAGCCGGTTTTTCTTCTTCCTTTTTCTTCATCGAGTTGATACCTTTCACGAGCATGAAGATCGCCCAGGCGACGATGAGAAAATCGATGACCGTTTGAAAAAAGTTGCCGTAGTTCAGGGTCGGTGCACCGGCTTTCTGAGCTTCGGCAAGGGTTTCGTAGGCTGTCGATCCGAGATTGATGAAAAGGCCGGTGAAGTCGACATTTCCCATCAACCTTCCGATCGGCGGCATGATCACGTCACTGACAAGAGAACTGACGATCTTGCCGAATGCGGCACCGATAATGATTCCGACAGCCATGTCCATCGCATTGCCCTTGATTGCAAACTCTTTGAACTCTTTCATCATGCTCATGGGGATTCCTCCTATACATTTTAGGTGTTAAATTAAAACAGAGCCTTTCCTGGTAATGATGCTTAACTTTTCGTCTAATCTAGTGGTAACTATTATTTTGTCAACCCCATGGCGAGAACGTGTCGCCAGAATATGGCAGGGTTCAGGGCAAGGCATGCCACGACGAAAACGCGGAGCATACCGCTCGTGTGTGAGCATTTTGTACTCGTTTCATAACGCCGCCATGGGCACTGAGACTGTTGTTGAGATGGGTTCAATAATGGCCGCGCGATGCTAACCGAAGATAAAAGCAAAGTACAACAGCTATGGGATACATTCTATTAGCGGGCGGAGCCGAGTTTGGCGGGAGTATGGAAATTCCGGATCGGCGCGCGATTGAATTGGCCGGGGGGGCGGAAGCCCGGGTCCGTATTGTTCCCGCAGCGGCCGCGCCGGATAACAATCACCAGCGGGCCGGTCACAATGGCGCACAGTGGTTCCGGAATTTGGGGGTAAGCGACGTGAAGGTACTGCCGCTGATCGACCGGGCCTCGGCGGATGCGCCTGATGTCCTCGCCGCTATACTCCGCTCCGGTCTCATCTATCTCCTCGGTGGCTTTCCCCGCCACCTGGAAGAAAGCCTGACCGGCAGCCTGGGGTGGAAGGCGATGCTGGAAGCCTATCAAAGGGGTGCGGTCATCGCCGGTTCCAGTGCCGGTGCCATGGTACTCTGTGATCACTATTACCGTCCTTCTGCCCGAAAAGTCGTCAGGGGGCTGAACCTATTACCCGGCACATGTTTCCTGCCGCACCACAACACCTTCGGGCAGAACTGGACGCCGGGGCTAAGTTCACTGATCCCGGCAGTCTTGTTGATCGGTGTCGACGAGGAAACCGCTATACTGAATGACGGCCCCCACGGCACCTGGACCGTATATGGTAAGGGAGCAGCCACTATTTACCGGACCTCGGGCCCGGAAATATATCAGGATGGAGAGGTATTCCGCCTGCCATAGCATATGGCAGGCGTCGTCAGGGAGAATCACGGATAGGTGAGGGTGCAGGGAATATATATGAAAAGTTGATTTCAGAGACAATTCATGTCGTAAATTCACAAACTCAACCCAACCGTCATCAGACGCTGCTCGGTTTTACTCCGGATCATCCATTCCGCTATAGAAACCCTGGGAGTGCCAAAGGTTGCGACTCTTCCGATAATTAATCGCCATCACTGTAAGGCATGGGGAAGCTTTTGCGTCTGCTACTCCAGAACGGGATTTCCAATATTTCCACTTCTGCCGGGTGCCCCGTCACCGAAGTACCGAACGGCACGGTAACCCGAATGGACGGCATCACAGTCAATCCGGATTTTTCACATATTGTAAAGTTTCATCTGCATGGCACACGGGTTTGGCTAAAAGACATTCATGGCGTATCCGGGCCCATAATTCAAAGGCCTGCATACGCAGCTTAACACGATAAGTGAAAGGAGGACACATATGTTGCTTCGCAAAGCGGCTATTCTGTCCATAGGTCTTCTGCTGATATGTTCTGCATCTCTGGCCGCAGCCAAACCCGACCTCTGGGAATTCTGGCTGCAGAACGATCCCTCCTCCGAGATAACGGTGGACCATTCCACCTGGGATCAATTCCTGCAATCCTATCTGCTCGATGGAAACGGGGGAGTGAACCGGGTTCGTTACGGTCAGGTATCGCCGGCCGACCGGGCCAAACTTGAAGGATATATCCGAAAACTGGAACAAACGCCGGTCAGTCGACTTCAGCGGGCCGAGCAGAAACCCTTCTGGATCAACCTTTACAACGCAGTGACGGTGAAGGTAATTATAGATCACTATCCGGTAAAAAGTATCCGGGACATTGACATTTCACCGGGTCTGTTTTCAAATGGCCCCTGGGGTAAAAAACTTGTCACCGTGGAAGGTCAAAAAGTCACTCTCGATGATATCGAGCACCGTATTCTGCGCCCGATATGGAAGGATCCCCGGATCCATTACGGCGTTAATTGTGCCTCCATCGGTTGCCCAAACTTACAACCGGTGGCATACACACGCGATAACACGGAAGATCTGCTCGATAAGGGGGCCCGCGAATATATCAATCATGACCGGGGAGCCCGGATCGAGAGTGACAGATTGGTGGTCTCCAGCATTTACAGCTGGTTCGAAGTTGATTTCGGTGGCAATGACGCCGGGGTCATCACCCATTTGAAAAAATACGCCCGCCCCAAATTGCAGGAGAAGCTTAAATCGGTCAATCGTATCGCGGACAGCGGTTATGACTGGACACTGAACGATGCGGCTTCAGGTCCTTGATTTATTGGAGGGGGTTTAATAATGATCATATTAGACAACGATTCATAGTATTCGGCGAACACACCCAAAAATTTGCGGAACCAACGATTCGTGAGGTTAAAAGTGACCCCTTCCATGTATTGGGCTGACAATTACATCGAAAAACGAAAAAGCGCTGTTGAAGCGATTAAAATGATCCGGTCCGGTCAGAGGGTATTTATCGGATCTGCTTGCGGGGAACCCCAGGAGTTGGTCCGGGTTCTGTCAGAAGCCGCCATACGGGCATCTGGTCTTGAAATCGTGCGCATGCTGAGCATGGAGACAACATCACTCACAGCCATTGCCAACCGGACCCAGGACCACAGTCTCAGTGTCCGAACCATTTATCTGGGATCGGCTCGGGGAGAAGAAACCATCGCTCGCAATATGCGTTTTATTACGCCTATGAACATGTCAGATGTTCCCGGCCTGTTCAAGACTCACAAATTGCCGATCAACGTCGCCCTGGTCCAGGTGACCCCCCCCGATGATTTCGGATGGATGAGCCTCGGTATTTCGGTGGATGTAACCCTGGCTGCTGCCAGTTCGGCAGATCTTGTCATCGCTCAAGTCAATTCTAAAATGCCCCGGGTTCTGGGCCAGAGTTTCATACACGTAAACGACGTCGCGGTCATCGTCGAGCACGAAGAAGAACTACTGGCCGTGGGGCCACGACCGCCATCTGAAATTGCGGCCCGGATCGGACAGCATATCGCCAGGCTCATCGACGACGGATCCACTCTGCAAATCGGTCTGGATGCGGCATCCCAGGCCACCCTTCTGGCGCTGGCCAATAAAAAAGATCTTGGAATCCATTCCCAGTATCTGACCGATGACATCATGCACCTGTACGCCAAAGGCGTGATCACCAATCGTAAAAAGGGATTCAACGAAGGTAAACTGGTGGCGTCGGCCGCGATCGGAACCCGGAACCTGTACGACTTCATCGATGACAACCCCGCCGTCGATTTCCGCCCCTCGGATTACGTCAACGATCCGTTCATCATTTCACGCCACCACCGGATGGTATCGATGAATGTGGCCAAGACCATTGATCTTACCGGCCAGGTCGCCGCTGAAGCATCCGCCCGGACATTTTATGCCGGCGTTTCCGGGATTGCCGATTTTGTCAGGGGCGCGCGGCGAGCCCAGGGAGGCAAATCCATTTTGATGCTGTTTTCAACCTCGGAAGACGGCAAAACCAGCAACATTGTCCCCATGCTCGAGAATACGGCCGTTGTCGTTCCCCGGGGAGATATACACTACGTGGCCACCGAGTATGGCGTTGTCAATCTTTTCGGCAAAAGCCTTCAGGAGCGGGTCATCGCCATGATCGAAATTGCCCACCCTGATTTCAGGGAACGTTTGTTCGAAGATGCCAAAAAGGCCGGTATAATCGGGCCTGAACGGTTTCTGGGAGAGGCGACAAAGGGCATATACCCGGTAAGGATAGAAGAAACGATTAGGATCAACGATGAGGAAATTACCATCCGTCCCGCCAAACCGGTCGACGAACGCCGTATCCAAGAACATTATTACAACCTGCACAAGGAAGACATTTTCTCACGGTTCTTTCATGAAAAGACCAGCTTCAACCGCAAGGAGCTCGAAACCAAATCACAGATCGACTATGTGAAGGACCTGACGCTTGTGGCCGTTGTCGGAGAGTTCGGTTTCGGTCGGGTGGTTGCCGTGGGGGAAAGCCTGTTTTTGATGGACAATAATATGGCCGAGGTCGCTTTCTCGGTTAATCGAAAATATCAGAATAAAGGGCTCAGTCGGCGGATCATGCGAAAACTGGCTGATGCCGCACGGGAAAACGGCCTTGCCGGCCTGGTCGCGTATACGGCTCCGCACAACCAGGCCATGATACGGCTTTTCAAAACTCTGCCGTACAAGGTAAAGACATCCTACGATGGAGATGGGGTATACTTGAAATGCCGTTTTGATGAATTGGCCTAAGACGGTCAGGTTCACATTTGGGGAAACGGCTTCACCATACCGGCGGTCAGGCTGTTGAATAGCTTAAAAAAATCGACGGAGAGCCAATGGTGAAGTCCACTTTCGAGAACACTCATTTTGTTTTTAAATCCACCCCATGAGTATCCTTGAAAAGCTTCTTGAGGGTATCGTAATCGAACGTAAAGGTGTCCATCGGGTTGATGTCAAGATCATCATCCAGGTCGATCCGGCCATCTTTGACGTAAAATTCGCATCTTTCGTCCGGCGTCGGCGTCCGTTTACATCCTTTTGTATGATAACAGCGGTCACAAATCAATGAAATGCCCTCCAGTACCTGTTGACGGTGTTTGAATCAGTCCGGCCACCACCCCGTTCGATAGTCAGCGGCTTCCATTTAAAAGCAATTAACATGCCACTTGTGACATAGACAGTATTTAAATGTAATTCATATAGTTATAAATAAATGTCCCTTACCCGGACGAATGCCGCCTGACACAAAACGGTCAGCGGGATGCCAATTTTCGGCCTACAAACTCGCCCCACACGGATCAATGGGCTTCCGAATCGTATTCGGGGCGGGGCTGAAAACAACCGCCGGTATCTCCTTCGGGGAGCAGCGTTGAACTTAGCGATGATCGGTCGCATCGTGGATACACCTTTGGCACCATTCGATCCGTTAGCAAGAGGTGTCCCCAACCCTTCATATGATTATGAAGTTGAGGTTCGACCGATATCATAAATCTCATATTTTGTCGGCTGCTCGAGAAACTTTTCTAAATTCGCCTCGGTAGATACCCGCTGGGCACTTTCCTGCCATCGAATCCAGTCGTCAATGGATTCCCAGGTGGAGATTACGGTTATGCTGCGGCCATCGTAATGGTTGACCAGCGTTTCACCTGAAATGTGTCCGGGCTGATCCATCGCCGTGTGCCGGAATTGTTTGAGTAAGGTAAGTGCCTCTTGTGTCTGACCTTCTTTAAAATGTCTTTTGATGAAAACTTTTACAGCCATTTCAACCTCCTACACTGATGGTCATTCGATTCAGCGCCCGAGAGCCTTGCCTTGCGGGGGGAGCTCCGGATTTTCGTTACAGAACAATCATATAAAAGGTAACCACTGCTGGTTGATCGACAAGCAAATGCGCAACGCGTACAATTAATGTTATCGTTGACGACTACTGAGGAGCGTTATGGACTTTCTATACCTTTCTCCCGAATTTCCACCCAACTATGCCAATTTCGTCATCCAGTTAGATAAGCTCGGCATCAATGTCTATGGGTTGGGTGAAGCTGATTTTTACACCATGCCCGAACCATTACGCGCGGCAATGAAATGGTACATAAAAACGGACCTCCGGAACTTTGACGCCGTAAAAGAAGCCGTCGCCAACCTGATATCCCTAAAGACTGCCCATGGGCATCCTGGAAGCTTTGATTGCGTCGAATCCCACAACGAGCAGTGGCTCCGACTGGAGGGAAGGGTTAACGCAGAACTCGGGATGAAGGGCATTCGGCCCAATGAACTTGACCGGCTGAAAAAAAAATCGGTCATGAAAAAGGTCTTCCGGCAATTCGGATTGAAGATTGCCGATGGAGATCGTGTGACCAATCTCGATCATGGGATACAACTCGGCCGCAAATTAGGATATCCATTGATACTAAAACCGGACGAAGGTGTTGGGGCCAGTGGAATATATAAAATTGAGGAAGAAAAGCAACTCGTGGATCTCCTGCCTTCAATCGAAGGCGATTATGTCCTGGAGTCTTTTGTCGACGGCCGGATCGTCACCTACGACGGAATGACAGACCATACGGGTAAGGTGATCTTTGAAAATTCTTTGATATACGGTGACGGCGTGTTGGATTGCGTTCAGGGTCGGGATACTTTTTTTTATGTCAACCGACAGATACCTGAGGATCTATCGAAGGTCGGTCGCCAACTGGTGCCCCTGTTCGACATTCGTCGTAAATTCTTTCATTTTGAATTCTTTGCCCGCGACGACGGCTACGTTCCGATAGAGATCAATTGCCGCCCACCCGGCGGTTCGATTCTGGATATGATGAATTTCAGCATCGACGATGATCTATACCGCGCCTATGCTCAGATGATCGCCACCGGGGGGGCAGACATTCAAGCGCTAAAAAAGTACTATGTTTGTTATCTGGGTCGCAAAGGATCCGATTACGTGTACAGCCACGCAGAGATTATCATGAAATATGGTCACCGACTCGTCGAGCATGACGAAAATCCACCGCTCTACTTTGATGCCATGGGGCGATACCGATATATCTTCCGTTCAGAAAACGAAAGTGAAATAAAAGACATCGCAACATATGTATTGGATAGACTGCAGGAGAGTATAGAATAGCTGGGAGGATTACGGAATTATACCGCTTTTCAAAAATAAATTCCGCAATACGGAAGGGTGGTATAAGTGGTTGTAGAAAAAAACGTTCGAATAACGGAACGTTATATTTTGACAACCACTATAATCTTGCGACAGCCGCCTAACGGCCGCGTTTGTCTCCCTCATCTTCTTAATTTGTCTCCGATTGCAGAATGTTGTGAGCGGCCCCAATCCGGCGCACCATTGCCATGAACGTCTTGGGCAGAGGCACTTGGCGGTCCAGCAACAGGATGCCAAGCGTTTCAGCTTGGGCAAGCATGGGACCACTGTCGATTCCCTCGAGACTGTCGCACAGGAATTGAATCCGCAGGGCATCGGTCAGCGGTATCCGCAGACTATCGAAATTCACGGATAGGCCGTCAAGTTCGTTTTTAATAGGGGTACGATTGTCTGCCATGAACTGTTCAAAATGCGGCGAGTTGTTTGGTGTGCCGAAAAACTCGTTAACCACGGCACCGGCCAATCGGCCGATGTCAGCGGATTTCTGCTGAGGATATTTTGCCTTTAAATACGATTTGAGTTCTTTAAACAAAACCATTTTTACGATGTTTACAGCGTCTCTTAGCACTGGCAGCAGTTTGCTTTCAGGTTCCATGGCACAAGCCTTTTCGAGTTTTTTGAAGGGCGCCGAATTAACAACTGTCTATGGAACATCCCGCAGTGGTATTCAATATTTACGAGTGTACGGCCGTCCGGGCATCTTTTGTCTCAGGTGGGCGGCTTGTATTTTCAATTCCCGGTAAAATGGTTGGCAAATTGTCAATCTGTGGTTTGTTCGGCCGCGTTTTGTAAAGGTTTCTTGGTTTTTGAGTAACCGGGTATCAGCGTCTTGGTACTGATGACACCCGGCAGCTGTCGGATCTGCTCGTGGACAAACTGCGAGATAATCTCGGCATCCGAACTCAGCAGGTCACGGCTCAGAACGATTTTTATCAGGATATCGACATCTCCGTGAACCGAGTGGACCTCCCGCACCTCTTCCAGTTCAAAGATTTTGTCGACAACCTTGAACTCTTTTTTGGCCTGAACATTCATCAGAATGAAGGCCGTGATCCCTCGACGCATCTCCGGATAGTCGCAGTCTTTTTTTTCTGCCATTTGGTTTCTAAATGCCTCCATACTTTTGGGGATCAACTGGTCGATACCGCTGCCGTATCGCCGCTGGCGCCCCGTTTCCCATTGATGGGTCGAAATGTAAACATACATGTCCGCAACACTCCGCCCGGGGAAATTTCCCATGAGTCGCCCCCGCCGGATGATCATGCAAAGGGGCCGATAGATCGATCTATACCAGTCCCTGGCCGCTTCGGCATAGGGAACGGCATTTTTGCGCCCCTTCCGAAGAAATTCCTGATGGGCTGAAATCTGGCTGAGCAACGCCGAATATTGACCGACCTCGGTCAGCTTGATCTCCCGGGTTAACTCGGTCCGGTCCGTAAACGCTGCCCGTTCGCGAAACAGAATGTTCTGCAGGGTGTTGGCTGATGGAATAAACTCGATAATGTGCGCCAGAATTTCATCGTGCCCAAGTTCCTTGGCGACGGCAATACGATGGTTGCCATCCATAATGTAGTAGTCATCCTTGATCTGGTAAAGCTTCACCGGCGGCAGGGGACGGCCTTCCCGCATCGCCATTTTGACACGCTGTAGCCGCTCCGAAGGCACATGCTGCCTCAACCGAAACCTGTCGTCGAAATCTTGATAGCGTCCGACGCTACCCACGATCCGCTCGATCGGCACCGTCCGTACACCCCGGACCCGGCTGTCGAAAGCGGCCTCTTTCTGCTGCTGGTCCGAAAAACTTCTGACCTTCGCTTGGACGGATGCAGACCCGTCAAGCCTGTCCCGCCAGTGGGCGATCGTCGATTTCAATCTGGAAAAAACCATAGGTGTTCACCACCCGGGTTGAATCGATCAGGGTGATTCTCTCAGAATCGTCGTTAAAGCGCTTATGAATGTGGCCGTGAATAAAGTATTTTGGTCGAAAACGGCGTATCAGCCAGCGGAAAACCAGAAATCCACGGTGGCAGAGATCTTCGGCATCGTGCACAAAACGGGGCGGTGCATGGGTCACAATGATGTCGATCCCCCCGCGCAGCCAGATCGTTGGCAGCATGCGAAAGACAATGAGACGCATCTGCCATTCGGTATATTGGTTGGGGCCGCCGTTGTACCAATGGGAGCCATCAAACCCCATGATATTAACGCCCCTGAACTGCACCAATTTCGAGTGGACACTGCTGGCACCTGTGGGCGGCTTGGTTTCATAGCGAATATCGTGATTACCGCGCACGTAGAAAAGGGGGACCGTGAGAACGTTGACCAGAAAAGACAGATACTCCGGCGGCAGATCGCCACAGGCCAAAACGAGGTCGACCCCCGTAAACCGGTCGGCATCGAAACCGGGATACAATGACGCGTCGACGACATCGGATACGGTCAGGATCTTCATGATATTTTCAGCCGGCGCCCTTACGACAGATAATACTGTAGCAAAACGCAGAAACCGGCGCAAAAGTTTCTATGTCGGGCGGCGAATTTATCTCATTTGCCGGATCCGACACGGACGGCAGCCGTTATGGCTGATTACCGATTCGAATGCTTGAGTATATCTGACCGATTGATCGAAGTAAATATCTTCCTTCTTGGTTACCGTCGATGGACTGTCGGTTGCCTGATTTTAAGACACCGGATCCTAACGGCAGGAATATCCGAAGCAGATGGCTTGACACTCTGGGAGAAAAGGTTAAAATCAACATTTAATTAATTCGACCATGGACAGCACGTTACAATTGGATCGCGGACAAACCGTGGCTATCGAAACGGATCCCGACCTGAGGAAATGGCATAATGACACCTTGGATGTATGACGCCGTCAAGATTCTTATAGCGGTCATGCTCGTTATCATAAACGGTTTTTTTGTCGCCGCCGAATTCGCACTGGTTAAAGTCCGTATCGGCCGTCTCGACGAACTGGTAAAAAGCAGGCGATCATTTGCCATTACAGCCCGTTGGCTCGCCCAACGTCTGGAAGGCTCTCTTTCGGCCTGCCAGTTGGGTATCACCATGGCGTCCTTGGGATTGGGTTGGGTCGGTGAACCAGCGGTCGCCCATCTCATCCGTCCTTTGCTATACTCGATAGGGCTGGTCTCGGAGATGGTCATCCACGCCGTAGCATTTACGGTCGCGTTCGCGTCCATCACGGCGGCCCACTTGGTTCTAGGTGAACAGGCGCCCAAGATTGCCGCGATAAGGAAACCGGAAACCATCCTTCTATGGTGTGCAGCGCCGTTGAAAGCCTTCTACTTCTTGTTTTATCCGCTGCTGTCCGCGCTCAGTTCCGCAACATCCATTTTGCTCCGCACTGTTGGAATCAAAGGTCAGACCGAACACGACATTCCTCTCGGTGAGGGAGAAATCCGGGCACTCGTTCGCCATTCCCATATTCACGGGGAGCTGAGTCGATCGGAGCATCGGCTGATCAGTGCGGTATTCGATTTTGACGAAATGATCTGCCGCCGGGTTATGGTCCCCCGGGGTGAAGTGGTTTTTTTAAATAGCGACAGTTCAACCAAAGATGCCATCGCGCTGGTGCGAAAAACCAAGCACTCGCGGTACCCGGTATGCGAAGGCTCAATGGACAGGGTTGTCGGCGTGGTTCACGTCAAAGATATGATCGGTTTGCCGATTGACGGACCGTCCGACCTGAAGTCAATCATGCGCCCACCCCAGTTCGTACCCGAAACCATACCGGCCCGTCGCCTCTTGCGTCAGATCCAGGCCACACATCAGCATATGGCCTTTGCCGTCGACGAATACGGTTCGGTAACAGGTATCGTTACTCTCGAAAATGTTTTGGAACCGATCATAGGATCAGTGGAGGACGAATTCGATAACGAACAGCCGGATATCCTAAAGGAAGGGCCCCAACAATTCATGGTGGCCGGGAATACGTCTGTTGAGGCCGTCAATCGAAAACTCGGTTTGGCACTTGACCCCAGCGAGGTCGACACAATATCAGGTCTCCTCATGGCGATGACAGGCAAGGTGCCGGCAAAGGGTGACCAGATTACCCTACCGGGTGCGCTGGTGGAAGTCATTGAGGTGCAAGACCGACGTACGGTGCGCGTCCGCATGACGCTTGAAGATTCACCGCCGGAAATGGTCTGATAAATTGAAAGTATCAAATGGAGATATTGATCACGGGGCGAAACCACGCATGCGAGCCGACAATCGCTGCCTCAATCAGGATCCGTGATCGCTGAACGGGAGAAAATATGCCGTCCATTGAATTCGTATGTGATCAATGCGACCACAGATTTACACGACTGGTTTTTAAAGGTGAGGATGCCGGAGAATCCAGCTGTATCCGCTGCGGGAGTCGCCGTGTCAGGCGGCAACCGGGTCCCCAAAGCATATTCGGAGATAAAGCACCGTTCGGAGAACTTTCCAAAGATAGAAACTGAACGCGTTGAACCTGCGGCGGTCGCCGCAACAATAGAGAACAGCTCAGCCGGGCGCGGCTTTTGGTATTGGTCCCGCCCTGCGTTAATTTTCAAATCCCGAGTGAACTATCGTGCGGCGACTAGATGAAAATTTGACAGAATGGATTCAAAGGTCCGGATGTCTTTTTCGAAATAATGCCGCTGGGGGGCAGTGAACCTGAGGCTGTAGTAAATCCGATCATGAATGAACCCATAATAAGCGGTTTTCAGAAGAAGCCCTTGTTGGTTGCGGTAGCTGTAATGTAGCATGAACCCGTCATGTCCGTCGATTATAGCCGGTGTGTTCTCCAAAACGGATAGGTTCTTTACAGCCATGTCAGAAGACAGGTCGTCGATAATGACTTGAGCGGCTTCCTGGGGCAGCATTTGGGCGGTCAGTCGTTTGCGGGTGTGATGAAAGGGCTGATCCAAGGGGCGTTCCTGCAACAGAACATACTGAAGATAGGGCCCATCACGCGAAATCATCACGGTCCCACCGGAGTCGAACTTCATCCAACCAGGGGGGATATCAACAATGTAACCCTCGGAATTCAGGCGCCCATCAACGGGACTCCAAGTGGCGCAACCGCCGATGAGACTGAATAAGACAAGGATTGTAAGTGCCATTTTCATAGTCATTACCGTTTGGGCATTCGGGCTCGTGACTGTCTATCGGAATCTCCCCAGCCGTTATACTGGAGTCACTGAGAGACTTCAGGGCCGGATTTGGCTGAGATAATTCCGGAGGTAAGCGTTTTCCGGAGCATCTGGCGCTAATGTAAGACTGGCCTCTAAGTAAGGCTTGGCTTGCTGCGGTAGACCCGTTTTATAGTAAAGCATTCCGAGCGCTCGGTACGGTTCGGGGTAACTATCATCAAGACCGATAGCTCGCTTGTAGCACAATTCGGCCCGGATGACGTCAGTTCCGCTGTGGTCCTGCTGACGGTAAATTTCTCCCTGCAAATAGTGGCCCCGGGCATCATCGGGCCGCAACGCCAGGTACCTCTCCGAGGCTTGCAGCGCCTGCTCGAATCTTCCTGCCTGGACATCTATACCGATATTCTCCAACAGCAGGTCTTGAATATGTTCTTCGAAATTCCCGACCTTATTAAATCCGTCCCGGTTTTGGGGCTTCAAATTTTCTAGAAATTCCTTACATTTTTCAATGCGGGCCTGCAGCCGGGGATGTGAACCTGATATGAGCGGTTCCTTCAGATTTTCCCTTGACATCTCTTCGGCCAGGTGCTCGAAAAGCCGCAAGGCTTCGTAGGGATCGTATCCGGCGCGTATCATGAACTTCAAAGATTCACGATCCGCCTCATATTCGGCCTCGTGATGATAGCCCGACCAGACACATTCAATTCGTCGACGTATCTGAGCACGTGATGGGGATGCTTCCTGATTGAGGGGCTGACGGGAAAAATCACTTCTTAAACGGCGATGGAATCGTCTGATACCGATAGCGGCATGGCTCTTTACAAAATGAGCTAATTCATGCGCCAACAAAGCTGCCAGCTGAGCCTCGTTCTCAAGGCGCGCGAGAATCCCGGTTTGGATATAACAGGTGCCGTCTGGATATGTGAAAGCATTCAGGTGGGGATCCTTGATCATTTTTACTCTGAAGCCACCGTCCGGGGAAGCGGCATTGGCATCCAACCGCGCGACAATCCGGTTCAAATACGGCTCCAGTTCCTCGTTTCGGTAAAGAATTCCGCTGTTTTCAAGAAGCTGCTGATCCTCAGATGCCCGTTCCATGAGGTCCCGGATATCCGCCTCTTCAGAATTCAAGGACGCAAATTCTGCGGCCCAGCCCCCTGTGCAATAGCCAAACAGAATTATGACAAAGACCCACATCCGCCGCCACCTTCTCACAGCCTGCCCTCCGGAAAGTCAGCCAAAATATTCTTAACAAGCGCGAGGGTGCTGTCAAAACGTCCTTCACCAGCAGATTCCCTGCCCCCATTTGCTCCATACCAAAGAATCGTACCGGTGCCATCTGCCAGTCCGAGGCTGACATAGCTTCGTGCCTGTTGGTCCGAAACCTTGTACAGTACGCGAGCAAACACAAAAGCGTCGGCATCATTCTTCTCTCGCAGAGCAGCAAGAGATCCAACGGAAAAATGAAATTGCGCTTTTTTGGTAGGGAATATGTCTGGCCCGAAGGTGTGGAGTTGGATAGATTTGTTGACCGCCCGATAGAGCGCAAGTATCTCTTGCAAATCGTCGTTTCGGGACAGTTCAATCTGAGGGAAAGTCAATACGTGGTAGTCTCTGGCCCTTAATTCATTAACGAGTGTGCGTTGCACGTTTTCAATGGCGACCTGGCTCCAATCTCTACGATGAATAAGGCGACCGTCCGGCATCTCCTCGTAAATGATGACATCGGCCGGGAGAATGCAGATGATCTTGATCGGCTCAATTCTATCGCTGAATTCAGGATGACGTCTTTCCGGTGAAGCCGCACAGGCCACTAACCATAAACTCAGATAAAATAAGAGGAGTGAGCGTCGAAATCTGTTAGAACTATGGCAAAATTCTGTTTTGGCCGCCAATTTCAAGTGCCTTATCAACTAAAACTGTTCGCTGGAATGGATCTGGATTAGTTTCAGAAAAGGAAGCAAGAATCAGGCCACAGTCGCATTTTAAACTTTTTAACAAATTATCAAATAGTTAAGCCATAAAAGGCCGCAATATCATTCTTGGTGCGTCAAAAATCGTCACATTGCATGCCAAAATTTGCCGTAAAACAAAAGGTATAACAATGTATTGAAGTTGCATGAGAATGGTGTCCGACGTTGTAGTCGATATGTCCGTAAGTCGTATGGAATCTTATAAATTTTAGCACGATTTCCCTTGACAAACACCGACGAGTCAATAAAGTTGCATATATTAATGAATTGAGAAAATTTTCAATCGGCAACCGGGGGAATTCAAGGTGGTCGTTGGAAACTGCGAAACAAAGAATCTTAAGGGAGAAGGAGGAAAAAGATGAAAAAGGTGATCATTGCGGGGTTAGCACTGGCATTTTTGGCTGGTTGTGGACACACGGCCAAGGAATCCGAATTTTTCGAACACAAGGCCATGTATAAAAATTGGAATCATGCGAAATTTAGCATGGCGGGTTACAAGAGCCCGACGGCACAAGATGCCCAGACTTCCGCCGAGCAGGAGTGGTGGGGCATTGACGTGCCTTACGTACCGGCTAAGTAAAAGCGGGTTTTAGCTGTGAGCGTTAATGCACGGACCGATTCGTGCGGAAGATGCATGTAAGGAGCCTGGGACCCGTTATTTTGAGAAATACAGATTCGGGCTATCGATGAATCGTTCACGGGCCCCATCAGTCAAAATTGAAAGCCGTTGGTTGTTTACAAAAAACCCTGGATGCGCGATGCATTCGGGGTTTTTTGTTGAGCGCGAATACCTGAACTCCCATTACATAGCGTACCTTCTTAGGGCCTCGTTTTTTTCGATTGAAATCTTGTGACCTGTGATTACGTTAATTCCTTGATGTAAACGTGGTCGTGGAGATCCGTTGCTTCAAGCTCGATCGGTGCCCAAGGGATGATCGATTTTGAAACTGCACTTCGGTTGAAAAAATCCGGTGTCATCCAGAGCACTGCCGTCCAATAATAATTCCCCGACCACTCGTTTCATTGAATGTTCAGGCTTACTTGGTTAGACATCGGAAAACCCGAATTTCTTTGCCAGCAAGCCGTATTTGCCCCGTTACATTATTAAAACTAAATGTTGGTCGTTCCCTACGAAAGCGTTCCACCTAAAAATGTATCCTGCTAAAGGCAAGTATGGTGATGAAATATGCTCAGGAAAACCTGCCGCGTCTGCGGAAAACAATTCCGTGTTCCTCCAAAACAAGCAACGCGCGCTTACTGCGACCGTGGGAGTTGCCGGGATGAAAGGCGCCGCAGACAATTGGCTCAGGAAAGGCGAAAATACCGCCTTGTCAAGAAGGGTTTAAAGAAAATATCGAGCAGGGATAAACCCGACCAGGGGCGAAGGTGCCGTAGATGCGGGGACAACTGTTACCCGAACTATTTTTACTGCCCCGAGTGCCATCGTTACGTGTCTTGCAACGACTGGAAGGAAGGCGACGGGGAATCCTGTGCATGCTGACAGGCTTGGGCGGGTTGTTGTATAAACGAGAGCGATACGTGGCCGATCTATGATCTGAAATTGTAATCGATGATTGCCCGCGCCATCTCTGTTGCTCTTGTGCCGAGTTTCTCTCCGTGAACCGCCAGTACACCGACACATATGCCGTCGGTCCCGCCCGGCGCCAGCGCAAAAGCTGTCACCCAATCGAATTTGAATTGATCCGTGACGTCGTTTATGGTTCCGGTTTTTGCTCCCAGGTCAAAATTTTTGAACATTTTGCGACGGCGCAGTTTTCGGAAAGTCTTACGGCCGGTTCCGTATGTCACCGTATCCTCCATCATCATTTTCAAACCATTGGCCGTCTTGGTGCTGATTGATGCGCCCAGCGTACGGAAATGACTTCGGTATACGACCGCTTGCGACTCATCCCTGACGGTGTCGATAACCCGCGGTACCACCATTTCACCGTTATTCACGACCGTACAAGATAGTAGTGCGGCATGCAGAGGGGAAAGCCTCGTTACCTTGTTGAAGCCCGAGGCAATTTCAGCCAGTCCATATTCATCCTCGGGTACTTCAGTGGCACTCATTTCCACCGGGATGTCAAAGGGGATCGGTCGATTGAAATAAAATTTATTCGCATAATCGGCCATGACCTGTTGTCCAAGAACATGGATCCCCAGTTTACCAAAAACGGAATTATTGGAAGCGGCAAATGCTTTGCGCAATTTCGTTTCGTTTGTATAGCGTCCCCGCCGCTCCTTCAGCTGGTTTTTGTAAAGGGTGTGACGGCTGCCGTTAAAATAGAGTTTCTTTTCAGGTGTATAACCGGCCGCTTCAAGTGCAGCAGCCGCTGATACGATTTTGAACAAACTGGCCGCAGGATATTCGGCTTTGAGGCACAAATTGGCGCCGTTACCATTTTTGTCATGGCTGGACATTGCCAGCACTCTTCCGTCATGGGGGTTGATCACCACCACCGCGGCCTGAAGCGTTTTCGAACGATTGAGCATACGGTCAATGTATGATTGCAGTTTGGGGTTGATCGTCGTTTTGACCGTATAGCGAACGCCGCCATCCTCCAATACCACCTCTTCGTCCAATTTGATTCCGTTTCCATTATCCGGCGATAGGATCGTCGCAACCTTCTGGTGGGAGAGGTCTTCAGGCTCAGGAGGTTGTGGCTGTTGTTCTACCGTTGGTGCAGCCGTAACGGTCGGCTGGATCCGGCTGCTCAGCCAAATCCCGGCCAAAGTCATCAACACAACGCCACAAACAAGCCATCCGGCCAGGAAAAGCTTCTTTTTATAACGGGCAAGCAGGGCCTCGCGTTTGAGTTTGTCTTGATAAGCTCGCCACTGGGTTCGATGATTCATATTGACCCGCATGTTTATCCGACTGTTTCGTATCCCGTCCGAAAATATATAGGTAACAATATCGGACCCTACGTATCATTCATCGTTTTTTTTGACAACCCGTTCTCCGACCAAACCAATTTTCCCTCGAACACCGGTGTCCGCCCTGCCGGAACTGGTGCTATCGACCGTCTGCATCAACGGCCTATAGACCTAAAATGCGCTGACAAAAACCCCCAAACCGGTCCAAATTGTATCGACCCGACATTCGGATTTTGAAAACCGAATAGGCTTGTGCTATATATGCCAGAAACTCACCCCAGTTGGGCAATGCACCCAGGGCCCTGAAGTCAACAACCGACATAGTTGGAGGTCACTCCCATGCGAAAAATTCACCTTTTTTTGATTATTGTCATCCCCGTAACGCTACTTTTATCCGCCTGCACCAAACCGATAGTGAGCTCGGGGCCCTCGGGATCGTCAGCCTATGAATCCGAGGCCCAACGGCAGGCCGGTGAAGGCGGAGCCGGCAGCATTTCAGAAGAGTCCCTCAGCGGCACCGGTTCGGGTGATTCAACGACTCTGTCACCGAGTGAAGCGGCCGCAGCCCGCGAGGCATTCGAAAATGAAGATATCTACTTTGACTATGACAGTGCCCTACTTAACCCTCAGGCCCAGGAAATTTTGCGCAACAAGGCCCAATACATGAAGGACAACCGTGACATTCTGATCATCATCGAGGGGCATTGCGACGAACGCGGAACGAATGAATATAACCTGGCTTTGGGAGAACAACGCGCCAGGACCACCCAGCAGTACCTCATGGCTTTGGGAATTCCTGCATCCCGCATAACAACAGTCAGCTACGGGGAAGAACGTCCTATTGACCGTGGAAACACCGAAGAGGCCTGGAAACAAAATCGGCGGGTCCACTTCATCATTACACGCTAGCCCGCACCAATCCGACATCCCTTGCATACAGTCGATAGCGACTGGTTCTGCCTGCAAAAGAAGCGGACATCAGCTCCCAGCAAAACTCGGGAGAGAAATGCACCCTTGCGGCACCTGCTCACAGAAATATTACTTTTGATCTGTGCTGCGTTCATTCCTGCACACACACGGGGCAATTCTCCTATGTTCCGCACTTACCGGGCCGGTATGCTGCTGGGGGGTATTGCTGCTTGCCAACTGGATTTGTTCGGACAAATGTCCTGATATAGTGGTTGTCAAAAAAACTTTATGTTTTGCGAACGTTTTTTTCTACAACCACTTAGACCACCCTTCCCTATTCCGGAATTTATTTTTGAAAAGCGGTATAGTTCTTATAAACCGGGTATAAAAAATTCTTTCGGATAGCTTACGACAAAGGCAATACTGATCTCTCGCTTTTCGGAAGAAGCAAGGTCGAGATTCCACAGCATGACCCCTTCGCGGTCATTAAGATTCTCCTCGGTGGGCTTGGGGGTAATGACGATATCTTTGACCTCAATCCGGTCTGTTCGTGATACAGGGATGTTGTCTATTACCTTCACCACTGCCGGAATACTCTTGAGATTCTCGACCGTTATCTTGTATGCCACCTCACGCACAACGCTATCTCTCTCGACCTTACCGAAAAAGGTGGTCTCTTCGATCTTGTCACGTATTTTCTCCCGTTTGACGGCCACCTCCCGATCAGCACCAAGGGCCAGGTCAAAGCTTTCCCCGGCCCGCTTCTCGATCAGATGGGTCTTGCCGACGTAACGACCGCCGAAATAAACGTTGAGCGGCCCGGGCAACAACTCCCTATCCGCGCTAATCCGGGCAACCAGATAGGTGCGCAGGCTCTTCTGCGGTACGATTAAATGCGATACGGTGCCCTGCAAACTTTTTGTAAAAAGGGGAAGAGTCGTCTCTTTGTCGCGCGATTCGATGTCTACCGGCTTTGGTAGAACATACTCGAATGAAAACGGCAGCTGGCGCACTTCTGTCTTGGCAAAGGCCGCCTCCTCCGGTCTTGTTTCCGCCTCTACCGATTCATCCGCCATCACGCCTGGCGCTGACTTCTGCGCGGCAAAATCGGTGCGTCCTGCAGCGCGCGCTAAGGGACGCGGAGCGTCAAGTATCCAGCTCGAAAGAGACGGCAGGCGAACGCCTTTCAGTGGTATCACGTTTGAAATGGAAAGGGTCGCCGATGGCCAATTTTCACCCGATTTCTGGATAATCTTTGCAAACATGGTCAGATCGATGGCATCGAATCCGGAGGAAACCGAAACTTTATAGAGGGGTGACCAGCCGGCATTGCGGACGAGATATTGAGTCTCAACCCTAATATTTTGCGACTTGGCGGAATTAAATTGAATCTCGATGATTTTGGCTTTGGTCTTGGCGCCGTCCTGACGGGCTCGCAGTTCCTCTTCCAACGCTTTGAGCTCTGCATCGCGTTTTTTGAGTTCAATGTCCAGAGACTGAATTCCCGAATAGATTTCTCCGTAGCCAGTATCCAAAAATGTGAGCGTATTTTCGAGATCTTCAACAGCCGGTAGCCGGGTCTTGATATCCTTCGGTATCTGCGTTTGTGAAAAATCAAGGAACGCTCCCAGGAAATTGGCCTTATTCTGAAGTATCCGCTTTTTGTCCACCAGCTCTTGGCGATTGTTTTGCAGTGCCTCGATCTTTTTTTCGATGTTCTTGATAAAATCCTGTGGCGCTTCGATGACCGGCAGCTCTTTATACTGAACACTGATTATCTCCCCATCGCCGAACACCCGTGCCGTGACCGAATCCGTGTCAATGCGGAACGGATCGATAGAGATAGGTATTTCATTGACCCCCTCATGGACATCCACCTCGGCTTTCCGGGTAACGAGAGCTTGGTTTGAGAAAAGGGTAACATCGCTGATCGTCGAAGTTAAATTAACCCCACCAAAGGCCGGAAAACTAATCGCCATCACAAGCAGCAATGCAGCGATCCATGATTTTGTCATTATACCTCCAGTTTTGGGATTGCCGTTCACAATTACCATCGCGGCCGGCCGCCACTTCCAACCCGATCGGGACGATAGTCAATTCAGTGCTTAAACACTATCACATCATATCCCGACGAACAACCAGATAGCACGGCCCCATTGTCTCGAGAGTCGTAACAGTCAAGTCTATAGTTGAATAGTCTGGGGAACCCACACTTTTGCTTTATGCTGCCAACAAAATTTCTCATTCCCATATTCTGGTTCGGTGAAGCTCGCCGAACGATCGCGGTTACCATGACCGACTGAACGCGTTTCGCCAGGAGAACGTGGCGATTAAAGGCTTAAATTTTTAGGTTTCTTTATTTTTTTTAATGCAACATACTAATTGCTGGTTATATTGGATCTCGGTACCTCCACCGATGGTCGATCGGTTTCGAATGTTGATTCACGCAATTGAATAATAATAAAGGTAAAATAGATGAAAAAAGGAAGGTCAGCGCGGGAAGAAATTACCATAATTGGATTTGTGGATCCCTTGGATGAAGATGATGACAATTCCGGTGTAATGATTTCCACTGATAATGAAGAATACATCGTCGAAATGAACCAGACCGGGGAAAAACTGCTTAACATGATCGATGAGGAGGTTCAGATAACTGGCCGACTTTCCATCGCTGAGGACGGCACGAAATCGCTCGCGGTAACGCATTTCGATTATGCGGCAGATGACGGAGAGGACGAAGACGACGATTAGCCGGGTGTGTCCTCCCCGGAACGGTCCAATTTTGCTAAACGGCAACCCAAAGCGAGGTTGCAGATAGGCTCTTAAGTCAATGGAATGGCGATCGGCAATGAACTGGGTGTTGATATTACAAAAGAGATGGTCTCCGACGCTGCCGCTTAAGACTGAAGCCGATAATCAAGCCAAAAAGCAATACCCCGGCCCCGGCCAAAAACCACTTGATGGCATAACTGCGTTCGAGCTTTGTGACCTGTTCCTCCAGCTGTTGGGCCTTGTTGGTCTCCTCTTGAAGCCGAGCCGACGTTTTTTCAAATTTGGATTTTAAGGATAGAAATTCGCCCGATTCTGCCTTGAGAGTCTCATATTCGCTACGTACCTGTTTCAAGTCCTTGTCGGTTGTGTTGAGATTTGTTGAAAATTTTCTATTTTCACCTTTAATCTCGTTGTTTTCCTTAACAAGGGCCGCATTCTGAGCCGACAGACTGTTGTACTTTTCCTCAAGTCTTTCCAGTGTGATCCTACTCGTGGGCTGTGGCGTCAGGTAGCGGGTCAATACCCACCCTTCACTTCCACCCGATGTTCGCACCTGGGACCATTCATCACCTTTCTGAATTATGTCCAAACGCTGACCGGACTGCAGAAACGTCATAATCTTATTTTGCAGGCTCGGGCCTGTCCTCAGTGTAATCTCGACAATGTCGGTCACATACATGGCAGCGGCATGAACCGGGCCAGCGAACAGCATCAGGCAAGCCCCAACGAACACAATACGTTTCATCAACACCTTCATGGTCGTCACTTTCCTCAATAGGTTTACGGGTTTGAATATGAACGGCGTTTACAGCCCGGTGGAATCGACTTGACAACGTTATCGCTTCCGCTCTCCAATTCTGCCTTCAGTACCTAATAACGCGCCAACTCCTCGGAAAACCGGATCGATATACATAGAATCTCATAAATAAGTCTGTCCTTCAAGCACCTTTTCTGTATCGGACTAACGCCACCGAACTGAAATTATGATATATACCGATTTTTTCCCCATATCGCAACCAGGGAAAGCGTGTGGTCCCGCTACGGATTCCGATAGCCCCTTCGTTCCGCACCTCTGCCTATCCTCACGACCATGCCAGTGCCGCCAATATCGGTGCTTGTACGTTGAATGGTTGATCGGTTTTAGGTAATATGCCAGAATGCGAATTAATTATAGTAACTGATGCGAGGGCCTATGATGAACCAGCAAATTTTCAACTACATTTCCAAAATGCCCCACTTTTCAATGTTACCGAAAGAGGTTCGTGAAACAATCGCCGCAGGTGCGGTCGAGGAATCGTATCCGGCGGGAAAACACTTTGCAGAGCAGGGTCGCACAAGTATCGATAGCATTTTTATTGTAAAAAAGGGCGTTCTCTCGCTTTTTGACGAAAAAGCAGATGGAGATAACCCGACCGGATTCATCAAGTCGGGCGAAGTCTTCGGAGGCATCACGATCCTTCTTAACGGTGGCATATCGCTTCGGACCGTTATCGTGAAAGAAGCCTGCACCGGTTTCAAAGTCCCGAAGGAGATCTTCCAGGATTTGTGCACGCGATTCAAATCCTTCTATGAGTATTTTCTGGTAAATTTCAGTAAAAACATATTTGACGCATCTTTGGCATCTATAATCGAAACCGGCCAGACCAAACACTTTCTGTCCGGGGTGGCGCCCTTTTCTTTTCTGCCTGGAGAGGAAATTGAAACGGCTGTTTCTCAGCTGACCATGGTTAAGTATCCCCGCGACACCATTCTTTTCGTCCAGGGACGGACCCGTATCGGATATCTCTATATCCTGCAGAAGGGCGCCGCGGAACGATACTACGAAGAAAACAAAAAAAAAACCATGATCGAAATACTGGCCGAAGGGGATATCTATGGCGGAATTTCAATGCTCCTGAATGACGGCGTATCGGTACGGACGATGCGGGTGACGGAAAATTCGTACTTCTATCTTCTGCCCAAGCAACTATTTATTGACATCTGCAACCGCAACGAAGCGTTTACCGAATACTTCACGGATATTTTCGGCCGGCGCATGCTCGAGAAATCTTATGCCGCCATCATCGCTAAAACCGTGCGCACCAAAGAAGAAGGTCTTCAATTTTTCAATCAACCGGTCTCCGGTATCTATACGCGAAAGCCGATATTCGGCAGTATCGACATGACCATACAGGAAGCGGCGCAAATGATGGGGCGTGAAAAAATCAGTTCCATTTTCCTGAAAACAGCCGTCGGGAAATGTGTCGGCGTGGTGACCGAGAGGGATCTGGCACGCAAGGTGATCGCATCAGGCCTCGATTTTAAATGCCCGGTAGCTGAAATCATGTCGTCACCGGTCCGCATGATTCCAGATCAGGCCTTAGTGTTTGAGGCGCTCCTGATGATGATGCGAGAGGATATCCGCCACCTGGCTGTCATTAACGCCAGCGAAAATGTCGTCGGGATACTTTCCAATCGCGATCTTCTCTCAGCCCAGGGACAGTCCCCGTTGTTTCTCTTGCGGGAAATTACGGAAGCAAACACGATGGACCAGATTATCGCTCGGCAACGTCGCATGCCGGAATTACTTCGCAACCTGATCACAAACGGCGCCAAAGCCCAGAACCTGACCCGATTCATTACCACGGTTTCGGATGCGATACTGAACAAGATCATTGGATTCACCCTGGAAACAATGGGGCCCCCACCGGCCAAATTTGTTTTCATGATTCTGGGAAGTGAAGGACGACTGGAGCAGACGCTTAAAACCGATCAAGATAATGCCATCATCTTCGAAGATGTGGATCCAAACAGCGAACCGGCTGTTCGTGAGTATTTTCTAAAATTCGGGATGACAGCCTGCAATTTATTGGATCAGGCCGGTTATGCCTTCTGTACCGGGGGCGTCATGGCCCAAAATCCCAAATGGTGCCAATCACTGTCGGTTTGGAAGAAATACTTTTCGGCCTGGATTCATGCGGCAGAACCACAAGATCTCCTCCAGGCAAGTATCTTTTTCGATTTTCGCCACGGATATGGGGACGCGTCCTTGATAAATGAGTTGCGTCGCTTTCTTTTCCGTTCCCTTGAAGGTTGGTCTGGATTCTTTCGCCACTTGACCGAAAACGCCCTGCACTTCAAGCCGCCCATCGGGTTTTTTCGAAATTTTGTGGTCGAATCCAAAGGAGAACACCGCAGCGCCCTGGACATCAAAAGCGCCATGACCCCGATCGTCGATTTCGCCCGTATTTACGCATTGAAAAACAAAATAGAGGAAACCAACACCTTAGACAGGCTGAATCACCTTCAGTTAAAAAAGGTGATCACACCACAAGAATATGATGAACTTGAAAAAGCATACAGCTTTCTGATGCAGCTACGATTTGTCCGGCAGGTGACCGCAGTGATCGATGAAAAAAGCGCTCCGGACAATTACATAAATCCGAAGAAACTGACCAGTATCGAGCAGAAAATGTTGAAAGAAATATTCAAACGGATCGAAAAATTTCAAACAAAACTGGAATTCGAATTCACGGGCCTGGTGTGAATAATCCGCGCACGATGATATCCCTGTCCGCAGCACGCAATACTTGGCGCCGCCAGCACCGATCTCAGTAATGGTCATGCCCCGTGCAATTGTGTCCAAACTGTTTATACCGCTTTTCAAAAATAAATTACGAAATACGGGAGGGTGGTATAAATGGTTGTAGAAAAAAACGTTCGCATATCGGAACGTTTTTTTGACAACCACTTATAAGTCCGCACTGCTCAAAAATTCCGCCGGACCTCCCCTTTTGTTTCGACGGCAACAAAATGATCGATCTGGCGCCGGATATTCGCGGTACAGGCCACAAATTCACAACCGATCATGACATGTGCGAATTGGGACTCATCGATTTTCCATTTGACGACCAGCTTTAACCCGGATAGAAATGCCAGTTGGTTTTGTCCCTGAATCCGGAGAAGTAAAAGTGTGGTGCCGGTACGGATCCCAGCCGATTCATGACGCTGGGGGATAAAGCGCAAACCTCCGGCGCCAATGTCGGCAATCTTAAGCGCAACTTCGGCGTCATTGGGAAGCTGCACTAAACCAACAATTTCATCAGCGGCGGAAAACATAATCCGTTTGAACCGTCTTTTATCGTCGCCGGCGTATCCTTTTTCCATCTGGCTTCCCGATCAAGTAGACTCTCATACCGGCATGCAGAGGATGGCCTCAATGCGGGTTTCGAAAATTTTGGCCGCAAATGCGGGCCTGATAAGAACTGCGGTGTCCGCACCGCTGCCACTGCCGGCCACGGCAACCACCCGGCCGCCCGGCGCTATAAAGCCGTGTTCGGCGGCCATCGTAGAGATCTCGACGCAAACCTTCATCCCCTGGCCAAACATCCTCAAGGTATCTGCAAGAATATTCAATGGCATGAGACCACTTTTGTATTTATTCTGCATCCCCCGCTCCACACCGCTGAAGGCATGGATCCCCCGCACAATCCGGATACCTTTATCAACGAGAGCGGCAGCATTGCGATCAAAGGACTCGACTTTATCGGTATACTTGATGCCGGCCCCGTAAGTAACGGCAATGATTTCAAGCGTCGGTTTAGCCATCGCTTGAAGCCTGAAAGCTGTTTCGCCAGTTGACGAGGCTACAACGACCTTGGTGACACCGGACACCTCGCATTCGGCCAATGCCATCTCAAGAGCCTTATCGGTATTTACGGCACCTTTCTCTTTAAAATAGTAAATATTCTTCTCAACACCTTCTGTCATGATACCTCCTTTCTCTAATGAGATGAGTAAAATGGTATTTTACAATCGCTCCAAGCCATGGAATGGCAGGCTGTGCCGACTAGTTACGGCTACATTTCCATTAGCACGGTCGCACCCTTTGTTCAAAGTATGATGAAAACGAGTTCACAAAACTGTGGCCCGTAGTTCACACTATTGCCTGTCCATTCGAAAGGTCGATCCAGTCAACCAGTTAAAAATATTACAATAAAAATTTATATGATTAGTGGCACAAAAAATGCTTTAACTATATTAACGACCCAATAAGGGGAACGACCATGAACAGGCTGAAGAACTCATTCAGAAAAACAGTTCGTTGGATTGAGCACCAGTTCTCGCAAAGACTTCTCTCCCGACTGCTGAGACCGACCCGGTTTTGATCGGCACTCGTTCTTTCCGATCGTCACAACGTCCCTGCAAACGAGCGACTATCCAACAAGGGGGGTGACACAAAGATGACAAATCACAGCAATTCCACCGGTAAAAAACGGTTAATCCGTCAGTATAGGAAAAAATTCCGCATCAAAGAAAACCTCAACCATTACTCCGAAAAAGACTTTCGAGTCGCCGAGAAAAAGTACCTCAAGCTGTGCCTGACCAGAGGCCAGTGCTGAAACATCCGTGTCATTTCGATAATATAAAATCGATAAGGTAAACTTACCACTTAGTATTTCACTAAATTTTCGAGTTGAACCCGTAGCGATACTTTCCTGGTCGACGGCTTCAGGACGTTGCTCGGGTCGTGCCTGCCGATTATACAATAGTGGCCATGCCGCCATCCTTCGCCCTGATTAATTGCGGATCGTCTCCGGCGGGCCGTGCCTCCCAGCCGTTCGAAGTCTGCCGCCGGCGCTAAATCAAAAAATATACCTTGACGGCGACAGTTACCGTGATTAGCGATAAACAGGTACGACACGTGACGGTCCGGTCTCACGGCACAGTTCTTAATCGAATAGAGCGAACATACTGGAAGGAAGAGATACTGATGGATAAATGGGAATGCCCCTGTGGCTATATCTACGACCCGGAAGAAGGTGATGCTGAAAGCAACATTCAAATCGGAACGGCTTTTGAAGATCTTCCTGACGATTGGGTGTGCCCCAAATGTGGCGCAGAAAAGGAGTATTTTGAAAAGCTCGATTAGCCTGGACCCCATTAGATCCATCGAGTAAGTACAAATGATAGAGTGGTTAATAATTGGCGGCGGTATCCACGGGACTTACCTGTCGCACCTGCTGGTCAACCAGGTGGGTGTCGACCGGGACGAGGTCAAGGTTCTCGATCCACACGAAGAGCCCCTGGCTGCCTGGTTGATGTTCACCGCCAATTGCGGAATGCATTACCTCCGCTCGCCGGCGACACACAACATTGATATCCCGGTTCTATCGCTGTATCGATACGCCAAATCTTCGACCATAAAATCGATCGACACTTTTATTCCTCCCTATAACCGCCCCTCCCTGCCCTTGTTCAACATGCACTGCGACCATATCATCCGGCACAACCGGCTGGGGGCCCTCCGGATCGTCGGTCGAGCCCTGGCCCTCGAAAAAAACGGACGGTCAATTACAGCAGCAACCACGGCGGGTCCACTGAAGGCCCGCAACGTAATACTGGCCATCGGACTGAGTGAGCAACCGTATTGGCCGCCATGGGCACATTCTCTGAAAACATCCGGTGCACGGATAAATCACCTCTTCGATTTCAATTTCCGCCCCGCAAAAACATCGGCGTCCTCGTTGACGGTTGTTGTCGGTGGCGGCATATCGGCCATACAGACCTCAATAAAGCTATCTGCGAGCCTGTCAGGTAAAGTCCGACTGATCTCCAGGCACCCGCTACGGATAAGCCCGTATGATTTCGATCCGTGCTGGATCGGACCAAAGTGTCTCAAGGAATTTCATCTCAGTGATTTCGGTAAGCGCCGTAATTCAGTCGATAAAGCCCGTATCAACGGCAGTGCTCCCCGTGAGGTGATGGCAGAGTTTCATCGCGCTGTCTCCACCGGCCAGCTGGAGTATCAGCAGGGTCGCATCCAATGTGCATCGACAGACGGTCGGCGTATCCGGTTGAAAACAGACACAGACATCAAATGGGCCGATGCTGTCGTTTTGGCTACCGGTTTTCACCCTGAACGCCCGGGGGGTGCTTTCATCGATCAGGCTATCAGGAGTTTCAGTTTAAAATGCGGGGCGTGCGGTTATCCGCTTGTCGGTAAGGATCTCAGGTGGTCCGAAAACATCTTCGTTACCGGCCCGCTGGCTGAACTTCAACTGGGGCCCTGTGCCAGGAACATCATCGGTGCCCGCAATGCCGGGCGCCTATTGCTCAACAATTGGTCATCACTGTAATAAACATCGATAGAATATCTGGCACACGACTGGGTTCACCATCGAAGAAGAACAAATCGTGTCTGCTTAAACGGGTTGTTCCCTTTTTCGTTATTTTGCATCCGTGGTTGCGGTTGCTATCGTCAGCTGCGATTCCTTCGCGCCGAACGAATTCATCTGTTGATTTAACGCGTCGACGAATTAAGTTCTAAGCAGACACAGATTGCGTGGGGTATCATTCAGATATCCGGCAGCGCCTATAGCGGCGGAAAAGTGCCAACCGACAGAATTAAAGCAATAATGGAGGTGTCTTATGACAAATCTTGGTGGCCGTTGTCCGAAGCGCATCGGCTTCGGAAAAATTAGCGCACGAAATGGCAGATTCTGCGCCGGTAAAGCCCATCGATCATTCAAACGAATACAGCCGCAGAGTCTGTCTGCACAATCTCCCGCAACCGCAACCAGAACCGATTCACCTTGAGGAAAACACTGTTTATGAAAATCGGCACCACAGATGATTAACGCCTAAAAGCCAAAGAAAGGTGAAAACGATGCGAGTCCCGCTGGAAATTACATTCCGAGATGCCGTAAAATCAGATGAAATCGTCAATCTTATTAAAGAAAAGGCCGCCGTTCTGGACAAAATCAGTGATAATTTGATCAGTTGCCGGGTGGCAGTCGAAAGGCCACACGATAACAAACGCTCGGGTAATTCCTACCGTGTCAGAATTGCCATGCGGATACCTCCGGGGCGCGAGTTGGTCGTTAAACGCGAATCCCCCGACGGTTCCCCACCTGAACCCCTAACAGCTGTCATTCGGGAAGCGTTCGAGACTGCGCGCCGCCGATTAGTGAAACGATTGGAACAGCAGCAGGGCGTAATAAAAACTCATCCTCAGCAGCAAAGCGTGGCTTACGTCACAAAGCTATTTAAGGCTAAAGGGTATGGCTTTGTCGAAACCTTAGAAGGCAGAGAGCTTTATTTTCACCGTAACAGCGTGTTACACGATGACTTCAGCCGGCTGGACATCGGCACCGGCGTTCGCTATGTGGCCGAGGACGGTGATGATGGACCCCAGGCCAGCACGATTCAGATTGTCGATAAGCCGGGAGCCAACCCAGCGCTTACCAATGCCGAACTGGTTTGAAAAACAACTGTACCGGTGAGATCTCCTGATGAACAGGAATCCGATTCAAAAAATCGGCGATATCGTGACGGTCAAACTGTTCGACCGCATGGTCGATCGCCAGACACGGGCTCTAAGCCGTATGCTGAAGGAAACCATCGATGCAGCCGGTGGCAGGGTCCGCCTTCTGTTGTCCATTGATACGCAGTTGCCGGCGAGGAGCCCCGAAAGCCTATTTGAAAACCTCCACTTCGTCCGCCTTCACGCCGACCACATTGAACGCATGTGTATCGTCGGTAGCAAAAGTTGGGAACGGACGTATATCGGCCTTTTCGGCCTCTTCGGCGGGATCGAGATGGCGTATTTCGACCGCTCACAAACCTTGGAGGCGATCCGCTGGTTGCAGGGGATCGCCGAACCCTAAACATAGCGGTTGCACTTTTTCTGACCGTATCACCGAAAGTCCCCATTGGAAAAATCCATACCAGCACCCCTCACCGACGGCGCGTTGTTGCTTCCTTGATATACCTTGACATAGGGATATCGATTTTTTACCATTTGCAGGCTTTTTAGCGTAATTGCATCCTCGGTAAAATAAAGAACGGAAACATCCATCCGATTCATTCTCTACGTGAACCTTATTCAAAGGAGGCAATCTATGGCATCACTGAAAGGGTCGCAGACCGAACACAACCTACTGGCTGCTTTTGCCGGCGAATCCCAAGCCCGAAATCGTTACGCCATGGCCGCTAAAATCGCCAAGAAAGAAGGATATGAGCAAATCAGCGGCATTTTCATGGAAACAGCCGAGAATGAACTCGAGCATGCCAAGGTATTCTTTCGGCAGTTGGAGGGTGGCGAAGCAACGATCACCGCCGGCTATCCCGCCGGTGTTATCGGCGGAACTCTCGAGCAGCTTGAAGCCGCCGCTGCCGGGGAACGGATGGAATGGACAACGATATACACGGGATTTTCCGATGTGGCTGAACAGGAAGGATTTAAAAGTGCGGCTCATGCCTTCACCCAGATTGCGGAAGTCGAGCAATGGCATGAACGCCGCTACAACAAATTAATAGAAGCCGTAAAAGAATCTACAGTCTTCAAACGCCCCCAGAAAGTCCTCTGGAAGTGTCGCAACTGCGGCCGTGTCATGGAGTCCGCTGACGCGCCGGCTGTATGCCCCACCTGCGATCATCCACAGGCACATTTTGAGCTTTTCGTCGAAAACTATTAGGCTTCCGACCGGCGCCCAACATTCTCCGGAACGGTTGCACGCCGTTCCGGGGATTTCCTGTCGCTTCGAGAGCACCTGGAACGAATCGGTCTATCACTCCTTGCGTTGTCTTGTATAATCCTGAATTATAGTGGTTGTAGAAAAAACGTTCCGTTATTCGAACGTTTTTTCTACAACCACTTATACCATCCTTCTGTTTTTCGGAATTTATTTTTGAAAAGCAGTATAAATGCGTAAAAGCAATATACGCGGATGTTTTTTTCAATCGGTTGACGTCCTGGGATGCGACAAAATTCATTCCGGCTCAATGAGGCAGAACAACCCATACCGCCCCGACGTTGTATAATCTCTGCCTCGCCAAATATAGGAAGCCTAAATAACCGGGGTTAGGCGGCGACATGCTTGCCTTCCATGTCGATCCACTCTTCGAGGGTCATTGGTCTCATCAGGCTGCTGGTCAGTGGCTTCCATTGGCACTGGGCGCTGACTTCGATGCCTTCCTGAATTATGGAGACCGGTCGGTCGGACGATACCACCACCACAATGATGTTTTCCCGCTCGGCCGTGAATCGTAGCGCCGAATTGAACCGTGCCCCTCGCGCGCGGTCTTCGCCTGGAATGGCTCGTCCGTCCAGCAGGCAAGCAAATCCATGCAAACACAAATCCCTGCCGATATGAAGGGCCCCATCCACCTTCGACAGTGATTTGGCAAGGTCAAGCGGATGCGACTGTTGGAGGTCTATCGGTTGAGCCAGCCGTTGACCCGAGATAGGCAATT
>CAVRBA010000013.1:0-37320 GCA_963719015.1 uncultured delta proteobacterium | reverse complement strand
TCCATGGGTCAGAAAGGCTTTAAGGTACTTAAAAAAGCCAGGCAGCTTGACCCACAGAATCCCGATCCCGCAACAAATATCTCGCTATCCTTTATGTGGATATGTTTTATCAGTATGAGAAAGCACTACGGGAGCTCGAGGAATATGTGAGCCGCAGGCCCAATGATTTGTTCGGGCGGAATTTTCTCGCTTACCTTTATTATGAAACTCGCCAGTATGACAAAGCGGCTACGGAATGGGAAAAAGTACAGGAACTCGATCATCAAAACTGGTATGCCGCCTGCAAACTGGTGCGCGCCTATGCCCAGATTTATGCCGGCTCTCCAAAGTTAGATCCACGGAGGTTTCTATATAAGAATCGAACACTGACAGCCTACAAAAACGCTGTTTCAATCCTTTCCGCGGACCATCGGCGCATTAGATGGTTGAAGCGGTGGCTTGAGCACAAAACAACTGTTACACGATAAACCGGAAAGGCCGAATGGAGAGTGATGTCGTTCGTGACATCTTGTATTCGATGTCAATTAGATTAAGGCAGACACAACAGGACTGCACCTTCCATCTGAAAATTCGGTATGCTTCTTCCGGCAAGGCCACGCCGCTGTACTCGGCAGATTAGAGGGCTTCAAGCATGCGGTTACAATTCATAGGAAGTGGTGATGCCTTGATCAGCGGTGGGCGCATCAGTAAGCGAAAGATCGTGGTCATTTTGTGGTCAACCTTTTTAATAAGGCTGGTTGCATCAAACATGCAAATCAACTAACACAAATTCCAGAAGCGTTCAATTTGGGTCTGTTCGTTACGCAGAGGCAGTCTATTTAGAATAAAGTTAGGAACAAAGCCGAAAAAATCCTGGGTAGCGAAAGTACAGCGTTTGCGAGGTCAAGCGCTTTGGTTCCAATCATTGGCGGGATTGGCTTTTTAGCCTGGATTTAGAGATCGTTCAGTATTGGATGTACGGTGTTGTCTCGATCAGGCCATGTCATCAGCCTGTGAGCGGTTTCGATGCGGTTAATCTTCTTATTATTATAGGCTCAGTCAGTGCTCTGTTTTTTACAAATGGCATCTTACTTAGATACCGTGCGCGAGGTTATCGCAAGATCCTGGCACGCTTGAGTAGCCAAAAAGCTTGAGCTGACAAGGTGAAGGTTGGGGTTAATTGTCATACACCTATTAAGCATAAAGGTTCATTGCCCTCCTGTTCAACTCAACCTTATGTGACTATAGGAAATTAAATGATTAAGAGATTTGTCTTTATCACCAGTTTCATTGCACTGTTTTTAATAACGAATTCGTTTGGCGAGGAAAGAAATTATAAATATTATAAAGGAGTAGTGACATTTCATCTTATTGGGGCAAAAGTAATTCGGGTAAATAGAATCATAGAAAACCCAAAACCAGGAACAAGTTATATTGGTGATAACGGAATACTGGTGGAATTAGATGAAAATATAGAAATAGTGGCAAATTGGACAGTAGTGAAATTTAAATATTATCGATATGATAAGCCTAAAACAATAAGTTATAAAATATTCTCAGAGGAAAAAGAGATCACTGTAAATTATCATGCAGTCGATCTTCAGACTGGATGGCGACCTGTCATCTTATATAGAGAAATAATACAATAATGAAGTGCTCGCCGAAAAAATATGAGTAAAGAAGGATTACGATGCCCTCCACACGCTTTGCTTTTCTGTAACCTCTTAGGACTGTGGTTATGCGTCAGTTATGTCTTTGTCAAAGGTTATATTTGTACACCCAATCACTCATTTATCAGAAGTTGCGATTACGGCTATATGCACGCAATAGCTGATTTGTGTGAATAGCATTTGGCAATCTTAAACAAATCGTCCTTCCTGGAAGTGTGGATATCTTTTTGGGTACGGGAAAAGCTAATATTAACGACAGCTAATCCATATTTGCTATAACTAACCTGATCTTGCATGGAAATTGAAAACATATGTTTGGAAATAATAATAAACGACATTTCAAGCTATTTTTGAGAATCGATATATATTACTCGAGTAGGTAAAAATGATGAAAGTCATTTTACATTTTCAATTTTCACCCTTCTGGTCGAGCCGCAGGTTACATCTGCTGCGTCATCAAGGGCCTCGTAACAGTTCACTATGACCGCGCCCCTAAACGCCTTGCAAGATGAAGCCCTCCGACTCGTGCAAGATCGAGGAACACAGCTAGCCGCATTCGGTTGCAGGTTCAGGGTTCAAGGTTTAAGGGTTAGAACCAATAGATACAGCATACACTATCGAGCAAGATCCGGAATATTCGACATACCCCTTTGGATAGAACGGTTTTATAAACACCATGAAGCCAGTATTATTTTGATAAAAGCTGTTTAAGGCTTTTAACCCAGAACGTTGAACCCAGAACCGATCAACCTGAGATATAAAAAAGCAACGCGTGGGCTCAGTTTTTCACGCGCTGCTTTACGGACTCGTTTTACCCTACTTTAATCCAACATCTTTCAGGGCTTGCTTGAAACGGGAACTCACCTTGGCCTCATTTTTATCTATACACTCGAGAAGCCTACCTTCACCCATTTCTACACCACTGCAGTACTTATCTATATCATCTTCACACTCGTTAGCGGCATAACTCAAAGCGGCCACAGCGCGCTCAAGCCGGACAGCCGCATCGTAAAGGGCGAATTCGCATTTACCGGACAGTTTATCCTGCCGGGCGTAGAGGCAGGCAAGTATTCGCCCCTCTCCAGGAGTAACATCTTTGCAATACAGTAATTTCCGTTTTACAGCCGTTAGCAACAGTTTCGATAAGTGTATCTTCTGCCGATGCACCAATGACAATTCCAAAGCTGAAAACCAGTATTCCAATGAATACCAAACCCTTTCTCATCTTGACCTCCTCCTTTAGTGATTGTTGACTTATTGTACCTACCAGGCCATGGCGTCACCCTGATTCGACTATTGCCATAGCCTACGCTTATCCCAAAATCGCCTGCAGATCTTCATCCGCGGTAGCAATGGGTTTAATGTCAAAGTTCTTTACGAGCGTGTCCAGAACATTCGGTGTCAGAAACGCGGGCAGAGACGGCCCCAGGCGGATTCCTTTGATGCCCAGATGAAGCAGGGCCAGAAGCACGCAGACCGCCTTTTGCTCATACCAGGAAATAATCAAGGACAGCGGCAATTCATTGACCCCGACATTGAAAGCCTTGCCGAGCGCCGATGCAACCTGTACGGCCGAATAAGCATCGTTGCATTGGCCCATATCCAGCAGGCGCGGGATACCACCGATATCGCCGAGCTGTTTGTCGAAAAATCGATACTTGCCGCACGCCAATGTCAGGACGATGCAGTCCTCAGGAACTTTTTCAACAAATTCGGTGAAGTAATTTCTTCCCGGCTTGGCGCCATCGCAACCGGCCACCAGAAAGAAATGCCGGATGTCTCCGGCTTTCGTCGCCGCAATCACCTTGTCCGCCACTTCTAAAACGGCATTTCTGGCGAATCCGACCGTGACCTCCTGCCCGTTTTTATCCTCCTCAAAGCCGGCAAGAGCCAGGGCCCTGTCGATAACGGGCGTGAAGTTCATGTCCGCAATATGCGGAATGCCGGGCCAGCCGACCATGCCGCTGGTGAAGATGTTGGCGGTGTAATCGGACTTCGGCCGTTGTATACAGTTGGTGGTCATCAGGATGGCACCCGGGAAATTGGGGAACTCCTTGATCTGGTTCTGCCAGCCGGTGCCGTAATGGCCGTAGAAATGACCGTATTTTTTCAGCTTGGGATAGCCGTGGGTTGGAAGCATCTCGCCGTGGGTGTATACGTTAATGTCCTTTCCCTCTGTCTGCTTAAGCAGTTCCTCGAGATCCTTCAAATCATGCCCGGATACCAGGATCGCTTTTCCTTTCTTGTGACCCAGTGGTACCTTGGTTGGAACGGGGTGGCCGTAAATACCCGTATTCCCTGCGTCCAGAAGCTCCATGGCCCGCAAAGCGGCCTCTCCGCACCTGAGGGCCATGGCGACCCATTCCTGCAGTCCCATGTCATTTCTCTGAATGGCAGCCAGTCCCTCGTGGACAAAAGCGAACACCTTGTCATCCGACTGGCCCAGCAACTCCGCGTGTTCCGCGTAGGCAGAAACGCCTTTGATTCCGAAAAGCACCGTATGTTTGAGGGACAGGATATCGGGATCATCGGCAGGGTAAGAATGCAACCCGAGCGGCTCTCCCTGCTTGACCAAATCGTCTAAAACGGATGCAGGGGTAAATGTTGTCGCCCCTTCTGGAAACGCGACATTTCCGCCGGCCGCCTTGACCTTGCTTTTGAGTTGCTCGCGTTTTTCCGCAGCCCGATGGATCAAATCGATGAATCGGGCCGGGTCGAAATCGACGTTGGTGAGGGTCGAGAAGGCGGCCTTTACCGTAAAAAGATTGACATCGGAGTCGGACACCCCCACCTTTCGACCTTCAACAGCAACCTGAGACAACCCCATAAGGGTATAGAGAAGCAGGTCTTGAAGAGTGGCCACCTCCGAACTTTTACCGCACACTCCTTGAATGGTGCATCCGGTGCCCTTTGCGGTCTGTTCACATTGATAACAGAACATGGGTATCCTCCTTCCGAGACAGTATTTAGTAGTTGACGAACATGTAATGATGGAAGTGCAAAGACAGGTATTGTTGGGGTATCTAACCCGTTTGTTGCACCAGCCCCTAACAAGAGCGCATGAAAATTTCGGGTTAAACGACTCAACGTCGTTTAATCAACGAAAGAAAATAAGTCGGCTTATGGAATAGGTCAACGGAGGGATCATAAGATATGTAATTTAAGACTGAACGCCAACACGCCTGCCAGAATTATTTTGGTTGTATAGTCGACATCAATGAACGAAGCAACTCAAGCATCCTGAGGGCGTCTTTATCCCCGGGTTGGATCGGAAGTCTGGCGAGAATTCCTAAACCCTCACTGCGAAGATGAAAATCTTCGTCGGTCGAGGCGCTCAATACAGCCGTATTGAGGAAGGCATTCACGCCTATCAAGCGCCGCACCAGATCCACCCCAGAAAGATCTCCCACCTGCTCGTCCACCACTATAAGTGCAGGGGCATGATACTCTGCCATATTGATGGCGTCCTCGACCGCAGTGGCAGTCAGTAAATCCACTTCCCTGTCTTTCTCGAGAGCTTTGGTAAAATCAGCCAGCTTTTCCTGCCGCTCGGAAATTATTAGGATTTTTCTCATTTTTAACATCTTATGGTTGTCATTGCTTATACTTCAGAGCAAAAGAGTCATACCTTTAGCATTACCTTCTGACTAGGGCATCCATAGCATCGAAACGTATTTTACGTGTTCATACACTCATAATGTCTTTTGGCAACAAACCCAGAATGTCCTGGATTCGTTGCCAAATACGACTCAATGACCGCCGCCACCGCATGTATTTTCTTGCTGGAATTGTGTGAGCTGACCATCAATGATGCATTGGATGGCATCACCAACTGTGGCGACATTTCCCCCGTAGTACACCTCGATGCCCACTTGGTTGAAACCCATCAACGGCCTGAGGCCCATACCACCGGCAATAAGTTGATTGACCCCTTTTTCAGCCAGATATTGTACCGGTGCCATGCACCCGCCCTGCTGATGCGGAACATTGGGGACCACATCCACTTTTTGGATCTGTCCTTCTTCAACTGAAACCAAGGTGTACATGTCACAGTGACCGAAATGGGCACCGAGGGAAGATTCAAGCCCTCCAGGGTGCTCTGATGGAACCGCAATTAAGACTGAGTTCATTTTTCCTCCTGTTAGGTTAGTGCCTTTGATACGCGTGGTTGGGCACTCGGTTAGTCCCGTTTTTCATAAACATTTTCCAATACTCATTATAGTCATTTGAAATCGGGATGATAAAAATATCATATTTTCGAATAATTAAGTTCAATTGAATTATTTCCAAATGCACACTACCTGCATGGGTATGGGCACTATTGAATTCCGTTCAAGCGGCCGCCTTAACGGCCAACAGGTTCATCATTTTTCCCCATGCCCTTCGCACTTCTCGTGATGTGTGCCCATCAGAGAATTCGGTAATGGCCAATCCCTGAACGAGTGCATCGACAAATACGGTATCGTGAGGCAGTTCGGCCAATAACGGCAGGCCGCTATCTTCGCAGAACGAATGAATTTTTGCTGCCATTATCGAGTTAAGATCACTCTTGTTGATGATAACGGCAGTCGCAACATTGAAATGTTTACACAATTCCACCACCCGGCGAAGATCGTGCATCCCCGATGGCGTCGGTTCCGTAACGATAACCGCCAGGCCCGTACCGGAAACAGCACTGATGACCGGGCAGCCAATTCCTGGCGGGCCGTCCGAGAGTAACACCGAGATACCCTTCGATTCCGCCAATTTTTTGGCCTCTTGGCGCAAGTGAGCAACGAGCTTTCCGGAGTTCTCTTCACCGGGGTACAATTGCGCGTGGGCCAAGGGACCGAACCTGGTTTCCGATAGAGACCAATGCCCGCATTGCTTGGGAACAAAATCAATCGCATCGGCCGGACAAAATCGAACACAGACACGACACCCTTCACATCGGATCGGATCCACTGCAAAAACGGATCCGTCGGCGCGTATGGCTTGGAAACGGCACATATCGGCACAGGTCCCGCAACCCTCACATTGATCTGGCCTGATTCGGGCTTCGGCACCAGCGATGAAAGGCACCTGATCGGACAGTTCAGGCCGCAAAATCAGATGAAGATCCGGTGCATCCACATCGAGGTCGCACAGAACTGCGTTCCTGCTGATGTGGGCAAAGGCCGCGGTGAGGGATGTCTTTCCGGTACCGCCTTTTCCACTGATCACTAAAATTTCATGCATAGCTGACCTCCGAGGCCCGGTGGACGGTATGCTGAATCCTATTGGCCAGTTGGGTAAAAAGCGCTCCCAATTCGATAGAAGATTCGGCAATGATTTTGCCTTCAGCATAGGCTTCGGCGATGGCCCGATCATAGGGGATTTCAGCAAATATGGGCAGTCGGGCTTCTCGGCAGAAACGATAAACCCGGTCATCACCAATCCCGGCACGGTTGACGATCACTCCCATGGGTTTTCCCAGCGATTTGAAAGCATGATACGCCAATCGCAGATCAAAAGCACCGAAAGGGGTCGGTTCGGTAACCAGAAGGATAAGGTCGCTTTCGATGACAGCGCTGACTGCCGGGCAACTCACACCCGGCGGCGCATCGATCAGCACGTCGGCCGAGCCATGGAAACACGCCATTTTTTGCAGGCAGTCCAGAACCTGCTTCATCAGCGGCGGACTCATGGCTTCGCCCACTCGCAGCTTCCCTGAAAGAAAGTTAACCGGGCCAGCCTTACCCCAGGAAATTTCCCCAAGGGTTCGCGTTCCCGAAGAAATAGCGCCCTCCGGGCAAACGGCCATACAGCCCCCGCAACCATGGCACATTTCCGGAAATAACAGTACGACGTTGTTTAGAATCGAAATGGCCTTGAACTGACACAACTCCGCGCATTCACGGCAGAAGGTGCACCGTTTTTCATCGACTTCCGGCACGTCCATAAACGCTTGCCGAGAGCCCGACCATTCCGGCTGCAGAAACAAATGCAGGTTCGGTTCTTCGACATCGAGGTCTACGGCGGTAACTGGCGCGTTCCAACTGACCGCCAGGGCAGCGGTAACCATCGTTTTCCCTGTGCCGCCCTTGCCGCTGGCAACCGCAACCTTCATCTGCCCCGCCCCCTTCCCTTGGCCTGGGATGTCTGGGTCCAGGTCAGTCCTCCGCTGTTGTATCGTTCCACAGCCTCACGGACGCTCATGTTCTCCATGTTCTGGGCCACACGGATTCCCGCAGCAGCCAGAGCTTGAAAGGCTTTGGGGCCGACAAAACCGGTCAACATGGCCGCGACCCCAGCGCGGGCAACAGTTTCGGCGGCTTGGATTCCCGCACCCTGGGTTCGTACTTGTCCGGCACCGTTATCAAGGTATTCGAATTCCATGGTTGCGGGATCGACGATGACAAAGCCAGCCGCACGCCCGAATCGCGGATCGACACGATCCTCGAGGCGAGGGCCTTCACTGCTGATAGCAATTTTATCCATTTCCCTACCTGCCTTTCCAGGAGTACCGCCGAGAGGACAATACCCCCCTTTTTGTGAACATATGCCCATTATTATATCCAGAACGGCCTGTCAATATAAAGAGCATATACTCATTATTTTCCCACAAAACACTCGCCCCGGACCTTTCGCCAAACAGGGTCAATAAAAGCCGCTGTCTGGCCAGCAAAACGAAATCCACCGGGTAAAAGCGGAACCGCCACCAGCGGTGTCCTAGCCGACCATTTGATCCAGTGCCGCCTCGAAGCTGCGGGGGAAAACCCCTACCTCTTCAGCGGTTCTCGACCAGTATCGGCGTTGGCCTGTTTCTGTCCACGGGTCCCGCCACTGTCGCGCCCCGAGCCGTCGCGGCGGCAGGCACCTCTGCGATCACGCTTTCGTTGTGTTTTTTTCCTTGGTTTCCCGCCAGAGCGCTCTCCTTGGTCTGATCCTCCACATGGGCCCAAACCCCGTCCGCTTCCTGCGCCCTGCCCTTTCGGACCGGTCTGATTGAAATTTGGCATGGTGTTCCTCCTTCGCATCCCGGAAGTTTCAACCCGGGCGTTTATGGTTTGCCCAACACAGCATAACAAACTTTTTAGGTTATGGGCTTATGCTCATAATATCTCCCCGCCGGCGCCTTGTCAATAGGGTTTTGAGTATTTTCTCATAATTTATAGTGGGAGAGTTTATTGCTGGCGGAAAGAAGAGTTGGAAATACTGACAGTCTTCGCCTGCGGGCAGTCATACCTGTAAACCGCAAGCTCATGAAAACGCTGATAGGGGTGAAGGTCGTTCGACCGATAGGGGAATATTTACTAGAATCGGCGTTTTTCGATTTCTGGAAAGATGTTTGATCACGCTATGTCAGGAACAAGCGTGCGGAAGCTTGAAATTGGCTGATCATAAAAGCGACGCTAACTCTGGTGACTCCCGGCAACCCTTCTGCAAATAACAACAGCCAGAGAATAAACGATATCGAGCGTAAGGTGTTCGGTGATGGTCCTGTCGAAAAGTATTTTCGCTTCTGCCGGGAAGTCCTCATCGCCGTCCCAAAAGAGAACAGCAACAGGAATTCGGGGGGTTATGGAAAAAGAAAAGGCACCGTCCGCCATTTCGAGCGGAATACCGTTAAGCCTCTGGCAGCGTTGATTAAACTCTTGAACAATACCACTGTATTTGTGCGATATGAGCCCTGTTGGTATGGCATGCGGCCCGCGAAAAAAGGTGGCACCGCCTGGCATGTCTTTTTCAGAGATCCAATCGTTGTCAACTTCAAGATCTTTGCACTTCAACAAATAATAAATGATGAAAAGCGCCAGCAGGTCATCGATTTCGGCGGGCCTGGCACCAAGGCGCTTTATTGTAAGGCTAAATGGGTTTACAATGTAACCTTCCCCCCACACCAGCATCGAATACAATTTCGATTCAGCGTCGTAACGGCACTGTGCGCGACGACACACGTCCTCGGGATCGGATGCGGCCAAGTCTCGAAAATAGCTCCTATCGACTATACTGCTCATTTTCCACCCTTTTTTCAGCGGTTTTGAATTTTCTTCCTTTCTTCCCTGCGCTTGATTCTATTCTGATCCTTGATCTTTTTATACTTAATTTTAATGAGTTCCTTCTCTTTGTTTAGTTCCGTTATCCGGGACATGAAATCCTGCTGGGCCACTTCTCCCCCCTGGGCGGATTGCATAAGGAGTAAATTGTAAAACGACTGTTCCGCACCGAGTGCGTGATCTTCAGCTTTTTCGCGCCACTCCAGTTCGAAATCCTCTTCCATATTTTGAAGTTCCCAACCTCTCAACCTTGCACCATATTCGAACTCGCCGATTGTGTATTGATTCCTCTCTTTGATCTTAACAACCTCTTTTCTTTCCCTGTCGTTCCATTGCTCCTCTTGCTTGGTGAGACTGTCACCGATGGGAGCCGCAAGGATGGGGGCATATTCTTTCGTTAGCCCGAGCGAAGCGGCTTCTTCCAACGCCCGTTGATCTCTCTCAGACATTAACTCATTCTTACGCTTTTCGTTGCCCATCTTTTCCCGGTGTATCATTTCGGCAGACTCTTTTCGCAATGCAAAAAGTCCATCCGCGTATTCTTTTCCGTCGGCCTGCATCTTAGAAATGGCATCTTCGTCGGACTGACTGCCCGGATTTATAAACAAGCTCATCACCTTATTCTGATAGTCAGCCTCAGCAACAGTAATCTTTGCCTTCGCATCCGCTTCAAGCTCAACGCGTTTGAGTTCCAAATCGACATCGAGTTCCTGGGCTTTCTCCTGATATTCTGTCTTGAGGTTTTGAGCAAACTCCCTGAAGACTTTTGTTGCCTCAGAAATTGCAGTGGTACGCTCCTTCTTGCTTTCCTGCCGCTCCTTCTGGGCTTCCTGGCGTTGTTTGCGCAACTCCTTGCTTTCCGCAGCGACACTCTCGTGTAACGGCAAAACAAGCGCAAGGGCAATCAGAAATAAACACGTATGTTTCAGCATTATGTCTCCTTTTCTCGATTGTGGGCGATCCGCAATCACGATCTGTAACCATATTATATGCGCAGGCACATTCTATTTCAACATCCTGAACTACAGGAACTCTACTATGATCTGGTGGCAAAGGGCCTAGCATCAATCGAGGATGCAATCGCTGTCGGTGTAAAAATAGAATTGAAAGACATCGAAGATATTGCGATGAAAGCGGTATATTCGCATCTCGACGCCTTTCAGGGTCATCTTTAAGATCATGCCAGCCGATATACCGAAAGACACCGCTCTACAATGGATGGCACTGATGCCTGACACAAACAACGGGGAACTAAAAACGGAGGGTAAATACCGTTTCAGCGCCCGGCTTCGAGTCCACACTGAGGGTTCCCTTGTGGAGACGCATAATCTGGCGCGATAGACTGAGGCCGATTCCGGACCCTCTCTGCTTGGTCGTGAAGAAAGGTATGAAAATCCGCTCCAATACTTCGGCGGGAATACCTTTTCCGTTATCAATTACCTTTAAGAGCGGCGTCCCCTGATCACCGGTGCCGGCCACCAAGTCAATCCGTGGGTGTTCAACGGTATTCATCGCCTCGACAGCGTTCTTGCACAGATTGATCAGCACCTGTTCTATCAGGGCCGGATCGGCGGTTATCTCGAGGGTTAGCGGATCGATGTGGGTGCCGAATGCGATCGATTGCCTTTCCATCTGGTCGCTCATCAAATTCTGCACCCGTTCCACCAAGTCGCTGACCTTGACGATCTTAAATTGTGGCTGGGGGATACGGGTCAACTCCCGGTATTTTTCTATAAATGCAATAAGCCCTTTGCTGCGTTTTTCAATTGTTTCCACCGCATCGCAGACATCCTTCAATCTTTCGTTTCGATTCTGGACCGGCTCCACCTTGCAATCACTCGCCAACAGCCCGTTAGCCGTTGAGGCCAGCGAAGCAATTGGTGCTATCGAGTTCATGATCTCGTGAGTCAACACCCGAATCAGGTTCTGCCAAGCCCGCATCTCCTTTTCTTCGAGTTCATTCTGTATGTTCTGCATGGCGACTAAAAGCAATTGTCGCCGTTTCGAATACAAAACCGGTGGCATATATAGAGAGTTGCAGCAGGTCGCCGTCTTGTTGCAACTTAACGAGGCGGTTATCGCCCGGTGATATATTGCGCAGGGTTTCAACCAGTTTTGAATCTATGTGATCCAAACTTTCGATGTTCCTTAAGGCCGTAACTTTAAGCAGCCGTTTGGCCGCATTGTTGAACAGCTCGACAGTACCATCCGGTTGGAAGGCAATCAGTCCGATCCCCACGTGATCGATGATCGTCTGTAAAAATCGGAAGTGCTCCTCTTTTTCTAAGCTTGGTCCGTTGAAATTCGCCAACCACTGCATTCATAGTCGACGCCAATTCTTCAAAGCCGGACCCTTTCAGGTTGCTGGTAAAAGATTGGGAGAAGTCTGAATACTTGATCGACTCGAGTAGTCGTTTCAAGTCGTGATTTATGCGGGTCACATATCGAACGAGAGACACGATCTGATAGGCGGCAACCAGGATGGCAAGAAACGCGGACGCTATAAATCCCTTTTGAAAGAATAAGTAGACGATAAGACCAAGCGTGACAGTGAGGAGGACGACACGGAGGGAACAATTTATGATAAAAGTTCTTGATAATCATTGAGCCCTACCAAATTGCAGGGATATCGCGACCCGATCTGATTCCTACAAACCGTATTTTTCCATCCTGCGGTAAAGCGATGTTCTCGTAATCCCCAATTCCCTGGCAGTTTGTGAGATGTTGCCCTTCCACTTCTTGAGGGCTTTGCGGATGACGGTCTTCTCCACATCGTTCAGATTGTAACTTTCAAAAACGACACCTTCGGTCTTGGCATCCATTTCTGGGAAAAGGAAATCGGATGGTTGTAGCATGGTTGTCTCCGACAGAATAACGGCACGTTCCAGCGTGTGGCGCAGTTCCCGAATGTTTCCGGGCCAGCGGTAACGTTCCAGTTTCTTCACGGCTGCCGGCACGATCCCGGCGACCGGCTTTTTGTACTTTTTGGCATATCGCTCCAAAAAGTACTCTGCCAGGAGCGATATATCTTCGCAGCGCTCGCGCAGAAGCGGTAGGTGAATCTCCACCGTGTTCATCCGGTAAAGCAGATCCTGCCTGAATTCGTTTTTGACCACCATATCGTAAATGGGCATGTTTGTGGCACAAATAAGCCGAATGTCGATCTCACGTGCTGCATTAGACCCCAACCGGATGACCTTGCGCGTTTCGAGAACACTCAACAGTTTGGCCTGCATCGGAAGTGATAAGTTGGCGATTTCGTCCAGAAACAGTGTCCCGCCGGAGGCCAACTCGAAGCGTCCGGCGCGATCCTCTCTGGCATCGGTGAAAGCGCCTTTCACATGGCCGAACAGCTCGCTCTCGAAAAGGGTCTCAGCTACAGCCCCCATGTCCACACTGATGAAAACGTCGTTTCTCCTCAACGACTGCCGATGGAGCGCTCTGGCCACAAGCTCCTTTCCGGTACCGTTCTCCCCCAGAATGAGGACATTGGCCTCAGTCGCAGCAACTTTCTCAATAGCACTAAAAACACCCTGAATGGCCGAACTGATCCCAATCATATCGTGAAATTTTTGATCAATATCAGCACTCATCTGCTTTTGTCGGGATCGAAGCCGATCGATTTCCAGACGCGACAAACGCAAACTCAGGGCGGAATTGATCGTGGCAAGGAGCTTTTCGTTCTGCCAGGGTTTTAGCACGAAATCAGTGGCGCCGGCCTTTACGGCCCTGACAGCGGTTTCAACGTCACCATAAGCCGTTATTAATATCACCACAGCGGCGGGATCGATTTTTAAGATGCGCTCCAACCACATGAACCCTTCGGTACCACTGGTGGCGTCCACCGTAAAATTCATGTCCAGTAGAATCACATCATAATTTTCATTGCGCAGTAAGACGGGGATTTTATCGGGGTTTTTCTCAGTGTGAACCAGGCCGAAGTGCTGCTTCAATAAGAGGCGGGCAGCCAGCAGCAGATCTTCATTGTCGTCAACTACCAGTATTCTGCCTGATTTGCGCGCCATCGGATGATCCCTTATTTTCCAACTCGTCGACCAATGATTATAACTCAGCGATACTGGTCAGGGGATGTAAAGTGGTTGTTAAAAAAACGTTTTGTTATTCGAACGTTTTTTTCTACAACCATTAATACCACCCTTCCGTATTGCGGAATTTATTTTTGAAAAGCGGTACAAAACATAGTGATTGCTAAATTCGTGCCGATCCGCGACCGGTTGTTGGGATTTTCGAGTGCCCGAGTCATATGGGGTGAAATATAGGGGTTGAGGGCTATCCGAATGTTTGGGAGTGTACGATATCGGACACTTGCTGTATCGCTTGCGAACATATGCATCAGCCGGCACGTGTTAATTGAGCAAAAAATATAGCACTTTTTCAACAGGCCTGAAACATCCTACAATCATTATCAATAAATTGCCGCGAAAATCAACTACCAGATTGAGAAATAACGTTCAGCTGGCATACCTGTTGCTCCAGTTATCGACAATAAAATGTTAGCCTGTGCCCAGTGTGTGCGTTTATCACATGTTACAGGCCTCTAAATCTGACAAGGCAATACCGCCACCACCCCTTGATACGAAGCCCGATTAAGCCATGATCAAAACCAAAAATATGACAAAGGTGTTCAAAACGACAGATGTGGAAACAACCGCGTTGGACTGCGTCAACGTCGAGATTCGTGAAGGAGAGTTCGTCGCCATCATGGGTCCTTCGGGTTGCGGTAAGTCGACTTTTCTTCACCTGGTCGGAATGCTGGACATCCCGACCGCCGGAGAATACTTCTTTATGGATCAAGAGGTGTCCCGCTACCCGGAAAAAAAGAGGACGGCCCTGCGAAAAGGAAATATCGGTTTTGTGTTCCAGAGCTTCAACCTCATCAACGAGTTGACCGTTTACGAAAACGTGGAACTCCCGCTTCTCTATCTGAAAACGCCATCGTTTGAGCGTAAAAAACGTGTTGACGATGTTTTGGAAAAATTAGCGCTCATTCCCCGCAAGAACCATTTCCCCCAACAGGTGTCCGGCGGACAGCAACAGCGCGTGGCCGTTGCCCGTGCCATTGTCGCCGACCCGAACATTATCCTGGCAGATGAACCGACCGGGAACCTTGATTCGACCCACGGAGGGGAGGTGATGAAATTACTCGTCGACCTGAACGAGAGCGGCACGACGGTGGTGATGGTGACCCATTCCCCCTCTTATGCCGACTACGCTCACCGTGTCATTCACCTGTTCGATGGACACGTCGTCACCGAAAACTGGAAGAACAAATACAATCGGCGCGTGCGTTCCACCACGGAAACGGCAAGTGGATCAGTCAGATGTTTAAACGGCATATTTTTGCCCGAAATGTGATGTTAAAATGCTCCTTAATTACTTCAAAACGGCCCTGAGAAACATTCTCAGGAACAGGTTTCATGCACTGATCAACATCACCGGTCTATCAATCGGCATGGCTGCCGGCATCCTGATACTGATGTTTGTTTGGGACGATCTGCGATTCGACCGATTCCATGAGAAGTCCGAGCGAATCTACAGGGTCATCAGAGAGGTGCCGGATTGGGGAATGTCCTTGGCCCTAAATCCTTTGCCGATGGCGAACGCTTTAAAGATCGATCTGCCGGAGGTGGAGGAAGCCGTCAGCTTTACTCGCTTCATCAAATCTTTCATTCGGTACGGCGACCAATGGTCCAAAGAAGGTCCCATTTGTTTTACCGATCCTGCCTTTTTCCAGATGTTTTCGTTTGAGTTTATTCGCGGCTCGGCCGATTCCGCATTAACGGATCCGCGATCCATTGTGATTACGCAAAAACTGGCCCTTAAAATTTTCGGCCGTGAAGATCCCATCGGCAAATCCATTTAGTCCATTCCATTGGTAACGTGAGGGTCCAGGCCATTGTCAAGGATCCCAAACGATCGCACATCCCGCTGGGCGTGATACTACCGATATCCCTTTACCCCCGTCCTGGATATGTCGACAACTGGAATAATAGCAATTTCACGACGTACGTTATGCTTCGCAAGGGCGTCACGCAAACAGAATTCCAACAAAAATATTCATCCTATCTGGACAAAATTTTCGGGCCCGAGGCGAAGCAGCAACTTCTATTTTCAGCCGTTACGACACGTCTTCCTGCAATCGAATTTTGCATATGATTTCATGTGCGCTCCATACAATATATCACCTCCATTACTTATTGGTGTTGGTTGCCATCAGCATATTGGCCATCGCCTGTTTCAACTACGTCAACATCGAAACCGCACGAGGGGCAAGCAGGACATCTGAGGTGGCCGTTAGAAAAACATTTGGCTGCACACGTTATCAGATGAATATCCAGTTTTTGGGCGAAGCCGTGTTTCTGAGTATACTCGCTTTTATTTTGGCCATTGTTATGGTCGAAGTATTTCTGCCGGCATTCAACCGATGGACGGAAATAAAAGAACTCAACCTCTATGACACGGATAATTTGGGTCTTTTGATTGTCATGGCCATATCAGCGATTGCCACCGGAGCGGCTGCGGGAAGTTATCCGGCTTTTCTGCTGGCTTCCTTGAGACCGACAGAGGCATTAGGGCCACTCCAACGCGGTAAACCAGCTCGACCAATAGTGCGTAAAATCCTCGTTGCTTTTCAATTTTTCGTATCTATCGTTCTGATCGTATCCTCACTGACAATATTGGATCAGCGACATTTTTTGACCAACAAAAATCCTGGTTACTCTCCTACAAACCTCATCTTTACAGACCTCTCCGGTAGAGCGCAAAAGGAATACGATGCCTTCAAGACCCGACTTTTGCAACACCCGAATATCATAAATGTGACGGCTGCGAGAGATCTCCCCACCTGGGAAGGCCCATCGACTATCCTCACCGACTGGGAAGGGAAGACAACCGCTGAGGTGTTTTTGATCCGTCACGCTGAGGTCGATCCTGACTTTATTGAAACGATGGGAATCCATCTGGCCGCAGGCAATAGTTTCTCTGAGGATACCTCCGGCAAAGGACTGATCCTCAATCAAGAGGCGGTCAAACAGATGGGGCTCGTCGAACCGATTGGTTCATGGGTTTCCGGATCGCAGCATAACGGACGTATCATCGGAGTCGTAGAAGATTATAACTACAATAACCTGCGTGAGAAAGTCGCCCCCCTGATATTAAAAGTCGATCGAAAGCAGCTTCGTGTGGCTTATATTCGGGTTTCAACAGAGAACCTTGACGAATCGATTGATATCATTGAAAATACATGGAAAAAAATCGAACCTGACTATCCGTTCACTCATCGTTTTTTAGGAGACGCCTTGAATAAGTTGTATAAACTTGAAGAAAAAGTGGGTGAACTTTTTTGGTTTGCATCCGCATTGGCGCTGTTGCTCTCCTGCATGGGCCTGTATGGGTTGACATCGTTCATATGCGAGCAACGGACCAAAGAAATTGGCATTCGCAAAGCTTGCGGCGCCTCTACGGCAGATATCATGCGACTGATGCTATTTGACTTCCTGAAATTGGCAGTTTTTGCCAATCTGATTGCCTGGCCTATAGCTTATATATCCCTCAGCAAATGGCTCCAGAACTTCGCCTATCACATCGAGCTGACAGCTGGACCGTTTGTGTTGGCCGCGATGGCTTCCGTTTTAGTCGTTCTGGTCGCGGTAGGATTTAAAACCTTGCGCAGCGCTGCGGCAAACCCGGCAGAGGCGCTGCGATACGAATGAATAGATATTTTTTTTTCGTACTGTACTGCACGCCAGCGAACACCGGCTGTCTCACAACCGAACACCCCACATTTTTTCTTCCCGGAAGCGAGCCAAATTCCACCCGCTATTATTTATGAACTGTCGATTTGTATACGAAGAGTCTGTTGACAGGAGCAATTGCTCGAAAACTTCTCTCCACCTAATCGCAAACATGGCCCCCCTGAAAATGGTTGTCCAAAAATACGATCCAATATTCGACTCTTACACCACCTTTCTTCTGCCTGATTGACGCATGCCCGACGTTCTCTTATCCGCCGTGAAATTAGAAATACCCATTTCTTTGGCAATGGCACAAAGTTTGCTTTACAGATAGAGTAGAAAGCGAAGAAGAAAACAGGATGAAGATAAACCAAAGAGAACAAAAATGAATGCTTCCGTCCGACCAGCAAACAAACAAATTGATTTTCGCGCCAAGGCCCGGCTCAATTTATCGATCGCCAAAGATTTGTCCTATTGTTTTGGCGGCAGAGAGGCCGACTACTTGAAACGACTCAACGGCCGGCTGAAAAAAGAGATTCATCTCTTTCATCAACGGACGCCATCAGGCCAAAAAACCGGGTCATCATAGAAATGAAGACGTCGGCCCACCCAGTCGATGTTGACTTTGACTTCGCACCGTAACTATAGGTCATCGTTTTCTTCTCTCAGTGAAGTCAGGGAGCCGAAAGGTTTTGCAAGGAGGAAGGTATGCATAAAAAAATGATCCGTCTAATATGTGCCATGGCAGCCATTTTTCCAGGACTGCTTACAGGTTGCCTCATTTGCGTTTTCTACAGTTGCAGCATTGCGAGTATCGCCGGCTCTGGTATTGTTGTAACCCGAACCAGGGCGGTGCCGGAATTCGACCACATACACCTTAAAGGAGCAGGGCGCGTTATCATAAATCAGGGCGACAAGACAGCCGTCACGATCAAGACCGACGACAACATCCTACCGTTGATTAAAGCGATAGTCGATGGCCGCACTCTCGCGATTTCCAGCGAATCCATATAACCTTAAACCGACGACATTGGAATTTCATCTGACCGTACCGCACCTGAGAGGCGTATCCATATCAGGATCTGGTGACATTATCGCTGAGGGGCGTCTCGAGACGGATATTTTTGCGGCTGTCATCAAAGGTTCAGGGGACATGACACTGGCCATCATGGCCTCACGCATGACCGCCGATATTAGCGGGTCGGGGTCATTTGATTTGACCGGTGAGGTGGCGGAATTCCAGGCATCGATTAAAGGCTCGGGAGATATCCGTGCGCATAACCTCGTGGCGAGACATGCCACGGTCTCTATTGCCGGTTCCGGAGATTGTCATCTGTCTGTGTCCGATTTTCTCCGCGCAGAAATATCCGGTAGCGGCGACATTCTTTACGCCGGTCACCCAAGGGTCGAAAGCCATATCAGAGGATCGGGATCTGTCAAAAACAGGAATTAGACCCCTATATTTTCAATTGCATTATCGGAGAAATTCAAATGACGGCATTGAATCTTTTCAGTCCATGGATGCACGGCATAATTAAGAGCTTTATTTTTCTCCTGGTGGCTGTGCTGCTATCCGGCTGTCAAACCACACCCAAATGGGTACCGCATGATGGCACGCCAGTGTCTCTTTACCCTGGCGTAAACTGGCCCAAAACAATCCGGCCTGAACTGATGGGCTGGTCAGCACGAAAACTTGCCGAAGCCAAAACCTATGCTGATACGATCGATACGGCTGCAGTCATGATTGTGGATGACGGGGTTGTCGTGGATGCCTGGGGAGACATCACACGCAAGTTCCAGTGTCACTCCATGCGCAAAAGCTTATTGAGCGCCATGATCGGCATTCAGGTGGATCGGGGGAATCATGACCCTGGACAAGACGCTCGCGGAACTCGGCATCGATGATACGCCGCCTATCGCTGACACCAGAAGAAAAGCAGGCCACAGTCGGTGACCTGATCAAGGCCCGTTCCGGAATCTACCACCCAGCTTTGGGCGAAAGCCCTGGAATGAAAGCCATGCGCCCGAAGCGTGGTCGTCACCTTCCCGGCACATTTTGGTACTACAACAATTGGGACTTTAATACCTTGGGTACGATATTCGAACAGGAATCCGATACAGGAATCTTTGAAGCGTTCGAACGTGATTTTGCCAACCCACTAGATATGGAAGATTTTGACCCCAGAGACTGTCGCTACCTTACCAGCGACAATTACGGTACGCCCGGCTTGTCGAGCCATCGCTATTATCTTTTCAGGATGAGCGCTCGTGACTTGGCCCGATTTGGACTGCTGTTCTTAAAAGACGGCCGCTGGAAGGATCAACAATTAGTTTCCAAAGCCTGGATTCAGGAGAGCACCAGCGCCCATTCGAAAGTCGGGCGAAACAGCTGGTACGGCTACATGTGGTGGTCAGGAACCCGCGGGGGAATGTACCCAGGGGTAGAAGTCAAAGGACACTGCTATAGTGCGGCCGGCTGGGGCGGACATCGTGTGATCGTTCTGCCTTTCCGAAAGCTGGTGGTCGTTCACCGGGTCAATACGGACTGGCGGTTCAACCGTGTGTCCAATGGTCAGATCGGTCGGCTTTTGTGGCACATCCTCGATGCCGCCGGTGAAAAAGACATCGGCGAAAAACCGGTCCTGGAGGCCGCCAAAGGCATCCGACTCACCGGAAACAGGCTGAAAAACACGCTTGCAGGATGTACGATTCGAACGGTCCATTATACGGTGAAAATTCCGAGCGACTCCCGCATGGAGTTCTGGGCCGGTGGCAAAAGGATCGATACTGCCAAATGGGGCACCGCCGGCGACAAAGGCTGGCTGAAGAGCAAAATCATAACCGGTGGGAAAAAAATATATCTTTATTTTGTTCTAGAAAATGACACGTTGAAATGGTACGACCGTGATGGGACCCTCGAAGGTAAAGGGCATTATATTAAAGGGACCTAACCCGCTTTTTGATTAACGCGCATGTATTCATTTGCAAGGAGGTATCCCCATGAAAAAAGTAATTTTAATAATCACATTAGCACTCTTTCTCACGACGGTGATCGGCTGCATCGGGATCAAGGGAGGAAGCGATCAGGGACGAACTGAACCGACCCTCGGGCAACAGCTGATCGACCTTAAGAAAGCCAGAGAAGATGCGGCCATCACTGTTGAAGAATATAAAGAGTTGAAAAAGAAGCTGGTATTTTATTATGAATGACCGTCAGACCGGTATTGATAAAAGTTCTTGGTCCTTTGGCTTATTGTAAAATTCGGAACGTTTTTCTGACAAACGCCTTAATACAAGCAATTCACCCGGCCGTAGTCTTCGACAAATACAAAAACGTCGCCTGCATCTACCACACCGTTGAGATTCAAATCTGCTTGAATTCTTCCGAGGTCGAAAGCTACCGTAAAATTGGCCAGATCAGAGCTGTCCACATCGCTATCATGGTCGAAATCTCCTTCACAAGCTTCAACGGGTATCACCGTGAAGTCGGCGCTGGCCACTGCGCTGTCATTGTATCCCGAGGCCACGGTAAAGGCACTAACCGTAGCATCCGCGATAAGAGTGAAAGGTGCTGCGTATTGTAGCGAGTCGGTGGTCGGAATCGAGCCATCATCGGTATAGTAAATAGTGGCTCCCGGTGTGGTGGTCTGTAAGCTCACTTCGACCAATTCGTTGAAAATACCTCCGTTGGGTGTGATGGTCGGCTTGACTGCGTTTGGTACACTTTTCAATAGCAGTACGGTGTCATTCCAGCCAATCGGACGCGTTTGACTAGCAGGCCCGGTGTTGGAAATGTTAGTAGAAGTATTTACATATTCATTTGTAACGGGATTGAACCAAATAACTTCCATATCTGTAGGAAAATCAGTCATATCAATCACGATATCACTAACATCGGGTAAATAGGCTACAGCAATATCACCACTTGGCGTTCTTGATAGAACCATTCGGTCAACCCACAGTTGAGGTTGATTCAATATAAGATCGTGATCCGGGACCAGTCTCCACCACTCTATACTGGTGAAAAAATTCTTCATGTAAATCATTTCAAAGGACGAAGGCATATCTAGGGCCGTCTGCCAGTCCCAATCTCCGGCCATGCCGTCAATGCTTCGAGGTCCCCAATAGAACGTTTGTCCAACTCCAAAGCTGTATCCTGCAGAGCCGGAAAGCATGTTCCAGTAAGCTGCACTTCGTGCCATACGTGGTAGGTAGATGTCGTTTACTTGTGAATGATAGGGGTGATCCGGATCGTGGCGAATACTCGAATCGTATGCTGATTCGCTCACGATAAGTGGTTTGTGGGGATTGCGGTTGTACAGCCGCAGGTTCCATTCGATCGCGTATTGCGCTGCTAATTCGTTGTCGAATATAGGCCACGCTATCCAACCTGCACCCGGCTGGTTAGCCCTGAAAAATCCAAATATGGTTGGTCATAATAAAGTTCCGCAGTTTCCACTGGATGATTCGCACTGGAACAATTGAAATATTGAAGCGAAGTAGGAGGGTGATTGGTAATGAGGTGAAATGGGGTGACGTCACGAATTGCGAACCCGACGTCGTTCCACAGATTTGGACATCGGGTGAAATCATAAAAAGGCCTGTAGCCACAGATTGGATTTACCCCAATTCTCAACGATATCCTCGGCTTTTACTGGTCCTTCCACTAAAACCAATACGCTCATTTGATTTCCTCCTCTCTTATATTCTGATTTGGCTGCGATGGTGTCCTGATGAATGCCGCGATAAATAGCGCATGTTTCAATCATCGAGACACACTTCAACTTAATCAAGCTATCTAAATTATTTTTTTTGCAGAATTGTCAGTTAGGTTACGGCTATCTGCTAAGTTTATAGGCCTAACAAATTTGGGGTATCCGTCTGTTATGGCACCATTGGAATGGACTCGGGCCATAGACAACCCTACATATTGCGGTCAGTAAAGCTAACTCATAGCACAGTTGTGTTTTCATGTTATTTTTGCAGATCTATTGAAAAACATTCATGAAATATGCGGGCTAAAGCTCCTCTAATGACAGAAGGGATCACAACGATGGCAAAGAAACCAGACCTGGGATATAGAAAAAGGCTACTCCACAAAACAGATGGTTGTATAGCTGCGACGGTTAGCTGATTGCCTGGAGAAACAACAAACCGTTTAAAATCCAAATAGCAGGCGAAAGGATCACCATTCCTGCCAAGGCGTTTTTTAATATTGAACATGGAACTGGTATAACCGTAAAACTGTCGGATAGAGTTAGAGCTTGTATTTTATTATGAATGATGGCGACAATTTAATTGACCTCACCCAAAAAGACTGATTATATTGTATCAGAAGCTGCACTATTCAGTTCCGCTGCCGGACCTGCATCTGTTCGCTTCCATCCCTTTGCTGTGCTCCCTTATACGCATTTCATGCTCCCCAGTTGATCTCCTCAGCGAGCCAAACAACCGCCTGATATAAGAAAACCGACCGAATATTACAGCGCCGTTTGAGTGGTAGGCCCAAGACCGAGCAACGGCAGACCGTTGAGACAAGTCATTAAAATCAGCCTACAACTTGATCAAGACGTGCCCCTTAAATCAAATAGGACGGTGAAAATCATGAGACAAAAGCTTTTGCTAACGATATTTGTCCTCCCATATCTTTTCTCGCCCGCTTTCTGTGAAGATCAGCCGGTTAAAATCGCGGCCATATTTGCCAAAACAGGCATCGCCGTCAGTGAAAACGCTAGCTGACATACCGATGATCGAGTTGGCTGTTGAGGAATTGAACAGCCAGGGAGGGTTGCTGGGAAGGTCTGTGGAATTGATCGTTCTGGACAATCAAAGCACACCGATCGGATCAACCATGGCCGCCCAAAAAGCAGTCCAACAAAAGGTTACGGTTGTAATCGGGGCCAGTTGGTCTTCACACTCCCTGGCGATGGCGCCAATCCTCCAGAAGGCGGGGATTCCCATGATCAGCCCGAGTTCCACCAATCCAAGGGTCACCCTTGTCGGGGACTGTATCTTCCGGGTATGTTTTATTGACTCCAAGGCTGGAAGGGTTATGGCACGTTTCGCATATTCCGATCTCGGCGCCCGGACGGCGGCTGTCCTAAAAATTATTAACGAAGAATACAGCCTGACATTGGCCGAGTTCTTTTCCAAATCTTTTTATCAACATGGCGGGAAAGTCGTCTTTGACGGAAGTTATACGAGCAAGGCAGTTGATTTTAAGGAATTACTGAAAAAGGTGAAAAGCGTGCGACCGGACGTCGTCTTTGTTCCCGGTTATTCGCGAGATGCGGGTTTGTTGATCCGTCAAGCGGCTGCAATGGGAATCCAGACAAAATTCCTCGGCGGTGACGGATTAAACCAAATCAGTGAATTCGGCGGCGATGCTGTCGAAGGGAGTTATTATTTCTCTCATTGGCACCCCGACATTCGATCAGAGCCAAGTATGCATTTACAGAAAGTTTATTGGGAAAAGTTTCAAAAAAAGTTGACCGCGACGACGGCCCCGCTGGCATACGATGCGGTAATGGTCCTGGCCGATGCGATTCGCCGCGCCAACTCGCTCGACCGTTCCGAAATACGCAAGGCATTGTCGCGAACCATGACGTATAAGGGCGCTACTGGGAGTATCACTTTTGATGCAAACGGCGACCCTCGAGATAAGGATGTGATAATTATGGTGCTGGGGAAAAAGGATCATCTTTATTTTAAAACGATGGAACCCTAACCGGAGGTACCTCTGATGGGGAAAAAAATTATAATTTATCTTTTGGGGAGTATCGGGCTGCTTTGTCAACCTGCGGGGGCAATCGAGCCGGTAAAAGTCGCGGCCATATTTGCCAAAACGGGCATCGCCGTAACAAACAATGCGCCGCACATACAGGTGATCGAGTTGGCCGTCGACCAGATTAACAATCAGGGCGGTGTTCTGGGACGCCCGATAGAGCTCATTGTTTTGGACAACAAGAGCTCTCCTATCGGCGCAAATCTGGCTGCAAAAAAAGTCGTGGACCTTCAGGTAACAGCCGTCATCGGCGGCGCCTGGAGCTCTCACTCTCTGCAAATGGCTCCCGTTTTACAGGAGGCAAAAATTCCGATGATCACGGGCTCCGCCACCAACCCCAAAGTCACCCTCTTCGGGGATTATATTTTCCGGGCCTGTTTTATTGACTCATTTCAAGCACAGGCGATGGCCCAATTTGCCTACAATGACCTTGAAGCGCGAACAGCCGCCGTCCTGGAAATAATAAACGAAGAATTCAGCCTGACACTGGCCGAGCTCTTTGTCATCTCTTTTTCAAAACTCGGCGGCAAGGTGATCATGAAAGGGAGTTATGAAAACGATGCGGTGGATTTTTCCAACCTTCTGAAAAAGGTCAAAGCGTCTCGGCCCGATATCGTCTACGTTCCTGGATATGCAAGAGACAGCGGCCTGTTGCTCAAACAGGCCGCATCAATGGAAATCAATACGGCATTTTTAGGCGCAGACGGTTGGGCCGGATCCCTGATATACGATTTCGGCGGCAGCACCGTGGAAGGGAACTACTATTCGGCGCACTGGCATCACGATGTCAGTTTTCCCAAAAGTGTAAATTTGCAAAAAATGTACGAACAAAAATACACCGTCAAGATACCGCATATGAACGCCCCGTTAACATATGACGCGGTGCTGCTTCTGGTAAACGCCATAGAGCGCGCCGGCACACTTGATCGAACAAAGATACGGGATGCACTGGCTGAAACAGCCGGTTTTCAGGGCGCCACCGGGACCTTCACGTTCAATGAACACGGAGATCCCATTAACAAGCCAGTCGTCATTATGAAATTGGGCCAAGACGCACCATTGTATTTTAAAACCATCCTGCCCTGACCCTACGTGTCCATTGAATTATCGGGACAAGGTAGGTCTTTCAATGGAGTCGTGATGAAAAATTTCCGATTTTTCCTTTATGTAATGATTGTAACCCTTCCGGGTATGCCGGTGATGGGAGAAAAGACGATCGACATTGCCGCCATATATGCATTGACCGGGGCCGCGGCCGAGGCCAACTCTTATGCACTCCGGGGTGTCAGATATGCAGTGGATGAACTCAACAATGGTGGAGGAATTCTGGGGAAAAATATTAATCTGTATGTGTTTGACAACCAAAGCACGCCGATCGGATCTACCCTGGCAGCACAGCAGGCTGCTGCTGCCGATGTGGTTGCCATTGTCGGGCCGGACTGGAGCTCCCATTCCATTTCTGTGGCCCGGGTGGCTCAGAGGGAGGGCATCCCGATGATATCCAGTCTCTCCACCAATCCTGAAGTGACTAAAATCGGAAACTACATATTCAGAGTTTGTTTTACCGATGATTTCCAGGGCAAAGTGGTCGCCCGTTTTGCATATCAAGATCTCCATGCAACCACCGCTGTAATCCTTGTCAATGTTTCAAGTGACTACAGCCTCAAGCTGTCAGAGATATTTCGTAAAAACTTCGAACAGCTTGGCGGCCGCGTACTGCAGGAAATCGAATACAAACATAATCAGCAAAGGTTCGACAATGAAATTGATGCAGCGGTCAAAATCAAAGCAGACACAATGTTTATTCCCGGACACGATGAAAGCGGATTAATTGCCAAACAGGCTCAGGACCTCGGGTCATCATCGATTTTTCTCGGCGGTGACGGTTGGAGTACACCGGTTTTTTTTAAAAAGGGTGGATCAGAAATAGAGCGCGGTTATTTCAGCACGCACTGGTCAGTCGATATGGAAAGCGAAAAGTCTAAATCGTTTGTAAAAAGATATAATATCGCCGCCGAAAGTCCGGAAGACAACATCGCCCTTGGGTATGACGCAATGATGCTGTTGGGAGATGCCATTGCGCGCTCCGGTACAACAGACAGGGGAAAAATCCGCGATGCCATCGCACGGACACATTCTTTCAAAGCCGTCACCGGCACGATTGATTTCAACGAATTTGGTGATCCGATCAAAAGTGCTGTGATGATGAAAATTGTAAATGGTAAACCGCGCTTCTTGAAAACAATCGAACCTTAACTTTATTTTCAATAAAGATGAGAAACAAAAGTCTTCGATTTAAAATCAATATCACTATATTTGTGACGTGCCTTGTCGTGGCGATCATCTTTGGCGCTATTCTCTACCCTTTTGAACGTCAACGGCATGATTCGCATGTGAAGAAAATCGTATTGCTTTTAGACACAATTTTTACCCAAAAATACGAAGACATCGCCAATGAAATTTTCGCCGGTCAGAAAAGGGCCTTGGCGCTGACGCTAAAAGAGATGCTGAAAATAGAAGGGATCGCGGCGATAAGCGTTCACTTGCCTGATGGTCAGGAATTTTTGTCCACCGATAGCGACATGTCTCGTGAATTAAATTTGAATAATCAGAACGCTGCTCCAGATAGTGCCTCATTTCTAACCAAGACTCACAGCGGACGGTCTCTTGGTATCTATAACCGAGAAATCGAGGTGATCGGTCAAAGGATCGGCACGATCCAGATATATTATGATTTAGGAGATTTGATCGGGGAAACGCGTTTTTCTGTATCGATCTTTCTAACCCTCTTGCTCACCACTCTCGTTTTGATGTCCGCGTTACTCAATTTCATGCTTTCAAGGACCGTCATCCGACCGGTTTCGCTTCTCAGGAAAGCCATTAACAAAGTACAGAAGGGATATCTAGGGGAAACCGTCGAGCTTCCTTTCAAAGACGAAATTGGGAATATGGGAGAGGCTTTCAATGAAATGTCCCTTGGGCTCCATACCGGCCAAGAGGCCCTCAAGCAAGCGGAAGAAAAATTCCGCAGCATTTTCGAAAACGCCAGTGTCGGGATTTACCGATCGACTGCGGATGAAGCTGGGCGTTTACTGACAGTCAATCCGGCCTTCGCCCAAATCATGGGGTATGCTTCCGCAGAAAAAGTGATAGGGAATACCGAAGATATAAAAACGCAATTTTACGTGGATGCCAATGAAAGGGAACGGTTACGGCAACAGTTGAAGGAGTTCGGCGCTGTAAGCGGATTCGAAACCAAGCTTCGCCGAAAAGATGGCGCAATAATTGATGTATCGATGAACGTTCGTGTCATAAAAAATGAAAATGACCAAACAAGTTTTTACGAGGGAATAATCGAGGATATAACGGAAAAGAAACAGGCCAGCCAGTTCAGAATTGCAAAGGAAGCGGCTGAGGCGGCTGCACAAACAAAAAGTGAATTCCTTGCCAATATGAGTCACGAAATCCGAACACCCATGAATGCCATTACCGGTTTGACATATCTTGCTCTTAAGACTGACTTGACAGCCAAGCAAAGAGATTATCTGAGAAAAATTGAAACTTCCTCCAAATCACTGCTTCATATCATCGACGATATTCTCGATTTTTCAAAAATCGAAGCCGGTAAGTTAAGCATGGAGAAGGTTAACTTCGACCTCACAGTAGCGCTAAACAACCTGGCCACAATGGTAGGCGTTAAGGTCCGGAACAAGGAAAACCTCAAAGCGCTGTTCATCACCGACCCTCGGGCGCCCCAACAGCTGGTTGGAGACCCCACACGACTGCACCAGGTGTTGGTCAACCTTTGTGACAATGCACTGAAATTTACCGAAAAAGGTGCTGTGACGCTGACGGTCGAAATGACCGAGAAAACCGACAAAAGGGTCACATTGCGCTTCGCGGTCGAGGATACCGGTATCGGCATGAATCAGGCGCAAATCGACAGACTCTTTCAGGCGTTTGCCCAAGCGGATACGTCGACGACCCGCAAATACGGCGGTACAGGACTGGGGTTGGTCATTTGTAGGGTCCTAGTTGACCTGATGGGCGGCGACATATGGGTGGAAAGTGAATTGGGTAAAGGCAGTACGTTCACATTTACCTCGGTTTTCGGGCTCGCTCCACAGGGAGACGCAGCAGGAGTACAGCCGACACGCATCACTGAAGAGCTGAATCTTTTGGCCATAGACGACGCCGATTCTCTCGCTCACCTGAAGGAACTGCTCGGCTCTCTAAACTTTAAAACTTCGCTCACATCCTCCATCGGAGAAGGCTTAAAAAATTTGATGAAGGCACCCCATGGCGACTCGCATGGATTGGTGCTGATGACCTGGAAGGCCCCAGGGATGGCAGGCTACGAGGATCTGAGGCGGATCAAAAAGCATACGAGTCTCAATCGAATACCGACTATCATGATGGTCAGCGCGGAATCTGGTGGAAGGGTTATACGCGCGGCAGACGAGGTTGGCCTGGAGAGTTTCCTGATTAAGCCGATCAAGCAATTGAGTCTTCTCTCCGCGATCGCAGGGACAGTGGACCGGTATAGATCAGAATTAAATCGTCCTTTGTCGCTCGAAGACCAAATGGTTCAACAGTTGAAGACCATTCAGGGCGCCCGAATACTTCTGGTTGAAGACAACGAAATCAACCGGCAGCTGGCACAAGAGCTTCTTGAGGGCGCCGGCTTCGTAGTCATAACGGCCGGCAATGGTTTGAAAGCGCTGAGCATCCTCCAGAATGAGACGTTTGATGCCATTCTCATGGATGTCCAAATGCCAATGATGGACGGCTATCAGGCCACTGCTGAAATCCGAAAACAAGAGCGTTTTAACGAGTTGCCGATCGTTGCCTTAACCTCGCATGCGATGACAGGTGATAAGGAAAAAAGCCTTGACGTTGGAATGAATGCTCACATTACCAAGCCGATCGATCCGGATCAGCTTTTTTCCATTTTGTTGTCGTTGATCAAGCCAGCTGATCGACGCGTTCCCGTTAATCTCCGTGACCGGCGAAGACAGAAATTAGAGGCCGAAGATTCTCGTCAACTTTGTGATTTGCCCGGCATTGATGTCAAAACCGGCCTGGCCCGAGCCGGCGGCAGACACACCTTTTATTCAAGCCTTCTCAATAAGTTTCAACGCGATTTTTCAGATTCAGCCCACCGCATCAAAAAGGCCATTACTGATGGAGAAACGTCGCCTGTCCTGAGATTGATCCATACCGTTAAAGGGGTATGCGGTAATATTGGTGCACATGATCTGGAAAACGCTGCCGCTGCTTTGGAAACGGCAGTCAGACAAGAAAACTATGAGGTGTTAGAAGGCCTTGTCGGCAAATTCGAGGCAGCGCTCACCATCGTCATGCAATCGATAGTCAGTGCTGAAAGAACCGATACCAGCCGTAACGAGAAACTGCGCCATAAGCCAGCGGCTGATAAGGCAGAACTGCGTCAGTTGCTTTTAAAGCTTGAACCGTATGTGATGGATCGAGAAGCAAAACCGTGTAAAAATATTTTGAAAGAAATGACCGGATTCATTTGGCCCGATAACTACACGAATGATGTGAGTCGTTTGGTGCAATTTATCGACAGTTACAAATTTAAGAAAGGCCAAGAATTGCTCACGAAAATTATCCAGCGAACAAAAAAGGAGTAGGCGGGCATGTCCGAGTTGTCCAGTATGCGCGTTCTGGTCGTCGACGACACAGAGGCCAATATCGACATTCTGATCGAAACGCTGGGTGACGATTATAAAGTTGCCGTCGCCATGGATGGTGAATCGGCACTGGAAGACATCAAAAGGAATCCCCCTGATCTTATACTTTTAGACATTATGATGCCGGACATGGATGGATATGAAGTGTGTAAAAAACTCAAGGGAATGGAGGAAACAGGCGATATTCCGGTAATTTTTCTAACGGCATTAACAAAAGAGGGCGATGAAGCTAAGGGGCTCGGGCTCGGTGCTATCGATTACATCACAAAACCGTTCAACCCTGAACTGGTCAAAGCCCGGGTCAGGAATCATCTTGAGCTCAAACACCATAAAAACCACCTGGAGGAACTTGTCCACGCTAAAACTCTCGAAATTGTAGAACACCAGCAAATGGAGTATCAGCTTCGTTCGGCCAAAGAAAAAATGGAAAGCGAACTCAATATAGCCTCGCAGATCCAAAACAGTTTTTTACCGTCGACCTTTCCTGCATTTCCTGACCATAGCGGGTTCGATCTCTTTGCACTAATGACACCGGCCAGGGAGGTCGGCGGCGATTTTTATGACTTTTTTTTATTGGATGATGAAATCCTGGTGCTGATTATAGCCGATGTCTCCGACAAGAGCATACCGGCGGCCCTGTATATGATGGTCAGCCGAACCATGTTTCGATCCTTGAGTAGGCAGATCAAATCTCCAGCGAAGGTGCTTGCCGAAGCCAACAATCTGATTTGCGAAGAAAACGATACGGGAATGTTTATAACAGCATTTCTAGCATATTATAATGTGAACAATGGCAAGTTGATTTTTGCCAATGCCGGCCATCACCCCGCCATGTTGATCGGGTCAAATGGCATTTCAAGGGGTATTTCCCGTCAACACGGAATGGCACTCGGTATTATGCCAAAGATCGCCTATAAGGAAGATGGTATTCAGCTGGAAGCGGGACAAACGATATTCCTTTATACAGATGGTGTCACAGAAGCTTTGTCACCCGATCGCGAGCTTTTTGGTACGGAGAGACTGCACAACCTGCTGAACCAAAGCTGTGAGTTGGATCTCGCTCGCTTGTTAACGACTATCAATACGACGCTCAAGGAATTTCAGCAGGGTAAACAGTTTGACGACATTACGATGCTGGCTTTGAAAAAAATCCGTTGACAGAAAACGCCTTTATCGGCCTTCGGTTTCTCCGCGAATCTTCTTGCCGAAAAGAAAATCCAACAGTCAGGATAAACACAGGAGGGATAATCTACCACGCCGATACATCACTCAATTGAGTTTCATCAGGGTAAGGATGTAGAGCTCCGGTTCATCGACATACGCCTTGACCTTGAAACCATAAGGATTGAACAAATTCGTCGCATCCGACTTTGACGGAAAGTCATCCAATGGATACGGGGCACCACGTTTTAGCGTTTCAACGAAGGCCTTGCCCAACGGATGGCTGACTACCATCCTGCCTGCCGGTTTCAGCATTCGTGCAATATTGGTGAAGGCCCCGGCCTTGTCGGCAATGTTAGGGTAGCAGGCGTTTATGAAAACCACATCAATGATAGCATCCCCCAAGGTAAGATCCCGCACATCTGCCTGAATCGTCTCCACACCAGAATAATTTGTTTCGAGCTGCTCCAGCATCGCCTTGGAAAGATCACAGGCAATGACTCTTCCGGGACGATAGTTTTTAATCAACGGTATCAGGATTCCGGTGCCGGTCCCGACATCCAAAACAGACTCACCCTGTCTGATACAGGGCGCTGCAACGATTTGCGCAAGTCGCTCGGGAACACCTTCCGGTAAAGGCGGTTCGAACAGACGATAGCTTTGGTCGAAACGTTCCCGTTGAACGCGGTTGATTCGGTCGACTTCCTCTTGAGGTGGCCTTCACTTATGAAGAATATAAAGAGTTGAAAAAGAAGCTGGTATTTTATTATGAATGACCGTCAGACCGGTATTGATAAAAGTTCTTGATCCTTCGGCTTATTGTAAAATCATGTTTTGATCCTTCATATGCAAACTGAAGAACCAACCTTGCCTGAAAAGCCCATGAATTGTCATCCGTGATTTAATACAGATACATCGACCTTATAACAATTAATAGTGAAAAAGGCCAATTAGTAGAGTCGAAGATGGGCGCGGTGGTTTTAGGCTTTCGGTGGCTATTGGCGTCTCTTTCGATACACCGCCTCAGTCCGACTTGCCGTGACTCCGTTTCCCATCCCCGCTCATCAAACCGGACGTGCGGAGCTACCGCATCCGGCTTTCCGACTGGATTCACTTCAAGGCACACGCTTGACGGCAGGTCTTATCGGCCTTGGCAGCATTACGCCAAGTTCTCCGAACACGCGTTGTGAAGGAAACCGACTGATGCCTCGCGAGGGCACCTTGTGCCGTTCGACCAGAAAACGTCTGACACGGTTGTATACATTCCGTTCCACCGCCCGATACGCAATCATCGTCGTGCCATAGCAAAAGTAGGTGCACCAACCCCGGAGCAGTGCATTCAACTGCTTTCTAACCTCCGGCCACGCCCCTTTCTCACTGGGTCGTAGAACCGCCCCTACCTTCTGCTTCAGACGACTTACACTGGTCTTGGAAGGGCTTGCGCCAAGGTAACAGGTCCCGTCTTTCTTGAATGTCATCCGGCCAAAGGTGTAGCCCAGAAAGTTAAATGTGCCCTCCTGGCTATCCCGTATCACGGTTTTGGTTTCGTTCAGCCGCAACCCCAGGCGCGCCATCACAGCAGCGGTCCACTCCAGGGCCTGTGCAGCTTTACCGCGACTCAAGATGACAAAGTCATCGGCGTAGGAAACCACATGCGCTCGAAAGACCTTATCACACCCTTGCATTCGCCAGTATTTCAGAAATCGGTTCATGTATACGTTGGCCAAAAGCGGGCTGATCACTCCCCCTTGGGGTGTGCCACAGGTGCTCTTGCGCCCGCCTTTGATCCTTCCCCCTCTGCCTTTTCCGTCATCATGCACGACCGGTGTTTTCAACCACAGTTTGATCAGTCGCAGCACATTATGGTCCACAATCCGCCGGGACACACACTGCATCAACGCCTGATGCGGTATCGTGTCAAAATACTTGGATAAGTCCGCATCCACAACGTCTGTGTAGCCCTGTTTCAACAGCTCATGAACCTGATGGATCGCATTCAACGCACTGCGCTTGGGTCGATAACCGTAGGCACTGGGTTCCGAGTCCGCCTCGAAAATCGGGGCGATGACCAGCTTGGTGGCAGTTTGAACCACCCGATCACGTATGGTGGGGATGCCCAATGGGCGTTCCCCACCCCCCGGCTTCGGGATCATTACCCGTCTCACCGGCTGCGGTCGATAGCTCTTGGCCCGCAGTAGTTCCCTGATCCCGGTCAGCCACTTCTCTACGCCTTCTGACGCGATCTGATCGAAGGTGACCCCATCTGTACCCGGTGAACCGTCGTTGGCTTTAGCCAAACGATAGGCATGGGTGAGAATGTCTTCTCGATAGATCTTGTCATACAGCAGATAGAAGCGAAATTCCGGTTCCGACTTCGCCTTGAGGTAAAGCTTTCTCTGGAGATTCCGAATCTTGTCAGGCGTTTTCAGGACCATGTCCAATCACCCTATCTCGTCTCGGTCAAAAGCATACCAGAAGCAAGGGTCCTTTCCTCCACCGGCATTACCCGGCTTCATCGGTACTATGACCCTCTCCGACTCCCGCCCAGACCAGCACCAAGAGTGCCGTTACGGGTCGCGACTCCGCATCCGGGACGGGTCTCCCACGTTACCCAAGATACCTTCCTGACATGCTGTCCCCATTACCCCGGTGGATCGGAACAGGTGGATCGGTTACGGCCCTGTTCCGCTGCGGCCTTCCCCGAATATGGGGCGGGTCGGCATCCACGACTTTCCTTTCGGGGCCTTCTCAGGGTTCACTTTCGTTACGGCCTGCCAGGTTGCTGCAGTCCTAAAGACTTACATTTGTCCCCAGAGCTTCAGCAGGAAGGTCTCCCTATCCCGCTGTCTGGGTAGCTACCGGGATGAACCGACAATTTCCCGGACGGAACTTTCATCCGCTGGCACCTTACGCCTTCGTGGCGCACCCACATATTGTGGTCAAGTGAAATGCCGCTCGGGTAATGATTACAGACAATAATCTGAAGATGGGGAAGCATCTATTATGGAACTGCTATGACCGTAAACTGTCGGATATAGTCAGAGCTTGCTTATAAATTTGCCAGATTTAATCTAAATTTTTACAATTATTGATCGACGGGCTGATTTCCACCATCTTAAAAAGTCACCTATGATGAACGTGATTAAATCCAAATCTATCTTCTGAATTTCAAACCTGAATTTTGAGAAGTCGGAACGTATCATCAGTAAGGTATTTGCCAAGAACGCAGCCATGCGGATAGCTGAATAGACATGCCACTCCTTGCCCTCGGTTGAGCTGATTGGCCTCTATTTGCATTTAAAACTAAGATATGCGTTACCGTTCACATCTGTTACATCTTGTTACAAATTGATACGTCCTTGAAAAGCATTGATCGCAAGACTGCCATATAGTGGGTTCAAACAATCGCGGCGCCGCACATGGCAGCCGCAAAACCCCCATCTCATAAGGAGGCAGTCATGAAGAAACGTCATATAATTTTTACCACCCTTTTCTCCTTGCTACTCATTGCCGGCGTTGGTGCCTGCAGACACGGTCATCCTCGCGGCGGTTTCGACGAATTCGATTTGGAAGCCGCCAGCAACCGGATTGCATCCCGGCTGGATTTGTCTGAATCTCAGAAAACGGAATTGAAGGAGATCATCACCGACATCGCGACAAGGGCCAAAAAGATGCGCACCGATCGTGAAACCCACCATCGGGAACTTGCAAACCTGGTTCGCCAGGACACCATCGCTCCCGAAACCATCGACACGATGGTAAATGAAAAATTTGACCAAATGAAGGATCTGGCGGACCTGGCTGCTGCTCGATTGATAGCCTTTCACGCTACCCTATCCCCGGAACAGCGGGAGAAAATCGCCGAGCACATCGAGGAACACACCGCTACCAATCGCAGTTTTTTCCGGCGATAACGATTGTCACCCCGCGGACCGCTGTCTCTTTCATGTTTGGCGGTCCGCGGTTCTATCCTGATTTTTTTCACCGACCCGATCAGCAACTAAATACCAGTCACCGATCGTGGGTTTATTTTGTGAAAAAAAACTGTTAGAAGTGGTTTCAAAACCTTAGATCATGCCCAAGTGCAACGCGTGGGCCGACGAAAAAACGCAGCATACATGGGCGTATGTATTCAGTGTCAGGGGCAGGGCCCCCTGACACTGACCGAGAAGGTCCACAACGCCGCGATTGGGTGTTAGATGGGGTTTTAAAACCACTTCTACTGAGGATCAGGGTCACCTTTGTCCGGACAAGCACAAAAGAGGCGAATCCAATGCCCTGGAAAATCCTTGTCATCGACGACGATGAAAAACTCAACCGTCTGCTGAAACGATTCCTCGGCGAATTTGATTTCACGGTATATACAGCGAACGACGCCACGGAAGGCCTAAAGAAGGTCCGCACCGTTTCACCGGATTTAATAATCCTCGATTTGATGCTGCCCGGGATGAGCGGTTTTGACGTGTGAAACGCACCGACAGACCAGTTCATTACCTATTATTATGCTCACCGCTCGCGGTGATTTGATGGATAAAGTGGTGGGGCTGGAACTGGGGGCCGACGACTATCTGCCCAAGCCATTCGAACCACGCGAACTCGTCGCCAGAATTCAGGCGGTGCTGCGACGGGCAAAGGACACCGGAACGGACCGCTGTCGACGTTTCGGACGTTTGAGTATCGATTTTCATCGTCAGCAAGCCAGGATAGACAGCGTTCCCATCCGTTTGACCACCAACGATTTCCCGCCCGCTCTCGACCTACTGGTCCGGCATGCCGGAAGAGTGCTGGACCGCGACGAAATCCTCCAAACCCTGCGCGGCATTGACAGTGATCCTTTCAACCGGGCGGTCGACATCACCATCAGTCGATTGCGTCAGAAGCTGGGGGATCGTCCGAAAACCCCGGAATTCATAAAGACCGTCTGGAATGCCGGTTACGTCTTCATCGCCCAGGAGTCGGCGGATGCACCAACGTCGATTTAGACGACTGTTTCACTCCGCATTCACCAAACTGCTGGTGATTATACTGGCCGCCGGTGTTGCCATTACCCTCACCGTGTTGGTGGGGTTTTCCATCATCCGGTTTCACAGCGTCACCCATTTGGACCGCAATCTTAACCTTTATGCCGAATACCTCACGCGGGATCTCGGTGATCCACCCGATTTACAGCGCGCAGCTGACATCGCACAGCGCACCGGCATGGCCATCCGTTTCGACCACCCCGTGCTTGGGTGGCAAACGGCCCGGTTCCCGACAGGGCTTCCGCTTGAACATGCCTGGATCCGCCATCACGAAGAGAATGTATGGACCGGTCGTCTGAGGGGTCGTGTCTTTATTCGTGTACGGCACGCTGGTGGCGACTTGATTTTCATCACATCCCAAAGGGCTGCGGACCACGAAAACGCCGGAATAATCCTTTTGGCAATGGCAGTCACACTTTCCGCCATCCTTGCCGCCGCTTATTTTTTCATTCGAAGAGTATTGAAGCCGCTGCGCACATTGAAAAGCGGCGTGGAGGCCTTCGGTGACGGCCGCCTGGATCATCGCGTCCCGCAAAACGGCCACGATGAATTTCGGGACCTGAGCGAGGCGTTCAACACGATGGCCGGACGACTTTTCCGCCCTTTTGAAAAATAAGGAGCAACTGCTTTTAGACGTCAGCCACGAATTGCGCTCACCGATTACACGGCTCAAGGTCCAATCCGAATTTATCAAGACGAGGAAATCCGAAAAAATTTTCAGGCTGATGTAGCAGTGAGGCCATGGTTTCCATGATTCTGGAAGAAGCCCGGTTGCGGAATACTTCCGCAGCCCTGCGGATGGAACCAACCGACATGGTTCAATTGCTACAATCCGTTGTTGATGATTTTAAGGACCAGGCACCGGATGTTGCGTGTTCAGCGTTGGATCCGGTGACCATTGAGGTGGATCGCGAAAAAATGCGTATGATGCTGCGTAACTTGATCGACAATGCCGTCAAGAATACTCCCCAGGGAGGAAAACCTGTGGTCGTTTCTATGACCCGGGGAAAGAACCACCTCACCATCGTTGTGAAAGATCGGGGGGTCGGCATCGCCGATTCAGCCATTCCGCATCTCTTCGATACCTTTTCTATCGCACCGACTCCTCCCGCTCCCGCAAGAAGGGTGGCTTCGGCTTGGGCCTGAGCCTCTGCAAAGCGATTGTCGACGCTCACGGAGGCAAAATCGATATCACCAGCATGCTTGGTCGTGGCACGCA
>CAVRBA010000012.1:0-283515 GCA_963719015.1 uncultured delta proteobacterium | reverse complement strand
TGCGCGTCGCCGCCTGCCATACTGATCTTGCTGATATCGGCCTTGTTGATACCGACAAATTTCGATTCCAACGTGTATGCAGTTTCTTGCGCTCATCAATCGCTACTGCAAACCCGTCATAAACCTCCCTGGACAACAACGGCTTCAAAGCCTGCTTGTCGCCCTCAGCAAAGGCATTGACGATCATTTCGTAGGCCATGCGCGCGCCGCCGAGAAATTCGCCCGGCGAGAAGTCATTATCGGCCTTGACCAGGTTCTCAATACCTTTCGCAACGGCTGAGCCTTTCCTGGCAAAACCCTGCCAGACAGGCTTGCGCTCGTCTTCTCATCATCGTCATCATCGTCATCATCGGGTGGATTGATGGATGCCGGCTTGTTCGGCCCGGTAACGGCACCACATTGTCGGAGACGAGGATTGTGCATCATCGTTTTCACCAGCGAACGGGTCGAACGGCTTTTCGCTGCCGGTCCGGGTGCCCAGCACAGCGCGCAGGCGGAAGAAGATGATCACAGCCACTGCGAGAATAATAATATTGAAAGGGTCAAAGACCTGATTCATAGCGTTTGCCAGTTCCTGTCGTTGGTTGGTGTGCCGGCGGCAATGACGCCTGCAAATGGTTTATATACTGTTATATAAGTACTGATTGTACAAAGGTGCAATGCTGCGGCATTGTGATCATGCCAGACAGGTCACCAAGCACCAGGATTTACGATTCATAGCGATAGAGTGTGATTAGCAATGCGATTTTTTCTGTTTCTAGCCTTTGTTGTAGTCCCCATTGTGGAGATCGGGCTGTTTTTGCAGGTTGGCTCCTATATTGGCGTGCCCGCAACCCTGGGGCTTATCATACTGACCGCCATTGCAGGCACCATGCTTGTACGCAGTCAGGGCATCGACGTAATTCGTAAAGTCCAGAATTCCGCCAATCGCGGAGAAATGCCCGTGGCCGCATTGGCCCAGGGGCTGTTTGTTTTGATAGCGGGCGTTCTTTTACTCACACCCGGCTTTGCCACAGATACGCTCGGATTTGCCTTGTTGATACCGCCGCTACGCGAGTTGATGGCGGCAAAAATCTGGAAATTAATCGAACCCAATGTTGTTACATCAACACAATGGTCATCGACGCATACTACCGGCACCCCGAACCGGTCAGGCGGAACCGTTATTGATATTGAAGCCGTGGAGATTGACGAGACAACTGGAAATGGCGCAGAAAAACCCGGCAATACGCAGCGTAAACAATAATGCCGGTGATAAAGATCGTATCGAACTTTTACCGGGCAGCATGATAACTTGCACGAATGCAGATGCCGTGATAGCCACGCCTTCTGTAACAAATTCGACTTTATGACTAAAAGGGCAGATTGAACATGGCAAAAGCGGCAAAGAAGGCTAGCAAGAAAGCAGAACCAGCGGCACAAGCAGCATTACCGGAGGCTTCCGGCAGCAATGGGTCTACGCAAGGCGCTGCGCCATCGATGAAAATTCTTGGCCAGTATGTGAAGGATCTTTCATTTGAAAATCCCGACGCGCCACGGTCGCTGGCCGGCCAGGAAGGCCAGCCGGAAATCAACATATCAGTGAATGTAAACGCCAAACCGTTGGCCGATACAGACTTTGAAGTTGAACTGCATCTCGATGCAAAGGCGATGAACAAGGACAAGGTGGTTTTCGCCACCGAGCTGCTTTATGCAGGCATTTTCCGGCTGGAAAACATCCCGCAGGATGCTCTTCACCCGATCGTCCTGGTCGAGTGTCCGCGCATGATATTCCCGTTTGCCAGACAGATTGTTGCCGACGTGACCCGCAATGGCGGTTTTCCACCGCTTATGCTTGATCCAATCGACTTTGCAGCCATGTACCAACAGCGAATTGCCGCCGAAGCTGCAAACGCATAGAGCAACACGGGTTCAGCGAACCCACAAAGTTGCTCGGCACTTTGAAAGCGAGCAGGATAGAGCACAGGTTTTGAACCCATCAAAACCTGGACTGCCCCAAGGCTTTTTAATACATTTCCTGTTCACAAAACCGGTATCTACTTTTGCGAGCAAGGGTCAAGGTCAAGACCCATTAATTTGATATTTGCCAAACGACTGCTGTGAGCATTGGGTTCAACTGGTCGTTGCAACACACTCTGGGCAATCCTCCAGCTGGCGTTTGATATTTCAAGGCCTTGCGTGGAAAGCTCCGTCTCATATTTAGCGGATTTAGACACTTAAGGGATTTTTGCAAGTTTTCCTGTATTTCGAATGAATGACAAACACTCTGCATTCATTTTTTGAAAGCCTTATGAGCGGCGACGAGCAGGCCATACTCATCGTTGTCGCGGCCTATTTTGCATTGATGGGACTGACAAGCCTGATTTTCCAGTTGCGAATACTATCTTGGTCAGTGACCGATGGAACTCTGGTTCATTCAGATTTATCAAGATGGGGTGCCATCAAACTATCGCAAAGCGAGCAAGATTATGAAGCTGAGGTGAATTACCATTACCGGGTCGATGGCAAACAGTATGAGGGCAAGCGCCTATCTCCCTGGTATATGGTCGTCAGCGCAAATATGAGATTTTTACTGAGATGGCAATTGGCGGGAATTACACGGCTTACGCGTGAAGAAGTTGCCGTATTCTATAATCCGTCTGCCTCGAGAAAAGAGCTATCTGATCAACCTGGAAAAATCGGGCTAGCTATCACGGCTGCCATGGCGATAGTCCCAACCATCTTCTTGATCTCCAGCACCTAAATCATCTGCACTCGGTAGGTCTTGCTTCTCATAGCTGGAAGGACGAGCCAATGACAACAGAGCCTAGAACCTATTTCGATGTTCAGAAGTCTGTGACCAGACGTAACATTGAACGCGCCGTTATTTTGCCCGTTCTGGCCATCGGCTTTATTTTATTGGGATGAAATCTTATCCCGGAAACCTTTATGTGGGAGGTCTCGATTTACGCTATTAAAACCTGGAGTGGTTGGGCCTTTATTGGTTTGATCTTAATTGGCACCGGTGTTTTCAATCTCGGCAAGGTTGCAATCTTTGCTTTAAGGTCTTTCGGAACAACTGGAGAATGGCATTTCCGTCTCACGCAAGATGAATTGGTCTGGCAGTTTGAGATTATGCACATGGACCCGAAATTGGTTTTAAGACGCCGCGATCCGAGATCAAAGACGTAGAATTCAGGACGATCTCGAAACATGATGAAATGAATGAGAGGGAGTACTGGATACACTTCCGAGACCGGAACTCAATTCAGTTGCAGCGATACACCGGCATATCTGTTTCCTGGCTTGTGTCAAAAATTCACGAAGCGGGGGTACCGTACAACGAAACGTTCGTGGAAAGATGAAGCCTACTGGACGTCCTGACATAAATCACGTTGAAAGCGGGCGCTCACAAAGACGCCGTGACCCTAATTGTTGCCGGCACTTCGCCACCACGCCTTGTCTCCAAGACCGGCAATCATGTCATTGTGGGCATCGGTTTCTGCCTGGCTTAGCCGGCCGGGAAGCGGTGCCGGGCGGTTACTTATCTGGACCTGCCCAACTTCGACTTTATTTTCGACCTGCTGGCTATCACTGGTCAGGCCAAGCACGGTCTGGCGACCGCCGATCAGTTCCATGTAGACGTCAGCCAGAAGTTCTGAATCCAGCAACGCGCCATGCTTGTCGCGTTTGGAGTTGTCGATGCCGTAGCGCCGGCACAATGCATCGAGACTGTTCGGGCCCATCGGATAGCGTTTGCGGGCAAGTGCCAGCGTATCGATGACCCGGTCCATTGAAAGCTGCTCGGTGTCAATCCATGAAAACTCGGCATTGAGGAATTTCAAATCGAACGGCGCATTGTGAATAATCAGAATACCATCATCGATGAACTTGAGAAAATCCTGCGCTATGTCTGCAAAGACCGGCTTTGGACGGAGAAATTCCTCCGACAGCCCGTGCACATTGAAGGCTTCTTCGGGCATATCGCGCTGTGGATTGATGTACTGATGATAGACACTGCCGGTCGGGATATGATTTAGAAGTTCAACAGCTCCAATTTCCACGATGCGATGACCGGTAAACGGATCAAGACCTGTGGTTTCGGTATCCATCACGATTTCACGCATGTCATCGCTCTCCGGCTAGTGATTGAAGCTCTGCCACAATAGCAAGAACCTGGGCCCGTGTATCTTCCATCGGCATATCCGTGGAAATTACATGGGTTGCACATGCACGTTTTTCCTCATCGGGAACCTGCCTTGCCCGTATGGCTTCAAACTTTGCTTCGCTCATGCCGGGCCTGGCCAGTGCACGTGCGCGCTGGACTTCATACGGTGCTGAAACGACCAGCACCGCGTCAAATTCTGTCGCCCGTCCGGTTTCAAACAGCAAGGGTATGTCAAACACCGCGATGCGGTTTTCAGATGATTTTACCGAGTCCAGGAATGCTTCCTGCTCACGACGAACCATAGGATGGACAATCGCTTCCAGGTTTTTCATCGCCTGGGTGTCGTTCAGCACTTGCTTCGAAAGCTCAACGCGATCGATTGCGCCTTGCTTGATGACAGCTGGAAACAGCCGGCCTATGGGTTCAACCGCCTCGCCACCTTTGGCGTAAAGCTGATGAACGATTGCATCGGCATCAAATACCGCGACCCCTGCTTCTCGCAGCATGGCCGCAACTGTCGATTTGCCCATGGCGATAGACCCGGTGAGCGCTGCCTTGAGAACGGAACCATCAACCATGAGACAGCAAATCCTGTTCGACCAGCGCCCGCAATTCATCAGTGACCTGCGGCTCGATACCAAACCATAACTGAAATCCCGGCACTGCCTGGTGCAACAACATGCCAAGCCCATCAAGAACCGGCCGCCCGAGACTGCGGGCCTGGGCCAGCAATTCGGTCTCCAGCGGCGCATAGACAATATCGCTGACAACGCAATTGCGTTGGGTATTTTCAAGGGGCAACACCAGGGGTTGCCGGCCGACCATGCCGAGTGACGTGGTATTGATAAGCAAATCCACAAGCCCGGCGGTTGACTGCAATTCATCCCATGCCAGAGGCTCAATTATGTCTGGTTGAAACTTGGCTATTTCGCATGCTTTTTCCAATGTCCGATTGGCAATGTAAATCACCGAACATCCGCATTGCACCAGCGCGGCGGCAATGCTGCGGGCAGCACCGCCGGCGCCCAGAACAAGCACTTTGGCATTTTTCAGCTGCAAGTCCGGATGGGTATTATTGAGATGACCAATATACCCTGCCCCATCGGTTGAGGTTCCTCTAAGCAGGCCATCGCGGCGATAAATCGTATTGACGCTGCCGATGGCCGAAGCGGCATCATCAATGGCATCAAGATGTTGGATGACCGCTTGCTTGTACGGGGTGGTGACATTGCAGCCGGCTGATTTTCCTTCCCGGATGGAGGCCAGAAAGCCAGGTAACTTTTCCGCAGACAAGTCGCAGATACCATACTCAGAAACGACTTCATACTTCTTGATCCAGTGATTATGAATCAGTGGTGATCGCGAGTAGGTGATGCCGTGTCCCAATATACAGACACTGTTGGTTGTGGTCGGGGTCATCGCAAGTTGCCCTGAGTTTTGAGAAACTTAACAAGCGGGGTCAGCGGCATGCCCATGATAGCAAAATGCGAACCCTGGATTTCTTCAAATAGCCGAATGCCTTTCGCTTCGATCTGATAACACCCGACCGATCCCAGAATTGATGACCCGGTCTCCGCCAAATACGTGTCTATTTCCTTAGCAGTGAGTTGATACATAGTCATGGTGGCGGTTTCCGACGCTTGAAACACCGGTTGATTTTGCTGCCAGCACGCAACGGCTGAAATCAGAACATGGGTCTTGCCCTGCAATTCGGTAAGCTGTTGGGCAGCTTGCGGCAAGGTGTTTACCTTGGTGAAAACTTTCCCGTCACAAATCAGAACCTGATCCGAGCCGATCACCAGATCAGCCGGGTGGTTTTTACTGACCGCCTGAGCCTTGGCATTGGCCAGCACAAGCGCCAGGTCATCGGCGGGCAGGCCGGATTTCAGATGTGCAGTTTTCAATGCACTCTCGTCGATGTCGGCAGCCGTTGCTTCGAACCGATAGCCTGCATCGCTCAGCATCTGCCTGCGTGCCGCACTGTTTGATGCAAGGATCAGTTTCATTGGTATCGTCCCAGACCCCGGTTCATCCGGTTTTGGCATTCGGATCTGTCATGAGGTTTATGACAGCAGCGGCGGTTTCTTCGATAGACCGGCGGGTCACATCAATGATGGGCCAATTGTTCGCGCTGCATAATTTCCGCATTGCCAGCAGTTCTTCCGTAATTGCCTTGCGATCCACATAGGAAGTATCGCGTCCCTCATTCAGACTCAGCAACCGATGACGGCGAATTTGGGAAATGCGATCGGCACTGGCAATCAACCCGACAATCAGCGGATGCTGCAACTTGCTCAATCCAGGCGGCGTCGGGATGCCCGGTACAAGAGGGATATTGGCCGTCTTGATACCACGATTGGCCAGATAGATGCTTGTCGGCGTTTTGGAGGACCTGCTTACGCCCAGCAATACGACATCTGCCGATTCCAGATCCTGTGTTATCTGACCGTCATCATGAGCCATGGTATAATTCAGTGCGTCAATTCTCTGAAAATATTCAGCATTGAGGACATGCTGTCCCCCGACATGCGGTTTGGATTTGGCATTCAGGTACGTGGCAAGACTGGCGATAACCGGATCGAGAATTGAGATGCACGGAATGGACAAGGCTTCGCAGCGTTGTTCTATTTCCGCTTTCAGCCTGGCATCTGCAATCGTGTACAACACGATTCCCGGTTGTTTTTCCACCTCGCCGATCATCCGATCAAGCTGCCTGGATGTCCTGACCAGGGTGTAGATATGTTCAATCGGCTGGTAGCCGGCATAGTAGGCGGTCGCGGCCCTGGCTACGGTGTTCAGGGTTTCGCCGGTCGCGTCGGAAACCATATGCATATGGAAATATTGTTTGGCTGTGGTTTTCATAAGCCGGGCATAGCGTGTTTATGAATTGTGGAAAAGAGGAAGCTGAATTGGCAGCATATTTGTTTGATCCACATGCAGCGTGCTTTGTTCAGAATACCCGCGACACTGGATAGGTATATCAACTGTTGATAGTTGCGGGTATTTCATCTGAATGTCCATAATTGCTGTGATCTGATTGTGGGAAAATATTTCTCTGGAATTATTTATATAATTATATCAGATAGTTATGGATGCAGACTAGGTTGGAAAAGTTTATGTGATTTGCGTGGATAAACGACTGTGTCTACGTGACCGCTGTTGAAGAAGATTTGATATTTGCTATCCACAGCACAACATCATCAACACCTAAAGATATAGATTGTTTGAAAGAAGGATAAAGAGATTGAGCAAGCCCCTACTGGATACCCTTACAGGTTTGTCTCCATCACGCCGCCCTGTCTGGCTTATGAGACAGGCAGGCCGCTATCTGCCGGAGTACCGGGAAGTCAGGCAAACGGCGGGCGGTTTTTTGAATCTCTGTTATACCCCTGAGCTCGCCTGTGAAGTGACATTGCAGCCATTGCGCCGTTTTGATCTGGATGCAGCTATTTTATTTGCTGATATTCTGTTGATCCCCCAGGCAATGGGTTGTGATCTGGACTTTCGCGAGAATGAGGGACCGGTCCTGAGAAAGATTGGCTCGGCTTCCGATGTTGCTCAACTGGTGAGCGGTATCGATGATCTCAACAAAACCCTGTCGCCGGTTTACGATGCGGTGTCTACGATCAAGGCAGAACTTGATGATGACAAGACATCTGATCGGGTTTTGCGGGGCGCCGTGGACGGTAGCGACCTACATGATTGAAGGCGGTACATCTGTTGAACGTGCCTGCGTCGCGACTGGCGGCTTTCGCGAATGAGGCCTGGTTGAACGAGCTTGTCGACAAGCTTGTTGTGTCTTCCATTGAATATTTGTCGTGCCAGGTTGAGGCCGGTGCCGAGGTCCTGCAGATATTTGATACCTGGTCTGGAGATCTGAGCGGTGGGTTGCTGGAGCGCTATTGTTTTGCGCCGATTGCGGCGATCCGGTCGCGAGCTGAAGAAGCGTTACCCTCATGTGCCGGTGATCGGTTTCGCACGTGGTATCGGTGTTTCCCAGACTGATTTTGTGGCAGCGAGTAATGTGGACGGGGTCAGCATTGAATGGCCGGTCAACACCAAATGGGCCAGGGACAACCTGATTGAGCACTGCGTCGTGCAGGGGAATCTCGATCCGCTTTCGCTGATCGGTGGCGGGGATGGAATGTTGAATGCGACGAGGCTGATATTGCAGGATTTGCCGATGGACCGGCATATCTTCAATCTTGGTCACGGGATCCGAAAGGAAACGCCACCGGAGCATGTCGGTGAGCTTGTGTCCTTCATTCGTGAGTTTGATGGAGCTGGTAAATGATGACCTATGAATGGGTCAAGGTCGTACATCTGCTTGCTGTTATTTCATGGATGGCCGGCCTGCTCTACCTGCCGCGGCTGATGGTTTATCATGCCGATGCCGACAAAGGCGGTGAGTTGTCCGAAACGCTCAAGGTGATGGAACGGCGATTGTTGAAAGCCATCATGACGCCGGCAATGATTGTAAGCTGGATCTTTGGAATTTGGCTGGGGGTACTGCAAGGGCTGTGGAGTGAACTACCATTTTGGTTCTTGTCGAAAGTCGTACTGGTGGTGGCTATGACAGTGATGCATTTCTGGCTGGCCGGTCAGGTCAAGATATTTGCCGCAGACAGGAATGTCAGAGCCGCTAAAATATTTCGCATTGTCAACGAAGTGCCGACCGTGCTGATGATCGGTATCGTTTGCCTGGTGATTGTTAAGCCGTTTATATGATCGACTTTATGAATTTTTGCTGTTTTCTAAAGTTGCCGAAGCTGTTATAGACTTGACAGCACGGCGACGCTTTTACAGACAGCCGACGCCTCCCCTATTTGGTGACCACTCAATCTGACATATGAGCTGAGCGCCAATTTTCCTGATTACACTTATGGGTCGATAACCGATGACCAATCTTGATGAACTCGAGCAGATTAAACTTTTTGATCTTAAGCAAAAATCTCCAGCTGAACTTCTGAGTGCGGCAGAAGAGCTTGAAGTTGAAAACGCCAGTGTACTGCGCAAGCAGGAACTGATGTTTACGATTTTGAAGAGCCTGGCTGCCCGGGATGTCAACATCATTGGCGAAGGCGTTGTTGAAGTCATGCCTGACGGGTTTGGTTTCCTGCGCTCACCTGACGCCAATTATCTGGCCGGACCCGATGATATTTATGTAAGCCCCAGTCAGATCCGCAAGTTTGCACTCAAGACCGGTGATACGGTCGAAGGTGATATTCGCAGCCCCAAGGATGGCGAGCGTTATTTCGCATTGCTGAAGGTCAACTCGATCAACTTCCAGGAACCGGAAAAGGTCCGTCACAAAATTCATTTCGACAATCTGACGCCGCTGTATCCGGACGAGCGTTTGTTCATGGAAGTGAATGATCCGACAAAGAAAGATTATTCAAGCCGGGTGATCGACCTGGTGGCACCATTCGGTAAAGGCCAGCGTGCACTGATCGTGGCACCGCCGAGAACCGGTAAGACAGTTTTACTGCAGAACATCGCCCAATCGATGGCAATCAACCATCCTGAATGTTATCTGATCGTGCTGCTGATCGATGAACGCCCGGAAGAAGTGACCGACATGCGCCGGTCGGTCCGCGGTGAAGTTGTCAGCTCGACTTTCGATGAGCCGGCCAGCCGTCACGTACAGGTTGCGGAAATGGTGATCGAAAAAGCCAAGCGCCTGGTTGAGCATGGTCGCGATGTGGTGATTTTGCTGGATTCCATTACCCGGCTTGGACGCGCCTACAACACGGTCGTGCCTTCGTCCGGCAAGGTTCTCACCGGCGGTGTCGACGCCAATGCACTGCAGCGTCCAAAACGGTTCTTCGGTGCAGCGCGAAATATTGAAGAAGGCGGTTCGCTTACCATCATCGCCACGGCACTGATTGATACCGGCAGTCGTATGGACGAAGTCATCTTTGAAGAATTCAAGGGAACCGGTAACTCGGAAGTTGTTCTCGACCGCAAGGTCGCCGACAAGCGTGTCTTCCCTGCCATGGACATCCTGCGCTCCGGTACCCGCAAGGAAGAGCTTCTGGTTGATCCTGTCAATCTCAAGAAGACCTATGTGTTGCGCCGGATTCTCAACCCGATGGGCACTGTCGATGCAGTTGAGTTCCTGTTGGACAAGCTGCGTCAGACCAAGTCCAATGATGACTTCTTCGATTTAATGAATGCCTGATTTCAACAGGTCTTCCGCATTCGTTACGGGCAGATTGCAGGTCTGATTGCGGCACAGGAATACAGCAGGTTCATCAAGACCGGTTTTGCCGGATGCCGGATGATCGGCAGGTAACTCCACGTCCCTGCCCACCTGTATGATCAATCGATTCGGAGACGAAATCTTCAGGCATGCCTTGTGCAGAGCGGTGAAGTTTTCATCATCGGGATCTCCAACAAGAACAAGCTGGGTCTGTTCGGCCAGGGCCGTGAACGCCAGCCAGGCGGTTGGACAGGCGAAAGGGTTTCTGGTCATGTGCGGTTTGAGCCATTCGAAGACGGCTTCTGCAGCTTTTTGATAGTCCGGTTTGTTCAGGTAAGCTGAAAGCTTCCACAGATTGATTGCCATCGTGGCGTTGGCATTCGGCGTCACATCATCATTTGCATATTTGTCGCGAACAATAAGATCTGTCGCATCGTTTGGTGCCATGGAAAAGGCGCCGTCGGCCTGGTCGAGGTAGTAGTCTATGGCCTCATCCATGAGGTTGCCCGCCTGTTCGATCCAAGTCCGGTCAAGCGTCACTTCGTAGGCTGCAAGGTTCGCTGAAATCAGCAATGCATAATCATCCGCGGTGGCGTGACTTCTGACCTGGTCATTTCTGAAACTGTGATAAAGCCGCCCGTCGACCCGCAAATGCGCCTGCAGTTTTTCAAGCGTTGTCAGTGCAGCTTGTTCCAGTGCTGCATCTTCAAGAGTGACCGATGCGTTGAGAAGTGCGATGACCGTCAGGGCATTCCAGTCGGTAAGAGCCTTGTCATCCCAACCGGGCGCGATGCGGCTGCGTCGATGGTCGAGCAGCGTTTCACGTGCCTGCGCGAGCACGGCCTCATCGGCATCGGATAACTGGTCGGGATGATCAGTGCGGTTCAGGATGTTTGTATGTTCCCAGTTACCCTGCTCCGAAACGTCGTAAATCTTGCAAAAAAGATGTCGAGCCGAAATGGTTAACAAATGGTTAATTTCCGATTCGGCCCAGCAATAATACTTGCCTTCGACGCCTTCAGAATCAGCATCATAGCTGGAGGCAAACAGGCCTTCCGAAGTCTGCATGTCGGATAACAGCCACGCCACTGATTGTTCGATTCGCTGGCGGAACAGTTTATTGGGCGCAGAGTTCTGCATCTTGCACAACAAGGTTATGTACTGGGCATTGTCGTACAGCATCTTTTCGAAGTGCGGCACCAGCCATTTTTCATCAACTGCATATCTGGCAATGCCGCCGCCGAGATGATCGTAGATACCGCCCTGGCTGATCTTGTTCATGGTCAGCCAGACCGGCGCATCATATCCCCTGTCGGGGTGCGACTGGTGCACCGACCACAGCAACTGGAACAGCGGGCCTTGTGGAAATTTGGGTGCACGGCCTATGCCGCCATTTTCCGGATCGACAGCCCGGATTACCTGCTGGATCATCTGCTCAAGCAGGCCATGGTCAGGATCCGGATTGCTGCTGGCCGGCGGCGGTGCGCTGAGGCGATCAAGCAATGCATCGGTATTGGTGGTGATCTTTTCCGGTTCGGTCTGCCATATGCGGCTGAGCTCGCGCAGCACATGTGAAAACGATGGCCGGCCATACTTTGACTCCGGCGGAAAATAGGTGCCGCCCCAGAACGGTTTCAGGTCAGGCGTCAGGAACATGGTGAGCGGCCAACCGCCCTGCTCTCCCATCACGTGAAGCGCATCCATGTAGACGCGATCAATATCCGGGCGTTCCTCCCTGTCGACCTTGATGTTGACGAAGTGCGCATTCATCAGGTCTGCAACAGCGGCGTCTTCAAAACTTTCATGCGCCATCACATGACACCAGTGGCAAGCTGCATATCCGATTGACAGAAGGATTGGCTTGTTTTTAGTGCGGGCTTCGTTAAACGCTTCATCGCCCCATGGAAACCAGTCAACAGGATTGGTGTCATGCTGAAGCAGGTATGGGCTGGTTTCTTTTGCCAGCCTGTTCTTTGTGGCAGTCGAATTCGACATGGGTTGAAGCTACCTTGTTACTGGATTGGAGTCATATGCCGGATACTGTTGATACGATTTACGCATTGTCGTCGGGCTCCGGCAAGGCAGGTGTGGCAATTGTGCGCGTGTCCGGTCCCGAAGCCGGAACGGCGCTACGCACTTCATGTGGACGGGTACCGGCAGCGCGCGTCGCCGAACGGGTATCGGTATGCGTGTCGCAAGGCACTGTCAAACTGGATGAGGCGATTGCATTGTGGTTTCCGGGACCCGGAAGCTTTACCGGCGAGGACGTTGCGGAGTTTCACCTGCATGGCAGCCTGGGCGTTGTCCGACTATTCCTGACCGAGCTGGGCTCATTGCAGGGATGCCGGCCGGCGGAACCGGGAGAGTTCACCAGGCGCGCCTTGTCAAATGGCAAGATCGACCTGGTTGGTGTTGAGGGACTGAATGACATGCTGGCGGCTGAAACCGCCACACAGGTGAAGCAGGCATTGTTTCACGTGGACGGCAGAGCGTCTGAAATATTCCACCAATGGCGGGACGAGTTGATTGAAGCCAGTGCCCTGGCTGAGGCTTGCATTGATTTTACCGATGAAGAAGGCGTGGCGGATGCGGCCTTGCCAAAGGTGCGCGACAGTGTCGTCCGGCTGATCGCAACCATGACGGAAAACCTCAGGGACAGTGAACGTGGACATCTTAACCGGGCAGGGGTGCGGGTGGTATTGGCCGGGTCACCGAATGTCGGAAAGTCGAGCTTGCTGAATGCCATTGCGGCGCGCGACGTGGCCATTGTCAGCAGTGAAGCAGGCACGACGCGTGATGTAGTGGAGGTCTCGCTCGATCTGGGCGGCACGTCGATGATCATCAGTGATACGGCTGGTCTTCGCGACAGAGTCGATTCACATGTGGAACAATTGGGCATCGACCGTACGCACGAGCGCCTGTCACACGCCGATATTGTCATCAGTGTCGCGTCTCCCGAAGCAGATTGGCAGAATACCGGTGTCGATTCACCTACGTTACGAATTTGGAACAAGGCTGATATTGCCGAACCGTTAGCCCACGGCAGTTGCGATCTGGAAGTTTCAGCGCTGACCGGCGAAGGTATGGAAGATCTGATGGACCGACTGTCCGAGATGGCAGTGAACTTGCCGGCAATGGTGAGCCGGCGCTTATCGTGCGCGAGAGGCAAGTGCAGGCGGTGAAATCTGCACTTTCGCATCTGGAAAATTCGCTGCGGCCGAACCTGCCGATTGAGCTTCTGGCTGAAGAACTCAGAAGGGCGGCCCGTAATGTCGGCAAGCTGATCGGCGAAGTTGGAACCGAAGACCTGCTGGACAGTATTTTCTCGAAGTTCTGCATCGGAAAATAGAAATGCTTCGGGCAATCCGGGTCACTTTAGGCTGCGAAATTTGTTTCACGTGAAACGAAGTCTTTTTTGATGTTTATCCACAGTTCGTGTATTGAGCGGGCACGATGAAACAGAACCTGAAAACAGACTTTGATGTTGTTGTGGTCGGCGGCGGTCATGCAGGCTGCGAGGCTGCAAGTGCTGCGGCACGCCGTGGTGCACGGACAGCCCTGGTCACTCACCGGAAATCGACTATTGGAGAAATGTCGTGCAATCCGGCAATGGGCGGATTGGGGAAGGGTCATCTCATCCGTGAAATTGATGCGCTCGACGGTCTGATCGGCAGAACAAGCGACAAGGCGGCAATCCAGTACCGGCTTCTCAACCGGTCGAAAGGACCGGCGGTTCGAGGACCACGGGCGCAGATTGACAGGAAGCTTTACCGCGACGCCATGCAGGCGGAAATTCTGGGCCACGATAATCTGACCGTGATCGAAGCTGCTGTCGGCAGCTTCGCGATGAGGGGCGGCAGGATTTGCGGGATTGTCGGTGAGGACGGTCAGGAGATATCCTGCGTCAGCGTGGTACTTACGACAGGCACATTTCTTGGCGGGCTGATTCATATCGGTGAGAAGAAAATACCTGCAGGACGCGTCGGCGAGGAACCGAGCAATGGATTGTCCCGGGTTCTGCGCGATACCGGATTGCAGATCGGCCGCCTTAAAACCGGAACACCGCCGCGGCTGGATGCCTCCACGATTGACTATTCAGGACTTGAGGAGCAGGCCGGTGACGAACACCCGTTCTATTTCTCGACCCAGACTACCCACACCCATGCGCCACAGATCAGCTGTCACATAACCCACACCAATGCTGGCACGCACAAGATCATCTCCGACAACCTGGAGAGATCTGCCATGTATGCGGGCTTCATCGAGGGGACGGGACCACGCTACTGCCCGTCCATTGAAGACAAGGTCGTCAAGTTTGCCGATCGCACGTCGCACCAGATATTTCTGGAACCTGAAGGGATAGATGACATCACCGTCTATCCGAACGGTATTTCAACCTCGCTGCCGGAAGATGTGCAGGAAGCATATGTGCATTCGATTGCCGGTCTGGAGAACGTGAAAATTCTGCAACCGGGTTATGCCATCGAATATGACTATGTCGATCCACGTGAACTGAATGCCGCACTGGAACTCACCAAGCTGCCGGGCCTGTTTCTGGCCGGTCAGATCAATGGTACGACCGGATATGAAGAAGCTGCCGCGCAGGGCCTTGTTGCCGGCGCAAACGCGGCAGCCCGGGCGTGCCGACTTGACGAGCTGAAGATCGACAGGTCGCAAGGCTATATTGGTGTGATGATTGATGACCTGGTCACCAGGGGCGTGAGCGAACCATACCGTATGTTCACCTCGCGCGCCGAGTACCGGCTGCTGCTGCGTGCTGACAATGCAGACCAGCGCCTGACACCGCTGGGTATCGAAAAGGGGTTGTGTTCAAATTACAGGAAGCAACAGTTCGAAACCAAGATGGAAGACCTGACCAGCTTGCGCGACAAGCTGCAGAAATTCTCGCTCAGCCCGCATGCTGCCGAAAGTGCCGGCCTGCCCGCCAACAAGGACGGCAGGATCAGGTCCGGGTATGAATATCTGTCATATCCGGATATTGATTTCGCCCGCCTGTGTGAGGTGTGGCCCGAACTGCTGCAGACCACGAATGAACTGCAGGAGCTGATTGAGGCCGAAGCAATTTACGCAACCTATGTTGACCGGCAGAAAGCTGAAATAGAAGCGTTCAACCAGGATACGAAAATCGCCATTCCGGACGATATTGACTATGGATTGATTTCCGGACTTTCCAACGAAGTCCGCCAGAAGCTCGGAGAGCGACGCCCGGAGACAATCGGTCATGCGGCCCGCATAGACGGAGTAACGCCGGGTGCGCTGGTACTGGTTATTGCGCATATGCGAAAACGCTCGGGCGCCAGATTGGCGAGTTGAGGAACGATGGCGCAGACATGGTTAATTCCTGAGAGTGTTACACCCGATGAATTGCCTGAAGCATTCAATGTTTCACGTGAATCATTGGAAAAGCTTCGCGCATATGTCGCGGAACTGCTGCACTGGCAGGCCAGCATCAACCTGATATCACCGTCAACAATCGCGCATGTCTGGCATCGTCATATTTGTGACGGGTTGCAGTTGTGTGATCATCTCAGTGGAGACGAAAGCCTGATCGTTGATATTGGCTCCGGTGCAGGGATACCGGGTGTGCCGCTGGCAATATGGCTTGCTGAGAAAAATCCCGCCGCCCAGGTCGTGATGATCGAGAGCAATGCCAAGAAGGCAGCGTTCCTGAAACAGGTGAGCAGGGTGTGCAGTTTAAACACACGAATCATCAACGCGCGGGTAGAATTGCTCGGCAAATCGGATTTGCAGCAGGTTGCGGATGTGTGTGTGGCCAGGGCTTTGGCGCCATTGCCCAAATTACTGGAACTGACAGCGCAATTACCGGTTCATCCACAACGAATGTTGTTCCTAAAGGGACAAGATGTAGATGTTGAATTGACCGAAGCTACTAAATGTTGGAATATTTCGTTCTGCAAACACTCAAGTCGCACCCAGCAAGCGGGCTGCATTCTTGAAATTCATGAGGCCGAACGTGTCAGCGAAAATACTACAGCATCCGACTAATCCATCACCTCGCATCCTGGCGATTGCCAATCAGAAAGGCGGGGTTGGCAAGACCACGACAGCCATCAATCTGGGAACAGCCCTGGCCGCTGTCGGCGAGAAGGTTCTGGTTATTGATCTGGACCCACAAGGCAATGCCAGCACGGGCCTTGGCATTGAGCGGACGCCAGAGCAGGTGTCCACCTATGAAGTACTGGTTGGCGAAGCGGACCTTCACGAAGCGGTCCTGGGGTCGGAAATACCCGGCCTGGATTGTGCGCCGTCTTCAATGGACCTGCTGGGAGCCGAACTGGAACTGGCCGAATACAATCGCAAGACATACCGGTTGAAGGACGCCATCGAAAAGCTGACAGTGTTCAGCGCGGCAAGCCCCTATACCTATATCCTGGTAGACTGCCCGCCCTCATTGAACCTGCTGACTATAAATTCACTGTCTGCCGCAGACGCCATACTTGTTCCACTGCAATGTGAATTCTTTGCACTGGAAGGATTGAGCCAGCTTCTCAATACCGTCGAACGGGTCAAGGCAAACCTCAATCCGTCGCTGGAAATCCAGGGCATTGTCCTGACCATGTTTGATCGCAGAAACTCGCTGTCAGAACAGGTGGCACAAGACGTTCGCGGTGTGCTGGGCGCCAAGGTTTATGAAACGGTCATACCGCGCAATGTCCGCGTGTCAGAAGCACCGTCCTATGGCAAGCCGGTATTACTGTATGATAATACCTGCGCCGGATCGCAGGCCTATATTCGATTGGCATCCGAGATAATCCGCCGCGAGCGTTCATTACGCGCGGCATAGAGAATAACAATGAAATCTGAGAAAAAATCATGACGGCACTACCAAAGAAAAGATTGGGCCGCGGGCTGGCCGCATTGATTGGCGACAGCGCACCGGCAGAAACAACGGCCGAGCACGTACCGAGCCGTACAAACGGGTTGCGGGAACTGCCGATCGAACTGGTTCAAAGCAATACCTTGAACCCGCGCAAGATATTCAACGAAGAAGAGCTGGATGATCTGGTCAGGTCGGTTGCCGAAAAGGGTATTCTCCAGCCCGTCGTGGTCAGGCCTGTTGGTGATGGGCAGAGCTATCAGATTGTCGCCGGTGAACGTCGATGGCGTGCAGCGCAAAAAGCCGGCTTGCATCACATTCCGGCGCTGGTTCGTGAGCTCTCCGACAAGGAAGTGCTGGAAATCGCGCTGATCGAAAACGTCCAGCGTGCAGATCTCAATCCGGTTGAAGAGGCCCATGGCTATCAGCAGCTGATAGACCAGTTTGACTACACCCAGCAACAGCTGGCCGAATCGATCGGCAAGAGCCGCAGTCATATTGCCAACACGTTGCGCCTGATGGCTCTGCCGGCGTCGGTATTGGAAGCATTGCAGTCCGGCAAGTTAACCGCCGGTCATGCACGGGCCCTGATTGCAACTGAAAACCCGCAATCTCTTGCCCAGAAAATCATCGCCTTGGGATTGTCTGTTCGCCAGGCTGAGGCACTGGCTCGCGACACCGGTGCCGGAGCGGTAAGCAAGCCTGCCGAAAAGACACCAGATACAAACATCGCTGCAGTTGAAAAACTGTTGGCGGAAGCCCTGGGATTGAAAGTTTCAATCGCGACGAAAAATGCTGAAAAAGGCAAATTAACTATTCATTACAATAACTTAGAGCAACTTGATACGGTGTGTTCCAAGCTTGGGATAAGATCCTGAATTTCAACACCGCCTGCAAATCAGCCGGCGCGGCGAAACGAACTTGCCGCTGAAATGACGAACCGTTCAGCGACCGGCCAGTTGATAAGTGGTTTTCTGCGAACTTCTGAATTGGCAATGCGCAGGCGTTCTGCAGCCGTCAGCAGTTGCGGCAGGCCGCATAATCTGAGCTGCCCGGCCAGTGCATTTTGGCGTTTGAAGAAAATCGGCGGCCGCCATTCCTTGACGACGGCGTCTGGCCGCCGGCCAGTTTCCATTGCGGCTGCCATTTCAACCAGCAGGGCACAGTGATTGGTCAAGGCTATCAACACTGTGGCGGGTTGCTGTCCCTGTTGCTGAAGGGTCGTTATGGCCTGAACGGCGGCATCCGGCCTGCCGGAGAAAACAGCATCAATCAACCCTTCCATGGATGCAGCTTCATTGCCTGCAATAATCTCGGTTACATCTGAAACCGACAACGAGCCGTCATCTCCTGCATAGCTGGCCAGTTTTACCAGTTCAGACTGCAGCAGGGCGGCATTGCCTCCGACAGCCTCGACCACAAGCTCGATGGCGTCGCGATCAATGGTGACGCCGAGCCCGGACATGAAGGCGGCGGCAAACTCCAGCAGTTCACCGGCGCTTTGATCAAAACAGATTGTAATCGCCAAATCCGGAGAGGCCTCAAACTCTTTCCTCAAAGGGGAAGACTTTTTCAGATCACCGGCTGTGACAAGCAACAGGCAATCCGACCACCCGACACTGATTGCCCCAATGCATGCCTTGTGAATTGTGCTGGAAGCAGCATCGACCAGTATCAACTTGTCGGCGCCGAACATGGAGATGGACTGCAGTTCCTCCAGCAACCGTCCCGTATCAGCCACCAGGTCGGTATCCGAAAACCTTACGACTTCACCGTCGGGGTGGTTTGAGTGGAAATTTTTCACCGCCTGATTTTTCAAACGATTCAGCAACTCCCAGTTGGGACCGCACAGAAGTGCGCCCTTGTATTTGCCGGACGGGGAGCCGAAAGCAACCTCAAATCCCTGAGGCTTGATCACTGTCATCTAATTGGTCGCGAGAAATGCCGCCAAACGTGTCCGCACTTCCTGACCAACCTGCTTGGCTGCCTGCTCTTCGGCATTCACGCGGGCCTGAACATTTGCAAACGATGCATCCAGCCGATCGTATGGAACCCTGCTGAACGCCCGGCCGGAAAACACGACACTTTGGGTTGCAGCATCCACCAACTGGAACTTGGTCGTCAGATTGTAAGCCAGCCTGCGATGAACCGTATCAGAAGTGTCAATCAGTGTTTCCGCATTACTTTTTGACTGGAATTTAAGATAGTAACGGTCCTGGGCCTGAGTACCGACCGGCCTGGTGGACCGAACGATTTCATTGCGCACCAGTTGGCCCACGCGGCTTGATTGCTGGGAAACGCTGACTTCAGCAAGTTTTTGCGAAACCGAAGATCCGTCGTCGTTGGTTGCATAAAGCGGCTGATACCCGCAGGCAGATAAAGCCAGCAAGCCAACCAAAGCAAACGATCTCATTGCATGTTTCGCGAACATCATCATCCAGCAACTATATTCACCAATTTGTCCGGTACAACAATAACTTTGCGAACCGATAAACCGTCCAGACTTCGTATCACATTCTCATGGCGAAGACATGCATCTTCTACCATCTTGCGGTCAGCACCTTTGGCAAATTGCAGTTCAGCCCGTTTCTTGCCGTTAATCTGGACCACAAGAGTGACTTTGTCACTGATAAGAAGACTTTCGTCGTGATTCGGCCATTGCGCGTCACAGGCCAAACCGTCGCAACCCAGCACATGCCAGCACTCCTCGGCAAGATGAGGCATCATGGGAGCAAACAACTGGACCAATGAGACCGCTGCTTCACGCTGGGCCATTCTCAATTCGTCCGACGAATCATCTGAACGACAATGAAGCCGCCAGCGCATTGACCAGTTCGTACACGCGGGCAATGGCGCGATTGAACCGCAGATTGGAAATATCGTCACCGACAGATGCGATGGCCATATGGGTGCTCTTGCGCAACTCATTCACATTTCCCGAACTGGCCTTGTGCAACACATCCGGCACAATCGTAATATCGTCATCTGCGACCTGACCGACCAGACGCCAGATACGCTGCACAAACCGCCAGGCGCCGACAACACCGGCTTCGGTCCATTCGATGTCGCGTTCAGGCGGCGTGTCCGACAGCATGAACCAGCGCGCGGTATCAGCCCCATATTGTTCGATGATGTCATCGGGATCGATGACATTTCTTTTCGACTTGGACATTTTCTCGGCGGGACCCAGCGTAACGCTCTCACCAGACACCGTGTCGATCAGGCCGTCACCGTTCTTTGCAACTTGTGTTGGTACAATCCACTCGCCCGATTTCGACCGATAGGTTTCGTGGATCACCATGCCCTGCGTGAACAGGGATTTGAACGGTTCGTCAAAATTGAGGTGGCCGACCTTCTTCATGGCGCGCACGAAGAACCGCGAATACAGCAAGTGCAGAATGGCGTGCTCGATGCCGCCGATATACTGGTCCACCGGCATCCAGTAACTGGCTGCATCAGTATCCACCGGTTGATCGGAATCTGGTGAGCAGAAGCGGGCGAAGTACCAGGACGAATCTACAAATGTGTCGAACGTGTCGGTTTCGCGGTGAGCCGGTGCATTACATTTCGGGCACGAAACAGATTTCCACTCCTCGTGACGCTCAAGAGGATTGCCGGGTTTGTCAAAGTCGATGTCTTCCGGCAACACGACGGGAAGATCTTCAAGCGGGACATCAACCACGCCGCATGCGTTGCAATGGATAAACGGTATCGGGCATCCCCAATACCGTTGACGCGACACACCCCAGTCGCGCAACCGGTAATTGGTCTTGCGCTCGCCAATGCCGGCATCGGCCATCCGTTCAGCAACTTCGGCCTTGGCGTCCTCGACCGACATGCCGTCGAGAAACTGCGAGTTGATCATGTGAACCGCTGCCGTGTCCTTTTCCAGCAATGCATCGTTGCCGACTTGAACAGATGTGGCATCGGTACCTTTTGGCGCAACCACCGGGATCACTTCCAGATCATACTTGCGTGCAAAATCCAGGTCGCGCTGGTCGTGGGCAGGGCAACCGAACACGGCGCCTTCGCCATAGCTGATCAGCACGAAATTGGCTGCATAAACCGGCAAGCGCTTGTTTGCATCAAACGGGTGACGCGCATAGATGCCAAGCGGCACGCCCTTTTTTTCAGCGCGTTCAATTGCCTCTTCGCTGGTACCAAGAGCGGCACATTCCTTCTGGAAGTCCTTGACAGTATCGGACCCGGCAGCAGCCTTCCGGGTCAGGGCATGGTCGGCCGAGATGGCGCAGAAGCTGGCCCCAAAAATGGTATCGTGCCTGGTTGTGTATACGGTCAGCTTGTCTTCGAGTTCATTTCCTGCCTCGTCTTCAAGCACGAAAGAAAACCGTAAACCCTCTGACTTGCCGATCCAGTTGCGCTGCATCAGCCGGACTTTCTCCGGCCAGTCGGTCAATGTATCCAGGGCAGTCAGCAGTTCTTCCGACATATCCGAGATTTTCAGGAACCATTGTGCAAGCTCACGCTTTTCAACTGCGGCTCCGGAGCGCCAGCCGCGTCCGTCGATGACCTGTTCATTGGCCAACACAGTCTGATCAACAGGATCCCAGTTCACCACCGAGACTTTGCGCTCAACCAAACCGGCCTTGTAGAACTCAATGAACATGCGCTGTTCATGGCCATAGTACTCAGGGTCGCAGGTTGCGAACTCTCGGGTCCAGTCAATGGCAAGTCCCATGGACTTGAGCTGGCCACGCATGGTGGCGATGTTTTCATAAGTCCATGACTTGGGATGGACCTTGCGCTCGATAGCTGCATTTTCAGCCGGCATGCCAAAGGCATCCCACCCCATCGGGTGCAAGACATTGTAGCCGCTTGCCTTGCGGAAACGGGCGATTACATCGCCCATGGTATAATTTCGAACGTGACCCATATGGATGCGGCCGGACGGATAGGGGAACATCTCAAGCACATAGTATTTCGGCTTGTCGGATGTATTGCTGGCCAGAAAGCTGCCGGCATCCGTCCAGGTTTTCTGCCACTTGGCTTCTACACCGCGGGGATTGTATCGCTCGCTCGACATTTCTTGTGGTATGCCTGTTCGTTGATCCTGATTTGTGTCCGCAAGTGCAGTATCAGGAAGCAACCTGACGGGCAAGCAAGACGGCCATATAAAGATGAATACAATTACCCAACGCTACAATGATGTTACGGCCCGAATTGAGGCTGCGGCCAGGAAATCCAGCCGACCCGCAACCGATATCACGCTGGTGGCGGTGTCCAAGACATTCGCTGTCGACGATATCGAACCTGTCCTCAAGCTTGGCCATCGCGTGTTTGGTGAAAACCGGGTGCAGGAATCCCAGGGCAAATGGCCGTTGCTGAAACAGGCCTATGCCGATACCAGACTGCACCTGATTGGGCCGCTGCAAACAAACAAGACGCGCGAGGCCGTGGAGCTGTTTGACACCATTGAAACGCTGGACCGGGAAAAACTGGCGCGGACGCTGGCAAAGGAAATCCAGTCTGCCGGCAAAGGTCCGGAATTGTTTATTCAGGTGAATACCGGGAACGAACCGCAAAAGGCGGGCATCCTGCCGGACGAGGCCGATGCTTTTTTAAAACTGTGCACTAAAACCTATGACCTGACCGTCACCGGCATGATGTGCATCCCGCCGTTTGATGAAGACCCGGTCGCGCATTTTACCCTGCTGGCGGAAATTGCGAAACGTAATGGCCTCGCCAGGCTCAGCATGGGGATGAGCGGTGATTTTGAAACTGCCATTGAACTGGGTGCCACCCATGTGCGGGTCGGTAGCGCGATTTTTGGCGCCAGAGGATAGAGTGTCGAATTTCTAGCGGATGTGCAAAATCGTTTCCGGGCCGGAACGTGACAGCACTTGGCGCAAGTGATTTTGTTCAAGAGCAATACACCCTTGCGTCGCTGCTCCGTCGGGCGCGCGCAGGTGCATGAAAACGGCGCTACCCTTTCCAGGCACCGGCGGCGCGTCGTTGTGACCTAGCACCACAACCAGATCATACAGGTGATCGTTGCGCCACAGTTTCTCATGGCTGTGCGGGCAGGGTAGCTGTACCGGTCTGTTGTAGTCGCGCGAAGCGGGATCATCACACCAGCCTGAACCGGGAAGAATAGGTTCAACCGGCAATCCGGTGATCGGGCGGATAATGCGATCGGCCCTGTACATGACATACCGCATGGGCCAGCGTCCGGCCGGCGTTGCGCCATCGCCTTCGGACTTGTTGTAGGTGATTCCGGCCGGTCCGATACTGCAGGCAAATGCCATTACACCCACGGTTAAGGATGCCACGTGACCGTTCGAAGCTATGTGCCTGATCGCGATATCCTGATCAAAAGTTCCCATGCGTGATCTCTGTTGCCCTTTGCAAAGCACACGGCATCCAACTAAAGTCATGTGCAATTGATATTTCCATCAGGACTACATGACAAATGAGTACCAAAAAGAAAATTCTTGTCGTCGATGACGACGATGCCTTGCGCGAAACCATTGCCGAACAGTTTTCCCTGCACGACGATTTTTCAGTGACGGCAGTAAATGGCGGACTGCCTGCAGTCAATCACCTGAAATCCGAACTGGTTGATCTGGTTATTTTGGACGTGAACATGCCGGATCTGGATGGGCGGGAAGCCTGCAAGATCATGCGCAAGAACGGATATCGCGGTCCGGTTATCATGCTGACGGCAGAAAGCTCTGACGCAGATACAATTCTTGGCCTGGATGCCGGCGCCAACGATTATGTGATCAAGCCGTTCAAATTTGCGGTTCTGCTGGCCCGCATCCGCTCGCAGCTTCGCCAGCACGAACAAAGCGAGGATGCGGTCTTCAAGATCGGGCCCTATACGTTCAAGCCGAGTGCCAAACTTCTGATGCAGGATGACAACAGGAAAATCCGGTTGACCGAGAAAGAAACCTCGATCCTGAAGTTTCTGTACCGCGCCGGAGATAAGGTCATTGGCCGTGATGTGTTGCTGCACGAGGTCTGGGGATACAATGCAGGTGTGACGACCCACACGCTGGAGACCCATATTTACCGACTGCGCCAGAAGATCGAAGCAGACCCGTCCCATGCCCAATTGCTGGTTACCGAAGCCGGTGGATACAAACTCGTTCCTTAGGGTCAGGACCCGAGGGTCCTGACCCTAAGTACACGGATTTTGACACGGGTTCATATTGCGCCATTAAGTTGCTATACCACTTTGGACGCGATCAGGTTTTATGCTTTTTGGTTGCAATAACCAAAAAGTAGCCTGATCCGGGCGGGATCAATTACTGACAGGCTGAGTTATGGGCGTTCGCTCCGCAGTTGATCTGTTGAAACAGCTGCCGTTGTTTGCAGGTGTCGATGAAGCACACCTGCAAACGCTGCTGTTTTCGTCAGACGAACTGATTGTGCCACCAGGACGCACGGTGTTTGAAGCCGGCGATCCGTCAACCAACGCGCTGATTATCAAACAGGGTGATGGTGTGGTTATTGACCCCGAGACCGGCGGTGTACTTGCGCTGGCGGGACCCGGAGCGATGTTTGGTGAGCAATCCCTGATTGCCGGATTACCCCGCCAGGTGACCTTGAATGCAAAGTCGGAAATTGAAGCCATTGTCATCGAACAATCGGTGTTCATGAGACTGTGTTCGGAGTTTCCGGAAGTCGGCATGCAGGTGCTTGACGTGCTCAATCGTCAGCTTGCGCAATGCTCCAGCGAGTTGAGTGAAGTGCAGACGAAATTCGAAATCTCACCTATCGACGAACTGCTTCGCGAGGAAGAATAGTTTTTGTGGGTCTGTTTGTGAGGGTCGAACAGCTTATCTGCCTCCGGCAGGCCGTTCGCTTGTTGGGGACGAACAGCTTATCCACCTGCGGCAGGGGCCGTTCTCCATGACTGACGTACTCTGGAGTGTGAAGGGCCAGAGGGATGTCAGGCGATATCAACCAGAACCGGCACGTGATCGGACGGACGTTCCCAGCCGCGCACGTCCTTGAGTATCGCGGCATTGCTGCATTTTCCGACAAGGCCTTCCGACACCCAGATATGGTCAAGCCGCCGGCCACGATCTGAAGCTTGCCAGTCGCGCGACCTGTAGCTCCACCATGAATAGATTTTGCTTGGTTCCGGTATCTCGGCCCGGATCGGATCATGCAGATTGCAGGTGCTCTGAATGTCGAGCAGCCGCTCGGTTTCCTGGGGCGTGTGAGACACGATTTTCAGCAACTGCTTGTGTGACCAGACATCGCTTTCAAGCGGGGCGACATTGAAATCGCCGGTGAACACATGTTCGCCATTGCCGTTTGAAACATGTGTGGAAGTCCAGTTTTTCATTTCGTCGAGAAACGCCAGCTTGTGGCTGAATTTCGGATTGGTTTCAGGGTTCGGCTCATCGCCGCCGGCCGGAACGTAGAGACTGTGAACAGTCAGGTCGCTGTCTGCCAGATGAATGCTGACATGCCGGCCATCGTTTTGTCCGCAAAACGAATGAATGTCCATTTGATCGAACGGGACGCGGGAGATGATGGCCACGCCATGATGGCCCGACAAGCCGTTCTCGGCGATATATTGATAACCAAGCGGCGCAAATTCGGATGCCGGAAACTGACCTGGCGGGCACTTGGTTTCCTGCAGGCAGACAATGTCGGGCCGGTGTTGCTCAAGCAGGCGGTTTACAAGCCCGGCCCGCAACCGTACCGAGTTGATATTCCAGGTGGCAATTCTCAAGACTGATCCGATCCGGTGAGTTAGCGATCGGAGCCAGTCTTGCGCTCCTTGCTGCGTTTGACCACAAAAAGTTTTGGATCCGGCTCAACTTCCTTGTCTACATTGGACAACTGGACGGTCGTGCGCTGGCCTTTGCCATCAAGAATGATCCACTGAACCAGATCATTGGCTTCCCGGTCGAACACCATTGTGAGCTGGCCGGCAACAAGCTGGTCTTTCTCTTCCATGGTGACGGCAACGAGATTGTCCTGGGATTCGACTTTCAGGATGACAGCCTGCTCAAACAGATTAACTTCGCCGGCCAGTACAAGTTTGAGCGGTGTTGCTGCCAGCGGATACTGGTCGTCCTTTTTACGCTTGGTGTTTGTTACCGTGACCCAGCGACCGTCCGAGACAACCAGCAGCGGGCTGGGCGGCGCATATTCAAACCGCATCTTGCCGGGTTTTGAGATGTAAAACACGCCATTGGCAATCTGCCCGCGCGGGCTGGTCTGGGTGAATTCACCCTTCATGTTTACAATTTCGTTCAGGTAGGTGTTGAGAAGAGTGACCGCCGCATTGTCATCTTCGGACAATTGCGCTGCAGCCTGTGCCACACTCGGATTGCCCGGCAAAACGGTCACTGCCGGGACCAACAGGCAAAGACCCATGAAAAATGCAAGGCGTGCGGATTTCTTAGTCAACGGATATCCTCCAGTGGGTTCAGCAACAGTTTGCCGGAAAGGGTAATGCTTCATCGGCGCGTAACACGGCGACAATGGGGCAGAATGGATAAGAATAATGTGTTCTGGCCCCAATCAGCCCATGTCCTCACCAACCAGTATTTCGCGTTTCCCGGCATGATTCGCAGCCGAAATCAGGCCTTCGTCTTCCATGCGTTCAATCAGGCTTGCCGCCTTGTTGTATCCGATGGACAATCTGCGTTGAATGTAACTGGTGGAAACCTTTCTGTCACGCAGGACAACAGCAACCGCCTTATCGTACTGCTCGTCGCCGGAATTGCCACCTGGAGCACCTGTATCGAAACCGCCGTCACCGCCATCTTCGCCGGCGTCTTCCGTGACAGCGTCTACATAGTCCGGTGCTGCCTGGGTTTTCAGATATGCAACGATCTGTTCAACCTCATCATCAGACACAAATGGTGCATGCAGTCGTGAAATGCGGCCGCCACCGGCCATGAACAGATTGTCGCCCTGACCGAGCAACTGCTCAGCACCCTGTTCGCCCAGAATCGTGCGGCTGTCGATCTTGGATGTAACCTGGAAGCTGATGCGGGTCGGGAAGTTGGCCTTGATGGTGCCGGTAATGACATCCACCGATGGCCGCTGCGTGGCCATGATGACATGAATGCCTGCAGCACGTGCCATTTGTGCCAGGCGCTGAACGGCCCCTTCAATGTCCTTGCCTGCGACCATCATCAGGTCTGCCATTTCATCGATGATGACAACGATATAGGGCAGCGGCGACAGGTCCATCTGCTCTTCTTCATAGATCGGAGCACCGGTCTCCGGATCAAACCCGGTCTGTATCTGGCGGGTGAACACTTCGCCTTTTTTCCCGGCCTGCTCGGCACGGGCATTGTAGCCGTCAATGTTGCGCACACCCAGTTTGGACATTTTGCGATAGCGCTCTTCCATCTCGCGGACAGCCCATTTCAGCGCCACAATCGCCTTGTGCGGGTCTGTCACAACCGGGGCGAGCAGGTGTGGAATGCCCTCATATACCGACAGTTCAAGCATTTTCGGATCAATCATGATCAGCTTGCATTTGTCGGGCGGGAGCCTGAACAGCAGTGATAATACCATGGTGTTGATGCCGACCGACTTGCCTGAGCCGGTTGTACCGGCGATCAGCAGATGCGGCATGCGGGCAAGGTCGGCAAAGGTCGGTTCGCCACCAATGTCCTTGCCCAGTGCGATGGCCAGTTTCTGCTTGGTCTTTTCGAAATCTCTCGAGGCCAGCAATTCGCGAAGATAAACGGTTTCGCGGTTTGAGTTCGGCATCTCGATACCGATCGCATTGCGTCCCGGCACCACTGCAACACGAACCGAAATAGCGCACATTGAACGGGCAATATCGTCTGCCAGCCCAATAACACGGGATGACTTAATCCCGGGCGCCGGCTCAAGTTCGTACAGGGTTACCACCGGACCGGGGCGGACATTGATGATTTCGCCGCGAATACCGAAATCCTCAAGCACCCCTTCCAGCATGCGGGCATTCTGTTCCAGCGCATCGGCAGACAGCTGATTGGTCTGATTGGATGCATCAGGTTCCGCCAGCAGGCTGAGCGGTGGCAACTGGAACTCGCCATTGTTCGGCAGCATGTCGGGCTGCATGTCCTTGGAAATACGGGAGCCCTGTTTGACCGGCTTTGCAGTTGCCTGAACCCGGCTGCCGGCTGTTGCGGGCGAAGCGATGCCAGAAGGTGCAGCCGGTGTGTCCAAAGAAGGTTCGCCGGCAGTGGCCGGCTGATCGGTATTGTCAGTACGGCTCAGCCGGGGCTCGATGCGGTTGTCGCTCAATGGCGCCCGCCTCGCCAGAAAGGCAGGAATGGGTTTTGACTCCGGATCCGGGTCGGCGGGTTTGCCCTGCCCGGTCTGCTTGCGGTTTTTCAACCGGCCCAGCAGCCCGGTTTCGCGCTCCGGTTCCGGCTCGCGCCGCAAGTTCTCAGCCAGCCGGCGCCGGGGTCTGACCGGCTCATCATCCTCATCGGCCTGGTAGCGGTCGCGCAGGCTACCCACACTATGGGCAAGGCGGGTAGACACGCTGAGGGCCTTTGAACCGATCATGATGGTTGGTTTCTTGAATGATTTCAGGGCTCGCGCAGCTTGCAATGGAGAGCTGCCCAGCGCCAGCAGTCCGGTCCACACGAAAGCGGTCAACGCGACAATGAAGCCGACGATGGAGGCAATCGAGTCAAATCCAAGCGCACGGGGCAGGGAGGTCAGCAACATGGCGCCGCTGTCACCGATACCGCCGCCGAAGCCCGGCCCGATCGGCCAGTTGTCCGAGATCGGCAGGAAAGCCAGCACAACAGCCGATGACATTATGGCCGCAAGCCAGGATGGTGCGCGGGTCTGCCAGTTGCCGAGCCGGTTGTGGGATATCAAGGTTATGGCCCAGAACGCCGGGATGCCGATGATCACCGAATTGGACAGTGCAAACCAGCTGATCAGCTTGTCGGAGATAATCGCTCCGGGATAGCCGAGCGCATTGCGGACGTGGGTTTCAACTGCGTTGTTCCAGGAAGGATCGCTGGATGACCAGGTCGCCAGTGCGACGGTGAGGGCGACCAGACAACCCAGCAGCACCAGGCCCTGCAGTTCCATCAATCGCCTGCGGACAAACAGTTTCAACCCTTGCGGTATGGTTGCTTGGGCGGGTTTTGCGGTACGGCTTCGAGGCATATTGCAACTTCCGGTTATGCGCAGGTCAACAGGCTGAAAAAGAGGCATCAGCCGCGATAAGAGAGTTTCGCTGCGATTGTGGTCCGGACATGGTTAAGGTGTCGTTAAGTTTTGACCGGGTGCGGACAATGAAAAACCCCGGAAGCGGTGCTGCTTCCGGGGTGAATATTGGACGCCAGTGAAAGCGTCTGAGTTGCTCAGGAGAATCTAGATTGCGGATCCGCCGCGGGCAAACTCCGGATAGGCCTCAACACCAACCTCTCCCTTGTCGAGACCTTCGAGCTCTTCTTCAGGGCTAACCCTGATGCCGATGGTGGCCTTGAGGATCAGCCAGACGATGGCGCTTGAAGCAGACACGAAGATGCCCACTGCAATGACCCCGACGGCCTGTGCATAGAAGGTCGCATCAGCGTTGGTCAAAGGTACCACCATGGTGCCCCAGATACCTGCCAGCAGGTGAACCGGAATGGCGCCGACCACATCGTCGATCTTCAGCTTGTCGAGCATCGGCACGGCAAACACCACAATCACACCACCGATACCACCAATCATGATGGCCATGATCGGCGATGGCGTCAGCGGTTCAGCGGTGATGGCCACCAGACCGGCCAGCGCACCATTGAGCGCCAAGGTCACATCCATCTTCTTGTACAGGACCTGGGTGAGAATGATCGACACAACCACACCGGCTGCTGCAGCCAGGTTGGTGTTCACGAAAATACGCGACACCGAAGAGGCATCGGAAATGGTGCCCATGGCAAGCTGCGAGCCGCCATTGAAGCCGAACCAGCCGAACCACAGGATGAATGTGCCCAGTGTAGCCAGCGGGATGCTCGAGCCGGGGATCGGGTTGATACGGCCGTTTTCACCGTACTTGCCGGCTCGTGCGCCGAGAATGATGGCGCCCATGAGTGCAGCCCAGCCACCTGTTGAATGCACCAGTGTCGACCCGGCAAAATCTGAAAAGCCAATGCCGTTGAGCCAGCCGGCGCCCCATTCCCAACTGCCCTGGATCGGATAGATGACCCCGGTCAGGATGGCCGTGAAAATAATGAAAGGCCAGAACTTGATGCGTTCGGCAATGGTGCCCGACACAATAGACGCGGTGGCAGCGCAGAACACCATCTGGAAGAACCAGTCGGAGCCTGCTGCATAACTGCCGGCATCGGCGTCGGTTGCCGGAATGACTTTCGGTGTTGGAGTTCCCATCCATCCGGTGTCGGCAACAACGCCTTCGTACATCAGGTTATAGCCCACCACCCAGAACATCAGACCCGCAACCGAGTAAAGGGCGATGTTCTTCAGGCATTGCATGGATACGTTCTTCGAGCGTACCAGACCAGCCTCCAGCATGGCGAAACCGGCCGCCATGAACATGACCAGAAAGCCGCCAATGAGAAACAGCAGCGACGACAAGATGTACTTTACATCTTCCGGGGCCTCTGTGCCGGCTTGCGCAAATGCGACGTCGCTTCCTGCGACTGCACCGATTGCCAGCGTGCCCGCCAGTGCGAATTTTTGATAAAGCTTCATGTCTGTTGCCCTCACAGTGCTTCTTCGCCGGACTCGCCGGTACGAATACGCACGGCACTGTCCAGGTTCAGAACGAATATCTTTCCATCACCGATCTGGCCGGTACGACCGGCTTCGGTAATGGTTTCCACAGCCTTGGCTGCGAGCTTGTTTTCAAGTGCAAGTTCGATCTTGATTTTGGGCAGATATGACACTTCATACTCGGCACCACGGTAGATTTCCGTGTGACCTTTCTGGCGCCCATGCCCCTTAACCTCACTCACGGTCATGCCCTCAACACCAATGGCGGACAATGCGGTGCGCACTTCCTCCAGCCGATGAGGCTTGATGATCGAGATGATGTATTTCATTTGCATCTCCCATGTTACCCATCGCTGCCGACCTCGAACCGGCAGCGTCAACGCAGATGCATTTCAAGTGGCATGCCAAACAGGGATTTTTTGTAACGCTTTGAATAACCTGATAAAAAAGGGAGCTGTCAGGATTTCGATCAAAACAACATGCCTAAAAAATATACAAAAACTATATATTGCCTAATTACTGGACATTATTGGCTTTGATGAATCCCTGCTGCACGACACTGGCTGTCAGGGTTCCTGTCCGATTGAAAATATTGACCCTGCCCAGGCCCATGCCGGCTTCATTGCCCATCGCTTCATGGCTCATCAGCAGCCAGTCTGAAAAGTCAGGTGGATTGTGTATCCAGAGACCATGATCAAGACTTGCCATGGTAATTTCCGCGTCGAAGAAATTTCTGCCATGGGGATGAAGGCTACCGTTCAAAACCGTCATGTCGGACAGATAGGCCAACAGTATCCATGACAGCTCACCGGATGGTTGCTGCGTGGTTTGAAGCCGTGCCCATGTCAAGCTGGATTCGGGATGGTCGGGGTCTGGATGAACAAACAGCTCATGATCAACCGGGCGCAACTCAAAAACCTTCTCGCGGGCCAGGTAGGTTTGCGCACCGGTGGGTAAAACTGATGCGTAAAGCGCGGCGATCCGGGTCTCGTCGGGCAGATCTTCCGGTGGACTTGCATCCGGCATTGCCGGGTGGTGCACCAGGCCGGAGCCGAGTTTTCGAAACGAGGCCTGCAGGCAAAAAACCGGTTTGCCGCCCTGTACTATGGTGACCCGGCGATTGGCGATGGAGCGGCCGTCCAGCAAGCGCTCTACCTGCAGTTCAAGCGGCTCATCGATCAATCCCGGTCTCAGGAAGTAGCCGTGCAGGGAATGCGGGTCGCGCTGCGGGTCATCTATGGTCATTTGCGCGGCTCTTAAGGCGTGAGCCAATAAAAGCCCACCGTAAATACGCCGCCAGCCAAATTGCGGACTGCGGCTACGGAACCGGTTGTCATCAAGGCGTTCAAGATTGAAACTGGCAACCACTTCGTCGTATTCGGACATTCAACATTCTTTCTGCAAAGCCGTAATACCAAAGGTATAACAGGCTGAAAAGGCACCCTGTGAGTTCACAACAGCCATATGACGTAATAATTATCGGCGGAGGTCTTGCCGGCCTGACCTGTGGTCTTGCCCTGTCCGGGGATTATTTGTCCATACCCCTGAAAACCCTGATTGTAGATGCCGGCCCTGAACTGCGTTCCAGGAATGTGGGTGCTGATCCGCGAGGCTCTGCCATAACAAAGAGCTCGCGCACCATGCTGCAGACACTCGGTGTCTGGGACGCCGTTGCAGATCAGGCGCAGGCCTTTGAAAAAATCATTGTGACCGACGGCAAGAACGAAGCCGACAACCGACCGGCATTGTTGAGTTTTCTTGAGGCCGGCGAGGCAGGGTCGGCGTCAGCCTGGATGGTTGAAAACGCCACCTTGCTATCAGCCCTGATTGAGCAGGTTGAACAAGCCGAGCAAATTACCTTCATGGGCAATACAGCGGTTGACACCTTTGACTTCAACTCATCACCGGCGTGTGTCACGACAACAGACGGGCGTACATTTGCAGCGCCGCTCATTATCGCTGCGGACGGGAGGAATTCAAAAACCCGTCAGGCTGCCAATATCGATACGGTGCGATGGGATTATGACCAGTCCGGTATCGCCATGACCGTGGAACACGAACTGCCGCATCACGGCCGTGCAGAAGAGCATTTCCGTGAAGCGGGTCCGTTTGCGATCCTGCCGTTGACCGGCAACAGGTCTTCCATTGTGTGGACCGAACAGACCAAAGATGCCGAGCAACTCATGCAGTTGCCGGAGCATGAATTTCTGGATCAGTTCAAACAGAGGTTCGGCAGTCATCTGGGTGAGGTGAAGCTGGCTACAGGATATGCCGCCTGGCCCCTGTCCGTGCAGATCGCCAAAACGTTCATCGGACAAAGGCTGGCACTGATCGGAGATGCCGCGCATGTCATTCACCCCATAGCGGGATTGGGTTTCAACCTTGGACTGCGCGACATTGCCGCCCTGAGCGATTGCCTTGGCGACCATGTCAGGCGTGGCCTGGATCCAGGTGGTCAAAGCTGCCTGAAAGCCTACGAAGAGTGGCGCCGTGCAGATACCATCATGGTTGCAGCAGCATGTGACGGGTTGAACCGGTTGTTCTCCAACTCTGCAGTGCCGGTTGCAACCCTGCGGCAGGCCGGGTTGAAACTTGTCGACCGGCTGCCGCCATTGAAGGCTTTCTTCATGGATCAGGCTGCCGGGATATCCGGCAAACAGCCGCGCCTGTTGCGCGGCGAACCGGACTAGACCTGGCTTTAGTCCCGGGACTTGCCTTCAGTTTCCAGCCGCGCCAGGTATGCAGGCCAGATAACGTCGCGATCACGCCCCAGTTTCAACAGATAACTCCAACTGAATATGCCGGTTGAATGCATGTCGTCGAAGGTCAGCCGGACAGCATAATTTCCGACCGGATCAATTTTGATGATCGCCACACCTGCCTTGCCGCCAACACAGGTTTTCTGGTCCGGGCCGTGGCCCTGCACTTCAGCGCTGGGGCTCTCAACGCGCAGATACTCGGCGGACAATCGGTATTTTTCGCCGTCATCAAACGTTACATCCAGTGAACGACCGGCATCGGTGAGGCGAATTTCCTCGACCCAGACCGGGGCGTTTTTGCTGTTCGTTTCAGTCATCCAGAATTCGGGCCTCTTCAACCAGCATGATCGGAATGCCATCACGGATCGGATAAGCCAGACGGGCGCGGTCCGAAATCAGTTCCTGCGTCTCGATGTCATACTTCAGTTTTGCGTGCGTGACGGGGCATACAAGCATTTCAAGCAATTGCGCGCTGGCGCGCCGATAGGTCTGGCGGCTGCTGTCTGCCTCGGCCTGGCCTGAGGTGTCGACACCGTCGGTCATTGCACGACGCGCTCTGCGCCATCGGAGCCGGTTGACATGTCGGCCAGGGCCATCAGTGTTATGGTGCGCTGTTTGAGGTTCGGCGCTTCCAGCAACGCCTGTTTTTCGCTGGCGGTGAATGAGCCGATCATGGACAGTGTATTGATCAGTGTGGACGTGGAAACTTCGCGAATTTCGTCCCAGTCGGCCTGCATGGATCGTGCATCCAGAAACCGCCTGAGGCTGTCCAGCAGACGTTCGCGATCCTCACCGATGGTTTCATTTTCGTCGGTGAGATCAACCAGGAACTCATCATAGTCAGCGCGCACCATGCGGAACGGGCTTTTCGAACTGACTTCTTCAGAAATTTTGAAGCGGCAAATGCCCGTCAGTATGATTTGCACCTGATTGTTTTCAACTTCCATAAACGACGTGATCCTGCCGGCACATCCGACTTCGTACAATTCGGATTCTGCAACCTTGCCTGCCGGATCCAGATCGCGTTCGGTTTCCATATTGCGGGGCTGGATCATGCCAATGAGGCGGTTTCCGGCAAGCGCCGTTGAAACCATTTCCAGGTATCTCGGCTCGAATATGTTCAGGGGCAGATCACCACCGGGCAACAACAACGCGCCCGGCAAGGGAAATATCGGCAACGTTTCCGACAGATCTGCGGCTGACTGGTAGCGCTCGTCGTTGGCTTTCAAAACTATCACCTTTTGAAACAGATTATTTAGGCCCGGACCTAATCATGAGTCCATGACCTAGGCAAACAATATCGAGGACAACCGCCTACGGCCCGAAAGTGTCAATTCGTGGGTAGGGCCCCAGGCTTCAAAAAACAACAGCAGCTGTTTGCGCGCGGCATCGTCATTCCACGCCCGGTCTTTTTCGATCAGCCACATCAAATGATCCAGTGCGGCTTCCTCCTGACCTGCTGCGTTCAGCGCAATCGACAGGTCGAGACGTGACTGGTAGTCGGCACTCATTGGCGGCTACAGCTTCACCCAACCGGGTGATTTCTTCGTCATCAACCGGTGTTTCAGCCACGGTCAGTGCGGCAAGCGCACCGGAAATATGACTGTCGTCCACCAGGGCCGGCGGGATGACGGCAAGCAGCTCGCGCGCGCCGTCGAGATCACCTGCCGCAATGTATGCCTTGGCCATGCCGGCAATGGCGCGGCCGTTTTCCGGTTCGAGCTGCAACACCTGTTCAAACATTGCCATGGCCTGTTCAACAGCCTCTGTTTCCAACGCTGCTTCAGCTGCTTCCAGCAACTGCCCGACCTGTTCGGCCTGACCGCCATGGCTGGAGATAATCTTGTCGATGAAGGTCCTGAGTTCTGATTCGGGCAGGGCACCCATGAAACCGTCGACGGGTTGTCCGTCGGCAAAGGCAAACACGGCCGGGATCGACTGGATGCGCATTTGCTGTGCCAGCTGCTGATTGGCGTCGATGTCGACCTTGACCAGATGTATCTTGCCGCCGGCCTCGGTTACGATCTTTTCCAGCAGGGGACCGAGCTGTTTGCACGGTCCGCACCACGGCGCCCAGAAATCCACAAGGACGGGAACCGACTTTGATGTCTCAATGACATCGCTCATGAAGTTCGCGGTATTTGACTCTTTGATAAGCTGGGCTGCCGGTGCACCGTTTTCCGGAGCAGGTGGGTCGCCGCCGGCATTGAACGACGTTCCCATCGAGAAAGTTTGGTTTGTCATTTGGGCCTTCCTGAATGCAGCGCGAGATGTGATGTCGTTAACATGGTCTCGCAGCGGGCATTTTGCAAATCAACCAGACAGGTTAACGCTGCCGGTTCACGGGTTTTGTGTCTAGATCAGGATGATTCTTGGTTAAACCAACCAAGAATCATAAACCTGATCGTTTTCAAGTGATCGAGCAACTTTATGGGTTCAATTGAACCCATGTCGCTCTAATCATACAGCTCGATTATCTGAGATTCATGGCCACAGGAGGAAATGAACTTCAGAAGATCATCCGGTGTCAGTGTAACCGTAGCCGTATTGACGAGCGGATGGTAGCTGACCACGTCATGTTCCATCATCTTTGTGTCAAGCACGACATTGACCTGGTGCGTGATGTCATTGATCAGCGCAAACGGGGTTACCGAGCCCGGTTCAACGCCCAGCACCTCGCCCAATAGGTCGGCTTTGCCAAACGAGATCCTGGCGGCACCGATCAGTGCCGGCAGTGCCTTAAGGTCGATCACAGCGTCTTCAAGGCAGACCACCAGCCAAAGTACGCCCTTCTTGTCTTTCAGGAACAGGTTCTTGCAGTGCCCGCCGGGGATTTCGCCACGCAGCGCACGGGCCTGTTCAACGGTAAAGACGGCTTCGTGCTCGGTTGTGGTGGTATTGATACCAAGATCGGTCAGGTATTGCAGCAATTGCTCGGACGTGGTGGGCATGAGGGCTCCGGTAACAGGCAGACGAGAAGAATTTATTTTGTCAGTGATGTGCTATTGCATTTAGTTCCCGCTTGCGCAATATAGCGGCGCTTGAGACGGCCTTGTTTGTCGTCCGGGCCCCATGGATGCGGGCGTAGCTCAGGGGTAGAGCACAACCTTGCCAAGGTTGGGGTCGTGAGTTCGAATCTCATCGCCCGCTCCAACAATCGCATAGCGATTAAACATAATTGCCGCCGGCATTTGGCGGGCCTTTCAAAAATACTCAGGCGACACACGGTTAAAGGTCTCAGGACCTTTGCCGCCCTGTCGCTACTGCAGTTCCTTGGTGCGCAGGAAGCGGATGTCTTCGTAGGTTTTGGCGGCGTAGTCCAGTTCCCAGGATCCCTTGGCGAGAAACACATAGCTGCCATCGCGGTCTTTCGCCATCGCCAGCCGGTTGCGCTCGCGGAAGGTTGTCAGGGCCGCAGGGTCTTGCGACGTGACCCAGCGGGCCATCTCATAGGGTGACGCTTCAAACTCGAGATCCACTCCGTATTCCTGCTTTGCGCGTGATGCCAGCACGTCCAGCTGCAGCACGCCGACAACACCGACAATCCACTGGGAGCCCACTTCCGGCTGGAACACCTGGATCAGGCCTTCTTCTGCCAGGTCCTCCAGGGCGGCGCGCATCTGCTTGATCCTGGTCATGTCGCCCAGACGTACACGGCGCAGCGCTTCCGGTGCGAAGGCAGGCAGGCCGGTGAACCTCAAATCCTCGCCCTCGGTGAAGGTGTCACCGACCCGCACCGTGCCGTGGTTGGGAATGCCGATGACGTCGCCGGCGCGTGCGTCTTCGGCGATCTCGCGGTCCTGCGCCAGAAAGAAGATCGGGCTGTGCACCAGGATGTCCTTGCCGGTGCGCACCTGCTTCAGTTTCATGCCACGCTTGAAGTGACCGGAGCACACCCGCATGAACGCCACGCGGTCGCGATGGTTCTTGTCCATATTGGCCTGTACCTTGAAGATGAACCCGGTGACCTTGTCTTCGTCCGGTGCCACCTCGCGGGACTCAGCGGGGCTGGGTCTTGGTGACGGCGCATGTTCGATAATCAGATCAAGCAATGGCTGCACCGAGAACTCGTTCAGGGCGCTGCCGAATATGACCGGCGTAAGATGACCTTCCAGAAAAGACGTCTGGTCAAACGGCGCATATCCTGCCTGCGCCAGTTCGATTGCTTCAGATGAAGCCGCTCACGATATGATCCGGCACACCAGCCATTTCGCCAAGCTTTTCAGGAGACGGCACTTCAAGGGTCTCATCGACATGACCACCGCGCCGTGATGCGCGCGAGAACGACCCGTCACGCAAGTCATAACAGCCGTAAAAATCAGATCCCATGCCAATGGGCCAGATCATCGGCGACACGTCCAGCGCCAGCATTTCCTGGATTTCATCAAGCAGCTCAAAGCCGTCACGGCCTTCGCGATCGACCTTGTTGATGAAGGTGATGATGGGAATGTCGCGCAGCCGGCAGACCTCGAACAATTTGCGGGTCTGGTTTTCGATACCCTTGGCGGCGTCAATGACCATGATGGCGGAATCAACTGCGGTCAGCGTGCGGTAGGTGTCTTCGGAAAAGTCTTCGTGGCCCGGCGTGTCGAGCAGATTGCAGGTATGGCCGTCATAGTCGAAGGTCATGACGGAACTGGTCACCGAAATTCCGCGATCCTGCTCGATCTTCATCCAGTCGGATCGGGCGCGGCGCTGGGCACCACGGGTTCGCACGGCACCGGCAAGACGAATTGCACCACCGGCAAGAAGCAACTTCTCCGTCAGCGTGGTCTTGCCGGCATCGGGATGCGAAATGATTGCGAACGTGCGCCGTGAAGCGTGATCGGAAGCCATGGAGGTGAGGCCTTGTGAGATACTTGTCTTAAACAGACTGGTTACAAAAACCAGGTCCGTTGATGAATGCATGGTTTGCCAAAGGGGTCTATTGCGGCCCGTCAGCGGGCCTGCGCGTGATACTCATCATTCGGCCGCATGTCCACCGCAGATGCCATCCGGTTCGACATGTTGAAGAAACTGGCGACGCTTGAAATGTCCCAGATGTCGCGATCGGAAAAGCCGGCAGCCCTTAACGCCTGGCGATCAGCCTCTACCACTGCATGAGGTGTGCGGGTGAGCTTGTCGGCAAATTCCAGCATGGCGGTTTGCCGGGCATCCAGGTCGGCGGCGCGAAAATTCATCACCATCTGCTCGCCGAGCGCCGGGTCGCCGGACAGTTGCCGGACAGCAGCACCATGAGCGGTCAGGCAATAATAGCACTGGTTCACAGCGGACACGGCGACCGCAATCATTTCGCGTTCCAGCTTGGAAAGGTTTGAGTCTCCCAACATGAGATCATTGTACAGATCAGCAAATGCCTGCAGCTTGACAGATGAAAACGCGTACGCCTTCAGGACATTTGGAATGAAGCCAAGCTTCTCGGTGCACTTGTCGAAATAGCCCTGCTGGCGCTCTGTCAATTCATCAACCTGGCCGATCATCAAGGCTGTGGCGGGCTTGCCGGAAGTCGTCATGTGATTGTCTCCGATGGAAATTCAGGGGAGAGGATATAGATGTTTTGAATGCATGGCCATTCCCGGAAAGCTGTCCTATGCTGAATTATCGGGCAGTTGCAAAAAGGGTGGAACGTCGTGTCAGAAAAATCCAAAACAGGTGCCGTGCAAAAACGTGCAGCAAAAAAGACAGTCAGGAGCTTGTTGGAAAAGACACTGCGCAAACAGCTGTTCCGCGAAGCCGCCGAAGAAGACATTGCCGGACTGACAAACGCGGACATCGATCTGCTTGTCGGGAAAGCCAAGGAGTTTCTGGACGTCAAGCCCCCTGGCCGCGTCAAGATCCGGATTGCGGACTCAGGCGTTAGTGACGGAACCCTGGCACAGCGCTGCATTCTGGAAATCCTGAATGACGACATGCCGTTTCTGGTCGATTCGGTAATCAATGCCCTGTCGACAAAAGGGCACACGGTCTACACGGTGCTACATCCGGTGTTTGCCAGCGAACGCGACAGCAAGGGCAAACTGAAAACCCTGGACAACACGAAGAAACAGTCGGGAGATTTCCTGCGCGAAAGCTACCTGCATATCCATCTCGAAGCCCTGAATTCCAAGCGCGAACAGGATGAACTGGTCAGCGAGTTGCGCGACATTCTGGATGAAATTCGAGCTGCCGTGGTTGACTGGCAGCCCATGCAGCACGTCATACAGGGCAGAATTGAAAAACTCAGGACACAGGCCTCGCCGCTGCCAACGGCCATCGTCAGTGAAACCATCGACTTTCTGAGTTGGCTGTTAAACAACAAATTCACTTTCCTTGGCATGTGCCAGTACAATCTGGGGAAAAAGGGCGGCAAGAAACAAATGCTTGTCGACGAGAAATCGGCGCTGGGTGTATTGCGGCTGCAACGGGGTCAGGTGATTCAGAATGCGGCGAAACGAGACCTGTCAAACTACAAGTCCGGCTATGCGATTGTGGTGGAAAAGTCCGACCTTGTATCTCGCGTACACAGGTCCGCGGTTATGGACTATGTGGGACTTTACGATTTTGATCAGGCGGGAAACGTTATCGGCGAACTGCGCGTAGTCGGTCTGTTTGCCTCAACCGCCTATACCGAAGCTGCCAGTGGCATTCCGCTGTTACGGCGCCGCATAGAGGCGGTGATGGCACTCAGCGGTTTTTCGACGAGCGGCCACTCGGGCAAGGGTCTTCTGAACATTCTTGAAACCATGTCACGGGATGATCTGTTCCAGATCGAGTCCGAACAACTGGCTCCGCTTGCAATGGGCATGTGGCGTTTGCACGAACGGCCGCGCACCCGCGTGTTTGTGCGGCTGGACCGGTTTGAGAGATATGCAATTGCGTTTGTGTTCTTTCCGCGCGACAGGTTCTCGTCCGACCTCAGGGAGAAGGCCGGCGCGATCCTGGAAAAACACTACCAGGGCAAGACGCTGGAATTCATGCCCAATTTCGGGGAAGGAACGCTGGTCCGCGTGCGGTTTATTGTTTCGCTGGGCGTGTCGGTGAAGAATCTGCCTGATCCGAACCTGGTTGAAAGAGAAATTGTAGAGGCGACGCGCAGCTGGGGCGATGAACTTTCAGATGCGGTGATGGCGGACAAGGACGGATCGGCCAGGCCGGTCGCTGGCAAGACGTTATGCCAGCGCGTTTCCACCGGCATATCGTGAGGCGAACCGATATCAAGGACGCGCAGCACGATATTGCGATCATGGAAGCGCTGGATGCCCAAACGTGCACAGCCGCCGAGTTTGCGACACCGGTTGGAAATCACGGTGCGGTCTGGCTGAAGCTGTTCAATCTCGCATCACCAGTACCATTGTCGGCCCGGCTTCCCCTGCTGGAAGACATGGGGCTCAGGGCACTGGATGAAAACACCTATGTCGTCCAACCTTCCGGCAAATCAGAAGCGGCAACTGACGCTGTCTATATCCATGAGGTTGCTCTCAACCGTGACAACGATGCCCCGATCGATGAACAAAGCTACCAGCAGCTGCAAGACTGTTTTCTGGCTGTCTGGACAGGCAAGGCAGACAGCGACCGGCTGAACGGGCTGGTGTTGTCTGCATCCCTGACCTGGCAGGAAGTGACGGTGTTGCGGGCCTGCGCGCGCTATCTGCGTCAGACAGGCTTTTCATTTGCGCTGTCAGCCATAGCCGGCACACTGGTGCGGTATGGTGATGTGACACGATTGCTGGTGGATTTGTTCAAGGCAAGGTTTCAACCTGGTCATCGCAAGGCCGGCACACTGGCGGAACGTGAGAAACTTCAGGGCAGGCTGCTGCAAGGTATAGAGGATCATCTGGCGAACGTTCCCAGTCTCGATGATGACCGGATCATTCGTCACATGGTGGGTGTAATTACAGCCACGCAGCGGACCAATTTCTTCAATCTCGAGAATCTGCAGGACGGCATCCCGATTGCCCTGGCAATGAAGATACGCAGCAAGGATGTGCCCGGCATTCCGGCACCTGTTCCGTTTGCAGAGATCTTTGTCCACTCCACCCTTGTTGAGGGCGTACACTTGCGCGGCGGCAAAATCGCCCGCGGCGGATTGCGCTGGTCTGACAGGGCAGAAGACTTCCGCACTGAAGTGCTGGGTCTGGCAAAAGCCCAGAATGTGAAGAACGCGGTTATTGTGCCCGTCGGTGCCAAGGGCGGCTTTATTCCCAGGCAACTGCCGGCAGGCGGCAGTCGTGATGAAGTGTATCAGGCAGGAACGCTTGCCTATCAGTCGTTCATCTCAAGCCTGCTGTCCCTGACCGACAACACCAAGGGCGGGAAGCTTATTCCGCCGCCGAAAATGGTACGCCAGGATGGTGATGATCCTTATCTGGTGGTCGCTGCCGACAAGGGAACGGCGGCGTTTTCAGATGTTGCCAATGCAATTTCCTCGGAAGCCGGATTCTGGCTTGATGACGCTTTTGCGTCCGGTGGATCGGCAGGCTATGACCACAAGAAAATGGGCATTACCGCCCGTGGCGGCTGGGAGGCTGTCAAGCGGCATTTCCGGGAACTGGACCGTGACATACAGACCACACCGTTTCACCGCTGTTGGCGTTGGCGACATGTCGGGCGATGTGTTCGGCAATGGCATGTTGCTGTCGGAGCAAACCAAACTGCTCGCTGCATTTGATCACCGCGATATATTCATCGATCCTGACCCGGATATTGCGACGAGCTTTGCAGAGCGCAAGCGATTGTTCGAATTGCCGCGGTCGAGCTGGCAGGATTATGAGCGCAAGCTGATCAGCAAGGGCGGCGGCATCTTTTCCCGATCTGAAAAGCAAATCACCCTGTCGCCCGAAATCATGGCTGTGACCGGATTGAGCCAATTCCAAGGTAACGCCCAATGAATTGATGCGGGCAATCATCAAGTGTGATGCAGATCTCTTGTGGTTCGGCGGTATCGGCACCTATGTTCGCGGGCATACCGAAAGTGATGCAGACGCCGGTGACAAGGCCAATGACAGCATCCGCATCACCGCCCGGGAACTTAAGGCCAAGGCAGTGGGTGAAGGCGCCAATCTTGGCATGACCCAGCTGGCACGGATCGAGTTTGCGCTTAATGGCGGACGGATAAATACCGATGCCATCGACAACTCGGCTGGTGTCAACTCTTCAGACGTTGAGGTCAACCTGAAGATCGCGCTCGGCGAAGCTGAAACCGCCGGCAAGCTGAAACGGCCCGCCCGCAACAAGTTGCTGGCGGCCATGACCGACGACGTTGCCGACCTGGTTTTGCGGAATAACTATCTGCAGACGCTGTGTGTTTCGTTGATGGAAAGAACCGTGTCGCGAGACAGGGCCGGATTGTCGCGACTGTTCAGGGAACTCGAAAATCGTGGCGGTCTGGATCGCGCCATAGAGTTTCTGCCGTCAGGCGAAGAACTAGATGATCGACTGAAATCAGGCGGCAGTCTTTCCCGGCCTGAAATGGCCGTGCTGGTGTCTTATGCGAAAATTGTCGTTTTCAATGATCTGATGGCGCAAAAATTCGCGTCTGATCCGTATCTTGAACGTGAGCTGATGCGATATTTCCCCGACCGGATGTCGAAGACCTACAATTCTGAAATCACCAGCCACAGATTGCGGGCAGAGATCATCAGCACCTTGATTGCCAACAGCATCGTCAACCGGTGCGGTCCGCTGTTCCTGTTTGACCTGGCAAATGACACCGGCATTAAGGCCGGAGACCTTGCACGGTTTTATGTACTGAGCCGCGACAGCTTTGGCTTTGTCGACATGAACGAGGCGATCGACAGACTCGATAACCGGATTTCCAGCGATCAGCAGATGTCTTTGTATGCACGCCTGCAGAACGGACTGGCAGACGCGGTTGCATGGTTTGCGGCCAATGAGAATACCGACTCGGATCTGTCGCAACTGGTCCCGATTTACAAGGAAGGTATCGCATCGATCTCCGGGGCCTTGTTTGACGTACTGCCGGAAAATCAGAAAACCCAACTGGCAAGCGATGTCGAGGAAATTTCAGCACTTGGGCTGGACGCGAAAACAGCATTGAAAATTGCAGGTCTGAGATATCTGGTTCGTGGCCTGGACGTTGTGCAGATTGCGCGCCCGGCAAACCGGCCGGTCAAGGAAATCGCCAAGACCTACTTTGGCTTGAGTGGGACACTTGGTCTCGATCATATTCTGGCCAGCGCACAGCAGTTGCCCAGCGAAAGCGATTATGACCGTCAGGCCATTGCGGGTATCCGGCAGACAGTACAGCGTTCGGTGCGCAGCATTGCTGCTGACGGTGTCAGGGCCACGCTGTCAGAGGCAAGACAGAAACAGGTTGCGCATACCGGGAACGAACTTGTCAAAATCACCAGAGAGGCCGACTTCTCGCTGGCAAAGTTCGCCGTGATTGCAAGTCAGCTTGGTGGGCTGGCCAAAGCGTAAACTACTCGACGACCACTGCAGTGCCGGCAGCGGTAACCATCAGCATGGAGCCGTTCTGACCAACGGTTTCATAGTCAATGTCGACACCGATGACCGCATTTGCACCCAGTGCGGATGCCTTGTCGGTCATTTCTGCAACAGCGGTTTCGCGGGCATCATTGAGAACCTTCTCGTATGCACCGGCGCGCCCGCCGACTATGTCGCGAATGGATGCAAACAAATCGCGAAACAGATTGGCGCCCAATATGGCTTCACCGGCCACGAGGCCCTTGTAGGCAGAAATCTTCCGGCCTTCGATAGTGTTGGTTGTTGTGACAAGCATGTGATGCCTCCGATTGGTGTTGTTGCGAGAAACTCGACGGATTAATGCCTGAAATGTCGCATTCCGGTGAAGATCATTGCCAGTCCCTTTTCGTCAGCGGCTGCGATGACGTCATCATCGCGCATCGAACCGCCGGGTTGAATGATCGCGGTGGCACCTGCGGATGCGGCCTGCAACAAGCCATCGGCAAACGGGAAGAATGCATCAGAGGCAACCACGCTTCCTGTGGTCAGCGTTTCTGCAATGCCGGCGGCGTCTGCAGCATCGCGTGCCTTGTGGGCGGCAACACGGCTGGAATCGATGCGCGACATCTGACCGGCGCCGACCCCAACGGTGGCACCGTCTTTTGCATAGATGATGGCATTTGACTTGACGTGCTTGGCGACACGGAAGGCAAACAGCATGTCGGCCATTTCCTGTACGCTCGGGTGGCGCTTGGTGACCACCTTCAGGTCATCGGCATGAACCCGGCCATTGTCCCGCGATTGTGCAAGAAAGCCGCCGGCAACTGTCTTGAAGGCGATACCGGGCTGGTCGGGATCAGCCAGTCCTTCAGTTGTGAGCAGGCGCAGGTTCTTCTTGGCGGCGAATACGGCTTGTGCAGCCTTGCTCACGCCGGGCGCAATTATGACTTCAGTGAAAACGTTACAAACCACTTCTGCGGTTGCCTCATCGATTGGCCGGTTGAAAGCAACAATGCCGCCGAACGCACTTACCGGATCGCAACGCAGCGCAAGCCGGTAGGCTTCCAGTGCGGTTTCAGCAGTTGCAACACCGCATGGGTTTGCATGTTTCACGATAACGCAGGCCGCATAGTCGGCCGGGTCAAATTCACTGACGCATTCAAACGCTGCGTCCGTATCGTTGATGTTGTTGTAGGACAACTCCTTGCCCTGCAACTGGCGCGCAGTTGCGACACCTTCGCGGATCTCGCCGGTGCGATAAAAGCCTGCTGACTGGTGCGGGTTTTCGCCATAGCGCAGGGTCTGTATCAGCGATCCGCCAAGCGCCCGGTTGGCGCCGAGACCCTCGCCTGCCTCGCCAAGCAGCCAGGTGCTGACAATTGAATCATAAGCTGCGGTGCGGGCAAATGCCTTTGCCGCCAGCCTGGTGCGTGTCTGCTGCAGGGTGGAGCCTGAGTGCGCGCGCATTTCCTCGATGATCGCGGCATAATCGGCCGGGTCGACAATTGTCGTGACGTCGTTGTGGTTTTTGGCAGCGGCTCTGGTCATTGCCGGTCCGCCAATATCTATGTTCTCGACCAGGTCCTCATAACTGCCACCGGCGGCAAGCGTCTGTTCAAACGGATACAGGTTTACCGCCAGCAGATCGATGGCGCCGATTTCGTTTTGCTGCATCGCGGCCTGGTGATCCGGGTTCGAACGCACAGCCAGCAATCCGCCGTGAACTTTCGGATGCAGGGTTTTCACCCGCCCGTCCATGATTTCCGGAAACCCTGTCCAGCTGGAAATGTCAGTGACCTTCAGTCCTGCTTCGAGCAGCGCACGTGCCGTGCCGCCGGTTGAAATCAGGTCAACTCCAAGGCTTGCCAGATCGGTAGCAAATTCCACAAGTCCCGTTTTGTCGGAAACCGACAGCAGGGCACGGCGAATAGCGCTCATCGACCAACTTCTCCATTGCCAATTAGAACATGAAGCCAAGCGTTAGCACGAAGGCATCAGATGCTGAACAGGGGAGGGATCAGTTATCCCGTATTCAATGGCAATTCAGGTGCACATTGACCCTCTTGGGGACGGGTTTTTGCTACGGTTTTCATCCGCTTGAAAGCCCATAAAACGCGATCGGGCCTGCCGGCCACGCCGGAAATAACGATCTGCTGGGTGGGCCGGGCAGATTTGCTGTCCGGCAGATAGATGCTTGTCTCAAGGGACAGCCTGCCGCCACGCGCGGAGAAGCGCCAGCCAACCTTGTTGGGCAACAACAGCATGACGCAGGCACCATCGCGAGACAGGGTTGCCTTGACCGACGGATGCAAATGGAACCGGATAGCGAACGCCGGGTCGAGTGCCACATCTGGAACCGGGGCGTCTGGAACAAACCGGTCCTCGCCTCGCAGGTCTTTGCCATCTGCGTCAAGAAACAGTTGTCTTTCATGTACCAGCCCGAAGGTTCTGGCATAAGCGGTGTGCCGGGCAGAAATGATGCTGCCGTGATCTTCACTGCGCACTTCGGCATCGGCATGCCCGTCGGTTATCAATGCGGGTGTGTCGAACAGCCGGCTGGTGAAGAAATTGTCAATGACAGTGCTCGTGTCAAGCTCACCCAGTGTCATGGTCGAATGAGCCGACGTGCGTCGTGATGCTGCCTGCCATTGCGCATCGGCGCCCTGCCGGCTGCCGCAATTTACGACAATGCGATGAGGTCCGTCGCACAGTTCGAAAGCCAGAGGCGAGCACGTCGCGTTCGGGTTGCGGCCTGGAGCCGGTGGCATGCCGGTATCCATGATGATCGATGCTCTGCCGTGGGCAATGCGGCAATAGCCGGTCAGCGGTGCAATGCTCAATGGGCGTCCGTGGATCTGATCTCTCTCCAACACGGCCTTGATCCTGCCTGCGCTGGTTCTGGAAACGCCATTGAACACGGCAAGCCCGCCATCATTGTGCGACAGAAATCGCAGCATTGGCAGCATGCGCTCGAGTGCTGCGTTTACAGGGCCCGGTATTTCTATCAGGGCCTTGTTGAGCGCCTCGCGCAACGGAACCAGCAGGACCAGAAGATCGAGCAGGGTTTGCCCATTGCGCGATACATGACCGCCGTCCGCCAGAATCTGCTGATCCAGTTCATGAGACAGCCGGCTCAGGGCGGTTTTCTGCAGGCTCTCCAGTCCGGTTGTGCCAAAGGTCGCATAGACCATGGCTATCGCTGACATGAGCCTGTTTGTGGGACTGAAGTGATTGACACCGCGCCGCGCCAGACAGGCGGGTCTGCCTGGTCAGGCTGTCCATGAAAGACTGCCTCAAATCCGCGACTGGCACCTTGCAGCAGGAAAGGCGCGCACTGTATCCAGTTGATAAGGCGGGCTGCCAGCGTTTGGGGGCGTCGCGCGCTGGATCTCCTGTAGACCTTCAGTTCCAGCCATTCCGCGACAATGCCGCGGGCGAAAATCCGGTAAAGCTGGGTGTTTCCAGCGTGCAGGTCATGCAGCCAGCCAAAACCGTTGAGTGCATCGTCAAATGCAGCCGGGCGGGCGTCAGGTAATTCGAAAATCGAGGTTCCCGCCAGAACAGCCCGGCAACCGGCAAGTTCGAATATGCCGCGATACAAGCCCGGCGCACGCGACGCATCACCCTTGATGATGGCTGCCAGCGGCAGTCCGAGGCCGGTGCATCGTGACATGGTGAGGCTGGGAATTTGCGGAGACGTCGCGCGCACGAGCCTGTTGACCAGCTGCTTGCTGCTCAGGCTGGCCAGGCCGGTCAGGACTGTCGATGCGGAATTCATGGGGCTCGGGCGCGGTTTCCGGAATGTTCATGTTCCCGGCAGGTTGCCTTAAGGGCAGCATTGTCCTGCTGGATCTCGGTGTCCATTGAAGCGCAAAGTTCGTTAACGAATTGATAACAAGCTGTATCAGATTGCGGCTTTAGTGAGCCTGGCCGCAAAAAACCCATCCATACCACCGACATCGCCGATCATGTGGTGGGGCAGTGTTCGCAGATCACCGGTTTTACTTATGAGATCGGCAGGGATCTGTTTCTCCCCGGACGCAATCGGATGTCGTTTGAAATCGCCGTGCTCGCCCAGGAATGCAGATATCTGCTTGGGGCCTTCATCTGCAAGCAATGAGCATACGGCATAGACCAGTGTACCACCGGGCTTGAGCAATGTGGCTGCCTTGCGCAGCAGCTTGCGCTGAAGTGCGAGCAGCAGTTTTACCTCGTCATTGCCTCTGACGTAGGGCATATCAGGATGACGACGGACGGTACCGGTGGCTGAACACGGCGCATCGAGCAGGATCACGTCAAATAGCTGTTCGGGTTCAAATTCCAGCGCATCAATGGCAATGCAACTGGCCTGCAGTTTAGTCCGGGCAAGGTTTTCGGTTACTTTTTCGAGGCGAAAAGCGGATGTATCCAGCGCTGTGACGGTAGCGCCTGCAGCGCACAATTGCAGTGTCTTGCCGCCGGGCGCACTGCACATGTCCAGTGCGGTCTTGCCCTGCAAATCACCAAACAGCAGTACCGGCAGTGATGCGGCAACATCCTGTACCCACCAGTTGCCGTCCGCAAATCCCGGCAGGTCCGGTACGGCTGGATGAGGATTGCTCAAGCGCACGGTCCCGGTGGGCAGTTTAACGCCCAGAGGCTGCAGTTCCTCGTCAGGCGCGCCGGTTTTGATGGTCAGGTCAACATCAGCCTTCAGCGTATGTGCATCGGCGATTTGCGCGGTTGTTTCAGGCACCGTAATCTGCCCGCAGCCTGGTGTTCAGCCATTTCGGCAAATTGGCATCGGTCGGTGGCAGTGCGGCCATGATGGCGTCACGGTCGCGGCTGATATTGCGCAACACCGCGTTGATCAGGCCCTTGAGCCGCTGGGCCTTTTCGTCTCTTGCAGCAAGTGCGACGCTTGTCGAGATCGCCGCGTGCGGTTCGGTTTCCATGAACAGCAACTGGGCAACGCCGCACAACAGGATAACCGGCGCCCTGCCGGTGCGGGCGCGCAGTTTCTGTTCGATATAGTGTTCCAGAACAGCTTCGATCTGTCCTTTTCGGCGCAGCGCGGTTGCGGCAAGTGCGTGCGCAAAAGCGCGATCGCGCGGATCGTCAACATCTGCAAGGCTGTCGGCGAGCGCATCGTCAAGGAACCGCCTCTCGTACAGGACAAGCGAGACGGCGTTGAGCGCGGCAGCACGCAGGCCGAGGCCTTCGACTTCAACCGTAGATGGGGTGAACTTGCGGGCTCGCTGTTTCTTTTTTACCCCCACGGACCGTTCGTCCTCTTGCGGGACTCAGAACCGCGACCGGCCTTTGACCACGGGCCTGAGCCTGACGCATCCGGCTGACCGGGGCTCATCGTCAGAATAAACCTGATTGCGTGGCACGGACATCTGCTCCAGCGCCTCTATGCGGTTGTCGGTGTTCGGGTGGGTCGAAAACAGATTGTCCATGCGTGCGCCTGACAGTGGATTGATGATGAACATGTGAGCAGTAGCCGGATTTGCTTCTGCAGTATCATTTTCGATCCGCTTTGCGCCAGAGGCGATTTTGCGCAATGCATCGGCCAGTGCCTGCGGCTTGCCGCAGATTTCGGCGCCACGCCGGTCGGCAGCGTATTCGCGGGTCCGGCTGATCGCCATCTGCACCAGCATGGCGGCAATCGGGGCCAGCACCATCATGGCGATTGTTCCGATCAGCCCCAGCGGGTTGTTGCGGTCACGGCCGCCGAAGAACATGGCAAAGTTGGCCAGCATGGAAATGGCGCCGGCGATGGTCGCGGTGACCGTCATGATCAGGGTGTCGCGGTTCTGGACATGGGCCAGCTCATGCGCCATCACGCCTTCAATCTCATCATAATTGAGCTGCTGCAGCAGGCCGGTGGTGGCGGCGACCGCGGCATTTTCCGGATTGCGGCCGGTGGCAAACGCGTTGGGCTGCGGGTTATCCATCACATAGACCTTGGGCATCGGCAGGCCGGCATTGTCGGCAAGCCTGGCGATCATGGCATACAGTTCGGGGTTCTGTGTTTCGCTGGCCGGTTCGGCGCCGTGCATCGACAACACCGCCTTGTCGGAGTTCCAGTAGGCATAGACATTGGTGCCGGCCGCAAACACCAACGCGATGATCATGCCTGTCTGTCCGCCCAGCATGAAGCCGATGACGAGAAACAGGGCCGTCATGCCCGCCAGCAACATGGCTGTCTTCATATAGTTCATTGTTTCACCTGACTGCGTGCCCGCTGTTTGGTGACGGACACGTCGACACATTGCCAAAAACCGATAATGAGCAGTATATGTTTGCTGACACGCCATAATTCAATATTCAATGCAAAGTCAGTGATGCCGGACCAGCCACCAGAAAAACCACCGCTCAGCGACGCTGCCAGGCGTGCGCTGGCCGAAGCCCGTGAAAGACGCAAGAAGACTGTATCACAGGAGCTGCCTGTCGAGATTGACGGCCGCGACGGGCCGGAACCGACAAGGTTTGGTGATTGGGAGAAAAAAGGCATCACCAGCGATTTCTAGCAGCTGAGGGCAATCTGCCCCTTGCGGGCGTGTTGCAACATGCTGTAGGTCCCGCGCAAGCTTCATCTAATTCGACAGGAGAGAATGGCAATGGGCAGCAAGGGCTCGGTCAAGAAGGTTGTGCTGGCCTATTCCGGCGGCCTTGATACGTCCATCATCCTGAAGTGGCTGGAAACCGAACTGGATGCCGAGGTGGTGACGTTTACCGCCGACCTCGGACAGGGCGAGGAACTGGAACCGGCGCGGGCCAAGGCCGAGATGATGGGCATCAAGGAAATCTACATAGAAGATGTCCGCGAAGAGTTCGTCCGCGATTTCGTATTCCCGATGTTCCGCGCCAACGCCGTTTATGAAGGAACCTACCTGCTCGGCACGTCCATAGCCCGGCCGCTGATCTCCAAGCGGCTGGTCGAGATTGCCGCCGAGACCGGCGCTGACGCCATTGCCCATGGCGCCACCGGCAAGGGCAATGACCAGGTCCGGTTCGAACTTGCGGCCTATGCGCTTAACCCGGACATCAAGGTGATTGCGCCGTGGCGCGAATGGTCGTTCAAGTCGCGCACCGACCTGATCAACTTTGCCGAGCAGCACCAGATTCCGGTGCCGAAGGACAAGCAGGGCGAAGCGCCGTTTTCGGTGGACGCCAATCTGCTGCACTCATCCTCGGAAGGCAAAGTGCTCGAAGATCCCAATGAGGAGCCGCCGGAATATGTGTTCCAGCGCACGGTCAGTCCGCAGGACGCGCCGGATGCGTCCACCATCATCGAAATCGGGTTCATGAAGGGTGATGCGGTTTCCATAGATGGCAAGGCACTGTCGCCGGCCACGCTGCTGGCGGCCCTCAATGATCTGGGCCGCGACAATGGCATTGGCCGGCTTGACCTGGTCGAAAACCGGTTTGTCGGCATGAAGTCGCGCGGGATCTATGAAACACCGGGCGGCACCATCCTGCTGGCAGCGCATCGCGCCATGGAATCCATCACGCTGGATCGCGAGGCGGCGCACCTGAAAGACAGCCTGATGCCGCAATATGCCAAGATGATCTATAACGGCTTCTGGTTCGCGCCGGAGCGCGAAATGCTGCAGGCGCTGATCGACAAGAGCCAGGAACATGTGGAGGGCACGGTCCGCCTGAAACTGTACAAGGGCAATGTCATGGTGATCGGCCGCGCCTCGCCGAAGTCGCTTTATTCGGACGAACTGGTGACCTTCGAAGACGACCGCGGCGCCTATGACCAGAAGGATGCCGAAGGCTTCATCCGGCTCAATGCGCTGCGCCTGCGCACCCTTGCAGCACGTAAGCGCAACACCTAGATACAGCCTATCCTGAAACAGCGGTTGAACTGTCCGCTTCAATATGCGCATTCCGCGCCAGTGATTGCTGTGTTACACGCGCGGTCAACTCAACCGATTTTCAAGTCCGGAAACGCTATGTCTCTTAGAAACATCGCCATCATCGCGCACGTCGATCATGGCAAGACCACACTGATCGACCGCCTGCTTGCGCAGTCCGGCACCATGCGTGACAACGCGCGCATGGCTGACCGCGCCATGGATTCCAATGACCTGGAGCGCGAGCGCGGCATCACCATCCTGGCCAAGGTCACCTCGGTCGACTGGCAGGGTGACCGCATCAACATTGTCGATACGCCGGGCCATGCCGACTTCGGCGGTGAAGTGGAGCGCATCCTGAACATGGTCGATGGTGCGATCCTGCTGGTCGATGCTGCCGAAGGCCCGATGCCGCAAACCAAGTTTGTGCTGCAGAAAGCCCTGAAGATCGGCCTTCGTCCGATCGTGGCGATCAACAAGATCGACAAGGATGAAGAACGCCACCAGGAAGTGATCAACGAGGTCTTCGACCTGTTTGCAGCCCTGGACGCCGACAATGACCAGCTTGATTTTCCGATCCTGTACGGGTCCGCCAAACAGGGCTGGATGGCGCTTGAGCCGGAAGGCCCCAAGGACGACATGGCCCAGCTGCTTGACCTGGTGGTGAAACATGTGCCGGAACCCGTTGTTGAAGACGGGCCGTTCCGCATGCTGTCCACGACCATTGAGGCCAATCCCTATCTGGGCCGCATTCTCACCGGCCGCATCCGGTCCGGTATCGGTGAAGCCCAACCAGTCGATCAAGGCGCTGAACCGCGACGGCAAGCTGGTCGAGCAGGGCCGCGTATCAAAAGTGCTGGCGTTTCGCGGGCTTGAGCGAACCCCGGTTGAAGAAGCCAAAGCCGGTGACATTGTTGCGCTGGCCGGCCTGTCCAAGGCGACCGTGGCAGATACACTTGTGCGCACCCGGACGTGACCGAAGCGATTGCCGCACAGCCGATCGATCCGCCGACACTGTCGATGACCTTCCGCGTCAATGACGGACCGCTGGCCGGCAAGGAAGGCGACAAGGTGCAAAGCCGCGTCATCCGCGACCGCCTGCTGAAGGAAGCCGAAGGCAATGTGGCGCTGCAGATCACGGATCTCGACGGTGAAGCCTTATGAAGTGTCGGGCCGCGGAGAACTGCAGCTGGCCATTCTGATCGAGACCATGCGGCGCGAAGGCTTTGAACTGACCGTCGGACGCCCGCGTGTCGTCATGCAGGTGGACGAGGCAACCGGCCAGCGTCTGGAGCCGGTGGAAGAAGTCATCATCGACGTCGATGAAGAATTCTCCGGTGCCGTCGTGCAGAAACTGTCGGAACGCCGCGCCGAACTGAAAGACATGCGCCCGTCAGGCGCGGGACGCCAGCGGCTGGTATTCCATGCGCCAACCCGTGGCCTGATCGGCTATCAGAGCGAACTGCTGACCGATACGCGCGGCACCGCCATCATGAACCGGCTGTTCCATGACTATGCGCTCGCACATGGGGGTCATCCCGTCGCGCCATACCGGTGTCCTGTTGTCCACTGGAGATGGTGAAGCGGTGGCTTACGCCTTGTGGAAACTGGAAGATCGCGGCCCGATGTTCGTGGAGCCGGGCATGAAGGTCTATAACGGCATGATCGTCGGTGAGCACACGCGCGGCAATGATCTTGAGATCAATGTGCTGAAAGCCAAGCAGCTGACCAATATGCGCGCGTCCGGCAAGGACGATGCGGTGTTGCTGACCCCGCCGATCCGCATGACGCTTGAAAAGGCCCTGAGCTACATCACCGATGATGAACTGGTGGAGGTGACGCCGAAATCGATCCGGCTGCGCAAGGCCATTCTCGATGTGCATGAACGCAAGCGGGCATCACGGCGCGATGATGAAGCGCTAGCGCGTAAGTCGCATCATCGTTTACACGATTTTGCCCCGATCATCCTTCACATATGTGATGTGATGATCGGGGCGATTTTGTTATCAAGCTGATCAGGACAATCGCGGTCTAACCAATAACAGCAAGGCTTTTCAATCATGGCAAATGAACAGGACATCAAACCGGCACTGGTGAACTGGGACGGCATTCACGGTCTGCCTGATTTTGCTGCGATCGAGGACGGTGATTTCAAGGCTGCATTTGCGCTCGGCCATGGCGCTTCACCTGGCCGAGATAGAGGCGATCGCCGACAACCCGGCAAGCCGGCCGAGTTTGCACAATACCATTGTGCCGCTGGAACTGTCCGGCAAGGCCCTGCGCAAAGTACAGGCATTGTTCTGGCATCGTGCCGGTACCGACAGCACACCGGCCATCCAGGCACTGGAACGCGAAATTGGTCCGGAACTGGCAAAGCACCAGTCTGCCATATTCATGAATGACCGGCTGTTTGCCCGGATTGAAGCGCTGCATGACAGCCGCAAGGAAACCGGTCTTTCGTCCGAGCAGATCCGGGTGCTGGAACAGCATTACAAGAGTTTCGTGAAGCAGGGCGCAAAACTGGCTGCGGCTGAAAAGCAGAAACTTGCCGAGATCGATCAGCGGCTGGCGGCACTGGCTGCGCAGTTCGGCCAGAACGTGCTGGCTGATGAGAAAGACTGGATGCTGGTCCTGGAAAATCGAGGATGATCTGGCCGGATTACCGGACAGCCTGATTGCATCCATGGCAGAAGCTGCAGCCCAACGCGGCCATGACGGCAAGCATGTGGTCACGCTGTCACGGTCGATCATTGAACCGTTTCTGATCTCTTCGTCACGGCCTGACTTGCGGCAGGTTGCTTTCGATGCCTGGGCCGCCCGCGGTCAGAACGACGGCGAGAGCGACAATACCGAGATTGTTGCTGAAACACTGAAACTGCGTGATGAGAAAGCCCAACTGCTCGGCTATGAGAATTTCGCAGCGCTGAAACTTGACGGCACCATGGCCAAGCGCCCCAAGGCGGTAGAAGACCTGCTTGGCAAGGTGTGGCCGGCGGCAAAAGCCAGTGCTGCAGACCACGCGGCAATGCTTGCAGAAATTGCGGTTGAGGAAGGTCACAACGAACCTCTGAAGGCCTCTGACTGGCGCTATTACACGGCCAAGCTGCGGGAACGTGAGTTCGACCTGGATGAAGCTGTGGTCAAACCGTACTTGCAGCTGGAAAACATGATCCAGGCGGCGTTTGACGTGGCCGGGCGGCTGTTCGGCCTGTCGTTCAACGAGCTTGGCGATGTGGACGGCCCGCACCCCGATGCCCGGGTGTTTGAGGTGCGCAACAGGTCAGGCGATGTCAGCGGTGTTTTCATCGGCGACTATTTTGCCCGTTCGTCGAAACGCTCAGGTGCCTGGATGAGCCTGTTGCAGAAACAGCACGGCCTGGACGGCGGGCAGATTCCCATCGTGTTCAACGTGATGAATTTTGCCAAACCGGCAAAGGGATCGCCGGCCCTGCTGTCTCTCGATGATGCGCGGACACTGTTTCATGAGTTCGGCCATGCTCTGCACGGGATGTTGTCAAATGTGACCTATCCGTCGGTTTCGGGCACATCGGTTTCGCGGGATTTTGTTGAGCTGCCGTCGCAATTGTATGAGCACTGGCTGACTGTGCCCGAGATTTTGCAGAAACATGCGGTTCACGTTGAGACCGGTGAACCGATGCCACAGGAACTGCTGGACAAGGTGCTGGCCGCCCGGACGTTCAATTCCGGGTTTGACGCGATTGAGTATACCTCGTCGGCCATTGTCGACATGCGGTTCCATCAAGCGTCCGGCGATGGCGAAGCACATCAGGATCCACTCGGGTTTGAAGCGGATGTTCTGGCGGAACTCGGCATGCCCGAGGCCATCATCATGCGGCATCGCACACCGCATTTCCTGCACGTGTTCTATGGCGACGGTTATGCGGCAGGCTATTACAGCTATATGTGGTCGGAAGTGCTGGATGCGGATGCGTTCAACGCATTTGAAGAGGCCAGCGATCCGTTTGATCCGGCTCTGGCAAAACGGCTTGAGCAGCACATCTACTCGTCCGGGGATTCCGTTGACCCGGAAGCAGCTTACACCGCGTTTCGCGGGCAAATGCCGACGGCAGATGCAATGTTGCGGAAGCGCGGGCTGGCCGCCTGATCGAAGCGGGGCCAGCGGGGCTAGCCGGGATCGCCTGACAAGCGACCGCGCAACCCGTGAAACTCGGCCTTGTCGATCCCGCAGGTGAAAGCTGATGCCAGGCTGTCGGCCACTTGGCGTGCCAGTACATTGGCATTCCTGTTCGCCAGTGCATCGACATAGCCGATCACACAGGCTCGTTTGTCGGCTCTGCTGGCCAACACGCGACACCACAAGCACCTGTCCCACCCTGGCTGGATCGGCAGAACCGGCGTCATCGGTGTTTTCAATGAACCAGCGCAGGATCGCCGCGACCGGCGTGTCGTCCTGCAACCGCCATTCAATGGTTTCCGAGACCCGGTTCCATTGGGCAAAACTCTGCCAGATGCCGTCTTCACCTGTCTCAATATGCCCGAACTGTACCGAATGGCGCAGGTCGCCTTCGGCAAAATGGACGGGGTAACCATCGTAACCGTCGCACAGCATGGAGACTGATCCGCCTTCTTCAACTTCCTTGAGGATTTTGCAGGTTTTCTTGAAATCCAGCTTGGTGTAGGCGCTGGTCATCTGGCCGGCATGAACCGGCAAAGCGAGTGCGACGAGAGTACAGGCAGTCAAAAGCAGTGTTCTCATGCTATTAGGGTCTCCATACAAGAGTTGCACCTTTCAGGTTTCAACTTGCCACACCCGCATATGAAGGAAATCACATGCGCATAGACGCCATATCCATCGGGGCAAATCCGCCGGAAGAAGTCAACGTCATCATCGAAGTGCCGATTGGCGGTGAACCCATCAAATATGAAATGGACAAAGCTGCCGGGACCATGGTGGTGGACCGGTTTCTGTATACATCGATGCGGTATCCGGGCAATTACGGTTTCATTCCGCACACATTGTCGGAAGACGGCGACCCGGTTGACCTGCTGGTGATTTCGCAACGCACACTGGTGCCGGGGGCGGTTATTGCGGTGCGCCCGGTCGGCGTCATGAAAATGGTCGACGAGGCAGGCGGAGACGAAAAAATTATCGGGGTGCCGGTCAGCCGCATTTCAATGCGATACGAAAAAGTGCGCGATTACACCGATCTTCCTGAAATACAGGTCCAGCAGATCGAACACTTCTTCCAGCACTACAAGGATCTCGAAACAGGCAAGTGGGCGCGCACCGACGGCTGGGGAAATGCCGAGGAAGCACGCGCCCTGATTGTCGAGGCTATTGAGCGCGCAAAAAGCGGTTGATCAGCGGGTCTGGCTGGCCACTTACATCTGTGGAACAGGAACACCCTTGATCGCGCATGCGGCGCGGACCGTGTTGTGCAACAGGCAAGCGATGGTCATCGGGCCGACGCCACCGGGCACCGGGGTGATTGATCCGGCAGTTTTTGCGCAGTCTTCATAGTCGCAATCGCCGACAATGCGGTTCTTGCCATCGCGCTCGATGCGGTTGATGCCGACATCGATGACGCAAGCGCCCGGTTTCAGCCAGTCACCCTTGACCATTTCGGCACGGCCAACGGCGGCAATCACAAGATCCGCCCGGCGCACCACGCCCGGCAGGTCTTTGGTGCGGCTATGGGCAATTGTCACCGTGCAGTTTTCCTGCAGCAGCAACTGGGCCACCGGTTTGCCGACAATGTTCGATCTGCCGATCACCACCGCTTCAAGGCCGGACAGGGAACCAAGTGCGTCTTTCGCCAGCATGACGCTGCCAACCGGCGTACACGGCACCAGCGAGTCCTGGCCGGTTGCCAGCCGCCCGGTGTTGATCACATGAAACCCGTCGACATCCTTGTCGGGATTGATCGAGTTGATGACCTTGTTTTCATCTATGTGGTCCGGCAGCGGCAATTGCACCAGAATGCCGTGAATGGTCGGGTCGTTGTTGAGCTGCTCAACCACCGCCAGCAGGTCAGCCTCTGATGTTGAAGCCTCCAGCTTGTGTTCGACAGACTTCATGCCGACCTCAACGGTCTGTTTGGCCTTGTTGCGCACATAGACCTGGCTGGCCGGATCTTCGCCCACCAGCACAACGGCCAGTCCAGGCTCCAGGCCATGTTCGGATTTCAGACCGGCAATAGCAGTTGCGATGCGTGCCCGAAGACCTTCTGCATACTTTTTACCGTCAATTACTTTGGCTGCGCACATGGGTTTCCTATGCCTTTTCGTATGTTCAATACTTTATGGAGCATTTTGCGGGACCTTCCCGCGAAGACCTGTTCCGCCCGCGTCAGAGTTGGTTCCAATGACGACAAACAGACCGGTATTCAGACCAGATACTCGTGCAACAGTCTTTGCAGGAACATCAGCCCCAGCAGCAGCACCAGTGGCGACAGATCGATACCGCCAAGATCGGGCATGAACCGCCTGATGGGACCAAGCATCGGTTCGGTCAGGCGATGCAGTGTGTAGTTGATCTGCCGCACGATATTGTTTGAATTGTTCAAGACGTTGAACGCGATCAGCCAGCTCATCACAACCATGATGATGATGATCCAGAATATTATGTATACGAGCTGATCAAACAGCCAGAGGAAAGAAAGCATGATGCGGGCCTTGTTGGTGCAAACTGGTGTGCATGGTTTAGCCGGGGTGTCTGAATTGCGCAAGCAAAGGCGCTAGCAGTGATTTTTAAAGGCGTATGCGGAATTTTTTAAGACCAAACTGGTAAATCGGGATGGTGTGGCCGAATTGCAACACTTTTTGAGAATTGTCCTACACTGACTTTAAACTAACGTGACGACATGATAAGGATTCGTCGCTCATGAATTGACATTTAACGTGCCGGGCCCAATTGCCATGTTCAATAGATCGAAATCAATTGCTGTGATGATGCTTGCGTTTGCGAGCATTGGTTTTCCGGCGGCAGCGTCGGCCAGCGACTATGATGATGTGTTCCGGGAAAGATATGATTCTCCGGAAGATGTCGGTGTGCTTGGCCGGTTTGTGTCGAAAGCAGTTGAGGTTGGCCAGTACGACCAGGCGATCTCCACACTTGAACAGCATCTGGTCAAATATCCCCGCGATGCCAGGGCGCGGCTGAACCTTGCCAGTGTGTACACGAACACCGGGTCATGGGAACTAGCCGCCCGGAATATTGAAATTGCGCTTTCGGTTGGCGACCTGACACCTGAAGAGACCAAACAGGCCGAGGAGCTTGCTGGGAAAGTAAAAGGCGCGCTGAGCGGGTTTGAATGGGTTCTCGACATGACCGTCGGCATCCGGTCCAAATGGCTTGACGTGGAAGATCGCAACAAGAACTGGAGAGACCGGCAGGACTGGAACCCGTTTGCGGCCGTCAACACTGCCCTGAAGATCGATCTGGATACTCCACTGAATGATGTCCTGGTGGTATCAGCGTCCGGTCTGGTGGAGCGCCGCTATGAAGACATCAATCAGGGTGACGGAGACCCCTTTGACGGGGGTGCCCTGACCAACGGTATTTATGCGCACCATCGCGGCCGGATCGCCTTCACGCTGGACAAAGGCGTGCCGGTGGTGGAACTGGATGCCATGCGCGTCCAGATTTCGGCGTTCGGGCAGTTCCGGACATACAATCCCAGCGTCACCGAAGTTGCATTGGGCACATCAGTTCGCGCGATTGTGCAACCGTCAGTGGATACGTCGTTTTATGGCGAAGTTTCCTACGCCAATCTGAGCCAGTCGACGAATCTGAGTTCAGAGCACCGGTTTGGAGCCGAAGCCGGTGCCAGCAGACGGCTGACGGCCGAACATACGATTGGCATGGCAGCGCGTTATCAACGTGAAATGACCGATGGCGGCACTACTGTTAACCGGCAGCGTGAGATTGAACTGAACTATGCCGGTGTACTGCCCCAGGTTTTTGGTGCGCTGTGGACTCATCAGATTGCAGGAGCGATTGGGGACTTCAGTTCAAGGGACGGTGCTTTCAATCTGGCGTTTGCAACTGCCGGAACCGGGACGTACTGGCGGGCAAGCTGGGATCATGCATTCCATCTGGATGGCTATAACAGAATTAATCTGGGGTATGCGGTACGCGAGAACGAGTATGACGGTATTGGACCTTTTGATTTCGACCCGGGTTCCATGTCGCATACGGTAAGCATGAGCTTTACGAAAAGCTTCTAACGCCGAAAAGGCCGATGAAATGAAAAACAATACACGTGAATCGCAAGCCTCGCCTGCGCCGGACTGCTGTGCGTGTTGACGCCGGCAAGCGCGTTTGCCGAAGCGGTCGGCAAGATGACGGCAGTGCAGACCCAGATCAGAAAGGCCGGAACCGGTGTAATCGGTGTCGGGGCAGGCATATCGCTTGGTGACCGGCTGCGCAGCAATTCAACCGGTCTCGGCCTGATTGTCTTCAAGGATCAGTCGAGCGTGAAGCTGGGGCCGAATTCGAACCTGACAATTGACGAGTTTGTTTACAGCCCCGGCAGTAACGGCAATTTCGGCATCAGCATGGATCGTGGCGTGTCGAGGTTTTTCGGCGGCCAGGTTTCCAAAAAAGGCAAGATGAGAATTACCACGCCACACGTCATCCTCGGGGTGCGCGGTGGCATTGTGGATGCAAAGATCGAAGATGGCCAGACGACCGGTATTCTGCGCGCCGGCAAACTGACATGCAGCATTGACGGCGAGGATCGTGTGATCACCAAGCCTGGCTTTGCCTGTGTCTCCGATGGCAGTTCGATCAGTGTGGTCAAGCTTCAAAACGCGTTGGACATTCTCGATAGCCCGGCTCGAGTGGCAGGCACCAATGCGCCGGGCAACAAGGGACCTGGCCTTGAAGTCGATGCCGGATGTGCTGGAGCAGGCGCCAGCCGGATATCTGCCTGTCAGAGCGAGAACGGGCGATTGCCCACTCCGGGTACGACCGGGAAGGATCCCGGCGGTATCGGCCCGATCATCCGCACCGGACCCACCACTGGGAATGACTACTAGTACGATGACTTCACATTGTCTCCCAACGGCTGATGATTTGTGAACACACTGTATGACCGCGTCCGCGCTCGACTGGGCGTACTCAGTCTGATCGCGATACTGGTCGCGTCCCACGTTGTTTTCAACACAAGCCTGGATGATCTGCGCGGAAAGTCATTCGATTTCTACCAGGCACTAAGTCCGAGAATTGCTGCTGCTGACAATGTCGTCGTGGTCGGCGTTGATGACGAAACGATTGGCGTCGAAGGACGCTGGCCGTGGCCGCGGAACCGGATTGCAGATCTTGTTGCCGCGATTCACGCGTCGGGCGTAGCGGTACTTGGCATTGATGTCCTGTTTTCAGAGCCGGACGAGAGTCCCGGCGGCAAAGCACGTGACGACCAACTGGCCCGGGCCATTGCGTCATCTCCGACAATACTTGCAACCAGTATTGGTGATTTCCCCGGATCCAGCATACCCGACACAAATGTTGGCTGGGCGGTTGTGGGAAATGGCAATGCAGAAGCATTGCCGTGGCAGCCGGGCATCATAACCTCAATTGCGACCATTCGGGCAGGTTCAGCGGGTCTGGGCATTGTCCGGTCTGTTTCAGACAATGACGGTATTGTGCGCACGGTTCCGCTGGTCTGGGCAGCAAAGACGGCAGATCAGCTGTCATTATGGCCCGCTTTCAGCCTGGAGCTTGCCAGGGTCTACAAGTCAGCGACCGGATATGCTCTGCGGGTTCGCCCGTCCGGTTTTGAAGCATTGAAACTTGGTGAAACAGTCATTCCTCTATCAAATGGAGGAGCGGTCTGGCTCTGGGAACAGGTAGAGCCCATACCAAGAGTGTCAGCCCTTGATGTCATGGCAGGCAAGGCCGGTGATGTTCTCAAAGGCAAAATTGCCATCCTGTCGGTGAACGCACTTGGTGTAGACAAGTTTCATACCACGCCCACGGTGGCGGCACGGTCCGGCGCAGAAATTCACGCGGTTCTCGCCAATCAACTTCTGGACGGCAAGTTCCTGTCTGAACCGGCTGATGCCAAGATCATCGAGCGGCTGTGGTTTGTGGTATCGGCCTTGCTGCTGCTGACGGCATCGTACTTTTTTGCCAATCGAATCTGGCTGCTGCTGGCGGCCGGAATTGCGCTTTGTCTGGCGCCATTGCTGGCGGGCTATGCGGCATATCTGCAATCGGCGCAGTTGTATGAGCCGGTCCAGCCTGCTGTCGGCCTGGCCGCCATCGCACTGGCAGAGGTCTATGGCCTGTTTCGCGAGTCCGATGCCCGGCGGCGGCAACTGTCACGGCAGTTTTCGCAATATCTGTCACCGAATGTTGTCGCCATGTTAAGCGAGTCCCGGCGTGATCTGACCACCAGTGCCGAGAAGCGTGAAATCACGGTCCTGATGATGGATATGCGCGGCTTCACTTCAAGCAGCGAAAGCCTGCCCGCAGATGAGATAAACGCAACCGTGAACCGTTTTCTGACGCTGGCCAGCCGGGAAATCTTCAAGCGGGACGGCACCATCGACAAGTTCATGGGAGACGCGATCCTGGCATTCTGGAATGCACCGGTGGACCAGGCCGATCATACGGACCGGGCCCTGGAAACGGTATTGGCCATCCGAGCCTCACTTGAGACCGAGAACGTGCAGCGTGAGAAAGACGGCAAGCCGCCGATACGGGTAGGGCGCCGGCATTGAGACCGGCATCTGCTCGGTAGGCAATTTTGGGTCGGATATCAGATTTGACTACACCGCGATCGGGTCAAGCGTGAACATGTCGGCGCGGCTTGAGTCTGCCACCAAGGTGACCGGTTGCCCGGTGTTGCTGGGCCCCGGTTTTGCCCAGCGGCATGTTGAAGGCATAGAGCCGGTTGACCGGATTGAATTGTCCGGGTTTGCCAATCCGGTGCAGGTGTTCACGCCTGTTGGTTTGAAGCCGGTGGCGAAACCTTCAGCCAGCAAACCGGCTGCAAAGAAAAAGCGGAAGGCCTGAACGCAGGCACTTCCGCTTTCCGTGTAATCTGGTTGAGTACGCTATACAATGATCTCAACGCTGACGGGGGCAACGCAATCATCGTGCCAAATCGATTTTCAGCTAAATGTGGTGTGCGAGAGCTGGTGGGCCGCAATATGGAGCGTTGGGGTGAATGATGCAGTCGGTGCATGTTTGCAGATTGCACAGGCCGGTTTTGCAAAATGCAACAGCGGTCCTATTCAGCAGCCAGAACCGATACAGGCGCTTGTGCGCTTGCCAGCCAGCTGTCGAGAAACCTGTCGAGCCACAAATCAACCGACGGGTCATGGACAAAGCGGTCGCTGAAATGGCTGTCGCGTGGCCGGGCACCGGGTAATGCCAGTCTTTCCTCGGCTTTGACCAGCCAGCGGTTCATCATCTTATGGGTGACCTCGGGATGGAACTGAATGGCAAATGCGGTATCGCCATACCGGAACGCCTGATGCGGGAAGTCGCCATGTGATGTGGCAAGGCAAACCGCCCCGTCAACCAGTTCAAAGCCTTCCCGATGCCACTGGTAGACCTTCTGCGGCCACGGGCCATAGGTGGCACCTTCCGCAGTTGCAGAAATGCCGTAATAGCCAATTTCGGCCCGGTCATCGGGAAACCCGAAAACCTTGCCGCCCAGTTGCCTGGCCAGCATCTGGCCACCGAGACAAATGCCCAGAAACGGAACTCCCATCTCGAGCGGTTTGGAAATCCAGTCAATTTCGGTGCGAACATACTCGTGCTCGCAATCGTCATTTGCGCTCATCGGGCCACCAAAAATGATCGCGCCTGAATACTCTTCAATGTTGTTCGGTAAGGCCTCGCCCAGAGCAGGCTTGCGGATATCGAGCTCATAGCCCTTTTGTATCAGCTTCATCCCGACGCGGCCGGGCGTCGAGGTTTCCTGATGCAGCACTATGACGATGCGTTTTTTCATTTTTCCTTACGGTGCAATCCCGTTTCCATGCATAGCGAATTGGTCAAACCGGACCAGGCCTACATTGCGGATACACCACCATCCAGTTTCAGTTCGGATCCTGTCATGAATGACAACTCGTTGCTGGCCAAGTAAACCACAGCCCATGCCACATCTTCAACAGTTGCAATTCTACCCAGCGGTATTTGCCTGGCCAGCTTGCTTCTGTTGACCACAGGATCACCAGATTTTGCCACCTCATCAACCATATCCGTATCGACGAAGGCAGGATGTATAGAATTGCACCTTACGTTCGCATATGCGCGCGCAGCATGCAGGGCGATGGATTTTGTCAGCATGTGTACGCCTGCCTTGGCTGCATTGTAGGCGGCAAAATTAGGGCTCGCGATCATGGAAGAAATCGACGCGATGTTGATAATCGATGCCGGCGCATTCTGTGACAGGACCGGCAATGCTGCCTGGCAACCCAGATAGACGGACTTCAGATCGACATCCATCGTACGGTCCCAGCTTGCCTCATCCAAATCCTCAACCGTACCGGGAATGATGATGCCGGCATTATTGACCAGGACATTGATGCCGTTCATCAGGTCGCCGGCGCGTTCAATTGCGGCATTCCATGCGAGCCTGTTTGTAACGTCAAGTTCGATGGCGGGGTGGTCGGACATCTCGCTTGCCGTGCGGCTTGCCTCGCCAATATCAATGTCGGTGATCACGACGTCGCAACCGTGTGCCGCCATGAGTTTGGCGCAGCCCAGACCGATGCCTCTGGCCGCTCCGGTTATCAGCGCCTTCTTGCCTGCAAGTCTCATCCAGTCATCTCCAGTTTTGGCCGACAATGACGGTCATGAGCGGGGCTGGCAAGTTCGTGCCGAAGGGGTGGAAAAATTATCCCGCAATATGGTTTGACCGGAATGGCTGATTGTGGTCATGAACACTGCAAGTACAAACAACAGACCTTCGTACAGGAGACAAGATCAGATGAGCATCACGCTTGCCAAGAGCCGTAAAATTGTATCGGTTGCACTGAAGAAGGCTCAGGAGATTGGCCTGACCAAGCCAATGACGGTTGTGGTGCTCGACGCACGTGGCACCGTGAAGGCGTGTGAAAGCCAGGACGGCAGCTCAACTCTGCGTTTCAAGATCGCCTTTGGCAAAGCCAATGGCTGCATCGGGCTTGGAATAGGTGCCCGCGCGATATTTGCCCGAGCCAACGAGCAGGCCTACTTTATTCAGGCAGTCAATGCGCTGGCTGACGGAAACCTGGTTCCGGTACCTGGCGGTGTGCTGGTGCGGGACCGCAAAGGGTCCATTATCGGTGCGGTGGGCATTACAGGTGATACGTCGGATAATGATGAAGCCTGCGCGGTTACCGGCATCGAAGCGGCAGGTTTCCAGGCGGACACAGGCGGTTAATCCAGGCCGGGCTGCCAGCCGGCCGGAGCCATCTCGAAGCCTGAGAATTCAAATCCCGGTGATACCGTACACCCGACAAGGGTCCAGTCCCCGAGGCTTCTGGCAGATTGCCAGATGTCTGCGGGGATAACGAGCTGGGGTCGTGCAGCGCCGGTTATGTCGGCGCTGAGTTGATGACGGGTCACATTGCGGCCATCCGGCGACAATGCAAGTTCCAAAGCAGCTCCTGCGTACCAGTGCCAGACCTCAGCGGCGTCGACCCGATGCCAGTGGCTTACTTCACCCGCCTGCAGAAGGTAATAGATTGCCGTGCCGACACTGCGTTCGCCCGGCTCTGCCGGTGCCCGCCAGGTTTCGCCAAAGTGACCACCTTCCGGGTGAGGTTTGAGGTCAAGTGTTTCAATAATCCGAGCCGCATCAGTCATCAGGTGCTCCCGTTTTCAACGTCTTGGTTATACTATCGGACAATGTGAGGAAAATTGAATCGTGACTGCTACCGGTCTGTAATTGCAGGCAGGCCATGCTACTCGACGACGCGACCCAGCTTGCGTAACAGCGCCACCCACGCAGTCATCCCCTCTTCGATTGCCGAAAGCCTGAAGAACTCGTTGGGCGAATGAAAATCTTCATCCGCCGTTGAAAACGACAGCGTTACCGTATCGATGCCGAGCGCGCGCTTGATCATGTCCGACAGCGGCAATGTGCTGCCGACCCGGACACGAACCGGCCTGGCTCCAAGGGCGTCCTCAATGGCGTCCTCGACCGCCAGAAGCAATGGCAGGTCCGGCGGCACCAGATAGGCCGCATTGCCGTCATTGAGTGGCGCCAAGTCGATAGAGGTTCCGGCAGGGCAGGCGCGTTCGAAATGGTGCTGCAGGGCCTGTGCCACATGGGCCGGGTCCTGACCTGGCACAAGCCGTGTCGTGATCTTGGCAAACGCTTCGGCCGGGGTAACGGTTTTACCGCCTTCGCCGGTATAGCCGGACCACATGCCGTTGATTTCCAGTGTCGGTCGCAGCCAGAGGCGCTCCAGTGTTGAAAACCCCTCTTCGCCAAACGGCACAGACTCGATTGCCGCAAAGAAGGCGTGCTCATCAAAAGGCAGGCTGGCCAAGTCGGAGCGGATGGTTTCGTCCGGGTCGTTGATGCCGTCATAGAACCCGTCAACAGATACCCTGCCGTCCGGTGAATGCAACCCGGTGACAAGGTTGGCGAGAACGTGTGCCGCATTGGGCACGGCACCGCCAAAACGGCCTGAATGCAGGTCTTTCGATGCTGTGCTTAGCGCAAGTTCAAACGCCATGTTGCCGCGCGACCCCGTATTGACGCTGGGCAGGTCGGCCCGCCAGCGGGCACCGTCGGCGGAAATTACCGCTTCAGCGTGTAACCGGTCCGCATTAAGTTGCAGAATGGCCGGCAGGGTTGCGCTGCCGATTTCTTCTTCGCCTTCCAGCAATACCTTGATGTTGACGGGCAGGCAGCCTTCGACAGCCAGATAGGCGAACAGGACTTCAAGAGCGATGGAAGCCGGTCCCTTGTCGTCTGATACGCCACGGCCATAGAGGCGATCATCGCGTACTTGCGGATCGAATGGTGGCGAGTGCCACTTGTCCAGCGGATCGGGCGGTTGAACATCATAGTGTCCATACACCAGATAGGTTGGCGCGCCGGGCAAGCCGATCCACTCGCCATAGACGGCAGGATGGCCACCCGCCGCGATCTCTTCCACATTGTTGAAGCCAGCGGCCTCGAGGCGATCAACGAGCAGCGTGCGTGCTGCAGTCATCCCATCGGCATAAGCCGGATCAGTGCTGACCGACGGTATTCGCGCATATTCGATGAGGCGGTTGAGGATGCCATCTTGATCGCCCAACAGGTGATCCAGAACAGGGTCACTCACGAGCGGCCTCCGTCGACGCAAAGCACCTGTCCGGAAATCCAGCTTGCCTGTTCACTGGCTAGAAACAGCGTCGCTGCAGCAATGTCATCGGCGCTTCCAAGCCGGTGAGTGTGGATGGATTCAATCAGTTGCTGCTGGCCCTCATTACCCATCGCCTCCCACTGCCGCTCGGTGGTCGGATTGGAACGAACGAAGCCGGGGGCGACCGAGTTGACCGTGATGCCTGCCGGACCCAGTTCCCAGGAGAGCTGCCGGACGATACCGACGAGAGCGTGTTTGGCACCGGTGTAAGCCTGGATGCCGGTCAGGGACGGGCGCAATCCAGCGCCTGAAGCGATGGCGATTAATCGCCCTGTGCCGTTGGACTTCATGGCCGGTGCACAAGCCTGTGCCAGCCAGAAAAAGGCGTCTGTGTTTGCCGCAAAAACGCTGCGCCAGTCTGCTTCGTCAATTTCCTCGATGGGGCGGCCAGCCTGTCCACGGGTGCCGCCGGCTGCATGAACAACAATGTCCGGCCCGCGCTTAAGCGAAGCGATGAAGCCGTGCACCGCTGATCTGTCAGACAGGTCAAGGGCGTGCGCAGCAACGTCAAGCTGCCCGGCAGTGTCGGCAAGACCCTTGTCGTCGATGTCGGCCACAACAACCGTTGCACCTGACGCTGCAAAAGCTGCAGCGATTGCCCGACCGATGCCCTGGGCTGCACCGGTAACCAGTACGGTCTTGTTGTTGAAATCTAGCTGCATCTATCTATCAGTTCCTGAAATGTCTCAGCTGATTGTTCGCGGCGCCCGGCTTCAATGTCATTAATCAACTGCTTGACGGCGTCCAGCGCCGGTGTCGGCACACCGGCGGCCCGGCCCAGTTCGCAAATGATACCGATCTGCGGGTCAACTTCGGTACGCCGCTTGCGCACCGCCAGATCGCGCCAGATGCCGCTGTGGGTCTTGGCAGTTGTGCTGTTGAAGTCTGCCAGCCTGGCGATACTGGCGCGCGCCTCAACATCGCCGGCATCGGCCATGAAGGCGTGCGGGTCGAAGCCGTTGAAGCCGGTCGGCCTGACACTGCGGGCTGTTGCCACGGCCATCACTTCGCGTCCCAGTGTGATGAAGGCTGGAACCCGGGCGGGATCGGCAAAGTTCTCTGTCATGGATTGAGGTGTCAGCGCGGTGGCAAACAGCATCGCTCCATAGCCGAGCTTGCCCCAAAGATATGACCAGATGTCAGGCGTCAGCACTGCATCAGGCTCGAAAATCGAGAGCAGGCGGTGCATGTCGCGCGTCCTGTCGCGAACACTGCCATCCACTTCGCCGACGACAACCGCGCCGCGATTGCCAAACAGAATATCGCCGGGTCCATGCCAGTCGGCACCGAAATTGACAAAGGCGCCCATTGTGCGGTCTTCGCCGACGATGCCGGCGATGGTCAATTCGTTGAGGCCGTTTTGGGCTGACAATACGTAGCCGTCATCTGCCAGGTGAGGCGCCAGGGCTTTTGCTGCTGCTTCGTGTTGCCTGAGCCTTGACGGCCAGCACGATGCGTGAGAAACGCCCTTCAAGCTCATCCGGCATCACGGATGGGACGACCTGGGTGAATGTTTCGACGGGTCCGCTGATCGACAAACCACCGGTCCGGCAGGCCTGTACATGCTCCGGGACGATATCGACCATCACGACATCTTCACCCGCCCGTGCCCAATAGGCACCGAGAGTGCCGCCAATGGCGCCGGCACCCCAGATGAGGATGGGATCACGCATGTGCGCTACTCCTGCTGAAGTTTCGGCCACGGCCCGTCGAGCGCTTCGCGGACTTCATCCACGCCGGTTTGCCACAGGGCCAGCATGGTCGCGTCGTCTTTCTGATAGGCCCCGCCAAAACTCCCGTCGCCGAGCATTTGTTTTGCGGTTGCCGGTGAGGCCGCCTTCAGGGCCGTCAGATCCATGGCGTCCTTGATGTGCTGAGGGGCAGCGGCATGAGCCAGCCGGGTCCAGGGGAAGTTCTCCATCCAGTTGGCATGACTGCCGGACGTGTCGATCTTTTGTGCATGCGCCCAGACTTGCGGCGAGTTCCACCAATTGTGAAATTTGATGTTCATGTCCGGGTGATCGATCATCAGTTCATTGGCAACAGCGCCGGCAGGCTGGTTGCCGCCATGTCCGTTGACAATCAGCACGCGGCGAAATCCCATGCGCGAAAACGATGCCATTACATCACGCACCACCGCCAACAGGGTTTCCACCCGTAGGGTGACCGTACCGGGAAAGTCAGCGAAATAGGGTGCAAGCCCGTACGGCATGACGGGGAAGACCGGCACGCCGGTAGCTTCGGCTGCCTCGGTTGCTACCCGTTCTGCCAGAATGGCGTCGACGCACAGCGAAAGCTGCGCGTGTTGCTCGGTCGAGCCGATGGGCAGGACGCAACGGTCATCGCGTGTAATCTGCTTTTCCATATCGGACCAGTTCATGTCAGCGACGCGCATCACCTATCCCCCTTCGTTGTGTTCTTGGTCGTTAAACGTGTTTGGCAATTGCGGAGACGCCAGCACCATCTTGGCCATCAAGGTAGAAAGCTGCTGCTGCTCGTCATGATCGAGCGCATCTAACATCATGTGCTCAAACGATACAAAGCGCGGCAGTGATTTATCGAACAGGGTGCGGCCTGCAGGTGTCAGTGACAGCACGAACCGCCGCCCGTCTTCGGTGTCCGGTGTCCGGGATATCAGTTTCAGGCGGTTGAGTTTGTGGATGGCCCGGCTGAGGGTGTTTTGCGGAAAACCGGAGGACGCGCCGATGTCACGGGCATAGGCGCCGTCAAGCAGGCCGAGCGAGAAAATGACCACGAATTCAGGTCGCGACAGGCCGTAGTGCTCTTCTACCCAGGCATACAGCGGAACGTTATAGCGCAAGGCCAGATAGTTCAGCCGATAGGTGAACCAGCAAGGGTTCTGCCACAGCTTGACCCTCGTCATTTCGTCATGCGCACCACTGCCGGGTAATCCGGAAACCTCATCGGGAGTACGTTGTTTCAGGTTGGGTTTGAGCATCTGTAGATCCATGTGAAAACAGGAGGCTGTCCATTTTTCTCTTGACGCGGACAGCATGGCGCAGCACCTTTTGGGAAACAAGTTCCAAATTGAAGTATTTCTCTTTGGTGCTTGCGAGGTTGAATTTGTATCTGAATCAAGGGGATCACTCCATGAAAAAGACGATCTATTCACTCGTTCTGGCCAGTGTGATGGGCATGTCCGCCGTTGCCGCCAGTGCTGAAACCCTCACTGTTGGTGTCCGTGGGGGTCCTGAATCAATGGACCCGCACTACTCCGCGCTGGGGCCGCAGGCCGATGCCGTAAAGCATATATTCGACCCTCTCGTGTGGACCGGCGATGACCTTCAGCTTGAACCCGGTCTCGCGACATCCTGGAAGGCGGTTGATGCCGACACCTGGGAATTCAAACTGCGCGAAGGCGTGAAATTTCATGATGGTTCCGCCTTCGATGCGGAAGACGTGAAATTCTCCATAGAGCGTATTCCCAAAGTTACCGGCCCAACGACCACCGAGATTTATGTTCGGCGCGTGAAACAGGTTGAGGTTGTGGATCCCTACACGATCCATATCCACACCGATGGAACAGCAGCGACACTGCCCTATGATTTCGTGCGTCTTTTCATCGTGTCATCCGACGCGGCCAAGGATTATTCAACCTCCGAGACCAGTGCTGAAGGTTTCAATTCCGGCAAGGCAACGATTGGAACCGGACCTTTCAAATATGTGTCTTGGGAGCCCAAGGGCAGTCTGGTCATGGAGCGGTTTGACGGCTACTGGCGTGGCGCGGCACCCTGGGAGAAAGTGGTTCGCCGGGAGATTTCGGATGACTCATCTCGGCTGGCTGCGCTTAAGGCGGGTGACGTCGACGTTATCAACTATGTATCGTCGGCAGATTACCTGTCACTTGGCAATGATCCGAAAATCAAGACGTTTCTTGGCGACTTTGTCTATGTGATGAACCTGCAACTCGACCAGCGTGAGGTCACCCCAAAGGTTCGGGCCAAGGATGGCAGCAAGCTGGACAAGAACCCGTTGCGCGATGCACGGGTGCGCGAAGCGATCGATATCGCCATCGACCGCCAGACCATGGTCGACGTGGTTCTGGAAGGGCTCGGCAAACCTGCCAACCAGATGATGCCCCTGGGCTTTTTCGGATCGTCTGAAAAAATTCCGACCCCTGAGTACAATGTGGACAAGGCCAAGGCTCTTCTGAAAGAGGCCGGTTACCCCGACGGATTCCAGATCGACCTGCATTGCACCAATGACCGTTTGCCGGGCGATGGCGCAATCTGCGAAGGCCTGGGCCAGATGTTTGCCCAGATCGGCATTGATACCAATGTCAATGCAATCTCGAAGACGGTGTATTTCCCGACCCAGGCGCGCAAGGAATACTCAATGTTCATGAACGGCTGGGGCACGCTCACCGGCGAGGCGTCCTATACGCTGGGATCACTGGCTCATTCACCCAACAAAGAAGTGAAGATGGGCGCGTTTAACCGTATCGGCTATCAAAACGACGATGTTGACAAGCTGCTGCAGGAAGGCGTGCAGGAAGCGGATGCCGACAAGCGCCGGTCGCTGTTCGAACAGGCAATGGAAAAAACCATGGCAGATCGCGCCTACATCTCTATTGTGGTTCTCCAGGCCGTCTGGGCAGGCCGTTCCGACAAGGTAGTCGTCACGCCGCGTGCAGACGAGGAAACGCTGGCTTACTTCATCAAGCCCGCGAAATAGTATGAATGAACGGGATACTCCGACAGGAGTATCCCGCTTGTCTCAGACACGGATATTGCGGCATCGATGTCAGGTTTCATCATCCAGCGACTGCTGCAGGCCATTGTTGTAATGGCAGTGATGTCGGTGATCGTGTTCGCCGGCATCTATTCCATCGGAAACCCGCTGGAGATCCTGATCCCGCCCGAAGCGACGCAGGACGTGCGGGAGCGCACGATTGCCCGGTTCGGCCTCGACCGGCCGGTTGTCGAACAATACTTTCTCTACATCCGCAATCTGTTGCAGGGCGATCTGGGCCGGTCCTACATCTACAATGAGCCGGTGCTGCACCTGATTTCCGGCCGTCTGCCGGCAACCATAGAGCTTGTCCTGGTCTCCGTGCTTGGCGCGTTGTTCATCGGTGTGCCTCTCGGCATGCTGGCCGGCTACCGGCCCGACGCATTGTCGTCGCGGATTATCATGGCGGTCTCGATCCTCGGCTTTTCGGTGCCGACATTCTGGGTTGGCCTGATCCTGATACTTACCTTTGCCGTTGAACTCGGCTGGCTGCCGTCCGGGGGGCGTGGCGACACGGCTGAACTCTTCGGTACGGCGTGGAGTTTTCTGACACTGAACGGCTGGTCGCACCTGCTGCTGCCAGCCATCAATCTGGCGCTGTTCAAGCTCGCCATCATGATACGGCTGGCGCGCGCAGGCACCCGTGAGATCATGCTGAGCGACACCGTGAAGTTCGCCCGCGCTGCCGGCCTGTCGGAATGGACGATCATGACACGCCATGTACTCAAGCTGATCTCGATTCCGATCGTCACTGTGTTCGGGCTCGAGCTGGGCTCGACGCTGGCATTCGCCGTGGTGACCGAGACGATCTTTTCCTGGCCCGGCGTCGGCAAGCTGATCATCGATTTCATCAAGAACCTCGACCGGCCGGTGATGATGGCCTACCTGATGCTCACGGCAGGCTTGTTCGTGACGATCAATCTGGTTGTCGATCTGGTCTATGCCCTGCTCGATCCGCGCCTGCGCAGAGGGGAGGCAGCATGAGCGATCCTGCCATGAACCCGTTGCCGGGCGCTTCACCCAAGGCCATATCGCCGTGGCGGGACCTGTGGTGGCGGTTTTGCGAAGACCGGGTGGCGCTGTTTGCGTTTGGCGTGGTTGTGCTGCTGGCGTTGATGGCGCTGTTTGCACCGCTGATCTCACCGCAGAACCCTTATGACCTGTCCGGTCTGTCGCTACGTGATGCACGGCGGCCGCCGGGGTTTGTCGGCTCTGGCGGCTATACACATATTCTGGGAACCGACGCGCAGGGCCGTGATCTTTTGTCTGCCATCTTCTATGGCCTGCGCGTGTCATTGCAGATCGGCATTACAGCGGGTGCAGTCGCGCTGGTCATCGGCACTTCAATCGGCATTGCAGCAGCTTATGCGCGCGGGTTTGTTGAAGCGATCCTGATGCGCATTGTCGATCTGCAACTTGTCGTTCCCGCCCATACTGCTTGCACTTGTGCTGGTGGCGTTGCTGGGACAGGGCCAGGCGCAACTGGTGACGGCGCTGGTTGCCGCGCAATATGCCTATTTTGCGCGCACCGCATTTGGCGCGGCCTCTGCCGAACGCTCAAAGGACTATGTGGAAGCAGCTGCCGCCACGCCGCTTTCGGCACGCCGCATCGTGTTTCGCCATATCCTGCCCAACGCCATGCCGGCGCTCATTGTGGTTGCCACGGTCCAGATCGCCTATGCCATCGCCCTGGAGGCGACACTGTCGTTTCTGGGGCTCGGCCTGCCGGTCACCGAACCCTCGCTCGGCATGCTGATTTCCAACGGCGTGAAATACATGATGAGCGGCAGAACCTGGATGTCCGTCTATCCGGGCGTCATGCTCATCATCCTCATTGTCGCCATCAACATGGTTGGCGACCATTTGCGCGACATCCTCAATCCGAGGCTCGACAAATGAGCGAGCCCATCCTCGAAGTCAACGACCTGAAAACCCACTTCTTCACCCGCGCCGGCGTGGTCAAAGCAGTCGACGGCGTATCGTTTTCGGTCGGACCCGGCGAGATTGTCGGGCTGGTCGGCGAATCCGGTTCCGGCAAATCGGTTACCGGGTTTTCGCTGATGGGGCTGGTCGATCCGCCGGGGCGGATTGTCTCCGGGTCGATCAAGCTGGACGGCGAAGAACTGATCGGCCTGTCATGGAACCAGCTCAGGGCGCTCAGAGGATCACGCATTGCAATGGTGTTTCAGGATCCGATGGCAACGCTCAATCCGGTGCTGACAATCGGCACCCAGATGCGGCTGGCCATCTCGGCCCATGACAAGACCTCAAAACGGGCTGCGGATGCACGGGCCGCCGAAGTGCTGACGCGGGTCGGAATCCCGGAGGCGCAGTCACGACTGGGGGCCTACCCGCACGAATTTTCCGGCGGCATGAGGCAGCGCGTGGCCATTGCAATCGCGCTGCTGCACGGCACGCAGGTGCTGGTCGCCGATGAGCCGACGACGGCGCTGGATGTATCCATTCAGGCGCAGATCCTGACCGAGATGCGGGATCTGGCAGCAGAGACCGGCACCGCGCTGGTATGGATCAGTCACGATCTGGCGACAGTTTCGACGCTCGCCAGCCGGCTGCTGGTCATGTATGCCGGGCGCATTGTGGAGCAGGGGCCGGTTGCCGCTGTGCTGCGCGAACCGCGGCATCCCTATACGGCGGGCCTGTTGCGGTCCTTGCCTGCCACCGCGAAACCGGGAGAAGACCTGTTTCAGATACCGGGCACAACACCATCGCTGCTTGACCCGCCGCCGGGGTGTCCGTTCCGTCCGCGCTGCGAGCATGCCAGCGCAGCGTGCGCCACAGACCCACCGCTGAAGGTGAGCGGTGAGCGTGGGGTGCGTTGCTTCCATCCGCTGCATGAGGCACCAGGCGCATGAACGGTCCTGTCGACACCGGTAGCGAAATGCCACAGCCGCAGAGCTTTGTGCATGTTCGCGATGTGCACAAGCATTTCGGCCCGCAACTGACGCTGGGCGACAGGATCGCGGCGAAGCTGGGTGCCAGCGTCGAAACCCGGTCGGTGCGCGCCGTGGACGGCGTCAGTCTCGATGTGGTTCGCGGTGAAACCCTTGGACTGGTCGGCGAGAGCGGTTGCGGCAAGTCCACGCTTGGCCGCATGGTTGCCGGCATCCTGACGCCGAATTCCGGGAGTGTTGCCGTCGACGGAGCGCCTGTCATGGCAGACGGGCAGAAGATCGACACCCGGGTGCAGATGATTTTCCAGGACCCGTTCGCCTCCCTCGACCCGCGCATGCGTGTGGGCGACATCATCGCGGAAGGACCGCTGGCGCACGGGCTGACCAGCAAGACCGAACAGGCTGGTTATGTGGCGGGCTATCTGGAGCGCGCCGGGCTTGATGCAAGCCTGGTACGGCGGTTTCCGCACCAGTTTTCCGGCGGCCAGCGCCAGCGGATCGCGATTGCCCGGGCACTGGCCATGCAACCTGAAGTGCTGGTTTGCGATGAACCGGTGGCGTCGCTTGATGTTTCCATACAGGCGCAGATCATCAACCTGTTTCTTGCCCTGCAGCGTGATCTGGGGCTGACGCTGATTTTCATCAGCCATGATCTTTCCGTGGTCCGCCATCTGTCTGACCGGGTGGCCGTCATGTATCTCGGCCGGATTGTCGAGGAGGGGCCTGCCGAACAGGTCTACACGGCGCCTGCGCACCCCTATACCAAAGGGCTGCTTGCCAGCGTTCCGCGGCTCGTACTTGACGAGACCGAGCTGGTGACACTGGATGCAATCGAAGGCGAGATACCTTCGCCCCTGTCACCGCCGGAGGGGTGCAATTTCAATCCCCGCTGTCCCCTGGCTGAGCAGCGCTGCGTGCGGGATGATCCTGAGCTGCGTCATGTGCGAACCGATCACCTGGCTGCCTGTCATTTTGCGGAGTGACCATTCGTCCAGCGGCCGAAGTTAATTTCCGGACTTTTTCACCCCAACAAGCATCTCACGCTTGCCGGCAAAGCCTCTGCGTTTGGTGACGGTAAATCCTGCCGCTTCAAGGTTTCTGCGTACCCGGGCTGCTGCGGTGTAGGTTGCAAAGCTGCCGTTCGCGGCTGTGTGATCATAGACCTGCTGCATCAGGTCCGGGCCCCACATATCCGGGTTCCTGGCGGGCGAGAAACCGTCCAGATACCACGCGTCGGCCAGCCCATCCCAATCAGCAACCGTACCTTCAGCCTTTCCGGGCATGATCTGAAGCCCGGTCTGCTCGTCCATCTGCCACAGTGCCGGCAGCGTGGACGGTTCCCGCCACCGGGATATGAGAGCTTCGGAGAGCGGTTTCAGGGTTTCCCACGGTGCCAGTGCGCGTGCCATGTCATCTGCGTGTATCGGGTAGGCTTCAAACGACGTGAACACCAACTGCTGCGACGGTGAACGCGCGGCAACCCAGCGGCGCCAGGTTTCCAGGAAATTGAGCCCGGTGCCGAAGCCAAGCTCACCGATAACAAAATGCCCGGCATTGGCCCAGCGTTGCGGCAAGCCGTTACCGTTGATGAACACGTAGGCTGTTTCAGCCTGGCCATTGTCTTGTGCATAGAACGTGTCACCGAAGATCGCTGACCTGGGAATGTCACCTGTCTCCCAGCTTATGCTGTGTTTTGCCTTTTGCATCTCTCAGAGTAATTTATTGCATAATACCAAAGGAACCAACTATTGACCCTTTTGACCGATTTTTCGCGTTTGCTGGCTAGGCATGCTTCACGCGGTGGTCTGTCCGACCACAAGTGGAGCATAACGACGTCCGGCGGACGCGAAAAACCGGCCTTCGGTGGGCCAAATCCGTCCATCTGGTGCGTTACGGCGCTTGCCCGATGCACCACATCGCGCTGCGCGCCGCGCCTGCCAGAGTGGCCGGATTTGACTCCCATCAAAAGGGTCAATAGTTGGTTCCTTTGGTATAAGGTTTTCAGGTTCAAAAAATCGATTTGCCATATAGTCCGGCAATGGCAGCACATTCAACCAGCATACCTGCAACGCCGGACGTTGTTATCATCGGCGCAGGCGTGGTGGGCCTGTGGTGCGCGCTGAAGGCAAAGCAACGCGGGCTGAGTGCCGTCGTTGTTGAGAAAGGGCGGATAGGGCAGGGCGCAAGCGGCGGCATACTGGGTGCGCTGATGCCGCATCGGCCCGTCAACTGGACCGACACCCAGGCGTTTCAGCTTGAGGCACTGTTGTCGCTGGAAACGGAAGTCGCACAGCTTGAAGCGGCGACCGGACTATCGTGCGGATACAACAGATGCGGCCGGGTCATGCCCGTTGATTCCGACGCATTCCTGGTGGAACACGAGCAATGGCAGGCAGGCTCAACGAAGATCTGGCCTGCAGTGTCCCCATCCGGCAAACCGGTTTCATGGGGTATCCTGCGCGGCGCGCCTGACCCTGCCTGGCCGGCACTGAAACCGGCCTTCGTAGCCTACAGTTTTGATACGCTGAGCGCCCGGATCAATCCGCGCAAGCTTTTGAAGGCGCTTGCAGGCAGCGTTCAATCTGAAGTTACCATTGCCGAGAATCGCCCGGTGGCGGCAATCTCTGATAACGGCGAGGTATTGCTGACAGACGGCACGCGCCTGCCTCCCGGTCGGATCATCGTGGCGGCAGGGCACGAAAGCTTCGGCTTGTTGCAACCGGCCCTGCAATGTGAGCTCGGCTGGGGCGTCAAGGGCCAGGCGGTGTTGCTGAGGCCGCAGGACCGGTCGTTCGATGACATGCCGATCATCTACAGCGGCGGCATCTATGTGATCGCGCATGACGATGGCCTGGTGGCGGTCGGCTCCACGTCGCAGCGAAATTTCACAGACATCAGCGTAGATGAAGCCGTATCGCAAAAGCTCGTTCAGCGAGCTGCCGACCTGTGTCCGGGTCTGGCTGGTGCAAGCATCGTTGAGCAGTGGGCAGGTATCCGTCCACGCGCCGCCGGACGCGACCCGGTTGTCGGAGCGTTGCCCGATGCACCGCGCGTCATCGTGGCATCCGGCGGCTTCAAGATAACCCTCGGTATCGCCCATAAAATGGCAGACGCAGCGCTGGACTTTGTCATGGATACTGCGTGTGACCTGCCGCGCAGCTTTGCCGTGGAGGAGCATGTTAGCTGGATTAAATAACACAACGGTTTGTCGGCGGTTTTTAAATCTGCTCGATACCCTGGAGCGATTCAGGTTTTGATTGACGCGAAGCCGTACACACTTTTGCAAGACATGCTTTTACGCACTGGTTAACCTGACCGTCGCATGATATCGCTGTTTGAACATCAAACTTTGTTCACGGTTTTCATGCTGGCTGGGTAGTTGTTTTCAATATGAATCTACGCGGTGATCGCAGCCTGCTTATGCTGATGTTGGCCTGGATCAAGACACTGACGGTTGGCCTGAGACCCTACATCTACCATGCAACGAGAACCCGATCGATTCCGAACCCGGTTATTCCCGGATCGTTTTCGGACAAGATGCTTTGGCGAAAGATTTTTGATCGGAATCCGATATTTGTTCCGATGACCGACAAGCTGCAGGCCCGCAAGCTTGCCCAGCAACGCTGCCCGGATATTTTGCTGCCTGACATCGTATGGGAAGATGAAGGCGTTGAGAATTTTCCGTTCGACAGTATTGAATTGCCGGTTGTCGTGAAGGTGAACAACGGATCAGGGTGGAATTTCTTCCTGCGGGACCGCAGCCCGGACCAGCGCAGAAGGCTGAACCGATTCTTCCATATCATGCGCACGCGCAAGAGGTATGGCCGCAAAAACGGTGAGTGGGCTTATCGTCCGCTTAAGCGGCAATTTTTTGCGGAGCGCGAACTCGTTGATAGCAATGGCCTGCCGCCGGATGACTACAAGCTTTACTTTTCAAACGGACGCCTCACGCAAATGCATGTTTCCCACGACCGGTGGGGCAACAAGGCCATGGTCAACTATGGTCCGGATTTGCAGGTCGTTCCGGTCGATGAGGCAGGCTGGAGGCGCGATTATACTCCCGGAGACTGGCATATTGTTGACCAGATCATCGCCACATGCCGTACACTGGCGGGTGATCTGGATTTTGTCCGCATCGATGTCTATCTGTTTGACGGCAGGATCTATTTCGGCGAATTCACCCTTTATCCCGGGTCGGGCACAATGGGATCAACTGCGGTGACAGCGCTGAGGGGGGCAGGGTGGGATATCTCGCAGTCCCACTACTTTCGCGAACCCCTCAACTGGTTCAGGCGGTGCTATCTGAGCTGGCTGGATTAAGGGCATTGAACTATTGCTGCGACAGAAGTTAACCTGCGCGTTCAGTATCGGGGCAAACAGGGGTGACGGCGTTGATTGGTGTGAGCAGAATTTTGTCGCGGATGTTTGCGACTGCGGTGACGGCTTTTCTTATTGCTGTCCATGCAGCCGCGGCAGATGACCATCCAGATACGCTGGTCTATTGTTCCGAAGCCTCTCCGCGAAGTTTTGACCCGGCAATCTATCCGGATGGGGCAACCATGGCAGCTGCTCATCTGACGCTGTACAACAGGCTTGTGGACTATGAACCGGGCCGGACAAAACTGGTGCCCAGTCTGGCGGTTTCATGGTCTGTCTCAGCGGACGATAAGACCTATACATTCAAACTACGTTCCGGCGTCCAGTTTCATACCACCCCCTGGTTCAAACCCTCAAAACCACTGAGTGCTGAAGATGTCCTGTTCAGTTTCCGGCGCCAGATCGACGAAACCCATTCCTGGTACGGCGAGAACGAGGCGGCCAAGTATGGCCCTATGGTTTCGCTGCGTGAACTGGTCGCCGCGATCGAAGCGCCTGATGATCAGACGGTCGTGTTTCGGCTCAAGCAGCCTTCGGCGCCTTTCCTGGCGAAACTTGCCATGGGTGTGTCATCCATCGTGTCTGCAGAATATGCCGCGCAACTCGATGCTGCCGGTGCCCGCGGCGCACTGGCGACACAGCCGGTTGGCACCGGCCCGTTCACGTTTGTGGATTATCAGAAAGATGTTGCGGTTCGATACAAGGCATTCGGCGAGTACTGGGATGGCAGGGCAAGGATGGACAACCTGATCATTGCCATCACGCCTGAGCAAACCGTTCGTGCCCAGCGGGTGGTGGCCGGGGAATGCCATATCTCGCCCTATCCGAGCCCAACACAGATAGACACCCTCAAGTCCACGCCCGGTATTCGTGTTGAAGCCACAGCCGGCCTGAACTTCAGCTACATGGCTTTCAATACCAGGCAAAAACCCTTCAACGATGTCAGGGTCAGGCAGGCGATATCCATGGCAATCGACAGAAAGGCAATGCTTGAGGCGGTTTACTATTCGCAAGCCCGCCTGACTGCCGTTCCGCTGCCGCCTAATCTGTGGGGATACAGCTCAGACGTCGAAGTGCCTGCGCATGATCCGGCCCGGGCCCGGAGGCTGCTTGACAGTGCCGGTGTCGAATCCATCAAGATGAAACTGTGGTCGATGCCGGTGCAGCGCGACTATAATCCCAACTCGAGGCGGATGGCCGAGTTGATTGCAGCCGACTTGTCTGCAATCGGCATTGAGGTCGAGATTGTGTCGTTTGAGTGGGGCGAATACCTGCAGCGGGCCAAGGACGCTGACCGTGACGGCGCAGTGCTGTTAGGGTTTATTGCCGATACTGTAGACCCCGATAATTTTGTATCCACCCTGTTCAGCTGCAAGAATGTTGGTGGAACCAACCTGTCGAACTGGTGCGACCGCGAAGTCGATGACCTGATAGTCAAGGCGTCGTCGTCTCCAGATCGCAGTGTTCGCGAGCAGCTATATAAATCAGTTCAATCGAAGATTGCCTCGGAGCTGCCACTTGTACCATTCGCCAATGCCACGTTCTCCGTGGTGGTGTCAGACCGGGTCGATGGTTATGTGGTCGAACCGATGGGTTGGCATCGGTTCCACAAGGTTTCGCTGAAGTGACGTCCCCGCGACACAAGGCCTGCCTCAAACTTGTCCCTGATGACAAAGGAGAAAATGGTGCCGCTTAGGTGATTTAACACCTGACCCCATCATTACGAATTAGGCAAACTCGGCTTGTAGCTATTTGTACCGAGTTGGCAGGATTGGGATAAAGCCTTGATCTGAAAAGGCTTCCATTATGCTGGCTTTGTACGGTGCTGGAAGGCTTTGTTTCGTACACCGTACTCATCCCGTACTAAGTCTTACCGCGCCTTTGGCAGATGTGCACTGCGTTTGCGATGAATCCGTGCCATCCGCCCCCTGCCAAGCGGCGTCGCACTTTGATTAAGTACCGACCTGGCTTTAGTGGCTTCTTTGCCCTGTGCCGATGTCCGTTGCAGTAACGGCATGCGGCGACAATATTCTCGGGCTTGTCAGTTCCACTATCGCACTTTGCCCGGAGGTGCTCAGCAGTGGCTTTGTGCCAGAGGGCTTGCTTGTGCGATATGCCGAAGCGTTTGCAGAAGGCCTCAATGCCATCAGCCCACATCGGCTGGCGGCAATAGTAACAAAGGCCACTTTGCCTCTTCATAGCTGCTTTACGGTTGTTGACCAGTCGGCTTCTCATGATGTCACATCCTTAGTGCTTCGAGTTTGTTTCGAAGCGGATGTGCAGCAACTGGTCTTGCAGTTGCCCCTCAGTTGGAAGCTTTTTGCTTGCACGAGACAGCACCTTAGTTGGTGCTACTCCGCAGTCTCTTGTCGGTAAAGGGCCCCTAGGGCTCAACGGAGCTAGATAGCTCCACTCCGCAACCTAAGGCTACTTCATAGTGTGCGGTGTGTTCAAGAACGTGGCCTGAAGAAAGTTAACTGGCGGGTTTACGGTTGTTTGAAAAGCAAGCAATTGGCAGATTTTCACTGGGATGAGCATTGTCTTTGGATTCATCGTATAGGTTGACGGAAGAACGTGTAACTTCAGAGGGACAGGCGAGGCCACCTCTTGCCCCACCCCTCGTTGCCGTGATCGTTTAGTCGAACATATCTGGCTGATCTGCTTTTAGCTGGTCCCAAATGGTCTGGAAGTGGAGCCAACCGATATATTCGCTGCCCACATGCTCGCGGCTATAGCGGGCGCGATCTTCCGGGATATAGATCGGCTCGATTCCGGACGCTGCGATTTCGAGTTGCTGCTTGCAGCAACGTTCGAGCGCGATGAACCAGAAAGCAGCAGATTCAATGCTATGGCGACTGGCGGTCAGCAGACCGTGGTTCTGATGGATCGCAGCCTTCACCCCTGCAAACGCCTTGGCGACATTTGAACCAGCGTAATTTTCCACGGCCACCGCACCTGCCTCGTCGCCAATGACTACGTGATCTTCGAAGAACGCGCATGCGTCCTGGGTTATCGGCTCGATCGGTCGGCCCGTCGCGGCCCAGGCAGTCCCGTAGACCGTGTGTGCGTGGCACATGGCAATGATGTCAGGATGCTCTTCGTGGACGTTGGCGTGCAGCACAAACCCTGCGCGGTTCACCGCATATTCACCTTCGATAACACGTCCCTGGTGATCAACCAGGATCAGGTTCGACATCTTCACCTTTGCAAAGTGAACGCACATCGGATTGGTCCAGTACAACTCTGGGCGTTCCGGGTCTCGCACGGTGAGGTGCCCGGCAAAGCCATAGTCGAAATCCTTAAGAGCAAATGCTCGACAGGCCGCAACAAGCCGTTCCTTGCGGTGTCGGCGTTCGTCCTCAACATTGTCGAATTCAGGGATATCCGGAAAAATCAGTCCCTCTTGCTCCGGCTGGTAGATTGAAACACGGTTCCCTAGGTCCAGCATATGTGATCCTTTCGAATTAATCTGGTAGCCGCGAAGGTCGCGGCCTGCGACGAGAAAAGAGCAGATCGTGGCGGTGCCGGTCAACAAAATCGCTGCAATAACCATTGCTGACCCATAACGAGCCACATACGCTCGCAAGACAAGGTACCGGGCCTTTGGTGCTAATGCCAACAAACGGGCTGCTGTCACCCGCCGATTTTGAAATGCAGCAAAAACTGAAACCGCTGGGTGTCTAGGAAACGCGGGGCTATTCAATTATGCGCAGCTGGAAGTCTCATGTAGCGAATGTGTATGGAGTACAAAGTCGATTGACGCACCGCTCCACCGGCGGATTTCCGGTACCCCGGGGGTGAATGGTGCCCCTTTGCAGGAAAATGGTGCCGCTTAGGTGATTTCGAACACCTGACCCCATCATTACGAATGATGTGCTCTACCAACTGAGCTAAAGCGGCATGCCAGTTATCTGATCTTGCGCGACAAATAGCGCGAAGAGATTAATCTTTCAACACTCAAAGCCAAGTCTTTTCCGGCTTCTTGCCTGCTTCACCCACCGGGCCCGGGTCATCCGGCTGGCGGGCGAACACGGATGCTTCTTCCTTTGCCTTGACATCTTTGCTGCCTTTGTCGGTTTTGGTGTCGATCTTGTCCGGCTCAGCCGGGCTGGCGGGCGGCTCTGTCTTGTCTGGAGTTTCACTGTCAGCCGACAGTGGTTCAACTTCCGCATCCTCTACGGTTTTTTCCGCAGCGTCCGCCGCAGGTTTCTCATCGGTTTTCTCGACGGGTTTTTCCTCAGAGGCTTCAACAACGTCATCTGCCTCAGCCGGAATATCCTCGACCGGATCATCGGTCCTTTGAATAATCACGTCTTCTTCCAGTTCCGAAGCCTCTGGCGCGTCCTGCGTTTCCGCTGTGGTGATGGCGATTGCATCGTCTCCCGGAACGACATCGTCATCTTCGCTTGTCTCAACTTCCGGCTCTTCATAAGCGATGCCCTCGACCGGCACCTTCCATTTGAACCCACCAAGCTCGCCCGATACCGGGGATACCGGTAACCAGGTTCTTGAAATAAAGCCGTCGGCGGTCCAGGCCGGGTCGCGTGGTGCCCTTACCGCCCGGGCCAGCCATTCGCGTGCGCGTCCCTTGTCGCCAAACTCGCCTTCTTCAATCTCCGCCATCAAACCGCATATGCGGGCCTGTGGCCGGTCGTGTGCATAGGCGCTCAGCGCTTCACGCGCGGTTTTCCATTCCAGCGCATCAATGGCAGCGGTTGCCAGCGCAACAGCGCCTTCGATACCGCCTGACTTGGCGACCAGGGACTTGATGCGCTTGAGCCTGTCCAGTGTGGAATCGCCGCTGCGGACATGGCCATAGGCGTCGGCCAGATCCGGGTGCGGGGTCAGGTTCCAGGTCTTCTCGATGATCCTGGCTGCCTTGCGCAGGCTGCCTGACGCGGTTGCATGGCGCGCTGCAATAACCGCTGCAGGTACAAGTGACGGATCAAGCTTGTGGGCGCGCAAGGCGAGATCGTAGCCGTCATCGGCATTCTTACTTTCGGCCTCGGCAGCCTGTGCGGTGAGCACGACGGCATGTTTCAGGTTGGCCGTTGTCCTGTCGATCAGCGATGACGATTTCTGCATGTCAATGGTGCGCGAAATGGCAGACCAGTCCTCGCTGGTCGACTGATAGGACAGCACCGCCTTGCCGGCCCAGGACACTTTTGGATTGATGCGTACGGCCTCTTCGGCAAGCGCGCGGGCCCGTGTCATGTCCGACTGGCGAACTGCATCGGTGTGCAGCCCCCGCAATCCGAGCAGGCGGGTTTCGGGTTGTTCGGCCATTTCTTCAAACAATTGCCGCACCCGCACATTGTCGCCACGCAACTGGGATGCCTGGGCGTCCAGCAGTTTCACCATCGGGTCATCACCGATGATGGCGGCGGCTGTCCTGGCATGAGCCTGGGCTGCTTCACTGTCACCGGATGCAACGGCGATCAGCCCGCTCGACAGGGCGGCTTTACCCTTGCGCTGCCGGCGCGACTTGAACCAGCCGCCAAATGCGCCGGGCCTGTCGAGCAGCCACATCAGCAGCGACCAGATGATCCACACGACAAGTGTCAGGCCCGCCAGCATGATGACCGCAGCCATCAGCGAGGTTTCTATTTCATACCCCAGCCAGCGCAGTTTCAGATCGCCCGGCTGGTCGGCCAGCCAGGCAAACAGGGTTGCCACAATGATCAGAAGGACAAAGCGAACCAGCAAAGAAATCATGTGTTTAAGCCTCGCCGCGGATTATTGAGCCGGGGCCGGCAGATGGCCCAGGATGATTTGTGGAAGTTTTTGCAATTCTTCATCAGCGCTCCGGCGCTTGCGTGCCTCGACAATCCAGGCCGCTACAGGTTCCGGTGCAGACGTGCCGCCGACGTCGAGCGCGGAGATGGCTGCGCCCAGGCCGCCCGTGTCCAATGCCGCGACTGCGGTTGCCGCATGTTCCGTCCAGTCCCCAGCACCGGCTATCTTGCGGACTTTTACAACCGAAGACAGCTTGCCGGTTATGGTACCCCACCACCCGGACGAGGCCTCCGCAGCAGTGTTTCCAGACGCAGCAGCTGCGTCGAGTTTTGCCTTGAGCCCGGTAAGGTCCTGTTTCAACTGGGTGGCCGTCCTGATGCCGGCGGCCGCGTTGGCGGAAAGTGCCGGCAGATTGAGCGTAAGGCTTGCGGTTTCTTCCAGCGCGCTTAGCTCGGCCTGATAGGGTTTGCCCTGGTTGACGACGTCTGAGAGCGCTGCCAGTTGGGCGGCGATCCTGGTCGTGTCAATCGCTGCCGAAGGCGACGCAGCAGGTTTCGAGGCATCCGGCTTCAGGCTGGTGATTGCCGCTTCAAGCCGACTCTCCAGCTTTTCCATGCGTGCGGTTGCGGCGGCAAGCTGGTCGCGAAGTGCTGCGACCTCGCCGGACACCTTGTCGTCGGTTGGCTGTGCCTGTGTCGTTTCCAGTTTTGCGATCCGCTGCGCCAGCTCATCAAATTTCAGGTTTACTTCCGCCTGTCCGGCGCCACCGCCGGTACTTGCCGCTGCCTGCAGCGCTGTCTTGAGGCTGTCGACGGAGTCGCGGATCTCAGCCATGCCGGTTTCGATCTCGCCGGTCTTTGTTGACAGCGCCTCAATCCCGGTTTTGGCGGAGCTGGCCAGTTCGGAAGCGGCGTTGATGGTCGCCAGCGTACCCGCGTCAGGCGTGGCAGCGGTATTTCGGGTTTCGGTCAGTTGCTGCTCAAGCCCGGTGATTTTGTCGGTCAGCGATTTGGTCTGGGCAAGCGCGGTTGCGGCAGTTTCGGACGCCGACTTCGCCGTGCCAATCGCTTCCAGCGCCTGAGCCTCAATCGTGCCGACATCGATCGCAGGAGCGGTGCTGCCAAACAATCCAGCGCCGTGTTCACGATAAAGATAACCGCCGACAGCAACGCCTGCGAGCAATGTTGCGACCAGGGCACCGGTGATGAGTTTTCCCTTGCCCGACGGTTTTTTGGCAGGTGCAGACCCGCGTGTTGACTGTGTATCGGAAGGTTTGCCTTTCGACGTGTCGCGCGCTGCAGCTTTGCTCGCTGCGCTACTGGTGGCTTTGCCTTGATCGGTCGGTTTTGAATTCTCCGCCGTCTTTCCAGATACCGTCTCGCCGGGCGCGGAGCCCGATTTCTGTGCTTGCGAGGTTGCCGGTTTGGCCGTCTCGGCAGGTTTCACTTCTGTGGCCTTGGCTTCAATCACGGTAGGGCGCGCGGGTTTTTTGGCTTTCCGCGACGGTGTTTTTCGATTTGCCATGGTTGCGCCTTTCCCCGGCGTAGCATTGTGGATCGATTGGTTTGCTGCGGTGTCTTCTATAGCTTCCAGCATACTATCATCATCGGGATTGCCGGATATAACAATTGAAACATTGCGACCGAGTCCTGATCGGACTTTTTCGGCTACTGCCTGCGACAGACAGAAATGGGTGAGTTTTGCGGCCTCGGCCTGCAATTGCGATTGCTTGACAAGCTGCATCCAGATATCGGCAGTACGTGCTGAATACAGCACAACTCCGTCCGCTTTCCCCGACCGTATGGTCTGTTTCGCGTGCGCTGCAAACTGTGTGGCGGCGACAGCTTCATAAAGCTCAACCCGCTCGACATTGAAACCGTCTGAGCGCAGGTCTGCTGCAAGATCCCCGGAACGGACTTTTCCCGTCAGGTAGAGTATCGGCCCGGCTTCCGGCTTCAGCTCCTGTTTCATCAGGCCCTGCAGCGCAGTCAAATCCCCCGCAGCCTGCTGGATGTCTGCGAAACCCAGTTCACCGGCCAGCTTTGCAGATGCCGGGCCGACCGCAAACACGGGAACGGCCTGCAATTTTTCGGAGACGCCGACACTGACCAGTGCTGTCAGGGCGTTTGCGCTGGTAACTGCCATCGCCTGCCAGGGATTGTCCGGAATGGCGGCTTTGCCGTCAATCCGGATGGTCAACAGCGGTACAACAGAAGCACTATGGCCGTTTGCCTGCAGCCGGGTCTTCAGCTTGTCGCCGTCTGCGCGCGGTCTGGTCACGATCAGATGCATCACGACACCAGGTCTGTACCGGCCAGCGCCCTGATTTCCTCGGCAGCCTCAAGTCCCATCCTGCCTGCCTCGCCGGCCTGACCGGTCCGGCTGGCGGTAAACACTTTTTGCCCGTCCAGCGTCAGTGCCATGGCGTTGAATGAAATCACATTGTCAGCCAGTGTCGCGTGACCGGCCAGCGGGGTGCGGCAGGAGCCGTCGAGCTCTGTCAAAAATGCCCGTTCGGTTTCGATACAGATGCTGGTGTGCCGGTGATTGAGCGGTTCCAGCAAGCCGCGCGAGCGTTCATTGCCGGATGCGATCTCAATGCCGATGGCACCTTGTGCAACAGCCGGCAGCATGATGTCAGGATCAATGGCACTGGTTATGAGATGCGACATGCCGAGCCGGTTCAATCCGGCGCAAGCCAGGAACGTGGCGGCTGCCACGCCCTCTTCCAGCTTGCGCAGCCGGGTCTGAACATTGCCCCGGAACTGCACGATCTGAAGGTCGGGACGACGGTTCAGCAGTTGCGCCGCCCGGCGCACCGATGAGGACCCGACGGTTGCCCCTTCCGGCAGATCAGCAATGGACCTGGCGACGGGAGACATGAAGGCATCACGCGGGTCTTCGCGCTCCAGCAGGCAGCAGATTTCCAGGCCGTCCGGCAACACGGCCGGCATGTCTTTCATGGAATGAACCGCCATGTCGATGCTGCCGTCGTGCAATTGCTCTTCAAGCTCCCTGGTGAACAGGCCCTTGCCGCCGATTTCCGCCAGCGACCGGTTCTGAATCTGATCACCGGTTGTCGAGATCACAATGACATCGATCAATGCCGGATCAAGATCATGCACCTTGCATAACCTGTCGCGTGTCTCATGGGCTTGCGCCAGGGCAAGCGGCGAGCCTCTTGTGCCAATTTTGATGCGGTCGGTTTGCAAGCGGATTACTTTCGGTGTTACAGGCAGGTTTGATCGGGCAGTATACAAAGCCCGGGACGGTTCAAGGAAGGTCTGTAGCTTGGCTGGCGTCAACAATCAACAAACGCACTTAATGCTGGGTATCGAAACTTCGTGTGACGAAACTGCGGCATCTGTCGTAGCCCGCAAGCCGGACGGTTCAGGCGAGATCGTCTCCAGTGTGGTGCTATCCCAGACGGCGCTGCATGCGCCTTATGGCGGTGTTGTGCCGGAAATTGCGGCGCGCTCGCACCTGGCACATCTTGACCGGTTGGTTGAACAGGCGATGAGCGAGGCAAATTGCTGTTATGATGATCTGTCCGGCATTGCCGCAACAGCCGGACCTGGCCTGATAGGCGGCGTGTTGACCGGCCTGATGACGGCAAAGGCCATCGCCCTTGCAACCGGCAAGCCGTTTTACGGCATCAATCATCTGGAAGGTCATGCCCTTACGCCCGGTCTCACCGAGGGCTTGCGCCCGCCATACCTGATCCTGCTGGTGTCAGGCGGCCATACCCAGTTGGTGAGCGTCGATGATGTCGGTCATTACACCCGCTTCGGGACCACTATCGATGACGCTCTGGGAGAGGCTTTCGACAAGACAGCAAAACTGCTTGGCCTGGGTTATCCCGGCGGTCCGGCAGTGGAACACGCAGCAGCAGACGGCAATCCACAGCGGTTCAAGTTTCCCGTGCCGATGAAAGGCCGTGACGGCTGTAATTTTTCATTCTCCGGCCTCAAGACAGCCGTTCGCCAGACGGCCACAGCGATACAGCCGCTTGAAGCAACTGATGTGGCTGATATCTGCGCTTCGTTTCAAGAGGCGGCATGCGCTGCGGTGGCGGATCGTGTGCAACGGGCGATGGCTGAATTTGAGGAATTGCACCCCGGTTTGCAACACCGCGTCCTGGTTGCATCCGGCGGCGTCGCCGCCAATCTGGCATTGCGCGGCTGCCTTGAAAGCACCTGCGCTCAGTCAGGTTTCAGCCTGAGCGTGCCACCAGTTGCACTGTGCACCGACAATGCGGCGATGATTGCCTGGGCCGGGCTTGAGAACGCCGTCAGGCGGGGTCCTGATGAGTTTACTCTGCCGGCGCGTGCGCGCTGGCCGCTGGACGCCGATGCCGAGCCGCAGCCGTTCGCCGGGGTCAAGGCATGACGACAGGCAAAGTTTCAACAGCATGTGTGATTGGTGCCGGTGCTTGGGGAACAGCGCTGGCAACCATGTGCGTCCGTGCCGGCCTGCAGACCACATTGTGGTGTCGTTCTGCCGATCTGGCCGCAGCCATTGCCGCTGACAGGGAGAACAAAAAGTACTTGCCGGGCCACCATTTGCCCGATGACCTGCAGGTTACCCCGGACCCGTCCCGCGTCGCCGGCAGTGACCTGCTGATCCTTGCGACACCTGCGCAAGCGACACGCGGGGTTTTGGCGACGCTGTCTGAACACATCAACAAGCCCATGCCGCTGATCATTACGGCAAAGGGGCTTGAGCGCGACAGCAACAAGTTTCTGACAGACGTGGTTCAGGAAAGTTCAAACCTGCAGCCATTTGTGTTGTCAGGTCCCAGTTTTGCAGCCGACGTTGTCGCCGGACTGCCGACGGCCATCACGCTGGCGGGCGGAAATGCCCAACAGACTTCGGCTATTGCCCATGCGCTCAGCACCCGGTCGTTCAGGATCTATGTGTCCGGCGACATGAAGGGTGTGCAGATCGGCGGGGCGGTGAAGAATGTGCTGGCGATAGCAGTCGGTATCTGTGCCGGCAAGGGTTTGGGCGCATCCGCACAGGCAGCGCTGCTGGCGCGATCGTTTGCCGAATTGCGCAGGCTGGCGGAAGCGCTCGGGGCACAATCGGAAACCCTGTTCGGCCTGTCCGGGCTTGGTGATCTGGTCCTGACGTGCTCTAGCACCCAGTCGCGTAACTTTTCCCTCGGTGTTGAGTTGGGCAAGGGTGTTGATCTGGAGACCATTCTTGCGTCGCGCACCGCAGTATCGGAAGGTGTACATACGGCGGGCGTCGTGCGCGCCATTGCCGCTGCCCACAATATTGAAATGCCGGTTTGCGAAGCTGTAGCAAGGATTGTCACCAGCCATGCAAATGTGGACGATGAAATAACACAACTCATGTCCCGCCCGTTGCGGGCGGAACATGACTAGGGTCCTGACCCTAAGAATAATGTCAAATAATATGAAATGAGGGATCATGGCCTACTGGTTGTTCAAATCTGAACCGTTCAAATTCTCATGGGAAATGCTGAAGGCGAAAGGCGATGCGGGTGAAGAATGGGACGGTATCCGCAACTATCAGGCACGCAATAATATGCGCGCCATGCAACTTGGCGATCTGGGCTTTTTCTACCATTCCAACGAGGGCCTGAACGTCGTGGGGATTTGTGAGGTTTGTGCGCTGGTGCATCCTGATTCCACAACTGACGACGAGCGCTGGGAGTGCGTGGATGTGAAAGCGGTCATGGAAATGCCGAACCCGGTATCCCTGGCTGATGTGAAAGCCAATCCCAAACTTGAGAAGATGTCCCTGGTGACATCAATGCGTCTGTCGGTTCAGCCGGTTCTTCATGATGAATGGCTGGAGGTGTGCCGCATGGGCGGGTTGACCTCTCCACCTGTCAGCAAGTGAATGGCACGATTTCATTGTTTGGAATACCATGTTGATGCCGGTGCCGCTGGTGCCGGAAATTGCCTTGCATATTGCCCATGAGGCTGTGCCGTTGTGGCAGAAGACAGAAGAAGAACTGGGCGAAATGGGTCTGCCGCCGCCATTCCGGGCTTTTGCCTGGGCGGGAGGTCAGGCACTTGCCCGCTACATTCTGGATAATTCTGAAATCGTATATCGCAAGAAAGTACTGGATCTGGCGACTGGCCTGATATCGGGGCCCTGAGCCTCGTCCATCTAGAACGGAAGACGCATTGCCCTCGGGCAAGGTACTTCGCATAATACGATAAATTTCGCGCACGCATATGACTTGGTAGGGAGAACAGCGCTCATGTCAGCAAAAAACATACAAGGTCCAGGCCGCCTGGAAAAAGAATGCCCTCATTGACAATGACGGCTATCTGAAAATGTACAAGCAGTCGGTAAAGGACCCTGACAAATTCTGGGGCAAGCACGGCAAGCGCATTGACTGGTTCAAGCCGTACAAGAAGGTCAAGAACACAAGTTTCACCGGTAACGTATCGATCAAGTGGTTTGAAGATGGCATCACCAATGTCTGCTATAACTGCGTTGACCGGCATCTCAAGAAACGTGGAAACCAGACGGCCATTATCTGGGAAGGCGATAATCCGTTTGACGACAAGAAGATCACCTATAACGAGCTTTATGAGCAGGTTTGCCGACTGTCCAATGTGATGAAGGCAAACGGTGTGAAGAAGGGTGACCGCGTCACCATTTACATGCCGATGATCCCGGAAGCAGCCTATGCCATGCTGGCATGCGCGCGGATCGGGGCAATTCATTCGATTGTGTTTGCCGGATTTTCGCCGGATGCGCTGGCAGGCAGAATTGTCGACTGTAAATCCACGTTTGTGATTACGGCGGATGAGGGCCTGCGCGGCGGCAAACCGGTCCCGCTGAAAGCCAACACCGACAAGGCCATCGAGATCGCCACCAAGGCTGGCTTCAAGGTCAAGAAAGTGCTGGTGGTACGCCGGACCGGTGGCCAGGTTGGCTGGGTTGAAGGCCGCGATGTCTGGTATCACTCAGCCATGGTTGCGGCCAAGCCCGTGTGCCCGCCCGAAAAAATGAAGGCTGAGGACCCGCTTTTCATCCTGTATACTTCAGGCTCTACGGGTCAACCCAAAGGCGTACTGCACACAACTGGCGGGTATCTCGTGTGGGCATCGATGACGCATGAATATGTGTTCGATTATCATGAAGATGACGTGTACTGGTGTACTGCCGATATTGGCTGGGTTACCGGACACAGCTACGTCGTCTACGGACCGCTGGCCAATGGTGCGATATCGCTGATGTTTGAAGGTGTACCGACTTACCCGGATGCCGGGCGGTTCTGGGATATTTGTGACAAGCACAAGGTCAATATCTTTTACACCGCGCCAACCGCGATACGGGCTCTCATGGGAGCAGGTGACGATTATGTAAACCGAGCATCGCTGAAAGATCTGCGACTGCTCGGGTCTGTGGGTGAGCCGATCAACCCGGAAGCATGGGAATGGTATTACAACGCAGTCGGCAAGAAGAAGTGCCCGATTGTGGATACCTGGTGGCAGACGGAGACCGGCGGCATCATGATTACTCCCTTGGCGGGCGCAACCAATCTGAAGCCGGGTTCGGCCACACGGCCGTTCTTTGGTGTGCAGCCGCAACTGGTCGACAATGAAGGCGGCGTGCTGGACGGGGTGGCAGACGGCAATCTGTGCCTGACCAATTCATGGCCCGGCCAGATGCGTACGATCTATGGTGACCATAAACGCTTCATTCAGACTTATTTCTCGACCTACAAGGGCAAGTACTTCACCGGTGACGGATGCCGGCGCGACAAGGACGGGTATTATTGGATTACCGGCCGTGTGGATGACGTCATCAACGTGTCCGGGCATCGCATGGGAACCGCCGAGGTTGAAATCGGCACTTGTCGCCCATGACGCGGTTTCTGAAGCCGCAGTTGTCGGTTATCCGCATGATATCAAGGGCCAGGGTATTTACTGCTATGTCACCTTGATGGCGGGACAGGCACCGTCGGATGATCTGAAAAAGCAGCTTGTCGGTCACGTGCGTTCCGAAATCGGGCCAATTGCATCACCTGACAAAATTCAGTTCTCGCCCGGATTGCCGAAGACCAGATCGGGCAAGATCATGCGGCGAATTCTGCGCAAGATTGCCGAGGATGATTTCTCAAGCCTGGGCGACACGTCCACGCTGGCAGAACCTGCAGTGGTCGATGATCTGATTGAAAACAGACAGAATCGCAAATAGCCGATGTGTAACACGAAGGTGGCGGTCATCAGGTTTTACCTGCCGGCCGCCGCCCTAGCTGGTTTCGCCGCCCTGCGCAGATTCCGTTCACGTTCTGGTGAACTGCGGACTGTTGATTCGCAGGGCAAATTCGAGGATATTACGTCGCGAGAAGTTGAGGAGTTTTTCTCACATGTATCGAGGCCTTTTATCACGCATGCTGGTTGCTGCGCTGCTCATTGCAGTGATTGCAAAGCCTTGCCTGGGGCTTCTGATTGACCCGGTCCAGGCGTCCGACATTTCGATTGTTGTGTCTGATGACAGCGCAGTTGGGGAGAATCGTGATTATGCGTGCACGGATATATTTCTGAGTGCGCGTATTGAAGAAAACGACGCCCTTGTGTTGCCTGCCGGCACTGTCTTTTCCGAAGGTGACGATTGGACGGGGCTCAAGGCTCAGCTCATTGTCTTGCTACCGTATTTGTCGCACCAGGTTACGACAGATTTCTCATCTCAACTTGTAGCTCCCAATGTGCGCAAGCGATTGGCAGTTCTAGGGCGTTTTTTGCTTTGAAAACTGCTGGCTTCCCCTTTGTAACGGCACTCTTGAAATTGTAGAGTGTGCTCCAATCAAATCACTGTTCATCAGAACATGCAAATAGGAGATCATGAAAATGGATCGCCGCACATTTATATCAAGTCTGGCTGCCCTGGCCGCCACAACAACCGGCGCACTTGCTGAAAGCCGCACGCGTTTCAACTTCAACACTGCAGGGCGCAGCAGTAGTGGTGGTGGGACACTTTTTAACCGCTCCGGTTCCGGGTACCGGGGCAAAGCAGACTGTCAGTTACAAGTCGTCTGAAAAGCCAGGCACGATTATTATCAGCACCCGTAAACGCAAGCTGTACTTCGTACTCGCCGACAACAAGGCCATAGAATATGGCGTTGGCGTTGGCCGCCAGGGCTTCACCTGGTCTGGTGCTGCAAGTATTGCGCGCAAGGCTGAATGGCCGGCCTGGCATCCGCCAAAAGAAATGATCGAGCGTGAAAAGAAGAAGTATGGACGCACCCTGCCGGCGCGCATGGAAGGTGGTCCGAACAATCCGCTTGGCGCCCGGGCCCTGTACCTGTTCCAGGGCGGCAAGGATACGCTGTATCGGATTCACGGTACCAACGCGCCGGCCAGCATTGGCACAGCCCAGTCTTCCGGATGCATTCGCATGCTGAACAAAGAGGTCATTGATCTGCACAAGCGGGTCAAGATTGGTGCCAAGGTGATCGTCAGCTAATTGGCTGGTGTTCAGGTCCCGTGACCGATTGCAGACATCGAGAAGGCAGCTCCTGAAAGGAGCTGCCTTTGTGCTTTGATGTTGTGATCCTTGGTCGACATGAGCTCTGATCGAATGATCAATGGCATTTATCTGATCACTTCCCTGGGTTTGTAGCGGGATGACCATCGCAATTGCGATGAACACTCTGCTTGCCGTGCTCAAGAGCTATTCAGGTTTTGATTGTTTCAAAGCCGCGCTCTAATCTTTTGTTCTCGCATGTCTTCATTCGCAAAAATCGCAAACGATTTTGTGAGACATGCCATAGCTGAGGCGCAATTTCATGACTTCTTCTGAACTGGAGTTCTGGTTCGATTTTGCCAGCCCGTATGCGTATGTATCGGCCGGGCGGCTTGAAGACTGGATGAATTCAGCCGGTATCAAAGTACGCTGGATGCCATTCCTGCTTGGCCCGGTTTTTCAGAAACACGGCTGGTCGACATCACCGTTCAATCTGTATCCGCTCAAGGGCAAATACATGTGGCGCGACGTCGAGCGGTTGTGCAAACGCCACAATCTCGGTTTCAACCGACCGGACGAGTTTCCGCAGTTCGGCCTGCTTGCCACCAGAGTAGCGTTGGTGGGACGTGATGAGGACTGGTTGCCGGCGTTCTGCAGGAGGGTGTTTCATAAGGAATTCGGCCTCGGCCAGGATATTTCCGACAAGCAAACCGTTCTCAATGTGCTCGAGGGGCTGGTCGACAACCCTGCGTATTGGGTGAAGCGCGCAGTGACGGCCAAAAACAAGAAAGCGCTTGTCGATCGTGGAGTGGAAGCCGAGCAGAAGGGGATTTTCGGCGCTCCCACGTTCATCACTCCTGACGGTGAGTTGTTCTGGGGTGACGACAGACTGGAACAGGCGATCGAGTGGGTCCTGAGGCGACGGTAAAACCAATCGGGTGATTTTTGGTTAATCAACCAAAAAGCATAAACCTGATCGCTTTCAAAATGTTAGAGCAACTTTATGGGTTCTACCGAACCCATGTTGCTCAGTTGGCCGCCGCCTGGAGGGCGTCCCGCTCGGATTTTTTCAACCTCTGTGAGGCTGACTTGAGCTGGCCGCAGGCAGCAAGAATATCGCGCCCGCGCGGTGTACGCACGGGGCTGGAATAACCGGCCTTGAGCACGATGCGCGCGAACACTTCAATCTGTTCCCAATCCGAACACTCATACTTTGTCCCGGGCCACGGATTGAACGGTATCAGATTGACCTTGGCCGGGATGCCTTTCAACAGTTGAACGAGCCGGCGGGCATCTTCAGCGGTGTCGTTGACACCTCTGATCATCACGTACTCAAATGTAATTCGCTTGGCATTGGACAGGCCGGGGTAATTACGGCAGGCGTCCAGCAACTGGCTGATCGGATATTTCTTGTTGAGCGGAACCAGTTCATTGCGGATCTGATCCGTTGTGCCGTGCAGGGAGATGGCCAGCATGGTCCCTATCTCTTCACCGGCGCGGACGATTTCCGGCACCACCCCGGAGGTGGACAGGGTAATCCTGCGTTTGGAAACGGACAGCCCGTCGCCGTGGGAAATGACATCAACCGCGTCACGCACATTGTCGAAATTGTACAGCGGCTCTCCCATGCCCATGAAAACCACATTGGTGATGAAACGGCCGCGGGCAGGTGCGTTTTCGGCATTTGCAATCAGGTGTGGCCATTCTCCGAGGCGATCGCGGGCGACCAGTACCTGTCCCGCGATCTCGCCCGCTGTCAGGTTTCTGACCAGCGTCTGGGTGCCGGTGTGACAAAATGTGCAGGTCAAAGTGCAGCCGACCTGACTGGAAATACACAATGTGCCGCGGTTTTCTTCGGGGATGTAAACCGTTTCAACTTCATGACGGCGGCCCAGTTCATCGGCGGGCAATCGCAACAGCCATTTCCGGGTCCCGTCGCTGGATATCTGTTCAGTGACGATCTCGAGCCGTGAAATGTCGAACATGTCCGCCAGCTCGCCGTGCAATTCCTTTGAAATGCTCGTCATCTCGGTGAAATCACTGGCGCCGCGGACATACAACCAGTTCCACAATTGGGACGCCCTCATGCGGCGTTGTTTCTCAGGTATGGCGGTTTCGGACAAAGCTGCCAGCAGGTCCTGCTGGGTCAGACCAACCAGTGATTTGCGCACCGGCAGCCCTGCGGCAGGCCGGCCGGCAGCGGCAGCGTTGGTTGCGCGATGATCTATGTCCAGCGATATACTCATGGCGCGGGTCAATAGCACATACCGGTGAGTGGCGCGAGACCCTGCAGCAGGTTTCGAGCATACGGTGAATGCGGCAAATCGATACGGCTTTAAAACAACATGGGTTCAACTGAACCCATAAACCTGGCTGAACAGTCTATTTGCAGATGCTGTCGATCTTGCTCATTGCGGCCGTTATGCCGGACAGGGAATAGCGGTCGGTTGTTTTGGTGCCACGCGAGGATGTGCCGGTCACCACCATGGATTTGCCAGCTTTCATTGATGCCACAATCTTGCGGTCAACCGACCCGGACTCAGCCCAGGCACCGTCACCATTGGTGAACAGCGTCAACTCGTTGCCGTCAATAGTGACCTTGGCCATGCTGCCGGATTTGAATTTATACCCGATGATGGTTGAAACCTCGGATCTCACCTTGTCCTTCGGGCGATGCTGGACCAGGAAAAATACCTTGTCGCGCCGCACATTTTTTGGCTCTGAGTCCTTGGGTTGCGAGACGACATAGCAAACCTGGCCGCCGCCGGCCTTGTAAGAGTAAGCCGACCAGTCATTGAATTCCTCAATGAACTTCGGATCCTCCGCGAGCGCCGGACTTAACATAAGACCGCACAGCGCGCCGGAAATGGCCAGCATGGTGGAATTTCTAAAAAAACTGCTTTGCAACATGTCTACCTTCATGAATTCGAAATGCCTCGTCGTCCGTTCTCGCAGCTTGACGAACTGCGCGCAACCTGCCGTAACCTAAATGCAAATTTTGGAAATTTCCAGCACTGACCGTCAATGACTTAACAACTGCTTGGCAAATTGGACAGTAATTTGGCAGCAGGCATCTGACGATGTAATTGTAATGTAACTCAACACGACGAAACCACGACAAGAGAGACCTGATGAAAGCTGTTCTGTGTACGCAATTTGGAGGCCCGGAAACACTTGAAGTGGCCGATATTGAAAGCCCCGTTGCCGGGCCCGGAGAAGTTGTTGTTGCAGTCAGGGCGGCTGGGCTGAACTTTTTTGATACACTGATTATCCAAAATAAATACCAGTTCAAACCTGATCTGCCGTTCTCCCCGGGAGCCGAAATTGCCGGTGAAGTGAAGTCCGTTGGCGAAGGGGTTGAGAACCTTCAGGTTGGCGACAGGGTCATGGCCTACTCCATGTGGGGCGGTGTGCGGGCCGAGATCGCCATCTCGCAGGAAGCCGTTATTGCGATGCCTGACGGGCTTGATTTTATCACTGCAGCCGGTCTCATCGTGACCTATGGCACATCGCTGCATGCACTGAAGGATCGTGCTGACCTGCAGCCGGGTGAAACACTTGCCGTGCTGGGCGCATCGGGTGGTGTCGGGCAGGCGGCGGTTGAGATCGGCAAGGCCATGGGCGCAAGGGTGATCGCGTGTGCATCATCCGACGACAAACTTGAGTTCTGCCGCGGGCTGGGCGCAGACGAAACGCTGAATTACACGGATGAGGACTTGAAGGTGCGCCTGAAGGAACTGACCGACGGCAAGGGCGTCGACGTGATCTATGATCCGGTTGGAGCAGACCTGGCCGAACCGGCATTGCGGGCAATAGGCTGGAAGGGCCGATTCCTGGTGGTGGGCTTTGCCGGCGGCGGGATTCCCAAGATTCCTCTGAACCTTGCCTTGTTAAAGGGATGCCAGATCGTTGGTGTGTTCTGGGGCGATCACCTGGTGCGCGAGCCTGCACGGCACCGGGCAAACATGGCCCAGCTTCTGGATTGGGTTGTGGAAGGCAAGATCAAACCGCACATTCACAAGGTTTACCCGCTGGCCGAAACCAGCGATGCCCTGCTGGCCATTGCCCGGCGCGAAGTGCGCGGCAAGGTGATCGTGACGCCTTAGGGTCAGGACCCTAGACAAAGTGTATGATTTTCACAGCGTCTGAGTAACATATTGTGCACTGCCCCTGTGTTGTCTTTAGACCGCCTGTTTCAGCCAGTCCGCAAAGGCTCCCACGTCCGGGTTGGACATGGCGTCGGACGGGAAGGCCAGATAATAACCGAAGTCGGCAAGCTCGACATCGGATAACCGGTGAAGCCTGCCGGCCTGCATCTCGGCTTCCACGAGCATGTCATTGAGCGCCACGCCCTGACCGTCAATGACGGCCTGCACCCGGACGTTGGGATCCGGGATGATCAGGGTATCGGTGCGGCCCATGTTTGTCAGGCTGGCGGCCTCGAACCACTGTGACCAGGCAGTGCTGTCTTCCCGGTCGCGCAGCAGCGTAAAATTTTCGAACGCTGTCTCCAAACCCAGATCCCGGGCCTGGCTCAAAGCCATAGCGTCTCCGCACGGCCAGGCCGGACAGGCAAACAGCTTCTCAATCTTGACGTCGTTCCAGGCACCGTTGCCCCAGCGGATGGCAAGGTCCACGCCTTCTGCCTTGAGGTTGTGCAGGTCAATCATCGGTTGCACGCGCAGGCGGATATCGGGATGAGCGCGCATGAAATCCATCAGCCGCGGAGACAGCCAGCGCGAGGCGAAGTAGGTTGTGACCCCGATGGTCAATGTGCGCGACTTTGACTGCCGGAGTTCGTCGATCTTTTTTTCCAGGCCGTCAAACGCCGATTGCGTCGCGACCAGAAGCTCCTGGCCTTTTGGTGTGAGTGAAATGCCGCGCGGCAGCCGCTTGAACAAATCAAACCCCAGCTCTGCTTCCAGCTGCCTGATCTGGTGGCTGACGGCACCCTTGGTCAGGTGCAGTTCTTCTGCAGCGGAAGAAAAGCTGCCGTGGTTTGCCACGATGTTGAAGACACGCAGGTTGTCGAAATGCCGGAACCTCATTGCCAACGTATAATTCTGTTAGCCGGTAAGTGCAAAACTATTCGATTTTCAGATGGGTTTTTCGAATAGAAACTGTCAATTGGCGCTGTTTGCTCCGGTGACGCTGGTTTTTGAGGTCAGTCTGGTTGTACGCATGTCAGGCCGGGCCGGGGCGAACAGGTTTAAACGAAATCGGAGATAACAATGACTGAAGAACTAAGCCGCACCTCGGCTCTCGCGTCACGCCACACTGCGCTCGGCTCGGGTCTTGAAGACTGGAACGGCATGGGAACCGCGTGGACTTACACAACCGACCCCAATGACGAGCATGATGCGGTGCGCGAACGCGTCGGCATGTTTGATATGTCGCCGTTAAAGAAGGTCATTGTTTCCGGCGTCGACGCGGCGGCGGTTCTGGACCATCTCACCACCCGTGACATGAGCCGCATTGCCGAGGGCGAGGCGGCCTATCTCTCGGTTCTCACCGATGCAGGTACCATGGCTGACGATGCGATTGTCTACAACAATGGTGGTGATGAATGGATGATCGTGCATGGCTCCGGCGATACGATGGGCCTGCTGGAGGCCTCGGCTGCCGGTAAATCCGTCACCGTGCGGTTTACCGACGACTTGCATGATCTGTCGGTGCAAGGGCCCGGCTCATTGCAAATACTGGATGCTCATTGCGATGTGGACCTGACCGGACTGGCTTACTTCCATCACACGGCGGCAAACATTTTTGGCCATCCCTGCCGCATTTCGCGCACCGGCTATTCCGGTGAGCGGGGTTATGAAATCTTTGCGGATGCGGCTGTCATTGGCGATATCTGGGACCGGTTGGTCGAAGCAGGTGTGATGCCGTGTTCTTTCACGGCCCTGGACAAGGTTCGCATTGAGGCGGGACTGTTGTTTTACGGGTACGACATGACCACTGATCACACACCTTACGAAGTCGGCCTGGGCTTCACCGTCAGCAAATCCAAAACCGGTTACCGGGGTTGTGAGGCGCTGGCGGCGCCCGAGGCAGCGAGAAGGTCAACAATGTCAGCCTGGTGATCGATCATGATGACATGATCAATGGAGGAGAAGAGCTGTCGGCAAACGGGTCGGTGGTTGGCGTGGTCAACAGCCCGTGTTTCTCGCACCGGCTGGGCAAATCACTGGCCCTGGCGCACGTCTTACCGGAGGCTGCACAGCCCGGTACAAAACTGGATGTGGCGGGCGGCGATATTGCCACGACCGCAACAGTGGTTGCCATGCCGATCCATGATCCGGAAAAGCAGCGAACCCACCAGGGCTGACAGCACTAATTGGTATTTTTTGCTTCGGCGCGCAGTTTTTCAACTGTCTCTTTGGCACGTTCAAGATGGGCGTCGGTTACGTGGGTGCGGATCAGTCCGAAAGCTGTCAGCAAGACCGTCATGTCATCGGTAAACCCGAAGCCCAGAATGAAATCGGGAATCACATCGAACGGCATGACGAAATAGGCCAGTGCCGCCAACAGCATGGCTTTGGTGCGAAACGGGGTGGCAGGATCAAACGCTGCGTAGTAGGCAGCCACGACCTGATCAGCCAGCGGGACACGGGCAAGATTGCGCTTCAGCTTCGACCAGAAGCCCTTGCGAACGGTTTTTTCATTGCGATCAACAGTGCCCGGCATGATGATGTCATCACCATCTAGGTCGGGATATTGCTGCTGGTTGGCCATGATGTACTCCCCCGGAGTTGAAACTAGAGCAGTATGGGTTCAACTGAACCCATAAAGTTGTTCTGGCACTTTGAAAGCGATCAGTTTTATGGTTTTTGATCGTTTCAATCAAAAATCATACTGATCTACGTGCTGAGTTCAACTCGGTCTCGACCAGCGCTTTGGTGTTCGCCGGCGTCTCGGTGGCCTGGGCGGGCGGATTCATCATGCTCTGGTTGTACGCCCAGCCCTGGTTTCTCGATTTTTCCTTACCTTTCTCGTGGGCTATGTGTTGTTCGACAAGATACCCGGGTACGCCGAAACGAACGTTGTCGAAGAAGCCCGCGACTATCTTTACGCAAAAAATTGACAGCGGTGAACTGAACCTGCCGGCCGGTGTCAGCTATGCATTTACCGGGACCTACGAGAACCAGGTTCGTTCCCAAAAAAGGCTGACCGTCATATTGCCGCTGGCGCTCATCATTATTTTCATCATCCTGTACCTGCAGTTCAACTCGGTCTCGACCAGCGCATTGGTGTTCGCCGGCGTCTCGGTGGCCTGGGCGGGCGGATTCATCATGCTCTGGCTGTACGCCCAGCCCTGGTTTCTCGATTTTTCCTTGTTCGGGGTATCGATGCGCGCATTGTTCCAGGTCCACCCCATTAACCTCAGCGTGGCGGTCTGGGTCGGTTTCCTGGCACTTTTTGGCATTGCCACCGACGACGGTGTCGTGATGGCCACTTATCTTAAAACCACGTTCTCCGAACGTCGTATCGAAACCGCGGCAGATGTGCGTGAGGCCACATTAGCGGCCAGTCAGCGCCGGGTTCGACCATGCTTGATGACGACCGCCACCACCGTTTTGGCCCTCATCCCGGTGCTGACATCCACCGGTCGCGGGTCGGACATCATGGTGCCTATGGCCATTCCGACATTCGGCGGCATGACGCTTGAAGTGATTACGATGTTAGTGGTGCCCGTGGCTTATTGTTGGATTAAGGAATCGCAACTGCGCCGCGGCCGTGCTTGAGGGTGGGCCGCCAATTGGAGATCAGTTTTTGGGTTGGGGTGCTGTCGTTGGTTTGGGGGCGGTCTTCGTTAGCGGAAGGGTGTCGTCGCACTGATCGTTGCCCGATTTGCGCAAGAATTTGATATTCCGCATGATGCGGCTCGAATAACCACTTCTTTCTACCAGACCTTTCGGGCACTCATTTTCACATTTGTCCGCTACCTGCAAAAATTCCTCGGCATGGTCAGCCGTTTTGCACGGGACACCCTGGATGGAGTAATGGCGGGTTTTCAGGAATTGGGCCTGCAACTGCTGCAAATAATTTTCACAGACTTTTTTCTGGTTTTCATTGTCCCATTTGATTTTTTTCTGCTCCGGCTGCTCCGGTTTCGATGCTGAATCCTGCGATTTTGAATCCGTTGTTTTTGCGGGCGACCCCGTCTTCATCGTCTTGTTTTCGGGTGCCTTTTGAACGGCGCTCTCCTTGGCGTCTGATGTGCCGGGCGTCGTGGTTGGACTTCCTTGTTTCTGATCGCCGGGGACGGTCGGCACTGTAACCGCGTCAGTGGCAGGACCGTCCGGGGTCACGGCCGATTTTTCGGCCTCCGGCGAGACGGTATTCCCTTCCTCAACCGGCGTCTTGGTTACAATGCCCCAGCGCTTGGTGCCGGAATCTGCCGAAACTGTTTGCAATGGCGTGCCGAAGCCGTATACTACAATCAGCGCTAAGGCGGAGATCAATAATTGATGCATCTTCTAAGGACCTTGAGAGTATATCAACTTCTGACCGCAATGCAACGTTAACACGAATCGACTATTTTAATACAGACCGGGTCAACAATCAATAGTAAGGGGTGGTTGGTAGATCAGATGTGTGTATTATACCCATACGACTATTTTTCACGTTTACTCGCAAAAGGAGCTGCAGATGGAACAATTAAAAACGAAAAGGTCACCATTGATTCCGGCGATACTATTGGCGGTTGCCGCGCTGTTCGTTAACTCTAATTTTGCAATTGCTGAGGTCGAATGGGCCATCAAGCAAACCCTCGATATGAAGACGACGCCTGTCGATGTGGCCGTAACGCCGGACTGGCAGAAGCTGTTTATTCTGACCGATGATGGGGTTGTTCAGATCTATTCCGGCAACGGCACCCTGATCGATTCAATTACCGTCGGCACCCACGTGGATAAAATCACCGCTGGCCCGCAAGGTAATGTGCTTCATTCTCAAGAGTGCGCAAGATAAAAAAATTCAGATCGTGGCTCTCGATTTCATCCAGCAAATCAATGTGTCCGGCTCCCCCTATAAGGGCGTTGACGACGCGCCGGTGGTCATTGCCGTTTTCAGCGATTTTGAGTGACCGTACTGCGCACAACTTGTGCCGCTACTCGAGCAGGTGCTCGAGACGTACCCTGATAAAGTGAAAATAGTCTTCAAAAACTTTCCGCTCCGCAACCACAAAAATGCCATGAAAGCAGCCACAGCGGCCCTCGCTGCCGGTGACCAAGGCAAGTTCTGGGAATTTCATGATTTGTTGTTCAAGAACTATAAAAGCCTGAACGACAAGAAGATCAACGATATCGCTATTGTAATGAAGTTAGATCAGACAGAATTCGAACAGAAAATGAAGACGCCTGAGATTGCGAATCAGATTCAGCAGGACACCGTCGATGGTCGTAAAGCCGGCGTGCGGGGAACACCGGCGGTATTTATCAACGGTAAACTGTTGCGGGACCGCTCTTTTAATGGCTTTAAAGTGATCATCGATGAGGCGTTGAAGAAATCGCAGAGTCAGTAAAAGTGGATGCAAAACCCCATCTAACACCCAATTGCGGTGTTGTGGTCCTCCTCAAAATACTCGCATACCCATGTATGCTGCGTTTTTTCGTCGGCCCACGCCTTGCACCTGGGCGTGATCTAAGGTTTTGAAACCACTTTTGGTGTCGTGTTCCAAAAATATATTAATAAAATAGCGATGGATATTTAAAACTCTTTTGCACCCATGATCGCAAAAATGACAAGCATCAACAAACAAATAGCAAACAATATCCAAATTCGAATTTCTAATGATTCAAGCAGGTTTGGAATTTAATCCATTGTATTTTAAGATTTATTTGGAATATGTGTTTTGTTATTTGGGATTTATATGGATTGTTCAAAGATTGGGATAAACTTTAAAATCCATCCGGGTTTTGTAAATTATATATAGGACACAACACTAGTGCGTTGCGCCAATATCAAGTGAAGATTTTCGCGCTGATAAACATTTCAGGAGTCGGGAAGAATTTCCCGCAAATGCTGTTCCAGAGCGGAGGGAATGATCAGCAGCGAAAGCGGGTATTGTCTGAAGGCATTAGGCAGCCTTGGGAAAGAACAGCGGCAACCCGATTGTAAGTTATGACCACTATGGGTGAAATGGGATGAACCTATTTGGTTTAACCGCCGCTCTGTTTGTCTGGGGCGGTATCGGCGTCGGGAGATTCGTCTTTAACTTCAGCGGGCGTTTCCGGCGCTTCCGGGGCGTTTTCTGCCGGCGCTTTATCTTCTGCCGCACTCTCTTCTACGGTTTCTTCTGGTGCAGGCTCCTCCGTTTTCTCACCGTCGTCGGCTGCGCTGGAATCGGCCTCGGTCGTTTCCTTTTTTTCGACTTCCGGAGCGGTTTCAGATTCCGGCGGCTCATCCGGTTCCTCTGATTCCGGTTCTGGCTCAGATTTCGGCCCGGGTTGTTGATACGCTGGGGTGGGTTGATATTTGGGCGCCGCTCCGGATACGGGAACCCTCTTACCCGGTTCGATCCTTCCAAGTATAATGATTTTTACCTTATTATTCGATTCATAAATGATCACGTTGTTCAGGTCAGCCAGAATGCGTTTCAGACCTTTGTGAAGCGGCGTTTGATGGAGAGAGATGCTCACAGGATAGGCTTTCCACTCGACATCGATGCTGAATGCATACCCGGTTTGCCCGCCGATTGTTTCCAAAACCTTTGCCAATGGCTCCCTCTGCGCGTTGATTGTAATCGGTTGATTCTCCGACAGGCGGCCGTCTGTCACGACTGTCGATTCGCCAGCATAAGTATCGAAGAGTGGGAAAAGCAGAATGATTAACACATTGCAGAGAAAGGGCATCACCTCGAAAAATTTAGCCATGATGTCACCACAGGTTTTACCTTCCGTGTTATGAGCGAAATTGTCGGTAAAAATAGTATCAAGGATTTCTTCTGCTCAAATTGCCCCAACCTTGCCGGCAGTTGAGCCTTCCGATTAAATTTCAGTTTAATCGATCTTGAGTTTACCGCCCGAATGTCTTTCCATAATGCAGGTTGGATAGAGATTTATGCGACACTGGCCTCACCATGAGGTTCCACGCAAGAATCGGATTATTCGCGTTGGCTCAAGCCGTGGTGGAAACTAATGATCACCGGGGTCACTATTGTTCAGGTGAATACACCCCATGACGATATCGAATAAAACATAATTAAGTGCTTATCCGGCAGAGGTCAAGGTGATCTATATTCAAATGTTTATGTTTACACCCATTAAAATCTGAATATTCTCAATGTTTCCACGTCAGCATCGAAATCATCGGCGAGTCGGTCTGCGTCCATCTGTAATATCAGCCACCCGGCCGCGATCTCGTTCTCGACAATTCTAAAGGCAACCTCGATGCCTTTCTGTCCGAGTGACTGTTGATCATCGGCCCAATATAACGACAGAACGCTATGATGGGAATCCTCCTCTCCTGTAAACGGAACGCCGGCGTAGCTGCTGCCGATGATACCATCCAGTTTCTTTTTCTCATCCATGGCAAATGCGGCAAAGATCCTTTTATCCGTCCCCAGCAAGACAACACCACGGTAGGGCGCCAACGCATCCTTTTGAAGCCGGAAGAATTCCGACATGGCCTGGTTTGCTTTTTCGCGGTCCCTGGAAGCAAATGCTTCTTTCAGGATCGACTTTAATAGCAGGTAATCGTTGGCGATCTGGTCGCGCAGTGCCTGCTGCTTGATGCTGACGATTTTTTTATCTTCCAGAAATTGGGGCGAAGCATAAAAAAAGGCAGCGGTGCCGAGGCTCAGGGCGATCAGCAGGGGAATGAACCACAAACGGAAGCGCTGATATCTTCGCTTTATCCTCTGGATGTCGGTCACATCCCGGCTCATTGCCAGGACGCCGTCGGAGCGCCCCTGGCTGTCGGTGAGCAAGCTCAGATTGGTGGCAATATAGCGATCTCCCTTTACGGGATGCTTTACCTTGAGGATTTCTTCCCTGTACACTGTCGGGCTGTTTCAATCCGTCGAGTACCTTGCTGAACTGATCCGGATTATCGTAGAGCGCCGCCATCGAGCCCTTTTCCATTTCAGTCCAGCCGCATCCGAACAGGGTTTCAGCCGCGCGGTTCCAGGCGATAATGTTTCCGTCTTTCTTGGCGGCGACCACAGCGTCCGGCAGTTGGTCGCAGAATTCTTTGAGGGCGTGCAGGGTCTCTGTGCGTGCATCCAGGCGGCGGGCTAAAAATTCGGCAATCAGCCACATCAGCGAGGGGAAATTTTTGAGCTCCTGTTCCAGTTTGGCTTGGGGAATCCGAACGGCCTCCGCGTCCGTAAGCGCCTTAACCGTCGCGGTTCTTTTCGACCCGAGCAGAAACGAGATTTCACCCACCGGGGCTCCTTCCCTGGATATCTCGGCAATTTTGTTGCTCCCCTTGAAAAGTTCCAGTGTGCCTGAAAGGAGAATAAACAGGTCCTTGGTGTCAGCGCCTTCGACGCACAGAACTTCACCTTTATTGAAGGAGACGATGTAATCCTGGATGGCCGGGTTTCGGACGAGATCTTGAATCAAAGTTTGGTGATGCATTTTGAACCTCTTGGATTCTGAACGGAGCGAGGGACTAAAGTCGGCCTGCTGAATATTTACCGCGTTTCAAAAATAAATTCCGAAATACGGAAGGGTGGCATCAGTGGTTGTAGAAAAAAACGTTCGTATAACAGATTTTTTTTAACGACCACTATAACAATGCTGCATCGTTCCCGCCCTTTATTGGTTGCCAGGCACTCATTCGATTAAATGGGAAAATGCAGAAGGTGTCAATTCTTAATCTGTGCGCCGAATATTTGGGCGAATGCTTTTCATTTTACGATTCAGACTTATCTTATCCACTATAAGACATTAATAACGGATATGATAGCTTTCCGGTCCATTTAGGAAGTCACGGTTTGCCAGGGAGAGGAAAGGAGGAAAGATAGATGGAATTCAAACCCAGCGAAATAGATCGGGTAGTGGCTGAGGCCGATGATCTCATCCGACAGATTTATTCCGAAAAAACAGAAGGGATGGGAGAAGAGCAACGCACGGCATACGAGCAAAAGGTTAAACGCCTGGAAGAACTCAAAGCAGTGGTTAGGGAAAAGTCCGGTGGACCTCAGGAATCCGGCGGTTCTGTCAGTGAAGGCATTCACAGTGCCATCGACGATTTGGTGCGCGCCGTTAACGAGACAGCCAAAGAGCTCACCTAACCCGAACATTTCATGAAATATTTTCAGCGAGTGGCTGAGAAGAAACACCAATAGGGGGCTAATGATAATTGTGAAATATTCAGCCAGAGTGCAACCTGTAACGCTGTAGATCTGATGAAGCGCTGAAAAGATTTCACCCTTCGGGCCAAACGGAGACTTCCATGGCTACGCCATGGCGTGATTACTCGAGACTCGCGGTAGAAGGACTACAGCTTCGCACTCGAAGTGCCTTGCCCAGGGAAGCCCCCATTTGGTGAAATTTCCGGGCTGAACCGGATAAGACCAGCAGGCGGCTCGCAGCCGCCTGCTGGTGTTATATTTAGTAAAACGGGGCAGAAATACGAAGTAAAGGAAATTGTATCCGTTCACAGGGTCGCAACGTCTGATGTGCTTCAGACCACAGAAATGTAAGCGTTTACAGGGTGCCGCAGGTGCAAGGCGTCGGGCGCGCAGACGTACTTTTGTACTTCAAGTGACCGACAACATAGCAGATGCGGTGCCCTGTGAATGCTTACAGGAAATTTTCGGGTTAGAACTTAACTGCAATGTTGGTGTAGATATAATATGCGTTGTAGGGTTCCCAGAGTGAATCGGAGAGCAGGGCCCCGTTATATGCACCGGTGGCGTCCGTCGGCACATTGGAGAACCCTTGCTTGTTGTAGTCGTCGTAGTCGAACCGTTCCCAGTAGTAACCGAGAATGAAATAGTATCCTTTAAAGAGATTGTACGTGAGCCTGGTGTCCAGGGCATGCAGTTTGGAGTCATCCACCGTGTCAAAGTTTTCAACCCCGCCATTGGGAATGGCGAAATCGATTTTACCGTCGGTCTTGGTGAAGGAGTAGGAAAGGTCAAAATCGAGCTTCTTGGGAATCACTGCGTATTTAACACCCAGACCAACGGTATTAATGACATCCTGGCCTTCGGCCAGCCAATCGGTGACCGTTGGGAGGCCGTCATTGTTTTCATCGAACCCGCCCTGGGCGATCTGTTCGTTGTCATACTTTTCGTAGACGTAAAAGGCATTGAGATCCAATCTATCCGTAAGAGCATAACCGGCGTCCAGCGAAAAAGAATAGTATTTGTTGCCGGTCAATCCGTAAGGAGAGTCTTTGAACCGATCGCGACCGTATACAAAGGACCCACCAAAGGTAAGCTGGTCGGTGGGGTAGAGATTTGTACTGAAACGAAGCCTGTCGCGCGACACATCCGCTTGGTCGTATTTTCTCAAAGCCGGTAACTGTTCCAGGTCCTGTCCGCCCTTCAGATAAACGTTATACACATACTCATTGATATCGGTTTCGGTTCGATCGTAAGCAAGCCTCAATCCGAGCCAATCGATTGGGTTGGAATCGATCGAGGCACCGTAGATGTTGTCATTTTGCCGATCGACCTCCCTGTTTGTCCGTTTGGTCAAGTTATAGGTATACTTAAGATTGAGGCGGGTTTGGGTCCAGACATCGAATCCCACATCTATATCGGCTTTGGTCGTGTTGTAACTCGACGGGAGCGTCGATATGGGATTCGGTAGTGTGCCGGTAACCGGAAATGTATCCGAGTCGACATAGCCATCGGGAAAGGCCAACGGATTCGTGTTGTTGTCGTAACTGTAATGGCGGAATTTTCCTTTGACATGCATATACGACAATGGATTCGAGGACAGGGCAAACTGGTACAGGGCTGTGTTGACCTTAACATCCGCTTTGCGGGTTGGAAGGCTCGCCAGGCTGGGGTAATTGACGGGAACAGTCGGAGGGGCCAGTGCCGTGTTCGTGGTGAAGGGGATCAACGAATCATCCTGGCTCATCCAGCCCCAGGCCGCTGTTCCCGATAAGCGGGTTCTGAACGGTAGATCCATGTATGAACCCGATAGCGACACGTTCTGATAATTGTTGTCCGGTGCCAAATCGAGCCGGCCATTGGACGGTCCGCCGAAGGTGTCGTCAATGCGGAAAGGATTGTCGAAGGTCAGGGTGTCAACCTTGTTTTTGAAATTCTGAAAGTAATAAGTGGCGTTGAGAAAGTAAGCTTTTTTGGCATATTCAGCGATGAATTTCATATCGAAGGTTTCATTATTGACCGGCTCGAAAAGCTCCAGGGCATTGATCAGGCTGAACGAGCCGAACAGCGGCCGGGTGCCTTCCTGTTTTTCCCCGGCAAATTCGACTCTCAGGCTGAACGGATCGAGCGCCACGAGATCCATGTTCAATGCCAGGTCTTTCCTTTGGACCTTCGGGTCTCCGATGTTGGCTGTGGCATAAGCCGCGTTGAGTCTGTTGGCCTGGGCGATCGGATCGCCGGCCAGGCCCTGAAGATCGGTTTGCAGGGCGTCGGACAAGGCCAGGTTTTGCGATCCGATACCGGTATAGAGGCTCCTTTGGTTGAACGCGTACCTGTGCGGAATTTCATCATAGCTCAGGTCGATTTTATATTTGCCGTAGCGACCGCCACCGAGAAAATAATATTGATTGTCCTGCCCGATATTGGCGGCATCGGTATTTAAAAAATACCGTTCCAGATCCGAATACTTTATCGACCACGCACCGGTCACATTGTTATACTCCCCATACTGGGTGAAGTTTGAAGATTCGTCATCGCCCGAAATATAGGGTCGGACAATCAAGGTGGCCTCTCCGGAGATTTTGTCTGCAAAAGACATCGTTTCGGTGGCGTTTTCCGCCGGGTCTTCATTTGCATTCGGCGTTGGCGGTGCATTTTGGTTTTCGTCAGCCGCAGCCGTCTCGTTGCTTTCTGCTGCAGCGGCATTTGCCGGCGCGCTGGTCGGCTGCTTTGCTGAGGGTGATGTCGGCACTGTCGACGATGCTGCGATCACCGTCGGGGTGGTCGATGTCGCGGCCACTGCCGGCGATGCGGCCGCTGCGGGTGACGCAGCCACCGCGGATACCAGCGGAACTGTTGTCCCGGAGCCGCCGGTACGGCTGCCTTCCGGGTAAAAATCGAGAACGAGACGGTAGGCATCCGGTTCGGAAGAGCGGCCTTTCATGAAAAAAGATTTGACTTGCGTATTGGGGCGCTTGAAAATGACCGACACGACCGCTGGGCCGTCCCCTTGATCAAGGCTCACGCGTGCAACCGCCCCTCTCATTTCCCTGAAAATTCGATTTTTATCACCGGCCACCTCGATCTGATCGAAGACAATGGGAAGCCCTTGGGTCGATACCGGCCCAATGTTTAGCGGGCGGGCACCGGCCGAATCGATAACCAGGCGACTGAAACCGGTGTGCTGACCGAATCGGATATCGAACAGCCGTGTCGAGGATGCCGCCCAGAGATGGGGAGCTAAAAGGCAGAGGTGCATCACGGCCACTAAAGGTAGTAAGAAATATTTTTTCATCATCAGCCCCTCACTTGAGTCCATTGGTTATCGACGCTCTACCTATCATTTTATCGCAGCAAACTTTTTCCGGAAGGATGATTGCTCCCGTGTATGGCGCTGTGGCAGTTCAAACACCCGCGGTAAAAGCCCCTGTTGCTCAGCGTTCTATAAACCGACTGGCCGGCCTGCTGACGGTTTCTGGCTTGCAGTTCACTGGGGTGGTTTACGTTCGAGTGGCATCTTTGACACAGATAAGGTGTCCGGCTGTTTAAGAGAAAGGCATGGGTGGAGCCATGGGGAACGTGGCAACTGAGACAATCCTCGACCACCGGCGGGTGTTCCCATAGGTATGGTCCTCTTGTCTTGGCGTGGCACTCAAAACATTTCAGATTGACGTATTGAGCGTCCACCAGCTTGTCAGCAATAGTGCCGTGAGTGTTGTGGCAGTCGGAACATTTGATTTTACCGTCCCGGATCGGATGGCGGGACTGGAGCATCAGCTGGGGGGTGATCTGCCGATGGCAGGGTGTGCAGACTTCGGTCTGGGTTCGCTTTGTCATGTATTGAGGGTTGTTTCCATGGACATTGTGGCAGTTCGCACAGACCAGTGCGCGCACATCGTGCGTGCTGTTTTGCCAGCGGGCCACTTTACCCTTGCTGTGGCAGCTCAGACAGACGTCGTTCTTCTGGGTCGGAGACTCCGGGGATTTGGCAGTCAGGGCAAGAATATTTCCGCCTTCACCTTCTTCGGCGTGGATCGAACCGGGCCCGTGGCAGGACTCGCACACAAAGTCGGCGTGCATGGCTGCCGGCGTTCGCGGATCGCCTTTGATGCCATGGATGTTTTTCCAGAACCCTTCGTAAATGTCTTCGTGACATTCCATGCATGTCTCGTCACCGGCGTATTGAGCCTCCTCGGCGGCTTCTGTTACACCGGATAGAAGAAAGATAAAGAGTGCTGCGCAAAGGGCAGTGAAGAATTTGGCCTGCATGCAATCGCCTCCAATGGTTAGATTTCATAAGGTTCTTCTGAGCGAATCCGGATCTTATACATTCGGCAGATGCAACCATGTCTGCCGAATGGTTATAGTGGTTGTCAGAAAATCGTTCCGTTATTAGAAGTGGTTTCAAAACCTCAGATCACGCCCAAGTGCAAGGCGTGGGCCGACGAAAAAACGCAGCATACATGGGCGTATGTGAGTATTTTGAGGGGGATCACAACACCGCAATTGGGTGTCAGAAGGGGTTTTGAAACCACTTCTATAACGTTTTTTTCTCCAACCACCGATTCCATCCTTCCGTATCTCAGAATTTATTTTTGAAAAGCGGCATAAAAAGGACATTGATAGCAATGATCTTCCTTTAGATGCAGATATGGTGGCATAATCAATGAGCAGGTAAATTGATGTTGTCGCCGAGTTCAATCAGGCGCGGGTGGCCGGATGCCTGGCGAAATATTGAACGCCGGGGGAATACAAGCGTTTCAGGTCATCTCAGTATTTGGGAATACTGTCGTTTAAATGCAATTGCAGTTTGTATTGTTTGGAGGATAACTGCTTTCAAATCTTTTGAAATGCTCCGGTAATCTACTAAATACGAGCGGAAGAATCAAGAAGTTATTCAGGAAGTCAGTAACTTATTACTTGGCAAGGGCGGAGTATTAGCTCCGCCCTTGCACTTTTGGTGAACACCGCTCTATTTTTTCTTGTATGACCGTCTAAATGCGGCGGGTGCGCCGAGCGCCAAGGCAATCGCCAGGAAAACCAGCAAGGCTGGCAGGTCCTGTCGATCCACTCTGGTCTCCGATGCAGAGACAAAACACCCACCACCACCCGAGCCGAAGCTATTTCCCAACGAACCGGAAGATGTGGTTGGTGACGTAAAATTCGTCTCTGCGCCGAGACCCGACGGATCTTTGATCACGCCATTGCTAATATCGTCGTCATCGCCCATACCGCCGTCCACCAAGGTGAGCGTCACCTGGTCGCGGGCGGCATTAAAGACGGCGCCGACATCTCCATCCGGGGCGGTGACCGTTTCATAATCCGTCCAAACCTGGGTGATGGGGTTGAACTTATACCATTTGTAACCTGCCGGCGCCGGGCTTGCCAAGTGGATGGTGACCGTGACCTTGGCCCCGGGGGTGTCGGTTTTGATTTCAAGGTCAAGGAGACCATGAACCATGTCATCCGGGACCTCGACATTGGCCGGCAGGGAAGACGGATCCACGGCGTCCAACTTGGTGATATTTCCACCGACAGGCGCAGTGATACCGATCGGCGTGCCTAACGCTGTCATCGTGGTCATCACACCGTCCGGGAAACCGGTTATGCCGTTGTCGTAAACGGTCACAAGGACTTCATCACTGGCTTGCAGACCTCCGGCATCTGTCACGGTCAACCGGAATGTCAGTGTGATGTCACCGGTATCGACAAGCGGCGTGACGAAGGTCGGCTGCGCAGCGGAGGGATCCGACAGCGTAACCACAGTTCCTGTCCCTGTCTGCTCCCACAGATACGCAGCGATACCGTCATCCGGATCGCTCGAACCGGTGCCGTCGAGTACAACCGTATGGCCTTCTTCGACGCTGAATGTGCCGGTTTGGTCATCCCCCGCATTGGCGGTGGGCTGCAAATTGACCCAGGCGACGTTGACGATAATGGTATCGGTGGCCTGCAGGCCAAGGTCGTCGGTCACCGTCAAATTGAAAGTCAATGAACCGCCGCCTGCGCCAAGGGACGGCGCGGTGAACGTCGGTGTGGCAGAAGCCGGATCCGAGAGGGTGACATTCGATCCAGCGGTCTGCGCCCATTGATATGCGGTAATGCTGCCATCGGAATCGCTGGATCCCGTACCGTCGAGGGTCACCGGATCGCCCTCGATAGACATCTTGATCAATTCCGGCATTCGCGGTTGGCGACAGGTTGCCGGCAGAGATGTTGACGATGCAGGTGGCGGTGTTCGAAAGGCCGGCTACGTCTGTGACGGTTAGACTGAAACTCAGGGAGGCCGAACCGGCACCGACATCCGGTGAAATAAAGGTCGGTGCTACGGCACCGCTATTCGACAGAACAACTGTCGGACCGCTGACCTGAGACCAGGAATACGTATCGATTCCATCATCAGGATCACTGGAATTGGAGCCGTCGAGGGTCACCTGGGTATTGGGAGGCACGGTTTGGGTGATACCGGCATTGGCAACCGGCGGCGCGTTGACACTGTTGATGGTGACGTTACAAGTATCGGTGTTCGTGTTGCCGAGGTCGTCCGTGACTGTCAAGGTAAAGGTCAAGGTTTCGGAGCTGCCAGCCGGTGCAGGTGATGTGAACGTCGGACCTGCCGTTGTGGGGCCTGACAAGCTGACAGTCGTGCCCGCGGTTTGGCTCCAGTCGTAGGTGACTACCGAGCCTTCCGGGTCGTAAGAGGCTGAACCATCAAGGGCTACAGACGCTCCGGCATTAGCTGTTTGGTCTGAACCCGCAAAGGCCACCGGTGGATCATTGGGGGGGGGCGCACATTCACTCGGCCGACTACTACCGTGACAAGCTGATGCACTACAATCGCATCCAAAATTTGAAAATGCACTTGCATTACCACTAAGCCCGATCGTTAAGGCCAATCCAATAAGAAAAGTGAACATCGATTTTAAATACGCGCGTCTACGGTTGATTTTTATAATGTCGAGTTGCATCATACCTGTCATACCCCCTGAAATTAATTTTGAACGGATTGGTGCACATGCCGTTCGGATTGATGGTGCTGTTGTAAGGTTATTGGATGGGTTTATATTGATAACGCTGTTGGTCGATGTTTTTATCCATCCCTTTCCCTTTGTGATCGAATCTACCACATCGTGGTGTATAGCAAGGCATATGCCACAATGGTGAGTGTCTTATATCTATCTGATATAATAACGATTAATAGGTTTTTGCCTGGATTCTCTCTGGTGAGGTGAAGGGAATTTCATTCGATTGGTCCCAGGCAGACATAAACGCGAGAAATAAATATCCGATATCACTATTTATATTCGTGTATGATTTTTTGTACACTGGTTGGGCAATGACTTAGCCGGATTGCATTGGTGAAATTACAGTGCCATTTTCGTCGCCTGGATAACTCCGAACCAGCATGTGTGGGATCTTCGACATTGACAATCACCGTTTCCTCCGGTAAATGGCTGAAATCAGAATGCAAACATCAGAAATATAAACAGATGGCCGGATGGCGGAACCTTTTATGAACTCATTGGATACCAATTTCGAACAATGCCGAATCCTGGTGGTCGGTGATGTGATGCTGGACCGTTATCTTTGGGGCGATGTCAGGCGCATATCACCGGAAGCACCGGTTCCGGTCTATCACGTCAAGAAACGTTCGGCTGTTCCCGGCGGCGCCGGCAGTGTGGTGTTGAATCTCATCGGGCTGGGTGCATCGGCGACATTGCTCGGTATTATCGGCAAGGACGACTACGGAAGCATGCTCAGACGGCTCCTCGACGATCGGAAAATCGACTCGATTCTGATCGAGGACAACTCCCGGCCGACAATTACGAAATCGCGTCTTCTTTCCAAGGGACAGCAATTGTTGCGGATCGACGACGAAAGCACCATGGTCATCGATGATGATTTGAAAAACAACATCATCGCTGAAGCCGAGAAGCATATCCCCGAATCCGGTGCCGTCATATTGTCTGACTATGGAAAGGGCATATTCCAAGCCAGCGGCTTGACTGAAACCATCATTGACATCGCCCGCAACCACAATATCCCCGTGGTTGTCGATCCAAAGGGAAAAAACTGGGAGCGTTACGCCGGGGCGACCTGCATTACGCCCAACACCGCTGAATTCAACCTGGTGGCAGGAGGAGACTATCCGTGATGACGCAGCCCTGGTGACGGCCATGGCCGATGTTCGAAAAAGGTACGGGTTGTCAAATCCTGCTGGTGACCCGGGGGGCGCTTGGGATGTGCCTGTCAAGCGAGGGGCGGAGCCCGCAGTTTATACCCGCCATCGCCAGGGAAGTGTATGATGTGTCCGGGGCCGGAGACACGGTCATCGCCACGCTGGCTGTCGGGGTTGCCGCTGGAATGACTTTTGCGGACGCTGCTCGTATGGCCAACATCGCTGCCGGGGTCGTTGTCGGCAAACTGGGTACCCAGCCGATTAATCTTCTGGAACTGAGAGCGGCCGAGGGGTTGAACAAAGATGACATCTGCGGAACGGTGAACACCAAAGTTCACTCTCTGGCCGCGGCTGTGGTTCAGGTACAGGCCTGGAAAGCGGTCGACGACAGAAGGTCATTTTTACCAACGGATGTTTCGATTTACTGCATCCGGGGCACATTCATCTTCTCAACGAGGCCAAGAGATGTGGCCACCGGTTGATCATCGGACTGAACTCAGACGAATCGGTGCGCCGGATTAAAGGGTCTCAACGGCCGATATTGACGGATAGCGATCGCGCGGCGATTCTCGGTGCTCTGGACTGTGTCGACCTGGTCGTGATTTTCGATGAAGATACACCCCTCAAACTCATCGATGCGCTCAAGCCGGATGTCCTTGTCAAGGGGGCCGACTACCGCCTGGAGGATGTCGTCGGCCGGGAAATTGTTGAGTCCAACGGCGGCAGGGTGCATCTCGTGCCCGTGAGAGAAGGATACAGTACGACCGGTCTTACAGAGAAGAATGTCTCGAATCTGGAAACGGTAAATGAAGAGGTGGCCTATGTATATACTAACAGGCGGTGCAGGTTTTATCGGCAGCAACACCTTAGCGACGTTGAATCGGATGGATTGTACCGACATTCTGGTCGTGGACAATATCGCCGTTCCCCGAAATGGAAAAACCTGGTCGGTAAGAGTTTCCGGCTGTACGTGCACAAAAATTCTCTCTGGTCGTGGCTCGAAGAGCATAACCAGGAGAGCGTCGAGGCCGTCATTCATCTTGGCGCCTGCACCGATACAATGGAAAAAAATTTCGACTATCTCGTTGAAAACAACGTGACGTATTCCCAGAGGTTATGGCAGTTTTGTGCGCAACAGACAGATTCCATTTGTATACGCCAGCAGTGCCGCCACCTACGGTGACGGTGGAAACGGGTTTTCAGATGCTCACGATAAAACCGCCGCTTACAAGCCGATAAACCCCTACGGGTATTCGAAGCACCTTTTTGATTTGTGGGCGCTGAAGCAGAAAAAAACCCCCTCGCGGTGGTACGGGATTAAATTCTTCAATGTTTACGGCCCCTGTGAGAACCACAAGGGGCGTATGGCCAGTGTGCCCAATTTTGCCATTCCCCAGGCACAGCAGAGTGGCAAAATTCGACTTTTCAAGTCATACCGTACCGAAGTCGAGGACGGTGAACAGAAAAGGGATTTTGTCTATGTGCAGGATGTCGTCGATCCGGTGGTTCATTTCCTCGATTCAACGGCACCCAGCGGACTGTACAATGCCGGGACGGGTCACAGCAGAAGCTTCAATGATTTGGCCAGGGCCATATTCAGTGCCTTGAGCCTTCCGGAAGAAATAGAGTATTTCGAGATGCCGGATGCGATAATAAACAGCTACCAGTATTTTACAGAAGCCGACATGGACAAGTTGTGCGCCACGGGCTACCAGCATGCGCCGGTTTCCCTTGAAGAAGGTGTCGCGCGCTACGTGGAATGGATTCACTCTGGCAAATAAACGAGCCCTCGGGGAGTTTTCATCAACCGGGAGCGGATGGAATAATCAGCGACTTCAGCGCGCAAACTCATGCATAAGGCTACCTAAGGAAAGAACATATTTTCATAATAATAAAAAACTTCATTCAATGACCGCGGCTGGTTGCCTGAAATAATGATTTTATGAGACCGCTTCGAGCGGTTTACAAAACATTCCTCCGGCTTTACTGCAGGTCATTGCATCTCAAGAACCTCGCGCGCTTTTGCCAAAACGTCTTCAACCCGGATCGATTTCAGGCAGATATTGTCGCCATCGCAGGGTGAATTGCGGTGATTGTAGGCCGTCAGGCACGGCGCACATGACAGCTGCACATTCATTACAGTCGTGCCTGTGTTCAGCGGGCCGTATAGGGCCGGTGTTTCCGGGCCAAAAAAGACGATCACCGGCACCGGTGTCAGTGCCGCAAATTGGCCGGGGCCGCCGTCATTTGTGATCAGTAGCGATGCTATATGAAACAGGGCCATTAGCTCCCGCACCGATTTGGTGAAGCCGGTCAAGTCGGAGCAAAAGGGACTATTGCAGTGGGAAACGATTTTTTCGGCAAGGGGTTTATCTTCTTCGAGGCCGATAATTCCGACGCTGATAACCGGATTGGACCAGTGCTGCCGACAGGCGGCAAAAGGAATCCAATGGCCACGCGCGAATCGGCAGGATTCCCCCGCCAGGGTAGATCAGCACCAGTTTTCGATTGAGATCGACACTGGCTTGCGAATAGGCGTGCAGTCTTTTCCGTATCGTTTCGATCTCCGCTGGGCTGACATCGACTTGCGGTGGCGGCTCCGTTTCGACGTCAACAATTCGTTTGGCCTTCGGCACGGTGTTCGATTCGATGGCCGCCACCAGGGTGACAAACTGCTGGGAGATATGCTGATAGGGGTTGTAGAGAACCGGCCGGTTGAAGAAGTTGCCGCGATAGAGCCCTTCCTGGGTGTGCGGGTGGAATCCGACCCGGATGGCCGCACCACTGAGAAAACTCAATATGCTGCTTATGCGGTGAAACAGCTCGCAGTCGATCACGGTGTCAAAGCGTATACGCCGCATGGCAATCCACACCCGGATGATGTCGGCAAAAAGAGTGCGAATGGATGAGGGATCGATGGTAAGGATGTTGGTCTCGGGCACATAGTCGAGAATATCCACGATTTCCTTGTTCTTCTTGAAAAGAAGAACGCTTACGGACGCATGCGGATATTGATGTGCGAGGCGCTGGAACATTGAATGGGCGAGGACCCAGCTGCCCATTTCAGATAAAAGAATAATTAGTATCTTCTCGACCCCGGGTGTCTGGTTGGCTGCGGTTCTGTTGCTGTGAAACAACGAAAAAATGCGGCAGAGAAAGGATCCTAGAACGCGGTCAATTTTTCGCTGGGTGCCGATATCCATAGATCACCTTACTGATAGTATTGAGAGGTTGTAGGATTTTTAGCGTTAGATTATTGACCACTCAGGCAGTATGGGTAATTTGCGAAACGGAATGAGCGAACAGTAACCTCAGCGTCCAAACTCAAGCATAAGGGAGCATAAAGACAGAACTGGATTCCATAAAATATCAATTGTGTCGGTTTCCCATCCAAAGGTTCAGCTCTATTTTAGTGTCCTTCCAGAAATGGTAGATTTCGGCCCTGACCAAGGCCGCAGCGATTTTACAACCGCAGGCGTAGCATGTCCCGCTGCAGCGGGATCGAGGATTGCAAGGAGCGAGAACACCGGTCCAGGGACGAAAGATGCCGTTTCTGGATGGTCACTTCTAATTAATGTGCGCTTCATCCGCTCCAGGGCGCACGCCAGGCGGTCGTCCGTCACCGTGAGGGACATACGGAAATAGCCTTCGCCGCGCTCTCCAAAAGCACTTCCCGCCGTAACGAGAACATGGGCCTCCTCCAGCAGGCGTGTCGTGAATTCTATCGATGACATGCCATTCGGAACCGGCAGCCACAAGTAAAAGGTCCCCTTGCCGACTTTGGTGTCAATGCCCCATCCCCTTATCTCTTCCAGTGCCATCGCCCGTCGCCTGGCGTAGATTCGGATCATTTTTTCAATATCTTCATCACCGTCGTCCAACGCCTTGATGCTGGCCAGCTGAATGGCATTGAAAATTCCCGATGTCACGTTTTCCTTGAATTTCGACATGGCCTGGATGATGTCAGGATGTCCGGCGGCCATGCCGATTCTCCAGCCGGTCATATTGTAAGTTTTGCTCAGGGAGTTGAATTCAACACAGATATCCTTGGCACCGGGAATCTGCAGTAGGCTCAATTTTTCTCCACCGGGCAGGACAAATTCGCTGTACGGGTTGTCATGCACCAGAAAAATCTGATGCGTCGTCGCCCAGGCCACCAGACGGGTGAAAAAATCCGTGGTGGCGCAGGCACCGGTCGGGTTGTTGGGATAGTTAAAAAAGAAGACTTTTGCTTTTCGGCAGACGTTTTCGGGTATATCATCCAAATCGGGCAGAAATCCGTTTTGCGCCAAAAGTGGTATCCGGTAGGGTTCGCCGCCGACAATCGGTATATTGGCAAGATAGCCGGGGTAACCGGGGTCTGTCACCATGACCACTTCGCCCGGATTGACGATGGCCATCAGGAGGTTGTGAATGCCTTCCTTGGAGCCGCTCAGCCCAAGGACTTCTGTTTCCGGGTTGAGTTGAACGCCGTATTTCCGTTGGTACCAGCGCGCCACAGCCGCTCTGAAATCGTGCATACCTTTCTGTTCATCTGTCGGATACTGGTGATTGCTCGGATCGAGTGCGGCCTGCCGCAGACTTTCGATGATGTAAGCCGGCGTCGGTTCCACCGGGTCTCCGATGGCAAGGGAGATAAATTCGGTCCCACAGGCCTCGATCTGCTTGATCCGGTCACGCAGTTCCATGAAAAGGTACTGGGGTACGTTCTTCAATCGATCGGCAAGTACATTCATTCGTGCAATTCCTCACGCCTATGACTGCCGGTGGAAACCGGAATTACTTTTGCGGTAAACCGGCCCATGTCCGAATGGCCCCGCCAATCCGGCGCATTTCATTTTGCGGGATGACCGGGTAAACGCAAATTTCAAGGATAGAGGCCGCCGACGGCTGGTTGCTGTCATCTTGCGGTTAGACTCGGATCTCGGAAAGCCTTGAGCGTTGAGCAATCGTCCATATCGGTGTTTTTAGAATCGATTCGATGTTTCAGCAGAAAATGCCGCAGGCCGTCGCGTTTTTCCGCGGCGATTTTCAACGGATAGTAAACATAGATATGATTTCCTGCGGCGGAATGGCAGGCCTGAACACCCGGAACGTCTCCGATATGATCTGTCAGCACTTCGGCATTTTGGCGGGCGCCCTCGTTGAACGCATCGATCCGACCGATCTGCAGCCTTCCGATCGCGGCCTGCAGGTTCGACAGACGGCTGATGCGCGGTGCTGAGCGTGCGAATGACGCAAGGAGATCATCACCCACGACCGAATCCATTAACGGCTGGCCCATCAGACCCTTGAGGCGCAGAATCGGGTAAACGGTCAGACCGAATATGGCTGGGCGCGTGAGTAGACACTCGACCCATATCTTGAACGCCTTTTTTATGGTGTCACCTTTCGGCGAAACGGGTGTCTGCGACAGAATTTTCTCCGCCCGGCGGGCGATATCGTTGTTTGCGGTTACGATGACGCCACCGCCAAAACACGGCATATTTTTACCTTCGGCGAAACTGAATACGCCGATATCTCCAAAGGTCCCGACCTGTTGACCGTCGACCCTCACCCCGCACGCATGGGCGCAATCTTCGATCAGGCGGATGTTTCGCTCCTTTGCCAGGGCGGCCACATCCTGAATAGGGCAGGGTTGACCGAAAAGGTGGGTGGCGAGAATGGCGCCGGTTCTGTCCGTAACCTTTTCCGCGATGTGTTCGGCCCCGGCATTGAAGGTATCCGGATCGACATTGCAGAAAACCGGTTCAAATCCGAGCATTTTGGCCACCATCGGCATCACCGGAAAGGTAAAAGCCGGGAAGATGATTTCAGCGCCTTTTTCGAGGTCCAACGCTTCCAGTGCCAATTGAAAGGCTGTGCGCCCCGAAGATGCGCCGAATACATGGGGTACGCCGATCCATTTTCCAAACTCTTGCAAGAATACCTGAAGGTCGGGTCCGTCTTCCACGACACCGCTTGCGGCGCATTTTACCAGCGTTCTCAGGCTACCCGGTGGAAGGTTGACGGACCTTCTGGGGACGGCTCCAAAAAAATTCATGGTCATCTTCAACTCCTTTTCATTAAAAAATATTGCGAATACCGGGTAACGCCCGGAGGGTATCCGGATAATACCGATAAATACAAAACCGATTCAACCTTTGGGTAACTCGCGTTTGCTTGAAGCTGGAGCATCGGCAGTTACCGATGGGTGTGGCCCTGTCTCCGGCCACATCACGTATCGCGCGAATACCCAGCTTCTCTCGCAGTGCCCAAATCAATAGACCCAATCCGATATGAAGCCAATAGTCGATGAAGCGATTGACGACCGTTATGGATACCGCCAGGGGCGAAGCGATACCGACCACTCGCAGGCAACTGAAGAGCGTAATATCCACGACGCCTGCGCCGGACGGTGTCAGCGGGAACCCGGATGCCAGGAGCGGAATCATGGTTAAAAAGACAGCCTCCTTGCCGTTGAGCGTCACGCCGAAGCCCAACACGAGGAAAAATATCCAAAGCGTTTCCAGAAACCAAATCGATAGTGTGAGCGCAGCTATGGGGATGGCTTCACTCGGCCGGGGCCACATGCCTGTTTGAAAGGCACGCACGATATCTTTGATCTTTTCCGGCAGCCAACCGGGCAGCGATTTCTTCAAAAAGAAAAAGATCAGGATGAATCGCGGTGGCTGCGACGGCGATGATGCCGCCGCCGATCAAAGCCCAAAAGACGGCTTTGGGCAATTTGGCCGAAAATAACAACCAGGAGGCCGGCAGGGCCAGGACGAGCACGATCCAGGCATCCACCATGCGTAAAAACACCAGTGAGCCCATGGCGGCCGAACGTCGAATCCCGCAATTAATCCGGGCCAGGTGGGCACCGTATACATCTCCCAGCTTCGCCGGTACCACATTGTCCACAGCATTGTAAAAAAACAGCAGCAGACCGAATTTGCCTTGCCCGCATCTGGCCGGCAAGTGGGTCATGCAGCGTTGCCAGCGTGCGCCCCTGAGCGGGTAAGTGGCATAGTGGGCCAGCGCTCCGAGGATCAAAAGCGTCACATTTGATTGTGACACTTCGTGCCATATACGGGAGAAATCGAGTTTGGTGGCCAAAAACGCAAATATGGCGATGGTTATAGCAAGACTCAGGATGGTATGCCAGCCCCAAAGTGACGGTGGGAGGTCCGCGCTTTCAGTGGACGTGTCCTTTTGTTGATTTTATTTGCATTCCGAGTTGGACTGTTGTTCACGGGATTCATAACGGTTTGGCGTTCGATATCAACAACTTGTCGCCTTCCTGAGCCCAGACGTGTGCGCTCGGAAGGTCGGCTCTTGAGAACATCAAAATATTTTTTGTCAATGACACAAAAAACCCTTTTTTCCGAGGCGAGATAGTCCATTATGGACTGTTGTCCCCGAGAGGATCGAGGCCTTCCTGTCCGTATAGAACAATGTCGTATCCTGCAGCCGGTGAAAGAAGGTCAGCTTTTCGCCCTGGGGAAGAAGCGTGTCGAGTTTTTCGGCAAGGCCCTTTGTGGAGCGATAGGGATTGATATACGGCACGATAAGCACGAGGAACAACAAAATCCCGACTAACGACCATTCCGGTCATGGCGGCAAACGCGGTTTTATAACGCCGGTTGAGAAATAAGAAAAAGATCAGACCGGTGCCGGCGACCATGATGAAGCCGAGGATGTTGATACGTGCCGGCGCGATTCCATAAGTTACCAAAAGAGCGTCAAGTGGCTTTACGAGTATATACACCAATACGGCTGTGGTGGTCGCCATAAAAAACGCAAGGGGATACAGGATCGCCTTTCGGGGGGCCTCCTGGGCCGGTAGAACCCAAAGATCTCCCCATAATGCGGCCACCAGCAGAGAAACCGCCGGGAACAGGGGCAGGATATACGTCGAAAGCTTCGAGCTGGCAGTGGAAAAGAACAGGAAGATGGCACCGAACCACAGCATCAGGAACAGTGTTCCGTCGTTTGTTTCGCCAAGTCCCTTGCGCAGGGCGCGAAAAAGGGCCGCGGGTAAAAATAAGAACCACGGAAAAAAACCGCCCACGAGTATCGGGATATAATAATAGAAGGGACGGGGATGGCGTGATTCGCCGGAAAAAAAATAGGCCAGATTCTGTTGAATAAAAAAGTAGCCGGCATAATCTTCATTTCTCCAGGATGATCAGCCCGTACCAGGGAGCGGCAATCAGCGCGAACACAAGAGCGTTCCCCATCCGAGTTGCATGTCCTTGATAATGTTCAGCCGCTGCTTGATTAGGAGAAAAAGGACGATGATGAGACCCGGGAAGCAGCACCCCGATGGGCCCCTTCGACAGAACGGCAAACCCGAGGGACGCATAAAAAGGGAGCCATACCGATTTTCGACGGGATTTGTCTGCATATCCCAGGTAAAAAAAGGTCAGCGCAAGGGTCATGAAAAATGTCAGGGCGATGTCGTGAACCACGACCCTTGAAAGGACAATAAATTCCATGCTGGTTGCCAGTATCGCGCCACCCAGAAATCCCAACCGTGGGGCTGAACATGCGTTTTCCGAGAAAATAGGTGACCAGCACGCATCCGGTGCCGAGTATCGCCGCTGGCAGCCGGGCAGCAAACTCGGTAAATCCGAATATCAAAAATGAAATAGCCGCCAGCCAGTTGAAGAGGACCGGTTTGTCATAGAAATTTTCGCCGTTGAACTGTGGGGTTATCCAGTCACCGCTGAGAATCATGTCCTTGGAGGTTGCCGCGTGCATGCCTTCGTCGACATCCCACAAGGGTCGGTTGCCCAGTAAAAAAAAGAACAAGATGAGACAGAGAATGACCAGCAGCGAGAGAAAGAGTATATCCCGCTGCCGGCTCTTCTTCAGCGTCTGTTCCCGTGCTCGGACATCTGGATCGTTCGCTCCGCCTGGAGCAGCGTGATGCGTCATTATCGGGATGGAATGGGCCATTCTTACCATGGATTTACTGCCGGAAAGTTTCGATACCCCTGTGGGCCGGTTATACCAAATCGGATGATTCTTGCCTAAAGACTGGAGCCGGAGGACAAGTCGTTTCAGAATAATAACAAAGTTTCCCATTTTTTTAATATTCGAAACGCTCAATTTAGGAGGATATTATAAGGAGCGCTGTCGTTTGGTGCGGATAGGGTGAAAAACCGGGCCATGCATCGGTTTTTAATATAACAATCTGAAAACATTACCTGAATTATGTGTTTGGGGGTAACTACAATGCAGGGGCCTTTTTGTCAACATAGATTTTTTCAGTCTAACGTGTTAATTTTAGAAAATTTTTTGTGTATTTCACGATAAGTTGACTGTCGACGAGATCGACAGGTTTCGACCGGTATTCCCAATCGCAAACTTTAGAGAACGGTTCTGTCGAATGCCAAAACTCCTCTGGATGAATGCGCGTTATGGTACCATCGCCTGATCCCGCAGTCGAGAGCGCAGGGCCCTTTCGGATGCTGATCCAGAAATCAACAGGCAAAGCCTTTTGGGTGGGGATCACTTTCGATTTGGTGGTGTTTTTCCTGTTAACCCGTCAGAAAACGGATCCACTGACGGCGCAATTCATCAGTTTCATGGCTGCTGCCTCGGTTTCTTTTGCCGTAAAGGCTTACACGAACAATGCGGCTATTGTATTCAACGATGGTGCCCGCCGGATGCTATCGGGGCTCTGGATTGCTCTGGCCGTTCTTTTTCTTCGGGGCGGACTCATGGCATGCTTGGCGCGGCAATTGTCCTTTTCTTATCTGGTCGCCTTTTTTATCGCTGCGCCCCTGTCCTGCCTGGTATATTCAGCCATCACGGACCATTTCGTATTCCCTCCTGTAACCCGCGATCCAAGAGGTGAACAGAACTGGTCAACACTGTGTTTGGTTTTGATCGCATATTCGGTGCTGCTGAGGCTTTTTTACCTCGGCTTGCCGGAAATCCTGCACGAAGAAGGTTATTATTGGAATTATGCCCAGCATTTGGACCTGGGGTATTTGGATCACCCGCCCCTGGTGGGATGGGTTGTCTGGCTGTTTACGGTTCTGCTGGGCGACAGTGAGTTTGCCCTGCGACTGGGAGCATTTCTTTTTTGGTTTGTCGGTGCGTATTACTGTCACGGCTTAACCAAGCGGATATTCGACGGCAATGTTGCGCGTGATGCCGTGCTGCTCTACGGATTGCTGCCATATTTTTTCGGCGTCAGCTTTATCATGCTGCCGGATTCGTCCCTCGTGGCGTGCTGGGCCGGCAGTCTTTATTATATCTATCGCTTCGTGATCGATGAAAAACCTGCCGCGGCCCTTGGGGTCGGTCTATTCATCGGCGCCGGGTTGCTCAGTAAATACTCCATTGTGCTGATCGGGGTGGCAGCCCTTATTTTTCTAATAGCAGATCGCCGGCGCGCCGATGGTTGGCACGGCCGGAAGTGTACCTGGCCGTTGTGCTGGCTGCCCTGGTTTTCCTGCCGGTGATCATCTGGAATGCCCGCAATGGGTGGGCCTCTTTTGTTTTTCAGGGGCCGCGCCGGGTATCCGGGTAATTTTGATTTCAGTCTCCTTGAGCTGCTCGGCAGCCTGCTGGTGTTGGTGACGCCCACGGGCGTGATGGCGATCCTGGCCATCGTGCTGAACAAGAAATCGTTTGAGTCGGAACTGTCCGCCATTCACGGAGACGGGGGTGAGCGGAGATACAGACTGCTCATGGTGTTGGCCGGCATTCCATTTGCTGTTTTCCTCTTTTTCAGTCTGTTCCGACAGACAAAGTTGATCTGGACCGGACCGGTTTGGATCGCCCTGCTGCCTTTCATGGCTCGCCTGATGAGCCCTCTTGAATGGATCGGGTCCGGAACCCGGCTGCCGGTATTCGGTCGGCGACCCTGGAAAATTACGCTTGTCACCTTGGCACTGTTATACGGAGCGATTCTGCACTACATGTCCATCGGATTGCCGGGGGTCCCCTATCCGGTCAATCGCGTCGGATTCGGGTGGCGCGAGCTTTCCGCCCAAATCGAGGGCCTCGTCGATGAAATCGAAAACCAGACCGGCAAAAGGCCGCTTGTTGTCGGCATGGATAAGGATCGCATCAACAGCTGGCTCGCCTTTTACCGGGGGAGAAGCACGCCCCATAATAGCGGTCGGCGCACCAACTCGGGAGCTGCAGAGACTGGCGGTCGGCATTTGTTCGGTGGCGACAGTAATATGTATTTGTTCTGGTTCCCACCCGAGGCTCAGAAGGGGAACAGCCTGATCCTCGTCGGTCGAAAACCCGGGGATCTGACAGGACCCCATATCGATGCGAAGATCCGTGGCGGTGGCGACGTGCATGAGATCACGGTTCAGAGGGACGGGCACATTATCCGGCGCAATTATTATCGTATCATCGAGGGGTATACCCCTGAATGAGCAGCGGCTGTCGAGAATGCGCCATATAGTGGTTGGCAAAAAATATTCTCACTATAGCGCCTGGAAAAAGTCCGATGACGGCAACACGCATGATGGTGAAAAAAGACATTGGACGTTTGCCGGTTGTCAAGGATGGAGAAATTCTCGGAATCGTAACGCGATCGGATGCCATGCTTTACTTCTATGATCTTCTTCCTGATTAGATCGAAAATCCTCCCAATTTTGTTTCAAGGTACTCGGCAATTCCTTCTCGACCGCCCTCGCGGCCGATCCCGCTTGATTTCATGCCGCCAAACGGGGCCGCAGCAGCCGTGGGGTTGATATCGTTGATGCCGACGATGCCGAATCTCAACATTTCAAATGCCTTCATGGCTCTTGAAAGGTTTCGGGTGTAGACATAGCTCGCCAACCCATATTGGGTGTCATTGGCCATTTCAATCACTCCTTATTCATATTTACTTTGCTACTCCCCTCTTGAGAGGGAAGTATTGCTGTGCCGGGAAAAAATATTTTACAAAAATGCAGGTAATTACAGAATATCGGTCAACACTTCATAGTGGTCAAACGGCGGCATAATGCAAGCACCAGCGAATTTTACTCGCGCCAGTGCCAGCATCTCGCGGGCGTTGGCCGCGCCCTCAGCCACAGGGTCTTCGGCCCGATGCATGTGTTGCGAACAGAATCCGGTACGGCAATTCCGGCCACCTTCTGGTGCAGGAATTCGGCATGGCGGGGGGTGCGCAGCGGCAGTATTCCCAAAACGATCGGAATGTCGATATCCCGGGTAGCCGTGGAAATTTCGTTTGCACCGGCGGCGTCGTAAATCGGTTGGGTGACGGCAAATTGGGCGCCGGAATCGCGCTTCCGTTTCAGGCGCTCTATTTCCCGATTCAAGCCATTCGATTCCGGTCGTGTGTCGAGGACGACACCGGTGCTAAGGCCGGTCTCACGGGCCATTGCGATCAGTTCGAAGACGTCCACATCCCGTACATCCGTGGTGGTGGTTCGCGTCTCCCAGAGAGACGATAATCTCCGGTAGCGACGAGAACCGTGTCGATTCCGAGTGCCTTTGCGCCCCAAAGCATGGCCTGCAAAGCTCAAACGGTTCTGGTCCCGGATGGTACAGTGAAGAATAGCGGGACGTCCGGTGGTTTGTTGAATTAAGGCACAGAGCGCCATTGCATTCATCCGTGGTTTTGCTACCGGATTTGTGGCGACACTGAAGCCATCCATTGGTAATTCTGCTGTTTTGCGCAGCGCCGATAGAAGTGCTTTGGCATCGGGCCCTGCCGGTGGTACCACTTCGATGGTAATGGTGAATGGTCTTGTTTTCATGATGCCTTTCGTCTGTTTGGGGTGGATGGCACTAATAGAAGCCATCTCAAAATGAGGATTTTGGTTCAAGGTCAAGGCGGCCGTCCAAGTTTGCAGCCCGCAGGCATACTGACGTATGCCGAGGACTTGAAACGAGGAACCAACGCCGAGATTGGGCCAAAAGACTATTTTGAGATAGCTTCTAATTATTCGGCCCTAAGGGCATCGATAGGATCAAGGTTGGCCGCCCGGATCGCCGGCAGAACGCCGGCTGCCAACCCGATAACCGCTGCCAGCAGTTCGGCCAGCACCACATATGACCAGGGTGTATGGGTCGGACAGGGCCGGAACGGCGATATGGAGCAACCAGGCGCCGCCGACGCCGATAACCAGGCCAGCCAGCCCGCCGACACTGGCCAAAACCACGGCTTCTCCGATGAACAAGTGCCAGGATCTGCCGCCTTCCGGCTCCCAGGGCCCTTAACAGTCCCAACTTCCGATGTGCGCTCGTTGACGGCGATGATCATGATTGTCAGAATTCCGACCCCGCCGACCAGAAGTGAAATACCACCCACTGCACCCACGGCAAGAGTCAGTATATTCAATATCGATCCGAGCACATCCAGCATCTGCTCCTGGGTGGTGATGGTAAAGTCCTCAGAGCCGTGACGGGCGATGAGAAGTTTACGGGCACGTTCGGCCACCTCGTTTGCGCCGGCCCCCGCGGCATACAGTAGATCGATCTCCATCAGGCTTTCACGGTTGAACAAAGACAGTGCCCGTGTCGGCCGGGATGTATACGGCGTCATCCAGGTCAAATCCCAGCATCTGTCCTTTAGATTCCATAACACCGACCACCCGGTATCTTTCGCCGCCGATACGAACGCGTTGTCCCAGGGCGTTGCGGAATCCGAAGAGTTCCTGTTGGACTTTACTCCCCAAAACAACGAGTGCGCGTGGGGACCGGGGATCGTCCGTGGGCAGAAACTGGCCTTTGGCCACGTTGAAACGCCAGACATTCGGTGCTTCCGGACCGACTCCGAAGATAAACGTGCGGCGACTCCTTTGCCCGAATTCCACCGGCGCATTGCCCTGGACCACCGGTACGGCCGCCACTACTCCAGGGATCCGCTTCATAGCTTCCGTGTCATCAAGAGTCATTGGCCTCACATTACTGATGATCGCGCCGGATATGCCGGCGGTGGTGGTCTTACCCGGTGCGATGCCGATCAGATTGGTGCCGAATTGGGTGAACTCCCCGAGGACGAATCGGTGGATGCCTTCACCCAGGGACGTGAGAAGAACCACCGCCGCAATACCCACGGCAATTCCCAGTGCAGTCAGGAAACTTCGCAACCGGTGGCTGAACACGGCCCCCAGTGACAGGCGGATGAGATCTTTGAAACCCATGAGCATTATCATTCCAACAGTTATAGTGGCTGTCAAAAAAACGTTCCGTTATGCGAACGTTTTTTCTACAACCACTTATACCATCCTTCTGTAATTCGGAATTTATTTTTGAAAAGTGTGTAATTTTCTGAATGGTTTCAAAGTGTTATATCACGCTAATGCAAGCGTAAGCTACCATAGTACGCAGACAATGCGTCCGTATTCGAGTACTTGTCTACGATCACAACACCGTCGATCGAGTGTCAGAATGAGTTTTGAAACCGCAAACTATTCATCGCCATGTTAATAATGCTTATGATTGAAATCACATCTAGCGCCTGGACAACGCCTCAACCGGTTCCAGGGCGGCGGCTTTTCGGGCCGGAAGCACACCAAAAACAAGTCCGGTGATCAGGCCCACCCCGGTGGCGGCGCTCAATGCCCACCATGGTATCGTGACCGGGAAGTTGGGATAGAGCCGTAAACTGACCCAAGTACCGAAGAGTGCCAGCAGCACGCCAAATAGAGAACCGATCAGCGACAAAATTGCCGATTCGGAGAGAAAAAGTCGCAAGATCTGGTTTCGGGGAGAGCCGATGGCTTTAAGAAGACCGATTTCAGATTTCCGCTGGGAAACGGAAATCATCATGACATTCATGATCAGAATTCCTGCCACCGCCAGACTGATGGCCGCTATTCCACCGACGGTCAGTGTCAGGGCGGTAAATATTCGATCAAAAGTTTTCAGCAGGGCGTCCTGGGTAATGACCGTCACATCGTCTTCGCCTTCATGTCGGTCGCGGATCGTTTTAAGGATGGCATCTTTGGCTCGGGGGACGGAATCCCGCCCGGTAGCCTGTAAGATGATCCGGAACAGGGAAGAAGTGTTGAATAGCGCCTGGGCCGAAGCCACGGGAATAATTGCAATATCGCCCATGTCCAATCCCAGGCTCTGCCCTTTTGGTGCCAACACGCCAATAACCCGGAACCGCCGGCCGCCGATGCGCACCCGTTCGCCCAGGGGTGAGGTGTTGCCGAAAAGTTCATTTTTTATTTTGTATCCCAGCACACAAACGGCAGTTCCCCGGGATGGATTGCCGGGCGGCAGAAAACGCCCCTGGGCCATCGTCAGTTGCCGAATACCATACAGCTCTTCCGTGGAGCCCATGATGGTCACTTCCCGGCTGCGCTGCTTCCAGACCACCGGCGCACTGCCCAGGGCAATCGGTGCGACGCGTCGAATGCTGGCGTTGCGCTTCAACGCCAAGGCATCTTCGAGCGTCAGATCCCGGGGTGTTTCGCCCAGCAGGGGCGGCGGTCCACCGGTTGTTTCCGATCGACCCGGAATGACAATCAACAGATGGGTACCGAGGGAAGTAAATTCCCGGGTGACGTAACGGCGAGCGCCTTCGCCCAAGAGCGGTCAGCAAAATGACCGCTCCCACACCGATGGCCATGGCAAGAAGAATGAGAAAGGTGCGGGCCGGATACCCGGAGGCGGCCCGAAAGCTGAACTGAAATGTGTCAATGGCCTTCACGTCGATATCCCCGAGTCCGATCCAATCCGGCCGTCGAGCATCTGGATTCGGCGGGTTGCCCGCTGGCCGATCTCGGGATCGTGGGTGACCATGATCAAAATTTTACCTTCGCTGTTCAGTTGTTCCAGGATGTCGATGACCTCTTTCCCGGAAGCACGATCCAGATTTCCGGTCGGTTCGTCCGCAAGAATAATGCCGGGCTGCATAATGGTGGCCCGCGCAATGGCCACCCTCTGGCGCTGACCACCCGACAATTGATCCGGCCGGTGCCGTGCCCGGTCGGCAATACCCAGTGCCGCAAGAGCGTGGCTGAGGCGTTTTTTCCGTTCACCCGGATCGATTCCGGCCAGGATCAGGGGCAGTTCGACGTTTTCAGCGGCCGTCAGACGCGGCACCAGATGGAAAAACTGGAAGACAAACCCGATCTTGTGTCGTCTGACAGAGGCTTGCTGCGAGTCGTTCAGTTCGGTCGTGTTCACTTGATCCAACAGGTAAACCCCGTCATCCGGTCGATCCAGCAAGCCGATAATATTCAACAGCGTGGATTTCCCGGATCCCGACGGCCCCATAACAGACAGGTATTCACCGGGCGGCACCGTGAGATCGAGATCCTGTAAGGGCGTGCACGGTTTCACTGCCAACCTGGAATCTGCGTTCAATGCCCGTCAGTTCAATCAAGGTGTCTCCTTCAATTCGACGGCCGGTGCATCGTCCGCAATTCCGGCGTGATCGACGTTGATCACGACCAGTTCTCCGGGCGTCAGCCCGGTGATTACTTCGGTGTATTCCCAGTTAGAAATACCGACCTGGATTTTCCGTTCTTTAATCCGCTTGTGCTCGGGCTGGTAAACGAAAACCCGTTTGCTGTCCAAGATCGCATGGGTCGGTATCCGCAATGTCTTCGGCCGGGCATCCAGAATGATTTCCACGTCGGCGCTGTAACCGGCCAGAAGACTTTTGAAATCCTCCGGTTGCGTAAAGTCAACCTCTACATCCACGGTCCGGGCCTGTTTTTCACGGTCAAGGACATAGGGAGCGATTCGGCGGATACGACCTGAAAAGTGTTTGTCTCCAAAAGCATCGAGACTGATTCTGGCCGGCAGTCCCACCTCAATGGCGGCTGCATCCACTTCATCGATAGGTGCGGTCAGATAGAAGCAGGACGTATCGACGATATCCACGGCCGGTGGTGTCGCAACACCGATCGGTGACGGCGTGACGTACTCGTTGAGCTCACCGTTAATCTGAGCGATGATACCATCGAACGGTGCCGTCAGGCGCGTCCGGTCCAGATTTGCTCTGGCCACTCCGACTTGAGCCTGTTTGGTTTCCACCGAGGTTTTCGTTGCTTTACAGTCTGCCTGCAAGGCTCTGGCTCGGGTTTCAGCCTTGTCGGCCTGTTCTTCTGAAGCAGCACCTGTTTTTCGCAACTTCACCAGGCGATTGGCTTCCCGGCGGGCCACCTGGGCTTGGAGGCAGGCTGCTTTGGCCCTCGATTCGGCGGTCACCGCTTCGCTTTCAGCCAGTGCGGTTTGAGCGACCAAATCCTTGTTCCACAATTCCAGCAGAAGCTGGCCGGCGGCCACGCTGTCGCCCTCTTTGACCGGCAAACGGGCAATCTGTCCGCCGATGCTGGGTGAGAGCTTGGCGCGGCGGCAGGCTTCGACCGTGCCGGCCCGCGTGTTGGATACGATCTTTTCTACCTTTCCGGTCTCCACCGGTCGCGTAATGACTTCCACCGGGTCCGGTCGTGTGACATACCAGGTGATGGCGGCGATTGCGCTTATGCTCAAAACCAGCAGTGTCCAACCGAAGGTCTTGCGGAAACGTCGACTCAAAATCAGGCCCTCGATCGTTAGGGGATAATTATCTCTCTGCAAAGGGTATCCAACCGACCGCTTACCTACCACTTTGTGCGATCCGAATCATCCGGTCATAAGTTTCGGAAAACACAAACATAAAGAGACAAAATAACAGTGGTGTGCGCGCACGTCAATGATATATGAAACAAGTGCCCGACTCTTGATGAACGCATCGCAGTGGTACTATACTGCATCATGCACAACGAATAGGACTGAATAACAGCTGGTATTTTTGTGGTTTTACTCTTGACCACGTGCGGGTTCTGACTAATTATGTGTGAACATTCCAGGTCTGGCCTACGCTCGTTGATCATGCTCCGGAGCCGATGTTTCTCGAAGTTCTTCTTTTCCCATCAACCTATTTTCGGCACTTAACAATAAAGGAGGATAACGATGATTGATTTTACAGATTTGCTGGGCCAAGTGATGCAGTCCGGCATGAGTCGTACCGGACAGGATCGTATCGGTCATGCCATGGGTGATCGGGGGCTGGGAGGCGCCGGCGGTTTATTGTCTAACTTACTGGGTGGGCTTCGATCGGGCTCTTCCGGCGGCGGTCTTGGCCAAATCGGTCGTGCCGCCGGGCAGATGTTCGGCGGCGGCCGGCTTGCCACCGGCGGTCTTGGCGCATTGGCTGGCGCACTGCTTGGCGGCGGGAGAAGTGCTGGCCGAGGGGCCTTAGGCGGTGGGCTGATGGCAATGCTGGGCAGTTTGGCAGTGTCTGCAGTAAAAAAGATGAACCAACCGGTAAAATCTGCAGATGTGGGGTCGTTACCAGTGGGATTGCGAGAACCTGAAAATGAAAGGGAACAAGAAGAGTTGCAGGAAAACGCGCGTCTGATTATCCGTGCCATGATAAACGCTGCCAAGGCTGATGGGCAGATTGATCAATCTGAAATCCAACGAATTACGGGAAAACTGGCAGATATTGGCGCCGATGACGAAGCGCGGAGCTTCGTTTTCCAGGAAATGGGGAAACCGTTCGATCTCGATGGGATAACGAGCGATGTTGAAAGTCCTGAACTCGGGGCCCAGGTCTATGCCGCTTCCTTGCTGGCGATCCAAGTTGACACGCCTGCTGAGAAACAATACATGAACGATCTGGCCAATGGTCTCGGGCTCGAATCCGGCGCGGTGATGACGATTCGTAATATGATGGGATTGGATGACTAAATATCCCGGAAACATATTTGCAATTTTTCTTGTGATTGGCCAATCGCTCACTCCCAATAACCCGTTGAAAGAAAGGAGAGAAAATGCCGTACAAATTCGAGGTTTACACTGACAAAAGCGGGGAGTACCGGTTCCGATTCGTCGCACCCAATAAAGAGGTGATGTTCTCCGGCCAGGGGTACAAGCAGAAGCAATCAGCTGTGAGCGCGATAGAATCGATAAAAAAGAATTCTCCCGCTGCTGAAGTCGACGATCAGACGAAGAAGTAAGTCCGATGGGGCACTAGAAGGTATCGCGCAATTTTAGAATAATACTGCTTTTCAAAAATTAAAATCAGAATCACGGAAGGATGGTATAGGTAGTTGTAGAAAAAACGTTCGCATAACGGAACGTTCTTTTGACAATCACTGTAACACGAATTTTAAGTAGGGTGTGTTCCACTTCAAAATTGAATCGCTCAATTGAGCAGACAGAAAGGCAGGACCTCTAGGAGGCCTGCCTTTTTTTATATAGTAAAGAGATCTTGCTCCCGATGAAGACAATACACGATTAGGCTTGATTTCTCTTCCGATTTGGCAGTACAATGCGTATCGTATTAAATATCAATGTATTACGAGATGGAAGAACTGCCACGTTGTGGTGATAATTGACCAAAATATGTGAGTGGATGAAGTAAATTCATAGTCGTTTTGTATGATTTAATTTATTCAAGAAAAAGGAGGGTTTAGATTATGCATTCAGAATCGAGGCGGAAATTCCTGTCCCTTACTCTGAAAAGTGCCGCCGCTCTGTCTTTTTATCCACTTTATGCTTATGCTGCCAACCCCTGCAACATTCAGCACCCGTTAATGCCCCCGGATATGAACATGTCCGGCCAATGTCCCAACTGCGGGATGGTGAGACCCATGTGGGCCAGGACATGGAAAACATTCGAAAACTCCGAAGGCAAATCCGAGGCGTGCTCATTTCATTGCCTGGCAGATGTGGCGTTGAAATCCGGTGAAGATCCTAAAAACGTTCTGGTTGCCCTGTATACTGAGCCTCAGAAAATGATCCCGGCTGAAAAGGCTTTCTATGTCGTCGGGTCGAAAGCTCCCGGTACCATGACCATGAAAAGCAAGATCGCGTTTGCGACCAAATCAGAAGCCGAAAAGTTTGCAAAGGAGTGCGGTGGCAGCGTCATGGGATATGCTGAAACCCTCCAGATTGCGAAAGATGGAATCAACAAAGAGAACCAGATGATCGTTCAGCGCCGGCTGAAAAAAGGAAAAATTGTCGAGCCGGTCGATAACAAGGACAGATGCCCGGTTTGCGGTATGTATCCGGCCCGTTACCCGAAAAACAAGTGTCAGATCCAGACCAAAGGTAAAGACGTTTTTCATTTTTGCTCCACCCAATGCCTGTTTGTCATTTTTGGCCGATTCAGCCAAATACGCGGGCAAAGAGCGTACAACCGTTCCTCATGTGGGTCATCGATTATGAAAATGGCGCCTGGATCAGCGGTCGTACGGCCTACTATGTCGTTGGATCGACCCAGTCCGGCCCGATGGGTAAGGAAGCATTTGCTTTTGATAAAAATGCAGATGCGAAAAAATTTGCTGAAAAATACAACGGGAAAACGGTTATCTTTCAGGGCGTGACGATAGACAAGATTAAAGCCTGATTTTGAGATGTCTTGGAAGGAAAAGGGGAAACGCCGAATTAGTACCAGGGCGGTTCCCCTTTTTATATCGCTTTTCGAAAATACATTCCGAAATACGGCAGAGTGGCATAAGTGGTTGTAGAAAAAAGGTGTTCGTTTTTAACGTAACTTTCTTTCTCATAGGGATTTCAAAATCGCTCTATCATCCCTCGGTAAAGGCCTTGAATTTTCCGAGACCTTCTTTAATTTCCGGCGTATCGATGCCGGCATAGGCCACACGAACGTATCGATTCTTTTCGTCGCCGATCGGCCGGCCGAAGTGGGTGCGGGTGCATACCGATACACCCGTTTCGTGCAGCAAGGCCAGGCGAAAATCATCGTAGCGGTCAAAACCCATTCTTCCGCATAACTCCAGTGACATTCGGATAGAGATAAAATGTCGCCTGGGGCCTGAAGCAATGCACCCCTTCGATAGAATTCAATATTTCCGCCGCTGTATCCCGCCTTTCTTCCAAGAATAGCAAGCATCTGTCTTGTCTCGGTCTGATCTCCGGTTAACCCTTCGATGGCTGCATACTGAATGAAGTGGTTCGAGCAGGACTCGTCATTGACGTTGAGTCTGATGATGACATCGATGATTTCCTTGGGGCCGATGGTGGCCCCGAGCCGCCAACCGGTCATGGCAAACCGTTTTGAAAATGTGTAAAGGATCACGCATCGTGAGGCCATGCCGGGTAGCGCGGCAAAGGATCGACTCTGGCCTTCGTAGCGGATATCGAAATAGGCTTCGTCGCAAAGCACAAATAAATTGTGCCTGTCGACCAGTTCGGCCAGTTTTTCCAACTCTGCGGTCAGTGCATTCCGCTCCGGTAGGGTTGTGGAGGTCATTGAGAATCAAAAGTTTTGTCCGCGAAGTGATACTGTTTTGCAACCGCTCGAGGTCAATCATAAAGTTCTCTTCCCCTTCGAGGTATCCGTAGGGAACGGCCTTGCCCCCGTGAAACTCGATCTGGGACTCGTAGATCGGGAACCCGGGGTTCGGGTAAAGGACCTCGTCTCCAGGGTTCATGAGGGTCATCAGAAATTTGCTGATGGTCGGTTTACCTCCCGGTTGGATCGCCACATTCTCCATGCTGCAGATGATTCCGCGGGTGGTCTGGATATGTTCCGCCAATATTTCTCGCAATTGCGGTATGCCGGCATTGGGGCAATATCCGGTTTTACCGTCATTCATGGCCCTTACGGCGGCCTCCATAATATTGGCGGGTGTCTTAAAATTCAGATCACCGATATGAAAGGGGTAGACTTTTTTCCTCGCTGGCAGCAAAGGCAGCGGCTTCGGCTGAAACGGCAAAAGCGGTTTCAGTTCCTAATCGGGTGATACGGTCGGCAAAGTGCATTGATTTCTCCCGTCTATGATTGCTGGACGCAGCCAGCAGATTTTTTGGACCGGCGCATTCAGTTCGGTCATTTTGTTTGAGTTTCCAGACAATTATCCGTGTACGAAGCAAGATTGCATCCATAAACGGTTTCGGATTTGATTGTCAAGGGAGACATTTGAGTTCACTTGGAATTCAAATATCAGAACCTCGGATTCCTACTTTGCCGTCACGATAAAATTCTTCGCAGATTCGGGCTATTAGATTCAGCCGTTTCCGCCTCTCTTCATAATTAAGGCTCTCAAAACAAGACTTTCCTCGGAATTGAAAATTCCCTGTTTTTGTCATATAAAAATAGTATCAATGATATCAATATAATATAGAGTGGCATGCTCTTTGCTTCCCTTTACATCCTATTCCTCGAGGCACTATGTTATGAAGGGTTCATCCGAATATATCACACTAAAAAAGGAGGAATCATAAATGATTCGCAATCTTAAGAAAAGCCGGTTTTGGGTTATTGATGGTCATGATGATTTTTGGTATTGTCGGCTATGCACTGGCCGGCGACATGAAAGTCGTCGGCACCATCGGTGATGACAACACCATCACCGACGAATCCGGGGCCGTCTACCAGATTGGTGAGAATGAAAAAGCGACGAAGTCGTCGCAGATGAACGGCAAGAAGGTTGAAGTGATGGGTATCGTCGAAGAAGCCACAGACGGATCGAAAACCATCATGATCGAAGCCTACAAAGTCGTCGAATAAAAATCTCAAGCCAGCTTATCGAGTAAGCTAAAACACAAAAGGGGGGAAATTTCCCCCCTTTTGTGTTTTTAGGTTTTTTAAAGTCTTAGCCGCAGTTGTACTCAAAAACATCTGCGCCCTTGCTCAAGCCTTATCCGCAGCGACAAGCAGGTCCCTGAATCTTTGGGGCGCGTTGCGGTACATATTAAGAACTGTTTTCGCGCCCTCGCTCTCGATTATCCGAATTCCTTTTTTAAGGTACCTGTATTTTTCTCTACCTGCCCGCTGGTCAAGTGCCCGGTCGATATCCGAAATTTTGAATTTTTTAATATACTTATCCGCTACCTGGGGGAAATAGTGATGTGCCAGACCCCCGGCGACAGCTTCTTCAACGGCTATCCAGTGACCGGCAATTCGTCTTGCTTCTTGGATCGTTTTTGACGCCGTGTTGTTCCATTGATCCACTATGGCGCTTTCAGTGTAAGGTCTGAGGGCAATATGCAGGGTCTCTTCGAGCGGGAGTATCAGTGTGTTGACTGGAGATTTGGCACTGTTCTGCCAAATCGTGTAGTTGTTGCGCACAAATGCCAGCTGGCCGTCATCCTGTACTTCCAGCATCGACGCGTAAGAACCGATTTCACCGGTATAGACCGTTCCGGACAGAGAGATGTTCACCTTGGTTTTAGCAGAATCGCCGGAAAACGAATAGGTGGCTTCATATTGCTTGGCCAGGTTGTGCACTAAAAAGACCGTAACGCGGTTGTCGATCTCCGGTATATCCGGAAAACTTCGGGCTGGATTGCGGATGCGTATATAAGGGTTTTCAAGCTTTGTCTCGGTAATAATGAAATCGACGATTGCCCGGCAGTAGCTGAGGTAGAGATCAGCGTATTCAGCTCCGAATTTCAGGCACATAGACGATCCGCTTTTGGCTCTTCACCATTTCCCATTTCAGCCTGGTGCTGTCCAGGTCCGATTTGATCTGCTGAATTAAGGCGGGGTTATTTTTCAGGTAATCGAGAGAGGCCTCGTGACATTCCGGGTCGAAATTTTCCTGGTAATCGTTGAATGCATAAAGCGGTTCATATTTGTTTTCGAGTTGGATGAGTTCCACCAGCCTGGAAAAATCCGATGAATTCCGCGACCCTTCTTGTTGCGGGGGGTAACTGCAAGAAATAATGCTGAAAATAAGGAAAAAAATAACAAGGATGCACACAATTGATCGGGGACGGTCTATTTTTTGGATTTTCAAGGTCGATTCCGCTTGAGGGTTCCGATGAAAGTTGCGCCCAATGGTAATTTTAACCGGTCTCAGCCATCACTTATCACGCGATATCAGTTCGGAGCGCCTACCTGTCCGCTGCTTCGCTTCACAGCTATTTGATGTATGGTCATTGTATTTCAATATAATGATACCGTATTATACTGGTAAAGTAAATTTGATAATATGGGTGGCAGTGGTTCTGGTAATCTTCTTCAATAAGTGGAGAAGGCGGCGTTTTACTCGTCAATAATTCTTAAGAAGATTCGTCAGAGAGGGGGATGTTACGAATGCGGGGACAGGGAGGGTTTGTCAGCGGAGGGAAGACGCGAAAAAGCGTTTGAGCAAGTCTAAAGGGCTCAGATTCAGGAGACAGGTTTGGCAAACTGTGTGTGGGATTTTCCGGCACCGGTTGCCTTGCGGTAGAGATTTTTAAAATCTTCCACAATCAAATAGATGCAGGGAACCAGCGCCAGGGTAATCATGGTAGCGAACAGAACGCCAAATCCCAGAGACACCGCCATGGGGATCAGAAAGCGTGCCTGGCGGGATGTTTCGAAAATCATCGGCGTCAGCCCGCCGAATGTCGTCAGCGTGGTCAAAATGATGGGACGAAAGCGCTGCAGGCCGGCCTGCAAAATGGACGGGTAGGGCGACAGACCACTGCGCCGTCTGCGATTGGCCAGTATCGATAAGCACCAGCGAATCGTTGATGACGACACCGGTCAGCGCTAACACACCGAACATACTGATGACACTCAGGCTGTAGCCCATAATCATGTGGCCGATCACCGCCCCCACGATTCCGAAGGGGATCGATGTCATGATAATGGCCGGCTGGATATAACTGTTCAGGGGCACGGCCAACATGGCATAAATCGCTATCAAAACGATGACGAGTCCCTTGAACAGACTCTGCATGCTCTTGCGCTGGTCGGCTTGGCGTCCCTCGAAACTAAATTCCAATCCGGGGTATCGGTTCAGCAGAGTGGGAAGGGTGTCTGATTTGACCGCCGACAGAATTTCCCCGGCCTTGCTGCGGGGCCTAACGTCCGCTGTAACGGTAACGATACGTCGGCCGTCGCGTCGATTGATATCGGTATAGGCCCGTCCCCGACTGACAGTTACGGCAGATCGAAGGGGCGTTTCACCGCCGCCGGGTGTGCGCAAAATCATTTCTTCCAGGTTGTATTCCGAGATTCGTTCCTGTTTCGGCAGGCGCACCATGACTTTGATTTCGTTGCGGCCGCGCTGCTGGCGCAAGACCTCGGCACCATAAAAGGCATGCCGCATCTGCTGCGCCACGTCTCGTGAAGTCAATCCCAGGCTGCGGGCGTCGGGACGCAGCTGAAAATCGATCTGTTGTTTGCCGGGGGCAAAGCCATCATCGACATCTTCCACATTGGGATAATACACCAGCGCTTCGGCGAGTTCGCCACTGGCCTGTTCCAGAAGGTCCATGCGCTGGTGGCTGAGTTCGATGCTGATGGCCGAGCCCCGGCCCGGGCCGCCGGCATCCGACTCGAATCGCAACGATTCAAGTCCTGGCAATATACCGACCTGCTTGCGCCATAGGTCGGTATAAGCCGTGGTGGACATGGGCCGTATCCCTGGCGGCTGAAGGTAGACGCGCACCTCGGCGACGTTGTTGTTGACGCGGGCATAGATGCCTTCCACCAATTGATCACCGCCGTTGGCTGCTGCCACGACCTTGGCCTCCGAGACAAGTTTTTGCTGGAGAGTTTCGGTTTTAGAAAAGGCGCTGCCGAAAGGCAAGGTCGCGGTCACCTTCGCGTAGTCGGATTCGATCTTTGGGAAAAAGTTCGAAACCCAACCGTCCGCTGCGAATGTACCCGACTGTGACGATGAGAATCGCTATGGCTATCCCTAACGACACATAACGCCAGCGCAAGATGAGTCCCAGAAAAGGCGTATAGAAGCGATGCACCGCTGCGATGAAGGCCCGGCTGAAGCGCCCCTGCCATTTCTCCAGCCATCCAAGAATTCTGTAGCGCGGCTGGGTTTTTTGGTGGCCCAGGTGGGCCGGCAGGATCAGCAGGCTCTCGACCAGCGATATGGCGAAAACACAGATCACGACCATGGGGATCTGCTTGAATACTTTTCCCATAAAACCGGGAATGAACAACATGGGGAGGAAAGCCACCATGTTGGTGAGCACGCTAAAATTCACCGGCATGGAAATTTCACGTGTGCCAGCCACAGCGGCCTCAAACCATGCCTTTCCTTTCTGACGATGAGAGTAGACGTTTTCCCCGACCACGATGGCATCGTCGACCACGATACCGAGGGTCACGATGAACGCAAACATGGAAACCATGTTGATGCTGACGCCCAAGGAAAGCAGAAAGAGCAGGGATCCCAGGAAAGATATGGGAATGCCCAGGCTCACCCAAAACGCGAGTCGTGGTTCAAGAAAGAGGGCCAGCAGAACGAACACCAGCGACCAGTCCCAAAAGGCCGTTCTTCAGCAGGAGTCCCAACCGCTGGCGGTAAATTTCCGAGCGGTCGTTGCGCAGGTCGATGGACAACCCGGTGGGAAGGGTGTCTTTCAGTTCCGCGACCACCCGTTTGACGGCATCGGATACGGTGAGAGGGGTCTGTTCGCCCACACGGTAAATTTCGATGAATACGGTCGGCTGGCCGTTATAGGTTGCCTGTTGGTCGGTCTCCTCGAAGCCGTCATTGATAACGGCGATGTCTTCCAGCAACACTTGGGTGCCGTCTGCTGGCCGTGATGATGGGGATCCGACCGAATTCGCGGCCGAAGTCCCGTCGCTCCTTCATACGCACCAGGATGTCACCGCCGGGGGTTTTGATGGCACCCCCCGGTAATTCCACACTGGCCTGGCGGATGCGTTGAGCCACATCACCCAAGGTCAGGTTGTAGGTACGTAAAGTGTTTTGGGAAATTTCGATGCTGATTTCGTAAGCGCGAACATTGCTCAATTCCACCTGGGTAATTTGGGGGTCCTGCAACAGGCGCTCGCGCAGCGATTTCAGCATACTCCCGCAGGACCTGTTCGTTCTGGTCGCCGTAGAGCGCCAGAGAGACAACATAGCGTTTGCGGGAGGCGATGGTGACCCGCGGGTCTTCGGCCTCCTCCGGGAGTGAAGAGATACGGTCCACCTCGGCTTTGATGTCCTGGGCCAGGCGTTGTATGTCTTCGCCTTCGATCATTTCCACCGTCACGGTTCCCGAACCCTCCCGTGCGATGGCGGTAACTTTCTCGATTCCTTCCAGACCGGATGACGGCCTCTTCGACCGCCAACAGTATTCCGCGTTCGACCTCCTGGGGACTGGCACCGGGGTAGGGGACGGTGATGTTCACAATATCCAGTTCAAAGTCGGGAAAGACTTCCTGCTTGATGCGGGTGGCCCAGAACAATCCGCCCACCAGCAGCACGAGCATGAGCAGATTTGCGGCCACGGGATGACCGGCCATCCAGCTGATCGGGCCTTTGATGTCTGAAGAGGATGCTGTCCTTACTTGTCATTACTCTGAGGCCTCGAGTTTTGAGTCTTCTGATGATTTCGCTGTGTCGGGTTGTTCCTGTTTTGGTTTGTGCCGAATCGCCATACCTTCCACCGGTGCCGGCAGATCCGAAACGACGAGTTGCTGCCCGTGCTGTAGGTCGTTTTGAATAACCACGGCCGTATCGCTTCTCCAGACAGGCTCCACCTTTCGAATGGATAGCGTCATGTCGTCGTTCATTATCCAGACCGTACTGCCGTCTCGCAGCGCCGTGCGTGGGATGACAAACACGTCGTCCAATCTGCCGGCCTTCCACTTCAACCCGCACGTACTCTCCGATCAACAGGGGAGGGGCTGTTCGCTGGCTTGGTCGTGTAGCTGCATGGGATCTTTGACTTCTATCAGGATACGGGCCATGCGGCCTTCACTGGCCAGATCCCCCATGAGGCGGATGACCGTTCCTTTGACGGCGTGTGCCCCCGGCATAGTGGATTTTGGCATTGGAGCCCTTTTCGTTTTTCGCTGCGGAATGCGAATCCATTCCAGACGGTCCACCGGAATGGAGGCTTGAACCCAAAAGGCATCTGTCCCCACCAGTTCGGCCATGGACTCACCGGCGGCAACTTGGGATCCCACATCCACAGATTTTGATCGTACGACGGCATTGAAAGGAGCAATAATCCGGGTGCGATCCAGATCGAGGGCTGCCTTCTCGACCGCTGCCATTGCGGCGTCAACATCGGCCCTGGCCTTGTCCAGGTGCGGTTTGCGCAGGGCCAGATCGGAATCGAATGCCTCTTTGCCGCGATTGCCGTTGAGCAACTGCCACTCGCGTTGGGCGACCTGCTGGCGTCCCATCTCCAGCTTCAATCCGTACTGGGCATTGACCAACTCACTTTTTCTCTGAGCCAGAGCCAGTTTGTAGTCGCTGTCGTCCAGTTGAACGACCACGCTCCCTTGTTTCAGAAAGCCGCCATCGGTAAATTCAGGATTTATGGCCACGACCTGACCGGATACACGGGACTTCAGCAAAACCGTGCGGGCCGGGATGACGGTACCCATAGCGGTGAGAGTGACCCCGTGTGACGTGCGCTGAAGCGCCTGGGTTTCGACCACCGGCACCCACTTGGCGGGGGGGCGTTTCTGGGGTTTGGTGGCCGATTTCTGCAAATAGGTGGCCCCGGCAATACCGACACCGACGATGACCACCGCGGCCAGGATGCGCAAAAGACGTTTCCACCAGCGTACCGGTGGTAGTTCTGATGATATTTCCGGGTGATTTTGGGGCAATGGGTTCATTGTCTTTTATTTCGGTTTTTTCGCATTTGTCTCATCCAGCGGATTCCTGTTGTAATTCCGGTACGGCGAGCTCTTGCGGCCACGTACCTCCCAAGGCACGGTAGAGTCTGGACTCTGGCTGCGAGCAGATCGGCCTGTCTGCGAATCAGGTCTCTTTCAAGGCCTTGCACGGTCAACAGCTGTGTCAACACCGGCAGGTAGTCGTTCAGTCCGTTGCGGTAGCGCACGCCGGCTTCTTCGAGTGCTCTGCGGGCACTGGCGACGACTTTTTGTAACCCCTCGATATGCTCCTTTTGTTTCGCTTCGCTTATCAGTGCGTCTTCGACCTCTTTAACGGCGGTCAGAACCGTATTGTAGTAAGCGGCTAAGTTTTCATCGGCCAGTGCCCGCGACCGGTCGACCTCGGCGGCTCTCCGTCCCCCGTCCAGTAGCGGTGCGGTGAGGTTGGCCGACAGGGTCAGCAGCCAGTTGCTGAACAGAACGTCAAAATCGCCTTGACCGTACCGGGCCCCGGCCTTCAGGCTGAGAGCCGGCAGGCGGGCGGCCCTGGCTGCAGCGATCTGCCAGTCGGCCGCCTGGAGCTGCAAGCCGGCACTTCTCACATCCGGCCGGGCCGCCAATAAGTCGGCCGGTAGTCCTGTGGGCGGCAATGCCGGGGGCTGGGGCAGCTCGGAGCGGTCAATGTCGATGTCTGTCAAGGGCGGCTTGCCCAAGCAGAACCGCCAGCTCGTGGCGCAGCAGCTGCTCATCTCTCTCGACCAGACGGGATCTCGGCCCTGACGTTTTCCACCACCTGTTGCTGCTGGTAGACATCCAGGGCCGAAACCATTGCCATTCGGAAGCGGAGCTCCACCAGTTCCAGCAGTGTTTCGTTGATGCGCAACTGTTCTTCCAGAAGTTGCTTCTGCATGCGCTGGGAAATGATCGAGACCCAGCGGTTGGCCACTTCGGCGGCGATGGTAATGGCAGCCGTGTTAAGATCTTCGCGGGTGGCCGAGGCCTGAAGCAGCGCCGAATCCCGTTGGGCACGAATGCGGCCCCACAGGTCGACCTCGTATCGGGCAATCAAACCCAGGCTGTAATCTTCGATTGTGAAAGGGCTGGATGGATCTCCATCAAAATTTCTGCCGCCCGACAAACGCATCTCCATCACCATCAACTTGGGGGTAGAGGTCGGCACCGGCCTGGACAGCCAGGGCGCGGGCCTGATTCAAGCGTGCCCAGGCTTCTTTAAGTGTAAAATTGCCGGTCAATGCTGTCGAAATCAATTCATTGAGCTGTGGGTCCTCGAAGCTTTCCCACCAGTGCTGCTTCGGTTCCGCCTCACCCGTGTAGAGGGAGAAAGTTCGGGGCAGATCCTCAGCCGGTGATCTCCGGATGTCCGGTGCGAACGGACTGCAGGCGGTCAGCAGCAAGGAGAAAAATGACAACGGCGGTAATGAGATGCTTTATCAAGTTTCCTCCAAAATCGCTAAACCCTTGTAAAGTTGTGATATTTAGACCTGTTCAATTGTCACCAGCCTCATTGACGAACGTATCGAGCCGATGACAAATTACCATTCTGTAACCCGATAACAATATACTCATCAAGGACATTTTTCCAATGAATATATATAGGACAGTTTATGCTCTTAGCAACATTAATACTCTATTTCTTCTACAAGGGAAATAGGGGAGGGGGGCACGAGACCCATTGCACTCAAATTCATTTATTTTACCATCAGGGCAATATTTGACCCGGGCAGAAATAGACAAGCCCTGCCGCATTGACACCGCGGCAGGGCTTGTCGGGTTTTTACCGACCTGATTCAATCGATCGGATACGGGTTTACTGGATTTGATTTGTTTCTGTAAACAAACTTGATCCTATCTTCTGTAAATAGAAGTATTTCGACCAGAGGTACCTGAAAAAACGACGGAATTTTCGACGTTTCTCTGAACGATATTCTTTTTCATCGCCATCGCGCTCGTCGTCATCATCGATTTCGTCCTTACGATCATCATCAACTTCGTCTTCGTCCTCTTCGTCATCGCGGCCGATGGGTTTCGGCTCGACGATCGGTTCCGGCTTCACGATCGGATCAGGTTCGACAATGGGTTTCGGCTCGACGATCGGTTCCGGCTTCACGATAGGTTCCGGCTCGACGATAGGTTCCGGTTCAACGATCGGTTCCGGCTCGACGATAGGTTCCGGCTCGACGATGGTTCCGGCTCAACGATGGGTTCCGGTTCGACGATGGTTCGGCTCAGTCAGCAGGTTGCTGAGCAGCCGTCATCGTTCGTATTGTTGCCGTCGTCACACTGCTCATTGGGATCTAAAACGCCGTCACCACAGATCGGTTCTTCAACTGGTGGTGCCTCAGCAGTAATGGTCACCGTCATCGCCGGGCTGTTGACCGTACCGTCATTGACAATGAGCTGGACCACATATACCCCTGCCGCATCGGCATCAAAGGACGTCCCATTTTCATGCGGCGCCGCTATTACGGCAGTGCTTCCATTCGGCTTTGAAGTAAAGGACCAGGTGCAGGTGAGCGGGTCGGCATCCGCATCGTTCGAGGCACTGTTCCATCGAGAGCTGACGGTACCGCCAGGCTGCATGTGATGTCCGGTCCGGCATCAGCCACTGGCACCGAGTTTTCGGTCGTGATTGTTACCGTTATCAGCCTTGCTGTCGATTGTTCCGTCATTGACGATCAACTGGGCCACATATGTTCCTTTGGCATCGACCATGAAATTGGTAATTTCAGTACCGGTATCGGACAATGTCGCGTACACTGCCGCTCGGTTTGTCAGATGATAGGACCAGCTGTAAGTCGAAAGCGAGTCGCCGTCAGGGTCATAGGAGTCTGTGACCGCTCAAGAGTGACGATCTTTCCCCGATTGCCACCGTAGTCATCCAATCCGGCATCGGCCACCGGGGGTGAGTTGGTGGTGGTGAAAGTTGACTGTATCCGGGTCACTGTCGACCGTTCCATCATTGACGATCAACTGAAGAGTATACGTGCCGGGACGATCGATTTCAAAAGAAGGCATAACCGTTGCTGAATCTGCCAGTGTCGTGTTGCTTCCAGAGGGCAGCTCGGCAATCGACCATTGGTAGGTCAACAGGTCTCCATCCACGTCGGAAGAGCCGCTGCCATCCAGTGTCGACGGTTTGTCCGACCATAACCGTGTCATCCAATCCGGCATCGGCCATCGGAGGAGAGTTTTCAGTAGTGATGGTTACCAATTCTTCGGGTATGCTGAAATCTTCGTACCGTCAGTGACGGTAAGCCGCACATTATAATCGCCGCTTGATCGACGATTACAAAAGTGGGTTTGGAGGTATCGGCTTTCGACAGCTTGGTAGAGCTATCGTCGGGTCGAGGTCACCAGTAACCAATCGTAGGTCATATCTGATCCCCATCCGCGATCCGAAGAATCACTCCCGATCCAGCGTGACTGTCTGAGTGACATATCGCACGGGCCCGTTAAACCGATGCATTACGGCCAATCGGCGGTGTATTAGGTGGTGGCTCACATTGACTCGGCCATCACCATGCCGTGACAGGAAGTACAGTCGCATCCTATATTCTGACTTCGCCTCGCACATTACCGCTGAAGCCCGATTGCTAAGACCATTCCCATAAGAAAAGTGAACATCGCTTTTCGCATTCGATCCTCCTTATTCTTGGAGTGTAAATAGGTGCAGACGACATGCAATCTCATCCGTGAATTACATCAACGATACATCGTATATACAAAATTGATGCCAGGTGGTGGGCTGTGAGTTTTAGGAGGGCCAAGCTTGGTAAAATTCCATGGAGTAACAAACTGAATTTAAGCTTTTTTCTGTACCAGTAAAAGATTACTGCGTTTGGAGTGAAATGAAGATAGTTAACCCTAAAAAGAAGGCGGGTAGCGGGTTTCGGGTTACCATGATGTAATTGGAAGGGAGTAAAAAACAAATATGTACAACGCGTAGAAAATCCAAAGGCATATACTCCTGTGACGTTTTTTGGATTGTATTACCATAAACTGATATTACCGCCCGACATTGGGACGCGTCGAAGGGGTGAAGGATTCTTCTAAGTTTAAATTTCTTTATATATCCACTTGTTAAAATAAGTGAAGAAAAAATGTCACTCGAAATGAATGATTTTTCCTGCGCGGTACCGCACGGGGTAGTAGAAACAGTCCGAATTGAGGATCTAAAATATTAAATATAATGAATATGCGTCGGCGTTTTTTCTAAATTTATTTAGACTTAGCAGCGAGTTAACTTGATCATGAGCGAGATAGTTTTTCGTCAAACCCTAAAGCAGATGTCGTGGTTCATAGAGTAATATTCTATATCATATAGTTGTTGTGTATATGTATTGCTAATTTTTAATACAAGTGATAGGGAAGATTGACAATCTGTTTCATATGACCGCTCGTCGGATGTCTATACAAAGTTGGGCCCTTAAAGCAGGGGAAAGAGGGATGAAAAGATCGGGCGAACGAGAAAATCTATACCTCATCGGTGATGTTTCCCGCCAAGGTGGATCTGTCGCAGAAACGGATCCGCGAATACGAGAAGGAAGGATTCATTGCACCGCGGCGGGAGCGTGCGACCAACAACCGACGCTACACCGAATTCGACATTCGCCAAATTCAGCGCATCAAATCCCTCATACACGATCACGGATTCACTCTGGCCTGTCTGAAGTATCTCCTGATTTCAGCACCCTGCTGGAATATCTTCAACTGCAAGCAAAAGGATACGTGCCCGGTTTACCAGAACCCCGGTGTTCCCTGCTATGACGTTCGACAGCGCATAAATTCATCGCTGTTGAGCAGTGTAAATCCTGCCCGATATATCGCATGAGAAAAACCCCAAAGATAAAAGTGCTGGAAAAAAATCCGGCTTAACTCTTCCTACAGACGCTATACGTATTCATTCTCTCTTCACACCTTTCCGCCTTGAAAAACCACTCTCGGTGTTTACCCTAACATAATTAGCCAGTTCTCATTACAGCCGGCAACCGGGTGACAAATATGCTTGTGCGCAGATTGTACCGGATGCTGTGAGTTCCGGCGGTAATATACTTGACTGAAGGCGGGGAGCTTTTCCCGCAAATGCCGCTCCCGGTTAATGAAAACTTTCCGAGGGCTCATTTAATATAAGGATTCATTTTACGATGCAGAAAACCGAAACCGCAGATGATAAGGAATTCAGCAAATGGCTTGTTTTATCGGCCTGCCTGCTTTTACTTCTCTCCTTCGGGTACCGTTCCGGATTCGGCCTATTTGTCAAACCGATTAGCGCGGCCAATGGCTGGGGACGGGAAGTCATTTCCACAGCCCTGGCGCTTCAAAATATTGTCTGGGGTATTGTGGCCGTTTTTGCCGGTGGTTTGGCTGACCGTTTCGGCAACGTGAAGGTCATCCTGGCCGGTACGCTGGTCTACGTCCTCGGTATGGCTCTCATGTCGGGCGTAGAGAACCCGTGGATGCTGAACACATCGGCCGGTATTCTGGTCGGTGCCGGGATAGCCGGGACATCATTCGGCATCGTTCTGCCGGCAATGGCCCGAGCGGTCGGCGAAGATCGCCGCCAGTGGGCACTCGGGCTGGGAACTGCCGCCGGATCGCTGGGCCAGTTTGCCGTGGTTCCGGTCGCACAGGTTCTCATAGATGCCTACGGCTGGATGACAGCACTCAATCTGCTGGCCTGTTCAGCGCTTACGATGGCCGTGTTTGCCATGCCGCTGGCACCCTATTCGGGCAGCCATGACGTTTCGCTGCAGAATAGAAGTCAAACGGTTCCCGAAGCCTTGCATGAGGCCCTGAATTATAAATCCTTCCTTTTGCTGGTAACGGGGTTTTTTGTCTGCGGATTTCACGTCGCTTTTATTACCGCTCACATGCCGGCTTTTCTCAGCGATATCGGTTTCGACGCCCAGGTCGGTGCATGGAGTATCGCGCTTATCGGTCTTTGCAACGTTGTCGGGGCCTATTTGTCGGGCATTCTATCCGGCAGGATCCTCAAGCGGCACGTTCTGGTGTTTATCTACTTGAGCCGTGCTGTGGCAATCAGCCTGTTCCTATTGATTCCAGTCAGCCTGGCATCGGTTTATACATTCAGTGCCGTCATGGGTTTTTTGTGGCTTGCCACCGTTCCGGCCACTTCGGGTTTGGTAGCGGTCATGTTCGGTACGCGTTACATGGCCATGCTCTACGGCATTGTGTTTCTCGGTCACCAGATTGGCAGTTTCAGCGGCGTCTGGCTCGGGGGCTGGCTTTACGATAGAACCGGCAGCTACGATGTGGTCTGGTGGTTGGGTGTGGCATTGGGGGTCATCGCTGCGTTCTTACATTGGCCGATACGCGAACGCCCGGTCGCACGGCTTGCGGCTGGGAATATTTGACCGGAAACCGGGTCGGTTCTTTCCCGTCAGAAAAAACGGCCCCCCTGGGAAGACGATTGTGCGAGTCTTTTGATAACGCCCCACCACAGCAAGGGGATGCTCAATAGGAAAATAAGACCGATCAAACTGAGAATGGCGTTGGTCCATCTAATGAACGTGCTGACATGTTGAGTTCGAATCGATATTGCCGATTGATTTATTCGATGAACAACGATTTCGTAAAAACCATAGAAAGACAACATCGGTACCGTAACGATAACCGGTGCCAGGTGGAATTCGGACCAGCCCAGCGAGTTGATCACTTCGGCGATGATGACACCCAGGCCGGTCAAACCGATGGCACAGGCGAATACCTTGACCATTCGTTTGTTATCAGCCATTTTGAGGAACCCTGTTTTTTAAAAGGTCTTACCGTGACTCTCCAGTTTGGGCCAGCCAGGACTGCCGGGGGGCGCGGCCCCATTGAGCATGAGATTGTAGAAGATGAAGGCGATTGGTGTTCGTTTGCTTTCTCTGCCACAGCTACCGGTGTTTTCGAAGAACAAGTAAATCCTGCCCACCGGCGCCGCGGTCGACGTAATCTCGTATTTGGAAAACGGATCCAAAGGCGGTGACAACTTCCGCCCGCGTCTGAAATACATCGCATGAACCCGCGTGTTGCGTGGCCAACGAGGCTTTATCGTCCCGCGCGTTGAGGACGAGATGCCCCTCAGTTTGCAGTTTATCCCGGTCCTCTTTGGTGAGCATCGTTTCTTCGTATTTGCGACCCAATACGGTGCAGAGAAATATGCCTCCAGGCCTCAATACGCGATGCAATTCTTCGAGCCAAGGCCGCTGCCATTCAATAGGAATATGGGTGAAAACCGACGATGCCATGATAAGATCAACGGCGGCTGCCTCTAAAAAAGTCAACGGTGGCTGTAATTCATTATGATAGAAATCAATGCCGGCGATGTGCTTCCGACACCATTGGATGCAATCGTCATTTACGTCTGAACCGACAAGCCGGATTCCCTGGATGCAGCGGAGATGCCGCAGAAGACGGGCCGAACCGCAACCAAGTTCAAAGACCGCGCCCATCGAGCGAATATTGAAGTCGACACTCTCCAGTGCTTGAAGGAATTCGATCATCTGTTCGAAACCGGTGCGAAAGTAGAAATCCGGATTCAGCCATCTTTCAACCTCGGTTTCTGTCATTCCTGCCGTGGTTCGGATGAGGTGTTCCGGTGCGGCTGGCCCCGGGTCCAAGGCCTCGAAACTTTGTGGTAGCCGTCCACGTAACTTGCTGTGGAATCGCCGTTGCGCCATCTTGCGACGTCCGCCTTCGTCAGATACGCGGCGCACCATCCAATCGGCCAATCGGTCCAGGACTGGTAAGCGATTCATTACCAACTCTTTCTCTTTTAATCGAAAACAGGTTGTAAACGCGAGCTCTGGTTTGTTTCATCGGCAGTCATGATAGGTAAAGCCGACAGGGGAGGAGAGATGGAAGCGGAATTATCGAAGGCCGATCGGTTTGTCAAGCCCAATTGATTGTGAAGGGGGTCGGGATTCGTTTAGAATCAGGAAACCACGTCCTATGGGCGTGGTCATGTTTCAGTGGTTATGGTGTGTAGGGCGATATCACTTATAATTCCGAAAATCGAATATCGAAATCCGAAACAAAGCCGAAACCCGAATCTGCCAATGACAGAATCAACCTGCCCCTATGGTGCTTATGGAACCGAAAGATGAGCTGTGCGGTTAATTCCATTTGGATTTTGGTCATTGGGTATTGTCTCGAGATTCGGATTCGTGCTTCGAATTTTTGATATCAAAGCCGTAACCTCCTACATACCCCTACGGGGTGCTTCATGAAAGCCCCGTCCTTTGGATGGGGATTCTTTACTCGGCCGGATGCTGATTGCTCAGGCCTGAACCGAAGGTTTGAAACTCTTGAGTCCTAGACGGAGGTTTTTCGGCTCGGCAAAATCAAAAATTTGTTTATCACCATCAATTCAACCCCGCTTTACGGAGTCCTGCGACAATTTTTGCACGATGATCGGGATTTTGATAGGCTTGGCCATAGAAATCGACCTTGAAAAAGGGCGAAATGTTCAAAATTTCGGCCTTCTCAGCCGCGGCCAGATCCATTTGACCGGTTTGTGCATAGATTGACGCTAAAAGAATGTGGCCGCCTAAAAAAGTTGGCCATTTGGTTGTCGCCTGCCTTAACCAATGAATCGCCTGGTCGGTATCGCCTTTGAGATAGTGCGCAATGCCGATATTCATATACGATCCTGGAGAGAGATAGGGATCAAATTCCAATACCTTAGTGTACCACTCGAGCGATTTATCGGGGTGACCGGAATATAACTGCACGGCACCTATATGCCGAAAGCTGATATAGTCGTTCGGGTTCAGATCAACGGCCTTTTGAAGCTCGCCCTTGGCGAGATCATACTCCCCGAACCGCATGTAGATATAGCCTAATTGAGCGCGGGCGCTGGCGTTGGAATCGTCCAATTGAACCGCTTTTTTCGCCAGATCCAGCGCCTCCTGGAGCGCAACATTGGGAAATTCGGTCCAACCGTAGTTGACAGCCCAGGTTCTTACTTTGGCCAGGCCCACAAAGGCAGCGGCGTAATTTGGGTCAAGCTCTATCGCTTTTTGAAATAATTTTCGCGCTTCAATATTGCCGTCGCTGGTCCGTTGAAAGTGATGATGGTAGGCCTGCAGGTAATAATCGTAGGCTTCCAGGCTGCCCGTGCTTTTGCTCATGGCCAACGCCCGTTCAGACTGATCCACCTTTAGGGCCAGCTTTCTGACGGTCGTCTCTATGATTTCATCCTGCAGTTCGAAAATATCCTCGATTTGACGGTCAAATCGCTGGGCCCAAATATGATTCCCGCTGGCGGTATCGATGAGCTGCGCATTGATGCGGACCTGATCCCCCGCTTTTTGAACGCTGCCTTCGAGAATGTACTTCACATTCAGTTCGTCCCCCAACTCTTTGATATTCGGTGTCTTGCCTTTGTATTTAAAAACAGTCGTGCTGGCCGTTACGGCCAGCTCGCGGAACTTCGACAGGTCGGTAATGATATCTTGGGTAATCCCGTCGCTGAAATATTCTTGATCGGCATCATTGCTCAGGTTTGCAAAGGGTAAAACGGCGATGGAAGACTTGGCCGGAGACAGATTTTCAAGCGACCGGGCGGCATCATCACCCGGCGGAGGAGAGGTCGAGACAGGCGAATATTTCATCAACGCTGCGCCACTGCCAATTAAGATGACCACCGCGGCTACTATGGTCAACACGGTCTTTTTCGATTTTTGTGGCACGGTAATATCAACCGTGCATGTGCTTGCATCAGGGTCCTTCCAAATTCTATATGCGGGAACAGGGTTGGGGATATTTTTTACGGTTTGCTTTCCAATGAATTCACACCCCACGGGAACTTTATTTTGAATTTGCTCGTACGTGTTGCCCGATATGCAAATGCCGCCGCCTTTTGCCAGGCCCTCCAACCGCGCCGCAATGTTGACGCCGTCGCCATATATTCGATCCGCATCCTCGATCACATCACCGAGATTGACGCCGATTCTGAAAACCATTTTGCGATCATTCGGCAGTGAGGCGTTACAATTCTTTATTTCATCCTGAATTTCCAAGGCACATTTCACAGCATCGACAACGCTGACAAATTCGGCCAATAAATTGTCACCGGGAGAATCAATAACCCTGCCACGATGGATTTGAACCTGGTGATTTATTTTTTCCCTGTAAGACTTGAGGGTTTTAACCGTTTCGGCGTCGTTCAAACTCATCAGACGGCTGTAACCTTCGACATCCGCACTGAGTATCGCCGTCAGTTTTCTTTTGAATTGACGATCAGGCATCGGTCTATCTTTCAACGACTGGATATTTGTTCCGGAACCATTCGTGCCACCCGCCTTTTAAAGCATAGACTTTGGTGAATCCTTTGGACTTCATTTGATATGCCATCCAGGCACTCGTTGCTTCATCCGGTCAAGCACAGTAGAATACGTAAGTCTTGTCTTTGTTGAATTGATCGGCCCACTGATTATTCGCCGCTGGCGCAACTCTTTGCGCTCCCGTAATTTTAAACTCGCTGGACTTCCAGTCTCTCCCCGCGCGCACATCCAAGATAGAGATGTCATCATCACCGAGGTGCGTCTTTAGTTCTTCTTTCGTCATCAGCGGTATGTTGTCCGCCATGGCTAAACCCGATAACATTGAAAAAGTGACGATGAACACGACGAATATATTAAGATGCAACGATAATTTTTTTGTCATCAAACCTCCATAGCGACCGGCCCCATTTGACCGCCGTAATTTTGTTTCCGCCGAATAGGCCGGCAGTAAATAGGATTCGAATTTCCACCGGCAATAGTGTTTCGGACCGCAAGTAATCATACGGTTGATCACGAAACAATCCACTGCAGTGGTATTTTCATTATTGGGGGTAACGGCTATTAAGTCTTAAACTGCGTGGATCCCTGCTATTCAGGTTTCTCCCAACCCAAATAGAGTTTTCCATTGATGATTTTCCATTCTTCAGGGTTTTCTGCGGCAACCTTGCCGGCTAAAAGACTCACCGCTCAGAATCCCCCGTGATGAGGTGTATATTTTTTGGGATTCGCCGCAAACAGATCGCGGTTTTCAGCCTTCGAAAAATACCAACGGGCCTCATTCCAGTTATAGGCGAACTCGCTTTTGCCTTTGACGGCACGATTTTCCGTGAAATAGGCCACTGGGTCGTACCCTTTTATCGCCACGCCATAGACCTCTGTGCCCGTCGCATCCGTTGCCATGGCGCCAACATTAGCGAAAGCCAGAATGCCCACAGTTAGCAGGGCCGATAAAATTAACCTTTTGTAATTATTAAATATCGTCATTTCATTCCTCCTTGACTCGACGGCTCGTATCCTGTGCTGTTTCAGAACATCGATTTAAAGGACGACGATATTAACGGGGTGTCTGAAAATTCAGGTCGGAAGGATAAATCTGGAAGAGGTGCAGTTGATACCATACGTTAATACCTGTGTTGAAAATACCACATTGTGGCACCCAGTCAACCCTTTGGGTAATATATCAATTGTACTTAAATTGCCGAAGGCTCGGCCATTATTTATACTATCCGATTGGTCATTCCGCCCTGGCGGAGCGTCTCAGCGGTAAATGAAAAATAATGACAACACTCTGTGTCCACTGCGACTCAGCGGTGAATAACTTGCCGAATAGTAAATTCGCTAATGCGCATGTAATTCGGACGTTGTGTATAAATAAAGGAGTTTTAGATTCATTTGGGTTCACGGTTTGCAAATGAAGATTTTGCCAAAAACAAACCTAAACAGGCCATGAATAAAGAAATGATGAAAATAACCAGCATGGTGAGCAGCAGTTGGGCGATATTATCATCGATAAGAACCAGGCCCACAGAACAGATTAACATGGCCAAAAACACAATCATATGGCGCTTGGGCCAATAAGAGGGGCGAGGTCTTTGATAAGGAGAGCGCTTCTTTCGCCATTGGATAAAAAGGGCCAACTGCGTCATCGCGTAGCTCAATAACCAGAACGACAATCCCGCACGAATACTTTTGTCGAGCAGATCAGAGCCTGCGAATCCTATGGCCATCAACAGTCCGATGCTGCCGGCCAGGCAAAAAAGGGGCAGTAGCGGACGGCCTGAAAGCCTCGTGAACACGGCGGGTAACAGCCGGTTAGCGGCCATCTGCGTCATCATCCGGGATACGGCATGAAACAAAACATTGACCGCTGCGCAGGTCCCGGCAATAACGACCATACCGATAATGACCCGTCCGGTTTGGCCGCCAATTTTTTTGGCGGTCAGAATATGCGGCAATGTGGTATCCGCCAGTCTTTCAGGAGCGACATAAAGATAAGCGGCGAATCCCCAAAGTATGGCTAAAAGACCAATGAGGAATATACCGGTAAGCATTTTAGAGGTGACTTTGATATTTGTACCGGCAGCGTTTGTAAAGTTGAGCAAATCATACCCGATAAATAGTAATGCGGCGGGTGCGAGACTTATTGAGATTGAATGAAACGGGCTCTTGATAAGGAATATCACCGCTTTGAAACCATAAATAGATTGCCCATACCGACAGAACAAGTAAACCGCAAACGGCAACAGTGACAAAGATGACCTGGGCAATGGCGGCGGTTCTACCCGCTGATGAGATTGAGTGCCAGCAGGGTCAACATTAACACCACCGCAAAACCGAAATTAGGAAACCAGTAAATAAAGACTTCGTTGAAGACAAATCCTGCGGCAACCAAGGTTGCGGTTCCTAAACATACCGCCAAGACAGGACGCGATAAAAGGAGCAACGTCGAGGCGATCAGTGATCCGAAGGTATCTTTGAGCAGGAAGATCTCGCCTGATTGAGGATTTGTTTGAGTAGGGATAAGTTGATAGATTTGCGCATTAAACCCATGCAACGCCATCGCTGCCAAAATAGCAACGAAGTAGGTCGGGCCGTTTGTACCGACAATATTGCCTTGCAGAATCAAGACCTCCGGAGAGACCATCATTCCGGTAACCCATGCGATAGCGACGATTGAATTAAAGATCATGAGAATTGATCTGCAATTGAATTGATTGTGAAGAACGCTCTTTTGGGAAGCGGATGAATCTAATATTCTGGGTTTTCATCGGATACGGATGCAGCATGTCCGTTACGGTGCCTATCATTCCACGTCTGTGCGACGGTTGCAATATGATGTCAGCGCCATCTGTGGTAGGCTGGGATTGGGGGACCTTGCGGCCGATAGAACAGCCTGTGGGGGCAGGGTCATGTCACCGGGGAAGCAGCGCTGCTGGAGACGAAAAATGACCGTGAATCGTGTCCTATCGCCGGATCCACTCCACCTTTTCGACCGTCAGGGTCACCGCGCCGAAGTCTTCGTCCACCTTGCCGGTGAGGATGTAAGGCCGGTGGCGGTCGAGCATGGCGCAGAACCGGCGGTAGGCTTGCGGGAAAAAGGTGGTTTCCACCAGACCGGTCTCGTCCTCGAAGGTCAAAAACTCCATGGGATCGCCGTGCTTGGTGCTGACCACCTTGCCGGTGATCGAGCAGGCCGGCCACCCGCACCCGCCGGCCGGCAAGTTTCTTTAAATCGACGGCTTTGACAACGCCGCAGTGCCGTAGCGGGTCTTCGAAGAGCACCATGGGGTGGCGGTCGCACAGAAACCCCAGGGCCGCAAATTCGCGGCGCAGCCGGTCACGCGCGTTGTCCGGCGGTAACGAGGGCCTTTGCGCCGCCGTGGCCGTCGGTCCACCGAACAAGTCGGGCGGTTTCGAGCGGTTCGCAGCGGCGCTGCTGCCAGGCGGCCAGCTCCCACAGCAGGGAGGCCCGGCTCTCTCGCGGGTGAAGGGCGTCGAAAGCCCCGGCGTGGATCAGGCGACGGGCCTCCGGCTCTTCGGGTCGCACCCGCTTCAGAAAATCGGCCAGACTGCGGTACGGTGCGCCTTTTCGACAGTCAACGATCCGCTGCTGCGTTGCCGTTCCCGATATCGGCTACCGATAACAGGCCGACCCGGACGGCGCATTGCCGCGGCCCTGCCAGCGAATGTCGGCCGGTTGACATCCGGCGGCAGGATCGTCAGGCCCATGCGCCGTGCTTCGGACACGTAGGCAAAGGTGCTGTAGAATCCGCCCTGGTTGCTGATCACCGCGGCCATGAACTCGGCCGGAAAGTGGGTCTTCAAGATAGGCGGACTGGAACGAGACCCGGGCAAAGCTGGCGCTGTGGGGCTTGCAGAAGGAGTAGCCCGCAAAGCTCATCATCATCTGCCAGATCTCCTCGATCTTTTCATCTTTGACACCGTGGGCGCGGGCGCCGGCGACAAACCGCTGCCGGTAATCGCCCAGTTGGCGGACCTTGTCTTTTTTGGACAGAACCTTGCGCAGCCCGTCGGCTTCGACGTGGTCGAAACCGGCGACGGCCATGGCGGTTTTGGAGACATCCTCCTGGTAGACCATGATGCCGTAGGTCTCGTCGAGAACATCCGTCAGCAGCGGATGGATCGGTTCCCACCGGCCGCCGCGCAGGCGGCGGATGTACTCGCGGATGAAGGTGTTGGCCGCCGGTCGGATGATGCTGCTGTGGATGACGATGTGCTCGAAATCGCCGACCTTCGATTTTTGCTGCAACAGACGCGTGGCCGGGCTCTCGATGTAGAAGCAGCCCATGGTGTGCCCGGCAGCGATGGTGCGTTGAGTGGCCGGGTCGTCTTCCGGCTCCCATTTGCGTTCGTCAAAACCGATACCGTTTTTCGCGCGACATTGGCGACGGCATCGCGGATCACCCCCAGGCTGCGGTTGCCGAGAAGATCGATCTTTACCAGGCCGGCCGTTTCTCGGTGGCATCCTTTTCCCACTGGATGATCGGTACGCCTTTGGGTGCCGGTTCGATCGGGCACGTACTCGTCGATGGGATTGGGCGTGATGACCACGCCTCCGGGATGAACCGAGATGTGGCGCGGCAGGCCGATGATGCGCTGGGCCAGGCGGATGATCTCGGGCCAGGGTTCCGGGAAATCGATCCGGCTCAACTCGGGCAGCTCTCTGAGCCGGGTCAGCAGGTCGTCGTCTTCACCGGCGGCTTTCCAGAACCAGGGCAGCCGCCGCGACACCTGGCCGATCTCGCGGTCGGTCAATCCGTACACCTTGGCCGTTTCGCGAATGGCCATGCGGGGCCGGAAGGCCACGTGGTTGCAGACCATGGCCGCGTGACCGGGATACTGATTCAGAACCGAATCAATGACCCCGTCGCGTTCATCCCAGGCAAAATCGACGTCGATGTCGGGCGGGTCCTGGCGCCCCGGGTTGAGAAAGCGCTCGAAGTAGAGATTGTGCTTGATGGGGCAGACGTTTGTGATCCCCATGCAGTAGGCCACCAGCGATGCGGCGCCGCTACCCCGTCCGCAGATACGCGGGCTGCGGTCCACGATGTCCTGAACCACCAGGAAGTAAGAAGAAAAACCCATCTGCCGGATGATACGCAGTTCGTGTTCCAGGCGTTCAACCACCGGTTCGGGCAGGTCGTCACCGTAGCGGCGCCGGGCACCGGCGTAGGCGGCTTGCCGCAGAAGGTGCTCGGTCGTTTCGCCCCGGCGCATCGAGCCAGGGCGGCAGAACCATATCGCTGCGGGGACCGGTGAACGTCAGGCGTTCGGCAATCTCATGGGCTGCGCGGATGGTGTCCGGCCACATGGCGAACAACCGGTCATAGACTGAGGGTGGGGCCAGCCAGGCATCGGCCGGGGCGGTTTCGACCGTCGCCAGGCGGGAGAAGGTCGTGTTGCGGTCGATGGCCCTCAGCAGGCAGTGGACTTTTGCGTCCTCCGGTTCGAGAAAGAAGCTGCCCGGGGTGGCGGCGACCGGCAGCCCGAGTTGACGGGCCGTCTGCCGCAGGCGCAACGCCGGGCCGTCGGGCCGCCCCTGCGCGTTCCCGGCAACGGTGACACCGGCCGCATGCCAGGACCGCATCAGGTCGGCATTCCGGGTCAACACCACCAGCCCCTCGGCCAGATCGGCCACCGCGGATTCAAAGTCGAAGGGGGCTTGTTTCGCGAACCGGCGGCGGGTGATCAGGCGGCAAAGGTTGCGGTAGCCGGTGTCGTTTTCCACCAGGCAGACCGCCCGTTGATCGGATGCCGGATCGGTCAACTCGGCACCGACAATGGGTGTGATGCCCTCCTGCCGGCAGGCGCTCAAAAACGGCCACAGTCCGTAGAGGTTATCGGTATCGGTCAGCGCCAGCTTTCGGTAGCCCAGCCTCCGGGCCACGGCGCAGATCTTACCCGGGGACCGTGTTCCCCACATGAGGGAGTAATAGGAGTGGACGACGAGTGGAATCATAGTTGTCAATTTTACCGCAGAGACGCCGAGAGCGCTGAGAAGAGATTATTTTTTGCTTTTCGCTGAGAGGGCGAAAAGCAAAAGGAATCGTCTCTTCTGAGGAGCCTTATTCTTTTAGCCTGTTTACGATCCTGACAATACCGTCACGCATGACTGACACCCTGAAGTTCAGCAGCAATCCCAAAGTTAAGTCGGATAACTTCAGGTATGTTAAAAGTTGAGCTTTATGAATCGGTTCAATCTGTTTGCAGGATTTGAGTTCGAGGACGATCGTGTTTTCAACGACGATGTCCAATTTATATCCGCAATCGAGCCTTTTTCCTTTGTATACAAGTGGGTAGCGCTTTTTGACGCTCAAAAGACAAGTTGTTTCGATTAAGTTCGTGACACAGGCATTCTTCGTATGCGGATTCAAGGAGACCGGGTCCCAGGGTCTTATGAACTTCAATCGCTGCCCCGATGATTTTACTGCTTAATTTGTTAATATCCATGAAGCCTCCGGTTCTTGTAGAATAGAAAAAGGCAATCCTTTTCTCTTGCCGTCCTCTCAACGGCAAGAGAAAAATTTATTTCTCTGCGTCCTTTGCGTCTCGGCGGTGAGTCCTAAACGGACAACGTACGGCCGACGCTTACGGCCTCTCTGCCGAAACGGCCGCGGATGGCGTCGAGGGCGGCAATCAACCGGTCGTTTTTTTGCTGTGCAGCGTTTTCTTCGGCAAAAAGCGGCAACTGGGCCGGGGGATACGTCAGGCGGTCGCAAACCAACCGCAGGTTCCGAATCCGGACGCGACGCGACCACGTGCGGTAGAGTGCTGCTCGGGCCGCAGCGAACAGGCGTGGATCACTGGCGGTTGCCGGTCGCACGGTTGCCTGGCGCACCAGACGCGCGCCGTCGGAGTAGTCGAGCATCGATCCCTACCCGCCGTGCGGCCAGGCGGCGACAGCGCAGATCGGCGCCGACCTGTTCCACCAGTCGGTAGAGAATCCCTTCCACAACGGTCGTATCGTTGGTGTCGTTGCCGAACGCATGCACGACCTGGACGACCGCTGGTGTTCTGGCCGGCAGGTAGAACCGGCGATGGATCGACACCGCGGACCGCGTCATACAGTTCCCAGTTACGCCGGCCGAAAGCCACCGCTAACTGGACTGCCGAAAGACGGGCCACCTGGCCGGCATTGACCAGATTGAACTCACGCAGACGGCCGAGGTCTTCGGATTCGATTCCGGGAATCAGATGGAGAGGCAGCGGTGCCAGAAAACTGGCTTCGTTGCCCGGCGGGACAACGGATTCACCGTCCGGCTTGACCGTGCGCGAGGCAGCCTTGGCCACCAGCTTGTTGGTTGCGACGGACCAAATCGGGTCGAATCCCAGGTCGCGGCGCACGGCCCGGCGGATGCGTACGGCCAGGTCCGGGGGCGGACCGAAGAGCCGCCCCGTTCCGGTGACGTCGATGAACAGGTGGCCTTTGTGATCGGTCATTTCGATCAGAGGCGAATAGGGCAGGGCGTGCTTGAGAAAACCGGTCATGGCCCGTTCGTAGCGGTCGGGATGCGGCGGCAGCACGGCGGCTTCCCGGCAGTACCGCAAGGCCCGGCGCAGGGCCATTCCCTTGCGGACGCCGCATTGATAAGCCTCTTCGCTCATGTCATATACGGCGGCGCGGGCAGCGCCTTCGGGCGCGATGATGACCGGGCGGTCCTGCAACCGGCTGTCCACCACGCGCTCCACCGCCACGGCAAAGTCGGCCACGTTCAAGTGAATGATCGAGCGTTCTTGCATGTCAGTTGAGCCGGTTGGCGTCACTTAAGTCGAAGTTAATTCGGTTGCAGTTGGTTTATCGAGACTTCTGCAACGGGTGGAGAACGATGTTTTCCGTTGCAGGTGAGCGTCATCAACCCATCAATCATTTTGACGGATTGACCCTCGGAACATCGTTGAAAAGTTTTTTGTAGGATATTGAATTCAAACTCTTCCAATCGAGTGATTTTCATTTTTGCGCTTCCCTCTTTTCAGAAAGATTACTTGGTCACCAGCTTTTTGCCTTTTCTAACTGTCGAGTCCCCTAACTGACTCAACCGACTAAACTGACCTAATCGGCTCAACTCCCATCCCGCTTCCCCGCAGCAGGCGTATCATTTGTTGTGCATTCTGCGGCGCCTGGGCCCGTACGTGGTTGCCGAACAGCAGGATCCCCTTGCGGGCGCGACGGCTCAACGGTTCGATCCGGTTCTCGATCCATTCGCACAACTCATCGTCGGCATAGCAGTAGTCGAACTGCCGGGACGGCTTGGCCGAATGCCAGCCCCCGGTGTTGCGGCCGTAGAAGCGGACGCAGAAAAGCTCCGGGTTGGTGACGGCGTCCCAGACCGGAAACACGTCCGGCAGGGGCGGACCGTCGACGACCACCAGTGCTGTTTGGCGCTGTTCCAGTTCGTGCAGCACCCGGTCCTTGGCCCAGGAACGGTGGCGGAACTCAACCGCCAAGGGCAGTCCCTGGAGCGCGTCGAGAAGGGCGGCCAGGTGTCTGCGATGAATCGGGGTGCGGTCGAAAGTCGGTGGGAGCTGGATCAGAACGGCCGCCAACTGGCGGGTCTGAACCAAGGGCGCGAGGCCGTCCCGGTACTCCAGGGCCAGGTCGGGCCAGCGCTGGAAGTCGATCTCATGCGTCAGGGTGCGCGTCAGCCGGACGGCAAACAGGAAATTCGGCGGAACCTGCCGGCGGCGCCGTTCGACCGTCTCGGCCCGGGGAAGCTGATAGGCCGTGGCGTTGAGTTCGGTTACGGAAAAACGGCGGGCATACAGCGCCAGCATCCGGTCCGTTGTGGTGCCGGCCGGGTAGAACCCGGCGGTGACCCATTCGGTGTAGGAATAGCCGCTGGTGCCGACGTACAAGCGACACGGTGGCGGAGAGATATGGGATAACGCCGTTGGCATGTGTCATTCGGGTTGCGGGTTCGAAACCGTTTCGGTTGCGGGTTGCGGGTTAGCTGAGGTTAGCCGAACGCTCAACGTGTTACCAGACGCGTCTGCGAGAACGTTCAAAGGACCCTGCGGGCGCACTGTCCTGCGGTACGAGTTGAAAGCATCAAACACCGATCCGCTTTCTTTTCCCTTGCTTTCAGCTTTGAGCTCCTGAACTTATGTCCATTCAGAAATGGTAGATTTTGGTTCAGGCCAAGGCCGCAGCGTTTTTGCAACCGCAGGCGTAGTTTTCCTACGTCGAGGATTGCAAAAAGCGAGAACGCCGGCTTGGGCCAAAAGATGCTATTTCTGGACGGACATAAGCTACTTTATGCCTTCCGGCCCCCGATAAACACCGACCACCTTGCCCTGGACCAGGATGTCGTCGAACCGGTAACGCTGGGGCGGATAGGCCGGATTTTCCGGGCGCAATTCGATGTGGTCCCGGCGGCGGAAAAACCGTTTGACCGTGGCCTCCTCCTGCCGGATCAGCGCCACGACGATTTCTCCGTTTTCCGCGTACTGGCGCGGTGCGCAGATGACCAGGTCGCCGTCCAGGATGGCGGCGTCTTTCATCGAATCGCCCTTGACCCGGAGGGCGAACAGATGGGGGCTGCGGTACACGGCGGCGTCGACCACCAGGCTCCCGTCCCACTCCGGCTGGGCATACAGGGGCAGACCGGCGGCGATTCTACCGATGACCGGCACCTCCAGCCAGCGCATTGCCGCCGCGGGTTCTCCGGCGCGGTTGAGCAGATGAACGGTGCGGCTGTAGCGGCCGTCGCGTCGTACGAGCCCCTTGGCTTCCAGGGATTTGAGCATTTGCGAAATGGCGGCATGGCTCACGCCCAGGTCGCGGGCCGCCTGTCGCAGGCTGGGTGTTTTGCCGTCTGCGGCGGAGTTCCTGTTCCAGGTAGTCCAGGAAGCGCTGCTGCTTCGAGGTGATGTCCGGCAACATGGTGAGATCTCCTCTTCCGTATCGGTCTGCGAAAAGTATCACCCGATAATGTAAATGTCAATGTAAATATAAATGTAAATAATGGTTGAGCCGGTTGAGCCCGTTAAGCCGGTTTAGGACAGTTACGTCAGTTGAGTCGGTTGAGTCAGTTGAATCGAGTTAATCGGGTTGGTCGTAGGATTCTAACTGACCTGATCGGCCTAACGGACTCAACCGACCTAACGGGCTTAACGTCTAGGCGGATTTGGCATTTCGGACAAATGTGGGTCGATCTTTGGCCGACGATGATGCGTTCGATCGTTTGCCGGCAGCGGGGGCAGGGGGATCCGGTACGGCGGAACACGTGAAGCTGATCCTGATTGCGTCCCCGGTGGCGGGCGATGGAATAGAAGTTGGCCTTGCCGGTGCCAAGGGTGGTGCCCAGGTTTTTCAAGACCGCGTTTGAGGACACGGGGAATCGCCCGGCGCAGTGCGTTGATCTCGGGGCCGGAGAGAGTGTGTGAGCGCCGGCAGGGGTGGAGTCCGGCTTCCCAGAGGGCTTCGTCCACATAGATATTGCCCAGACCGGCGATGACGGTTTGATCCAGCAGGAGCGGCTTGAGCAGCCGTTTACGGGAAGTCAACGACGCCTTCAGCGCTTTGACATTGAAGGCGGACGTCCAGCGGTTCCATCCCCAGATGTCCCAGCACGGCGTCAGGATCCGGAACCAGGAATACACGTCCGAACTTGCGCGTGTCGTGAAATCGCAGTTCGCCGGTATTCTCGAGTTCGAAGACCACATGTTCGTGCCGGGACCTTTTCGTCCCGGCCGGCACCAGGTGCAGACGACCTGACATGCGCAGGTGTATCAGCAGGTGCCCGTCTGGGGCGAGATCCATCACGATGAATTTTCCCCGCCGTCGGATGGCGGCGATCGTCTTGGCCCTGATGACGCGCTGGAAGTCGCTGACGGAGGGACGTGGCAATTGTCCGCGGCCAGTATACCCGGGCGCTGGTGAAAGTGGTCCCGACCAGGCCGGCCGCATTCAGGTCGTTGACCAGGGTTTGAACTTCGGGTAGTTCGGGCATCTCGCGAAATAATCTCCATTGACTCGCTGCCTTGACGCTTTCTACGATCTTCTTGTACAATCAAATACTTAAAAATGACAACATGTTGTATATCACTCACGGCTGACTCTTTCCACATCAGTCGTTAACGAGTGCACATCCATAAATGGACTTTATGTTCCGCTGTATATAATGCGTTGCAAGATAATTTTTCGCGACCTCCCATTAAATGAGGTGGTCGCAATGGATCCTGTCATCCAATCGGTTTTGGAACTGCTGCGTACCTGGCGGATCGAACTCCTTTTGTTCGCTATTATCCTTCTGCTCCTGTCGGTCTTTGTCTTGTGATCCGTTTGTTCGAGTCGCCTGCCTGCGGGTTCATTTTCGTTTCTGGGGAACCGCCTGGCCGGTTTCGAACAACGTCTGCATCATATGGAAGGGGCGGTCAGAGGACGAATTGACCCGGGACCGGCAGGAAGCATCCGACCAGTGCGCGGGAATTGCGCGAGGAACTGCGCCTGGCGCTGAAGGATTCCGGCGATGCGTTGCTCAGGCGCATGACCGAAAACGCCGGCATGCAGAAAGACCAGCTCGATTCGTTTTCAAAACAAATCGATGGAACTGACCCGCTTGCAGGAAGAAAGGTTCGAGGCCCTGCGCCACACCGTGGAGAGACGTTTGCAGGATCTGCAAGCGGACAACAATCGTAAACTGGAACAGATGCGGGCCACGGTCGACGAGAAACTGCACGACACCCTGGAAAAACGCCTGGGGGAATCCTTCCGGCAGGTCAGTGAACGTCTGGAACAGGTCTACAAGGGACTGGGCGAGATGCGCAGCCTGGCTGTCGGGGTCGGGGATCTGAAAAAGGTGCTCACCAACGTCAAAACCCGCGGCACATGGGGTGAAATCCGACTCGGGGCCATTCTCGAGCAGATCCTGACGCCGGATCAGTACGATGTCAACGTGGCCACGCGGAAAGGCAGTAACGATCGTGTGGAATACGCTGTGCGCCTGCCGGGCCAGGACCCTTCAGAAACGGTGTGGCTGCCGATAGATGCCAAGTTTCCCCAGGAAGATTACCAGCGCCTGGTGGATGCACAGGAGGCGGCCGACAGGGAGCAGGCCGAAAAATCCGTCCGAAGCCTCGAGGTGCGAATCAAAGGCGAGGCCAAATACATCCGCGAGAAGTATATCGACCCACCGCACACCACCGATTTCGGTATCATGTTTCTGCCGGTCGAAGGGCTTTATGCCGAGGTATTACGGCGACCCGGGCTGTGTGATTTTCTGCAGCGTGAATACCGGGTCGTGGTGACCGGACCGACGACCCTGGCCGCACTGCTCAACAGCTTGCAGATGGGATTCAGAACACTGGCGGTTGAAAAACGTTCCAGTGAAGTCTGGCAGCTTCTGGGGGCGGTAAAGACCGAGTTCGGCAAGTTTGGAGAAGTTCTGGCCAAAACCAAGAAAAAGCTTCAGGAGGCCAGCAACACCATAGACAGTGCTCAGGTGCGAACCCGGGTGATTACCCGCAAGTTGAGTAAAATTCAGGATGCACCGTTGGATGAACCGATAATGGACACGGAAGAAAGGAGTTTGCCGGTTAGCCCGTTAACCGGTTGAGCCTGTCTACATTTCTACGCCACCGTTTTCGGGAAGTCGGACAACCAACACCGGTTTTTTACACCGCCTCAGAACGCGGCGGGATGTGCTGCCGATCATTACCTCCTGCAGCATCCCCTGACCGTGGGATCCCATGACGATGACATCGGCATCCGTCGATTCCGCAGCTTCAATGATTCGACCCACTGCCGGACCGGTTTCAACCATCACCCGATCTATGGCCAGACGGCACTGCGGCATTTCCTGGTAGAATGACTCGCAAAAGTCCCCCAGACGTTCGCGGATGGTTGTGATGATCGTGTGTTCCTTTTCACCCTTCATGGATGACCAGCGTTTTTCCCCGATGATATCGCCAATGAGCAACTGGGCCGTCGGAGAAAGCTCCTCCACCACGTGAATGATCGTAATTTTGGCATCGTACCGGTTTGCCAGGCTCGCGGCATAACCGAAGGCATAGCGGGCATTGGGCGACATGTCGGTCGCATAAAGGATTTTTTTTATATCCGGAATCATAGTCATGTTTTGCTCCAAGAAAAAAGCCAGCCGGCTCGATACAGCCGGCTGGCGATTTAACGATATGGCCGGAAGCAGGTTCCTATCGCCGACAACGGTCCGAAAACCCCTTATCCTTTCAAGGAGTATTTCGGTTGGATGACGATTATAGTAGGCTTTTTCTGAAGTCGTTCCCCAGGTTCCCCCACATTCCGCATATTCTTGACAGATACGGCAACTTCTTTAGCCGTCGGTTTTTGCGACCGCGAGAGATTAGAATTGCAATGAAAAATCGCGGTGTATCGACTGGCAACTGGCAACCTCTTTGACCTGATCAGCCGTCAACCGTCGCTGCAATCGAAGGCCGATGGAATCCTTGATGGCATTGTCATAGGAAGCAAGCGCAGGGGCAATTTCAGCTGCTGCGCGACGACGCCAATCGACTTCAGCAGCATATAACGTTAAGCCTTCGCTCAGAAACTGAATTGCCTTTTCCGGCTCTGGTTTATTTCCTTTGAGAGCCCTGCGTGCTTTGGAAAGCTTGGACTTAATGGCGCTTGTGCCGGCAACCTTACCAAGCGCCTTTTCTGTTTGTTTGATCCGTTCCATAGCAGCTTCAGCCGGCTCATTGACAATTGCTGTTTCGAGAGCGGTCATTTGTTGTTCAAGACCGGCCAGTTCATCGGCTCCATCAATGACCTCTCGTAATTCCACAATCGTTTCATAAGCCTGGTCGACGTTGTTGCGGTAATTTCGACGCGCTTGCTTTTCGGCCTTTTCCAATTCCGCATAACGTTTGTTGACGCCAGCCCAGCTCTCAGGAATCTGGTTTTGAAGGTTTGTTATAGCCGCCTCGGCTTTCTCGATTTCTGCTTCAATTCGGATGAGATCATCCCTGTCTGGGGAATCGCTCCGAGAAGCTCTCGTCAAATTCTGTTTCAATTCAACGATTTTCAATCTGATAATACGCATTTCTGACTGCAAACTGCGAACATGCTGATGCTGTGGACGGTATTCAGATGAATAGCCGACACGATTTTCTTCAGCCATGCGAACCTTGGCGACCAAATCGAAAGTATTCAAGGTTCGATCCAGGCTTTCGTTCAACGCTTTCTGTCGTTTTTCCGGTAAAACACTGAGATCCGTGGCACGCAACGTGTTGACATGGCCGCGCAGCTGCTCACCGTGAATATCATAGTAATCAAAGAGATATTCTTCAATACAGTACTGCATTCGCGGATTTATTGGCGGTGGCGCTGTTTCGGCAGTTAGAGAAATACGCGTGGGCAGGTAGTTCACCATAGCGGGCGTACAGCAGCAACAATCACCAATGCAACCAACTGCAATACAATAAAGGGAGCAGCCCCACGATAAATTTGCAGTTGTTTTAACGATGGGGGGTGCAACGCCACGAAGGTAAAACAAAGAAAAACCAAAGGGCGGCGTCAGAAATGAGGTCTGAATATTAAGACCAACCATCACGCCAAACCACACGGCGGTCACATTGGCACCCGGGTCGGCAAGCAGAATGGGTGCGACAATTGGAACGACGACGACAGCTATTTCGAGAAAATCAAGGAAAAAACCGAGAACAAACATCACCGCCATGACGACGATAAATTGAACCCAAAATCCGCCTTCCAGATTGGTTAAAAAATGCTTGACCAATTCTTCCCCGCCAAAACCACGAAAGGCAGAGGTCAACATGGCCGCACCAAGAAGAATAATAAAAACCATGGACGTCGTTTTGGCCGTTTCAACCATGACCCAGTTGAGGGTATCTTCAATTTTATATATTCGCCAGGTACTCCAGGCCACGGCAATCAACAGCCCGGTGGCAGCAACCGCAGCCAGGAAGATACCGATGGCATCCCCCTCCTTGATACTTTTGACGTTCAGGTCATAAAAGGCGAGTATAATCGCAATGACAACGGTTGAGACGACTGCCAGAATTGCAGGGTAATAGGCGTTGCGTTGACCTTCGGCAAGGCGATAGCCCCCCATGATCATGGCGCCAACGGCACCCACCGCACCGGCCTGGTTGACAGTGGCCACGCCGAGTATGATGGAGCCGAGCACCAAAAGAATGAGGGTCAGCGGTGGTGTCAAAGCCAAGGCAACACGTTTGGCGAATATTCGATCGAATTTGCCTTCATAGGGTACCGGCGGTGCGGACCCTTTCCGAAATAAGGCTACCATCAGGATATAAATGATATATAACCCGACAAGTACCAAACCGGGTACCAGGGCGCCCATAAACATTTCACCGGCGCTGGTAGAGGTGACATCCAGTACCGAAGGCATGCTGAATTCGCCGGTTGCAGCCTTATAAGCTGCTTTGCGGATCGTACTGGCTTGATCGGTAGCACCGGTTAACTGGTCGGCAAGGATAATCAGAACAATAGAGGGGGGAATGATCTGGCCCAGCGTGCCCGAGGCGCAAATCGTGCCCGTTGCCAATGGTTTGGAATAATTGTTTCGCAACATTGCCGGAAGTGAAATCAATCCCATGGCAATGACCGTTGCCCCGACGATACCGGTCGTCGCCGCAAGCAGTGCGCCGACCAGGACAACGGAGATTCCCAACCCTCCGGGAACCGGCCCAAACAGTTGGGCCATCGTAACCAAAAGATCTTCTGCGATCTTGGAACGTTGGAGCATAATGCCCATAAAAATAAACAATGGAACCGCGATCAGGGTATCCCGTTCGACATCCCAATAGAGACTTCGAAAATTGGTCACGCCGGCACTGAGCCACTGGAAGGGGCCTCCTTCTACGAAATAGGCGCTGGAATCGCCTGCAAACAGATAACCACATAGCGCTGCCAATCCAATGGATAAAATGGCAGCTCCCGGCAATGAGAAGGCGACCGGGAAACCGGAAGAAAGAGCAACCATCATCGCCAAAAGGAGAATAGCGAGAAAGACGAGTTCCATGTAGTGATCCTTTTTATTTTATTATCGTTTTATGACTTACCGGCTAACTGATCACCACCTGGTTCCTGACGAAGGTCAGCGACATTGTCGAGCAGGTAACTGGAAAATTGTATAATCATGGACACAGCGTAGACGGCTAAAAATCCAACCATCAGGTACTTCACATACAATCCATAACCGGATTGTGAAACTTCGAAACTGTATAGCGGACTGTTGATACTGCTCGTTTTATCCCACATACCGGTCACGAGGATAATCCACCCCAATGGCAAGCCCAACAGCAATGTGCCGACCGTATTGGTCCATGCCTTGCTGCGTTTACTGAAACGCGAATAAAGAACATCGACACGAACATGTCCTTCATGAACCAACGTATAGGCACTGGCAAAAAGAAACAATGCCGCATACCAGAAACGTACGAGATCCCCCATGAAAGGCTGTTCGTAGGAAAAAACAAATCGGGAAATAACAATCTGGAACTCTGCCAGTACGACCAGAAAGGCCAACCAGGTAAATCCCAGAGATCGATTAAAAAAAGCGATGACAAACGATAGCAGGATCAATGGATAGTGCACATACATGCCGCGAAATTGGGGGCGCCCAAGGGCCTGGGTTAAATCATCACCAATCAGCGGTGACAGGAAGTTCTCCACCCTGAGAAAAGAGATGATGATATCGACGAAGCCTATAATCAGTACGATCCAGAAGGCCGCACGAATGATATAGGCCGCAAACCGGGACAGTAAATCGGCATCCGCGCGCAAGGGCCGTTTGCGAGTCCACAGGACATAAAGGACGGCAAGCGCAACCGCTCCCAAGTAACTCAGAAGCTGAAGCCACCCTTTTGTAATCTGGTCATCCACGAGAGGGGTGCGTAAGGCTTCCAGGCCAAACCAGCCATGGTGTGCAAAAAAAGTACGGCAATCCAGGCCATTGCCGCCAGACATTCAGGTAGTTGTTAATTAGAAAAAGCAGCATGATCGCGACAATCGATACTGCAAATGTCCGTATCAGCAAAATGATGACTTTATGGCCTGAAGCATCGTTCTCTATAGCTGTGTTTGATAAATCATTTGTATCGATGGTGTCTGATGAGCTCATAAGTTGTGGACTGTTTATAATATGAGGTAGTGGATGTATTGTGATTGTGCGGCAGTGCGAAGTCGGACAGCCGAATTTGTTATTTGAAACGTCCCCTATACACGAGAAATATGGTACCCCGCGGGGTACCATATTTCAATGGGAGACTTTTACGTATCGATTAGAGACCAAGTACACGGTTACGCTGGTTAAGGTAGGCCTGATCGGAGATCTTCATCCAGCTTCCAACCTCTTTGCGTGCTTTGGCAAAACTGTCATGGATTCTTGCTGCCAATTTATCATGTTTTCTTGTCTCTTCAAATACTTCCGCAGCTGCTTCACCAAAAGCATCGTAGATATCATCGTTAAATTCACGTAGTTTTACGCCTTGCTCAGTGACCAGTTTGGTAAGGGCTTCGCCATTTTTTGCATTGAATTCAGCCATCATGACATCATTTTCCATGGATGCGGCGGCTTCAATCGTCATTTGGTCAGATTTTGAAAGGCCATCCCACCATTTTTTATTCATGCCGATATCACAGCATCGACCCTGGCTCATGCATGCCCGGGTAGTAGTAATACTTGGCGGCTTCATAGAACTTCATGAATCCATCATTCCAGGGGCCGACCCACTCCGTCGCATCAATTGATCCGGAAATCAGGTTTTCATAAATCTGGCCACCGGGAAGGGAAACAGGGGAAGCACCCAGCTTGGCCATGACATCGCCGCCAAGGCCGGGAATACGCATTTTGAGCCCCTTCAGGTCATCGGGAGAGTTGATTTCCTTGCGAAACCATCCGCCCATCTGTGAGCCGGTATTGCCGCACATCAAGTCCTTTGATTCCAAATTCAGCACCCAGTTCATCCCATAATTCCTGGCCGCCGCCGAAGCGAATCCAGGCGTTAAATTCGGTGTAGGTTAAACCAAAAGGAACAGAGCAGAAATAAGGAAAACCCGGGTGCTTGCCTTTCCAATAGTATTCGGCGGCATGATACATCTGTGCATTGCCCGAGGCAACCTCATCGAAGGAATCAAATGCCTTTACCCGTTCACCAGCGGCAAAATAGTTCACTTTCATACGACCGTTGGTCATATCGGACAATCGCTTTGCAAAACGTTGCGCGCCAGTACCAAGACCGGGAAAATCACGCGGCCACGTAGTCACCATTGTAATTTCTATCGTCTTTTGTGCATGTACAAAAGGAGCTCCTGCAATCACGGCTCCAGCTGCAACAGCCCCAGCACCAGCTTTCTTGATAAATTCTCGTCTTTTCATAGCATTCCTCCTAATGTTGGGTTGATAGAGCAACAGATTTACTGCAAAACTCCAATTTGTCAGGTGAATTTTGAGTTACTATTCTGACAGCATCTCAAAGTGGCACTTTAATATTCCAATAACCACAGACCTGCAGATGGGTTCGAGCTTGTCGCTGATTATCTGTGTGATCTCGTGCCAAAACGTGATAAATTACCTAATTTACGAGCTGAAAAAAGTCAAGTCATGAAGCAAAATACAGTTATAATTTAGTGGACGTTACATTAAGGCACCATAGATCCTAATGCATCCCTTTAGAAATATGGTGGATGAGGACTATGGGGAAAAGACCCTTTAGAGTCAAGTCCTGGTCGGATCCACGCCGAGAATCCGCAGGATTGGTAAAGGTTGGTGAAACAGGATCTTATCGGGTACTGAGATTCAGAAAAGCGAGCGGTTGACGCCATCCATTGTTGCTGATAGAAAAATCTCTTTGCCGGCTACCGAAACCAATGGATATGCCGAAAAGACGGAGGCATCCGGCAATTGTACAGCCAAAAAGGGTCAATCGCGGAGCGGTCAGGCAATCATTACGATTCTGCTTTCCGGTCTTGTATCCCACTATTCCGGCATTGCCGTAATGCGAAAGTCGGTGCAAATCGAATCGGTTTTATCCAAAAAGGGGCCGAATTTACGAATGAGGAACAAGTGATGTCAAGAGCAAAAAGACAGCGGCTACTGGGCCGACCGATATATCCAGCGTCAACGAACGGCCCGGGAAGCCATGACGTTGATACGGTCAGGCCAACGGGTTTTCATCGGTGCGGCTTCCGGGGAACCGCAGCATCTGGTTCAGACCCTGTCGGAAGAAGTCGAACGCCTGCAGGACATCGAAATTGTGCGCTTGATGGCGCTTGAGAGTGCACCACTCACTCAGATGGCCAAAAAATCAAGGAGCGAGGCGCTCAACATACGCTCATTTTATGCCGGTTCGGCCAAACCGCGCGGGCTTGCCCAAAATAAACGCTTCATCACGCCCCTCAACCTTTCTGCGGTACCGCGTTTGTTCAAAACACGCCGGCTGCCGATTCACGCCGCTCTGATTCATGTTTCACCGCCGGACGACTTCGGCTGGATGAGCCTGGGAGTTTCGGTCGATATCACTCTGGCGGCGGCCCAGTCGGCCGATATCGTTATCGCCCAGGTCAATACCAACATGCCCCGATCCCTGGGGCGCAGTTTCATCCATGTCAACGATGTCGATGTCATCGTCGAATACGACGAGGGGCTGCTGACCATCGATACATCGGTGGATTCTCCGCAGGCCAACCTTCTCGCCAGTCAAATTACACGACTTATAGACGATGGGTCCACCATTCAGATCGGAATGGGCACAACATCCCAGGCGATTATGTTGGCGCTATCAGAAAAGAACGATTTGGGCATACATACCCAGTTTCTCACCGATGACATCATGCACCTGGTTGCCCGGGGGGTGGTGACCAATCGTAAAAAAGGATTCAATGACGGGAAGATCATTGCCAGTACCGCCATCGGCAGCAAGAGTCTGTATGAGTACATACACGATAATCCAGGAATCGAGCTTCACCCGTCCGACTATGTCAACGATCCGGCCGTAATTGCCCGTCATAATAAAATGGTATCCATGAACGTGGCCATGACCATCGATTTGACCGGACAGGTCGCCGCCGATGCCTTGCCGTCAAACCTGTTTTCGGGCATTACGGGTATGCTTGACTTTGTCAGGGGTGCATCCCAGGCAGAAAACGGAAAATCGATTCTTATGCTCAGATCCACCACCCATAACGGAAAGGTCAGCCATGTCGTGCCAATGCTGTCTGATACGGCAACGGTCATTCCGCGTAGCGACACCTCCTACGTGGTCACCGAATACGGGGCGGTCAACCTTTTCGGCAAAAGCCTGCAGGAGCGGGCTTTGGCCATGATCAGCATCGCCCACCCCGATTTTCGTGATCAGCTATTACAGGAAGCCAAAGAAAGGGGGCTTCTCAGTCGGGAGCGAACCTTGACCGAATCTCTCCAGGGGGTTTATCCGGTCCATCTGGAGGAGGCCATCGAAATCGATGGCCAGGAAGTGCTTATCCGGCCGGCCAAGCCAGTCGACGCCCGTCGCATTCAAGAACATTTTTATAACCTCGATGAAAAGGACGTCGTTGCACGTTTTTTTCACGAAAAAACGTACTTTGATCGCGCTGAAATCGAAGGCGTTTCTCTGATTGATTATGTAAATGACCTTACGATTTTGGCTGTGGTCGGTGATTTTGGATTCCGACAGGTGGTCGGTATCGGTGAATACCTGCTCGATCCAGCCAAAAACATGGCCGAAGTGGCATTTTCCATCAGCAAAGACTACCAGGGGAAAGGCCTGGGAAAAATACTGATCAACAAACTCAGTGCAGCGGCAAGGGAAAACGGCATTGCCGGCTTTACGGCGTATACAGTTCCCCAGAACCAGGGCATGATCAAGCTGTTCAGCAGCCTGCCGTTTCAAATCAAAACCTTTTTCGACGGTGAAATGCTGAAGCTCAGCTGCCGGTTCGACGAGTTAAGGACGTGATACGAGATGCCGAAAGTCACATTTCTACCCCATAAAAAAGACATTCAGGTTGCAAAAGGAGACATTCTTATCCGGGCAGCCATGGAAGCCGGCGTACATGTGAATGCCTCCTGCGGCGGCGAAGGGGTTTGCGGAAAATGCCGCGTCATTATCGAGAAGGTACGGTCGACGGCGGCACTCAGCGAGAAGCTCAGCCAGCAGGACATCGATAATGGATACCGACTGGCCTGCCGGAGTACGGTTACCGAAGATATCGTGGTGCGCATTCCCGTTGAGTCGGAGGTGGATGCGGCGGTGCTGAACATGCAGGCCACCCCGCGGCGAACAGCGCGAATCCAGGAGATGAACCTGGAGGAACTGAAAGACCAGGGACTGTTCATGCCGCCGGTGGAAAAGAAATACCTGGAACTGCCCCCGCCCACCGCCCAGGATAACCTGGCCGATGCGACCCGGTTGGTCAGTTTTTTAAAATTGCAGCACGGCGAACACCGTCTGGTGGTAGAGCTGCCGGTGATTCGAAAGCTTCCCGATGTTCTGCGGCAGGACAATTTCAGGATGACCGCCACCCTGGCCAGACCGGTTCACGAAGGCCGCAAAACCCGAATCATCGATGTACAACCCGGCGACACGACCGACCGGAATTATGCCATTGCCGTCGACATCGGAACCACCACCGTTTATGCCCAGCTGATCGATCTGATCAGCGGTGTGGTGCTGGCCCAGTATGGAGAATTCAACGGTCAGATCAGCTACGGAGAGGACGTGATCAGCCGGATCGTTTACGCTGAGAAACCCGGTGGTCTGAAGCGGCTGCATACGGTGGTGATCCAGACCAGTCAATACGGTCATTCGCAAGGTGCTTCGGCGGGCGAAACTCGAACCGGAAGAGATTTCGTCCATCACCCTGGCCGGCAACACCACCATGACCCAACTTGCTGCTCGAGGTGAACCCCCGCTACATCAGGCGATCGCCCTACGTGCCCGCGTCTACCCTTTATCCGCCGATCACGGCCACCGACCTGGGATTGGAGCTGGCGGACCACGTGTCCGCGCTGGTTTTTCCTTCCGTATCCAGCTACGTGGGCGGAGACATCGTCGCCGGTGTCATGGGTTCGGGCGTTTACCGCACCGAGGCGCTGACCCTTTTTATCGACATCGGGACCAATGCCGAGATCGTGATCGGCAACAAAGACTGGCTGGCGTGTGCGGCGGCATCGGCCGGGCCGGCTTTTGAAGGCGGCGGGATCACCTTCGGCATGCGGGCGACCAAAGGGGCCATCGAGGATTTTTCGATCGACCCGCTGAGCCAGGAGCCGATGATCATCACCATCGGCAATGTACGACCCAAGGGTATCTGCGGTTCCGGTTTGATCATCTATTGTGGCCACGATGTTCGAAATGGGTATCATCGACCATCAGGGCAAATTCAACCGTGACCTCGACACGCCCCGTATTCGAGAAGTCCGAAGGGATTTGGGAATATGTTCTGGCCTGGAAAGACGAGACCCAGATCGATCGGGACATCGTCATCACGGAAATCGACATTGAGAATCTTATCCGGGCCAAAGGCGCCATATACAGTGCCTGCATGACGCTGCTGGCGGAAGTGGGCATGGGGATCCAGGATATCGAACGCATTATTCTGGCCGGCGGATTCGGCAGCTATGTCGATCTGGCCAAAGCGATGACCATCGGGCTCCTGCCGGAAATCGATCCGGATCGGGTCACTTTTGTCGGCAACGGCTCGTTGATGGGTGCCAAGATGAGTGCCCTGACCAACCGCATTCGGCGGGACGTGGTCGAGGTCACCCGCAAAATGACCAACTTCGAGCTGTCGGAAACGGCCTCCTACATGGACAATTACGTGGCGGCCCTGTTTCTGCCCCACACCGATCTGAACCAGTTTCCCGAGCTCAAAGGTCGCCTGGATATGCGCAAGGCCATGATGAAAGAATAGCGGCGACAATGCCGGAATTAGAACCGGTATTTTTGGACTCCTCTATTGACAAAAATAGTTGTCCAATATAAGGGATATTTTTTGGCAACAACCCAATCAATGCGATGGACAATCATATTCTTTTGCCACATACCCTCATCACTTACAACGATACGACGTCATGTCATCATGACCGTTACATATACAATCTGTTATAATTCATCTGCGTTTTAGATCAGTAAATATACTGGAAAATTCAAAATACGAAAGGGGGGATAAGACACTTCGATTTTCCGGGCGGCTCGGTTTGCGTCCGGTTGGTGCGCATAAGTTGCGTAGTGTGTAACCTCAACGAATTATTAAATTTATTGAGATGAAGGAGGTAACATTGGGCTTCGAATTTTACAAGGAATCGTACACGGGAAAGATCAAGGAGATCACCCTGGGGACGGGCGCCAAAGCGGTGACCGTGGGTGGAGAGACCAGCTATCCGTTCTACCAGTTTGAAGGTGAAGTGCCCAATAAGCCCAGAATTGCCATGGAAGTCTGGGACATGGAGCCGGAAGACTGGCCGGAAGCCGCCTTGGTTCCATTCAAGGACGTGCTTTCCGATCCGGCTGCCTGGGCCAAAAAATGCGTTGAAAGACTACGGTGCCGAGCTGATCGTCCTCCAGTTGAAGAGCATCGATCCGAACGGCCAGAATACAAGTGCCGACGACTGCGGCCGCAACCGTCAAAAAAGTTGCCGATGCCATCGATGTGCCGCTGATCGTCTGGGGATGCGCGAATGTTCAAAAGGACGAGGAGGTCCTGAAAAAAGTCGCCGAAGCCTGCCAGGACAAACCGCTTGTCCTCGGACCGGTTGAGGACAAGAACCACAAGGGTATCGGTGCCGCGGCCATGGGTTATGGTCACACGATCATTTCGTCTTCTCCGATCGACGTCAACCTCGCCAAACAGATCAATATCCTGCTGGAGAACCTCGGAATGCCCACCGATCGGATCCTTATCGATCCCACCACCGGCGGGCTGGGCTATGGACTGGAATACAGCTACTCCGTTATGGAGCGTCTTCGCATGGCCGCCCTCAACCAGGGAGACGACAAACTGCAGCTGCCGATCGTCAACAACCTGGCCAACGAGGTCTGGAAGTGCAAAGAGGCCAAGGAATCGGTAGACAAGTGCTCCGTTATTGGGCGATCCCGAGCGGCGCGCGATCCTCATGGAGGCCGTCGGAGCGGTGTCCTACCTCATGGCGGGATCAGACATTCTGATCATGCGCCACCCGGAGGCCATCCGTCTGACCAAAGCCTACATCGATCTGATCACCGACGGCGGATCAGCTGCCGATATTGCATCCGTCAACAAGTCTCTTGGCGAGGTCGACATCGATTACGCGGCCCTTGCTCCGAAGCCGGACCTGACCATCGAAGAGGAAAAGAAAGCCGCCCCGGCGGCCAAGGCAGCCCCGGCCAAACCGGCGGAGGCGCCCAAGGCGGCAGCCGCCGGCTAAACCGGCCGCCGCAGCCAAACCGGCCGCCGCGCCCAAACCGGCGGCAGCCCCCAAACCTGCGGCGGAAGCCAAACCGGCGGCACCGGCGGTGGATGCCGCCAAGGTAGAGGCCGAAGCCAAGGCCAAGGCCGAAGCCGAAGCCAAAGCCAAGGCCGAAGCCGAAGCCAAGGCCAAGGCGGAAGCCGAAGCCAAAGCCGAGGCGGAAGCCGAAGCCAAAGCCAAGGCTGAAGCCGAAGCCAAGGCCAAGGCGGAAGCGGAGCCAAAGCCAAAACCGAGGCCGAGGAAGCCAAAATCCGTGCCAAACGCGTTGCCGAGCGCGAGGCGCTGGCTGCGAAGCGTAAGAAAGAGGCCAAGGAAAAGAAAAGCCGTCCTGACACCGGCGAGTGATCAGTTGAGTCAACTGGACAAAATGCTCTACAAAGTCGACCGCATCCACAAACGCATCGACTGAGGACTCGAACTTTTCAATAATTTTAAACATCCTCAACAAAAAGGAGGAGGAAAGCATGTCAAGACTTGTTGCATTCGCCGCCATTCAGGGTGGTTACAACATCGTTTCCAAGGTTGAAGGAAGATACAAGAAAGCTTTGCAGACCTACAACGCGGACACCAAAGTCGGATTTCCCAACACCGCCTACTTCCTGCCGGTCATTTACTCCCTGCTCGGCCTGAAGGTCGAAACACTGGAGGACATGAAAAAGCCCCTGGATTTTGCCCGCGGGCTGCTGCCGCCCCACGTAAAGGGCCACAACCACATACCCTACCTCGGACCACTGCTGGATGCCGGTATGGCTGCCCTGCTGGCATTCGAGCTCGACGAAGCCCTGCGATATCTCGAGGAACCGGATTTTTACCTGCACTCCGAAGAACCGGACATCGAAGCCGGCAAGATCTGGCTCGGTGCGGCCGACGACACGGTTTTCCGTAAGAGAGGCGTCGAGTTCGTCGACGGTTCGGCCCCCGGTTTTGCGGCCATCGTCGGTTCGGCACCCGATCCGGAAACCGCCAAGATGATCGTGGAAGAATACCAGCGCCGCAGCTTGTACATTTTCTGCGCGGCCAATCAGAACGGTACCACCGTGATCGAGCAACTCATCCAGGCCGGGGTTCAGGTGGGCTGGAACACCCGTATCGTCCCCTTCGGTCCGGACATCTCATCGGCCATCTTCGCCCTCGGGTTCGCCAACCGGGCCGCCATGGCCTTCGGTGGTGTCAAGCCGGGTGACTACAAAAAGATGCTGCTCTACAACAAGGACCGGATCTTTGCCTTCGTGAACGCCCTGGGTGACGTCAACGCCGAATGGGCGGCCGCGGCGGCCGGTGCGGTCAACTGGGGTTTCCCGACCCTGGCCGACACCGACATTCCCGAGATCCTGCCCACCGGCGTCTGCACCTACGAGCACGTCGTGGCCAACGTGGCCCACGATAAAATGGTTGAAAAATCGGTGGAGGTCCGCGGCCTGAAGACCACGGTCTCCCAGATCGATATTCCGTGTGCCTTCGGTCCGGCCTACGAGGGCGAGCGCGTCCGCGGTGCCGATCTGTTCTGCCAGATGGGCGGCGGCAAAACCCAGGCCACCGAGCTGGTCAAGATGGCCGAAATGAACGAGATCGATGACGGCAAGGTGATCGTCGACGGTCCCGACATCGCCGATCTGAAAGAAGGGGACACCTTGCCGCTGGGTATTTATGTCCAAGTGGCCGGACGCGAGTTCCAGACCGATTTCGAGCCGATCATCGAGCGCCAGATCCATCACCTGATCAACTACATCCAGGGTGTGATGCACATCGGCCAGCGCGATATCGCCTGGGTCCGTGTCGGCAAGGCGCGCCATCGAGAAGGGCTTTACCATCAAAGACATCGGTGTCGTGCTGCACGCCAAGTTCCACCAGGATTTCGGCAACATCCTCGACAAGGTTCAGGTGACCCTGATCACCGACAAGAAGAAGGTCGACGAGCTGACCAAGAGAGCCCGGGGCGAATACAAGCTGCGGGACGAACGGGTCGAGAAGATGACCGACGAAGACGTGGAGACCTATTACTCCTGCACCCTGTGCCAGTCTTTCGCCCCCACCCACGTCTGCACGGTCAGTCCGGAACGAACGGGGCTCTGCGGCGCCTACAACTGGATGGACTGCAAGGCTTCCTTCGAGATCAATCCCACCGGACCGAACCAGCCGATCGAAAAGGGCGAATGCCTCGATCCGAAACTGGGCCAGTGGAAAGGTGTCAACGACTTTATCAACAAGGCTTCCCGGGGTGCCATCGACCACTACAACTTCTACTCCATGGTCATCGACCCCATGACCACCTGCGGCTGCTGCGAGTGCATCGCGGCCATGCTGCCGTCATGTAATGGTGTCATGACCGTGCACCGGGATTATGCCGGGGAAACCCCCTGCGGTATGAAGTTTACGACCCTTGCCGGTGTCATGGGCGGCGGTGCCTCCTCACCGGGTTTTGTCGGACACTCGAAGTTCAACATCACCCAGGGCAAGTTCATCCTTGGCGACGGGGGACTCCTGCGCATGGTATGGATGCCCAAGAGCCTGAAGGAGGAGATCAAGGAGCGGATAATCAAGAGAGGCAAGGAAATGGGTGTTCCCGATCTCATCGACAAGATTGCCGATGAGACCGTAGGGATCACCGAGGAAGAAATTATGCCCTTCCTCAAGGAAAAGGGTCATCCGGCGCTGTCCATGGACTCGATTATCAAATAGATATTAAAGACATGTCGCGTGTTGCGCGCTGGGCACGGCGGGTCGATACGATTCGGCCCGCCCGGCACAGTGTACGACCTGGAACCGGCAACTCGAAACTCGACTGAAGGAGATAAAAATGGCATTAACCGGTATTCAGATTTTCAAACTCCTGCCGAAGACCAACTGCAAGGAATGCGGGGTTCCGACCTGTCTGGCATTTGCCATGAACCTGGCTTCGGGCAAGGCTGAACTCGACAGCTGCCCTTACGTGTCTGATGAAGCACGCGAGCAACTGGCTGAAGCCTCTGCGCCGCCCATCCGACCGGTGGTGATCGGCAAGGGTGTGCGCAAATTGACCGTCGGTGGTGAAACCGTTCAGTATCGCCACGAAAAAACATTTTACAATCCCACGGGCCTGGCCGCCTGTGTCGGTTCGGATATCCCGCCGGCAGACCTCGAGAAGAAACTGGCGGTGTGGAATGCCTTCCAGTTTGAGCGGGTCGGTTTGAACCTTCGTCCCGAACTGGTGGCACTGAAGGATGTCGGCGGAGACGCGGCCGCTTTTGCCGAAAAAGCGAAGACGATCGCTGAAAGCTCCGAATTCAACCTGATTCTCATGACCGAGGATCCCGAGGTCATGAAAGCCGGCGTCGAAGCCTGCAAATTCAAGCGACCCTTGATGTATGCGGCGACGGCGGACAATGTCGATGCCTTTGGTAGCTCTGGCAAAGGAAAACGACCTGCCGCTTGCCGTCAAGGCCGATTCCGTGGAAGCCCTGGTGCCCCTGACGGAGAAGTTGACCGAAATGGGATTGAAAGAACTCGTGATCGATCCGGGTTCCAGAGAAATCAGAGCAATCCTTTTCCGACCAGGTGGCGATGCGTCGAGCCGCGCTGAAAGACGGCAACCGGGCGGTCGGATTCCCGACCATCGTTTTCCCGTGCGAGATGGCTTCCAATCTTGACGTTGAAACCATGATCGGGGCCATGTACGTTGCCAAGTACGGCGGGATCGTCGTCTTTTCGGATTTCAAGAGTGAAAGCCTTTTCCCGCTGCTGCTCGAACGGCTGAACATTTACACCGATCCGCAGCGTCCGATGACGGTAACAGAGGGTATTTACGAAATCGGCAATCCGGATGAAAATTCTCCGGTAATGGTCACGACCAACTTCGCTCTGACCTACTTTATCGTATCCGGTGAAATCGAAGGCAGCCGCGTTCCTTCCTGGCTCCTGATTAAGGACGCTGAAGGCCTTTCGGTGATGACCGCCTGGGCCGCCGGTAAATTTTCCGGAGACGATGTCGGAATGTTCATAAAAAAGAGCGGTATTGCCGACAAAGTAAAACACCAGGAAGTCATCATTCCCGGGCTATGCCGCTGCGATTGCCGGCGACGTGGAGGAGGAGCTTCCCGGCTGGACCATCACCGTGGGCCCGCGCGAAGCGGCCCACATCTCCGGGTTTCTCAAGAAAAAATGACAACTGCGTGCCGGTTGAAGTATGGCCGTCTGCCATTCTTCAACCGGCGGCCGGATAACATTATCGACAAGCCAGATAGGAGGGAGAGCCAATGCTGCTGATAGGCGAGAGTTTAAACGTTATTTCGAAAAAAATCGGAAAAGCGTTCAAAGAACGTGATCCCAAACCGATTCAGGAGGAAGCCCTTTTCCAGCGTAAAAAGGAGATGGACTTCATCGATATCAACCTGGGGCCGGCGAAGAAAGACGGACCCGAGTTGATGCCGTGGGTGGTTCAAACCGTACAGGAAGTTGTCGATGATCTTCCTCTGGCCCTGGACACGTCCAATATTGACGCCATTGAAGCAGCACTCAAAGTGATCAAACCCGCCACGAACGGTGCGTGCCCATATGGTCAATTCGATCATGGTGCGCCCGGAGCGCTACGAACGGATGGTGCCGATCGCGGCTGAGCATGGCGCGGATTTCATCGCTCTGATGTGGGGCCCCGAAGGATTGCCGCGGGACGAAAACGAGCGTGCTGCCCTGTGTGTCGAACTCCTCTATTTCGCCAATGAAGCCGGCATTCCGAACGAAAAAATCTGGGTCGACGGCATCGTTACGCCGGTCAACATTCAACAGCCGCAGGCCATAAGCCTGATGGAATTCCAGAAGATGCTGCAGGACATTGCCCCGGGCGCTAAGAGCACCTGCGGTCTGTCCAATATTTCCAATGGGCCGCCGGACCACTTGCGGCCGATCTTGAATCAGACCTATATGGTCATGCTTGAAAAATGCGGTATGATTTCGGTGATCGCAGATCCGCTTGACGACCAGCTGATCGACATTGCCAAAGGCAGACGCCAGGATATTGTCGACCTTATCTATGGAATGATGGACGGCAACGAACCGGACATTGCAGGTCTACCGAAAGAACTGCAGGACTATGCCAAGACCGTGAATGTCATTCTTGGTAAATCCCTCTATTCAGATTCCTGGCTGGAGCTGTAAACAAACCGGGATCGACCTGTGTTATGCGAGGGCTATCTTTGCGGGTGCTCGCATTGAGGAACAAATAGAAAAGAGCCCTACCTTCGTTTTGGTAGGGCCCTTTTTTTTCGTACTTAAGTCCATCATTCTTGGACGAACCATCGGTGTTAGCGTAGTTGTCAAAAAAACGACCCGTTATTCGAACGTTTTTATCAACATTGCTTTTACCACCTTGCCTATTTAGGGATTTATTTTTGAGAAGCAGTATGTTTTGCTGCTCAAAATAGTGGTTCGGCAGGCCAAGTTATTAGATTAGAGCTTATGGGCTCGGCAAGCGGCTTTTGAGTTGAAATGCACTTAGTTTGCTAACCCATAACGTCAATAGCTCCCTCGGCTCGTTGGCAGGTCGTTCCGGTTCCATTCTCCCCAGCCGTCTCTGAGATGATACACTTTGTCAAATCCAGCCAGAATAAGTTTTTCGGCCAGATTTTGCGACAGGGAACAGTCCTTTCCCTCACAATAGGTGATCAGCACCGTATCCGGAGCGGTCGCTGCGAGAAAGGGACCGATATGCTCATCGAAGATTTGATCGGGGATGTTGATAGCACCGTCGATATGGCCGCTGCGGAAATCATCAACCGAGCGGGCATCCACGAAAAGTGCAGAGCCTTGGCGGAAGTGGTCGATGGCTTCGTCTAAAAAAATTTCCTGGACGCCTGCTGCCACTTCCGGGTTGTTAAAACTGGCGGTTGGCTCAACCGGAAGAGGTGCAGACCCAAAAATATTGACGGGTTTCTGCCTGGCAAAGTTGATTCCGAATGCCACGCAGCCTGAAAGAATAACGATTCCCAGCGATTCACGGATGCCTTTCCGCAGAAGTTGTTTTAATGGCATGATTCTTCTCTCCAAACCCTATTGAAACCAATGGCTATGTGAACCGGTGCATTTTGCAAATGTTCGAATGTGACTTCGTCAGAATTTCAGGTAAGACCGCGTGGCGGAAGTGTGTGAGGTATCAGAAACCGAAATTGACCAATGGGTTTTTATTCAGGGTGGCGAAAGAAAAAATTCGGGGCCACCCACAGAAATGGAAAAATCCGCTCTGACCAATGTATCCATTATTTACGATACAAACGTGTTACAAATCCTGCCGAATCGCTTGCTGCACATATGCCGGTAGATGATCGTAGATTTCAACCGGATTTCGTAGCGGTTTGCGCCGGTCGATCCGCATACCATTCGCTTCGGCTTCCGGTTTCCCCAAATCAATGGGGTCTGGTTTGGTACGCAGGGGTTGCCCACTGGTGTCGGTAACCGGCAAAACGATCGGCCCCTCCCCTGTCAACACATCGCATTGCTGCCCGTTTCGTAATGATATGATACTGCCGGGTGGGCAAATACCCAGTGCTTTTACAAAAGAGTGCAGTATGAACTGCAGCATCCGATCTTTCTCGGCGTATTTGCGGAATATATCCGTCACAACGCTGACCGGGTTGAGTGCCTCTTTGTAGCACCTTTTAGAGGTCATTGCATCATAAATATCGACCAGTTTCGCCACTTTGACGTACGGCGGAAACTCGATTGGCAGCTTGTCGGTCGGATAACAATTGGTCTCACCGCGGTACAGTGCACTGTGATGATATTTTACTATGTTCTCGAGCGTCACGTTTTTGAGACGGTTGCGGTTAAGGATTTCAGCACCTTTTACATACGAATGGGTCTTGATAAGGTCAAATTCTACCGCTGTCAGGCGCCCGGGCTTGTTTAGAATCTCTCCTGGAATCAGGACTTTTCCGATATCGATGCGCTGCTTCAATTATCGCCGTCCTTCCGTTTCGGGTGGTGCCATGGGAGGATTTCCAGTATCCATCTGACACAAAACTTTTATCGCTATGGACAGATATTGTTCGGAGTGAAAACCCGGGTTGTGCATGGGAAAAAAGATGACATATGATACAATAGGTAACTGGATGGTTATCGGGCATGGGCGGCGGATCTTTAGAAGGACGGCAAAACAAATCGTTTGATCTTCCAGCAAGGTCGGTTGAGCCAACCAGGATGAAACATGACGCAATGGGGTCGGGTTCGCTCATTACCCGCCAATGGAACTTGTGAGATACCTGGTAGCCGAAGATCCGGGTTAGACGGTGGAATCCTCAGCAGATTCTTAAACGTGGGTGGAATAACGGAATTAAAACCGTCCAGCTGTCCCCGGGCGCTGAAAAATTAGTACCGAGATTCCCCGCGGGATTGTTGGAGGCCTTGAAAACGGTCATAACCTTTGTTAGCCTTATGTATGAGTGATCGGGATGTTTACCCATCACAGTGGGTGCCCAATAACGTTCTATTATTTGATTTCTTGTCAGATCTTCAGGAATCACTGCGACGAATATTCAAACACTATCTTTATTTTAGACACGCAAGATACACGTATTGAATCCGCCAGAGGATTTCCGCATACAAACTGGAAAGATTGGTGTCCATGATCAAGTCCAAAGCGCTTGAAGTCAATTTGGCTAGCTTCCGGATCGATGTCGACATCGACCCGAAGTATGCAACACTCCAGGATATTATGTCCCGGTATTTTGGGTTAATGGAAGGGTTCAACACTTTTCTGAAAGAACTCTCCCATCCCTATCGTAACTGGAATTTCATTATTGCCGAAGCCAGGCGCTACACCCTCGAATACTTCCATCTAATGGACGGCCACGCCGACGGTCCAGAAGGCGCCCGGCTTTTTGTCGAGATCTTTATCGACGCCATTCATTCGGCCAGAGAGGACAGCGTCAAAGTCGAAGCCGTCGACAATCTGGTGCTATTTCTTCAAAAAATTATCAACGAATCTCGTTCCGGGCTCGATCGCTTTGTACCGATACTCAACGAGACCTTAGACAACGTTCGAAATTTGGACAGGGATAACTTTTTTCTTTTCGTAAAAAGCTTCTATCAGCTCAAGCGGCTGGGGGAGATGCTGCTACATAGATTGGATGCGTTCGATGGTGACTTCGAAGCAATCAACGCGCTGCTGTTACGCTATTTTCAGAGCAATTACGAATACTGGCTCGCTGTTAGAGACCCACTGGATTGGTTTGTGGCCGAGGCCAGTGAAACGGACGATTCCGGCAATTTGGGGCATGTTATCCCCATATTTGCAGAAATTAGCCATGGCCAAATAAAACGCTTCGAAATCCGGCGACAAGAAATCAGTACCGCGGGGCCCGCCGATTCGCCTGAGTTATTGCAGGATTTGCTCTTGCTCCCAGGATACGGCCAAATCGTTGAGATATACCGCCAGACACCCCAGAGACTTCTGGCCGCAGGTGGAAAAACCCACGGAAATCAATGGAAAATTATCTTCCTGTTTCACATGATGGCCACCTCCGGGCTTTCCATCATTCACGAAGAGGCTCTTCGGGATATTAACCGAACTGTCAGCTGGCTTATTTCAAACGAATCGGATCTGAATATCCGCAGACTGATCCGCAACACTTTCACCATTCTTCAAAAACAGGCGCTCAGTTTTCCAGCCACGGCTTTGAACTGTGTGCTGACCATGGGCAAAGGCGTTTATAGAACCGATGACAGTGAACTGGTAAATTATTTTATAGACCAGGTCATCGAATTGCCGTTTCAAACGCCGCGTATCAGAGGCGTCGATGAAGACTGGCAGATCAAGGTTAACAATGCCCACATTCAGAACATACGGACCTGGCTTGCGTTGATCGAGCTAAACCCCAAGTGGTCGACCCGGCTCATATCGGTTCTCATCATCCACTTGGCACTGAGCGGCGTATTCATAAAGGATACCGACCTTTTCCCACGGGACATCACCCGATTCCTGAACAGTGACATCGGTCCGGTATACAACCTGGCCAAACAACTGACACGACTATTTCCGGCCTTCTTCAATGAGATTGGTGCCGAAGGACGCCTTCGGGACATATCGACCCGTATCGATGAAATAACGCGCCGCCGCGACATCCTCATCCATTTTTTACGCAAGCAGAGTCATGTAGAGAGCAGCAACCAGATTATCACTTTCATGGAAGCGACACTATATTTCTGGGCGACCCGCGACAAGAAAATGTTGAAACAGGTCGTTCCACCCGATGTCTACGAGCGGATCGATACCCACGGACCTTATATCGACGGGGTCCACGCGATCATGGATCAACTGAAACGCAAAGAAATCGATCTCCGAACCCTTTTGACGCTGCCGGAAGATCAACTTCGCCGAATGATTGACGATACGAATGGTGGGGCGAGCGAGGAAGATCGTCAGCGAGTTCTTCTGATTGTCGCCTTCTACAAATTGCTTCATCAAAAATACAGCGTCGATTACGTCGAGTTAAAAAGTTATATTTCCCAGTTGTCCACCGAAGCATTTTCAGATCTCAACCGGCTCCGAAGCGCTTTATCTGAACCCGATCTGAAAAAGAAGATGTTCATGCTGCTGGATTATCTGGCGCAACTCAAGGGCATCATTCTGTCTTCCGAGAAATTTGAAGTGCGGGAGGATATATATAAGAAAAGGCATATCACGATCGATATACCATCCATGTACGGCAGTTATCACGAGTTGAAGTTCGATGCCCTCGGATTGACTTATCGCATAGAATCTTTGGTCAATGTTCTCTTCGAAGAATTGATTGAAAGTATTGACTTGAGCCTTATTACCAAGGCGACCTTTTACCAGATCTATGCCCGCCTGCGCTTATTTGACAAAGCTTTACATCTTGATGGGATTTCATCGGTTGAAATCGCACGTCAGCTTGACCTGCTGGCGCATTCATTAGAAGTAAAAGCATTCACTTTTACCCAGTACCTGGACATCTTCAAGGGATTCGCTGCGGCGGTTAAAAATATCATCAACGATTACTTTCATAACACTCACGAAGAAAACATCAATCGCATTTTGGATAAGATTCCCAATGACCAAGTCCTGTGCAAATATAATCCCGTTGGTAATGGGACCAATATAGATCGCGAGAAAAACAAGCTTCGCATTTCAGAAATTTTTTCACGGGATCGCATCGCTTTTTCACTGGGGCTCCAGCAACTCGACCGCTTTGTCAGCCGTATTCTCAATATTTTGTACCAGCAGGCCGATAAACTTCCGAAAGACAAACTGCACCAATTGTTGATTTACGACCCCGATAACGCAATGACCTCCATCTCCGAACCCGACAACCGAGTCACTGGGCTCATTTACTTGGGCAATAAAGGCTTCAACCTCGTTGTGCTGCAGAGTTTGGGACTGCCGGTCCCGCCCGGTTTTATCATTACGACCGAAGTGTTTCGCTGCCGCCAGGTCATTGAAAGCTATCGGCCGGCGGAAAAGAACTTCAAGGACCAGATTGCCCGGCACATCATCAAACTCGAAAAAATGACCGGCAAGGTTTTCGGCAACCCTGGAAATCCACTTTTATTTTCAGTTCGCAGCGGCTCCTCCATTTCTCAGCCGGGAATGATGGATACATTTCTCAATGTCGGCATCAATGAGACGATCGCTTGCGGCCTTGCGGCCGGAACAGGAAATCCTTGGTTTGCGTGGGACAACTACAGACGATTTTTGCAGTGCTATGGAATGGCTTTCGGGCTTGAACGGGATGATTTCGATGCCATCATCCGGGATATGAAAAACCGTGCCGGAATTGCCTATAAGAAGGATTTTACCGGTGACCAGATGAAAAATGTGGCCCTGACCTATAAAAAAATGATCCAGGACTACCGGGTAGAAATTTTAGAAGATCCATTTGAACAGTTGTACATGACCATTCAAAGCGTACTCGATTCCTGGGATTCCGCCAAAGCAGAAACCTACCGACGTATAATGGGTATTTCGGACGACTGGGGCACTGCCGTCACGCTGCAATCGATGGTGTACGGCAATCTGTCGGATAAATCCGGATCCGGTGTTTTTTTTACACATAATCCCCGTTGGCCAGGGGAAACCCTTAAACTCTGGGGAGATTTTACCTTGAGCAATCAAGGCGAGGATGTCGTTTCCGGACTGGTCATCACTCTACCGATTTCCATCTACCAGCAGGAAATTGAAATGCGACCGACTGACATTACCTTGGAGACCCATTTCCCGGAAATCTACTCGACCATGAAGAAGTGGGCCAGCCACCTCGTTTATGAAAAAGGATGGACGCCCCAAGAGATGGAGTTTACTTTCGAGTCGCCCGCAGCTGAAGACCTCCACTTGCTTCAGTGCCGGGACATGTCGATGAGAGAACGCAAGAAGGTGAGCACGTTCGATTTGCTGGCTATTACAACGGACCGCTATTTAGGGCACGGCATCGGTATCGGCGGCGGCGCACTGACCGGCCGGGTGGTGTTTTCCTTGGAGGAAATTGACAAATGGCGTGCAACGGAACCAGAGACAGACCTCATCCTGGCCCGCAGTGACACCGTACCGGACGACATCAGAGAAATATATGCAGCCGATGGCCTGTTGACCGCTCGTGGTGGTGTCACATCCCACGCCTCCGTTGTCGCTCATCGCCTCGGCAAAACGTGTGTGGTTTGTGTCGGCGATCTGATTTGCAACGAGAAAGAGAAAAGTTGTATGTTGAAAGACAGGCGTATCAAATCCGGTGATTTCATCAGTATTGATGGCCGTGAAGGATCGGTTTATTTGGGGAAACTGGCTGTAAACAATAATTAGTTTCCGTTCATAAATGGCCCTTTTCCGCTCCGTATTTGAGAATTTATTTTTGAAAAGCGGCATAACTACGATAAATCAAAAAGGGGACGTTAGAAATGACTGCGGAAAGCGCTAACCAAGGGTTAACTCTCGGTGTTAACGGGCTGGGACGAATTGGGAAGTTGACAGTATGGCACCACATTGGCCGGAAGTATTTCAGTGACATCGTGGTGAATATCGGCCGAAATGTCGGCACCTCCCTGGCAGACATTGCCCACTACCTTGAACGGGATTCGTCGTATGGATTGCTGCGAACATTTCTTCACGGCCACGCAGCAGAAATGGTTATCGGCGAAATCAATGAATCGGACAGTTCCATTGTGGCAGATGGCGTGCGGATCAAAATTCTGCGATCCGATCGGAATCCGGCTAAGATTGCCTGGCGGGAGAATGGGGTTCGGTTGGTGGTGGACACGACCGGGCGATTTTTAGACCCAACATTGCCACCAGACCGCCCGGGTGGCAGTGTTCGCGGCCATCTCGAGGCCGGTGCCGAAAAAGTACTGGTCTCAGCGCCTTTTAAAATGAAAGACAAAAAATCGGATGTGCAGGGTTCGACACCCGAAGACGCTGTTACCACGGTCATGGGAATCAATACCAATGACTATGACCCCCGCCGCCATCGCATCATCTCCAACGCGTCCTGTACGACAACTTGTTTGGCGCATATGATTAAACCGTTACTAGACCACTTCGGGCCCCAGAAAATTCTGACCGCTTCCATGGCGACGGTCCATGCCGCCACGGGCTCGCAGGCGGTTCTGGATCGCCTCCCAAAAGCGGGAAAGAAAGACTTGCGAAAAAATCGCAGCATCATGAACAACATTATTCTGACCACCACCGGAGCGGCCAAAGCCCTGCGGTTGGTGATCCCTGAAATGCAGCAGATTGGTTTCATCGCCGAATCCGTGCGCGTCCCTATCGCCACAGGGTCGCTGATCATTCTGGTCGTATACCTCCAGGAAGAGCCGGATCAGGAACTGATTCGACGCGGGGCCGTCAATGACGTCTACCGTCAGGCAGCAGCCCTCGATCCGAATGGATATCTGCACTATTCAGATAAGCAGAATGTCTCAGGGGATATCATCGGTGTCCCACGTGCGGCAGCCATCATTGAAGGGTTTGAAACCCACACCCGTACGGCAGAAGTCACCATTGATTTAGCAAACGTTCCCGGGCTTGATAAGCATGTTATCGAACAGCTCACCAACACCATGATCAGGATTCCAGTCACCCAGACGGTTATTTATGGTTGGTATGATAACGAGATGGGCAGTTACGTAAACATGCTTGGCGATCGGACGGTCAGTGTGGCCGATCATATGTAGAATAAGAATGATGGTGACAGGATTTGGCAGCGCTGAAACTTTTTTAAATTCAACGATCCGCGTTTCGACATCGGGCCTATCGGGTGCCAAACATAGCCATTTTGTTATCCATGGTGCCCCGCGGAATGGATCTTTTCACGATCCATCCCGGTTTTAAAGAATGGTTTCACCGGCGGTGGATGGCCGATGAAGCATTTTTTTCAGGCTGGCGCTGAGCGCCAGGAACTCTGCTACATCCAATGTCTCGGCGCGTCGTGACGATTCAATCCGAGCTTCTGCGAGGGCCTGCCGGGCGCCGTCGGCGTCGATCCCCAACGCACTTCCCGCCAGAGAATTCTTCAACATTTTACGGCGCCTTCCGAAAGCTGCCCGAATAACCTTGAAGAAAAAAAGTTCATCATCGGCATCAAGGCCCTCCGACTTGTTAAAATCTATTTCCAGAACTGACGAATCCACTTTGGGTCGCGGTGTGAACTGGTTTGCAGATACACGGCTAATGGACCGAATTGTCGCGCAATACTGAATCATCACCGAGAGACGACCGTAGTCTCTCCCGCCCGGATCGGCCGTCAAACGTTGGGCCAGTTCCAATTGAAACATTAACACGGCTCGCTTAACTGCGGTTCGAGATGATATTAACTGTACCAAGACTTGCGAAGAGATGTTGTATGGCAGGTTGCCCAGGACGATCAGTTTTCTACTGGATTCAGCCGCCAAGGCTGAGATATCGACCTGAAGGATGTTCTTATTCAAAAGGATAGCATTGGTAATATTGTTTGCCAATAGTTCGGCCTTTAGGAGATCCACTAGTCGGGAATCTTTTTCCACGGCGTACAGTTTGGCAGCCAATCGGGCCGCCGGTACGGTCAGAGCGCCTAAGCCCGCTCCGATCTCTAGGACGACATCTTTATAACTAACGCTTGCGCGTGTAACAATCATGGCCGCTGTGGATGGATCGGTCAGAAAATTCTGGCCCAGACGTTTGTTCGCCTTGATGTTCCAGGCCTTAAGAAGTGCGTGTGGTGAGGTCATACCCGGTGCCTTTCATCCTTGGCTTTCTGGGATACAAATTTTGACTTGAGTCTCTCCTTGAAAAAGAGTTCCGAAATTGTCGGATTAAATCAGGTTATATAGTGGTTGTCAAAAAACGTTCTGTTATTCGAACGTTTTTATCTACAACCACTTATACCACCCTTCCGTATTTCGGAATTCATTTTTGAAAAAGGGTATAATTCTCAGATCAAGCGGCAGCGTCAAGATTCACAGGAATTATTACCTAAAGTGAGGGGTCTAATTTGATTGTAATATGGGGTAGCAGTTTGAAAAGATTTTTTACAACCAATAGCGATGTTTATAAAGTCATCGCCTCTCTATATCATGATATTAAATTCGGTCTTATGCCTTAGAACGGTTCAAGGCAGAGTAATAAACTTTCATCAGGGAATTTTACCAAAAGTCTCAGAATCGGATCAAAAGTGGTTTTGAAACCCGTTATAGTCAAAACGTTCAGTTGCTTGACTTTTAATATGATGTTCAATAGTTTTAACCTATTGTTATTTCGGTTTTTCTCTCTTTGGGAAAATACATTTGCTATTACCCTTATCATAGAGGAGGATCTCCATGGCAAAGCGCAAGACCAAAAACATAAGTTTTGATGCAATGGTAAAATTCTTTATGCATAATTACAAAATACCCACAACAAAAGATGTCGAGCGCTTGATGACCCGTTTGGATCAGATCGAGAGGCTACTCAAATCTACGCAATCGACCAGGAGGGGACGCCGAGCCGGTGCGAATGCTGTCGGGGCCAGAAAACCGCGAACACGCAGCAGTTCATCCGCCGTTGAGCAGGTCCTGGTGGTGATTCGTGGCTTGAAAAAGGGGGCCGGGCTGCCGGAAATCAAAGCCAAAACGGGTTTCGATGACAAAAAAGTTCGAAACATTATTTTCCGGCTGAATAAAAACGGTTCAATTGAACGGGTACGACGCGGCGTTTACGTTGCCAAATAGAAAATAGAGAGGAAAGAAGGATTTAGCGATGGATCAAAAAAAAGACCCTAACAACCCCGGTATTCATCCACAATGGACTTTGGGCGGATATTCCGTCAAAAGAATCGAAGAGGTTGAGGAAACTGGAATTTTCTTTTATGAACTCGAGCATGCTGCCAGCGGTGCCCGGCATATCCATCTCAGCAATGACGACCGCGAAAACACGTTTGCCGTCGCATTCAAAACTATTCCTAAGGATTCGACCGGCGTTGCGCATATACTGGAGCACACGGTTCTGTGTGGTTCTGAAAAGTACCCGGTGCGGGATCCCTTCTTCTCGATGCTCAAACGCAGTTTGAGCACTTTTATGAATGCTTTCACCGCCTCGGACTGGACAATGTACCCGTTTTCAACCCAGAACCCCAAAGACTACCGCAACCTCATGGACGTCTACCTCGATGCGGTTTTCTACCCCAAGCTCGCGGAACTGAGTTTCAAACAGGAAGGGCATCGTCTGGAGACAACCGGGGAACTGACTGGGGGCGAGGCTTCCCCACAGTTGGTATACAAGGGCGTTGTGTACAACGAGATGAAAGGTGCCATGTCGTCTGCCGACCAGGTAATGGCGCGTTCTCTGCTAAAGGCTCTCTACCCCTCCACTACCTACAGCAACAACTCCGGTGGAGATCCGTCAGTTATTCCGCAGTTGACTTACGCGCAATTAAAAGCATTTCACAAACACCACTATCATCCCAGCAACGCTTATTTCTATACGTACGGGAACCAGCCGTTGCAAGACCAGTTAGCGTTTATCGAAGAAAAAATCCTTAAAAAATTCAAGCGTATTCAGCCCGACACGCAGGTAGCGCTGCAACCACGTTGGCGGCAGACGCGTCAAGCCACGTTTTACTATCCACTGTCGGAGAGCGAAGATCCAGCAAGCAAATGTCAGGCCTGCATTGCATGGCTCACTGCCGATATCCGCGACAGTAAAGAGGTCTTAGCACTGGCACTTTTGGAGCAGATACTACTTGGTAATCCCGGATCTCCACTGAGAAAAGCTCTGATCGACTCTCAGCTGGGAGCGGCGCTTTGCGATGTGGCCGGATTCGATGCCGACAACCGTGACACCATGTTTGTCGCCGGCCTCAAAGATATGCAGGCGTCGGCGGTGGAAAAACTCCAGGCAGTCATTTTCGACGTGCTCGATCGCTTGGCAACCGAAGGTATTGATGAATCCCTCATCGCCTCGGCCTTACACCAAATCGAGTTTCACCGTAAAGAGGTTACCAATACACCGTATCCGTACGGCATAAAGCAGTTGCTCATCATCGCTGGAATCTGGATTCATGGGGGTGATCCGTTGAAAAGGCTGCGGTTGGATGACGACCTCAAGTGGATTCAACGCCAGGTGGCCGAAGGCGGCATCTTTGAGGAGTGTATCCGGAAATACCTTCTTGGCAATAACCACCGTCTTCTTTTCAGATTGCTGCCCGATCAACAGATGGCCGAAAAGGAAGAAAAAAGGGTCACGCGGGAGCTATCGAAAATAGGTACCCGCTTGCAGCAATCCGATATCGACAATATCGTCTCTGACGCTAAAGCTTTGGAGAAAATACAGGAGACCGAAGAAGATATATCCTGCTTGCCGACACTCTCACGGGCTGATGTTCCGGCGGATGTTCCGCGCATTGTCGGTCGTGAGATAAATACGGATGCTCCGGTTACCGCCTACGAACAGAGAACGTCGGGGATCTTCTATTTTGCGACTGCCGCCGGTGCCGGAGAGATACCTCCGGCTCTAGTTCCTCTTGTTCCGTTCTTTTGCTACACTTTGCCAAAGATAGGAACAGCAGAATATGATTACACGGCGATGGCCAATCGCATCGACCGTTACACTGGCGGCGTCAGTCTGGTCGCGCATTCCAGAACCCGTTTTAACGACGACGGAAATTGTATTCCGTTTGTCTCTTTCAACTCCAAGAGCCTCGACCGCAACCAGAAACCGATGTTGGCTATCGTCGAAGAGCTGATTTTCAATGCCGATTTTTCTGATTTGAGCCGGTTGAAAAACTTACTGATGGAGTACAGAGCATCCCTCGAATCAATGGTCATTCATAACGGCCATCGTCTGGCCATTTCACTCGCGAGCCGCAAGTTCTCCACAACCCGGAACCTGAGTGAACTCTGGTCCGGTGTGTCACAATTAAAAACAATAAAGGAACTATCTGAAACCCCAACAGATATTAAACTGAGTGAGCTCGCTGAAAATATGGCGACTATTCGGCGATCGGTATTTTTCAGGGATAACATGAAGGTCGCACTGATCGGTGATGAAAGTGTCATTGCATCAGCCACACCGTCGGTGATAGACATTTGCCGACGGTTGCAAAACCCATCGGAGACAGAGGATATCGGTGGCACCTTTCGGCCGCCGAATGTTTCTGCCTCCGACGGTTTGGTCAGGGAGGGGTGGCGCACCTCATCAGCTGTTTCCTTCGTCGCCCAGGCCTTTGAAACCGTCAGAATGGAGCATCCTGACGGTCCGGCATTGGCGGTTATCGGAAAATTCCTGCGGTCACTCTACCTCCATCGCGAGATTCGTGAAAAAGGTGGGGCCTACGGCGGATTTTCGCTATACAACCCGGAGGACGGGCTGTTTTGCCTGGCATCATACAGGGATCCGCACATCGTCTCTACCATAGACGTGTTCAACAAGGCTGCCGCCTTTGTGCTTTCAGATGCTTACAGCGACACGGATATCGACGAAGCCGTGTTGCAAGTCTGTTCCGAAATCGACAAGCCCGATCCGCCAGGGCCGGCGGCCCGAAAGGCCTTTTACCGCAAGATCATCCACCTTACGGATGAGGCCCGGCAGCAATTCAAGGAACGCCTCCTGCACTTGAACAGCCGCCGGGTGAAAGAAGCGGCAATGAAATATTTTGATCCCAGTCGGGACGATCAGGCTGTGGCTGTCATTTCAGGGGAGACTCAGCTTAAGAAGGCCAATGAGAAACTCGATCGTCCGCTGGCATTGCACAGGATTTAGCTGGTAACCACCCATAAATGGTCTTTCTTCCGCTGGGTCCCGCCTCGGCGGGATTTTCCGTAGTACCGGCTGCGACGGTTGAAAAGAACGCCTCGCTGCAAACCTGAGTGCGGCCTTGTACGGCAGAACTATAGTGGTTGTCAAAAAAACGTTCAGTTATTCGAACGTTTTTTCTACAATCACTTTACCATCCTTCTGTTTTTCGGAATTTATTTTTGAAAAGCGGTATAATTCTCATTCATGAATTGAACATTCAACAATGCCATTGATCATTTGTGGATGGGAATTAGAATTTATCCACTAATGGGCCAAAGGATTTGAGACACAGTGCGATCCGGCTGATGCCAACGGCAGTATCCTGCTGCCTAAATTTGAGGCATTCTGCCATAACAGTTGATCCCGCTATAAGCCTTTCGGAAGCGCCCCAGCAATGATGTCATCGTTCTCTCAGGTGATTTTGCCTCGGCAAGCCGTCGCCGAATTTCATTCTCTTCGAGTTTGACATTCAATGTGCGCCCGGGAATATCGATGTCGATGATATCCCCGTTTCTAATGGCGCCGATCGGGCCACCATTATATGCTTCCATTTCAACATGTCCGATGCAGGGACCCGAGGTGGCTCCCGAAAAACGACCGTCGGTAATCAGGGCAACCTTTTTGTAACCGGCGCCTTTAATGGCATCGGTCGGCGTCAACATTTCCGGCATGCCCGGTGCTCCGGCCGGCCCTTGAAACGGCAGCACCAATACATCGCCTTCAGCGATGCGCTTTGCCTCGATGGCGCTCAGAAGCGCCTTCTCCGAGTGGTACACTTTTGCCGGCCCTTTATGCACCAGCATATCGTCGTCAACGGCCGTCTGTTTGATTATTGCGCTATGGGCGATGTTGCCTTTAAGTACGGCAATACCGCCTTCTGTATGGTAGGCATCGTTCAGGCCTCTTATAACCTCAGGATTCCGGATGTCACCGCTGGCGGCCATATCCGATATACTGAGGTCGCCAACCGTCTTACCGTCCTGAATCAGGTCCTTCAAGCGGTTAAGAACAGCCGGGATACCACCGGCGGCGTCCACGTCTGCCATTTCGTAGGGCCCTGCCGGGATAATAGAACACAGATGCGGGGTTTCGCGGGAAATTCGGTCAAACATTTCCACATCGATGTCGATACCGGCTTCCTTGGCCACGGCGGGGATGTGCAGAACCGTATTGGTTGAACCGCCCATGGCCATATCGACACGGATGGCGTTTTCGAACGCTGCCGCTGTCATGATATTGCGGGGTGTCAGACCTTGCTTCACCAGGTCAACGATCCTGCGTCCGGAATCGTATGCTTGCCGCTTTTTGAGGGTGTCTCCAGCCAGAGTCGTGGCGCATCGGGGAAGCGACATGCCCAGGACCTCAGTAACCACGGCCATGGTGTTGGCCGTATAAAGTCCGACGCAGGAACCGGCGCCGCAAGCCATGCAGGGCAGAAGTTCTTCGGCCTCTCGGCAGTGACATCTTGCCGGCTTTGACCTCTCCCACCAGGCCGAATCCCATGATCGGGTGGTACTTCTTCCCGTCGACGATGTTGGCCTTCATCGGCCCGCCGGTGAGAAGGATGGCGCGGGCAGGTCCAGACGGCCGGCGGCCATCAGCATGCCGGGTGTAATCTTGTCACAGTTGGTCACGCCGACCCAACCGTCAAGGGAGTGAGACAGCACCATGATTTCGATGTTGTCCGCTATATGATCCCTGCTGGGTAGGCTCAGTCGCATTTCGGCATACATGGCAATACCGTCACAGACTCCCGGAACTCCCCATTCGAAGGGCACTCCGCCGGCATCCCGGATGCCTCTTTTTACTTCTTGGGTAAGATCATTGAGATGGATGTGGCCGGGAATGATGTCGTTGTAACTGTTGGCGATACCGATAAACGGCTTGTTGTCCGAAAAATCTTCTTTTTCGAAGTCCGGTTGACATGAGCAATGCCCGGTGCGGGATGGTCTCAACGGCTTTTTTGAGGATGTCTGAGCGCATGATACGAAATCTCCAGGATACTCTTGATGGAATGGAATTGACACCAGGGGCCTATTAACATGGGATATTGCAAACTGCAATGCTGATCCGGTCAGGGAACGAAAACACAGTTTATTATGACGCTGTGTATAAATTGTTGACGAATATATAATTCCTAAGTTATTAATCACGGTTTACACATAATGGCAATCCTACAACCGGCGGTTTTCTGAACAGTCCGCATATTGATACGCTATGATACAACTGATACGAGGGTTCAAAGACATATTACCGGGGGAAATCGAGACGTGGCAGCAGATCGAACGAACGGCTGCTGCGCTGTTTGAAGATTTCGGTTTCAGAGAAATCCGGATTCCGATCATGGAACGCACGGAACTGTTTGCCCGCAGCATCGGGGAAGATACCGATATCGTCGAAAAAGAGATGTACACTTTCCCGGACCGCAAGGGTGATCTGATCACCCTGCGGCCGGAGGCAACGGCCTCGATTGTTCGTGCTTATATTCAGCACCGTATGTACGCGGCGGATCCGGTCCAAAAATTCTATACCATCGGCCCCATGTTTCGCCGCGAGCGTCCCCAGAAAGGGCGTTATCGGCAGTTCTATCAGATAAATGCCGAGGTGTTCGGTGTGGCTTCACCATTGATTGATGTCCAACTGATTTTTATGTTGATGACGTTGCTGAACCGGCTCGGGGTTGTCGATGTTCAAGCCCACGTCAATTCTCTTGGCTGTCCTGACTGCCGACCGCAATACCGCCGGGCTCTGGCCGATTACCTTTTGGAACTGGACGATAGCCTCTGCAAGGACTGTCGCAGAAGGCGCGAGCGCAATCCCTTGCGGGTGCTCGACTGTAAGGTGCCTTCCTGCCGGAAGGCGATGACCGATGCCCCGTCCATTCTCGACCATTTGTGTGCGGTTTGCCGCCGTGATTTTGATTTGGTTCGCGAATCACTCGACAGTCTCGGCGTTGGATATGTAACCGACAAGCGCCTGGTCAGGGGGCTCGATTATTATACGCGCACGACCTTTGAGATTCAGACCGGTGCACTGGGCGCTCAAAGTGCGGTTGCCGGCGGCGGCCGCTATGATGGTCTGGTGAAAGTACTCGGTGGCCCTGATATGCCGGCTACCGGTTTTGCCATCGGTCTGGATCGACTCGCCGAAATAGTGGGGCAGCAAAAACGGTTGCAACCAAAATCGCCGGATCTATTTGTGGCCGCGCTGGGCGAGGAAGGGCAAAGATTGGCGTTTTTGTGGAGTAATCGCTGGAGTGAACAGGGTCTTTGGACCGAGATGGATTTCGGCGCCAAAAGCCTCAAGAGTCAGATGAAGCGGGCCGATAAATTGGACGCGAATTTCGTGATGATTATCGGCGACAATGAGATCAAGGACGGCGCCGCTGTCCTGAGAAACATGAAGACCAAAGAAACAGGTGCGGATCGAGTTGGAGAAGATCGTGGAAAGTGTACGAGAAACGATTCAACAGCACTGATATTTGTCCAATCTGAATGCTATACGGTGAATGACCGTTGAAAGGAGTAGGAATCGTTGGCTGACAAACTCGGAAACATGCGAAGAACCCATTCATGTTGCGAACTGGGGCGCGACGACGTCGGGAAAGAAGTTATTCTCATGGGTTGGGTGCAGCGTCGGAGAGACCACGGTGGCGTCATTTTCGTCGACCTGAGGGATCGGTATGGGATCACCCAGGTGGTTTTCAACCCCGATGTGGCTGAAGCGGTGCATGCCAAAGCCCATGCTATCAGGAATGAGTTCGTTCTGGCAGTGCGTGGGACGGTGGATAATCGCCCGCAAGGAATGGTGAACCCTAATCTGAAAACCGGTGCGATCGAAGTGCTGGTTACGGAACTGAAGATCCTCAACAAGGCACAGACCCCGCCATTTCTGATCGAAGATGACATCGAGGTCACCGAAACGGTGCGTCTGAGTAGCCGACACCACGATTTGAGGCGCCCGCTCATGCAACGCAATCTCCTCACCCGTCACCGGGCAGCCGTTTCCGTGCGTTCTTATTTGAACGCCAACGGGTTCCTGGATATCGAAACCCCATTTCTGACACGCAGCACGCCGGAAGGTGCGCGGGACTACCTCGTGCCGAGCCGGGTCAATCCGGGACAGTTTTATGCATTGCCCCAATCCCCTCAGCTGTTTAAGCAACTGCTGATGATTTCAGGTTTCGACCGCTATTATCAGATCGTGCGCTGTTTCAGAGACGAGGATCTCCGGGCGGACCGCCAGCCGGAGTTTACCCAGATCGACCTGGAAATGGCCTTTGTGGGCGAAGAGGACGTGATGGGTGTTGCCGAGGGAATGACCGTCCACGCTTTTCCAGGATGTTCTCGACCTAAACCTTGATACACCTTTTCCGCGGCTGTCATATTCCAGAGGCCGTCGGACGCTATGGTCTCGACAAACCTGACACCCGTTTTGGCCTGGAATTGAAAGATGTTTCCGATATTGTCGTTAACTCCGATTTCAAGGTATTTTCGAGCGTCGTAAAAAAGGGCGGCATCGTAAAAGCTCTGAACGCCAAAGGCTGTGTCGATATGTCCCGCAAAGATATCGACGATCTAACCGCTTTTGTTTCCGTCTATCGGGCCAAGGGACTTGCCTGGATCAAGGTCAGGGACAATGAGTGGCAGTCCCCGATAGCCAAGTTTTTTAGCGATTCAGAAAAAGACGACCTCGCGCGTTGCATCGACATGCAGCCGGGTGACTTGGTTTTTTTCGTTGCCGATCAGCCGAAAGTAACCAATGAAGCTCTCGGACATTTACGCAATCACTTAGGCAAGAAGCTCGAATTGATTGATGAGAGCGCTTTTAACTTCGTCTGGGTGACCCAGTTCCCGTTGATGGAATACGATGAAAATGAAAAACGCTACCAGGCGTTGCATCACCCCTTCACGGCCCCGCTGGAGGAAGATTATGATCTTCTTTCCCAGGATCCGCTGGCCGTCCGTTCTCGGGCCTACGACCTGGTTCTGAACGGTTCTGAAATCGGTGGCGGCAGCATCCGTATTCATCAGGTCGATCTGCAGGAAAAGGTGTTCAGCGCTTTGGGCATGGCACCGGGGGAATACCGGGAAAAGTTCGGGTTCCTCCTCTCGGCCCTTGACTCCGGCGCCCCACCTCACGGCGGCATCGCTTTTGGATTCGACCGCCTGGTCATGTTGCTGTGCGGGCAGAGTTCCATCCGTGACGTTATTGCCTTCCCAAAAACGCAGAAGGCTTCCTGCCTGCTAACAGGGGCACCATCTGCGACCGCCAAAGCCCAATTGGACGAACTCTCGATCAAACTGCGGCTGGTAGAATAGGCGGTTCATGGAAGACCCAGCGGTCAATTTGGGGTTGACAATCCAACACGAGTCGACTAAAAAGTCATACTCTATAATTTTGATACATCTTGATCCTCGGTAGCTCAATCGGCAGAGCCGAGCGGGTGGCTGTTAATCCCGCCAGAGGCGGGATTGTAGGTAGCCACGCCAAAGGAGTGAATCGAGGCCTTGAAAATAGGTCGAAACAGTTTGTGATCCTCGGTAGCTCAATCGGCAGAGCGGGTGGCTGTTAATCCCGCCTGAGGCGGGATTGTAGGTTCGAACCCCTGCCGAGGGCGAGACATTGAAAACAGATTACACAAGTATTGATCCTCGGTAGCTCAATCGGCAGAGCGGGTGGCTGTTAATCCCGCCTGGGGCGGGATTGTAGGTTCGAACCCCTGCCGAGGGCGAACATAAAACCGATTACACAACGATTGATCCTCGGTAGCTCAATCGGCAGAGCGGGTGGCTGTTAACCACTAGGTTGTAGGTTCGAGTCCTACCCGAGGAGCCATAACATCTTAAAAGGTCCTGCCGAGTTTCGGCAGGACCTTTTTTATTTCATGAAACGTTGGGTCTACATACTTCAGAGCGAAACAACCGGTCGCTACTATTGTGGCCAAACCCGGGACCTGAACAGTCCCGAGTCTCCCAACACAATGACCCGAACAACGATCTCGTCCAAAACCACCAAACGATTTTCAGGCCCCTGGCTTCTTGGTTTGCAGCAAGTGGAAAACGGATCTGAATCGGTAAAACTTGAAAGAAGAATAAAACAGCGTGGAATCAACGTTTTCTCAAGATTAGGCCCGAGACAAAAGACGTGACCGCTGTTAATCCCGCCGGAGGCGGGATTGTGGCCTGTCACGCCAAAGGCGTGATTCGAGTCCTACCCGAGGAGCCAGCAAGTATGCCCGGTATTGTTTAGAGACCGGGCTTTCATGTTATAGGCCTCTGCATGTGGCACTTGTATATCTGCCCCTGATAAATGATCAGAGGTGAGTTTACCCTGAGCGAAGCCGAAGGGAGTCCTACCCGAGGAGCCATTCGACGCGCTCAGGGGCACTCCACTTTAGTGGGTGCCCCTTTCGCTTGCTCATGGCCTTCGGCCTCTACAATTCACAATAAGCGTCGAATGGCCATGAGCCTGTCGAAAGGCCAAATTTGGGCGTCAATCATAAAACTGACATACTTTACACTTATGCTGACCAAACCGGAGGTCTATACTACGAGGCGCCAACATCGGAGGATCTACAGGCAATCTATCAGACTATCTCAGATGTTCTAAAGAATCAGTATATCGTTACTTATACGACACCATATTTTGATGGTCTTGAGCACAATTTACATATTCTTGCAACCAATGGGTCTGTGAGTGGCAGTGATACTTCGGGTTTTCCATCCTGTAGCACATGCTTAGGCGATCTAACTCAAGACTCAGATGTTGACGGGTCGGATATGATTGAATTTATAAACGCATACCAAAACTCGTATCTCGATGCGGATCTTAATGGCGATAATATTATCGATTATCGAGATATAGAGACTTTTGCTCTTGATTTCGGCAGATTGTGCAATCCATAGGGTAAAATAGAACTTTTTTATTATTCCCCCCCCTAAAAATTGCCCATCGGGTGGGAGATGGGATCTATGAATAGGTTTGTTTAAATGGAACCAAACAACCAGCCAATGGTATGCTTGGTTCTATTATTTGGGGTAAATCAAATGGGCCGCCAAGAAACTGAAAAATGTACACCGTGTTTATCTCGAGAAGTGCCAGCAATATAAGCAAACAATCAATATCCTATCGTTAATATCCAGGAATATAAGACCGTCGTTTTCGAAAACCTCCGGTGAGACCACATGATGGGGCGTCAGTTCAAATCTATAGTTTTTAATTATAAACTATAGTTGACATTTAAAAACTATTGTTTATAATAGGGTATCCAAATTATACCGAATGATGGAGATACCACAATGCGCCCAATCGTCTCCGAACAGGACCCTCTGCGCTATCCATTGAATGAGATTCTTGGCACCCAAGCCCATGTTAGGCTACTAAGGGTCATGGCCAATGAGGTAGATGGACCTCTCACAACTACGGATATAGCCAAGCGTGCTGGGCTGACTGTACCTGGCGCTCAAAAAGCGCTTAAGCGGTTATTGAAATCGGGATTTGTTTCCCGGGTGGGTGGCGGTCGAAAGCACCAGTATGAAATCCAGCCTTCGGACCAGCTCATGCAAATCATATTAGAGTTGTTTAAGGCCGAAAAAAACCGGTATGAACGCCTGCTTACTTCAATTAAAAATGAAACCAAGAACCTGACTCCGCCGCCACATGCGGCTTGGATCCAAGCAGTTCCAAGGGAAATGGACGAGCCTTTGATATTAGGACTGCTCCACGACTCCCTTCATCTGACGAAATGCATTCGTCATTTGCGAGCCGCACTCAATCAGATCGAGAAGGATTTCGATTTGACCATTGAACTCGAGGGCTATACAAAGGCGGACATGCAAGACCTTGATTTGGACGGCATTATCATTTTGTACGGTGTTTTGCCGACAACATCGAACGGCCCTGCCCGGCCGAAGGGGAAAAAAAACTTGACCCACAGGGAAAAGGATCACCAGCTAAAATTGATATCCCAAAAGCTAGCTGACCTCCTCAAACAGGATGCTTCTCTCGTGCGGCGCGCCAAAGATCATATCGATCGTTTGCTGGAGGAAGATCAGGGAATGGCGGCCAGGGATTTAATGGAGTGGCGCAATATTCTTGATACATATTCCATCGAACGCCTGGCGAGCTTATTCAATTCTTCTAGCGAACGCGCCAATCGTTTGCGCCAGAGCAACCCTCTTTATGCAATCTTAAACGCCGACGAACGGGCACAGCTGGCTAATAAACGTGGTGAACAAGAATGACACGCGATCAACTTGAACATGCGATTCGGGCAGCCTGTGATGTCTCGAATGATACCGAGTTATTGATATTCGGCTCTCAAGCAGTATTAGGGGAATTCCCAAATGCACCGGCAAGCCTTCGGGCATCCATCGAAGTCGATGTTCAACCCAAAAATCGGCCTGAAACCGTTGACGTTATCGATGGCGCTTTGGGTGAATTGTCAATGTTCCATCAAACCCATGGCTTCTATGTCCATGGGATATCGATTGAGTCTGCAACGTTGCCTGATGGTTGGGAACAAAGAACCGTAGCCGTCAGCGACCCGATATTTACAGGGGGTAATACAGGTCTTTGCATCGAGGTGCACGATCTTGCCGCCAGCAAGCTTGTGGCCTACAGGCAAAAGGACAAAGAATTTGTACGCTTACTGCTGATTGAGAGAATGATTGATCATAAAGTCCTTGCTGAAAGAATAAATTCGTTAAATATTGAAGAACAACTGAGCGAGCGCCTTCTTCGTTGGGTAAACATTACGGCAGAGGAATTGGAAGGTCATGAGTAAGCGGCCATCTCCATGTCCCGATCTGCAATCCCCTAGCTTCAAGCTCGCATAAAATATTAAACGGTTACCACCGACCTATGCAAGGAACCCATCTTTAATCTGACCCTGTAATACGAAAATGGTGGTCATTACCTCGTTTGAAGGCCTGGTAAACTGTTTGCGAAGTGAGTTCACCATGGGGAGCCAGATATAAAATGGTCATTTTTCGTCGAAAAAATGGCCTTTTTTATTTTATGCACTTGATTAGTTTCTGATAGGATATCGAATGGTTTTCTATAATTTGGAAGGAGCCGCCCATCTTTCCATGGGGAGTTCGAACACACGAAATTGATGATTCGGCGCTTTTCCGGCATAAACGTTATATCGAATATTATGATACGAGACGGAAGTTTCGCCGACCTATTCGAATAAAACGAAACATTATTTTTGAAGCGTCAAGGTTTCGATTTTGAGCCCCTCGATTCGTTCAAAATGCCTTAGGTTATAGGTGGCTACTGAAAATCCAAGAGATAGGGCGGTAGAGCCGATGATAAGGTCGTGGGCACCGATCTGAATACCTTTCTTGCTTAAGTCTGCCCACAGCTCTGAATATATCCTGGCGGTTGTGATCTCAAAATTATAAATGGGGAACAACTCGATGACTTTTTCTACGTAAGCACTTCTCTTCAAACGTCTTTTCGTTGTATCTGCTCGATGCACACCGTGAAGAAGCTCAGCGACTGTGATTACGCTGATTCCGAAAACCTCTTCTTCTCTATTTTCTGCAAATTGGCTGATCTCGGATTCCCGTCTCTCTGCTTGAATCAGAAAACTTGTGTCGAATATTACTCCCATAAAGCCACCGTTGGCATAAGCGGTTGATTATTAGAGATCTCTGCAATATCTGATGCAAAGGCATCCAGTTCTTTCTCCAGCTTCGGTAATTTTTTAAGCAAGTTTTTCAATTCACCCAAAGTCATTTGATCCACTTTTTCATCAATCGACTTCATGGAAGCGATCGGTTTACCGCCCCTTTCAATAATATAATGAACGCCTTTGAATTTTATTGTGTTTAATACTTCAGAGAAATCCCTCACAGCCCGGGTAGCGGATATACGTTTTTCCATCTTTCAATCTCCTTGCATTATATGATAATCATATTTTACATATTCATCGCTAATTGTCAATAACAAAATCTTGAATTGCACCACGCCATCATCGCGCCTTCCAATTCCATTATTACGCGTCTGTTTTTTATTCCGCCCTCCGCATGCTTGCCGCGCCATCTTGTCTCGGCGTAGCTGTGCGAAGACGGAAGCTCGCGTTTCTTTAGGACGGTGGCGGATCCGAATTCCCGCGCAACACTACCGAAGTCTTAGGGCGCTTATATAGTGCCGGAACAGTTGTGGGCGTTATTCGATCTTACTAACCTGCTTGATTTATAATTATATTGTATAATCATGCCCAAGTTCCGTTAGGTGCCCGCAAAACACACTTATAAAAAGAGTTGACAGCACATCAGTGTTCGGTTTAATAGAACATCTATGCCAAAAAGTAAAGACTCATTTGGAAAGCTCCTTCGATACCTTAGAAATGAGGCCAGTGTAGGCTTAAGAGAATTGGCCCGTCTCATCGGAAAGTCCCCCGGGTATATCAGCGACGTGGAACTGGATAATGTGCCACCACCCTCTGAAGAAACTATAGTCAATATTTCCAATGCTTTGAATGTCGATAAAAAGGTATTGTTGAACAAAGCGAAAAAAGTTGACCCAGAACTTCGTGAATATGTCGCCGATCAACCGCAGGCTGCGGATTTTCTCAGATTGGCTAAAGACCAAGAGTTTAGCGGTGACGACTGGGATCGCCTGACCCAGTTAGCCAGATTATCAAAACTTGGAAAGAGCGAGGGAGAAGAAAATTGAAGGTTCCTTGGCTTCCGAAAAGTGGCATCCAACTGATCGCCGAAGATGTTATCGCTGGATATGAATCGAAGATGGGTTGCGTGGTTAAACCGCCAATTCCAGTAGAAGACATTATCGAAAGATATTTTGATTTAAAAATTGGGTTCGTAGATTTTGAAAAGAACTACGGCATGCAGGGGATACTTGGCGCCACCTATGTACAAAAGGGGTTGATATGTGCCAACACCCAGTTACTTGACGGCCGCAATGAAGGTCGGCTCGTATTTACGTTTGCTCACGAAGTCGGTCATTGGGTGTTACACAGAAAATTGGTAAATGATACTTATTCGCGCGCAAAGAGAGCTGCTATCCTTTGCCGCAAAAAAGATGCGAAAAAGCCAATCGAATGGCAGGCTGATTATTTTGCGGCCTGCCTGCTTCTGCCTGAGAAGTGGGTGCGATCCGCATTTGAGAATTCGATTGGGTGCCAGCCGCTCAAATTCTATAATGAAAAAAGAACGATAGACAACTGCCTTTATATCGAACCCTGCGTGAGCAATTGGCCATTTATTGCTCAAGCTGTACAGAAAACGGGCGGCTTTCTGAACGTGTCTAAACAGGCGGTGATCATACGACTTCAAGATCTCGGCCTAATCATAAATGAAACAAATGCGAAAGTAGGGTGGGGTAGCAGTCAATACGTTTCGAACAACTTATAGGCGCCAAAATTTTTTAATTATACTGTTCGTTAGTATCGAACAATGCATGGCCATCTATAAACTTTTTGGGGAAAAATTAAATGTCGTACTGCGAAGATCATCTCCTGAACAAATTACCGCCCCATAATATAGAGGCGGAAGAGTCCTTGATAAGTTCCATTGAACAGGATGCAGACCTCGTTGCTTTTATTCATCGAGCGGAGGTTTTTAAAAAGAAAGGGGAAGCTTTTGCTGAAGAAGGCAAAGCCGACCTCATTGTCGCCAAGCACCGAAACGGACCCATTGATAAATTACAGTTAGCCTTTTTAAAGGCATATACAAGATTTGAAAATCTAGCACATCGATAAGTGTCAATATTTTTATATTTTTCTAAATGCTTATAATTTTTGAGATTTTATTTATGTAAAGTGGGTATTGATAAACCTCTTCTAAAACGGCGGTGGTTCCCAATCATTTTTGCATCAGAAACAATTCATATCAAGCCAATCAGACCTTTTAAAAAATATATTCTAAAGACAAAAATGTTAACATGGGATAAAAAATATTGGTATTTTGAGCACCTATTCGAAATGAACGGCATCATTCATGCGATCAACATGACAATGGGCGTATTGGTATGTAAAGGAAAAATCATACCACTTAATAAAGCTGTTGAAGAATTGAAACTGTCTATAGTTCCGCCCGAACCACCGGATAGGGTAAAGAAATGGAAAGAGCTTCATGAGACTATAAAAAGGCAATATAAAAAATAGGTATTTAGATCTTTATATATCTGAACTTCATCGTTTATTGTGTTATTACTATTTTCAAGATATCCCGCTCGCTCGAAGCGAGAGTCCTCATGCATCATTGTCCTGTATAATTTCATCGGATTTGAGATTTTTCGACTCATAGTCTTCGTGCAAGCTGATCTTATGGTCTTAATGGCTCCGGCTGAATCGGGAAGAGGTTTGTTATGAATATACTGCTAATCAATTCCAACCGACTCAAGCATCCTTGGCCCGTGATTCCTTTCGGTCTGTGTGTTGTTGCGGCAGCTCTAGAAGACGCGGGACATGATGTTGTTTTTTTGGATCTATGTTTTTCAAAAAATACTGATCGAGAAATCCGCCTCGCGCTCAGCAAGTTCAAACCTGAACTCGTCGGAGTCGGCATCCGCAACATCGACAATGCCTCTGGCTACAATACCATTTTTTTTATCGAGCAGATAAAAGTTGAAGTAATCAATCCACTGAAGTCGGCCTTTGAAGGCCCGATCGTGATCGGCGGTGCCGCGATCGGTATCAGTGGTGCGGAAATACTGCATTTTTTTGACCTCTCCCTGGCTATTCAAGGCGACGGTGAGCGATCCATAGTAGAATTGTCTGCGAGGCTGGAAAAGAACCTTCCTCTGAGTGGTCTGGGCGGATTGATCCTAAGACAGAATGGCATGATAGTCGAAGAAAATCCACCTTGGCCGGTTACCGATATGAATGCATTGCCATCGGTAAAATTCGCCCGTTACCTCGACGTGCGGCGCTACCGTAAATACAACTCACCGCTTCAGATCCAGACCAAACGCGGCTGCGCTCTTAGATGCGTTTACTGCACCTACAACCGGCTTGAGGGCAGCGTCTATCGATTTAAAGATCCGATGCGTGTGGCCAATGAAGTGGAGACACTGGTATATGAGACGGGCATTCGCCACATCGAATTCACTGACAGTACCTTCAACATCCCGCTGGAGCATGCGAAGGCGGTTTTGCAGGCCATAGCCGACAAAGGCCTAAACCTGAGATGCCGGGCATTGGGCCTGAACCCGTCGGCGGTTGACGAAGCCCTGGTGAAGCTGATGAAACGGGTCGGTTTTCAAGATGTTGATTTGGGAGTCGAATCCGGCTGCAACCAGACGTTACGTAGTCTGGGAAAGAATTTTAATAAAGAGGATGTACTGAAAGCCGGAAAGCTGTTGCACCAGGAAAACATACCAACCTCTTGGTTTTTACTCCTGGGCGCGCCTGGTGAAACGGAAGATACGCTCCATGAAACGCTTGAGACCATAGCCAATGCAGCTTCACCTTGGGACCTGGTGGTCATCGGTATCGGCATCCGTGTTTACAAGGGCGCTCCGCTCGCCAAGAAGTTACAGCAAACGAACCGAGATGGAATCAACGACAACTTCCTGCACCCGGTGCACTTTGAACCCAAGGCGCTTGACATTCAAACCATCAAAAAGATCACCAAGCGCGCCTACCACCGCTATCCCAATTTCCTGATTTACAATGATAAGTCACAATTCCCTGAAGTGATATTGAAGGCAGCAAGCGTAATTTTGAAATTGTTCTTTCCACAACAACCGATTTGGAGGGTTTATATTTTCGTTCGCAAAATTCTCAAAACACTGGGGGTGAACTGAATTAGTTCAGTGGTCGTGGAGTTTTTCCCGCAAATGCTGCACCAGAGCGGAGGGAATGATCAGCAGCGAAAGCGAGTCCTGCCATGGCGGGATCAGAATGCATTAGGCAGCCTTGGGAAAGAACAGCGGCAACCCTGGCTGTTAGATGGGGACCATAAATTGTGAAGTGGGCTTAACGGTTTTATTTTCTAAGATCGCCAGGATTCCTCTCGATGAACAGTCGCAGATAGCTTTTCACCCCACGGTGGTTGGATCCGTATTGACAATGTAGAGACAATCCTGTATTTGACCTGTTTCATATGGGCTATTCAATCCACACAACGGGAGGAAACAGATGACAAAGGCAGAGCTTATCGATCAGATGGCAAAGGATGCAGGGATTACGAAAGTGGCAGCGGGCAGCGCTCTTGATTCCTTTATGGACGGTGTCACCAAGGCCCTGAAAAAGAAAGACGGCAAGTTAACGCTGGTGGGTTTTGGTACATTTCAGAAAACGCGCCGGAAGGCACGCAAGGGTCGCAATCCGGCAACCGGCGAAGCCATCAAAATTAAGGCCAAGAACGTTGTAAAATTCAAGGCCGGTAAAAAACTCAGTTCGTCCGTATAGTCCTATCGAATTTGCAAGGGCGGTCTATATCGGTAATTTGTGGCGGTTATGCCGACCCCGTGCTCTTTTTGCAGGATGCCCCCAGGAAGCGGGACAGGGCGAGAGGATCTTAAAAAGGGTTTCAAACAAAAAGGGCAGAGCCTCGTGAGAGGCCCTGCCCTTTTTGTGAGTTATACCGCTTTTCAAAAATAAATTCCGAAAAACCGAAGGATGGTATAAGTGGTTGTAGAAAAAACGTTCGAATAACGGAACGTTTATTTGACAACCACTATAACCGCCGATCGCCCCGATTTTTTTTATTTCCTGTTTCAACAAAGCATGCCGTTATCTGCAATGGTATAATTATATCTGTTGAAGATGATGCCGCATTGAAACGCACCTAACACTGATTTACCCCTGTACATCGATTCCCATGTCACAGCCCAAATGTTTGTCAGGCTCTTCGCATTCAAAGTTCTTCTCACGGGTGTTTACGTGTCCTTCGTCACTGTCATCGAAATAATCCTGGGTTTTATTTTCCGTCATGACGTCACCTCCGTTTGGTTGAATTTTTTTTACCAGTCTCACTTGGAGTCAAAGTACAACATATCGGCGAAAACGCAATGAGGATTGAATTCGGTCAAAATGACAGCAAAAAACTACTATTTTGCAAATGATTTGATGGAGGCTTTTTAATGGCTTTACGCTGGGCAGAGATTTTTTTCCCTGAAAGGAACCCGGAGCTGCTTGATGAGATTAAGAACCAATTTAGTATCATCGATTCTTATTACTCATGTGATGATGGCAGTGGCAAGCTGAAACTGCTGCTCGAGGCTGAAACGGCCGAGCCTGTTTTCGATTACCTGGAAAAACGCTATGGGCGCCGGTCGGGGTTTCGAATTGTCATTGTTCCTGTAGAAGCCGTAATTCCGCGCCTAAAGGACGATGCGGATTCAGATAATGAAGGGCTAAAGACGCCAAACGAAATTGACTCCAAGAGGATATATCGCGAGGAGCTATACGAGGATATCAAAAGCGTCGCTTCAAGCAACAGGACGTTTTATCTAATGGTTACTTTGGCATCCGCTGTGGCGGCCATCGGGCTTCTGAGAGACAACGTGGCGATCATAATCGGAGCGATGGTGCTTGCGCCTCTATTGGGGCCCAATATGGGGATGGCCTTTGCAGCGACACTCGGCGACCCGAAATTGGCTAACAAATCGTTTCAATCTATTGTCATAGGTTCCGCCTTAGCCCTCTTTATTGCCGTGTGCGTCGGATGGTTTGCTCCGGTGGATCTTGAAAATCCTGAAATTGCTTCGCGAATGCAAGTAAGCTATGCAGACATTGTGCTCGCCTCCGCGTCAGGGGCCGCGGGAGCGCTATCCTTTACTGCTGGTGTATCCGGCTCCCTGATCGGTGTAATGGTGGCGGTGGCCTTGTTGCCACCCCTTATGGTATTTGGCCTCCTTCTGGGTGCAGGACATATCCATGAAAGCATCAATGCCTTTCTCCTGTTTGCCACCAATATTGTGTGTTTGAATATTTCCGGCGTTGTCATGTTTTTATTCCAAGGCATTCGTCCCAACAGTTGGTGGGAAGCGACGAGGGCCAAGAAACAGACTCGAATTGCGATTATCGTCTGGATATCACTACTGGCGGTACTGGTCCTTTTGATTAGAATTAATGCGGGCTGAAGGGGTCCGTATCTAACGCGGAAATTTAATGAAATATTTTAACCTCTTCCGTTTGTGTCGTGAATATTTTTCCTCTTCATCGGGTCAATAGATAAATATTCATTCGGCCAGCTGTTTTCATTTTGGTCTCGGAAGTGTTTGGGGCACGGGAATGTCGCGGCCGAAAATCGCGAATCCTACAGTGCCGAGGACCCCGAAAATAAACGCCGCGATGAGGTTCGTCTGGGGGCTGATCTGCCAAAGAAACGCACCGCCCAGGGCGGCAAAAGCGACAAAAATATCCCGGATCAGGTAGTACAGGCCGAACATACCAGCCTTGCAGTCGTCCGGTGACAAATCCATGATCAGGGCCTTGCGGGTGGGCTCGCCAAACTCTTTTAATCCCCGAAGGATAAAAGCCGCAATCAGCCATTCCATGGAGCGGCTGTAGAGAAGCATTAGGGGGAAGAGGGTGAAGAAAACAAATGTGGCGAGCACGAAGGGTTTCTTGGTACTGCGGTCGGCCAGATAGGCCACCGGGATGTAAACCAACACCGCAGTGGTCATTTCTATGGTGGTCAGAAGGCCGAACTGTACGGCCGTCACCGGTTCTGAGATAACCTTCATGCACCAGACCACTACGAAGGCGTAGGGGATTTGTTCGCAGAAGCGGATCAGAATATCGGTGACAAGAAGCCTTTTCATTGCCGGGTTCATCAAGGACAGCAATTTCAGCGGGTTTTTTTCCGGTCTGAGATCGCAGGCGTTGGCTGTGGAAGCTTTGTTCGGTGCGTCGTCTTTAATCATCCGCTGCTGCAGCAGCAAAGCCACTGCTGCCATAATGAGGGCGACCCCGAATGCAAGGCGGACCCCATCACGCTCGCCCCATACCCCGATGAAGATCCCTCCAATCATAGGGCCGAGTGCCATGGGGATGCGCCGCACCAGCGAATGCATGCTCACCCCCATGGTGCGTTTATTTTGAGGTAACACTTTGTACAACAGGCTCATAGTGGCCGGCAGCGATATGGCCGACCATGAAATAAACAGCACCGCCCCGACGATGACCGCCTGCCAGGCGGGGATTATAATTACTATTGTGAAACCGGCCATGGCCACAAGGTTGAAGACCAGAAGGGAGCGTTTTGTGCCGATACGGTCGGACAAATAGCCCCCAGGAAACGAATAGAGGGCCGAGAGCAGGTTATCCATGGCCTGTAACAGGCCAATGGCCAATACACCGCCACCAAGAGCCAGTATGTAAATAGGCAGAAAACGCTCGGCCATCCGTTCGCCCATGCCCACCAACACCACCATGGACAGAACGCCGACAGTGCTGCGCTGCAGGGCGAGAAAATTGGTGAGTCGGGCAGTGCGGCTTGTTACGATTTCTTGGGGCTCAACCTCCTTTTCCTTCACGATTCGCTCCGGGCAACATCCAAGCGGCACCAGCCGTACAGGGCATCGTAGACCTCGAACTGCTTATCGATATTTTCCAAGTCATCCGGGTAACGGAGGCTGTACCCCACAGCAATGGCTTCGAAGCCAGCAGCCAGGGGATCGGCGTCCAATCGGCCGGTGTCCGCAGCGTTGATAATCTTGGCCATGCGCAGGAGCGCTTTGTCGGTTATCTCATATTCTTCGATTATCACATCGAAGGTGCACAAATCGTTGCGATGGTGAAGATCGGCACCCGGTGTGTCAAAGGGAATGGCGCCGGACTTTTCGGCCATTTCTACGACTTTACTCTTTGCCACAAACAGGAACTCGGCATCTGAGTCTATGAACCGGGTGATCAGCCATGGGCAGGCCACACGGTCGACGTGCACATGAGATCGGGTTATCCATTTCATTTGGGTTCTCCTTTTTGAATCAGGCAACGTCAATTGTTCAATTGCTATTTAAGATATGTATCAACTGTTGCATCTTTTCAAGGGGGGCGTCGAACGAATACCGATAAAGAACCGGGCTCAGAAATTTCGCCCATATGGCGCTCACCATAATCGCCGAAATCGAGCGCAAGTGCCATTGACCGTTCCCTCAAAGGCATGCGGCGGGGGAACGTTAAGCCTAAAGGCGTTCAAAAAGGATGTCGCTTAAATATGGCGCATCCTGGAATGCTGAACAATATCGTCAGCCCGCCTTCCAGCAACCACCATTTGCCCACCGCTTGACCCCACACCAAATCTTGCATATTATCAAATGAAGGGATATTTGTCGGATGCACGATCTTACCCCAACCGCAACGCATCTGCTGTCCGGTCACATTATAGTGGTTGTCAAAAAAACGTTCCGAAATTCGAACGTTTTTTTCTACAACCACTTATACCGCCCTTCCGTATTTCGGAATTTATTTTTGAAAAGCGGTATAACTGATGTAACACATCTTTAACTGTTCAGCGTCCAAATCCTATTGCCGGAGTCCAGACTTGACCGTCCACATCGCCATACGAAAGCTTCATACCATCATGGTCGCAGATGTCCAGGGGCACCGCCGCTGCATCAATCAGACAAGGCTTCACGATATTAAATCCTCCCGGTTTTTCGAACGGACGACGATCTTTTTCCAGAAATCAATAGGTATCCTTTTGATTGTGCTCATGTCCCTGGTGATGCCCAAGACGACATTTGGTGAGGAAACATCACGCTCGAGTCCAGTGAGGGTATTGGCAAATGAAACAAGCTATAGTGGACAGCCGATCAGTAAGACATCGGGCCCACCCGCTGATGAAAACGCGCTGTTAAGCACCATACAAATACCAGAGGAATTCGTTTTATCGGTAAGCCAAATCTACTGCACTTTAAGATCGACAAATAATCGGGATGCGATTGAAGAGTTGCTCTCCAAGGTCGCCCGGTTTTCTGACACCTATACCGATGACCTGCCGGGATTACTTGAGCGAAAAACGATTCGGGTCCTGATAACAACCTCCCAAACGAACTTTTTTTTCTCGAGTGGCCGGATTTATGGCTTCGAGTACAGCCTGCTTAAAGAGTACGAGCGGTTTTTGAATCGAAAAAATACACGACACGACCTAAAAACAGTTGTCGAATTTATTCCTGTCCCGGAAGAACTTCTCACTCCCAGCCTGGAGAAAGGGCTGGGAGACATCGTGGCTGCCGGTTTGGTTGTCACCGATGGAAAAACACCAGGTTTCGAATTCTCAGATCCTTACCTTACCGGTGTCAGTGAGGTGCTTGTGAGCAGCCGTGACGTTGATCCGATTCGAAGTCTGCGCGATGTTGCCGGCAAGCAAATATACGTGCGTCGGATTAGCAGTTACTTTGAAAGTCTTGGACGATTGAATGAACAATTGAACTCTCTGGGTTTGGCGCCGGTCAGAATTATAAAGGCAGACGATAATGTCACCAGTGAAGATATCTTGGAGATGCTGAACGCCGGAATCATCAACCTGAGTGTCATTGAAAGCCATTTGGCTGAGTTGTGGTCGGATATATTGCCTAACTTGAAAGTACACGATCAATTACCGTTGCGTCAGGGAGCGAATTTGGCGTGGATGGTTCGCAAGACCAACCCGTTGCTCAAAGACAGCCTGGACGAGTTTGTCAAGGATCACAAGAAAGGGACACTCCTGGGCAACATTTATTTCAACCGCTACTTCAAAGACACGAGATGGATCTCCAACCCTCTCGATACAAACGGAAGAGAGAAATCTTTTCTTTATGCGCCGCTGTTTAAAAAGTATGGTGCCGAATACAACATCGATTGGATGCTTCTATCTGCACTTGGCTACCAGGAATCGCGGCTGGAACATAATCGCCGATCTCCAAAGGGAGCCGTCGGCATCATGCAGATTATGCCATCTACGGCAATGGATCCACGTATAAACATTGTCGATTTTCGCCAAATAGAGAATAATATACAAGCGGGGGCGAAATATCTCGCGCTGCTGCGCGACACTTACTTCAACGATTCTGAAATGGAACCTATCGACCGTCTCCGCTATGCGCTCGCAGCCTATAATGCCGGGCCGGCCAATATCAGAAGAGCGCGGGCTCTGGCGGCGGAAATGGGATACGATCCCAACCGCTGGTTCCTCCATGGCGAGATCGGAGCGCTTAAGTTAATCGGACAGGAAACCGTGCGGTACGTCAGTAATATCAATAAATTCTATCTGGCATACAGCCTTGCTGACACATTGGACTGCTTAAAGGCAAAGGATTCCGAGCCAATCGACCGGCGACGCGCGACCGATGATGTAGAGATAAAAAAAGTAAAAAAAAGGGCCCAAAGGCATTAACCGCCACACTTCAGGATTCGGTGGGTTGATACCTTTTCAACCAATGATGGGAGTCGGGGCGGTTCGCGCGGGTATATCCCGGTTTAATTGTAAACAGGGAGGTGGGGCGATATCGGTAGGAAATTCAGTGATTCGGAATCACCTCAACAATGACATGGGCTGCCGGTCGATTTTGTCATCGGCGCAAGATCACCTTTTATCGGCGAGCAATGTTTTCGGCCGTATCGACCAGAACTTCCTCATCCTATTCGACCGGCTCTCCGGAATCCACCCAGGCCTTAATACCGCCTTCGAGAAACGCGACATCGTGACCTTCCCGGGCAAGGCGCTCGGCAACGGATTGACTTACTGACCCGCCTTTGACGCAATAAACAACGATTTTTCGCCCGATGGAGAGTTCCGTACTCCATTCATTTATCAATTCCGGATCACGCCAAACAGCACTGCTGATCTTTTTCGAAGATGCCACATAATCGTTTTTTCGGCGGACGTCGAGGAGTTTTGGAACAAAAGGGCTGAGCAGTAGTTGCTTCAGGCTTGGAGTAGTGATTGAGTTTGTCATTTTTACGGCATCCGGTAGACCATTGAATTTATATTCATCCCGGCCCCGACCGAGGCGAAAATGACGATATCTCCGGCATTCAGTCGGTGCTTGTCCAGTTGACCTCTATTTACCAGGTCAAACAACGTCGGCAAAGTGGCCACCGAGCTGTTACCAGCCCATGAGATCATCATCGGCATGATATCGGATGGAATTTCCGACTTGTTGTACAGCTTGAACAGCCTTTTCAAGATGGCCTCGTCCATTTTTTCATTTGCCTGGTGGATAAGAACCTTTTTGACGTCGTCGATATCATACCCGGCTTTCTCGAGGCTTTTCTTGACCACTTCAGGAACCTTTCGCACTGCATATTTGTATATCTCATGGCCGTGCATTTTGATAAACAGTTCATTCCCATTGTGATTTCTATTGTGTGATTTACCAGCCCATAGGAGATAGGCTTCATTAAGTGTGTCCGATCGGGTGACATGCGCGAGAATACCCGCTTCTTTGTCGGTTGCTTCGAGCAGGGTTGCACCGGCGCCATCACCATATATCATGCTGTCGATATCATGGGGATCAGAAACTCTTGAAAGGATTTCGGCTCCGATGACGAGGATGCGTTTGGCATCTCCCGACCTGATGAAATAGTCGGCCGTAATTATTGCCTGCAGCCAGCCTGGACACCCGAAGGGCAGATCAAAAGCAACGGTGTAAGGGTTCCGTATTTCCAGTTTGTGTTTCACCCGGGCAGCTATGGTCGGGACCATATCCACGCGGATATTTTTCGCGTCAACATCTCCAAAATTCTGGGCAACGATGATGTAGTCGAGGCTTTCTCTGTCAAAGCCTTCGAGTGCATTGACTGCCGCCAAATAGGCAATGTCTGAGGTCGAATGTTCGTCGGTTACATATCGCCGTTCTCTGATCCCGGTGATTTCAAAAAGCTTTTTAATTATTTCGGGGTTGGGGCGGGTGAGTTTATTACCATCCGCCCCATAAAACTCATTGCTGAGAAAATGTTCGTTGGGTATGGTTGCGGGCGGCAAATAACTGCCGGTCGCCGTAATTACTGAATTCGCCATTATTTAATCTCTGCATCCAATAGTATAATATTGCTTGAATGATAAATCTTTTTTTTCGTTCGGGAATTTTTTCGTTGGATATTCCCGATAATTATTCTAAGGATACGTTGACGTGATGCTGATTAGTGTTATCAAAAACGCTGCACATTTTGCAAATATTAGATGATGGAATCGAATCTGACCGTCGCATCTTTAACCAGAGACAATCGGGCCTTGATAGAATGCCCCCATTGCGGCTTCCAAAAAATAATCAATATATCAAATATTTTCAACAAATCCAATATACGAAAATTCGTATATAATTGTAAGTGTGGAAATTTGTTTGGGGTTGTTTTAGAAACGCGCCGCTATAAAAGAAACTACCTCGATATTGATGGAACAATGATTTACGAGTGGCAAGCCGGCAAACCCAAACAATATAAAATTATTATCAAAGACCTTTCGCGGTCAGGGATAAGGTTTGCTACTCAAGAATTGATGCCTTTCAGCGTCGATGACAGCATTGTCATTCGGATTCAATTCAACGATTTTCAAAAATCGTTCTTTACCAAAGAGGCGGCTGTAAAGAGCGTCAAAGGGTACGTATTGAGAGCTGAATTTAAAACCCTCTGCGATCACATCGCTTTTACCTGCAAAATAGATGAATGACGACATTTGAAATAAATGTGGGCTCTACGTCAACGGTTAACGGGGAAAATTATTACTTGACAGGCCCGGCCTTCATGTAGTTTACAACAAACTGTTTATCCCACCAGCTACTAAGCCGTTATTACAAGAGGTACCAAAGCGTTTGCAGGCACACCCTCCAGTCCATGATAGAAGCCGCTAAAACGTTAAGAGAGACCGTTGTGCCTTCGGCCGAAAATCCTGCGCCAATGCAAATATCAATTCGTATTCTCGATTTATCCATAAACGGCCGGTGAAATAAAGTGGGGAAGGTTTAATGTCTAATCAATACATGGTTCAAAAGGCGCAACCGAGCGATAATGTTCGCAGGAGGTTACTCAAGCTAACCCTTTGTGCCGGATTTACTTTTCTGTCTCCGATCAGGCTCTTCGCTTCAATCCCGGACTTCAGCGCCCGGGAAAGGTCGCTATCGCTCTACGACCCAACAACCCGTGAGACGGTATCGACGGTTTACTGGATTAATGGCCATTACGTCCCCGATGCCTTGGCAGATATTAATCATATCATGCGAGACCATCGGACGAATGAGGTCAAGCCGATTGATAGGGATCTGCTAAATGTGATGTATTCCATCAAAAGAAAACTCGATTATAAAAATCCATTTCATGTCATTTCCGGTTATCGCTGCCGTAAAACAAACGAACTGCTGCGCCGAAAAGGCAGAAAAGCAGCCCGCAACAGCTTTCACCTCACTGGCGAAGCGGCGGACATCCGTCTGCCAGACTGTCGATTATCAGCCCTGCGGACCACAGCCCTCGAGATAAAGGGCGGTGGCGTCGGATACAACCCTGCTTCAAATTTTGTCCATATAGACGTCGGGCCAATCCGTTACTGGTCTTACAAAAGTAAAAAGAAATAACCATCATCCGCCACCACGAGAACCCCAACTTCTTGCTCCGTGCGCATCCCCGTATTCTAGGCGAGTCTCCTGATTAGATAGGGTTTTGAAACCACTTTTAGGGCTTTCATGCGCGCAGGCGACTTTACCCTGTTGCATTCCCTCCGGGGACTGCAAAACGGCACGTATCAAAACGCGCCTAAAGGCAGACAATATTTCAGCATTTTTCTTCTGCCGAACGCAGTACCAACCGTCGCGCTTGATTATAGTGATTGTCAAAAAAACGTTCCGTTACGCGAACGTTTTTATCTACAACCACTTATACCATCCTTCCGTATTGCGAAATTTATTTTTAAAAAGCGGTATAACTGGCAATGCTCATTCCTAAATACGGGTCATATATAAAATTGAGCCCTGTTGAACAAATATTATGAAATCGGGGAGCCAAAGGTCGATCCTGAAATTCCATGCCATATTTTGTTGTGACTGACAAAAATTGTCACCCCGTCCTCCTCTCATTTGGGCAGCGACCTCGAATATTGTTTTAGTCTATTTTAACTATATGAAATAAAAGCAATTTATAAAATTATGGATCGCGCCGAATCCAGTAACCTATACGCGTATTTCGGCGTATTAGTAAGAGTTGAACAAGAATATTAGACCTTATTTGCCACGGGTTCTGCTGGATAAGTAACCTGTCGACCGGGATTGTGCACGTTTGGCCAAAATTAAGAATTAACAATTTATTACAGTTAGTTAGATTATTTTTATAAATTTTTTGGTGGGTTTGGATATGATTTTGGGGCGCCAGATATTGAAATAATTCGAGTAGTTGACGTTTTGTGGCAGATTTATTGCCGAATTTTGTCAGTTTCTACGTTAATATCTATAGACCGCCGAACGGTAAATATTATAAATATCTGTAATTTATATAAATTTATAAAAATGTATTACTTGGCATGCTTGTTGTATATAGTAATAACGAAATTCGGAAAATGCGTCACAGTTAAGCGTTCTTTGATACTAAGATGATTTTGGCTTCTCGAGTGTGCGTGCATCTTCCTGGCGGGCATCCAAAGCAATCCCAGCTGTGCATCGTTCGAGAACAACGGCATTCCGGAAGCCCTATTTTACATACCCCTAAAACAGTTTGGACAACGCCGAAGGCAGTAGATATCACGGCGCCATCCGGACTGTTTTTTTTTATCAAGTCCCTGAACACATGCAGATAGCGCATTGTTCAGCGAATGTTAGTGACCCAGCGTACCAACCAAGAGGGTCAAAGCGCCTATTGCTGCGATTTTTCATATTCTGCACAATAAGTAAAACGTGAAACTTCATCCCATCCAAAAAATCCGAACCGAATGCCTTAAAACGATCACTTGTAACAGAGCGTTTTGCAGGTCAGACCGCAATTGTTCAACCAGCTTGACGAAATTTTTGAAGATCTTATCATCCAAAACATGATATAGGGTTTGTTCTCTAAATTCATACCTCGAATAAACCGCATTCGCACCTTGGCAATATCCGATGATCCGTTATGGCGGCGGCTGTCAACGCGTGCCGATACGACTTGCGCAATTAGCGGGCTGGAGCATGACTAAAAATGTTGAAAGGTTATCAGAAAAAGTATCTTAAAGGGCTGGCGCATCGATTAAAACCGGTCGTTATAATTGGTCAGAACGGACTCACGGATAAGGTGGTTCTCAATACGATCGACGCATTGAAAAAACATGAGCTGATTAAAGTAAAGTTTATCGATCATAAAGAAAGAGACAAAAAAAAGACCATCATCGAATCCCTCGAACAGCAGACGCAGTCCGATCTGGTCGGTCTGATCGGCCATGTCGCCATTTTTTTCAAACCGCACGCTGATCCCGTAAAACGTTTGATTGCGCTTCCAGGTAAATCGCAGCCTGCGTTTCCAGAAAAGTGAACTCTCTGCCGGTTGTCCACCATCTCCTGGCCGTTATGAATTGCAACCCGTTTGAATAAAAAAAATAGTCAGTATCACCCTGTGTCTTAATCTAAATAGACGATTAGGGGCTCTGGTTAATCTGACGGACTCAGTATTATTCTTGATCCGTTTCCGGACTGGCCTCAACCCGTTTGTAGATAATCAGGCGGTCTCCGGGGTGGATGTGATGTCGGGGATTGAGATTATTCCAGATCAGCAATGCCGGCAGCGGCACTTGAAACATATCGGCAATGCTCGAGAGGTTATCACCGGCTTTGACGATGTAGACGTGGTCATCGGGATTTTTGCGCCACGCAACGAGGGCCTCTTCATAGCGCGACTCGAATTCGGCGCCCGCGCCCTTCGGAACCAAAATCTTGTGTTTACCGGGTTCCAGGTAATGCCCCCGGATACCCGGGTTTAGATCTTTTATGCGCTTAAAGTCGGTTTTTGCCGCTTGAGCGATGACTCGGATCGGCGTTCTACGATGGCACTGCAACGAGATTTCGTCGAATTCGAAAGGCCTGTAAAGATCGTTTTCGGTCAGATGGAACCCATATTTCTCAGGGTCTGTCAGTATCAGCTTGGCGGATATGATGCGAAACAGGTAGCGTTGGGTTTCCAGGGGCAGATACAACCGGTAATAATCGTTGACCTCCTGAAGCAAGATTTCGGTTCGGAGTCCTTCCTCTCCCATGTTGTATGCAGCTGCGGCCAGGCTCCAGGAGTTAAATTCATTGTAAAGATCTTGGAAGTAATTGATCGCTGCCCGGGTCGATTTGTAAATGCTGCGGCGCTCGTCGAGATCGGCGTCGACTGACAGCCCGTATCTACGGCCGGTGGGTTTGATAAACTGCCAGAATCCAATAGCGCCTGCCGTAGAGCCGGCGTGTGGACGCAGGGCACTCTCTGCAAAAGCCACGTACTTCAGGTCGTCCGGCACACCGTTGGCGGCCAGTTCTTTTTCGATGAACGGCAAGTAACGCGGAGAACGTTTGAGCCAAAGGATGACCTGAGGCCGATCTGCCAGGGTGAGAAGCAGTTCCTTCTCCAAGCGCTCGCGCACGTCCGGATTGTCTATCGGTACCGGTTCGCCGCAAAAGTCGAGCGGTGTCTGGATCCGGATACTCGAGATCAAAGAGGGGGGGGGTATTTCTCGAACAGGTGAAAGCTCGATTTCATTTGCGTGCGTGACACTTGCCAGGAAGATAAGCGTCACGATCAGAAAGTATGTCCGTATTTTATCCATGAAATGCCCAAATACCGGGGAATTCGTTGCCGGTTCTGTTCAATGGCAACGTTTGAGGAAACATGCCAATATTTCCGGAGGCTGTCAGGTGGTTGTGACGCGAAATGCCGATATCAGTGTCCAGACGCCTGCTACCAGGAAGAAAAGGCCGGCGCCGAATTTAATGTATTGCGGGGGTATATACTTGCTGATCGTTCCCCCAAGAAAAACGGCAATCAAGGCGCTAAGAACGAGGGCGGCGGCCGAGCCGATGAAAACCGAAAACTTGGGATCGCAATCGGCGGATAAGCAGAAAGTCGCCAGTTGGGTCTTGTCTCCCAGTTCAGCCAGAAAGACCATGCCAAAAGTCATCCACATTATCTTATAATCCATCGAATTCCTCCGATCGGGGCCCTATTGTTTACCAACACCCGGTCAATTCCATGTTTGGTAGGTGGGTGTCCAAAATAATTGCAAACGTGCGCGCATCGATACTGACGCGGTTGGGCTTTCTTAATAACATAGTGGTTGTCAAAAAAACGTTCCGTTATTCGAACGTTTTTTTTCTACAACCACTATAAATACCGCTTGGAGCGGTTTACAATCCATTCCTCCGGCAAAACCGGCGGTCATATAGATTATCGCCTGAATTCGAAAACATGCCGACCGGAGTGTGTCAGTCAGCCATCAACTGCAGGGCTTTCTGATATACGTTTTCAACAGTCATACCGAGTTTTTCCATCACAGCCGCTCCCGGTGCCGAAGTACCGAAGCCCTGAATGCCGATGACTGCACCTTCGAAGCCCACGTAGCGGTCCCAACCAAAGGGATGGCCAGCCTCGATTGCGATGCGTCGAGAAATATCCGGAGGTAATACTTTATTTCTGTAACTGGCCGGCATTCTTTCAAACAGTTCCCAACTGGGCATGCTCACGACCCGGGTCTTGATGTTTTCGTTTGCCAATCGTTGCTGTGCTGACAAAGCCAGGTGTACCTCTGAGCCTGATGCGATCAAGATCAGATCTGGGCTGCCATCCGAATCGGACAGAATATAGGCACCATCTTTTAGTCCCGCTGCCGGAGAATAACTCGACCGATCCAGAATGGGGAGCTTTTGACGGCTTAAAATTAAAGCAACCGGTCCAGTGGTACGTACCGCCAGACGCCAGGCCTCGGCCGTTTCTGTGGCATCGGCCGGCCGGATTATCGTTAATCGCGGAATAATCCGCAGGGAAGCCAGATGCTCGATTGGTTGGTGGGTGGGGCCATCTTCGCCGACGGCTACACTATCGTGCGTGAAAACGTAGATCACCGAGAGGTTCATCAAACAGGCCAGACGAATCGCCGGTCGCATGTAATCGGCGAAGACCAGAAACGTACCGCCGTAAGGCCTTATGCCGTTGTGGAGAAACATGCCGTTCATGACCCCACCCATGGCGTGCTCGCGGACGCCAAAGCGCACGTTTCGTCCCGCCCATGAGTCGCGTTGAAATTCAGGAACGCCTTCGATGAAAGTCTTATTTGATGGCGCCAAATCAGCGGAGCCGCCGACGAGTGTCGGTAGTGTGGCTGCTAGGGCATTCAGAACCCGACCGGATGCTGCTCGGGTGGCCAAAGGGCCATCAGCCGGTGTGAAATCCGGTAGGGCGGCGTCCCAACTTTCAGGCAGAAAGCCGCTGACGGCATTTACATAACTTTCGGCCAGGTCGGGATGGGTCTCTTTGTATGCTTTGAATTCTCTATGCCACTTGGCTTCGGCCTGCTGACCCTTTTTCACAATCTGCCGACATTGCGCGAGGACCTCATCGGAAACGCAAAATTCGACATCCGGTGGGCATCCCAGGCATTCTTTAGTTAGACAGACTTCTTCAGCACCCAGAGGGGCACCGTGTGCGTCGGCCGAGCCCTGTTTGTTCGGGCTCCCATAGGCGATTTTCGTACGCAAGAGAACCAGGGACGGCCGCTCGGTTTCCGCCTGTGCTTTTTGAAGTGCCACATCTATGGCGGCCAGATCGTTGCCGTCCCTGACGGTGAGGACATGCCAATTATAAGCCGTGAAGCGCTTGGCGACATCTTCGGTGAATGTAACGTCCGTGCTGCCTTCTATGGAGATTTTATTGTCATCATAAATACAGATCAACCTTGACAGCCCTAAATGGCCGGCCAATGAGGCCGCTTCAGAGGATAGGCCTTCCATCATATCTCCGTCACCACACATGACGTAAGTGTAGTGGTCGATTATTTCCTTCCCGTTACGGTTGTAAACAGCCGCCAGATGCCGTTCGGCCATCGCCATGCCCACCGCATTGGAAAAACCCTGGCCCAGTGGGCCTGTGGTCGTTTCTACGCCGGGTGTATGGCCAAACTCTGGATGTCCGGGCGTCCGGCTGTCCATCTGGCGGAACGTTTTCAGATCCTCGAGGTCGAGATCGTAACCGGTCAGATACAGAATGCTGTAAAGCAACATAGACGCATGACCGCCGGATAGGATGAAACGATCGCGGTCAAGCCAGTCCGGATTTTTGGGGTTGTGTTTCAAAATACTTGTGAAAAGAACATAAACGGCCGGAGCAAGTCCCATTGGCGCACCGGGATGGCCGGAATTGGCTTTCTGGATGGCATCGATCGAAAGTGTTCGAATGGTGTTGACACAGAGCGTGTGGATGTCGAGCTGACCCTTTTTCAGAACTTCATTCATCGCGGTGGAATCCTCCTTTAAATGGCATTTGTCCGCTCCGGCTATTAGCATTCATGGCCAAGTGAAGGCAAGCCTTTTAATCGTCAGGGTTCATCCATAAACAGCCGTTTGAATAGTGGGGATTGCCATGACGGTATTCTGCGTAAGCTCACAGTTACCTCGGCGATTGTTTGAAGGACTGGCCGTAACACAAGCCCTTTGTCCAGTATTGCCCGGTGATAAATATTTTCACATATGATGAAGTTCACGCGCGATTAAGACCCACCATTCGTCGATGGTTTTTGCTTGGGAGTGACTCGGGTGCAATCCTGGATAGGCGGTGTTCGGTGGGTCAGTTGCGGCTACAGGGCGCGCATGAACTCCGGTTTCAACCTTACCTTACCCGAAAGTGCAGAATCGATCAGTTTGAGGGTCGCTTCCTTGTCTTTGGGCATTCTGGCTTTTATCGGCAAATAATTGGAAGCATGGTTGGCATGAAACAATCCACGGGTCAACTCGGTGTGTTCGATCATCGTCCGCAATTCTTGCAGCATGTCTACCGGTTCGACCATTTCGAATCGACCCGCTTCGAAATCCTGACATAGCGGTGTTCCAGGTATAAGCATAAGGCTCAGGGCGCCGACATACTCAGGATCTATAGCTGATAGGACCCGTCCGGTTTCATGCGCATGGATTGCGGAACGGTTGCGTCCGGCAATGCCGAGCAGAACTGTAACCGACAACTTTATTCCGACTTCTCTGGCTTTGCGGCCCATGTCAATCATCTCTGCAGCCGTCGATCCCTTGTTTATGGCTTTCAAGGTCACATCGTCACCGGTTTCAAGACCCATGTAAGCTATCCCCAGGCCATGGGCCCTTAGTTCCTTCAGTTCTTCGATGCTCTTCATTTTCAGACTTTTGGTATTGGCATACAGACCGATGCGGGTTACCCAAGGAAGTTTCTCCTTTATTTCAACCAGAATACGCTTAAGTCGGCGGTGGGGGATTATCAGTGCATCGCCATCGCAGAGAAACACACGGCGTTGATTCTTGCAGTGCCGGACGGCAAAATCGATATCCTCCCAAATGACTTCGTCGGACTTTATCCTGAAGCGTTCTCCGCGATAGGTACCGCAGAATGTGCACTTATTGCGTGAGCATCCCACGGTAACCTGAATAAGAATGCTGTTGGCCTCACTCGGTGGTCGGATGATGTTTCCTTCGTAATGCATCGACGGTACTCCTTTTGTAAATGTTTCAAAATATCATCTATTACTCGAATATCAGGAGTCGCATTCCATCTTAATCGCGTCATCCTTGATAAAATCATAAAAACTTCCCGTATACGAGCATTGGATGATTTTTTTGATATTACGGATAAGGTATTCTCTGGTCTTGGATTCGCCATCGACCCTCAGGCGGAAGGTCAGCAGGCGCTGGAGCTTTCGGTCCCCTTTTTCACGTGCCGGGAGCAAACGTAAAATTCTCTTCAGCTTTCCCTTCAGAGGGGACTGCCGATCTTCAATTAGGATAATTTTCCGCGGCATGGTTCATTAATCAGTACGAATCCGGATACAATCTGGAATCAAGGTAAAGAGGGATTATTATCGATTGCTTAATTTAAGCGTTTTTTCCCTGGATTCAACTTACCGCCCACACGGGGCTTTTTTATCCCTGACCATCGTGTATCCATTTTCCCCGATTATGATGTTGAGTTTGAGTGTCCTAAATGATAAATATAACGTCATATGAAGTATAATCGGAGGGATTATACCGCTTTTCAAAAATAAATTCCGAAACACGGAAGAGTGGTATAAGTGGTTGTAGAAAAAAACGTTCGCTTAGCGGAACGTTTTATTGACTACCACTACACCAAAAACTATCAATCATTTTTCGAGGGCGGCGGCGACCGTTCCTATATTCGGAGACTTACAAATGAGCGAAAAAAGGCCAGAGACATTCGAAGAGAGCCTGTCCGGCGATGATGATGATTGGGAAAAACGGGTCTTGTGCAGCGACGGCAACTGCATCGGTGTGATCGGATCGAACGGCCGTTGCAAGGAATGCGGTAAACCATACGACGGTGAGTTGCCGTTACCCAAACAAAGTGCCCCTGAGCAACCTGACATACGACAAGAAAGCCAACCTGACGAAAAAGCCACCGAGGATGAAGAGATGGAAACGGAAGCCGCAGATGAGGCAGACGATTCGGTTTGGGAGAACCGTGTCTTATGCAGCGATGGCAACTGTATCGGGGTGATTGGGTCGGACGGCCGTTGCAAGGAGTGCGGTAAAACTTATGAGCAGGGTTCGGACGAATAGACGGTTTGTTCACAGCGGTGCACCACGCGCACTGATCGCGCTGAAGTGAAAAAGGCAGCGCATCCCGTCGAACGGGATTGACTGCCTTTTTTGCCTGGGGTCAGAATCCCTGCTCTGGGTTACACAGCGTCTCTGAGTTTTTTGCCGGGCTTGAATTTTACAACGTTTTTGGCTTTGATTTTGATCATGGCGCCGGTTTGCGGATTGCGACCTTTACGGGCTTTGCGACGGGTTTTCATGAAAGTGCCGAAGCCAACCAGCGTGACCTTGCCGTCTTTTTTCTTCAGCGCCTTGCCAATGCTGTTCATGAATGAGTCGAGGGCTTTGCCCGCACTCACTTTGGGAATGTCTGCATCCTTAGCCATCTTTTCGATCAAATCTGCCTTTGTCATCTGATTCCCCCTTTTTTTGTATTTAGGTTTATACTCCGTAAACCCAATGTTTAAGGGAATTTAATATAACTGTGCTGGAAAGTCAACATCTAAGTGCCTATGAAATAAGGCTCTGTGAGGAAATCGCGTTGAATTATGCCTATAAAAAATGGACATGATTGAACAGAATTCTGTATTCGGGTGCAAAAGGAAATGCAGGCACTGCCGCAAAGGCACCAAAAATATTGCTGATCCTCGCCCAGCCCGGCGGGTGCATAGAAACTTTCTATCCAATTCATCATGAAAATATTTGTTTTCAAATTGACATCTCAACGGCAACCTTTTATCAGTAAATACTTTTCCTGAGCCGGGGGAATGCCGGGGCAACAACGCTGGAGTATCTTATGGCCACGCGTGCCGTTCAATTTCTCAAACGAAAAAAGATTCGCTTCGAAGTTGTCAGATACCTTCACGACGAAAAAGGTGCTGAGTTTGCAGCGCTTGCGACCGGGTTTCCGCTCGAGCGTACCGTTAAAACCCTGGTCGCCGACCTGGAAGACAGACGGTACTGCCTGGCCTTGATAGCGGGAAATCGTCGGCTGGACTTCAAATTGTTGGCAGCGCTGTTTAGGGTAAAGCGGACGATCCTGGCCGATAAGGTCACCGCCGAGCGTTTGACCGGATACCTGGTGGGTGGAATCAGTCCGTTCGGAACAAAACAGACGCTTCCGACGGTTCTTGATGAACAGATCCGCAGGTTTGATACTGTGATGATTAACGGCGGACAAAGGGGAGTGATGCTGAAAATTGCACCGCGGGATATTGCATTGGCGCTGAACAGCAGCATCGCTGCCATTGGCCGGGACGGCTGATGGCGATCAAGATTGGTCTTTTATCCACAACAGATATTTGTCATTCGATACGCGCCAGGATTATTTGGGAGGAGCGCTATAGAAAATTCACGAATATCCGGGCTGACCCGCAATACATCTTGCCGAAATTCCGACCGGACATTTGACGCCGCCGACCAGAAGGAAAACACCCCCGGTTGATTCGAGGTGTGGGCATCAAGCTGAAAGCATGTGGTAATGAAATCACGATCTGTTAAATTTATCGAATACGATACCGGCGTTATCCATGGACGGTTCCAGGTCCTGCACAATGATCACCTCAGATATTTGCTGGCCGGTAAAAAAATGTGCACCCATTTGGTTGTTGGTATCACCAATCCGGATCCCGCCCTAATCGAAGAAGAACCGGCCGATACGAACCGCGGCACCCCGTTTGCCAACCCGCTAACCTATTATGAAAGACATCAACTCATCCGCGCGGCACTGGTTGAATCCGGTGTGAGCCTGGAAGAGTTTAGCATCGTGCCCTTGCCCATCAGTATGCCGGATCGATATCGGCATTATGTTCCCCTCGATGCCGTGTTCTTTATTTCCATATACGACGACTGGGGGCGACGGAAAAAGCAATATTTCGAATCTCTCGGCCTCAATGTGCATGTCCTCTGGGAGGTTGAGCACAAAGATAAAGGGTTGAGCGGCAGCGATATTCGAAAGAAAATGGCGCAGGGGCATTCCTGGGAAGACACGGTTCCAACTAGCGTTGCTGTGCTTTTAAGATCGTGGGGAATTCCTGAAAGGCTGAAAGTCATCGCCAGAGGCAAGGCCTGATTGACGCAATACCAGCGAAGAGTTTACGGTCGCAAATCCCACACGGCTCATGTTCTTAAGTGAATGTGCTCAATCCGATCGTGCAGAAAACAGATATGTCTTGAGCTCATTAGAGGGTAACGCGTAACTGTATCGCGATGTCCATATGTTTCGGCGACCGGGTCCCTAACCTGGATTTTTAACGAGTTGCCTGCGGTCTAACCTGGTGCCGGTGAGTTCCCAAGTCGCATCCTATTGACGGCTTTAGTCACAGCGACAATGGTTCTATCGATCTCTTCAGGAGTCGTCATTCGTCCAACGCTGAAACGTAGACACCCTTTAGCCCATTCAAGCGGGACATTCATGGCCCTGAGGACGTGGGAGACCGATACCGAATCAGAATGGCAGGCTGCACCGGCAGAAGCCGCGACTTCGCTTCCGATTTCCTCGAGAAAACGGTTGGCCTCGAGTCCTTTGAAGGATAGGCTCAAGGTATTCGGCAAGCGGTTTAGCGGGTGGCCGTTAAGGCGGATATCGCCCACTGAATCGGTCAGACCCTTGTAAAGGCGATCTCGCAGCTGCTGCATTTGAGCCATGTTCGTCTGAAGGTTCTGGGCCGCTACGTCACAGGCTTTTCCCAAACCGACAATTTCGAGCACATTTTCTGTTCCAGCTCGCCTTTCCATTTCCTGTCCGGCACCATGGCAGAACTTCTCAGGTTGTAAGGGAGATCGAATATAAAGAGCCCCTATGCCTTTGGGTGCATAGATTTTGTGACCGGCTATTGATAAAAGGTCGACGCCAAGCTCTTTAACATCAGACAGAATTTTGCCCACTGACTGGGCGGCATCTGTGTGTACGACGATACCGCGGGACTTGGCGATTCGCGATATTTCGGAAATGGGTTGGATCGTACCCACCTCATTGTTGGCATGCATGATGGTAATCAGAATGGTTTCGGGACGGATGGCGTTTTCCACGGCCGCAGGATCTATGGTACCCTCAGCGTCTACTGGCAGATAAGTTGTTTCGAATCCCTCGCCTTCCAGATGGCGGCAGACTTCCAGCACTGCCGGGTGCTCGACAACACTGGTGATGAGGTGATTGCCCTTAGCACGCAAAGCGCGGGCAGTTCCTCGGATGGCATGGTTATTCGACTCCGTGCCGCCGCTGGTGAAGATCACTTCCTGCGGTCGACAATTGAGTATCCGGGCCACCTGGCTGCGGGCGGTATCCACTGCTCGCTTCGGCCCGACACCGTACCAGTGAGAACTGGAGGGATTGCCGAATTCGGTTTCGAGAAAAGGTCGCATGGCTTCTATGACTTCCGGTGCATGCGGAGTGGTACCGTTATAATCCAAATATATCGGTTTCATAATTGTAAGGAACTCCTCATCGTTTTGGCCCGGTGGCTGAGCAGAACGCTTTCACCCGTTGGTGAGGCGTATATCAACAGGTCAATCAACAAAAAGGGCCGCCCGTTGTTTCGTTATTTGGCTTTCGAGCCGGCAATTTCAAACTGGACTTGCCCGGTGTATCCATGCTAAATCGCAATCGCAGATATGACGTACAAATGTAATGCTGATGCGCCATTGATGCAATTCAACATCACAAACCGTTGGATAGCAGTTAAAACAGTCAAAATAGTACGTAATTCCTTTCGGGGATGCAACCTGGAACCCGTTGATCATGATAAAAAAAAGATTTGTTGAAAAACCCAAGCTGGCCATGTGCAATTTCATCACCGACATGGATCGGCTGAAACGGATTGCATTGGAACAAGGTTTTGGCGGAATCGATTGGTCTTTCGACCTGGAGAACCTCCCGAACCGGCCAGCGGATGAATCCCGCTGGGTCGATTTTCTGGCCGCCTTGGATCCCCTCGAAATCAGATTTCATTGCCCTTTCCCGAAGATCGATATTGGTCATGAAAATCGTGACAGAGGCAAGGCGGCTATGGATCTGTTCCAGCGCATCACAAAGCTCGTCTCCAAAGCGAACGGCAAGTTCCTTACGCTGCACATTGGTTTAGAACGCGACACCACCAGAATTCTCTCCTGGAATGACACAATAAGCAACTTGAGACGTATGGTGCAGTATGGCGCGGACAGGGGGGTAAAGGTCTGCCTGGAGAATCTCGCTTGGGGTTGGACCAGCAAGCCGAACCTATTCGAAAAACTGATTCGCCGCACCGGTGCCGGTGTTACTTTCGATATCGGCCATGCCCATGTCTGTGAAGCCATACGCAGTCAGCAGTTCGATGCCGAGGATTTTGTAACCCCGCACTCCAACCGGGTATTTAACGCTCACGTTTACGATATTGAAATCCCGGGTGTCGGCCATCTTCCGCCCAAGCGGCTTGAAGACATCAATAGTCGCTTGGACATTCTCCAGCAAACCGATTGCTCCTGGTGGACGTTGGAAATCAGGGACGTGGAGGGTTTGCTGCAGACCAAACAGATCATCGATGAATACCTTGAAGTGACCAGCTCATAATTTCGCGGCAGGAATCGATGATGTGGGCCGAGGAACCGCCTCTGGGTGCCAATCACCCCAATGGGAAAGATGACCGGATGATTGAAGAACTGGTTGCGTACGTAACCAAAAAACTGAAAACAGCGGTACCCTCCGATCTTCCTCTTGGCGACCTTGACTACCAGGAACCTGATCTGAGGCAACAAATGCTCCAAAGAAGTTTCGAAGCAGCCAAAGCGCTGTTTCCTCCCAAAAAGGTCGATCCAGCACTTTGCACCGTCTGCGGTATTTGCCGGGATAACTGCCCCGTAGGAGCAATAACCCTTTCAAACGCTCCGCATATGACTGATCTTTGTATCCACTGCTTCAACTGCGTTCGCCTCTGTCCGGAGTCAGCCATTACTGCCGACCTAAAACCTATCCACGCGTTCATTCGGCAACGGGCCTCACTGATCAAAGAATCGCCAAAGACTCAGATCTTCACTTAGAATGTATCACAAAGCATCCATAGCGACTGCACTGACTTTTCTGCTTCTGAGCTGTTGTCCCGGCTTGATGGTATCCGGACACGCTCGAGATGATGATACGCAGATATTTCGGGGCAACAATGATTTTTCTCCCTATGAATTTATCAACGCAGAGAATGAGCCGGACGGTTACAATATCGATCTGATAAAGGCCGTGGCCCGTCATGTTGGCCTAAAAGTACATATCGATCTCGGCCCGTTCGCCACGATAAGGCATGAACTCGAGTCCGGCCGAATCAACGGGTTGACCGGTGTTCTCTATTCGAAGGAGCGGGACAAGGTTTATGACTTCTCGATCCCTCATCTTGTCATTTCCTATACTGTTTTTGTTCGCAAGGATTCTGAAATCAAAACACCCATGGATCTCGAAGGAAAGGAGATCATAGTAGTTAAAGGCGTTTATGCCCATGATTGGCTGCTTCGAAATGACTTTACACCCAACATCGTAACCGTTGATCGTCCCGAAGAGGCGTTGCGAAAGTTATCCCAGGGACAACACGACGGCGCCGTTCTCATCCGGTTGAACGGACTCGACTTGATGCGGTCCCAGAAGATCGACAATCTCAAAACCATCGGGCCGCCGGTGTTAACCCAGAAGATGGGGTTTGCAGTCAAGGCCGGGGATGCGGATCTTCTTGCGCTCCTCAATGAAGGCCTCTACCGGGTCCAGAATAGTGGCGAGTACGACCGTATATACCTGAAATGGTTTTCCGTATATGAACAAAATAAGTTTAGGGACAGACTGGGTAGCTTTGCGAAATGGCTCGGATTGCCCCTGGTTCTTCTTCTTGCTCTCGGGGGCGTTTGGATATGGTCTCTGAATCGTCTGGTCATGCACCGGACCCAAGCCTTAAGAGAAAACCAGGTATTACTGAACCGTATTGTTCAGGGAACACCTTTCCCGACGTTAGTCGCGGATCGAAACGGAAGAATACTCTTTTGGAATCGGGCCTGTGAAGAACTGACCGGCATATTGTCGATCGATGCCGTCGGACGAGAGGTTGACAAAACAAACCCGGGAGAGAAAGATGTTCCGTATCTACTGAAGTTAATCGGCCACGGGTCTGAGGTTGATTCTGCGAACGGGTCGACCCACCGTCGATCCTATCGCCGCGCATTTTCTTCGGGGACATCCGAAGTAGAAGTATTTGTCCCCAAACTGGGGGAAAATGGGCGTTGGTTGCTGGCGGCTATCGTTCAGTTCAGGGACGAAGACGGCCGCTCCCTCGGCACGCTTGAAACCTGGCAGGACCTTTCCGATCGAAAGGGCCTGGAAAAGCAACTCGTCCAGGCCCAAAAAATGGAGGCCATGGGCCGGCTGTCCGGCGCTATCGCCCATGACTTCACAAATTTTCTCCAGGCGATTATGATTTACAGCGATACCGCCATAGACGAGACCTCGCTCGAATCTCCTGTTAGGCCACATTTGGAGGGAATCCGTGAAACTGTCAACCGGGCCAGGGATTTGGTTTTGCAGATAAAAGTCTTCAGCCGCCAGAAACTGTTGGAGCCGAAGCCGATACAACTGAAAAAAGTTGTCATGAAGGCTGTGGAAACAATAAAGGCAACTGTTCCGGAAGACATTGAGATACAGCTTTCGGTAGACTCGGGCGCCCGGATCATGGCAGATGAAGTACCGGTCAGTCAGGTGGTTTTGAATCTGTGTATGAATGCCATCAGTGCCATGCGTCCCGGCTTTGGAAAACTGACGGTGCAGTTGACTGACATCGTGGAAGTTCCAAAATCTGTTGCGAGGGATGATGTTGTGGCCCCCAATGGCTTTGTGAAATTGACCGTGGCCGATACCGGCCATGGTATACCAGCAGAACATCTGGAGCGGATATTCGAGCCGTTTTTCACCACCCGCAAACACGATGGCGGCACCGGAATGGGATTGGCCATCATCCACGGTATTGTTAAAGGGTATGGGGGAGAAATAACGGTGACAAGCCGGGTGGGAAAGGGATCTGTTTTTGATGTCTTCTGGCCGGCTGCCGTTGCGGATGATGAAACCTGCCGTAACGGACCAAACACTCCCGGCCCGGCACCCGGAAATGCGGTTTAGACGACCGCCTGTTCACAGGGATGCATCTGTCGACTGAAACGAAGATGGCCGCGGACGAAAACATTATCGAAGAAAAACTTCTGCTGGTGGACGACAATCCGGTTAACCTCCAATTGCTTTGCCAGATGCTCGACAAGCCGGGGCGCAGACTTTTGGTGGCAAAAAACAAACACAACGATTAGAAATTAATCCCGAATATTTCATGGAATTATCTCAGGGATCGGCAGTATTGACACCTTTGCTAATGTTGTGTCCAAAAAATATTTTAATAAAATAGCGATGGATATTTAAAACCCTTTTGCACCCATGATTGCAAAAATGACCAAGGATACGATCCGGGCACAAGAGCCCAAGATTTTGTTGGTGGACGATACGAGCGCAAATCTCCAGGTACTGCGGCAAACCTTGGATGGGTGCGGCTACCGGCTGCTCATCGCCAAGGATGGCAAAACGGCTTTATCGATCGTGGAGAAGACATTACCGGATCTAGTCCTTCTCGACATCATGATGCCGGGGATGGACGGTTACGAAGTGTGTCGCCGTCTCAAAGCGAGTGAATCTACCCGGCACCTCCCGGTGATTTTTCTCACCGCGCTTGCTGACGCCGAAGACGAGGCCAGGGGACTGGCCCTCGGGGCGGTGGACTATATTACCAAGCCAATTAATCCAGATCTGGTAAAGGCGCGCGTCGGCAACCATTTGGAGTTGAAACGCTACCGGGACAGTCTCGAGTACTTGGTTCAGGAGAAAACCCGGGAATTGCAATTGACCCAGGCAGTAATGATCGAGAGCTTGGGCACCCTGGCCGAGTATCGCGATCCCGAAACCGGAGGCCACATCAAGCGGACTCAAAACTACGTCAAAGCGCTCGCCTCTGCCCTCAAAAACCATCCCCGATTTCGGGAGGAGCTAAACGAGGAGACCATCGACCTGCTCTACCTCTCAGCCCCACTGCACGATATCGGCAAGGTTGGGGTGCGTGACAACATTCTGCTAAAGCCCGATAAGCTGAACGATGACGAATTCAGGGAGATGAAGAACCACACGAAATATGGACACGATGCCCTGCACATTACCGAACAAAAACTCGGTAAAAGCACGTTTTTACGATACGCGCGCCAGATAGCATACACCCACCAGGAAAAGTGGGACGGATCCGGATATCCCCAAGGATTGAATGGCGACAAGATACCCATATCCGGTCGCCTGATGGCATTGGCAGATGTCTACGATGCGCTGATCAGCAAGCGGGTCTATAAGCCGCCCATGCCGCACGAGGAGGCCGTCCGGATAATTTCAGACGGAAAAGGTACACACTTCGACCCGGATATTGTGGATGCCTTTCTAGAAATGAATGCGGTGTTCCGTAACATTGCTCTGACATATGCGGATCATGAAGAGGAGCGTGAGGTATTGCTTGCCGGTATGACATGTGCCGGCGATCAACGGAAAAAGATCACACACGTTCTCCTGGTCGATGACAATGAGATCAACCTCGAAATCATGCGCAACCAGCTCACCGCTTTGGGTTTTACAACGGATTCTGCGGTGAACGGGCGTGACGCATTGGCAAAATACCAAAACACCACTTACGATCTTGTCCTCACCGATATCGAAATGCCGGTTATGGATGGGTTCGGTCTGGTTGAAGAAATACGGCGCTTGGAAGAATCCGGCCTTAAGGCACCACCGCTGCTGGCAGTGACGGCAAGTGAATTTGACCTGACCGAGGAAAGGGCCCGGACGTCCGGGTTCGACGGATACATGCTTAAACCCCTCGATCCCGACTTACTCAATAAAAAACTCGATACCATTCTGTGCAGCGGTTCTTGAAGGCGACGTCCTGTCAGGACCTCCTGGAACGATAGAAAACTTCAGTATACACCATGGAGTCCGGGTAGCGGTTGTCGACAAAAAGGGTGACATCACGGATCATTGACTGATTGCCGCACAGGTAGAAATCGTACGCATCGACCGGCAAATGCTGCGTCATGTAATCAAGGGCTTTATCGGCCGGCAGTGCCAACATATCTTCTGCCGGCCGGCCTGAGTCCGGAATACAGGGCATATATACATCCGCGGTTTCTTCTAAGTATTCCCGGTAGTATAAATCTTCATCCCGAGGCACGATGTGAAGGAGCGAGAAACCTCTGATCCCCGATCGCGCCATTGACAGGAAAGGTACGATACCGGTGCCTGTGGCCACGAATATCGGCCTGCGGTCGGATGGTCGGAAAACAAAATGGCCATGCGGCCCGCTGAATTTAAACTGGGTTCCAATGTCAGCGGCGGCCAGCACCGGTGAGAAGATGCCGTTATCGATCAGGTAGACGCATAGTTTTATAAAGGGGTCGGCCGGTGAGGTCAGTGGGGCGTAATATCTTTTTACCGCCTGAAAATGAAAACAGAGATTTTGACCGGATAAAAATTCGAAAGCGGTTGGGCGAGTCAATTCAACTTCGTAGGTGGTATCGGACAGCCATTTTCGTTGATTCAACTTACATGTGTACATTGGCATGTATCATCTCTCATTACGTGTGTATCAATAGAGATTCATTCACTTCTCGATTCCGATGCGCGATTTTACGCCTTTCTGATAGTAGTGCTTGATAGCCTTCATTTCCGTCACCAGATCAGCCAATGCGATGACGCGGTCGCTGGCACCACGACCCGTGATGACGAGCTCTATTTCTTCAGGTTTATTGATAATCAGTTTAACCAGTTCGCTGACCTGAATCAGACCGTACTTGACGGCCACGTTGGCCTCTTCGAGTATAATGATACTGTATTCCCCGGATGAGATGATCTTTCTCACCCTCTCTAACCCCTGGCGGCAGAGCAAGATGTCATCGGGAGATGGCTTGTTGTTTACGAACCGTCCCTTTCCAAACTGCTCAACGGTGATTAGATCGGAGAATCGGGCGAGTGCCTTTATCTCGCTGTACTCTCCCAGTTTGATAAATTGGCCGATGAACGTCTTCAAGCCGGCGCCGGCCGCTCGAATGGCCAGACCCAGGGCCGCGGTCGTCTTCCCTTTGCCGTTTCCGGTATATACTTGGACGAATCCTCGCATGGCATGTTCCCACAACCCAATGCCGCCCTGAGGGGGCACAGATGTATTCCGTTGATCACCAACGGCTGGAATTTTACAATTTCGGCACTTGAGAATCGATACAGTACCAGTCTAGCAATACTAGCAAGAAACCCAACCTGTCAAGGGTCAGCCGAGGATAATAGTTACACTGGAATTTCAGTGAGAGCCAATTCGAAACCGGCGTCATATTAAAGCAAGGGAAGTGATATTTATCGTTCAACGGTATCGATATGATTCGAACGTCATTGATCCCTGTAACTCCAACAGCAACTATAAAGCCTACCAAACACGCATCCGTCCTTCTTGCAGGCGGTGGAAGAGTTTTGCTGCCGGATCTCCGAAACGGGCCAAAAAGATTATGGCGGCAACGATGTAAGGCTTGCAGCCGGCCTGAGCATACAACGGGTCCCTGTATCGGTCGAAGACGGAGGCAGCGACTTCGCCTGCGCGGCAACTCACGCCGGTGATGTCTGCCGGCAAGCAGTGCATGTAGAGGGCCTTGCCGTCTCGGGTATTCTTCATCAAATTTTCCGTGCACTCCCACTCTTTGAATTCAGCATTCTGGGTCAGTAACTCTTTTTCCAGCGCCTTGATTCCCGCCATATCCTTTTCGCCGTATAAAGCGGTCCTTCTTTTCATTGCGGCAAAGGGTGCCCAGCTTTTGGGGTAGACAATGTCGGCGTCTTTGAAGGCTTCCGACATGCTGCTGGTCTTATGGAATGTTCCGCCGGAAGACTGGGCGTTTTTTTCGGCCACGGCTTCGACTTCAGGCATGATTTCGTAACCGGGAGGGTGGGCCAGTACCACATCCATTCCAAAGCGGGTCATCAGCCCGACGACACCCTGGGGGACAGATAACGGTTTCCCGTATGAGGGCGAATAGGCCCACGACATGGCAATCTTTTTGCCCTTCAGGTTTTCGATGCCGTCAAAGCGGTGGATCAAGTGAAGCATGTCGGACATGGATTGGGTCGGATGGTCGAGGTCGCATTGCAGGTTGACCAGGGTGGGACGCTGCTCTAATATCCCGGCCTCATAACCCTGCTGGACCGCTGCGGCCACCTCGCGCATGTAAGCGTTACCCCGACCGATATACATGTCGTCACGAATGCCGATCACATCAGCCATGAATGACACCATATTGGCCGTTTCCCGCACGGTTTCCCCATGGGCGATTTGGGATTTGCCTTCATCCAAATCCTGCAGCGCCAAGCCGAGAAAGTTGGCCGCACTGGCGAAACTGAACCGCGTTCGGGTCGAATTGTCACGGAAGATGGAGATGGCCAGCCCGCTGTCGAAAAACCGCGCCGAAAGGTTGTTGCGACGCAGACCGCGCAAAATTTCGGCAGTCGTGAATACGGCCGCGATCTCTTCATCGGACCTATCCCAGGTGAGCAGAAAGTCCGACAGGTGCATTCCCTGAGTGAATAGTCGCCCGAGCTTTTCGATCTTTTCTTTGATAAATTTAGGCTCCATATCTTTTAATCCTCCATGTTTTTGCGGGCTAGTATTTATCTCGAAGGGTCTTACCTTGGACAATTTACCAAATGGCATCTCGGCGGTCCGGCGTGAATCGCTTCTAAATTTACAGCAACCCTACCTTGTCGTTGAATTCCTTGATCAGAGAGTCGATTTGATCGACCTGATTGAACGTACCGTTCCAGTAAGAATCATGTCCGTACCACTGTTCATTGAGTTCGCTAATGTCACGGCCCTGCTGCTCGATCCAGGTGAAGTATTTGAGGTTGTGAATCGCTTTACGGTCGTAATAGGAAAGTTCCTTGACATGGTCGATGGTGATTGATTTTGCAAGTTCGACATCCCGTTGGGCATCCGCATCCGTGTAAGGTCCACATTCCTTAGAGAGCTCTTCCAGGCGTGATCCATAGAGCGCCATGGAATCCGTGGCGATAGTAACGACGATGTCCTTTGCCTTTAGTTCACTGTATTTGGCAAATTTGATTGCGCCGATCAAATTGCCGATGCCAGATATGCCCAGAAAGTCGAGCTCAGTAACCAGTTCTTCGGGAACGCCTTCGGCGACCAACGCCCTGCGGCCCTTTTCTTCATTGAACAGACGTAGCAGCCGCATCGGGATCTCGTCGTCGACGGCGATCACGAAGTCGGTTTCCTTGCAGTCATGGACCCAGGGAACGTGTTTGTCTCCGATGCCCTCGATGCGGTGGTCGCCAAAACCGTTCAGCAGCAGCGTCGGACACTGGAGCGCTTCTCCGACCACCAGTTTGGTCCGTGGAAACCGTTGCTTGAGATAGTAACCGGCCCCGAGGGTGCCCCCGGAACCGGAGGAAGCGACGTAACCTGCCAGACGCATTCCGCGTCCGAGCTGAGGCTGAAGGATTTCTTCGACGGCCTGCCCGGTCACAGCGAAATGCCACAAGGGATTACCGAGTTCGTCAAACTGGTTGAAGATCTGCAGGTTCTCCCCGGATGCACGTAATTCCCAACACTTGTCGAAGATTTCCTTCACGTTCGACTCGCAACCCGGAGTGGCGATGACCTCTCCGGCGATGCGCCGCAGCCAATCAAAACGCTCCTTTGACATACCTTCGGGTAAAATGGCAATGGCGCGGCAGGCCAGAAGGGCCGATAGATAGGCACCGCCGCGGCAGTAATTTCCGGTGGAGGGCCAGACGGCCTTAGTTTCCTGCGGGTCGAACTGGCCGGTCACCAGCCGGGGTACCAGGCAGCCGAAAGTCGCGCCCACTTTGTGGGCACCGGTAGGAAACCAGCGGCCGACAAGGACAATGATCGTTGCCCGGCAGCCGGTGAGTTCCGGTGGCAACACCCTATGGTTGACCTCGCTGAACAAGCCCCCGAAATCCTGCGGTTCGTTTTTCCAGCAGATACGATACAGGTTGGCCGGATGGACATCCCACAAACCGATGTGCTTTAGCTGGTCCTTAACTTTTCCCGGCACCTTGTGCGGACGAATCATCATGTCAATGGTGGGGAGGGTGATATTTTTCGACCGGCAGTAGTCGATGTTTTTATCGCGAATTGTGGCGTTTATGTTGAGATCGATCAATGTATTTTCCTTTTCTTAAGGCCTCTTTTTATATTCTGCGCACTGATTCTCAGCAGATAGAGCACGATTTCCGTTAAACGATATCGTCCAGCGACCGAATGAGCCGTTCCGGCACGGTGATTCCCCGAGCGGCGGTCGCGCTGTCCTTGAGACCGTTACCGGTGGCCAGGATCACCACGGCGGCATCTCGGGGTAGAGTGGTTCTAACCGTCAAGAACCCGGCAAACGCCGCGGCGCTCGCCGGTTCCGTGAATAAACCCGTGGAGCGCGACAGCCGGGCCTGTGAGGCGATAATCATCTCGTCGGAAACGGTGATTACTTTTCCACCGTATTCTCTCAACTGGATCAACGCATGAATACCGTTGCGCGGCACATCCACGCAGATGGAATCGGCCACTGTTCGGGTGGGAAGATTTTCGAATGAACCGGAATTGAAGGCCCGATAGAGGGCATCAGAGGTCTCGGACTGGACCGAGAATATCTGTGGGATTTTATCGATGAAACCCAGTTGTCTCAAATCCCGGAACCCCTTGTACACCCCGGCCACGATGCACCCGTCTCCGGTACCCACGAACATGACGTCCGGGGCTTTTTCCAGTTGCCGGAACAGTTCCAAAGAAACGGTTTTTTTACCTTCGATCGTCATGGGATTGTAAGCGGTGTTGCGGTTCATGCCGCCGGCCGCCTGCGAATACGCGAGGGACAGCTCGTAAGCCCGGTCGTAGTTGCCGTCCACCCGGTGAACCGTCGCTCCGTATTGCAGGGCTTGAATCAATTTTGCAGGCGGTGCTGTTTTGGGAAGAAAAAGGATCACTTTCTGACCGGCCGCTGCGCCAATACCGGCCATGGAGGAACCGGCATTGCCGGTGGACGCCACGACGATGGTATCGATGCCGTTTTGTTTTGCATATGCGGAAACCAAAAAAGAGGCCCTGTCTTTGAACGAACTGGTAGGGTTGGCGCCGTCGTCCTTTATATACAAGGCGTCGAAACCAAGTTCGGCGCGCAGGGCCGCCGGTTCCCACAGGGGCGTGTTACCCACCGGAATCGGCGGAAAATAACGTGCTGCGACTGGCAACAGCTCTGCGAGGTCGGCAGCATTCCCTTCCGGGGCCCCTTGGAGTTCGACCTCCAGTACGCCGGATAGGGGCTGATCGTTCGCCTGTTTAACGGAACAGAGCGGACAAACATACCGCTGGGGATCGATGTCGAACCGTAGGCCACATTCACTGCAGATAAAGTTGAACACGAGCACTTTTTTTGCCTATCAGCCAATGGTCTTTCGGAATAAATTCCCGCAACCGGCAGTTATGGCCGCCGGTTGCGGATTTAATGACCCCTGAAAGATTGCATGAATATTTCAAGCGTATGCTTTTACTTCTGGGCCTGCTGGATCGCTTGCATGAAGGCATTCAGCATCTCCTGGCCTTCGGCACCGTATTTCTCAACGATCAACGCTTCGACCTTGGGGGCGGCCAGTTCTTTGAATTTGGCTTTTTGCTCTGCAGTCAGGGCGTTGACTTTCATCTTCTTGGACAAAGCGGGAAGTCCCCGATCGGAAGCTTCGATAATGCGTCCCATGCCGCGGCCGGCAACGATAGCCGATTTGGCCGCATATGTAACGACGTCCTTCTCGCTGTCACTCAGGCTGTTCCAGAAATCCTGGTTGACCACCCAGACATAAGGGGCGAAAAGATGTCCGCTGAGGGTCAGATATTCCTGCACTTCCTCGAACTTGGCAAAGGCGATGATGGGAATCGGGTTCATCTGGCCGTCGGCCACACCGGTCTGCAGGGCGGTATACACTTCGGACCAGGAGATGGCGGCCGGTTGGCCACCCATGGAAGTGATAATGGCCTTGTGGGTATCAAGTCCCATGGTTCGGATTTTGAGCCCCTTCATGTCGGCTGGGGTCTGAATCGGCCGTTTGGAGTTGGTCAGCTGAAAGAACCCGCCGGAATCTCCGAATCCCAGTACGTGCATGCCGGTTTTCTTCTCGATGTCGGCGGCCAGTTTCTGCCCGAATGGACCGTCAAACACCTCATAGGTCTTGCTGATATTGGGAAAGGCGAAAGGCACGTCCAGAACCCCGATAAGGGGATAGGCCGACGCGAAACCGCCCACCGAATGAATGCCGGACTGAATGACGCCGGCCTTTACCTGCTGCAGAACATCCTCATCTTTGCCCAACTGGCCGCTGGGAAATGTTTGCACCGTAACGGTCCCGTTGGTTCCGGCTTCGACCAGACTTTTGAACACCGTGGCCATGGCACCGGTGGGATTGTCAAAGGGATCGTCCTTGTTGAGATGATGCAGTTTGATGGTTTTTGCCGCCATGGCTAAGCCGGTCAAACTCATAATCATAAACACGACTAGAGTAAGCACCAATACCGGTTTAAGCATCTTTTTCATTTTGACCTCCTTTTTTGTTCCGGCAACCCTGTTGCCGTTCATGGATGAAGTACCACTTACCCGAATGTTTCGCCAAGCCTCGAAAAGTTTTCATGACAACTTCGGGCTTACATTCCCAGTAATATCCGGGGGATAAACAATGTCATTTTGTCCCAGAATGCCACCAAAACGAGGATGAGAACCTCCACAACCAGGAACGGGATAAGCGCGACACTGATTCGTTCGATCCGCTCGCCGGTGACCGAGGAGAGCACGAACAGGCAGGCCCCCACCGGCGGCGTCATCAGAGAGATATTCAAGGCCAGTACGATCATAATGCCGGCGTGGACCGGATCCATGCCGATGGTGGCGGTCAGAGGAGCCAATACGGGCGCCAGAATGATCAGCGCGGCGTTGATGTCCATGAACATGCCGATAGCCAGCAGAAGCGCCAGAATCAGGCCGATGATAACGCGGGGGTCACTGGAGAGAAACAGGAAAAAGGTCGCGATCTTCTGGGGGATCTGCATAAAGGTCATCCACCAGCTCAGGATTGAAGCGCTGGCGATGATCAGAAACACGATTCCGGTTATGCGGGCTGTCCGGATGAGCATCTCCACAATGTCTTTGAATGTCAGTGCCCGGTAAACCACCGTACCGATCAAAAGCGCGTAGAATACGGCAATTGCCGCCGCTTCGGTCGGGGTGACGATGCCGAAGAGGATGCCGCCGAGAATGATCCCGGGCATCAGCATGGCCAGAAAACTTGACTTGAAGGCCCACAAGATGCGCAGCAGGCTGAAGCGTTCTTTGCTCTTGGGCAGGTTCAACCGTCGCCCCAAGGCAGCGATAACCGTCATGCACAGCAGGCAGATGAGCAGCCCGGGGAGTATTCCTGCTGCAAACAGGCCGGCGATGGAAACCCCCATCAGTGAACCGTAGATCACCATCAGGTTGGACGGTGGGATGGTGGGCCCGATGATAGAGCCGGCCACCGTGACGGCACAGGAGAAGGGGCGTGTGTAGCCTTCCTTTACCATGGCCGGCACCAGCGTGTTTCCGAAAGCAGCCGTATCGGCTACGGCCGCACCGGTCATACCGGCGAACAAGACCGAGGCAATCATGTTCGAATGGGCCAATCCGCCGCGGAGGTAGCCGACGAGAGCATTTGCGAAGGCGGCGAGTTTTTCGGTGATGCCGGAGCGGTTCATAATTTCACCGGCCAGAATGAAAAAGGGCATCGCCATAAATGTGAACAAGTTCAGACCCTCGAAAAATCGTTTGGGCGCCATGATAAGGAAGTTTTCCCCGCCGATCTGCAGAAGCCCGGCCACACCGGCGACACCGAGGGTGACGCCAATCGGCAGTCCGATCAGGATGAAGAAGAAGAACACCACGATGACAACAGTCATGTACCCTCCTATTGCGATGTCTTTTCCGTCGACCCGGTCAAATTTCGAATCATTGCAGCGAAGATCTGGATGGATGTCAGCGCCGAGGCCACCGGGACTGCCGCGAACGGGACCACCATCGTCATTCCGAAAATGGTGGCATATTGACTGGCGCCGGATGCGGTCATTCCGATGCCGTAGTAGGTCAGAAAGGCAAAGAACATCAGGCTGATGAGGTCCAGAACGAAGACAAGTTTCCGTCCGGCATTACGGGGCAGACGCTGCAGGACCAGTGCGAGTCCGATATGCTCGCGGTAAAACGCGCCGCAGGAAACCGCCAGAAGAGCGGCCCAAATCATTACGTACCGCGAAAATTCTTCCGTCCAGGTGATGCCCAGTTCCAGGAAATAACGCTCGACGACCCCAAACCAGATGACCACGACCATGGCGGCCACCAGTAAGGCGCAGACACGTTCGACGAACCAATTCAGCTGTTCGGATAAACGGTTAAATGCTTGTATGCTCATTGTAAAGTGAAGCCTCCACGGCGTAAGGATACAGTGATAAGTAATTTAATTTTAAGTAAATTATCCATTGGGGGCGTGATTTTTCATATAGACCAGTGGGATTACGGCATACATGGCCGCTGCTTGGACCAGTTCTGTTTTCCAGGTACGCTCGTTGGGCGCGTGGGCCTGGTCTTCGTGTCCCGGACCGAAGCCGATGCATGGTATGCCGTAGCGCCCCATTATGGAGACACCGTTAGTGGAAAATGTCCATTTGTCGACAACCGGCTGTTTCGCAAACAGGGATGAATAGGCACTCACCAGGGTCTGGCAGGCCACATGCTCTTCGGCTATGGTCCAGGCGGGAAAGTAACATTGCGTCGGATACACCAGGCCCGTGTATGCCGGGCGGTTGTAGTCGTACATCGAGACATCGGCTTTAAAACGTCTCACGGACGGAAGGCCGCGAATTTCTTCCAAGGCGGATTCCCAGGTCTCGCCGGTGGTCAGACGACGGTCAACGGAGATAGTGCAGCTGTCGGCCACGGCACATCGCGACGGTGAGGTGAAAAAAATTTCCGATACGGTAAGAGAGCCCTTCCCCAGGAAGGGATCGTCTTTCAACCCTCCGTGCAGTTCCTGAAGCTCGGTAAGTATCGGTGCCATCTTGAAGATGGCGTTGTCGCCTCTTTCCGGCGCAGACCCATGTGCACTCATTCCGGACACCACGACTTTGATTTCCATCCGACCTCTCTGGCCCCGGTGTATTCGGCAAGATGTCGGTTCGGTTGACACCACGAACTCCGGACGAATATTGCTCTCCTCGACAAGGTACTGCCAACATAGACCATCGCAGTCCTCTTCCTGCACGGTACCCGTCATCAGGAGGGTGTAATCATTCTCCAATTTTAGATCCTTGATGATCTCTTGCGGCATAGACCATGGCCGCCATTCCGCCTTCCTGATCACTGGCGCCACGGCCGATTATGATCTCGTCGTCTTCAAACCCCTGGTAGGGGTCATGGTCCCAGTTTTCGATGTTGCCGACGCCCACCGTATCGATGTGAGCATCGTAGGCGATCAAATGCTTACCGCTTCCTATCGTGCCGATAATGTTACCCATGGGGTCGATTTCAACCCTGTCGAATCCGACAGATTCCATCTCCTTTTCGATACGGCGGATAACCTCTTTTTCCTGACAACTTTCGCTGGGGATGGCAATCATGTCCCGCAGAAACCGGGATATGTCCGGCTTGTAGAACTCCGCCCGGCTCAAAACCGATTTAAAGTCAACGCTCATATGTCACCTCTTTCTCTTCTACCTGATTCTTGACTGAAAATTAAATAGAAATGTATATCGATATTTTGTTTTTAAGACTTAGTGAAACACATACCATTACATTTTGGGACCCGGGTCACCCTTTGCGCATGCCCCAGAGAAAGGTCACGATGGATAGACAAAACAGCGTTAGGCTGTAAGGCCTATCTTTACCAGCGATGTGCAGATTCACGGCTGCCACCAGCAGAGCGGCAGTAATGACCATCCAGGCGAAGCGTTTTACCGAAAGGTCGATGCGGTGTATGGCCCGGCGCATTTCGGGCGACAGCGTGACTTGTACGGTCAGAGCACCCTGTTTGGTTCGGGTAAGTACCTGGTCAAGGTGCGATGGGATGCGCCAGGCATGTTTGCCCAACATAAAGAGTTCTTCCCAAAACCCTTGCCAATCTTCGGTCAACTCCTCGCGGGCAAACCGTTTGGCGTAGACCAGGGCCTTGCTCCAGGGATCGAAATCGGGGTCGATGGCTGTGGCCAACCCGGACAGGATACCGACTGCACGGGCAATGAAGAGCATGTCCGCCTGAAACTGAAAGGGGGTTTCCCGGATCAGGTCGCGATACTCGCGCATGAAGTAGGTCAACTCTCGTCGCGCCGTTTCATGCAACGCACCCAGACGCAGCCCCCAGATTTTCTGCAGCCATTCCTGGTGGGCCTGCTCCAGCCGGCGCAGGTCGGCCCCTGGACGCAGGGTACCTGCCATGACATATGCTTGAATGATCCTCTGGGCATCCTGGGTACCTAATCCCATGGCCCCGGCCCGCATGGCGGCCTTCAACCGTTCGGAGACCACTGCGGTCATGCCGAAATCGATAAATACGAGTTGAAAGGGCCGCTTCTCCATATACGGCACCGTTTCTCCCGGTGTGAATCCGCTTTTTTCAACTGTACTTTCATCTGGATGGGGCAGCGGTTTTATGAAAAGGTTGCCGGGGTGGGGATCCACATGAACGAAATTGGTCACAAAGATCTGATGCATGTAGATGTCGTAGAGCCGGTCGGCGACTTGGGAACAATCAATGCCGCAGGCCCTGGTCGATTCGGTGTCCGTGATGCGGATATAGGCGACGTTTTCAAGCGTCAACACCCTGGCCGAACAGCATGACTCATAAACCTTGGGTACGATGACATCCGGGAACGCGGCAAAGTCCTTTCCGAACCGGAGGATATTGTCTTTTTCCAGGATCATATCCAACTCTTCCAACGTGGTTTTGGAAAATTCGTCAATCAGGTGATCCAGGTCGACCCTTTCGCGTACCTTTCTGAAACGCTTCAACCAGCGACATACAAGCCGGAGGGCATCCAGGTCCGTTTGTACGTATAGATGAATTTTGGGACGCAGCACTTTGACGGCCACATTTTCGCCCATGGGCAGGGTGGCCAGGTGGGCTTGAGCCAGGGATGCCGCGCCCACCGGCTCGCTCGAAAAATAGGAAAATAGTTCCACAATCGGGCGGTTAAAATCTTCTTCGATCACCCGGGTGATGTCGGTGACAGTTTCCGGGAGGACCTTGTCCTGCAAGCCGGAAAGTTCGCTGGTTATTTCGGACGGTAAGATGTCCACCCGCGTGCTGAGGAACTGACCCAGTTTGATGAGGATACCGCCCATGCGGGTGGCCAATGCCGTATAGCTGCGCGCCGCTGCCTGCCATCGGGGGAGAGAATTCGGCCGAAACCAGCGCAGGAGCGGCAGGCTGAAGACCACGTCCCACAGAAACACCTGACTCAGTAGTCGGTAAATGTACCGGCGCAGGATGCGGTAGCGCTGCCAGTCGATGTTTTTTTTCGCTTTTTCGGCACCAGATTTCATATTCGGTCTTTGGGAATCGTAAGCTTGATGTGAATGCACTCGGATGGAAGCAACTCACGAGCAAGAGCACTGATGTCGTACCAATACCAGCCCAACAGGTGAGAAAATCTAAGTGGCGCAGCCGAAAATGACAAAACTGACGCGTGCCCAATCACACGTGGTGATGGCGCTGTCGCCTGTCCAATGCAAAAGTAAGAAATTTGTCGTTAAGCAAGGCTAACCGAAGGTTTGCGGCGAGGCGTGCTTTACGTGCACCACAGCCTGAAACCGGCGGATAATCCCGCCTATGGCGGGACACAGCGTAATAAAGGCCCTTATGGATGGACACTAACGAGCGCCCGATTGACTGTCAAGACACAATTCGAGGAAATTCGTGCTTAAGTAATCCGTATTCACGTTTGTTTGAGCCAGGCGTCGATGCGGTCGAAGGCCGCTTCGATCTCTTCTTCTGTTCCGCCGTAGGACAAACGCAGGTGGCCCTCTCCACCCGGGCCGAATGAGCCCCCGGGTATAGTGATCACCCGGGCTTCGTTGAGTAGGCGAACGGCCGTTTCCCGGCTGGGGGCATCGGTAAAGCCATAGCGGGCCATAATGTAGAAAGCGCCCCGGGGAGCGACATAGTCGAAGACACCTGTCAGTGTATCGAGCCGCCGGCAGCAAAGCTCGCGGCGGGCGTTGAGTGCTTCCCGCATCTGTCGGATCGGTTCCGTCGGACCGGTAAGGGCGGCCAGAGCGGCGTATTGGGATGGCGCCGGCGCACAGATGGCCGCGACATCGTGCACTTTCATCATACCGTCCATCAACGTTCGGGGCGCCGTGATATATCCCACACGCCAGCCAGTCATGGCATACTTTTTTGAAAAGGAGAAAACTGATATGACATGCTCGGACATGCCCGGTAGCGAGGCTGGACTTATCGGTACAGGACTTTCGTATGTCAAATAGTCGTATGTTTCGTCCGATATGAGATAGATGCCGTGTTTGCTTACACATTCTGCCAGCCGTCGGATGTCATCGTCGGCGAAAACAACTCCGGTGGGATTGGAAGGGTTACACACGATTACCAGCCGGGTTTTGTTTGTGATCGCCTTTTCGACTGCGTCCACATCCAAGCTCCAGTCTGCAGTCCGCAAGGGAACAAACACCGGCTTGCCTCCGGCCAAAAGCACCTGTTCGATGTAAGAGGCGTAGGTCGGTGCCGGCAGGATGACTTCGTCTCCTCGCTCGACCAGAGCGAGAATGGCCGTTAGCAGGCCCTCCATGGCACCTACGGTGACCGCGATTTCGCTATCCGGATCGGCAAGGATGCCTTTTTCTCTTTGCAGGCTTTCGGCGATGGCCTGACGCAGTGGCCGCATGCCGGGCTGAAGGGAGTACTTTCCGCTGGCGGGTTCGTCCCGAAGGGCTTGACAGACGGCTTCGGTAATATGCGCCGGTGTTTCGAATGAAGGCACGCCCTGGCCCAGAGAAACGCAGCCGCCGATGCGGGCAGCCAGCATCGGCATCTGTTTGGTGTCTGAGGCAGGGATCCGTTTGACTCGACGGCTGATCGGTGTCTGTTTCAGTTGCGGTTTGGCAGGTATGGGATGCGTCATGTCTTTTCCGTTTCGTCCGGCCGCTGCCGGTGGTTTTATTTAGAATTAGGAAACCGCGTCTTATGGGTGGGGATTCTTTACTCGATTTTAGGGACGCCGGACCAATCGAAAATTTTTCCGGGGTTAAGAATTAAATTCGGATCGAAGAGCCGCTTGATTTCCATTTGAAGACGCATGGATTCTTGTGACAGTTCCATGTCGATAAACGGCATTTTGGCCATACCGATACCGTGTTCTCCCGAGATGGTGCCCTCCAATGACAGAACCTTCGTCAGGGCCTGGCGAATGCCCTGCTCCATGGCTGTACCCCGATCCCGGTCTGAAGCCGTGAAATTCAAGTGGATGTTGCCGTCACCGGCGTGACCGAAGGCGTAAATCTTTAGATCATACCGGTTCTCGAAGGCAGGCAAACTGTCCACGAGATCGGCGATACGACCGATGGGAACCACGACGTCTTCCGACAAGTACATGCCGGCGGCATCATGAATCCTGAGCGATATCTGGCGGCGGATCTCCCACATGCGATCCCGCGCCTGCGGTGTTTCGGCTGGCAAGACATCTGTCGCGTCAGACTGCGCGCAGATTTTCGCAAGATGCCTGATTTCGTTTTCGGTCTGCTCTTCAGTACCATCGGTTTCGATGAGCAGCAGTGATGCCTTTTCAGATGGCAGCTGAAATGGAAGCATTTCCCTGACCAGTTCAAGGCAGCGGTAATCCATGAACTCCACCGCCGATGGCTGGTGGCCCCGCACCATGATTTCGGTCACGGTCCGTATGGCTGTATGGAGTTCGGCAAAGATGGCGATCATAGATGTCGTTACCGGCGGGTGCGGAATGAGCTTGAGGGTCAGAGCGGTGATCACCCCCAGGGTGCCCTCCGAGCCGACGATCAGATGGGTCATGTCGTAGCCCACGACGCCTTTGCGGGTTTTTACACCGGAATGAATGAGGGTCCCGTTGGGGAGAACTGCCTCCAGTCCAAGGATGTAATCGCGGGTTGTGCCGTACTTGACGCAGGCCGGACCGCCGGCATTGGTGGCGGCGTTTCCGCCGATGGTGCTCGTTTCCAGACTGGCTGGGTCAGGTGGATAGAAGAGGCCTTTTTCTTGAACGGCTTGGCGCAGATCGTGGGTGATCACCCCCGGCTCCACCAATGATCACCTTAATGTCGCCCGTGCGCAGAGACAGGGATACACTCTTTAGGACTTTTTGGTCACCGTAGTGTTTGGAGATGTTTTCGAGATCGAGGATGATATCGGTTTCGACCATGCCGTTGATTCCGAATCTGCTTTCATGAAATATGTGGGTTATCGCGAGGTATACCCTGCGATAGCGACTTTTTTCTCCAACATTTGCAGTGCTTTTGTTCCGATATAAGTCAATGCCATAAAGATAAAACCGGCCAGTACATAAAGCCAGAAGTGCTGGTATGTTCTGGCGGCCACATGGTGTGCACGGGTCATAATCTCGGTCACGCCAAGGGCGTAGGTTACGGCGGAGTCTTTCAGTAAAATCGTGTATTCGTTGGACCAGGCCGGCAAGTGCGAGCCGCATCGCTTGTGGGAGAACGATGAATATGATGGCCTGAGGATCACTCATACCGATGGCACGTGCAGCCTTGAACTGACCTTCGGGCAGAGACAGGATCGCCCCGCGCAGAATCTGAGACTGGTATGCGGAGCTGATCAGTCCCAAAACGATAACGGCCACCAAGAAAGGCGACAGCTCGATCCGCAGAAACCCCAGAACGCCGAAGTAGAAAGAGAAACAGAAGCACAAGCAGTGGAATTCCCCGGAAAAACCAGACGTAAACACCCACCAATTTGCGGAGCCCCCGATTTCCATAGACCTGAACCACTGAAAGAACCAGGCCGATGACGAGCCCCATTGAGAGAGCGCCGATCACGACGGTAAGGGTCACCCAGATGCCTTTCAGAATGTACGGCAGGCCTTCCAAAACCGCTTGCCAGCCTGGTGTCACGATTGGATTTCCTTCTTGCGTTTATTCCGGATATTCACCGCTCCCTGAAAAGGTTTCATGAAATTCTCGGGATAGAGGCTCCGACGGATAAAAACGGGAAGGCCGCTTGTTTCTCAGCGCGGCCTTCCCGTTTGCTTCCATTGTCGCCAGTATCGTTGTTCAATTTGAATTTCCAGAAGACGCAGCACCACCGCCTTCCGTGTCCTGGTATAAAGATATTACTTCATGTCCCACTTCTTGACCAGTTCCTTCCAGGTCGGGGAAGCTTTCAATCGCTTGAGTCCTTCGTTCAAGTTGTCTAAAAATTCCTTGTCTTCTTTGCGAACGGCGTAACCGTAGTTGACATCCGGTTGACCGTACCGGCCAATACTTTTCACTGGCAGACCACGGTCGGTGGCTTCCTTGAGTGCAGTGTTGGAAACCGTCGCCCCGTCGATGCGGCCGTTGGCCACATCTTCGATAGCCAGTGGCGTGGTGTCGTACGGCCGGAGTTCGAACTTATAGCCTTTTTTCAAAAGATTTTCGGTGACCCATTTATACTCCGCACTGCCGCGTAGCAACCCGATCTTACGGTCCGCCTCCAGGCATTGATCGACCGTAATAATTGGCGTCTCTTTTGACCACCATCAACTGGATGACCTGCCAGTAGGGTTCGGTAAAATTGACCTGTGCCTGACGCTCCGGGGTAATGCTCATGCCCGAGGCGATGAAATCGATTTTACCGGCCTTCAGTGAGGGAACGATCGCCGCCCAATCTGTTGGCTGGTGCTTGACTTTGAAGCCCATTTCCTTGGCGATCCAGTTAACTGCATCGATGTCGAATCCCGCCGGATTGCCAGCCTTGTCGATGAATGAGAAAGGTGGATAGGCGGCATCGAAATCCGTTAATATATACTTTGTCGGCGGCAACCACCGGAACGGTTCCTGAAATGGCAGATAAGGCCAGACCCAAAACCAAAATTAAAGCAAGTTTTTTCATCATCGCACTTCCTCCCTTCTAAACGGTAGATTTTAAATGGTTTTATCGAGCTAAAGATCTGATTCCATGCATAAAATTATCGATTGATATCATGGCGCCTCTGGGCCAGAGCACGGGGACAATATGACATTGAGCTATAACCATGATCCGAATGATAAGTCAGCTGATGAAAAACTGGCGAAAAAAGATCGATAATTCACTTGCATTCGGTTCAAATAGGGGTTATCGTTGATCTAATCAATTAAGCCCTACCACAAATTGGCAGGGCCGTTCAGTCTGAGGAATAATCCATTCGTTACTGTGGCATCCTCCAGATAGAGACGTTGAGAACATTTATGAAAGGAGGAGGTTGTCATGGCTAGTGGAATCGTTAAGTGGTTCAATGACCGCAAGGGTTTCGGATTCATCGAGCAGGAAGACGGACCGGATGTTTTTGTTCATCATTCAGGAATTAATTCTTCCGGTTTCAAATCCCTCAATGAAGGCGATCAAGTTACATTCGACATAGAGCAGGGACAAAAAGGTCCTGCCGCTGTTAATGTGACTGTCGTGTAGTTCTCCAATTTTGAATCGGAAAGGCATTTCTTCTCAAAATGAGGAAATGCCTTTTTATTTTCGTGGAAAACATTCATGCAATATTTGGGTTAACAGGTTGAAAGGATACCATATGAATATCTATGTCGGTAATTTACCATACAGCATCACAGAGGACAGTCTGCGGGAAATGTTTGCCGCGTTCGGTGAAATTGAGAGTGCAAAAGTTATCATGGACAAGTTTACCAACAGGCCCAAAGGATTCGGTTTTGTTGAAATGCCCAACAACTCGGAAGCGGACACCGCAATCAAGGATTTAAACGGAAAATTGTTAGAGGGCCGAAACATCAAGGTTAATCCGGCCAACCCGGGCGGAAAACGTTCCAAACAATCATTTCGCAGAAAAAGATACTAATCCCGCTTTTCTTTCCAGACACCCAGCGCTTGCAAGGCCTTTGTTATAGACACCACTGAAGATCTGCTTAAACACTATCTCTTTGGAAATCCCACCCATAAAACGCGGAAAGTCAGTTTGAATCCGCGTTTATTTTTTATGCTCAATCAGTAAAAAGGAGTTGTCAAACGAGGATTGCTTCTGGCAGATTAGGAATTATACCGCTTTTCCAAAATAAATTCCGAAATAGGGAAGGGTGGTATAAGTGGTTGTAGAAAAAAACGTTCGAATAACGGAACGTTTTTTTAACAACCGCCATAACCTTTGCCGGATCGCAGATATCCCTTTGTTTGGTTTCGATGTTGTCATCCTGATAATACACAATGGGCAGCGTGCCTTCGACACGTGACAATCAAGGTTTGATCCTGCAGACAAAAGGATTCATCCGTATCGGAGTTACAAATGACCAAACTGGGTGTGGTGACATGTCAGATATTGGAACTGGAATTTGCTCATATCCTTTCAAATGATTCAACAATTTCGGAAATCTTGGTTGTCGATGATCAATTTTCCCAGGATTTGATAGAAATTCTGGAATATGATACGCCTCAACGTGTAAGCAGAGTAACACCTGCCGAAAAATTCGAAACAGATGGGCTTGCGGTGTTGATCCGGGTCATGGAGGTGGGACTTCATTCCAGCATACAAACCTTAAAACGGGAGATCAAGGCAGCAGTAGAAGAAATCGCCCCACTTGTCGACGCTGTTCTTCTCGGTTACGGGCTATGCGGTAACGCTCTGAAAAACACCGACGAACTTTTCAAAGATATCCGCGTACCGGTGATGCTCCCAATGGAGAATGAAGAACCGGTGGACGATTGTGTGGGGCTGATCATCGGTGGTAGAGAAAACTATTATGAAGAACAGTGCCTGTGCGCAGGGACCATGTTCATGAACGCCGGGTTTTCAAGGCATTGGAAAAAGATCTTGTCTTCGGATGTTCCCCAAAAGCTGATTCGAAAAAGGGACGAGATCTTGCAACGTCTTATGGGAAACTACGAGCGAAGCCTTCTTTTGCCCACGACCGTTTTGGGTGAAGATGAATTAAAGAAAAACACAGAGGAATTCAACCAGAAATATGGCTTAAAGACCGAAAGCCGTCCAGGAACCCTGACGCTTCTTGAAAATGCCTGGCAAACGGCAAAACGGGCGGCTGGTAGTTAGGTATTTATCCTCAGGTTCTGATCCGGTATTGAAAAGATACCATGGATTTTTCAGATTAGATGCTTTGCACGGATGAACTCATTCAAAATCTTAAGGAGGTCTTCCCATGTCTAAAGAGTTGATGGATTATTTCAATAAACAACCGCGGTTAGGTACACTTAGTACGGCTAACAAAAAGGGTCAGGTCGATGTGGCCTATTTCGGATCGGCTCACATGGCGGATGAAAAAACCGTTGTTGTCGGAATGGGAACCAACCGCACCCTTTCCAACCTGTCTGAAAACCCGAACGCCGTTTTCATGATAATGGAGCCGGGAGAAACGCCGCCGCAATGGAAGGGCGTCCGGGTTTATATGACGATGACCGAATGCCAGAAGTCAGGGGAAAAATTGGCGGGCATAAGAGCCTTGATCGCCCAAAAAGTCGGCTCGGAGATCGCCAACAAGATGATTCATGCGTATGTCGCTTTTGAGATACAGGAAATTCGACCTTTTGCGGATTTTGGACAGAGTTGGAAAACATCCATCGGTTCGAATTGATACCAGCATAAAGCGATTCAGGAACGATAGGTCGCAAATATTCAGAACGATTTTCTTGAAGCTGATCGTATCTGTCTTATGGTTATTGGTGTGCATAACAGTGCAACCCTACCGGTGGGCCGAGATTCCGGTGAATCTCTATTAATCTGTCTCAGGTTCTAATTCCCCGCGGCGTACCGCAGGGAGATTCATTTGTCACGCAACGGGTTGACAATTCCCGTATGCACGGGCAACGAATAGGGTTTAGCGCTTATTACAATACAATCATTGAAAGCAGGCCGGACGTTGTCATAAATATATATTATGGGAAATGGCCCGTTAAGGTATAGCAGAACCTGAATCGCTTCTGTTACTCAATTTTCGCTTGGACTGCGGCCAGCGACACGCTTCTCATACACTTCTGTTCCTCTCTTCAATTCGGATTCTCCCGCATTTAGGTTCTTCTCTCATTTTTTACCCTGATGAGTCTCTTCACATTTAGCAGGCTACTGGAATAGAAACTTATAGGTCACACCCTAATTGAGCGAAAATCGAGGATGCCCCGGGTCCAAGACATTCAAGAGTGAAGCCGTATTCCTATTTTGTTTAAGATCGTTTAGGGTCACACATAGGAGCACAACATGGCCATTGGAGTTTTAATCAAGCGCCTTGCAAAGGATGGAACGAACGCAAAGATCTTTCTGCCGCATATTGTCGAAATCAGAGCCCTTGCCGTGCGGCAACCAGGGTACATTTCCGGTGAAACATTTTTTAATCTGGAGCGCCCGGAGGAGTGCATTGTGATCAGCAAATGGACGACCATTGAACATTGGCAGGCATGGGAAAGAGATCCACGACGGTTGGAACTGACTAAAAATATGGAGAAACATCTGGGCGCGAAAATAGAATTCAATATTTATGGTATTGGACTCTGGTAGAATCTGTTGCGGATTTTATTGCAGGGTGCGATAGGGGCTGCGGTGGAAACGGAATCCGGGATGTGTGGTGATTCGTACGCGGTGGTCGTTCACGAGTGAAAAAAGATATCGGAGCTGTATATGCGTTGACGATCTTGCTCCCGGCGACCATTGCTAACTATTGGAAAATACGGTCGGCTTCTTCACGTCTCATCCGCTGAACCTGCTGTTCGATCAGGGAAATGGTTTTGCCCAAGCGGTTCATGATTTCACGCCCCACATAAGTGGTAGACATGGCATGGGGGATGAATCTGTCCGGGGTTAGCAGATCACCCATGGTGGGCCGCAGTACGTCCTTAACATATCGCCGGGTGGCGTCCGCGGTGCCGATAAATATTTCGGTCTCCTTATAGACCTCCCGGGTGGCAAGATCTCTGAGATAGTAATAGACCACAATCGCAACTGACGTGCAGGTCAAAAGAGAAATGACCGCTGCGCCGAAGCGAAATCTCGTCTTTATTGAAAACTTTGCGTTAGACACCATACCCCCTGCTGCATCGTTGTGCGTAAATCAATTGTATGTACCTTTAAAAATTTCATGAAATTATAGAGCTGAATATATCCACCTTCCGTTTTGCCGTTCGCCATCGTATGGCTGCCATGAAGATCCCTATAATCACGCAGGGCAGCCACACCCATATGATCTCTGACATCAATACCGATATGGCGATACCGACCATTAGCAAGCGTGCAGGGATGACCTTGCGACCAAGGGCAAGGCCGATGGCTATGGGAACTGCTGGATGAGAAAGAACGGTTGGCATTTGGAGGGACTTTCGATAGTGGATCTGCCAAGCGGCTTGTTTCCTGTTCGAAACGTATCTGACATCGGGCAGGCGGGCCGGAAGCCTCGAGGGTTATTTTCGATAGGGAATCACGAGTACCGGACAAGGGGCATTGTTTATTACATGTTCGGTTATTGTGCCAGTGACAAAGTCTTTTATGTTGTCTCTGCCGTCCGTACACATCACGATGAGATCCACCCCCTCCTGAGCGGAGACCTCGACAATGGTTTCTGCCGGTGTGCCCTTGTGAAGCAGATAGTTTACCTCGATGTCGTCCGCATGTAGCTCATGGATGACGGCTTTCATTTCTTCTTTTGATTCGATGGCAATCTGTCGATATTTTTCTTTGATCTTCTCGACGCTGACCCGCAGCATTTCGCGCTCGTGCTTATCCATGAATTCTGCATGGACGTTGAGCATCGTCACCCGTGCATTGAACTGGTGGGCAATCTGGGTGGCTTTTTTGATGGCGATGTAGGCGCGCTCTTTTAAATCGGTCGGGCATAGGATGTGGCGAAACATATCTCTCTCCCCTTCGTTAGTTTGTTCACTCTATTGTTTACCCAACCACCGGTATCAGGTCAATCCCCCGGCAAGAAAATTCTTGGCACAATGAAAATTAATAATTTCCACCACCGCCGCATCCACACTCGGTCAAGCATATATGCCGATCACAGCTTTCTAAACTGTTATGAAATCACCACTTATTTAGTGTCCATCCATGAAAGGGTGATGGCTCTATTGAGTGTCCAATTCATCAATGAGAATTTTTTTTGCTCGGCAAGGCCATACAAAAGCGTCGGCGAGGCGTACTTATCGTACGCCGCAGCCGGAAACCTGCGGAGAATCCCGCCATGGCGGGACCCAGCGAAAAAAAGGCCATTTTGGGATGGACACTAACTATGTTCAAGAGAAATGCTGGACGGCGATTGTTTCTATGCGAACTCATTGAAATTGCCAGCGAAAAGGCACTTGCGGTTTGCCTCGATGCACCAAGGTTAAATTATCAAGAATATATAGAGGAAACACGGCGAATTTGAACCTGAGTCAGCAAATCAATCTCTTTGCTGGCGGGACCGGTCGCCAGACAAGACTGATTGGCGCGACAGAACGGGCTGAAAAACCGGAAACAAAAAGATCACTTCAGTCCGGCATCGCGGTAGGCATTCATGATGCGCTTTTTAAAGGGACCTTCCCTAGCCGGTGACAACCTGGCTTCTTTTTCCAAAGAAAATTTCGGGTTCATTCGCTTCACGTTCTGTGCCGCCCAACTGGCATCGGCATGCCGGCCGGTCAGTTGGTACGCTGCAGTAAGCCCTTTGTATGCCAGATAGGTGGAAAATGATTTGGGGCTGCGATCGATCACCTCTTTGAACAAGGGTATCGACTCTTCATATTGTTTGTTTCCCACCAGAGACCATGCCAGCTGGACAATATAGTTCGTCGGTCTGAACGGCATGAGCACCAGAGCGTCCTTGCAGGCATCGACGGCTTCCGCAAACTCCTCTCCCATGTGCAGCGCCAGGCAGAGCATGTAATGCTGTCCTGAATCGGTAGGCCCCTGTTGAACGCCCTTGCGGGCATACATGATGGCGCTGCCCATGTCTTTTTTAATCCGGTTGATTCGGCTCAACGTGCCATGCGGCGGGTGGTCAGGGTCTGCGGCAAGGGCCTTGCGGACCGCCTCTTCGGCGTTTTCCATGGCCTGATCCCGCTGGGTTGTCAGACGCAATTCGATTTCATCCAGGTGAGTGTTAGCCAGCCATGTGTAGGCCCGGCCGAAATCGGGATCGATGCGGATCGCCTCCTCGAAGAACTGGCGTGCCTTTAGAACGTCATCACGTTTACGGCCAAGATGGTAGTACAGACCCCTCAGGTAGTATTCATATGCTTTCAGGTTGCCGGGCCGTGAGTGCCGCAGCGCGCCAGCCGCATAGCCGGTGATTTGAACATTCAGAGCGGCCAGCACGGCCATGCCGATTTCGTCCTGAAGCGTGAACAAGTCGGCATAATCACGGTCATAGCTATTTGACCAGATGTGATTGCCGGTCTGGCCGTCAATCAATTGAACATTGATGCGCAACCGATCCCCGCCACGCTGGACACTGCCCTCGATCAGGTATTTCACGTCCAGTTTCGCGGCAATTTCTTGGGCCGTCATCGGTTTTCCTCTGAAGGTGAAACTGGAGGTGCGGGCGGTGACGTAAAGATAGGGTCCTTGCGACAGGCTGGTTATCAGTTGATCGGCGATACCATCGCTGAAATATTCCTGCTGGGGGTCGCCGGTCAAATTATCAAACGGCAATACCGCCAGGGACGGTTTGCCGCTGCTTGGGTAGGCCGCAGTGCCCAGGTCGACGCTTTCGGTCGGTACAGGTGCTTTGTAGATAGCGAACGCGCCAAACGACAACGGCGATGATTGCCGCCGCGACGGCCGCACCGCTCCAGATGATATTGCGGGTTTTGACCTGACGCGGCCGGTTTTGCGAGGGCGTTTCTGCCTTCGCTACAACCCTCGATTCATTCAAATTTTCTTCGGCTCGGGGACGAATATCGAGTCGATCGAATAAATTCTTCCCAGGCCGCCGTGTCCTTGCAGATCGCCCAATGTGAGGGATATATCATTCGAGCCGATCGATGCCGCATCGAATGCAAATTTGAACCGCCATTTGTTGTTTTCATCGTAGCCGAAAAGACTGGCCCAGACGTCGCACTCTGCCTCGGAGCATTGGTACCTGTATTTTCCCCCTTTTTCATAGGGTGAGACGAGATCCCGATCGAGGACCTTAAAGAGCGCCGCCGACTCAAGATCCGGCAGCCGGTGACGCCATGCCATATTGATTTTGGCCCACATGCCATCCACATGTCTTGGATGAATTTTTACCCGAGAGAGATGTGTCGAGCCGAGTCAGAATGTCCTGATACCGGTGCATATGAACAAAGCCCGGCCGGTCATGCTTTTTCATCTCAGTAATGATCAGGGCAATGACCGAAAAATAAAACCGCCTGGAAGGTGTATCGAATTGGACGACGAGAGGTGATTCACTGCCGTTGAATTGAAGGGTGATTTTGTATGCGGCCAAATCACACTGAATTGTTTCAAGCTTTTTCATACGGCTCCTATAATTTATTGAGCGAATAATGAAAAAACTGAACCGTTTTAACAGTTATAAGAACCCATTTTATGTATACCTAATTGTGTATAATTGGGAAAGAAAAAATAATTAATCATATCGATTTTGTTGATTAATTGCGACTTTTCAATATGCTCCTGCCTATTTTAGCTGTTCTCCAGAAGTGATTTAATGGTGTCAGACGCCACCCTCAACGACTGAGCGCAGATCGCCCCGGACAATTGCCGGCGATTCTCTATTTCAGAACAATGGTTTGGATTACTCATCAGTAAACACCTGTAAAGTTGCGGATTTAGAATGGAATGATGCTGCAGGCTGTATTCTGCCGAGAAGGAATGCCGCTGCTTTGCTGAAGTAGGGCACAGCCACCCACCCACGACTGCGGAAGAAGGTTTCGGCTGTGCATCTCCTTCGCAATATAAGCCTTTTATGGGTGTTCCTGATTTTCGCATACCGGGGGCCCAATTATCAGCTCGGTTAATCAGCCGATCATATTTTGGAGGGATGACACCTCCAGGCGGTTTGAAAAAACAGCGTAACGAAAGGAGAAATAAGATGAAAAGATACGTTGCCGTATTATCGATCATCGGGTTGTTCCTATCTTGTACGTACCTAGGCTTCTACCTTATCCACACCCTCATTCGATTCTATCGTCACAGGGCAAAGTGACTCTGCACAAGATGTCAAAGCGGTCCAGGAGGCAATTGACAAAGGGGGAACCGTCCTGCTGAAGGGCAACTTCGATTTCGGCCCGAAGGGAAGGGTGACTATCAAAAACGATGTTGCGGTATGGGGTGAGAGTGACAGCAACGGTCGGCCGTTGACAAGAATACTTGGCGGTTTCTGGGTTTTTCACAGCCCGCTACCTTCGACGGATCTCCCGCTACCGGGTCCGGGCCCCAAAATCAAGATAAAACACATTCATTTTGATGGAGTTACCTGGTCTCCGATGCATTTTCCTTTCACCAGCGGTGCTGAAATTACCGGAAACAAAATCACAAACGTTCAGCCATTCAAGTTGCCGATTAAGTGGAAAGGCGGAGATTTCGTCCTGGTTCAAACGGGTATCATTCTCGGGACCCGCTTTGCGCACAAGGAAAAATTTCTTCCCGGAGCCGTCACCGGAAAACTGCTCGTTGAAAACAACGAGATCGATCTAAAATGCGAGAACCCAAAAATAACCATGGGCCACGGTGTGTTTTTCCCGTGGACATGGGGGGCAACAATCGAAGTAAAGGGCAACACCATCAAAAATGTGTCTCGGAATTCGATTGAATCATTGGACAACTATCTTGACGGAGACGGCCGTGGCAGTGTGACCATAACGGAAAACGAAATTATAACGCCTTCAGACGGATGTCCGTTTCCAAGCCCGATCACTTATCCGAGCGGCATAGTGGTTGGGTGGTTTTTCGACAAGTCCGGGGCGACGGATCCGAAAAAAAATTCGAAAATAACCATAACAAAAAATAATATTCAAGCCAATGGCGCACTGTCATCCGGTATCATATCCCTTTCAGACGGAACGATCATTCAGGAAAACCAGATTGAACTTAACAACGGCCCAAAAACGAAGGGGATAACCCAATTCGGGTCAAATGGGAACATTTCCAATAACAAAATAATGGGAACCGGCGCTTGGGCCATAGGCACCCTATCATGGAAATCTTTCAAGGGAAGCGGCAACCTATTGGAGAGGAACGATTTCAGCGGCTTCACGGCATCAAACGCTGACTTTTATTGCACCGGTAACAAGAACACGTTAATCGGCCCTGAATCCAAGGTGGTCGACAAGGGCGAAGACAACAAAATTTTAGTCAAAAAATAACGGTGTGTAACGCTTTGCAGACGCTGCGCGCGGTGTCTGCAAGTTCTTTGAACTATTGTATAGGCAACGGTCGTAGGCTTTTCAGAACCGGCAAGGTGACCCTTTGATAAATTCGAGTCGTCACTTTAGTGTTTCTATAATCGGATGTGTCAAATTTACTTGTGGCACTGGCAAAAAGTCACATTGTTACTGTCATTTCTATTCGAAAGGAGGCACGAAATGAAGCGTTATTTAATTGTTTCATTAATAGTCCTGGTCATATCGGTTATCTGGGGAAGCGTCACCTTTTCTCAAGAGGCAAAGGAGTTAAAATTCACAGGTACCCATTACTATGGACATACACCGAAAGTCTATAAACTCGATCAGGAACAGATGATTATACAATTCGAGACCTTGGGGGTAAGAGTCAATGACAGTGGTGACGGACCATTTCACGAAGCCTCCGTACACATTGTGGGTGTCCTGCATAGAGGCAAAGATGGAAGCCGGCTCAGAGCCTTCGAGACATGGGCGGACAGTGATGGTGATAAATTGGTCTGGGAGCTTGTCGAGAAGGCCGCCAAGGATTCAGCCCCTGGCACCTCCCCTGGCACAGCGAAGGTATTTTCGGGAACTGGCAAGTATGTGGGCATGCAGGGTTCTATGGATTGGTTGTTGAGGTATCCGAAATCCTTTCCTGCAGGGACCGGTCGGGGAATGTGCAGGGAAGAGGTAAGATTGATGTCAGCCAATTAATTCTTTCGAATAGGTTGCATCAATTTTATAAAGGAGGCAACGCATGAAAAGAATCATAATTATTAATGTAATTATATCCTCTATTTTCCTGTTCAATTCTTGCGACACCCCCCTAACCGAATACAAACCAGCAAATGAGGATGAAAAGCAGATAGTTGATCTTTTACAGAACTATACCGATACACGTAATAGCGTAGATTAAAAGGCATTCGATCAACTTTTCATGATGACGGTATTTATTACAAAGGCATGGGTGGTGAATTAAAGGCAAGCGATATAGAATCAGCCGATCCTGAATTATGGACAAGAGCTGGAAAATTAGAAATGACTGATCCTGATATAAAGATAAACGGTGAGGAAGCACTTGTTACTGTGAACACCTGGTATGGGAAAGCTAAATTCCAAGCTGCCTTCACGATGGTTAAAGATAACGGCAATTGGTTAATTAAAACTTTCAGACAATAAAAGCATCATGTGTCGGCAAAACCACCAACCAAAAAAGAGAGGAATAGTGCCAGCATTACTGAGCATGGGAATAAACGGGCACTGTCACAGAGGTATTCGTGACATGTATGCATTACCTTGGAAGTTTTCAGTGGTCATTAGCATTGAAACAATCAATAAAATGTTCGAAAAAAATAGTGGAGAAAACCATTGTGTCTACCAGGGTCGATGTCACAATTGCGGATGTGATCTTGAAATAAAAATAACGAAAACGTCTGGAGGATACGGGCTTAAAGGCGGCGTCCTGTATGAACCAGATCCAAAGTTTCTTTGGGCTCTTTGCGACGATTGTCATGTAAAATCCAGCAAACTTGAAAGCGCCAATGAAAGACCTTTTACAGATGCAGCGTGAGTGGCAGACAAACCACTATCCTCCATCCCTTGAAGTGGCAAGGCAGATCCAAGTTGGAAACGCGCCTTAAATAATCCATTTCTCAATCAACATCCCAAAAACTTGACAATTTTTGCCATATCGCATTAATAATCGGTAGTTAGTCTCAACCTGAAGCTGACCTGCTGTTTGTCGCTGGCTCCCTTTCATTTAGCCTTACAACTGCCGACTTTTCAAATAAAAAAAAGATTAGTTTCGGAGGTCCTTCATAGCTGATGAGGCATACAGAAGCAAACATACCGCCATACATAGCCCGGAAATTTGATGGAAATATTCGGGATAGCGCTTTGAGCGGTTCATAAAACCTTCCACCGGCTTTGCGGGAGCGCATTAAATGTTGTCATCAGTCAGCGGGATTTTAAGCTCGAATTAATTCGGAGAACCACAGATAATGAATCTTCTGGCGATTGTAGGAAGTCCGAGAAAAGGTAAAGCAACTGATCTACTGATCGAAAAGGCGATAGAGGGAGTTAAATCCAAATCCCCGAACTGCAATGTCACGAAGTTACACTTGATTGATCACGATATCCAGTTTTGCAGGAATTGCCTCGCCTGCCGGGATAGTCAGACTAAAAAGCCCGTTGCCAGTTGTACGATACATGATGATATGGATCATATCAAAAAAGATGTTCTCGAATCCGATTTACTTATCTTTGGTACACCCGTACATATGGGGCATGCCACTGCCGTAATGATGACTTTCCTCGAGAGGATCTGCTGGACTTTTGCTAAGCCGCGAGGAAAAATGCTCACTATCTCAGGATGTCCAACACCTCGTTCGAATAAGAGGCGTCGAGCCATTATCATTATAACTTCCGGTATAATACCACCACTATTCAGAAGGTTTTGCGATGATGCGACGCCACTTATTAGGCAAACGGCTAAAGATTCGTTAAATGCTAAAACAGTTGGTGACCTGTATGCAGGGGACATAGAGCATAGAGGGGTGGCGCATTACTTTGAGGAGGCAATAAATCTTGGGAAAAGGCTTTTTTAGTACGTATAAAAAAAGATAAATATCTGGTTTTCATGGTGCAGATCCAGCCTAACAGCAGACCGCTTTCATCCGGCAGGGTCGATAACTGATACCTTTGATTGACCGGTTGGTTGCCCGAAATAATGGTTTTATACCGCTTTGAGCGAGTCACAAGCCATTCCTCCGGCTTTGCCAGAGGTCATTGAATTTTACGACCTTGAATTTCATCGTACGGAACTTATTTTATAATTATGGTGAAGGGCTATTTTGCCTCTTGCCATTCAGATGATTTAATTTTTCATCTGACCTCCTTAAAGCTGGGTGGCTCATCAATCCTCAATGGGCCACCCACAGGTGTATCTGGCCCTCTCATTCCACTGTCCACTAAAAGCTCCCAACGAAGTCAGATTGCTGAGCCGATATGGGAAATTATGCGTCACTAGCTGTTAGATGTTTATACGGTCATCCTATTTGTTCGTCCATCTCAACCAGATTGATGAAGTGAGGCCCCATATTGCATTGAATACAAATACAGCTAAGGGTGTGAGCAGGCCGAGATCTAATCCCATAACCCCTTTATTTGCTTTCATGGGGAAAATAATCAAAAGCTGTACGATGGTAGGACCCAAGCTGAAGAGCAAACCTCTGTAAATGAATCGGTTACGCATGAACGGCAGGAGGAAGAGGAAACCCCATAGACCTCCCCAGACAATGCGAGGATATAACCAAAGGGCGGAGAGCTGAGGCGCTATTTTCACTCCGAACGCAGAAGTAATGCCGACTTCTCCGAAAATCCAAACTGCCAGGCTGTTTAAAAGGCCGCCCAAGCAGCCAGCCGCAAATACTAAGCTGAGTTTCTTTGCAAGGTTTTTCACGCGGATCCTCCTGTTTTTCTTGATTGGTACAGGCGGATTGGGAGATTTACAGGATTGGTGAAATCCACAACCCGTCAAACAGGTCAGGCATCGGGCCGACTGATTAAATGGTGGGGTTAGCTCGGTCAAACGCGAACGCAAGGAATCGAAAAAAGGATCAAGCCTTCCGGTTGCATTGGAGCTTTTTGCTGTTTCCCGATTCCTTGCGTATGCTAATAATCATCATTTCTGACGGGACTTTCAATACCACAGGGTGGGATTTGTAGATACCATGATTGCATATTGAATTTTAATCTGAGGCTCTAACCCAATTTTGCAGAATATGGATAATGTTGTGCTGGAAATATTTGGGCCTCAAAAAGAGCAAGGATTTGTTTTTTCGATTTTCCCTTTGCAGGTATGAACTGTCACGTGATGCCTCGTTTGGAAATATGTCGATAGGTTCCATTACATACGTTGATTAGGGGTTGATTAGGCCTCTTCTCTCCTTTTCTTTTCTTTTTCGTACAGTTCTAATTGTTCTAGCCTATATTTGTGGTACTCTGTTAGTTTTTTAGGGGTATTCAGAGCTGCCTTCTCCATTTGTTGATAAAAATATATCGTGATAATACATACGGGCAGCCCTACTGCAATTTTTAACAATGGACTCCACTCAAGATATAATAAAGAGACGGTGATAATAAAAAAAACCGACGAAATCCCAAACGAAAGCCTCGCTCTCTTTTCCTTTCTACGATGCTTCTCTGCGCACTCAAAACACACCCAAGGGTAGGTGACACTGTTAGTATTGCAAACGATACATTTATCGACTTTGTAGCGCACTAATTTGCCTTTCTTTAGGCACTTCAGGTTACATTCACCTCAGCCGTTAGATCCGTTGATCCGGATTCAGGACCTTTCGAAAGACCGAAAATGCAGTCGCCATATTCATTATCCATCCTCATCAATTCGATCAGACCATCGATTGATCTAACTGCATTTGGCGAAACCATTTATCCATGTCCGCACCTTTGTTCCAACTTTCGATCAGCCCTTCTAAAATTTCAATTTTCCGTTGCTTCTCACTATTTATTTCTTCTTGAATTTGTTCATTTGTAGAATTCGACTCACCAACGGCTCCAGTAACCAATCGTACGCGAAGTTTCACGGTGTGTTCAAATTCGTGGTCAACGAAATCAAATGCAATCTTACTCATTTTTTCCCCTTCTCCAAATGGTGCAGCTCTTTGGCCAATCATCAATAGACCGGTTTTCAAAGAGCTCTTTTACGGATTTAGCAAAGCGACCAAAAGTCATATCTCCATCTGTCTACTCTTTGGACAACGACACCAGATAAATAAGCCTCCTTCTTCCCTCAACCCTTTTTTAAATTGAGTTATAAATAATGATTTTGTTATTTTAAATGCTCTTCCGTATACAAGGATAGCTCGATCATCCGTTCAAGAAGTTCGTTCGTTTGCAGCCCTGGGAAATTGTGGCGAACGAGTTCCTTACAAAACAGGCGGCAAATATAGCGCAGCTTGCGGCCTTTCTGTTTGCCGGCATATACAAAGTCCCTGTGCCCGTTGTTAATGACAATGACGTTTTTTTCCTCATCGTATCGTGAACGCCAAATTTCACCCGGCGCCCGACGATAGGTATACCCGGGAAGTCCTTTATTCGCTTTTCCGGTATTGGATGATTGATCAATGAGAGAATCGGTGACGGTTATCAAAGCCTCATCCCTGCAGGTCTTATCCCCCTGCCGAACAATCACCTCCAATGTTGTCAGGCACGGTTCTGGAGGTGCAATGAAAGTGATCGATTCACGGTGATTCTCATTGAGATGGCCTTCTCCATCCAAAATATTCCATTGGTATTCCAAGTTTTCCAAAACGACTCTGCGGGAGCGGTCTCTGCAGATAACGCGATATTTTTTGCGCTTGTCAACCGAAACGACACTCGATTTAGGAGAAATCAGAGCGCTGTACAAAGGGCCAGCATAATCGAAAAACCGTTTCAGGTTGCTGTCATTATCAAGCAGTTCCGACACATCTTCAGGATTCTCAATTTCACGGTCGTTTTTTTCGCGGGAATCTCCACGTATGGGCCCGCTGGAAAAAAGGCGCCTCGATTTATTTTTAGGCTTACCGCCATAAATATCAAACCAGTCATATTCCTCTTGCGGAAGCCGTAAAAATGCTTCTTTGAGAGCACGCTGGACCCTACGCAGAACCTGGCGGCTGGACCGCTCTTCCTCAGCTTTGCGTTGTTCTTCGATGATTTTTTGAAGGTGCTTTTCAACCGGTATCATTGCCCGGCATAAAGCCTCAAAATGATCATCACGAATAATGCCATGGCGCGTCCCCGGGGTGAGAGATAAAAACGGCGCATCCACAATGCCCTGGAGATACCCGGCAGTCCATGGCTCTTTTTCAAAGTGGTCTAGTTCAGTGATCGAAGGCAAGACTCGCGTACCACGTCGATATAAACCAACGCGGTTTACGGAACCCGGATCGTTGAGATAAATTTCAAGATAAATATCACCCTGTGCGGTTTCAGCCGGCTTGAGATCATGGAGCAGTCGTCCGGTGAATTGCCGTGGGACCACAACAAACTCTTTGCGGCCGGTTCGATCAATAACTTTGACCGTTACCTCTGTCTCTTTGATCCGGTCCCTGAGTTCAGACGCAAGATAGCGTTGAATTTTTTCGCCCGTTAAAGACCGTAAACCCGGCAGCAGGGGATAGATCATCAGGTCGGTCCCCTTAAAGGGAAGCAATATCCGCTTCTTCGAGACCGCAAAATCCGGCGAATCCTTGGCCATGGTCATCTGGTATGATTTCCCATCAGCACCGCAACAGGTCATGCTGAGGTTCTGGCCCACCGTCCAGAAACTAAGAAGACCAATACCGAATTCTCCCTGAATCCCTTTGGCGCCCTCTGACTTGAACTGTCTCTTGATAGAATCACAGATATGGGTCGCCACACGACGAAAATCCGGCAAACCCTGTTCATCTCTTGGAATGCCCTCGCCATCATCGCTAATCTTGAGATAGAACGCTCCCTTCTTTTTACCCCTGACAATGACGATCTGTTTTGCCCGTGCATCGATGCTGTTTTCCACAAATTCGGCAACTGCCTTTAAAGGATTGGCTTGAGAACTGGCGATGATGCTGATGGCGTTCCAGTGATCTGCAATTCGCAGCTTGCCGGAACGAACACTCATCTTTTTCTTTTTTCTTGTAGGTCCGGACATTTCTGACCTCAGCGTAATTTGGAAATGCTTTTCAACCCAACGGCCTGGCCATTTTTTCTGGTGAGATACCGATCGCCGTCATATACCAGATAGAAGTGCTCGCCGGGTGCTCAAGACAAGCACTTGAAATATCTAAGACCGTTAAAAAACTTTTCGTACAGCGTTTCGCCTGATTTAATTTCCACTGCCCCCTAACTGAGCACCTGCCTCGAGTAATTAAATCAATTACGCGGCTTGTGCGATTTCACCAGAAAAAAACGTTCGGGCGGCGGCCCGCATGCCACCGGGATTTGATGTGTTCTGCTATGATAAAGGATTCAAATTCTGCAGCCAGGCGATCATCCAGGTTTTCGAGGGTGACATAAGCATAATCCGGAAACTTTGCCCGGGCTGGGGTTGTTTTTCCAGACCGGCGGGGACCGGTGAGAGAAACTACCGGGAACATTCCAGCTAAAGAAACGATTTTCTCGCCCAGGGCGCGTTGGATGATTCCTTCTTCCATAGCGCCGAAATATATTAACAAATTAGGAATATAAATACCAATTTTTTAAATTATCTGATTGCCTATTTTGTTGTCTATATTTGCATATTATACAACATTTAAATGGGTATCCGAGGCACCGCACTATTTTTATTGGGAATTGAAACTGCGAGATGATGACGAACTTGTAAACAATTTAGAAATCCGGTAATTAGATAATACCATACACAATCTTATATACCCATTTAATCCGCTCCTAAAAAGCGGCCTCTTATCAAATCTCCAGGATGAAATTGGCACAGGGACAATGAAAGCTTAGGCCAGACTATCTCAGGAGGTCCGAGAACGGATCCAAAAATCTCTTTAGGAATTGCCGTGAAGATATCGTCGATGCACAAAGTGGTCTGGAACATCGTATGGGTGCTGATGGCAGGGATCGTTGCCTGCTCGACACCCCAGCGGCATCCAAACCTCGCCGGCCTATACAATGATTTGGCCCAGCATGAAGACTCGAATCGTAATCCTATCATCGTGATCCCCGGTTTGATGGGATCTCGGCTCATTGAGGGCGAGTCGGGAAAGGTCGTATGGGGCGCCTTTGGATTGGGTCAAGTCAATCCAAACACGGCTGAAGGCGCACGCTTGATTGCATTGCCTATGCAGCCGAAAACAGCCCTCCGTGCTGCACATGATTCCGTTGTACCGGATGGTGCTTTGGATCGATACGTGGTGAATTTTATCGGTTTTCCCATGGAACTCAATGCCTATTACAATATCCTGTCCGCCTTGGGTGTGGGCGGCTATCGTGACAAGGGGCTCAGTCAGGCTGGCGTTGTCGATTACGGGGATCGGCATTTCACCTGCTTTCAATTCGATTACGACTGGCGACGAGATATCGTCGAAAACGCGCAGGCCCTGGATCGATTCATTCAGGAAAAGACGAATTATGTGAAAACCGAAATCAAGCGGCGGTATGGCATCGACAAATCATCGATCCGGTTTGACATCGTTGCACACTCTATGGGTGGACTTGTTGCCCGGTATTATTTGCGCTACGGTGGCAATGACCTGCCTTCCGACGGTCATGTACCTGCACCTAATTGGGAGGGCGCGAAGCATATTGAGAATCTTATTATGATCGGGACACCTAACGGTGGATCCTTGGAGAGTCTCGTCCACTTGATTGAGGGATATCGGCCCTCTTTTTTGTTGGCCCGATATCCCCCCGCCGTGCTCGGGACGTTTCCGTCTCTATACCAGATGCTGCCGCGGGGGCGCCATAATGCCCTCTTGGATACAGCCGGCCAACCTATCGAAGATCTCTTTGATCCCAAACTATGGGAGCGACAAAAGTGGGGATTGGCCGATCCTGGTGAAACGAATGACATCAGACATCTCCTGCCTCAAGTGGATAATGAAACGGAACGCCGACGAATCGCGCTGGATTATCAGGAAAAAGTGTTGAAAAGAGCCAATCACTTTACCAAAGCGATAGACTTGCCGGCTAAACCGCCCGGGTCAGTTCGCCTCATGATCGTCGCCGGTGACGCTGTACCTACCGAACAAACCGCACGCATAAAAAAACCTGGCGGGCGTTTGGAAATCGTCGCAGATGGCCCGGGAGACGGGGTCGTGCTGCGCCGAAGTGCATTAATGGATGAACGCCGGGGGGACTCAGCCTTTTCGCGATTGACTTCGCCTATCTCGTGGGATCAAACCCTATTTCTATTCTCCGATCATATCGGTCTAACCAAAGACCCGGCTTTCACTGACAATATTCTTCACTTCCTATTAGAGCACCCGCGTCCCGAGGATCCGAGTCTTCCTGACTAAACCGGAAGTGGGCCTGTAAATTATTGCCCGCTAAATCGTTACCAACGGCAAGGATCATTACTTGGTCGATAGTGCCAATTTCCCCGGAGGCTGCATGTTTGTCAAATTCACGCTTGAACTCAGTGACCAGCAGACCCACCTGACCCAAGCGGTCAATAAAGGATATATCCGTTTAAAAAATATTCTCAAGCGGCGACTGAATGAAGAGAGAATGGACGGAATGCTCAAATCAGATGTGGACATGGACAAAGTGGTCAAAATGTTTTATTCAGAATTTTTGGGGCATGCGATATGGTCGCATCGGATTAATCCATTAAAAATCAGGACATGACCATAAGGACACTTGTGGAATATTTAACCCAAATCGGCAAAGGAGCCGGTTCGGCACGAAGTATTTTTGATAACCCTGACACCTGTGGAGGTTTAAAATGGCAGACAAAACATTTAAGGCCTTGGTAGTAAAGGAAACCGATGACAAAAAATACTCACGTCAGATCCTCGACAAAACCATAGATGACCTACCTCCGGGAGACGTGGTGGTCGAGGTTCACTATTCATCGCTGAACTACAAAGATGCGCTATCTGCAAGCGGCAACAAAGGCGTAACGCGAAACTATCCCCATACGCCCGGCGTCGACGCCGCCGGAGTGGTGACGGAAAGCTCCGATAGCGCATTCAAACCCGGGGACGAGGTTATCGTCACCAGTTATGATTTAGGCATGAACACGGCGGGGGGGTTTGGCCAATATATTCGGGTACCCGGCCAGTGGGTGGTTCCCCTGCCCAAGGGGCTGACCTCAAAAGAGGCCATGTGTTACGGGACGGCGGGGTTTACTGCTGCCCTGTCAGTCTTTAAACTTAGCGTCCATGGGGGCATATTGCCGGAGCATGGTGAAGTGCTGGTATCGGGAGCCACTGGCGGGGTCGGCAGCATTGCCGTGGCGATTTTGTCAAAATTGGGCTACACGGTAGCTGCTGTCAATGGTTTGGTTGATGAATCGGATTATCTGAAAGAGATCGGCGCTCAGCGCATCATCAGTATCGAAGAAGCTACAGATAAAAGCGGTCGTCCGCTTCTCAAGTCTCGCTGGTCAGGCAGCATCGACACGGTCGGCGGTGATATCCTGGCCACCTCCATCAAATCTGTGAATGCCAATGCCGTCGTGACCAGTTGCGGCAATGTGGCGTCACCTGAGCTGCCTATCAACGTATATCCCTTCATCTTGCGCGGGGTAACCCTGGTTGGTATCGATTCCCAGAATTGCCCGATGCCGAACCGGCTCAAGACGTGGGAAAAACTCGCCGATGAATGGAAAATCCCAATGATGGAAGCCGTCGTGGAAGAAATTACCTTGGCCGATCTGGATCAGGCCATCGACCGAATGTTAAAAGGCCAGCACAAGGGTCGAGCGGTTGTAAACATGACAGCCTAACCTGGAAATTTCATCAATTGGAGGCTTTTATGGCCAATCGCACACCTTCAAACAAATGATCAGATGTGTGATCCCGCATGGCGGGGGGCATTTGGAAGTTATGCTGTCGTCAGTCTACCGCAAACCTCGTCATCCGCCGGTCGACAGATCCCGACCAAAAGGCGGGGTCCTGAGACGGGTCGTCGAATCTAGGCCATGGACGGCTCCGATTGGCCCGGGGGTGAAAACTTTTCAGATATTTCTCTTAGATACACTGAATCAACTAAACCATTCTGATCAAACGAAAACCCAGTCGATTGCTGCGACGATCCGGTAAACTGAGGCTGCGTGATGCACACCGGCAATACCAGTCCTCACTCCCCCAGTCGCCCCCCCGCAACGCCTTGGCCAATCCTGTTGAAGGGCCTGAGGGAGCATTTGAGGGGCTTTGAGAATAATATTTCCTGTCAAACCAGTCCTGACACCATTCATGGACGTTTCCATGCATGTCATAAAGGCCCCAGGCATTCGGATTTAATTGACCGACTGGATGGGTTTCACCTCCTGAATTATTTCTGTACCAGGCGTATTGGCTTAATATATTAGTATCACCGCCAAAAGTATAAGAAAGCTCTGAATCTGCCCTTGCCGCATATTCCCATTCAGCTTCCGTGGGAAGACGATATGTATTGGTTCCTTCTTTAGTGTTAAGCTCAAGGATAAACGCTTGCACATCATTCCATGAAACCCTTTCCACAGGTCTTTTGTCGTCCTTAAATTCACTTGGGTTATTGTCCATTATCGCAGACCACTGCGCTTGAGTTACCTCATATCTGCCGATAAAAAATGCTTTGCTGAATTTGACAAAGTGTCGCGGGGTTTCATGATCCTCTGCCCGTTCAAGTTTTTTGTCCCCGCCCATTCTGAACGAACCCGATGGAATCAAAACAAATTCCATTCTTATACTGTTTATTGTAGTGTCCGGCATTTTCGCTGAATCATTCATGAGGATTATTTTTCTTGATATGGATCTATAGGATTTTAACGGCAGCCTATAGACCTTTTTTACTCTATATGGCGGGTTATATCAACACCGTTACCTTCGAGACACTGCTGGCGAGGGTCGCCCAATGGCTGGGATCAGGCCAGGGTGTTGCGGAAAACAGGAACCCGCATGTCCGTATGCCACTGCCAGCAAGGTCGACCGGCGCGGGAATGAAGTTGGTCAGGTATTCTGCGCTTTTATGAACATTTGGACTGTGCCTTTTAATTCGGCCGGATTGTCTATAATCCATCGTTCTGAGATCAATCTGCTTGCATGGATACTTTTACGAGTATAATCAGTAGTTACTGCAATGCATCCCATTCCGGCATTCAGTGCTGCTTTGACACCAGTTAGCGAATCTTCAATCACCAGAGTTTCAAGCGGTAAAATTTCCAATTCTTTTGCCACCAATAAATAAATCTGCGGGTCAGGTTTTCCATTTTCAACATCATCTCGGGTTGCTATAAAATCAAAATCTTCTTTGATTTCCAAAATCAGTAATACGTGATTTGCCTGGGGGCAGTGAGACATGGTCGCTAGACCGGTTTTAAAGTCATGATGCCGAGCCCATTTCAGCAGGTCAAGGTTGTAAGGACAGCGATATTGCTTCAATGTCAACGGGTCTTTAAGCATGGACTCATAAATTTGTAACCGCACCTGAAGAAAAGCCTGCCATGGTGTCATGACGCTCAAATCGCTCATCTTTGATAGAGCCTTATCATTAAGATTAAATCGACTTAGCAAGAATTGTGCGACTTCCTTACGAGAAAGCCCGACGACTTCTTTAAACGCCTCAATCACTTCATTTTCGATAATTTTTCCTTGACTTAGTTCTATCGCTGCGTGGGCGTAGGACTTTGCTTTTAGAATTTCAGTTTGAACCAATGTGCCGTCCAAATCAAAAATGATTGCCTTTATCACTTGCAGGACCTCTTATGACTTTTATAAATAATTAGCACCCAAAAGATTAATAGATGTGATACGAAAAGGGGTGGAACAGCAAGAATAGGGATAAAATAAGTTGCGCCCATTTCCGCTGGATGTGTGTATCTAAGGCCTTGGATTACTGCGACAAGAAAGTCAATGAAACCTAAAATGTTAAAGATCCATAAAAGCGAAACGGAGTATCTCGACTTCATCAACAATGCCATCACAGCCACCAAAGCCAAAACAGCAGCTAGTAGATCTCCATATGCTGCTGGTGAAGCAAAGCGTGGATCCAGCGGAGAAGTTGTAACGCCGGTTATTAGAAAAGAAAGTCCAATGTAACGAAACACATGGGGAATTGTCAGAAGTGCAAGCCCTTTGTGAAATGGATTTATTTTTAGCCAGGGAATTAACCAGAAATTGGCTATTATTGCCCAGCTGATAAATCCGATTGTCATACTTGTTAATAATATTAACGTTTGGTTCATAGAGTCTTCTTTGTGATGCATAACGGCGTAAATTTACCGCTGGCATAAGCCGCCTCATAAGGTAGCCATGGTCGCTGACAACTTCAAATCCATTAAACCTGGCCTCAACCGCTTGTTTCGCTATCTCCGCAAAACCTGTAATTGTCCACAGATTTTGAAAATATAGAAAAATCTGTCCAGCCTTTCCCAATACGGTTTACTATTTTCCGGGGTGGAGTTGTTGATTAGCCTTCGGACGTCCGGATCCTGATTTCAGAGGAGAGCGTACGATGCACCGGGCAGAGCGTGGCGATTTCTAAAAACCGTTTTCGCTGGGTTTCGTCGAGATCTCCTTCCAGATGGATCTTACTGTGGATCTCGTCGAGCATCCCCTTTTTTGTTTCGCAATCCTCGCAGTCTTTGGCGTGAATTCGCTCGTGGCTGAGCCGCACCTCAACACTCTGTAATGCCAATCCTTTCCGTTCCGCATACATGCGGAGAGTCATGGATGTTCAGGTGCCGAGGGCGGCAAGCAAGTACTCATAGGGTCCTGGTCCGCGGTCGGAGCCGCCAAATGTTTCCGGTTCATCCGCAAGAAGCTGGTGCTTGCCGGTCTCAACTATCTGGGTAAAGCGTGCCTTCGGCACAGAGCGCACAACCACAATCGAAGCCATAGTATCTCCTTTTCTGCAAGTCGTACCTGTCATCGATTAAGCTGTTTTCGGAGAGGCCACATTTTTGTCTATAAAGTTTCGGATAAGGCTCGCAATGAGACCACCATCTTCTTCCAGCGCAAAGTGTCCCGTATCCAGTATATGAAAATCGATATTTTTTAAATCGCGCTTATACGGAGTCGCTCCTTCAGCGGGGAAGATATAATCGTTTTTACCCCATGCAACCAATGTGGGCGGTTGATACTCCCGGAAATAGGCCTGCCAATCGGGGTAAAGTGGTGGATTCGAACCGTAATCATAGAACAGCTGTAGCTGGATTTCCTTGTTGCCAGGACGCTCCAGCAGAAACTGATCGTGGATCCAATTATCAGGTGCGATAGCCTCAGGATTGCGGACCCCATTGGTGTACTGCCATTTTGTAGCTTCAATGGTTAGAAGAGAATCTCGCAAAACTACAGCATTATCTTCTGACTTCTCATTCCAGTAGGCCTTAATCGGATCCCAGAATTCCCTCAGACCCTCATCGTAGGCATTTCCGTTCTGAACAATCAGGGCTTGAATTCTCTCTGGGTGTTTAACCGCAATGCGATACCCGACCGGTGCGCCGTAATCCATAACGTACATACTGAAGTTTTTCAGGCCGATCTTTTGAGTAAATGCATCGATAATGTCCGCGATATGGTCAAATGTGTAGTCAAACTCGTCCACCGGTGGCATGGAGCTGTTGCCGTAGCCCGGAAAATCCGGTGCTACCAGATGAAACTTATCGGAAAGTGCCGGAATCAAGTTTCGAAACATGTGAGACGAAGTAGGGAAACCGTGGAGCAGGAGAATTGAGAAAGCGTCTTTTGGGCCCGCCTCACGATAGAAAATGTTTAGTCCGTTAACGTCAATGGTTTTGTGTGATATATCGAAACCTCTAAAGGATGGATCTGGAGTCATGATGTCACCTCCCTATATCTATATAGGCTTTGAGTTGGATGGCTTTTTGATCGAAAGGTAAATTAGTGACCCACTAAGACCTGTTTTTAATTGGCCTGCTTGATGGCCTCTATCGCCTCCTCGGTTGTCCAAACAGCGTTTGCCATGAAGCCAAAGTTTGTCAGAGCACTTGCATACCCATCACCTAATTCGGGTGTCTGGGCAGCAGCAGTTGCGTCTTTAACCACAGCTACCTCATAACCCTGCTCAAGGAGTTCACGCATATGCGACTCAACACACAGGTTGGATGACATACCCGCCAGAATGACTTTGTCAATCCCTCGCTTCCGCAGTTGGAGGCTCAGATCATTGTTTTCCGGGCCATATAATTTATGTGGGCTTGCTACCACTGTTTCACCATCGTCGATATATTTTTTGTAACGGTCCAGCCAATCCGCACCAGAGCCATCAAAATCATCCAGATTCAAAATCGCCGTTCGGTTCTATCTAATGGTAGCGGGTCCCTATGGTTTTGCAGGTAATTTATCTTCAGAATGTAATCTGAATAATCGCCTAAGAATACTAGATGGATATTATCATTACTTTGGCCCTGGGTAGGCAAGTTCACTGGCCTTACGCATTGCCCCCATCGCCTCTTCCATAGAAAATAACCTTGTTGTTTTGGTTGCTTTGAGATGTCCCGGTGAGATAGCAGCAAGAATGCCAGCCATAGCAGTGGTATCGTCTGGAAAATCGGCGATTACCATGCCGTCATATTCGCCGAAGCAGTAATAGATATTGTGCATTTTACCGCCAAGTTTCTCGGCCAGGCTCGCGAAAGCCTTACCCCGATCCTCCGGATTTTTCGTAAGAGCATTCCATGCTGAAGATGTGTATGAAAACTGTGTCATATAGATAGCCATGGTTATTCCCTCCCTTCATAAAAAAGTGAATGGTACCATAAGGACCCGCCTGAACCCACGTTCTCTTTGAGAAAAAATTCTTTAGATGGGTATTAAAGATGGAATATGACTATTGTGAATCGCTTTCGTTTACCGCTTTGGTCGCGAAACGGGGAAGTTAGAAAAGGAGTAGTTGATAAGATATGTCCGGAATAGCGGTCAGAAAATGCTCCAGGGATAAAAAAAGCAACTACGATATGATATGTACCACAATTACACTGTCAATAGTTAACCGCTTTGATTGAAGACTTGGTTTTTGGTGATAGAACAACATGTGTTAATCAAAATCATCTCCGGAGCCTGGCGCATTCCGTTATCGACTATGAATTTAAACAGGTCTGGTCGGATGCCAATCACACCGCCAAGCAGCTTGTCACTCGACTTCAGCAAATCGGGATCAAAGCCTTGAATATGCCAGCAGGGTTCCCCTACGAGGCGACCCGCTGGCCCGGAAAGATGTGGTTGACTTGCGATAAGGTATTTGCCGTGGAGGCTGGATTGGGCCATATGGGGTTTAACCGGCTGGTGCTTCATCCGATATACGGGGCTGCCGTCATTTTGGGTACAACGCTACTGTCAGCTGCCAGTGATCAATATGACCATCCCCTGGATTTTAATCCATACATTGAATGCGGATTGTGCTTGAAAGTGTGTCCGGTAGGCGCTGTCAAAAAGACGGACGATTTCGATTTTTTGGCCTGCTATACTCATAACTACCGCGAACGGCTCGGGGGGTTCCAAAATTGGGTGGAGCAGGTCGTGGACAGCAAGGACCATACGGATTCCCGTCGAAGGGTCAGTGACTATGAAACCATTTCTATGTGGCAGCACCTTGCTATCGGTGCTCAGACGCGCTGCGATCGTTGTATGGCCGTTTGCCCTGCAGGAGAAGCGTCAATCGGTGACTTCCTGGGTGACCGCAAAGCTTATACCAATCAATATTTGAAAAAGTTCAATAATTTATACGAAACGATCTATGTAGTGACGGGGTCGAATGCCGAACAACACGCTTAATCAAATTTCCCTGCGAAGCGGACCAAAACTATTTCTAATGGCATTCGTCCTGACTCAGCAGCGTCGTTTTTAGAAAGCCTGCCTTTGGCCTTCCAGTCACGTCAAGCAGAGGGGCTCAATGCCGTATACCACTTCACATTTACCGGAGAAGAAAATTTGCAAGGAACAGTTACGATAAAAGAAAAATCTCTGTCGGTACGGGAAGGTCTTAAGGGCAAATCAGATCTGCATGTTTTTGCAGATGGTCAAACTTGGATTAAATTTTTAGCAAAAGAAACTAATTTAGTAAAAGCCCTGGTGACCCGCAAGATTAAAATAAAAGGCTCTCCAAGATTAATGAAGGCGTTTGCCAAGTGTTTCCCGTCTTAAGCGATTTCGAAGTGAATGTTAATTGAAGTTATGAATTTTAAGATTATAACCACATCTGCGTTTTATAATTTGATAAACTGAAAACTTTTATCACCCGACATTGGTGTCGATCGAAATTCACATTTTCTGAGCTCTACCATAGAACAAATTGCATTATTTTTCCTTCTAATCGATTTCGTATTGGATCAAAGGCTGATCCACGGTTGCGGATTGCTGGTATTATGAAGAAGCGGAGTTATACTATTTAGTTTAAGAGATATGTTACAAGGCAAATGAAATTGCGGTTGTATGCTCATAATACCTTCGGTTCTCATTCCTTGGAACACTTTGCAAGAAGTCGTATCGACAGAATCATGGATGGTTTGAACCGCAGCTTCGCACCCCAAAACTAACAGAGCATCATATTGACTCGCACGCTTTAATAGTTTTTTTCGCCGTCTTATCGTCCACATACAAACGACCAATTGGTGGGGTAAATAACTCTTAAAAACATCTGTTTTTACACCTTTGTTTTCCAATTTGGACTTTATCGTTTTTATGAGTTGTTCATAAGATGCTGTCTTTAAAAAATTTCGCATAAACACAAAATATGGTTCATTTCTTCTCGCTGCCATACTTGCTGCCGGACAAAATCGACATGGGACAATCATAACTGAATCGAATTTATCAAGTTCAGAAAAATCAGTTATGTCTTTTAAATAAACTGGCATGTGGCACCTCTTTTCGGTATTCCCGCAAACACCGGTCATATGGTTATCATGGTTCAAAAGGGTAGGGCGGCAAACTCTTTTATGACTTTAATTATTTTTTGCATCCTGCGGAGCGATTACATGTTAAAAGCATAAAAAAGAATAGAGAGTTGCCTGTCGCTGAAAACAGGTTTTCAGAAATTGGGTTTCAACTAACATTCTTTACCTTTTGTAAATCAACAGACTCTGTTAAAGTTCTTTTCCTCTCCTCGTACTCCTCCTTGCTTATCTCGCCAGAAGCATACCGTTTATCTAGTATATCCATAGCTGAATCAGATATTTTTATCTGCTGGCTGTCAATATCGCGAGAGCCGAACCCGCACATCATCGATCCCCTTCGTCCCCTCATCATAAGGAAACACAGGATCATCATTACTATTGGGACTATCCACCAAAAAGAAAAATTGCTGGTTTCAAAAGCGTACATTAGTATTATCTCCTTTAGGCTTGTGAAAAATTAAGATTTTGGACCCACAAAAGCTCAAATCTTTTCACTTTGACCAATGCGCGACTGTGCGTAGTTAAAAGGATATCCTTCTATGTTCAGGGCGTTATTTCCCTGACTGAATTGTACATGAGTCTCACCATCTCATTACCCATTCCGACCCTGTAGACGGATTGAATAAATGAAAGGATACAGATACAATCCATTTTTTTCGAGGCAATGATTAATAGGCGGTCGTAAAGTGGATACAATAAGAAAGGGCTAAAATTTGAGATAGGAAATTAGAAACATTTATTTGGGAGCTTTAGGCAATATGCGGACTTGTTTCCGATCGCAGGCAAGGGTGATTTGCTCATTATAGTAAAATTCACATCCTTCGTTAAGTGCTGCTTTAAGTTTGGCTCTGGCACGGTGAAGCCTTATCTTTACGTTTTCAATTGATATTTCCAAAATATCGGCAATTTCTTGGTTTGACAGGCCTTTCATTTCACTTAGAACCAACACTAGCCGGTAGTTCAAGGGTAGCTTGTCGATATATTCGGCGACACACTCGTTCATTTCTTTCCGGATGACAACCTGATCTACAGCTGATGACCTGGCAGGTCTACCGGCGTTTTCGATACCGAATCCGGAGTTGTCTTTAAGAGGTATGCTTACCGATGCCTGTTTGTATAAAGCAGATCTCGATCTGTCGATTGCGACATTGGTTGCTATTCGATATATCCATGTTGATAGTTTGGATTTCCCCTTAAATCCGCTCAAGTTCCGGCTTATTTTATTAAAAACATCCTGTGCTAAATCCTCAGCGTCATTGGGTCCTACGATTCTAGAAAGGTATTGAATGATTTTACTATAATACTCATTGTAAATGTTTATAAACTCGCATTCAGTGATCATCATTCATTTCCTTGTTATCAACTCGTTTATAGAATTAATTTTAGAACCTTTCTGGTTTGACTTTAATATGATGCCAACGACATTATAAATTTGCTAACCTCAACCATAAAAGGGCTTTTCATCAAGTTCGGCCTGCGATAAGGCCATCAATTTATTAATTCCGCTGAAAAGCCTTATGTTATTATCGATGAGATATCAGAGCGCAGATGTTACATCAGAAAGATGGTCGTAACTTCAACAAAGGGAGGACTTTAACCCAATCGCGGCCATGTATATCATTAAATCTATACGTTGCAAGTTGTCAAGTGAGTTGGGCTGACAATAATAAACTATTAATATTTCAGATCAGTTGTGAATATCGATACGCAGAGAGATTGCCGTTAAGGTGTTTCAAAAGGTGACTTTGTTACAAAGTCTTTTGCCTGAGAGGCTCGTCGGAGTCTGTGAAGATTTTTGTTTCACAGAATCGTTTAGTTTTAAAGTTTGAAACGAAAGTCTTCTTCAAAAAATAAACTTGACATAATTACCTCAATATCAATTAAAATATCAGATCAAGAAGCACAGATTCTCAAACTCTATACACAGCTAACGCGCGCAACCAATGCTGTAACAGAAAAAATTCGTCGGCATATTCTCGACTACAAACTCTCGATCAGCCAGTTTGGTGTTATTGAAGCACTGTATCATCTGGGACCTTTATGCCAGAAAGATATCGGTGACAAAATTCTGAAAACAAGTGGAAATATTACCCTGGTAATTGACAATCTTGAAAAACGAAAACTTGTTAAACTCGCAAAAGATCCTGATGACAGACGCCGGATGACAGTGAGGCTCTCAGAATCAGGTTATCAACTAATTGAAATAATATTTCCAGATCATTCAAAAATAGCACATAAAGTTTTTGATTTGATCA
>CAVRBA010000011.1:0-135577 GCA_963719015.1 uncultured delta proteobacterium | reverse complement strand
GGGCGATTGCGGTCCGAAGCTGAACCCGGAAAAAGACGAGTCCTACTGGCTGAACCAACCCGGTTCACCCAAAGCCAAGGTCAATGAGAAACCGCAAGGTGAGACCATCGATTACGACGAGCTCATCAAGGCCTGGCGCGAAGGCCGGGTAAAGTGATCACGTAAACCGGGCATTTATGATTTTGGCGGCATCGGGCCGCGCTCAGGCACTGAAAAACGAGCGAGGCCGGGAACTCCGCGCAATTGCAAAATCATATTCATTTAGCGCATTCTGCATGCATTAGGGGGCTAAAGCAGCGACTTTAGCCCCCCCAATTTTTCGCCTCCTTCTTAGAATGAAAAACGACGATATTGCAGGGAAGATTTATCCCTCACCCATAATACGCGATGCCGTCAAGCTCACATCCGCGTGACGCCAGGCCTTTTCGAACCGCGCTTCGACTGCAGCCGCCTGCGCATTTTTACCCTGGGCGCGAAGGCTCTGCGTGAGGCCGAATAAAGACCAGCCGTTTTCCGAATTTTGCTGTAGATCTTGCCAGTATACGGATTCGGCTTCAGTGGGTCTTCCGGCCTCGAGCAGAACAGCACCCAGCGATTGGCGAACCGGTATATGCCAGTCCGGTGGTTCATTGTAGATCAAATTGTCTTCAAGCAATGCACCACGATGAAGACGGGCGATGGCCAGGTCGACGTCTCCCCGTTTCGCAGCCAATTCACCTGCCAACACCTCGCCGGCGATGTCCAGGATCGACTTGGCGCCGTTACGGGAAAAGGTGACCCGGTAATCCGTCAGGGATTCCTGCCCGGCGATGCGCTGCAGACTGTCGAGTTCCCGGGAGGCATCTTCCAGCCGGCCCCGGGCCGTGAAAGCCAGACCTCGTGCGTAGTGCCAGACGCCGGTCCAGAAAGGACTGTCTTCCGGCGGTTGGGGTTCCTGAAGTATAACATCCCATTTTCCGAAACGCGTGTAGGCAAAAAGCGGTGCCACCAGAAACTGGTGAAGCAGCGGCACATCGCGCCAAGCGCCCTCCGGAATTCTGGTTGACGCCTTAACAGCGGATTCAATCGCCATTCGACTGCGGCCTTCCATGGTTGTCGAATCCCACAGGAAATGAATATTGTGAGGGTAATAAGCCAGTGGATAAACTCCTTGCGCGCGGCACTGGGTAATGTAATCCTCGTCGGCTAGAATGGCGTCCTGATTACTTTTGGAAGCATCATTGTAACGGCCGACCCGGCGGAATATATGGGACGGCATATGGACGAGATGACCGGCACCGGGCGCCAATTTCCAGAGTCGTTCGGCGCCCTTTTCGGCGATCTCAGGTTTTGCATACTCCACAATGTGGATGTAAAGGTGGATGGCACCGGGGTGATTCGGGTTTCTGGCGAGAACCGTTTCGAGAACACGCATTGCTTCCACGGTTTCCGGATAGGGCTGTTTATCCCGCGACCAGTAATCCCAGGGCCGCAGATCCATAACCGCTTCGGCGTAAAGCGTCGCCGCATCGAGGTCATCCGGGTTACGATCGCTCAAATCACGCATTGCCGTTGCATAGGCTCGGTCGAGTTCAGCTCGGTTGGGCATCGGCGAATTCGAGTACCTTTTTGCCAGAGCATCGATGTAAGCCTTGCTCCTTTTCGGATGCAATATTTTTAAGTGATATCGCTTTTTGGATTAATTCATACGCCTTGGGTTCGGCATCAGGCGCCATTTCCATGTTGATATTGGGTCCGAGAACCAACGCCATGCCCCAATACGCCATAGCGGCATTGGGATCGAGCCGCGCAGCTTCGCGAAAAGATCGTTCAGCCTCGGCGTGATTAAAACCATACGCCAGCATCATCCCTTGATCCATATACAGCTGTGCGCGTTCAGATTCGGTTGTAACGGGGAATTTTTGGTGGCCCAGGTTTTGAAGGCGAGGCGCCAGTTGCCCCGGCACTGTGGCTGATTGGGCGTCTTTCTGGGGGCTCGTTTTTGCCTGCGCCAACCACATTTGGGCCGCCATTCCGATCGCAATAACCACAAATGTCAGGAGAAATATATAGACGGTTTTAAACCATTAGGATTTTCATGATCACACCTCCGGTTGGTTCAATTTCAGAAACATGAGACGCTACCGTAATGACCTTCACGGTAGAGTTTCGGAAATTCGAGAATATCGGATGCGGGCAGGTGGCTGAAGGAGACCTGAAAGAACTTTTGGAAGATGAATTCAAGAGAGGTGAACAACCGCTCAGCATGCTGTATGGAAAGAGCTGGTCGATTTGCCCCACGAAGGGTCAGTGCCGCATCCACGGTTATAGAATAGTGCCACTTTGTGACAAAGCAAGATACCATTGAACAAGTTAGTCTCCTTCTGTTATAAGTGTCTTGTGATGCCGGCAGGGCAGGGAAGGGTAACTGGTCTCAGAACTTGAAGATTTTTTAAAACGTTCGAGGATAGTTGCCACCAGAGATTCGGACATGAAGCCGGTGCGGGAAATTTTATGAGATAGGGCCATGTGATCGTGTGAACATTTGGTTCAAGGAGGAGAGGTTGATGGGCGCTATTTGCAGATACATGCTGATTGCCTGTTGTATTGCCGTAGTTTTGGCCGTTGGTTGTGCCGGCCCGGATCAACTGGAAAAACCGTCGGAAACCATACCGCCGGATGAGAGCATTCTGAGGGTCGGCGTTTCTGTAAAAGCACCGCCGCTTGTTTTCAAAGACAACCAACAGATCGTCGGGCTCGAAGCCGATTTTGCGGGCGAGTTGGCGGCATACCTTGGAAGAAGGGTGGTATTCGTCGAGTTGGACTGGAAGGACCAAATCCCCGCTTTATTGGACAATCGCATCGACATCATCATGTCCGGCATGACGATCACCGACGAGCGAATGATGCGCATCAGCTTTTCTGAACCCTATTTTGTCAGCGGGCAAATGGCCATGATCCGCAGCGTGGATGCGCTAAGGTTTGCTGCCATGCGGCAGGATGGGCGAATCGGTTACGTCAGGCGCACAACCGGAGAGGATTTTATCAAGAAATACTTTCCCCGTGCCCAAAAGAGCGGTTTTGCCATATCCGAAGACGGTGTCAAAGCGCTGATCAATAAAAGGATCGATGTTCTGGTTCACGACGGTCCGGTTATTCTGTATTTGGCATCCAAATATGCTGCAAAAGGCGTCACACCAGTCTACAATGTCTTTACCGAGGAATATCTTGCTTGGGGTTTCCGACGGGATCATGTGGCGTTAAGGGAAAACGCCAACAGTTTTCTTGAAACAATCAAAAAAGACGGTCAACTGGACGCCATTATTCAGCAATGGATTCCGCTGGTAAAAAAGAGATAGTTTTCTCGTGCACCGTGCGGATGGTGTATATGCGTTCAAGTTCAGTGATCGGCAGCTTTACTTTAATAGCGATTTTGCCACAATCGATTTTTCAATTTCTTTCGTACCCTCGTAGATTTCCAGGATTTTTGCATCCCGGTAGAGCCGCTGGACTTTGTATTCGTCGATGTATCCATATCCGCCATGAAGCTGCAGGGCCTCATCGGCACTGTCCACGGCAACTTTTCCTGAAAACCATTTGGCCATGGCCACTAACGAATGGTCCAGTTTTCCCTGGTCGGCCAAGCCGGCGGCTTCATAGTATAGGTTTCTTGCGGCACGGATCCGGGTGGCCATTTCAGCCAGCTTGAATTGCGTTACCTGAAAAGCAGCCAGCGGCTTACCGAACTGGCGACGGCCCTTGGTGTGGCGAATGGACTCTTCCAGGGCACCCCGCGCCAAACCGACTGCCTGGGCACAGACGTGCAGGCGTGTGCGGTTGAAAAATTCCATTAACTGGTAGAATCCCTCTCCCTGCTTTCCCACAAGATTGGCATGCGGTACCCGGACATCTTTTAGTACGAGTTCTGCGGTATCCGAGGCGCGGATGCCCAATTTCCCCTTGATCTTGACCGCTTTGAATCCAGTTGTGTCGGTCGGCACGAGAATAAAACTGTGGCGCCGGTGCGGGGATTCGTTCGCCGGGTCGGTTTGGCAGAACAGCAGCATGTAATTGGCGACGGTGCCGTTGGTGGCAAACATCTTGGAGCCGTTGATGACCCAGTTGCCGCTGCTATTGACGGCGGTGGTGACGGCGCCGGTAACATCACAACCGGCATCCGGTTCGGTGATGGCCGTTCCCATAATGGCATCGCCGGATACCAAACCGGGGAGCACCATCTCTTTTTGCGTTTCAGTGCCATACATGGAGAGCAATTCGGAACCGAAAGTCGTGGACAGGATGGCACTGCCGATACCCGGGTCGACGGCCCAGAATTCTTCGTTCAGCAGGCAGTGCTCGAAAAATCCATAGCCTGCACCGCCATATTTTTCATCGATGAAAACCCCCACGAAGCCGAGTTCGCAGGCCTTCTTCCAAATGGTATAATCGAAAGATTCATCCCGGTCGAATTCCACTGCCCGGGCGGGAAACTCTCCCAGCGCGAATTTGCGGGCGGCTTTGACGATGTCCTGCTGTTCTTTAGTCAGACTGAAATCCATTTTGTATTCCTCCTGCTATCGTCCCATTTCGCCTGCATCATGCTTCTTTCCGGCGTTGCTCTTCGTCTCGGATTTCGCGCCGCAGGAGTTTGCCGACTTTCGATTTGGGAAGCATGTCCCGGAACTCGATATATTGAGGGACTTTGTAGGCTGCCAGCATTTTCCGACACCACTTGATCAGCTCGTAGCCGGTAATGCCTTTGATGTCGCCTTTCAAGACGACGAAGGCTTTGATCCGCTGACCCACTTTTTCATCCGGAATGCCGACGACGCAGGCGCTGATAACCGCCGGGTGTTCCTGCATGACCGATTCGATCTCAGATGCCGATACACGGTACCCTTTGTGTTTGATCGTGTCGATGGTCCGGTCGACGAAATAGAGATTGCCGTCCGAATCCATGCGCATGATGTCAGCCGTGCGGTACCAGAGGCGGTCATTCATTTCGATGAAAGACGACCGGGTCTCTTCGGGTTTGTTCAAATAGGCGGCCACCATGTGGGGTGATGAGACGAGAAGTTCCCCTGGTTCCCCCGGTTTGACCGGTTCCAGCAAAGCCGGATCGACGATTTTTACCTTTTTGCTGGCGACAATGCGGCCGACGCTGCGCGGCGGGTTATCGATGTCGGTGGGGCACATGGAGACACCACCGCAGGTTTCCGTGGCACCATATCCCTGATAGATCGGTTTCCCGAATATGTCCTTCCAACGCTTGCCGACTTCCACTGGCAGGACGTCTCCGGCGCTGTACCAGTAGTCAACCGACTGCAGATCGTACTGGTCAAGGCGGTCATGTTCCAGGATCATTCGGTAGAGGGCCGGTACGCCGATCATGGTTCGGGCCCTGAAACGCTGGATGGCATCGAAGGTGGCATCCAAATTGATCCGGGGTTGCACCATCAGCGTCCCACCAACCAGGAGGGTGGCCAGACTGCAGGTTTGGCCCAAGATGTGGAACAGGGGGGCACTGCCCATGATAACGTTCTCTTCCGCCGCAAAAAGCGGTGTGCTGACCCGTATCTGTTCGAAGGCCGAAACGAGAAAGAGATCGTGGGAAAACGGAACGCCCTTGGGAAATTTGGTGGTACCGCCAGTGTAGAGTATTTCTGCCGGGTGGCTGCCTTCGACTGTCGGCAACTTATCGACGGACGGTGATCGATACGATCGGATCAGTTTACGGAATGAATAGACATTCGATGCGTATCTGACGGCACCGCGGGGAACGACATTGAATAGGTAGCCGAAACCACGTTTCCACCAGGGGAGAAGATCGGCCATTTTGACGATGATCACACGCTGCAGCGGGGTCTCGTCGAACACTTTACGCACATACCCATAGTTTGTGTCGGCGCATATAATGGTTTCGGCATTGCTGTCACTGGCGATGTACTTCAGGTCATGGGGCGTGTAGATCGGTGTAATGGGAACGCTGACTCCTCCCGCCCGCAGAATTGCCAACCAAGCCACGACCCACTGGATGCTGTTGGGAATGTAGAGCATAATTTTGCGACCACTGCCGGCATTCATGTCAATCAGTGCGGCTGCCAAACGTTCTGCCATGTCCGCTACGCGTCGGTAAGTGAACCGGTTGCCGAGATAAATTACGGCCGTGTGGTATTCGCGCGCCTCAGCGGTCGATTTGAATGCCTGATAGATGTGGTTGAAAATTTTTGCTTCCATAAGCTTTATCGTTTGTCCGCTGAATTCGTATCGTGAAGAACACGGGGAAATAACTTACAACCACTTATACCACCCTTCCGTATTGCGGAATTTATTTTTGAAAAGCGGTATAAACAGACGATCGACCGGGATGTTACACCCCGAAATAGGCCGATTTAACTTCAGGGTTGGCCATCAATTCCCGGCCGGTGTCCGTCAGGGTCAACATGCCGTTTTCGATGACATAACCGCGGTCGATAACCGGCAGCACCGGTCGGGCAAACTGCTCGCTCAGAACGACAGTGATACCGGCGTTGTCCCGCAACGAAACGATAGCATTGACCACCGTCTGCTGAATCATCGGGCTCAATCCCAGCAACGGTTCATCCAGTAAAAGCAGTTCGGGGCCAACCACCAGGGCCATGCCGATGGCGAGCATCTGCTGCTCGCCGCCGCTGAGAAATCCCGCTTTGCGGGACTTCAGATTCATTAAAACCGGAAACAGGTCAAAGACGCGATCAACGGCAGCCTTCGTTTCCAGTTTCGTCCGCAGGTACCCGGCGATCTTCAGATTTTCCAGAACACTGCTTTCCGGGAACACCGGGTGGCGCTCCCGGGAGAGGACAATTCCCTTTTTCACTCGTTCGCTCGGTTTCAAGTTGGTGATGTTCTCTTCTTTGTATAGTATATCTCCGTAAACAGTTATCCGTTCGCCACCCTTGCGGCGTTCTTTGATGCGCATGTCGATGATCAATCCGGAGAGGGCGTTCATCAGAGTGGTTTTCCCGGCGCTGTTCGAGCCGATCACACCGATGATCTCTCCCTGTTGGACCGTCATCGAGAAATCATTGAGTGCCAGGGCGTTTTCAAAGAAAACCATGAGGTTTTTTACTTGAAGCATAATTTTCTATTGGTAGTAATTTTGAACCAGAGTCATTGCTTTACCACAGAGGGGGCAGCGAATATGTAAGTTGTGCTATCGTCTTCAAAGCCTCTATTCGTCTCATCCGCGATCATTAGGCACAAACTCCAAACACCAACAATACCAAACACCAAACACTAAATAGCTTTACTCACTTCCCAGATAAGCGTTTTTTACCGCCGCGCTATCCATTACGTCTGCGGCTGTGCCATCGGCGATTTTCTGACCGTAGTTAAGCACGATCACGCGATCGGCTATTCGGAAAAGCTCTTTCAGCCGGTGCTCGATCATGATGATCGTTTTGCCCTCTATACGTAATTTTTCGATAATCGGCAGGATGCTGGCGACCTCGGCCAGGCTCAAGCCCGAGAAAAGTTCGTCCAGAATCACCAGGTCCGGTTGTAATGCAATGGCCTTGGCCAATTCCAGACGTTTTAGATACCCTTGAGGCAGTGCGCTGGCGACCTTGTAGGCCACGCGGGCGTCACGCTCAAATCCGACCTCTTCCAATAGGTCGAGCGCAACCGCATCCCTGTCGCCGTATTTTCCACCGACCAGTTTTTTCACCCGGGGCGAGTACAAGGGTATGATCATATTTTTGTAGGCTGGGAGTTGGTAGAAGGGTTTGACCATCTGAAACGTGCGGGCGATGCCGATCCGGACGATTCGATAGGCCGGTTGTCCAGTGATGTCCCGCCCCTTGAAGAGCACTTTACCACTCGAGGGTTTGACGAAACCGGTGATCAGGTTGACAGCCGTTGTTTTTCCCGAACCGTTAGGGCCGATAATCCCCAGGAGTTCGCCTGGGGCGAGTTCGAAATTCAGGTCGCGGATGGCCTGTACCCCTCCGAAATTCTTGTGTAGACCGGTGACATCGAGAAGGGGAGCAGTTGTCATTGATCCACCTCCACCCAGCGCTCGAACTGGTGATACTTGCGTTGAAAGAAGTGAAAAAGTCCTTCGGGCAGCGCCACGATGAAAATGACCAGGAACACACCGTAGAAAACGATTCGCAGCCCGCCCGTTCCACGCAGGAGTTCCGAAAGCGGTACCAGGATGAAAGCACCCAAGGTGGCACCGGCCAGGGATCCGGGGCCACCGACCACAGCGGCGGCAATCGGTAAAATCGAATAGTCGAGTGCGAACACGGGCATACCGACAAACATGTATACGTGGGTCAAAAAAGCACCGGCGAAAGCGCCGATGCCACTGGCGATGAACAGCGCCTGGGTTTTATACCAGTATATGTTGATGCCGGCATTGAGGACCGAGCGGTCGTTGTCGCGGATGCCCTTCAGGACCAGGCCGTAATCGGAGCTCAGCATGCGGCGGAACCCGAACAGGGCTGCCAGCATGGCACCAATGATCACGTATAGCTCCAGCCATTTGGACGGAATAGGGGTCATTCCGGTCAGGCCTTCGGTTCCACCGAAAATGCGCGTGGCTTCAATCAAACGCACCAGCATCAGCGGCAGGATCAACGTCACCATGGAAAAATAGATTCCCCTCAGGCGTAAAACCGGCAGCAGGAGCGCCGTACAAATCAATCCACCGCACACCGCAGCTATCGGTATTGTCACCACTGGCGACATTCCCCAGTAGTGGTTGAGGATACCCGTGATGTAAGCGCCCATGCCGAAAAAGAGCGCTTGCCCTAAAGATATCATACCTGTCTGGGCCAGAATGTCCCAACTGATAGCCAGCAGGGCGAAGACGGCCACCGAGAGCAGGACTTTCTGCCAGTAGATGCCCAGCAGCAGCGGCAGTAAAAGGCAAATAAAGACTGGAATAAACCGCGGACCGGCGAGATAGAGCATTTCCCGCCAGCTGCACAAGGCGAAAACGTCGCCGGATCTGACGTTGATTCCACGATCTATGCGTTCCTTGCGCTTGGGCACGCTTTTAAATCCTTTCTTCCAGTTCTTTTTGCTTGCCGAACAGTCCGGACGGTTTGACGGCGAGAACCACCAGAATGGCGGCCAGGCTAACGATCATCGTCCAGTGGGAACTGACATAGGTGTCGGTGAACCGTTCGGCGAAACCGATCAGAAAACTGGCTGTCAGAACGCCTCCGGTACTACCCAGCCCTCCGATGATACACACGGCCAGGGCTTTGATCAGGACGTCGTAGCCTTCAGCAGGGGCAATGCTGCCGAGTGGGATGATGACAGTGGCGGCAAACGCGGCTATTCCGGCACCCATGGCGACACTCAGCAGTGCAATTCGGTCAGAATCGATGCCGAGCGTCAGGGCGGTGCGTTCGTCCTGGGCGATCCCGCGAAACGCCAGCCCCAGTCGGGTGTGATGCGTAAACCACCAGAGCAAGAAAATGGCCGCCGTGCCGATGATGACGATCAACAGGCGTTGCATATCGATGTAGACTCCGGCAATGATGATGCTGTCGTCTATGAAGACCGGAAGGGTATATTCAAATCCGACAAAACCGAGGTAACGGAAGATTTCCAGGATGGCCAGCCCGATGCCGAAAGTGGCGATGACTTCCGATAGTGCCTGGCCCCGAACGCGCAGCAGGACAAACCGGTACATGGCCGCTCCCACCAGCATGGTCAAAAGGATGGAGAACACGGCGGCAACCGGGTAGGGCAGTCCGACCAGATTAAGCCCCATCCAGGTGGTGTAGGCCGAAAAGATGTACAGCGCGCCGTAGGCGAAGTTGGCCACTCCGCTTATGCCGAAGGTCAGGTTGAACCCGATGGCCATCAATGCCAGGATAACGGAATTGATGACGGCGTAAACAACGGTACCCAGGAACATGAGTGCAGCAGTCGTTGTATGTGTATGCGTTCAGTTCAGCGATCGTCTTCGTGCCGTTTGTCCGCGGTGACGTTCCAAAGTGCGCTATCCATTGACAGATCGCTATTTCCGGTAGGTGTGCGACCGCCAAAGACAGCGCCATGGCTGTCATTTCAACGATTTGAGTCCGGCTGGCAGGGTTATTTTGCCTTCGGCGATTGACTCCGGAAACACGATGACGCGTCGTCCACTGTCGGTCCACTGAAAAACGGCAGCCACGGCCGATTCTGCAGGATCAAAACCGAAAACGGCCTGATGTCCCTCATCATAGCGGATATGGCCCATGACGCCGTTGCGGTCTGTTTTCTCTATAGCGGCAACGAGGGCATCTGGATCGAGGCTGCCGGCACGCTCGATGGCCTCTGCCAGGATGTAAACGGATTCGTAGGACGGTGCGGGGCCGTGGCCGGCCTGCAGCGGGTTTTTGTAGGTTTTTTCGTAAGCAGCGTCGAATTTGACCGAGGCCGGGACTTTGTCGGAGGCGATGGCACTGCCGAGTTCGAAAATGCTATTCATGGCGCCGCCGATTTTCTTGTCAAAGGTCTTCCAGGCGTCAGATCCGGCCAACGGCGAGATGAATCCGGCCATAATGGCGGGAACTCTCATGGCCTTCCATTGCTTGACCAGGATTCCGCTCTGGGGCATGTCGAAAATCGGCATAATTACTTGGGCACCGCTGGCGCGGGCTTTCATCAATGCGGAAGAAAAATCGGATGTGCCGGTGGGGTAGGCTTCTTCTCCTACAACCGTCCAGCCGGCCTTATCAAAGTACATCTTTTTCACGAACCCTGCCGTCGCCCTGGCCCAGGCCACATCCTGATGTAGCACATAGACTTTGTTGAATCCGAATTCCTTGTTGATCAGCCCCATGGTTCCCGCCAGGTATTTGACCAAATGGACGGCGTTCAGACAGGTCCTGAAAATGTATTTGTATTTGTCCGGATCTCCCTTTAGTTTTTTTTCCGACCCAGGACTCATGGCAATGGTGCCGAGCATGGGGACCTTATACTTGGCAATGATGTCCATTGCGGCCATCAATGCTTCGGATCGGAAAGGTCCGATCACGATGGCGGCCGGTTTCTTTTCGAGAATGATCTTTTCAATGCCGAGCAATGCCTCCGGTACTGGCACCCCGGGGGCCGCATCGCGGATATCGATGGCGGCGACCTGCAGGGGACGCATCTCGCTCCCCACCTTGACCCCGCCTTTGGCATTGATCTCACTGACAGCCATTTGGACGGCTTTGTGGGACTCTTTGCCTTCCAGGAATCCCAATGACGTGGGAACGGCAATAATGATCGGTTCTGCAGCAAAGAGATCTGCTGCGGGCGAGTGGAAACCAAATAGCGCGATGGCCAGAAAACAAATCGTTAGTCTTCTCATGTTAGGTCTCCTTGGGTGGTGCCTAAGGTCAGGCGGGTTAGAAATTGAATGTGATTCATAATCTGACGTATATACAGCTAAAATGTAGCTATATGACTGGCCAAGGGATGTCAAGCAAATTATGATGTAACAGCGTGGTATCTTATCCTGCATTTTCCATGAAAATTTTTCAGCAGGGCATAGATATTGAAACATCGACATAACGCTACAAATCATGTCGAAAATAAATAGAGTGATTCATTTTTTACTTCTACCAATGAGAAAAAAAGCAGAAATATTTTCATGAAAATTCGGACTATGAGCTATAAACCGGTTGGTCCCACCAGGCAATCCAGGAGTTTTGACGGGGGTATCTCAGGCCGGTTTCACCCTCGACTGCCCGAATCCAGGCACCGAGAGCCGAGGCATGGTGGATGATAAGGGGGGTGCTGTGATCGGGAAGAATGTCCTCGGCCAGGTTATGAACGGCAATCACATTTTGAACTCTGGCTTCGGATTCTGGGCTATCCCAGGGTGTGGGATGAATAAATCCGTGGTTACCGCCTTCGTGCCTGAGGTAGCAAAACACATCCGGGTAGTCATTTTTAAGTTGTCGCATTAAATGAACCGCGGCCAGATTCGTGTCGACGGTGACCCCTTTGTTCAGATTGCGGAGAATCCTGTTGTCAAAGGATTCAAACCCGACCGCGGCCAGGACGATACGGAGTCCGACCTCACGGGCTGCCTTGAGGGCCGCTTGTAAATGAGATTTTCCGCGTAGCAGCCAGTCGGCCCGCAAGGTCAACTGGATTTCTGACAGCGCCACTCCGGCGGAGGCGGTAGCGCGTAGGAGTTGGACCAGGCCGGGCAGAGGGTTTTCGTTGATCAACTCAAAGGGTATTTTGCGCCCCGTGATAGTTTCGGGCAGGCACGTGATCTGTGAGAGGACGGTTTTTAAATCGAGCGACCCATGAAATCCCTTGTCGACAGCCACATCACAGAAACTGCAGCCGGTGGTTTTGGTACGGATACTTCGGGTACCGGGGGCGGAGAGTGCCGTCGGATAATCGATATCGACCACCAGGGATCGTTTTGCGTGAGGACAACCGATTTGCTGCAATACCTGACAGGACGAGGGCACCAGGGCTTTCAGGGACATGCCGTCCAGGCGATAGAGCGTGTTCCAGTCGACTCGGCCCAGAAAATTCTGATCCCATCGCTGCATGGAGACACTGACAATCCGACCGTCATCTTTTCGGAGAACGAATCCCGGTAGGTTCATTCCCGACTTGCCGTTCGTATCCGATAAAAAGGGCCGTATCTGTTCGGCCGGCCCTTGCAGAGCAAATGAAAAATGGTCTCCGTGGCCGATAAAACGATGGGGATGCTTGGCTTGATTTGGCTCCCCCCTGAAATCCGCTTCCGCTTGGGGTCCCGCCAGCAGGGTGATGGCGCCGTCTCGTTTCAAGACTCCGGCCAGGGAGATCAGATCTGATCCACCACTGAGCAGGGAGAACCCAATGACTGGGCGTTGTGGTGTAAAATAGTCGTAGAGGGTCTCCATGAGCCGCTCCGGATCACTTTTACGTGTAACGACCACGACGATGCACTCATACGGGGTGGTCTCGTTTATGATCGTTGCGGCCATCTGAGGCCCCAGCAGACCGTAGGACGCCTCATCAGCGTAACTGGATAGGATGACCATCTTCGGCCGGCCAGTGGTGGTCTTCATCGAACGTTTTCCCGTTGTCATGCTTGTGTGTAACCTTCAGATTGGGTTAGGCTTGCTTTACGGACTGAAGCAGGTTATTGAGACCTTGAGCATTCGAAAATTGTTTGCTTCCGTGAACCTAAAAACTCTTCAAGCAATATGCGAGCAGATCGCTAATATTAGCAGGCGTATCCTGTGAGTGTCACCATACATCTTCACAAGACTCATCGTCAATTCGCCGACGGCTTGCCATCAGTCGATACCGTGGGGCAAACGGTTGGCGAGTGCCTCAAGAATCTCGTCGAGCATTATCCGGAACTGGAGCCGCAGGTGTTCGATGTCGGCGGTAATATTCTGCGAACAATCGAAATATATCTGAACATGGCGAGTGCTTATCCGAATGAACTGGCTAAACCAACCAGGGATGGCGACCAGATTCATATCACCCTGATGCTGGCCGGCGGATGATCCGCATCGACCAGCTTATCGGAGCATGACAATGTACCGTGCTCAACTCCGTTGGCAGCCGGTGATCGTTCTCGTTGCCATTGCCATGACCTGGGGAGCAAACATGGCCTTCATCAAGTTTGCCGCCCGGGATGTGGCGCCCCTGTTCATGGCCGGTCTGCGCTCCCTTGTTGCTGGATTCGTCATCTTTCTCTGGATGAGATTCCGGGGTATTGCCCTCTTTCCGAAAGCAGCCATTGTTGCTCATGGAGCGGTGGCCGGCCTGCTGTTCGGGATCGAGTTCGCCCTCATCTACCTTGGGCTTCAAAACACATTGGCATCCCGCACGTATGTTTTCGTTTATACCGCGCCCCTATTCGTTGCTCTAGGGGCGCATTTTTTTCTTAAAGACGACCGGCTCAACCGGTGGAAGGTGATGGGGCTCGTTCTGGCATTTACGGGTGTGGCCTTCCTGTTTTTAAGAAGCCTGGGTCCGTTATCAGAAGGCATGCTGCGAGGAGATCTGATGGCCGTGGGCGGCGGTGTCTTTTGGGCCGCAACCACAATTTACGTCAAACGATTCCTGGTTGGCAGAGCCCTGCCGCTGCAAATGGTTTTCTACCAGTTGCTCTTCTCGGCGCCGATTCTTCTCGGTCTCAGTTATTATACCGAGGATCCGGCTATTTCCGGTTTTTCCTTATTGACCGGTATCTCGCTTTTTTATCAATGCATCATCGTTGCCTCTATCTCATTTATTGTCTGGTTTGAAATGGTTCACCGGTATCCAGTCAGCCTGCTGCATGCTTTCACTTTTTTTGTGCCGGTATTCGGTGTTTTGATAAGCGGAGCACTGATGCTCGGTGAAGTCATAACGATTCGGCTGGTCATTGCTCTGGTCATGGTCGGTCTTGGAATGGTTTTGGTGAACTACCGCCCAATGGGGACGGCTGCAGCGAGTCGTCATGCCGTCCAACGGGAGAGTGGTTAAACGACGGGGACAGAATCGGTGATACTCTTTATCCACAAAGGAGATGATCATGAAATATCGCTACCTGGGATCGTCAGGTTTGTTGGTGTCCAGAATATCCCTGGGCACCATGACCTTCGGAACGGATGACTGGGGCTGCAACGAGGCGGAGTCCCACGCCATCATGAAGGCGTATATCGATGCCGGGGGCAATTTCATCGATTGTGCGGATGTCTATGCCGCAGGACGCTCCGAGGAGATCGTCGGCACATTTTTGAGCCAGGTGAACCGGGATGACCTTGTTATCACCTCGAAGTGCTACTTCCCGATGGGGCAGAAACCGAATCAGTTCGGTGTTTCGCGCAAACATATCATGGCCTCCTGTGAGGCCAGTTTGAAGCGCTTACAGACCGACCATATCGATCTGTACTACATCCACGGACCCGATCCGATAACACCTTATGAAGAAGCCTTGCGCGCTCTGGACGATCTGGTGCGGCAGGGAAAAGTCCGCTATATTGGGTGCAGCAACATGTTCGGCTGGCAGATGGCAAAGGCTGCCGGGGTATCGGCGCGGGCCAATCTCGAGCGCCTAGTGGCAGGGCAGTTCATCTACAGCCTGGTTCACCGCGAACTTGAACGCGAGGTCATACCCGCGGCCATCGACAGCGGCATCGGTCTCACAACCTACAGTCCCCTCGGTGGTGGTCTCTTAACCGGGAAGTACAAAGGGATGACAGAACCAGCTGAGGGTACCCGGCATTCTTTCCGCGCCCAGGTGGACGGTCCCCGTTTCTGGACGGCTCAAGGTTTCAAAACTGCCGAAATATTGGAAGAGGTTTCGAAGGAAGCGGGCATACCCATGGCGAAACTGGCCATCGGCTGGCCGCTCGGCCGGAATTTTGTCAACGCGGTTATTATCGGGGCCAGGAACGTGGGCCAGCTGGATAAGAACCTTGAGGCCGGGGACTGGGATATGCCCAACGACATTTGGGATACATTGGAGAAGCGTACGCGACCGGCAGAGGAGTATATGAGCTGGTTTGGCAAATTCAATTACGCACGTTTTTTCGAAGCGGCGGATTTTCACGATGAGAGGGTTGAGCTGCCGTAAACAGATAATATCACCCTTCAGGCCAAACGGGGTTTTCTTGCCGTGCCTGTTGGTTTGAAAGTGTCAAAAGGCTTTATTCCGGCATCGCGTAAAAGGGTCGGCAACTTAAACTGGGGTCATGAGAGCCCCTGCGATGAAATCGGCTAAAATTACGACACTGCGAAGATGTCTATGCCCCAAAAGGGACTCATCATACGTGAAGAAGTACCCGTGGATATTCCGGCCATTCGGAAGGTGAACGAACGTGCCTTCAATCAGCCGCAGGAAGCCGGAATCGTAGATGAACTGCGTAAAAAATGCGCGGGGTTGTTATCGCTTGTTGCGGAGGATGATGGTGTCATTATCGGGCACGTACTCTTTAGCCCGGTAACCGTTGCGGCGGACCCTGGGGGAGTTGTCGGCATGGGCCTTGCGCCGATGGCGGTTGTGCCTCAGCGTCAACGTGAGGGGGTCGGATCTGTCTTGGTCGTGCGTGGCCTGGAATTGTTGAAAGCCAAACGCTGCCCCTTTGTTGTCGTTCTGGGTCATGCGGACTACTATCCACGCTTCGGGTTTGTACCGGCGTCGACGTTCGGAATCAAGTGCCAATGGGAAGGCGTGCCCGATGACGTTTTCATGGCCCTCGTTTTCTCCGACGAAATATTAAAAAAAATCAACGGAGTGGTGCGATACAGACGCGAATTTGACGCGACCATGTAGGTACTGGTATAGAAGCATCAAGGCTGGAATGATTAGGGGGCGAGGAAACGAATTGGACCCGGCCCACAGTACGCGTATCATCCTTTTAACGACCGTAACCGACGTTATGGGATTTTTGGCATTTCTGGGATTGGCTGTGTTGTTTCAGAATTATCTTGTTTCATAGCGTGTTTCCATCTATGGCAAATAGTCTGAGTCGCGCGTCAACACCGATTTCATAAAAGAAGGGTGTGGTTATGAAAGAAAAATGGCGGGGTCAAATGTTTCTTCCTTGGGCAGTCATCGGGCTGCAGGTGATCGTCCTTGTCGCATGTTCCAGCAACTCCAACAAACTGGCCAAAAATTACTATGAGCAAGGTCAGATATTTTACGAGAGAATGGAGTACGATCGTTCAATAGACAATTACACCCAGGCCTTGGAAATCGAACCGAGTGGCCGCGAAAACTACAAAATATATTTCGACCGGGGTCGGGCCTATTTTAAGAACAGGGATTATGAAAAGGCGATATATGACTACACGAGAGCGCTGGAGTTGACCCCGAACAGCGAAAACGAATCCAGGTTCATCATCCTGGAAGCCAGGGGACACGCATATCTGCTGAATAAGCAGTACGAGCAATCGATTCGGGATTTCTCCAACGCCCTGGCCTTGAAACCGAGACACGCATTCGCCAAATTTATTTACAACAATCGTGCTTGGGATTACTACAACATGCAACAATTCGATAAAGCCATCGACGATTTCACCAAGGCCATCTCTATCGATTCTAAATTTGATTCAGCCTATTATGGCAGAGGGCAGACCTGGTATCAAAAAGGGGATTTAGAGCGGGCCATGTTCGATGCCAAAGAGGCCCTCCGGTTGAGCCCGGGGGTGAAAAAATACGACGATTTCCTGTTCGATGTTAAGTCATCTACGAAGACCGACAAATAGGCAACGTGTCGGGGAGGCGATGGCCCGCAACGATTAATAATCCTTTTGAGGCGACCCACAAGATTTATTGCAGATACACTGAACTGTCCGGCCGCAACTCTTCGAAGACCCTACCGATGTATTGTCCAGTCCGTTCGTATGAACCATGGGACTGATTGGAAAGAATCGACAACATCCCGTATATTTCAAGATATTTCTGATCCAGGGCATCGGCACCCTCCAATATTAGGTGCCAACGGATGTCATCGTTCGCCTTTCTGTGGTGCATGATCTTGACTGCATTTCGATTGGTTTCATTGGCTGATTGCAGCAAGTTCATGCCATTGGAGTCTGACAGGTCGGAATCGGAGATGATGATATCAAAGCGCATTAATGCGATCAGGCTCAACGCATCCTTGGCTGAATTGACGGCAAAGAGGGTGCAGTCGGTAGCGATAAGCTTCAGATGAATATTGTCCCACAAATCATCCTGGTTGTGGACCAAAAGGACGCGGTAACCTTCAAATTTGAATGCGACATTCATACGGCCCTCTAATGTTATGCATTGTATATCAAATGTAGTATACAGAAAAGATACGGTCGGAGTCAACACAATACATTTAAAGAGGTGGCGATTGTTTGTCGATTATGACATTTGGAATATTTGGGTAGGTTGAGATTGAAGGAATATAATGGAGCGCGGCAGACGCTTTGCTTAAGTATGAAAAAAGGCGTCTGCCGCATATCAAACGCAATTTATAGCTCGGAATGTATGGCGGCCGACCTGTTTTCGGCGGCGTACAGTCGTTGCGCGGCCTCTCTTTTCTTCAGAATGCTGACATCCCCGGCATTCACGAACTCTACGGCTTTGACTTCGCAGAACCTGACGCACTGGGGATCGCCGTCGCAAAGGTCACACTTGATCACCTTGCGATCGACGGTATTAAAGTTCATCGCGCCAAAAGGACACACCGACACGCAGGTGCGACAACCGATGCAGGTGGTGTAATCGACCACCACACGCCCCAGTTCTTCGTCGTGGGATATGGCGCCGACCGGGCAGCCGATCTGGCAGGGGGCGTCTTGGCACTGCTGGCAGGACATGGGAATATAAACCCCATCGGCTTCCCACTTAACGACTCTGATCCGGCTACGGACCGGATTGGATATACCGTCATGCTTGACCGCGCACACCAGTTCGCACAGGCGGCATCCAGTGCACTTTTCATGGTCGATCATCAGAACTTTTTCCATTTCGTTCTCCTTTCGCAAGCCGATCCGCAGGGCCTATAGCAGTTGAGACGGTTCGTTTTCCAAACCGAGCCGTTTAAGAGTCTCTGGTTTCGGAACACCGTTTTCATCGAGGCCTTTATGCGCGTAAAAGTCGTCGATCATCCGGTTGAATTTCTCACGGTCGATCACACGGCCAACCACGTCCGGAGCTCCGCGTCGGCAGGGTTCGTCGAAGTAGCGGTGGTTGAGCATATCGCCTTTCTTTAAATCAGAGCGCGAAAGCCCTTCCCTGAGATTAAAAAGGCGCTCGATCATGTTGCACCTTTCAGCGATGTCCCATATTTCGTTGGATGTCAGCTCCAGACCGGTATTGTAGTAAATCACCTTGGGCCAGTCCTCGAAATTGGGCAAGGTCGCCCCTAAAAATACCGTGTGATACTTGCAAATCCCAAGGCAATCCACTGCCATGTAACAGTTCTCTTGCCAGAAGACCTGCCAGGCCTTGCCATCATAAGCGGTGTGTTCAGAGCTGAGTGGACCGTCGTAGGGAACCGGATTGCTGTAGATCTTGCGCAGGACCGGTTCGGGCAGGTGATAGAGGTCAATGGCTGGGCGGCTGCGCAGATGGTCCGAACCCCGCGATGCGGTGGCGATGTTGAGGGCCAGGGCCGGCGTGGCTCGCTCGTCCGAGTGCAGGTTGTTCATTCCCTTGACCTGAATGAGGTAGTCGAAGGCGTTCTTTCCGATCTTCTCGGCTGCCGGAATTCCGCCGTCGGCCAAGGTATCTCCCAGCCATCCGTCGCGCATACAGATTCGATGGACCAATTCAAGGACCACCGCGTCATTGCCGAAACTCAGATCCAATCCTTCGGCCTGTTTGTCAGTAATGATGCCTTTCTCGTAGAGTTCCATGGCCCAGGCGATCATGCTACCGATTTCTAAATTGTCGACGCCGTACTGATTGACAAGATGATTGCCAGCCAGGACCGTTTCGGCGTTGGTGCAATCCGGCAGGGAACCGAATGCCCCTTGGCTGGTATACTCGGGGCCTTCGTCGTATTTACCGGCATAAGGTCCGGTCGGTATCTTGTACTGCGCCCGACAATGCACCTGGCAGGCAAAACAACCGGTCATGTGGTGCGGACCGATGGTCTCCTCTGCGATTTCATCAAGACGTTCGGGTTCGATATCGTCGGCGTACTCGCACTGGTTGTATTGGAAATTGCGGGTGCGCAGGCCACCCCAGGAGTTTGTCGCACCCCAGATGAACGGTGTCCCGAGGGTACCCTGGGTCTGATTGACCTTGGCGCTGGTGATCTGATCGATGAAACGTTTATTATACTCGAGGGCCTCGATAGGGTGGGCGATTTTTATATCCAAGGTGCCGCGGGCGGCAACGGCCTTGAGATTCTTGGATCCCATTACACAACCCATGCCTGTTCGACCGGCGGCATTTTTTATGCCGGTCATTACGTTGGCGTAGCGCACGAGGTTTTCCCCCGCCGGCCCGATGACACAACTCTTGATTTCTTCGTCATCGAGTTCTTCCCGAATAGCCCACTGGGCATCGGTGGTCGTCTTGCCCCACAGGTGGCCGGCATCGCGGATGTCAATCCGACCGTCGTGAGCGTAGATGTAAACAGGCTTTTCAGCCTTGCCTGTAATCACGAGGTGATGAAATCCGGCCCAAGCCAGTTCGGGAGCAAAAAAACCGCCCATGTTGGCGCTTCCAAGCAGATCGGTGAGCGGTGATTTGGCCATGATATGGGTACGGGCCGTTGCCGAGGCGCAGGTGGCGGTCAGAATACCGCCACTGATGATCAATGCGTTATCGGGACCCAGCGCATCACAGCCCTTCTTGGTGTGATTGTAAAGCAGATAGGCATCGAGACCCCGTCCGCCGAGAAACCTTTTGCGCACTTCCAGCGGAATGGGTTTGATGTCGACATCGCCGGATGAGAGATTGATGAAGGCAATTTTCCTATTTAACGGCATTTTGATCTCCCTTCTTCTTCAGCGCATCCTGGGCCAGCTTGCGATTGACGTCCCAGACCGGGCCCCGGATTCGCGGAAAATCGGGTCGAATCCAATAAACGCGAAATTCCAGACTGCATTCCGGGCATTTGACCTGCGTCTGACCGGCTTCGGGTTGAAGGCGGCCCATGCAACTGGGATTGTGGCACCGGAACTTGCCGTATGTCCGGGTTTGGCGGAGGCTTTCGGCAGTTGACTGTCGCTCTCGTTCGATGGCCATGGCAATCTCCTTTTCAGAAGGTAAAAGCAAATCCAAATTGTTCATTATAATGTACTAAAAATTTTTCACCACTTTACCAGAACAGACGTACTTGTCAAGTTGAAAAGCGACTATTTAGGTAAAAAGTGCTTATATATTGGTTTTAACGGTTGACAATTATCGCTGGCGATGTATACCATAATGCGAAATAAACGTTCATAATAGAGAACAATGACCGAAAAATACAAAGCACCGATCGTCAGCAAGGCCTTTCAGGTTTTGCGCCTCATTTCCAGGAATCCCCGGGGGATTAAACTCAGTCACCTGGCCCAGGAGTTGGGGTTCGGAAAAAGTACCGTATCCGGTATTACCTCAGCCCTTGAAGAAGTGGGCGCGGTTATCCGTGACCCCCGGACAAAACACTATACTCTGGGAGTGACCCTCTTCGAACTGGGACGCTCGGCCTATGCGCGGATCGATCTGAAAGACGTGGCCCGGCCATATTTGGAAGACCTGATGGTCGATACCAGAGAATCCGTCTTTCTCGGCGTTAGAAACGTCGAGCACGTGACGATTCTCGATATCGTCGAATCGAATCAAGACTTGAAGATCACGTCACCTGTGGGGACGACGCTTCCGATCCTCGCCGGAGCAACCGGCAAGGTTTTTCTGGCGGCTATGACCGACGATCAGGCCGCGCGGATCGTTCACGACAGGGGCTTGCCCCGTTTCACAGAGCGATCGATCGTCGATCCCGCGCGATACTTGAAAGAGTTGCATGACGTCCAGATAAACGGATTTGCTACAGACGACGAAGAATACATTTCCGGGGTTCGGGCCGTGGCGGCACCGATCAAGGCTGCCGATCAACCTTTGTCTGCTATCTGGATCGTCGGTTTCAAACCGCGTATGAGCGACGATAAAATGAAACAGCTCGTGGACCAGACCAAATCGGCGGCTGAGGCCATCAGTCGGCAGATCGGCATATTGGGGTCAGGCTGAACTTTAGAAGGAACAAAAAATGGTCCAATGCCGCTTTGCGGTGAGATGGGGGTTTGACTTATGCCAACACGCGTGCTCGCAGCGGAACCAAAGAATTGCAACGGTTGCAGCCTCTGCCTTCTGGTTTGCTCGATGGAGAAATCAGGGGCACGCAATCCAACCCGTGCCCGCATCCGGATTATAAAGCTGGAAAGCGAGGAAAAGTATCTGCCCGTTATCTGCCAGCATTGCCAGGACGCGCCCTGCATGAAAGTGTGTCCCCGGGAAGCCATCTTCCGTGACGGTGAAATGGATCGTGTCATGGTCGACTATGAGCGTTGCATCAGCTGCCGGATGTGCAGTGCGGCCTGCCCGTTCGGGGCGATCGGCTTCGATGAGGAACGTCAAAAAGTGTTCAAGTGTGACCTCTGTGGCGGTAAGCCGCTGTGCGTGGATTACTGCTTCCCCCGTGCCCTGGATTTCCGTGAAGACTACCTGGCAGCGAACATGCGACTCAGAAAATCAGCTGCGCGAACAGTTCCCGGAAAATCGATCCGATAACAGAAATAGAGCGGAGACAGCCCATGGCGTATTTTCGCGTAAACGATAAATGTAACGGCTGCTTGTCTTGTGTCCAAAACTGCCCGGCCACAGCGCTGAGCTACGAGGACAGGGAGAAACAAAGATCACTGCGGCACAATCTGGCACTGTGTGCCCGCTGCGGGCAGTGCTGGCGCGTTTGTCCGCAAGAAGCGATTGAATTTCAGTATTTTCTGCAAGGCCCCTGGGAGGAAGTTGCGACACTCGATCTTGTCCGCTGCAACGTTTGCGGCGAACCACTTTACACTGTGGATTTCAAGCAAACGGTTGCAGATCGGGGCAGGGCTGAGATTGAACCGTTTTGTCCCCGGCACAGGCAGGAAATCGACCAATTGGGCAAGGCCCATTATTATCCCGGCCGCTCGAAGGACGAGAGGTACTAAGATGATCGTTGGAGACAACAAACCGCTGGAAGAAATTGCGGCCAGTCTGTCTGGATACAGAAAGGTGATGATCCTCGGCTGTGGAAGCTGTGTGACGGTTTGTCTTTCCGGGGGAGACCGCGAAGCCCGTCAGCTGGCGCTCGAATTGACCCGCAGTCACCTTTTTCATGGATCACCACCGATTTTTGAAACAGGCACAATTTTACGGCAATGTGAGCGGGATCTGGTTGCCATTCATCAGGATCTGCCGGCCGCTACAGAGGCCATTTTATCCCTGGCCTGCGGCTGCGGGGTGCAGACCCTCGGAGATGTATTCGAACCGTTGCCGGTTATACCGGCACTAAACACCACTTTCTACGGAGCCGCCAACGAGGCGGGTGTCTGGCGGGAAATGTGTCAGGGCTGCGGAGACTGTGTTCTGTCACACACCGGTGGCATCTGTCCGGTGGCCCGTTGCGCCAAGAGCCTGTTCAATGGTCCGTGTGGCGGTTCCCAGAACGGTAGCTGCGAGATCTACGCCGATGTCCCCTGCGCCTGGGCGTTGATTTACTATCGCTTGAAAAAACAAAACAAACTCCACTTGCTTCACACGGTCCGTCAGCCCCGTGACTGGCGGCCGGCCGGCGGGGCCGGGCCGCGTATTCGCCGGCGAACCGGCGTTGGCGGCGGGGCTGGAAAGATCAAAATGTAACTTGAGTCTTGCAGGAAATTGCACATTTCTAATTCGGAAACGGATTAGTGTTTTTTATTAAACCATGGATGAACACGAATTAGGAGAGGTTGCCACCCAGCGTTTCATGCTTAACTATCTTTATAATTCAAAACCTTATGCCCGGCAATCTGAGCGAGGAAGAGACATGAAGAGAGACCTGTTAGCGCGGTTGGACGAGGATGGTATTGTATGTGCCGAAGGCTACCTATTCGAAATGGAACGAAGAGGCTATTTGACAGCCGGAGAATTCGTTCCGGAAGTTGCTCTGGAGCATCCCGAAGCGCTCAAAACGTTGCACAAAGATTTTCAGCATGCCGGCTCGGATGTGATCCAGGCCTTTACCTACAATGCCCATCGGGAGAAAATGCGGATTATCGATAAAGAGGACTTGCTGGAGCCCTTAAACAGGGCGGCACTGAAAATAGCCAGAGAAGTTGCCGGTGAGGTCGATGAGGGGCAGGAGCCGAACCTGGTCGCTGGAAATATTTCCAACTCGAATATATGGAACCCCGAAGATAAAAATAGCCATAAGCAGGTCCGCGAAATGTTTGAAGAAATGGTCGGCTGGTCGGTGGATGAGGGGGTCGATTTCATCATCGGCGAGACATTCTATTTTGGGGAAGAAGCCTTTTGTGCCCTGGATGTCATCAAAAAGGCCGGACTGCCGGCAGTAATAACGATTGCTCCGATGGGCGAGAATATTATGCGTGACAATTGGAAAATTGTCGATACATGTAAAGAGCTGGAGCAGAGGGGTGCTGACGTGGTCGGGATGAACTGTTTCAGGGGTCCGGCAACCATGGTGCCTTACTTAAAAGATATCCGCGATGCGGTCAGATGCCATGTGGCAGCGCTACCGGTTCCCTACCGGACGACGCCAGAGAAACCGACCTTTTTCAACCTTGACGACAACAAGGGTTGCAGAGTTCATTCACCTCACAATAGAACCTTTCCAACTGCTCTCGACCCGCTCTACTGCAACCGTTATGAAATCCGTGATTTTGCCGAGGAAGTCTGGAAGATGAACATCCGTTACATCGGCGTATGTTGCGGCGCGGCACCGATGCATATCCGCGAGGTTGCCGAAGCGATGGGGCGCAAACCTAAAGCAAGCCGGTACTCGGAGAACATGCAAAAGCATTTCATGTACGGCAGTGATTCACGACTACCAGATCACATTACCGCGTATGGCAACAAGGCCTAACAATAATCATCGTTAGACCCCCCGCTTTGCTGGGGGGCATTGAATTCAGGGGACGACCTCCTTTTGGTGCATTTGGTGTCTGCGTCAGATAATTACCGCTTACACCATGGTCGTCCGCTTCTCATATTACCGGGGAGTTTTTCCATAAAAATATGAACTGAGGAGCAAGGGTTAACGAAAACTCCCCGGTTGTCGCAAAACAAATCCACGAATTATCCAATTTTCAATACCATCGCCCCGGCCGTATCACCCGCAGCACATCCCGAAAAGAGCATGTAACCGCCGCCCTTCATGACCGTTTCCTCGATGCCTTCGATAATCAATCGAGCGGCTGTGGGTGCCTGGGGATGGCCGAATATCAGTGAACTGCCGAAATTGTTGAAACCGTTGACGTCGATATTCATCTGAGCGGCCATGTAAACGTCATTGGCGGCAAAAGGATTATGGGTTTTGATAACCTTAGCATCGGCGACACCAATGCCGGCTTTGTCCAGCGCCATCTGGGCTGCCGGAACCACCGCCATGGCCATATGCGCCTTCTTGGTGCGGTGGTACCCATAAGAAACCACTTGTATTTCAGTATTCTGATTGGCGCTCAGTTCCCGCGCTTTTTCGCGCGTGGTCACTACCACCGCGCAGTTACCGTCTGCCGGATGCGTTTGGGAGCCGAAGGTAATCGTGCCGTTCGGTAGCACCGGACGCAGACCGGCCAAACCCTGGGCCGTTGTCTCCATGACGCCTTCGTCAGCCGCGACGGTTAGCGTCTTTTTGCGGGACACTTTTACTTCGATTGGGAACATGTAGCGTTTCTGAAAGGCCCGCTCATCCGCGAGCGCATCTTTGTATTGTTCGTAGCGACGCAGGGCCACGGCATCGCATTGCTCCCGGGTGATGTCGGCTTCTTTGGCAACATTTTCGGCTGTTTGAACCATCGAGGTGCCACCCCACGGATCAAAGCCAAAGTGGTCCATAACCCAGTTCTCCGAGATCACTTGGCCACCGGGACCTGCCGGATTGGGCCAAATGGTATGGGGTCCGTTGGAGCAACGGTCCACAGCCAGGGTGTAACAATTCTCGTAGAGACCGGTTTCAATGCCCATAGCCGCTTGAAAAATACCGGTGGTAGATGTGGAACAGGCCTGACTGATTAAAAGACCGGGCGTGTCGACAGCACCGATCAGCGCCGACGCCCAGGGGCCGCCATAAAACATCTTCGGTTGGCCGACAGTGACGCCCAGAATCAGGTAGTCGAACATCTTGGCATCCCACCCTTGAGCCGCCAGCCAGCGTTGTGACGTTTCAGCCCCGAGGGTAATCGCATTCACATTGGCCAGCGTTCCTTGCCAGCGGGCAAACGGCGTGCTGTAGTAGCCACCATACGGAATATAGGCTTTGGTCAACATCAATAAAGTCCTCCACGATAAAAGGTAAATGTTATACAGCTTTCCAAAAATAAATTCCGAAATACGGAAGGATAGTATAAGTGTTTGTAGAAAAAAACGTTCGAATGCCGGAACGTTTTTTTACAACCACTATATACGACAGTGCTAGTCAGTGTGCAGCTTCGCAATGTTGATAGCACTATTCGACAGATAATTATTCTTCTATTTTTTTTCTTTCTTGTCGTTCTGGCCGAATTTCTCCCGGAGCTTACGGTGAAGAATCTTACCGGTCGGGGTCCGCGGCATATCGTCCGATTCGATAAAAACCACGTCCTTGGGGCGTTTGAATCCGGCCAGTTTGTCTTTGCAGCAGTCCCGTATAACGTCATCGTTGATATCTTCTTCACTAAATCCGGGCTTTGGCACAACAACGGCGACGACCCTTTCGCCCCACTTTTCGTCTGGAAGACCGATACAGGCGCAGTCGAATACGCATTCGTGGCTACCGACAATCTCTTCAACCTCGCTGGGATAGACATGCTCGCCACCGGTAATAATCATATTGTCTTTGCGATCAACTATTTCGTAAAATCCGTCTTCATCGCGCCGGGCCATGTCGCCGGCTGAAAACCATCCGTCGCGAAACGATGCTGCGGTTTTTTCGGGCAACTTGTAATACTCCTTGAACAACATCGGACCGCGGGAGTATAGTTCGCCGATTTGGCCGACCGCCACTTCATTACCGGTTTCATCGAATAGTTTAACGAAATCGGTACCGAGACTCTCGAAGCCTATCGAGCCTAATTTGGTCATCTGATGCTCCGGTTTGAGTACAGTGACGATACCGGCCTCGGTCGAACCATAGCCTTCGTAGAGTTCTACGCCCGGGAAGAATTCCATGATGGCCAGCTTCATCGTCTTTCGCACTGGCGCCGAAGAGCATAAAAGTTTGCGGATCGAACTCACGTCGGACCCGCGTGCCTCTTCCGGAACGTTTAAGATCAGGTTGTAATGGGTCGGAATAAGAGAGATAAAAGTGATTTTTTTCTTCTCGACAATCTCCAGGATTTCTTCCGCTCTGAAGGATTGCGCCGGATGAATGTATACCGAGGCGCCGACGTAAGTGAAAGTGAAGGTGAAGAACGTCGAGTTGATGTGGCACAGCGGCATCACGTTCAGGCAGATATCGTGTTCGTTAAAGCCAAAATCGACGGCGTTAATCAGGTAAAAAGCGACATGGGAGGCATGCGTCCGAACCACACCTTTCGGTTTCCCAGTGGTCCCGGACGTGTAAATCAGAATCCAAGTGTCTTCAGGGTCAACCGCAGATAACGGCTCACTGTCCGGCGCATCGGCGATAAACTCTTCGTAAGGGCGGTAACCGGCATCAGCCTCACCGACAACAATGTAGTTCTCCGGAGGAATGTTTTTCAGTCCGGACCGGATGGGAGCCACCGAGCCGGTGAACTGGTCGTGAACCACGAACGCCTTGGCATCGGAGTTATCGAGGATATAGTTCACATCAGCGCTGACCAGACGGAAATTTATTGGAACGATGACAAGGCCGGTTTTAGCCGTCGCCAGATACATTTCGATAATTTCGATACTGTTTTCCAGCAATACCGCTACTTTATCGCCCTTGGAAAGCCCCAAAGCGAGCAGGCTATGGGCCAGCTTGTTGACCCGCCAATTCGTTTCTGGATAGGTGAAGCGTCGCCGACGATCTTGCAGGCATACCGTTTTTGGAAACTTCTTTGCGTTGATCTTTAAATTTTGCCCCAGATTCATCCAACAGGCTGACATTTCCACCTCCAATAAAAGGCTCAAAGCTCAAAGCTGAAGGCTGAAAGTGATGGGTTCTGCAGCCGCAATCTCTCTGCTTTGATCTTTCAGATTACAAACTTATTCTTGCATCGACCACCACAGCGGTATTTTCAAAGGCCATAATCGGGTTAAGGTCCATCTCCTGAATGGCCGGCAGATCGGAAACCAGTTGGGAGAGTCGCAGAATAATCTCCGCCAGACGCCCACGGTCAACGTTTTTTTGTCCCCTGGCGCCTTTTAGGAGGGGAGCCCCTTTTATCGACGACAGCATTTCCTCAGCTTCGGCATCAGTCACGGGCGTCAGATTGAAAACGACGTCCTTCAGAACCTCGACATAGATTCCTCCCAGACCGAACATGACCATATGGCCCAGCCCGGCCTCCGCTTTGGCGCCCATGATTACCTCCAAGCCGCCGGGGAGATATTTTTGAACCAGAAATCGCAATCCATCGATAGTCAGTTTCTGCTGCATCTGTTCTACCGCCGTGTGCACCGCCTGGCCGTCATTGAGGTTTACGGCGACAGCACCCATATCGCTTTTGTGAACGACATCGGCGGCGTCAGCCTTTACCACAACCGGAAAACCGATACTCTCGGCGGCTTTGACCGCTTCGGCCGGACTTGAAGCCATTTGCCAGTCGGCCACAGGAATACCGTAGGCGTCCAAAATCCCGTAAACCTCATCAGCCGATAGGTTTTTACGGCCAGCCTCTCCGGCCTTAGCCAAGATGTTTTCTCCCTTGCGCTTGTCCACATCTCCGAAGGATTTCGCTTCGCCGATTTCACGACTGCGGATTTCGTGATAGCGAACCAGGGCTGCCATGGCCCGAGCCGCTTCTCCTGGCAGACTGAAGCAGGGGACGCCGCCGTCTTGCAGAATCTTTACGACCTCGGTCCATTGGTGCCGGTCGGTCATCAAATTGCAGACGATCGGTTTTCTGCCTTGCCGGCTCACGTCGACGATTTCTCGGGCGATACTCTCGTTGTCGACGAAGAAGGGCGTAACGAAGTTGATGAACACACAGTCAAAAGCATCGTCTGCCATCATGGCATCCATACACGCCCGATAATGCGCTGCGGTTCCGGTGGCCAGAACATCGATCGGATTATTGACCGAGGCCTCGGGGTAGAGGGTTTCTTTCAGAAGCGTTGCGGTTTTTTCAGACAGGGGCGGTAGTTGGCATCCGGCACCCACGAGGATGTCAGTCGCAATCACTGCCGGTCCACCGGTATTGGTGATGATGCCCACGCGATTTCCCTTCGGAATCGGCTGGGTAGCAAAAGCGGCCGCCGCCTGAATCAATTCCCCTTCATCCATGAACGTAACCACGCCGGCTTTCTTGAAGATCAGGTCGGTGGCCAGATCCTCTTTTGCCAGCCCTCCTGTGTGGGATGCGGCCGCCTTGGCGCCCTCTTTGGTCCGTCCGGCCTTCATTGCCAGGATCGGCTTTGAGGCAGTGACCTGCCGCACCGTTTGCATGAAATTGGCCGGATCCCTGAGGCCTTCGACATACGTGACGATGACCCGCGTTCCCTCGTCCTTTCCAAGATAGTCGATAATCTCCGGGATGGTGACGTCGCACGCATTGCCGTTGGAAGCATAGATTCGCGTGCCGACGCCCATGGCGGCAAAGCCCTGGTGGATGACTTCGGCGACCCCGCCGCTGAGGGCGACGATAGAAATAAAGCCCGGTTCCGGTTTGGTGAAAGTGAAGTTGCAGTAGGCCCTGATATCGGGGTCCGAGTTGATAACCCCCTGGCAATTGGGACCGAATATGCGGATCCCGTATTTGGCCGCCCGGGTGAGAAAATCCTTTTCGATGGCTTCGCCATCAGCACCGGTTTCTGAGAACCCGCCTGAATTGATGATGATGTGTTTGACCCCTTTTTTCCCGCAGTCCTCAACAGCCTGCGGAACAAATTTCGCCGGTATGACCATGTGAACAACATCGATGTTGTCCGGGCAATCCGTGATCGATTTGTAGGCCTTGAGTCCTCGAATTTCGTCCGCTTTCGGATTGATGGGATAGATCGCACCCTTGAATCCGAAATCGATCAGGTTCTTGATCACACGATTGCCGATGGAGAGTTCCTTGCTCGAGGCGCCGATGACGGCGACTTTTTTAGGCCTGAATAATGCGTCTAGCATTTTCTGCTCTCCTTGCGATGGGTGTTTTCGATTGGGTAGACTCTATATTACCGCGTGAAAAACTCAGGTTATGCCCGTCTTTCTTCGAGTTGTTCAACAAACGCTTCGACATTGGTCTTTGTCTGCTCGTCGGACACCAATCGCATGTCATTGAGATCGCCGTTGATAATCAGGCTTGGGATTCCGGTGATCTTTTCCATTCTCTGAGGCATGCCGTAGCGACAGTTGGAATTGTTGGGGCATGTCTTGGCATCGTGGTAAATGATACCGTCTACTTTGAAGAAATCGAGCATTTTTTTGATGTATTTTTCCTTGGCATCGTCGGCACGGACAATAAACAGCTCGGTATAGGCGCGGGCCATGCTCACGAAGGGGTCCTCCGGATCGAAAGCACTGAAGATCCAGCTATTGCAATAGGTGGAGGCCAAAACGCAGGTTTGCAGTTCGGCAAACATTTTTGAGTGCGTGCTGAGGCGTCCCCAGACCGGCATGCCTTCCCAATAGATCCGAAAACTTTCGCCCTCCACGGCAGCTTCACCGGTGTTGATGCGTTCTTTCAATTCGGCCAGCAGCAGTTTGTAGTATTCCACCGCCGTCTGGGTGCCCCGCAGCACAACCGCTGGCCCCATGTGAATGGTGCCATCGTAAAAGGTCAGGGGAGAGGGGAGGGTGGCAGCGGTGTCAAGAACTTCCTTCCAGAGATTGGAGCACTGCCGGGAGAGAGTTAGGACCCGTTTCAGTTCTTCGAGATCGAACGTATTGCCTGATATTTCCTCCAGAGGGGCGATGAGCGCCTCCATCTGCCGGGCAATCGATTGCACGTGTTTGTTTAAAACATCTCCGACCCCACGGTGGGTGTGGATGCCCAGCAGCGGAACGTTGAATTCCCTGGCATACCATGCGAACCAGTCTTGAACATCACGGCACTGGTTGGTGTTGTATACCAAAACGTCTGGTTTGGGGACTTCTTCGATTCCCGGATAGGCTTTGGCGAGAGGGGTGACGCCTTTCAGATAGGCGCCGACATCAGCCGTCAGATAAGAGCAGATATCGGGTGAATACCCCATGGCGTTGGCCACAGGAATCATGTCCGTGGCCATTCGCGACGCGCCGAGCATCGCCCCGTGATTTTCTGGAAAGTGGACCAGGAATCCCATGGCGCGCAGGATTTCGGCCGGTCCCACGCTCGTACACCAGGCGATCTTTTTGTCGCGGGTCTTTACGGCGTCATTCAACTCGTAGAAGTATTCGGCCATAATACGCCCCATCTCCTTAGTGGCCTTGATTGGTTTGCGCAAGACTTTTTTTTCTTCAGCCATATCGTATTCCTTTCGGTTGGCCCGTTGGGCCGTTTTGCCAGTTTATTCCGTTGAGCCGGTTGTGCCGGTTGGGTCAGTTGAGTCAGTTTGATCGGTTAGACCCGTGACCCATCCACGATTTTATCAGAAGCCATCTCAAAAAAGTCTTTTCACTCGATATCGGCGTTGAGCCCTTGACTCAAGTCCTCGACATACTTGAGTATGCCTGCGGTTTGCGACCCACAAGGAAGAATCGATCAGGCGGGAAGTCCCGCAAAGCGGGGATTCTCGGCCTCGCCTTGATCTCGAACGAAAATCCTAATTTTGAGATAACTTCTAAAGACACTGATCAGTTTCTGTTTCAGAAATGTGCAGTTTTCCGCAAGTTCAAGGGAAATCGTCGGCATTTCGCGGAGTCACTATATGGTGAGCTGAACACGCGATTCCTCATACCTGTCACTCCGAATTTGTATTTTAGCCTGACACCTGTCTGTTCCCCTCACTGGCGAAACCGGCTCAACGGACTCAACGGGCTCAACCGGCTAAACGGGTTATTCCATTGCGTACAACGCCGCTCCGATAGCCCCGGTCAATTGCGGGTGGTCCGGCACCAGGATTTCTTGTCCGGATATCTCTGCGGTCATCGTCACCAGATAAGGGTTGTGTTCGACGACCCCGCCGGTCATGACGACGTTTTCGGTCAAAGAATCCATTTCCAGCACTCTTTTGATAACCGAGTAGAAGACGCCTTTGACGATGTCGTTCACCCGCTTGCCGCGACGGATGTTTTCGAGAACCTCAGTTGCGGAAAAAACGGTACAGAAACTGCCGAGTTTCACCATGTTATCACTTTGTTGCGCCAGACCATCCATCTGCTCCAGCGGTATGTCCAGACGCGTTGCCATTTCTTCCAGGAAAGCGCCGGTGCCGGCAGCACATTTGCGGTTCATTTTGAAGCTGGTGCGGCGGCCCTGTGCATCGAGTTTGACAACCTTATTGTCCTGGCCGCCGATATCGATGATAGTAATCGATTGGGGAAAATAAAGATAGCATCCCTTAGCATGGCAGCCGATTTCAGTGCGGGTGTCATCGGCATAGGAGACATTTTTGCGTCCGTAGCCGGTGGATACCGATTTTTCAACAGCTTCGCGGGTGGCGCCGGCCATATCGAGGGCAATGTTCAAACAGGTGCGGGCCGTAGCGGTGAAATCGATGCCGGATTTTTTAACGGCGAATCCGATAAGGTTCTTCCCGGAATCGAGCACGGCGACTTTGGTGCGGGAAGAACCGACATCCATGCCTACAAAAAGTTTTCGTACGGTCATATCGACTGGCTGCATCAGAATCGAGATTCGAGCCCTTTTACCAGCGCCCGCAGGGTGATGTTGAAAGGCGTTTCGATACCGGCCTGTTCCCCGTAGTCGACAAATTTGCCATTGATAAAATCGATTTCCGTTCGGCGATTGGCTTCGATGTCCATAAGCATCGAAGGTTTGTGATCACCGGCATTGCTCATGTATTCGATGGCGTGGGGATAGAAATTCCATCCCAACTCTATTTCATTGGCCCGGGCGACCTTTACGCATTCCTTTACGAGGGAGTCGACAATCTGAAATACGATGGGATCGGTCATGGCCTGAGCCATGGTCAGGCCGGTGACGGCACAGACGGGGTTCATACAGGCATTCATGATAGCTTTGCGCCAGACCATCGAAATGATTTGCTCGGTATGCTCGGTAGTCAGGTCGCATCAGGTCAGTACCTTTGCAATGGCTTCCGCAGCCGGTTTCGATCCGGGAGCCAGTTCCTGGAGATAGTGCGGTGGATGGTGAAACGGCATACGGACGTGAGCCGGACCTGCCAGGCCGCAACCGTAATTGACCACCGCTCGCAACACCGGCTCGTCGCCCAATGCGTCGGCGAAAACCAGTTCGGTGTCGATACCGTTCTGCCAGCTGACGACATACTGACCTGGGCGATGAAACCCCTCAATGGCAGATGCGATCAAAGCGTTTGCATTGGCTTTGACGGTGATGAAAATCACATCCGGCGATTCGCTGCCGAGCTCATCGATGTTGGTGGTCACTCTGGCAACGGGCTGTCGAAGAGTTTCCGCACCTTCGATGATAATCCCCGGGTCGAGCGCCGGTTCGAGCAGGTCAGGGATGACGTCGCACAGGGTGACCTCGTTTCCTTTACTGGCCAGAAAGGCCGCCACGATGCAACCAACAGGTCCGGCCCCCACCACAGCGAACTTTTGCGGTCGAAAATCGGCGTGTTCAACCATGTGTTTCCCCCCTTTTTTTGTAGGTGGCATTCAGGCGATCATGCGGGGCGATGGCATCACTTCTTGAACGGCGACTCCAACTGGAGAAGAATGCCTAAACTAATTGTTATAGTGGTTGTTAAAAAATCGTTCCGTTATGCGACCGTTTTTTTCTACAACCACTTATACCATCCTTCCGTATTTCAGAATTTATTTAAGAAAAGCGGTATATTTTAATTATCACCCTCCGATGCGTGTGAAATCCAGGTGTTATGCGACGCCGGCAGTGGAAGCATTTCACCGCAATTGTTTGGGTCTCTCATCTATAACGCGCAGGGCTTTACCTTCGCTGCGGGCAATCGTTTTCGGTTCCACGAGTTCGATCTCGACACCGATCCCCATCATACCCTTGATGTGCGCGGCAATTTTTCCTTCGACTTCATGGCGTTTATCGTCCCCGCCCTGATAAACTTCCTTGCGGCCTTCCACTTGGACAACCAACTGATCGAGGTAACCTTTCTTGCGAACGACCAGTCGATATTGCGGTTCGACCTCTTCGATTTCCAGCAGTAGGGCCTCGACCTGGGAGGGGAAAACATTCACACCACTAATTATCAACATGTCGTCCGTTCGGCCGGACACTTTTTCCATCTTGACAAACGTTCTTCCACAGGCACATTTTTCGCGCCACAGTCGCGTAATATCCTTGGTCCGATAACGAATCATCGGCATGGCACGGCGTTGTAGGGAGGTAAAAATGAAGTTCACCTTTTTCCCCCAATGGCAACGGTTCAAAAGTTTGCGGATCGACAACCTCGGCCAAGAAATGGTCTTCATTGATATGCAAACCATCCTGAGCCTCGCAGTCGAAAGCCACACCGGGACCGCACAGCTCGGTCAGGCCATATGCCTCGTGGGCCTTCATGCCCGTTCGTTCTTCGATTTCCTGGCGCATCGGTATCGTCCAGGGTTCGGCACCGAAAACGCCGACCCGCAGCGAAAGATTACGGAGATCGATTTTCATTTCATTGGCCCGTTCGGCGATGGTCAGGGCATAGGAGGGGGTGCAGAAAAGAACTGTCGAGCCGAAGTCTTTCATGATGGTGATCTGGCGTTCGGTCAAACCGGCACTGGTTGGTACGACCGTGCTGCCGATGCGTGACGCCCCCTGATGAAAGCCCAGGCCGCCAGTAAACAAACCGTGCCCGTAAGCGTTTTGAACGACATCTTCCTTTCTGATGCCGGCGGCCCACAGGTTTCTGGCCATGCATTCTATCCATTGATCAAGGTCTTCGGCTGTGTAAGGCCCGGTGATCGGTTTTCCGGTAGTTCCCGATGAGGCATGCACCCGAACGACCTCTTTGAGCGGGACGGCGCAGAGCCCGAAAGGATAATTGTCCCGGAGGTCGTTTTTCTGTGTCATCGGCAGTTTGGCAGCATCTTCAAGACCCGTGATGCTTTCAGCCGTGATACCCATTTCTTCGAATTTCTTGCGGTAGAAGGGGACCCTTTCGGTGACCCAGGCAACGGTTTCCCTGAGTTTTTCCAGCTGAAATTTCTGGAGTTTTTCCACCGGCATACACTCAAAATCATCGTTCCAGGGCATTACGCTCCTCCTTTTTTTGACGGCTGCTGGGGTTGGTTCCTCAACCACCAGGCAACAGCACCAAGAGTAAATAGGGTTCTAAAGCTTGATCGACGGCTGATCACGATCCGAAAGCTCCTTCAATTGTGTTCCGGCCAAAAGAGTGATCAGTCAACCGCGGCTGCCGCGTTGTATCCGAGTTCGAAGGCCGCCAGGTTGGCTGTTAGAAATGCCGGCTTGGTTTTACGTTTCATGGCTTCCCTGACCTGTTCGGACGTGAGCGGCAGAACGCCGGTCTGAATCAAGGCGCCCAGGAGAACCATGTTGACTGACAGGGGATTTCCGGCGTCCTGGGCCAGCTTGGCCGCGTTGAAAGCAATAAGTTTGGCGGTTTTGGACCGGATCAGATTCTGGAGCTGTTTCAAGTCCGGGTAGACACCCTTTCCGATGTTCACGGTAAACGGCATCAATGGCGCCAGATTGGTGATCACCACTGTGCCAGCGTTGCATTTGCATAGGGCCCGCAAGGTTTCCGCCGGTTCGAAACCCACCAAAATGTCGGCGTCGCCATCGGCGATGATCGTGCTTCTGGCATCCCCGAAGATTAGGGCGGATTCCACCACACCGCCTCGCTGGGCCATACCGTGTATTTCACTCATCTGCAATGGCACATCGGCCATCAGGGCGGCCTCTCCCAGAACACTTGACGCCAGGAGGTTCCCCTGTCCGCCGACGGCGACAATGATCAGTCGTTTGGTATCCATAAAGCTCTTCCTTCGATAAAAAGATGTGATTCGGTGACGAAAACTATGCCGTGGCCTTCTTTTTTTTCAGAGGCAAAATGGCATTCTCCGGACAGATCTGCGCGCAAACAGCGCATCCGGTGCATAGATTCGGGTCGATTTTTATTCGTTCGTTCCAGACATAGAAAGCCGGGCAGGCAAGATAATCCATGCAATCCCGGTGATCCTTGCACTTGGCGGTCACTTCGAAGGGTTTTCGCTGCGGAAGTTTGAGTCCCCGGGCATACAGTGCACATACTTCTTCCGAAATAATGACCGAAACGCCTTTGAATTCGATGGCCTCTCGGATCGCATCGATGCTCTTCTTGACCTTGTATGGCTTGATCGTCGTTACATGGGGGACGCCAACGGCCCGCACGACAGCCTCTATGGAGACTCTGTCCATAACCGTCCAGGCCGATCTGTTGCATGTCCACGCCTGGGTGGGGTTGGTGACCGGTCATGGCCGTGGTGCCGTTGTCGAGGATGACCAGGGTGAAGTTGTGATTGTTGAAAACGGCGTTGATCAGACCGGGAATGCCCGAATGGAAAAAGGTAGAGTCACCGATAAACGCAATCACCTTTTTATCCGTCACTTTCGAAAACCCGCCGGAGGTACCCACCGATGACCCCATGCAAATCAAAAAATCGGCCGAGGACAGCGGCGGCAGCAGCCCAAGCGTGTAGCAGCCGATGTCGGTGGGATAAATAGTTTCCATTCCCTCGGCGGCTTTGCGGACCTCGTAGAACGTGGCGCGATGAGAACAACCGGCGCAGAGGGTCGGCGGGCGCTGGGGGATTTCGGGGACATCGGAGAGGTCCGGTACGGCCTTGGCGTCATGACTCACGCCGAAGAATGTGGCGATATTCGCCCTGACCTGGGCAGGATTGTATTCATAGAGACGCGAGAACAGATCGGGCGCCTTACCCTTAATACTCACGGTCAGGCTGTCCTCCTGGGCCAAGGCTTTGATCGACTCCTCCAGATATGGTTCGCCTTCTTCGACCACCAGGACCTTTTCGCATCGTCCTAAAAATCTCTTGATGAGGGCCGGGGGAAGAGGATGCGAAAAACCGATGCGTAGCACAGAGCACCTGCTCTTCTATCTGTAATTCTTTTACCGCATCGCTGACGTAATTGAAACTGACACCGCTGCAGACGATGCCCCACTTTCCGTTTCCTTCGAGGGTGTTGTAAACGGAGGTCTCAGCCAGATCCCGGGCCGCGTCCAAATTTTTGAGCAGTTTGACGTGCAGATTGCGGGATACCGCCGGAACTGTCACCAGGTTCATGGGATCCTTCTTAAAGTCGCCTTTTGTGACCGGCTGCTTCATTTTACCTAACGCGACGACGCCGCTGGAGTGGTTGATTCGGGTGGTGGTTCGGAATAGCACCGGTTCCTTCAGCTTTTCCGAGAGATCGAAGGCGTAAGCCACCATCTCTTTGGCCTCCTGCACCGAAGAGGGCTCAAGCATGGGGAGACCCGAAAGCTTGGCGTAATACCGGTTGTCCTGCTCGTTCTGACTGGAAAACATGAAAGGATCGTCGGCTGACAGGATCACCATGCCACCCTTCACACCCACATAGGCCAGGGTCATCAGTGCATCGGCAGCGACATTCACACCGACGTGTTTCATGACGCACATGGAGCGGACACCGGCATTGGCCGCCGCCGCAGAGACTTCCATGGCCACTTTTTCGTTGGTGCTGTATTCGAAATACAGATCGCTTTCCTGCGACATCTGGAAAAAATTGAGCGAGAGCTCCGAAGAAGGGGTGCCGGGATATGTACTGGCAAACGCCACACCGGCTTCGATTGCGCCTCGGGCGATGGCCTCATTGCCCAGCAGAAGCATGTTTTCGCCGGGCTTATCAGTAAGCAGTTTATGCATAGCAGCTACCTTTTTATGGGACAGTGGTTTAGGGAATCAATACCGGCCGCTCCTTGATCTGGCGGCTGTGAACCATTTCGAATACCGCATTGATTTCGGATAGGGGGAATGTTTTGACAAAGGGTCCGATCTTGACTTTGCCCTCCAGGACCAGATCGAGAACCGGTTGGTAATATTTCGGCTGGCAGCCCCAGTTCCCGCGGGCTGTGGCGTGGAAGGCCATCAGATTCGACAACCGGATGTCCACAGTGTCCATGGTGAAACCGACCACCGCCAGAGAAGCACCGAAAGTCAGCAGACCGAAAGCCGTTTTTTGTCCGGCGGCAGTTCCTGAAGTCTCGAAGATCTTCCACTCGGTGCGGCGCCGGCCTTGATCTTTGACGAATCCGGAGACGGCTTTACGCAGATCCTTGAAGGGCATCTCCTTTGCGTTGAAAGTTGTGTCGACGTAAGGGGCAATGGCCTCGAGTTTGTCAGCGTCGATATCGATTGCTACAACGGCGGCGCCGAAACTCTTTGCGATCTGAGCCCCGAAGCCGCCGACACCACCGACACCGATGAAAATGGCGGTGTCATCGGCATTGAGTCCCGATTCCACGACCGCTTGGTAAGGGGTCGTAATCGCATCGGCAATTACGGACAACTCGGCCAGGGAAACGCCGGAGCTGCCCGCCGGTGATGCCATTCGCATCCGTCGGCACTTCGCACAACTGGGCTGCCGGAACAACGATGTGGGAAGCAAAACCGCCCTGGATGTCGTTTCCCGGCATTTTTTGAACGGCGCAGATATTATCAAGGCCGCGCCGGCAGACATCACACGTACCGCAAGGCATGACGGCCGGTACGATGACGGCTTTCTGCTTATACGTTTCGGTTCCTGGACCGCAGGCGTCGACAATCCCGCTGATTTCGTGCCCCAGTGTCAGCGGCAGCGGTGATTTGGTGCGCACCCCATCGTAGTAAAACCCCAGATCGGTGTGACACACGCCGCAGCCGATCACGCGCAGCAGGACCTCGCCGTCGCCTGGTTGCGGCAAAGGACTTTCGACGCACTCAAGCGGTTTTTGCAGGGCAACCATTTGCCAGGATGTCATCGCCATATGTCATTCTCCTTGTTTTGAATTGAGTTTCTCAATTTAATCTCTATTATCTGCTCCACTTGAAACCGTCAGGCTGCGGAATCAGGACCCTTTGAATTCAGGGCGCCGGCGCCCCACCGATGACAGGCCTTCGAGAGCGTCGGCCGTGGAAAAGATCTCATGCAGTCGTCCCAATTCGATCTCGACCGCTTCGGGCATCGGTTTGCCGATCTGTTGATCGATAATGGCATTGGCCGCTTGAAGCGCCAGCGGCGCTTTGTAGCCAACTATTTTGGCTGTTTTGGCAGCCAGAGCTTTATCGACCCCCTCAGGCGGCTTCCCTGACAGAAGACGCGACACATTTTCGGGAGACCCCAAAGCAGCCAGCGCCTCAAAGCGTGCGGGAATATCGCGCCGGCGATACTTGTCCGTTTTTCCTTGTGCCATTAAATCGTCGAGGGCCCCATCGATTTCGACCGGTGCGACAAGGCGGTTGACGATGCCCAGGGCATGGGCGTTTTCCGCACTGATCGGCATACCGGTGAAGACGTAGTATTTGGCCAGCGCCGGCCCCACGTGACGGGCGAGTCGCAACATACCGCCCAGACCGGGATAGATACCGATACCGGTTTCAGGAAATCCCATCGAGCCGGCCGGGGTGGCGACGATCGCTTGGCAGGCCAGGGCCAGTTCACTGCCACCGCCAAGGGAGAGACCGTCCAGCAGGGCAATGGTCAGTTTGGAGCAATTCTCGATCTGCAGCAGAAGCTCGTGACCCTTACGGGTAAAGTCGACGATATCGGGGATTTTGTCGGCCTTGATCTTGTTGACGAAGTAGCGGATGTCAGCTCCAGCGACAAAGGCCTTGCCGGCACCCTGAAAAACGATCGCTTTGACAGCCGGATTCGACTCGGCTTCTGCAAACTTTGCCGTCAGTTGAGTCACCACCGCTTCGTTGAGCGAATTCATGGCCTCGGGTCGATTGAGTGTAATATTGGCAACGTCGTTCTTGACGTCCAGGTCAACGAAGTTGAAGGAAAAGGGTTTCCCAGCGGCTTTCTGCCGGGAAAGGATTTCCGGCATTTTGAAATCCGGATATTTGCGGGCAACGGTATCGACCGCCGCGTAGGTGGCTTCGATGCCAATCTTGTTCATGATTTCGAAAGGACCCATAATCCAGCGCAGTCCGATTTTAGCGCCACGATCGGTATCCTCGATCGAAGCCACACCTTCGTCGACCAGGGCGGCAGCCACACCGAGGCAAACGCCGTAGAATCGCTCGGTCACCGGTTGAATTCTCGACTCGTCGACATCGCCGTCGAGAACCCAGTTCACCCCTTTTTCTTTCTGTGATTTCAGCAGTTCGCACGGGGCATAGAAAGGCCCAAGTTCTTCGCCGAGGGTCGTGGCCGCGTGCACGGCGATGGGAATACCGGTGACATTCATCAACATAAAAGGTCCCATGCCGATTTTAAAGGCTCTTTTGGCGGCCTCTTCAATGGTCGGAATATCAGCCAGATTTTCTTCGAGCATTCGGGCCGCTTCATTCAGAAAAGGGACGAAAAAACGGTTGACCGCAAAGCCGGGAGCGTCTTTGACGACGATGGCGGTCTTTCCGTGAAGTTTGGCGGCCAGTAGGGACTTTTCAAGGGTTGCCGGACTCGTTTTTTCGTAAGGGATGACTTCGAGCAGGCGATTCTTCGCCGGGTGGTAGAAGTAATGAAGGCCGATGAAACGATCGGGCCGGGTCGTCTGATCGGCAAAGTCGCGAACGTAGAAACTTGAGGTGTTGGTCGCCAGGATCGTCTTTTCGTTGCAGGCCTGGTCAAGCTTTTTGAATAGCTCGGATTTGACGCCTTTGTCTTCGAATACGGCTTCAATGACCAGATCTGCATCGGCTACCGCAGCGTAATCGGTGGATCCCGTAACTCGAGAAAGAATATCGTCTACTTGTCCGGGCGTGAAAATTTTTCGCTCGACACCTTCCTGGAGCATCTTTTCGATCGTATTTATGCCGCGTTGGACAAATTCGTCATTCATGTCCACCATGACAACATTAATGCCCTCCTGGGCGAACTTCTGAGCGATGCCACTGCCCATATTACCGGCACCGATTACGCCAACTTTACTGATCTGTGACATTTGGCCTCCTCTGTCGTGTTACGCGATCTGCGTAGAAGTGGTATCAAAGCCCACCTAACACCCCATTGTGGTCTTGTGACCCTCCTCAGTCAGTGCCAGGGACTCTGCCCCCGACACTGAGAACATATGCTCATGTATGCTGCGTTTTTTCGTCGGCCCACGTCTTGCGCCGGGGCGTGATCTGAGGCTTTGAAACCACTTATAATATCGCGTCCTATATGTAATTTACAAAACTCGGATGTATTTTACGGCTTATCCCAATCTGTAAACAATCCATATAAATCCCAAATTACAAAATACAAATTCCAAATAAATCTCAAAATACAATGAATTAAATTCCAAACCTGTTTGAATCATTGGAAATTCGAATTTGGATATTGTTTGCTATTTGTTTGTTGATGCTTGTCATTTTTCGATCATGGGAGCAAAAGAGTTTTAAATATCCATCACTATTTTATTAATATATTTTTAGGACACGACACTAGTGCATGTGACGTTACGGCCGATTTCTTCACTTGTTTTTCCACTCCGGACGGCGTTTTTCTTCGAAGCTGCGAATGCCTTCCAGTGTATCCTCGGTTTTCATCAGCTCGTTGAGGAAAAGGTCGCTGACCTCTTCAAGCGCATCGGCAAAACTGAGCCCGAGATGTTTTTTTACCGCGCGCTTGTTGAGGCGGATGATCAACGGGCTGGAGGTTCGGATTTCACTGATGAGCTGATCGACGGTTTCAGAGAACTTGTCGTCCGCGGCCACGTAAGCCACAAAACCCATCTGCTGGGCCTCTTCGGCACTGTAGCGCTTTCCTGTCGTGCACACCTCTATGGCTCTGGCCTGTCCGACAAGTTGTGGGAGGCGAACAGCGGCATACGGCGGAAAAAAACCGAGTTTGATTTCCGGTTGACCGAATGTGGCCGACTTTGCGGCGACGACAATGTCACAGGCAATGGCAACTTCCATGCCGCCGCCCAGGCAGGCGCCGTGGACACCGGCGATGATGGGTACGTCGATTTTTTCGATGCTTTTAAAAATGCCGTTGAACGCAGCAATCATGTCAGGCGCCATCTCCGGTTTGTGGTCGGCGACCTCCACGCCGGCACACCAGCTGGGTCCCTCGCCCAGAATCACAATGCATTTGACGGTGGTGTCGGTCTGCAGCATGTCGAGTTCAGTGGTGAATTCTGCCATCATGTCGATGTTGAGAACATTATGCTTGGGACGGTCGAAGGTGATGCGGGCGATGCCGTCCGATTTTTTAACTTTCAAATACTCATAAGTCGTCATTGCTGATCATCCTTTTTTCTGAATTGGCCAACGGCTGGTGCAAGGGGTGCGGCATCCGCTGCGGCAACCTGTCGCCTTTGCAAATTGCCCGCCTGTGGCCGAATTATGCTTTTTTAAAAACGTAATTCAGCTGTCCGTTGGGCAGGGCGTTTGCAGTGGTGACCATTTCCATGCCCACTTTGAGCTCTTTTTCTTCAAGGCCGGTGCCTATTCTCCCGAAAACCTTAAAATCACCGTAGTCGAGCAGGGCGATACAGTAAGGCACGTCGTCCTGGAATCCGACTGGAGCGAACTCCAGGCGACTGAAAGTGACCAGACGACCCTTGCCGCTAACCTCGAACCATTCCATATTGTCCGTCAGACACTGATAGCAGTCTGCCCGCGGGGGGAAGAATACCAGACCGCAGTCCCTGCACCGGGTTCCGGTCACCTTTCCCTCTTCCAAGTGGCTGATAAATTCGTTAACCTTTGTAATTCCGGTGAAGCTCACCGTGCCGAATTTTTTGAAGCGGTCGTCCACCTCTTTCACTTTGCTCATGACGCCCTCCCGAGAATGGTCACGTTGCCGTAAAGGCCAACGCCGCCGATGTTGTGGATCAGTCCTATGGCAGGCTCCTTGACTTGAATGTCGCCCGCCTCGCCTCTCAGTTGCAGAACTATCGTTCGAATCTGAGAGCCACCGGTGGCGCCGATCGGGTGCCCTTTGGACAACAATCCGCCGTCGACATTGACCGGTATGCGACCTTCCTTGTATGTCTCTTTGCTGCGAATCAGATCCTTGCCTTCTCCGGGTTCAGCAAAACCCAGATTTTCATAAGCCATCATCTCGGCGATAGTGAAGCAATCGTGGACCTCGGCGACATCGACCTGCTTCGGCCCGATACCGGCGACTTCGTAAGCCTGTTGTGCGGCCTGCCGTGCCACGGAAAGACCGGTAAAAAGGTCTCTGCCGGCCAGGTTGACGCTGGCCGTCGCTGCACCGGTTCCGAGGATCCAGACCGGTTTCTTGCAGAATGTCTTGGCTTTTTCCTCATTGGCCACGATGATACACGAGCTGCCGTCGGCGTTGGCGCAGCAATCCCCGACGCGCAGTGGGCTGGCTACCGGGCCCGACATGCGGTTGTTCGGGTCGGACAGCATGCCGGTGGTTACCGGCTTGCGGTAAACCGCGCGATCGTTGAGTTGGCCATAGGTGGCGGCTTTCTCTCGGATCAGTGCCAAATCTTCCAGGGTCGTTCCAAAGGCTTCCATATGGGCCCGGGCATACATGGCGTAATAAGCCGGCATCATGGTACCAAAGGGGCTTTCCCACTGAATATCGGCGCCGCGGCCCATGCGTTCCTGAGACTCTGAAGAGGAGATTTCCGACATCTTTTGAAAACCGATCACGGCCACGACACTGTGTAGGCCTGATTTTACGAGGGAATAGGCCATTCGCAGCCCGGTGCTGCTCGACGAACACAGGCTTTCCACGTAAAAAGTCGGCTGAGGGTTGAGACCGAGGTACTCTGCCAGAACCCCGGCCGGCGACCGCTGCTTGTCGTATTCAGGCGCCGAGCAGACCACCGATGCATCGATGTCGGCGGCTGTAACTCCGGCATCGCTGACGGCCTCCTTGAAGCCTTCGAATACCAGCTCTCTAATAGACCCCGGATATTGCCGGACGAAGGTGCTTTGACCGACACCGATAATGGCTGCTTTTTCCATGATGTTGTCCATCCTTTTATTTTAGATTCAGCAATATATTGCTGCGCACTGCATGTCATCAAATGTACTGCCCGCCATCAACCTTGATCACTTCACCGGTGATGTGGCGGGCCTTGTCGGATGCCAGGAAGGTGACGACATTGGCCAGGTCCTCCGGCAGTCCGACCCGTTTGAGAACGATTTCGGCCATGGCCATATCGATGATTTTGTCCCGTGCCTCCGAATCCCTGAGCATGGCGGTTTCGATCAGGCCCGGTGCCACCGCATTGACATTCACGTTGAAAGCGCCCAGTTCCTTGGCAAGCGTCTTCGTCAATCCGACGATGCCGGCCTTGGAGGCCGAGTAGTTCATCTGGCCGAATTTACCGCGCAGGCCGTTAATAGAGGTGATATTGATGACCTTGCCGTACTTTTGTTCTTTGAAGTAAGGGGCCGTGTGGCGGATAAAGTTAAAGTAACCCTTTAAGTTGACCTCAATTACGCGGTCCCATTGCTCTTCGGCCATTTTCCAGGAAACCCCATCCCAGTTCATTCCGGCATTGTTGACCAGGATCTGGAGGCTGCCGAAGGCCTCAATGGCAGCCTGCACCGTGGCGGCAGCTTCAGCAAAAGAGGAGATGTCGCACTTGACAGGCAGGGCTTTGCGTCCCAGTGCACGAATGTCTTCGGCGTATTTGAGAGCTTCGTCTTCGTGGCTGCGGTAGGTCAGGCAGACGTTGGCGCCTTCACGGGCGAGTTCAAGAGCAATGGCAGCTCCGATACCTTGAGATCCGCCGGTTACGATCGCATTTTTTCCATCAAGAAGCATATGGATCTCCTCTGTTTAATCTATCGGTTTGCCGAGTACGGCGGCCATGAATTCCACGTCAAAAGCGTCGCTGTTGGCCATTCGCCGTCTGTACTCGATGAAATCGATGGTGTCTTTTCCAGTGATTTTCTTGGTGTTGAACGCATTGAAGCCCAGGTAGGCTTCGGTGTTCATGTTGGCCGCCAGCCAGTGGCGATTGATCACCTTGGCCTGATCCCAGAAAAATTTCTTTTTCAGTCGGATGCCTTCGACACTCTTGATCAGGCAACCAGGGAACAGGTTGGTATACGTCCAAAGGATTTTGTCGACCTCGGCATCGAGCCTATCGAAATCGGTCTGAGCGGTTTTGACGATTTCACGCGCCTTTTTCGCCTCATCACCGGCCTTGAATTCCCCGTAGACGATTTCACCGTCGTCGACGTAATTCCCGGTGATTACCGCCGGGTTGCGGAGCCATCCGCCGTCCTGTTTGATGACCGGTACGCATTTGGTGATCAGCCCGAGGCGCTTCATTTTATAAGCACTCCACATTTCGCAGGAGACGCAGTTCCACATGGCCAGTTCCATGGGGAGCATCCAAGGCAGAAAATCGGAACTACCGCCGTCCGGTGCTGACCCATGCCGCGGACCGGCCTGCCCGAAAATGGCCAGATCGCTCGATATGGTGGTATCGCAAGCCATTCCGATCTCCTGGCCTCCAGCGACGCGCATACCGTTGACTCGGCAAATGGTCGGTTTTTTACAGGCGAGGATGCTGTCGACCATTGCATTGAATAAATCCATGTAGACGCCATATTCATTGGGCCGTCCGGCATAATACTCGGCATATTCCTTGGTGTTGCCGCCGGTGCAAAATGCTTTTTCTCCGATGCCAGTGAAAACAGCGGCGACGACAGAGTGGTCGGCCGAGGCCCGCTGAAAGCCGGCGATAACGCCTTTGACCATCTCGGTGGTATAAGAATTGTATTGTCGGGGATTATTGAGGGTGATCCAGGCGGAATGGAGTCCGTCGACGAGTTGGCCTTGTGGGTCACGAATCGGCTTTTTTTCAAATATGACTCCTGGCGCTTGATCGGTAAAATGTTCATCGCCCCAGAGATAGTGATCTTTCATACCGGACTCTCTTGGTAACCATTTTAAATCGGCCATAACTCATCTCCTTAATTTCTAAATGACGTTCAATTCTTGATATATTGTTATATTATAGCTATATATTAGCTACATTTGGTTGAAGTCAAGAAAAAAATAGTCTGGTTTGACCGTTTTAGAGCATTCGATAATCCGTAGTTGACCATGGGGACGTGTCGCGATAACAATCCGGAATCGCGACGGTTTGCCGCCGCTATTTCCCTTGCCAGATGCAGCCGGATCGATCGGTAGCGGCCTTGACAATTGACCGGTGGTCCTGTTAGTGGGGGCCAGCACCGATGCGATACCTGAAAACTCTTTGCTATCCTGCCATTAGTGTCATCGCGCAAGCCCGCCTGCGGCGTTATTAATGGTTTGCGGTATCCTGTGGTGGTATGTGATGAGTGATAATTTCCTATCCTTGAGGAGGAAAACCCTTGCGTTACCCCAAAGAAATCGTGCTCAAAGATAAAACCGAAGCTGTCATTCGTCCCCTTGGAAAGCAAGACGGGGTGAGTTTGAGTGAATTTTACGATCAGATTCCGGAAAAAGATCGATGGTACATGCGTCACGATGTCGGCAATCCTGAAGTCGTGCGCAAAATGATCGCAGCAATCGGAAAAGGAAACGTTTTTTCGACGATTGCAACGGTGGACGAAAAAATTGTGGCCCACTCCAGTCTGTTGATGCGTGGATTCGGCTCTACACGTCATGTGGGAAGACTCCGCATTGCCGTATTGCCGGTTCTACGGCACAAGCGATTGGGAACCTGGATGCTGCTGGATCTCATTCAACTGGGAATGGATAATGGGCTGGATGACATTCGGGCGGATTTCGTCGTGGGGGTGGAGGACGCGGCCATCGAATCGGCGCGCAAACTCGATTTTTTCAAAGTTGCAGTACTACCGGAATATGTGAAAAGTCCGCGGGGTACGCGGTACGATTTGCAGATCATGATCAAACGGCTGCACCGGAACTGGAGCGATTTTTAAAATTGAATTCCCAGTTTTTGTCGGCGCGCAGCGTCATCGCGCCACCGCTGCTGCAACGGCGGAATTCAATTAAATAGAAAAATGAAATCAATAAACACTTTTCGACCAGATGAGAGTCAGCGCACCCTGTACGTCGGGGATGTGGCGATCCGGTCTTGCTGTAGACCCGATGAAATCCGTCAGTATGATTTCAGTTCTCGATTTGGTTGCCATGCCCACTACCGTTCACTCTATACCCACCGGCGCAGCCTTGAGAGCAACGCTGCCCAGCCCGATGCCAATGTTACTCTGGCTATTGAGGCAAACCGACAAATAATCGGGTTTGGCGTGCTGGCCTTCCCTGAATCGGATGAACGCTGGGCCCAGCTCGAGCCCAGGATCATGATGGAGGTCAAGGCCATTGAGGTCAGTTCCAACAGGCGGTCAACAGGTTTGGCGAAAAATATTCTTGGGTTACTGGTCGGCCATCCTGTGGTTGAAGAGAAGATTATCTATATGGTGGGGTATTCATGGACGTGGGACCTTGACGGTACCAGGAAAACGGCACAGCAGTACCGGAGAATGCTGATTCGCCTTTTCGATCCGTTCGGTTTTATAGAGTATCAAACCAATGAACCGAACATTTGCCTCAAACCGGAGAATATCTTCATGGGGCGTGTGGGCAGGAACGTATCGCCGGACGCGCAAAACGCTTTCAAATGGCTTCGGTTCGGGATGCGTCCCTGACCGGCTCGCTGACAATCTGCTTTATCAGGGATGCCAGTTTCTTGGAGTCGTGGCGCACGATTCCAGCCGTGCTCTCCAGTAGATCGCGTGCGTAAACAACTCTGTCTTTCCACCAACCGTCCTGGTCGTCTAACCCGACGAATTCGGCCTTCTGCTTGCGGTAACGCTTCTGCAGTTCGGTGCTCGGTTTGCGTTTGTTGTAAATGATACCGTCTAATTTCCGCTCAATGGAATCTTCCAGTGTTTTCACGAAATCGCGCCCGGTAAACTGATGGGTTTCACCGAATTTGGTCATAATGTTGAGTACGAAAAGAACGCGCGCTTTTGTTTCCAGCAGACCTTCTTTTACTCCCGGTACAATCAAGCTCGGCATAATACTGGTGAAAAGATCCCCCGGGCCGATGATTATCGTATCGGCTTGCCGTATGGCATCTAATACTGGCGGATAAACGGTGATGGCGTCGCTGTGATGAGGGACGAGAAATACGTCACGGATTTTTTCACGCTGGGTGCCCCGGGGCATATCGATGGCCGTCTCGCCGTAAATTCGCGTGCCATCGGTCAGTTCCGCTACCAGTGTGGCCTTGTCAATGGTGACTGGAAGGATGCGGCCGCGAACTTCCAAAATTTCCGCCAGGGCCTGGATTCCGGAGGGGAAGCTACCGGTGTAACGCGACAGCATTGTCATGAGCATGTTCCCGGCGTTGTGTCCCCGTAAACGGCGATCGCCGGTGAAGCGCTTCAGGAAGATTGTGCGGGCAATGTCACGATGGGGGGAGAGGGCGAGGATACATTTAAGGACATCTCCTGGTGGCAGGATACCCAATTCGTCCCGCAATCGTCCGGTGCTGCCGCCACTGTCAACCATGGAGACAACGGCGGTGATGTCCACCGATTCGAGTTCCCGCAAACCTGCAAGCAGGGCGTATTGACCGCTACCGCCACCGATGGTCAGGATCTTGTACATGAGACTATCCACGATGATTCATAAAGCGTTATCCCACTGCAGGGAGCGGCCTATTGGGAACCGGTCGAGGCGGGCTAGTCTGCCACCAGTTCTTTCTTAAGCCATTTTTTCAGTTCGCCTTCAAGGGCATAGACCCCTTTCAATTCGCAGACCGGCAGCTGGTATTGATCCGGAAATTCAAATTTCGCCAGTTCCACCGCTTCATCGGAATTACGGCGAATGAGATAGATGTAATAGGGCTTTGACCAACAGTTGACAACAAAATAATGAGAGAAGTCGTTTTTGGAGCGGATTACGTAGCCGTCTCCGCGGGCCCAGTTGTTACCCCATTCCAGGTAAAGACGAATCGCTTCTTCGGGGGTCATGTCCCAGTTGATTATATCGACCAGATCCCTGTCTTGCTTTAGTTCCTCGAGGGTCAGCATGAAAAGTCTCCTGTAATAAGAATGTACTTGGCTGTCGGGAGGCCCACGCGGATTCACTGAATGGCGTTCGATGGAGGAGCGCTACCCGTTTGAAGGCTTGATGGTTACCGATCAAGTGGTGATAAGCCAGATGACGGCTGATGTTCTGCAGTCGCGAAGTAAATTTTTACGTTAACATGCGTCGTTCCGATAAAATTGTCAAGAATCGATCGTGCTGAGAATCTGCGCGATTCCCAATGGCGGTCAGGCAGGTAAGGGGAATGATATTTTACTTCTTGAAAATTTTAGGATGAGTGAAAAATAGGTTGATCGAATTAGAAGAATGTTGTAACAGAAGAATGGTAGAATCTTAGACAAATACCAATACAGGGGATCGCAGATGAGAAAAATTGCAGTGGCAATGGCCAAGGGCGGTGTCGGTAAGACCACAACCGCCGTAAATCTGGCCTTCGGGTTAGCGCGACAGGGCTTCAAAGTTCTCCTTGTTGATGCTGATACCCAGGGGCAGGCCGCCAAGTTTCTGGGAGTCAATCCCACTATGGGGCTCTATGAATTCGTTACGGGACGTGATGACAGTGGTCAGACCATCTCAAAAAAAGATACCCTTTATTCCTGCCGTAACAACCTCTGGCTGCTAGGCGGCGGCATCAAATTGGTGGAGTTGAAACATTGGCTTGGAGAACAACCACGATCGGTAAGGCAGATTATTCTGGCGAATGCAATGGTACCCAAAGACGGGACCCTTGACTACCTCATTTTCGACTGCTCTCCGGGGTGGGATGTTCTGAGTGTCAATATATTAATGTCCGTTTCAGAAGTCCTTTGTCCGGTGGCTCTTCAGGGCCCTGCTATGGAGGGCCTGAAAACCTTTTTCGGCTATCTTATGTCTGCTCAGCGTTTGAACCTGGAACTGCAGTTGAAGTATGTTTTACCAACCATGTTCGATCAGCGGACCCGTCACAGCTTCGATATTTTACGGCAACTCAAGCGATTGTTTCACAAACAGATCTGTCATCCAATCCGTTACAATGTTCGACTGCCGGAATCGGCGATGAAGGGCAAGTCGATTTACGAATACCGCAGCAGCGCCGGTAGTGCTGCAGATTACGACAAACTGTTACTAAGGGTGCAAAACGATGGCTAAAAGGACGAAGAAATCCCCCGATTTTTTTGAGGACAATCCCTTCGATCCTGTCAGCGCTGCAACCGGAACCACGCCAAAGGCACGCTCTGGTTCGGCCGGCAAAAACCTCAAACCGCCAAAACGTAAAGTGGGATTCTACCTGTCGGCAACAGTATGGGAGAGGTTTAATCGCAGTTTTTACGAGTTGAAGCTGCAGGGACAGTCGATTGAAAACAAATCCGCTTTGCTCGAAGCCGTTCTCGAATTTGCCCTGGACGACATCGATCGCGGTGGAGAGAGCTGCATTCTCAGAAGCCTTGATAAGAGATACTCGCCCGCATGAAATAGGCCGGCGAGCTCATTTCGATGAAAAGGTAATATTGAGTCCTTCTGCAAAATTTTCAGGGAAAAATGCAGGCGATAAATCCCTTGACTAATTGGTACATCCGCCCTAAAAGCGGGAGACGTTGTGAAAAACAAGGTGATTTCAGCCCATTGGCCTTTTGACATCTAAATGGCGACGTGTTCCGACATCGTTAATGTTGATTCTGAAGGAGAAGAAGGAGGATGACATGGAGATCAAAAAGGTTCTGCTGACCGAAGACGAGATGCCGAGGCAGTGGTATAATATTTTGGCAGACATTAAAATGAATCCGCCCCTTGGACCGGACGGCAACCCGGTAAGTCCGGACCAGCTGGCCCCGGTCTTTCCGATGAACCTGATTGAGCAGGAAGTCAGCGACCAGCGCTGGATCGACATTCCCGAGGAAGTTCTGGGTGTTTACCGCATTTGGCGACCGTCGCCGCTTGTCCGCGCACTCGCTTTGGAAAAGGCCCTTGGAACGCCGGCGCGCATATATTTCAAAAATGAAAGCGTGAGTCCTCCCGGTAGCCACAAGCCGAACACGGCCGTACCGCAGGCTTACTACAATAAGGTCTTCGGTATCAAACGCCTGACAACCGAAACAGGCGCCGGTCAGTGGGGCAGCGCCTTGGCATTCGCCTGTGCGCAATTCGGCCTGTCCTGCAAGGTCTTCATGGTACGCATCAGTTTTGACCAAAAGCCGTACCGCAAATCAATGATGACGGCCTGGGGCGCGGAATGCGTTGCCAGCCCTAGCACCGTCACCAAAGCCGGTCGAGAATGGCTCGAATGCGATCCGGATACGCCGGGAAGTCTTGGTATCGCCATTAGTGAGGCGGTTGAGGCCGCTGTCAGCGATACGTCCGGTGAGACGCGTTATTCACTGGGAAGCGTTTTGAACCACGTGATGCTGCATCAGACCGTTATCGGTTTAGAGGCCAAGATACAGCTCGAAAAGATCGGCGAATATCCGGACATCGTTATCGGTTGTGCCGGCGGCGGCAGCAATTTTGCCGGAATCGCCTATCCTTTTGTACATGATAAGATCAATGGCAAGGATGTGGCCATCTACCCCGTTGAACCGGCGGCGTGCCCGACTCTGACTCGGGCGCCTTTTGCCTACGACCACGGCGACACCGCCGGATATACGCCGCTTCTTCCCATGCACAGTCTCGGCCACACCTTCGTACCGGCTCCGATTCATGCCGGAGGTCTGCGCTATCACGGAATGGCGCCGACGGTGAGCCAACTGGTAGATGAAGGCATTCTGGAACCTAAGGCCGTCGAGCAGCTGGAAGCCTTCGAAGCCGGTGTTCTCCTGGCCCGCACAGAGGGGATCATTCCTGCACCGGAGACCAACCACGCCCTGGCTAGCGTGGTCGATGAAGCCAAAAAAGCCAAAGAGGAAGGCAAAGAGAAGGTTATTCTATTTAACTGGAGCGGTCACGGGCTTATCGACCTGGGTTCTTACGACAAATACTTTTCCGGTGACCTTCAGGATTATACATTCAGTCAGGAAGAGCAGGACAAGTATACCAGCATTCTGGCCAATTATCCGAAACCGCAACATATCAAAAACCGCTGATTTCAGGACACTGCCTGACCAATGAAGAGAAACGCAGCCACACAGTTCGTGCGACGGTGCCCCCGGCTCGGGGGCCCGGTCGATTTTTTCTACTGTAAAACCTGTGAACCGCAACGGCACCCTTGCCGGAAGGTAATCGATTGCTGGTGGGAAACATTCGACGTCAAGCGGTATCTCCAGGAGAACCTGGCGCCGGAAATAGTGAAACAGCTCACCACACATGAAACAGAGCCGAAGATCAGCCAGATTGTAAAGATCATCGCACGGACCAATAAACGTCTGGCCAAGCCCTGACGCGAGTCATTCATAATAATCTCTTCACACGGGCCGCGGACCATCACCTCATGCGCGATGCATGAAACCACTACTTGAAAAATACCTCAGACCAACGGCCATACTGGACTGTGACCATCCAGCGGTCATCCATTTTGCGGCCAATATTGCGGGGAAAACCGAAAATGACCCGGTTAAGACCGCTGTGCGGCTGTATTATGCGGTCCGGGACGGTATCCGCTACGACCCCTACGTACCCTTTCACCGATCAGCCCACTACCGTGCCAGTAATATTATAAAATGGCGACGGGGTTACTGCGTCGGAAAAGCCGCGCTGCTCTGTGCCGTTGCCCGGGCCCGAGGAATCCCCTGCCGTCTTGGATTCGCAACGGTTCGCAACCACTTGGCATCAGAAAAGCTGATCGCGCATATCGGTTCGGATCATTTCGTCTACCACGGCTACGTGGAATTCTGGCTGAACCGCCGCTGGGTGAAAGCAACTCCAGCGTTTAACGCCGAACTCTGCGAATTGCACCACGTAGATCCTCTCGAATTCGATGGGCACTCGGATGCCATCTATCAGTCTTTTAACCGCGATCACAAACGCTATATCGAATATCTGGCCGATCACGGAACTTTCGACGATGTGCCTGTTGCAGCGATTGTGAATGCCTGGAAGGTTGCATATGGCGTTCATAGAGTACAGGGGTGGATCGACAATTACCTGGCTCAGGATGACGGTGAACGGTGCCCAGTCCGTGACTTTTACAGTGAGCCGCCACTGAATTCATGAGCTGATGGGGACGGCCAGAAGTGCGGAAGGAATGAATCGGCGCTTTTATACAAATTCACAATTTAAGTTCTCAATCTAACAGTCAGGTTTTCCGGGGTTCTTTCCCAAGGCTGCCGAATGCATTTAGATACCGCCTTCACTGCTGATCATTCCCGCCGCTCTGGTGCAGCATTTGGGGGAAAAACTCCCTGAAATAATTGAAATATAGGAATAGTTGAAGCCAACGATGAAAGATTCTTCACGAAATGGCCGGCTAAAGTCGGCGAATTCAAAAATCTATGAACTGTCACGCAGGGTCAGGTCGGATTTAAGGGGTCTTTTCCTGAAATTTCTGCTTCGCGGGTGCATCGGGGACAGAGGCCTTCGAACTCCAGGCGATGGCCGATGATGGTATAGACGGTTGTCCCGTAGAGTTCATCTTCGATTTCCCTCAACGGGGCGATCGGGGCGTTGTCAACCCGGCCGCATTTCACGCAGCGGACGTGGTAATGTTTTTTGGGATCCCAGTCAAATCGTTTGATATCCCCACCAAGTTCAAGTTTCTGAATTTCCCCCAACTCGGACAGAATTTCCAGGTTGCGGTAGACCGTACCGAGACTAATTCGCGGCAGCCGTTTGCGGACCATATCGTAGACCTCGTCGGCACTCGGGTGTACTTTGGCCCGGCGAATTTCTTCAAGGATCACTTCACGTTGACGCGTCATTCGATAGGAAGTGGTTTTCGGAGCATTTTTTGGGGTGGGTTTTCCTCCCGGGCTGGCCGGTTTATTATTTGCTGCCATAATCATTTACCGGTGTCAGTGATCTTTTAAGGCTCTGCCGATTTATATCGCTTTTCAAAAATAATTTCAGAAATACGGAAGGGTGATATTAGTGGCTACTGATAACAATAACCGTCGATCTCGTCAAGAAAGCCGTCGGCAAACGCCACGTGAAATACAAAAAAAAGGCATAATGCCGAAGAAGTTTCGAATTTCGCTTCAATTTGAAACATATGTTTAAATCGTTTTGGTATATAGTGTTTTCAAAAAAACGTTCCGTTATCTGAACGTTTTTTTCTACAATCACTTATACCATCCCTTGGTATTTCGAAATTTATTTTTGAAAAGCGGTATGAATAAAATATTACTTTCAAGGTCGTGTTATTAGTTGAAATTTAAGCTCTGGTGAAAGGTTTTCATGCCATGGCCGGGCGAGGGTAGGGGAATACAGATTGACAAGGGGATTAATTTTATAATAAAATATCAGCTATTTATAAATTTGGTGACCGACAATGGTCGCTGCCGCGATATCGAATTATTATCACTACTTGACTCACAATGAAGGGACCCGATCTTGCTAAACGGCGTAGAGAACATTAATACCCAGAGAATCCAGTTCGAGAAACCGGATCTTGCTGAAATGACAAAGGCTTACACGGTCGTTGACTTGCATTTTCACAGCCGCTATTCCGACGGCTCAAATTCAGTCGCAGAAATCATCCGCTATGCGCGGGCCCTGAATATCGGTGTTGCCATCACCGACCATAATGCTATCGAGGGGGCGGTCAGAATCGATGCCTGCAAGGATGTACTGAGCATTCCCGGCATTGAAGTCACTTCCGAAGAAGGGGCTCACATCCTTGTGTATTTTTATGAAATCGAGAGCCTGCAGCGCTTCTATTACGATGATATAAAGCCATTCATGGGCAGTGACATCATGAGTTCAACATCCCTAAAGATGGAAGAGATCATCGTGCGGGCAAGAAAGTATCACGCGCTCATCATTTTTCCCCACCCCAGTTGCGCTGTATACACCGGGGTTTGCAATCCCTATTTTCCCCAGGAGCGACAACAAAATTTATTTCGCTTAGTTGATGGGGTGGAGGTGATAAATTCCGGTAACCTGAAAAAGCAGAATCTCAAATGCGCCCTGCTGGGGTTCAATATCGACAAAGCTATCACTGGCGGTAGCGACGGGCATCTGCTTAAGCACATGGGAAAAGTGGTATCCTACGCCGATTGCCCTCCCGAACGTCGGGCGTTTCTCGATGCGGTCAAACAGAAAAGAAATAAAGTGATCGGTAAGGAAGTAAATATTCTCAGGAAGATGACGGCCAACGGTTACAAGATCAGATCGAATTTTCGGAATAGGACGGATCTATTCAGTAAAAATTGTCACTTCGGATATACCCTCATTCATACCCAATCCCAAAAACTGCAGGAAAACCTGCGCCGTAGCCTCAATGGTAAATTTCGACAACGCCTGAAGGCAAAGATGTATCGATACGATTTTTAATTTCGACACCCCGCGGGCGTCGGAATGAAACACAGTTCCTCCCAATAAGGCACTGGCGGACACCCACTTACCTATCGAAGACAGAGACACTGCGCCAGCAACCGACTCTCAACCACCCATCCCGTCGTTCACATTGATAACGTCGTTCCCTGGTATTTCTCCTGTCCCTTTCGGTAACCGATTTGCCGCCGGGTCGGCGCTCATTGCGCCGGTCAGGCGTGACGGATCGACGATCGGAGGGGGAGCGGGTATACCAGGGATCGATATTGAGCTTGCCGGCGCTTGTCGATTCTATTTTGATCATTTCCGATGACTTCGTATGGAGATTGATACCTTTTTCTTGCTTGATGCAAAAGGGCGTGCGCATCAATGTCGTGCTATATCCAAGTGTTCACCTATAGCGGTCGCAGATTTCAGTGGTTCTTCTTAAATCTGCCTAAATCAGATCTCGATATTTGTCAATGCTCTATTTTATAACGTTCTGTAGTAATGAGTGCATAAACCTGCAAATTATTTCTTCCTATTCCACTTGTCTTTTGGTGCCGAATAAATAAACAAGCACAGAATTCTTAAACCGTCCATCCCCGGTTTTCATTTGGAAAGCGCAAAAAAAATTTTGTATTGACCTGCTTCGTCTGATTCGTGTAGTTACAAAATATAAGGTAAGTTTAGAGTAATGCCAAGGTGTTTGCTTTATTCGTGCGGACATTCTGCTGGCTGCGGAGTGCCCGGGCAGCGGTAATGGTCTGTCGTAATTATCGCTGATAATAGAATCAACCTAAACTAAAAGGAGGAGAGCAGATGAAGGGATTCAAACTGATCGTAGTGGCTGCAATAATTGGGGTTCTCCTATCCGGGAGTGTCGTGTGCGCCGGCACCCTTGCGGACGTCAAAGCCAAGGGGTTTATCGCGGTGGGCGTCAATGAAGGCTTGTTCGGTTTTTCGAAACCCGACGAAAAGGGTGTCTGGCGTGGGCTGGATGTCGATACCGCCCGGGCGATTTCGGTGGCTGTTTTCGGCGATCCGAACAAGATAAAATTCATTCCCTTGACGGCCAAAACCCGGTTTACGGCCCTCCAGTCCGGTGAAATCGACGTTCTCACCCGCAATGCGACCCAGACGCTTTCCCGCGAATCGTCCCTGGGATTGAATTTCGTCCATGTGAATTATTACGATGGTCAGGGATTCCTCATCCCGAAAAAACTGGGCGTTAAAAGCGCCAAGGAACTGGATGGTGCGACAGTCTGTGTTCTGCCTGGCACCACCACCGAGCTGAATGTTGCCGATTATTTCAGAGCCAATAAAATGACGATGAAGCCCGTGGTCATCGAAAGCACTCCGGAATTGGCCAAAGCATTTTTCGCTGGTCGTTGTGATAGCTTGACCTCCGATGCCTCCCAGTTGGCCAGCACCCGTGCCGTCGCTCCCAAACCGGATGACTATATCATTCTACCTGAAATTATTTCTCGCGAGCCACTGGCGCCGGCCGTCCGCCATGGTGACGATCAGTGGTACGACATCGTGAATTTTTCGACGATGGCGATGATCGAAGCCGAGTTTCTCGGCATTACCTCCAAGAATGTGGACGAAATGCTTAAGAGCGGCGATCCTCAGATTCAGCGATTTCTCGGTGTGAATCCGGGAAACGGCGAGGCTCTGGGATTGGACGAGAAGTGGGCCTATAAAATCGTCAAAATGGTCGGGAACTACGGCGAGGTCTTCGAGCGCAACGTGGGCGTCAACACCCCGCTCAAGCTCGAACGCGGATTGAATGCGCTGTGGACAAACGGCGGTCTGATGTACACCCCGCCGTTCAAGTAATCGATTGAACGCTCATCAGTGAACGTGCTCCGAACAGGCCGTTCGGCCGCTGCATTCACATACGGCGGCTTAACGGCTTGGGTTATTTATTGTTTTAGCGTTTATCCACGAAGGGAGAAATAACCCTTTTGCAGAGACGCGATGGCACACGCCGTATCCTGCCACGTGCTTCCGGCTGGGAATTGAGTCCAGGACGACTTTGCAAGGTGCTGCAACCCTAAACGAGTTTGATTCCAACAGCCTGATGTCGCCAACAAAAGATCACCGCAGCAGCAACGTGACCCCATCCAAAACCACCTTCTGGTACGACCCCAAGTTTCGCGCGGTCTTGTATCAGATCGGTGTCCTGGTGACGGTCGGTCTGCTGGGGTATTATTTGATAACAAACACCCTGACGAACCTGGAAAAACAGTCCATCGCCACGGGATTCGGCTTTCTGGAGAAACAGTCGTCGTTTGAAATCGGGGAATCCCTCATTCCCTATTCAGCGGCCGACACCTATTTTCGGGCGCTGCTGGTTGGTGCACTCAACACACTTCTGGTGGCTTTGATCGGAATCATTCTCACCATCATCCTCGGCACATTCCTCGGTATCGCGCGGCTTTCGACAAACTGGCTGGTATCAAAACTCGCCTCAATTTACATCGAGGTTTTTCAGGATATCCCCATTCTGCTGCAGCTGTTCTTCTGGTATGCTTTATTCTATGAAATTCTGCCGCAGCCGCGGCAAGCCCTCGAACTCTTCGATGGGGTCTTTTTGTGCAATCGGGGCCTGATTTTCGGTATCCCGGTGTCGGATCCCGCCTACAGGTACATGGCGGTCGCAGTTCTGATCGGCTGCGGCGGGATCTATCTGTTGCGGCGCTGGGCCCGCAAGCGTCAGGATGAAACCGGTCAGGCGTTTCCTGTCTTCCGGGTTTCCCTCGGAATACTGGTCGGTCTGCCGCTGATCACATGGTGGATCGCCGGAGCCCCGACGGCGATGGACGTGCCGGTGTTAAAAGGGTTCAATTTCAAGGGCGGCATCACTGTCAGCCCCGAATTCACGGCCTTATTGCTGGGACTCGTCCTATACACGGCCGCTTTTGTGGCCGAAGTCGTGCGCGCCGGCATTCAATCCGTCAGCAAGGGACAGACAGAGGCTGCGGTGTCGATCGGCCTGAGACCCGGACAAGTGTTGAACCTGGTGATCTTGCCCCAGGCACTGCGGGTCATTATCCCGCCCCTGACCAGTCAGATGCTCAATCTGACAAAGAACAGCTCCCTGGCCGTGGCGATCGGCTATCCCGATTTCGTGTCCGTTTCGGGTACCACCATCAACCAGACCGGCCAGGCCATCGAGGGGGTTGCGATGATAATGATGATATATCTTATTTTCAGCTTGACGACCTCGGCCTTCATGAACTGGTACAACAAGAAAATGAAACTTGTCGAGCGCTAGGCGGAATCCAGTAATGACAGACACGCGCCAGGACATACATCCGGTTGAAGACGTCAAACCGCCGCGGACGCACGTCGGAATCATCGGCTGGTTGCGGACAAACCTTTTCAGCACCTGGTACAATTCACTGCTGACGGTGGTCATCCTTTACGTCCTCTGGCTAACGATTCCGCCCTTTATCCGCTGGGCTTTGATCGACAGTCTGTGGATGTCGACGGGCAAAGAGTGCCAGGCCGCCGATGGGGCCTGCTGGTCGGTCATACCGGCCAATATCCGCTTTATCATGTTCGGTTTTTATCCTTACGACATTCAATGGCGGCCGGCGACCGCGGTCGTCATGCTGGTCAGCCTGCTCATCTTCAGCCAGTATCGCTGCAACTGGAAGAAGTCCTTGCTCTATATCTGGATCGCCGGCCTGGTCTGCATGGGCGTGCTCATGCGCGGCGGGGTCCTGGGCTTGTCCGCGGTGGAGAGCACAAAGTGGGGCGGGCTGCCGCTGACACTCTTGCTTTCGGTATTCGGCCTGACCGCCGCATACCCCCTCGGCATCCTTTTGGCGCTGGGGCGCCGGTCGAACCTGCCGGCTATCAAAAGCCTCTGCGTCGTCTATATCGAGCTGATTCGGGGCGTGCCTCTGATCAGCCTCCTGTTTATGTCGTCGGTCGTCTTTCCCTTGTTTTTGCCGGAAGGCGTCACGGTCAACAATATCCTCCGGGCCCAGGTGGCCATCATTCTGTTCACCGCCGCCTATATCGCCGAAGTGGTGCGCGGCGGTTTACAGGGCATGTCCGCTGGACAGTATGAAGCCGCAGAATCTTTGGGGTTGAATTACTACCAAACCATGCGTTTAATCATATTGCCCCAGGCGCTCAAGATCGTTATTCCGCCATCGGTCAGTATTTTGATTTCGGCTTTCAAGGATACTTCGCTGGTGGTGATTATCGCTCTCTACGATCTACTGAAAACCACCCAGTCCATCCTCGGTGACCCCCGGTGGATGGGATTTTCAGCCGAGGCGTATATTTTTATCGCTATCATCTATTTCGTGTGCTGCTTCTACATGTCCAACTTCAGTCGCAAGCTGGAACGCGATCTCGACACGGGGCTGTAGGCGACACAGGAACCAGTATATTACACACTCGGGATGTTTAAAGTCATGAATGAGACAAAACCGGCCCAGAACGATCGTCTTCACGCCAATGACACCATCATCGAAATCATTGGCATGCACAAATGGTTTGACGAATTCCACGTGCTCAGGGATATCAACCTTAAAGTCGCCCGTAAGGAGCGCATTGTTATCTGCGGGCCGTCCGGATCGGGCAAATCGACCCTGATCCGTTGCATCAATCGCCTCGAGGAGCACCAGAAGGGTCAGATCATCGTCGACGGAACCGAATTGACCAACAATATAAAAAATATCGAAAAGATACGCGCCGAAGTCGGAATGGTTTTTCAGCACTTCAACCTGTTTCCTCACCTGACGATTGTTGAAAACCTGGCGCTGGGGCCGATCTGGGTGCGCAAAGTCCCGCGTAAAGAAGCCGAGGAAGCGGCAATGCACTACCTCGAAAAGGTTCAAATTGCCGAACAGGCTCAAAAATATCCGGGTCAGCTTTCCGGTGGACAGCAACAACGGGTTGCGATTGCCCGCAGTCTGTGCATGGCCCCGAAGGTGATGCTGTTCGATGAGCCGACCTCCGCACTTGACCCGGAAATGATCAAGGAGGTCCTGGACGTCATGATCGATCTGGCCCAGGAAGGGATGACCATGATCGTGGTGACCCACGAAATGGGTTTTGCAAAGAGTGTTGCCCACCGAGTACTGTTCATGGATTTTGGACAGATCGTGGAAGGCAACACGCCTGATGAATTTTTCGATAACCCGCAACACGAGCGAACCAAACTCTTCCTCAGTCAAATTCTGCATTAATGAAGCCGATAGTTGCCATCGTGGGGCGCCCCAATGTGGGCAAATCGACCTTCTTCAACCGTGTGACCCGGTCCAAGGACGCACTGGTCGATAACGTCCCCGGCGTGACCCGTGATCGTCACTTCGGCACTGCCCGTTGGGACGAAATCGAATTCAACCTGGTGGACACCGGTGGAATTGCCGGCACGGACGAATTCTCCCTGCGCATTACATCCCAGGTTCACCTCGCCATCGAAGAGGCCGATGCCATCATCTTCATGATGGACGGCAGGGAAGGGCTTTCACCCTTCGATCAAGAGATTGCCTCGCTTCTGAGACGTGTCGACAAACCGATTTTCTTCGCGGTAAACAAAATTGACGGCCCTGAGCAAGAAGATCGACTTTCTGAATTTTACAGCCTCGGAACTGACAAGTTCTACCCTCTGTCAGCGGAACATCGTTATGGGCTGAACGATCTTCTCGACGATCTGGTGGAAGCATTGCCCGTATTTCAACCGTCAACGACGACGGATGGCGAACTGGAAACCGTCCGGCTTGCGGTCATCGGTCGTCCGAATGTGGGCAAGTCTTCGCTAATCAATAATATACTTGGAGAAGAGCGCCTGTTGGTCAGTGACATCCCGGGCACCACCAGGGATGCCGTCGACACCTTGTGTCGGATCGATGAAAGACTTTACCTGCTTATCGATACCGCCGGTATTCGGCGTAAGGGGAAAGTGTCCCAGAAACTCGAAAAGTTTTCGATTATAAAAGCACTTCGCAGCCTGGAGCGCTGCGATGTCGCCCTGGTGATAATTGATGCGCATGAAGGTATAACCGACCAGGATATAACCATAGCCGGCTACGCTCATGACCGCGGGTGCGGTTGCATTTTTCTCCTGAACAAGTGGGATCTGATTCAAAAGGATCAAAATACCCATCGACACTACACCCAGGCCCTTAAGGAGAAGGCCAAGTTCCTGAGCTTTGCTCCCGCATTGACCGTTTCTGCATTGACGGGGCAGAGAATCACCAAGATTTTTGGATTGGTGGACGCAGTATATCATCAATACGGCACGCGAGTCGGCACCGGCAGGCTTAACAAAGTCTTCGAGGAAGCCGTCGAGCATAATACGCCCTCACTGCATCGCGGAAGACGAATCAAATTCTTCTACAGCACGCAGATATCGATAAAGCCGCCCACGTTCGTCTGCTTCGTTAATTATCCGGATGCCGTGCACTTCTCTTACCACCGGTATCTTGTGAACTGCCTGCGCAAGGAACTTGGGCTCGATCTGACCCCGATACGGCTGTTTTTTCGTATACGGAAGCGGCGGGAGACGACGAGTCGAAAACGAAAAAAATAATGACTTGGAGAGGTTCAACCTCAAGTACGCCACAAATTTACTGCCGACACCGAACAAACGCATGAATAGAGGCTTGAGAGAAAATGGCATTGATTGTTCTGCCGTTCGCTCCAAACGCTTATGCATGAGTTTGCGCGCTGAAGTCGCTGATCATTTCCTTCGCTCCCGGTTGATAATAATTCCCGAGGGCTCAGATAACTTATACTTCATGACTGATCTTTTCGAATACCACGCCCGCAGGAATTTCAATCCGACCCGCCCCCTTGCCGAGCGGATGCGTCCGGGCAGCTTGTCTGAATTCGTCGGACAGGAACATCTTGTCGGTGATGGTGCGGTAATCCGCCGTGCCATCGAGCAGGATCTCATTTTCTCTATGATCCTATGGGGGCCGCCCGGATGCGGCAAAACGACCCTGGCCCGTATTATTGCCAGTGAGACCAAATCCCATTTTGCACAGTTTTCCGCAGTATTGTCAGGTGTCAAAGAAATTCGCGCGGTGATCAATGACGCGCGGCAGCAGCTCTCTTTGCACCGTAAGAAAACCATTCTCTTTGTGGATGAGATTCACCGTTTCAATAAAGCCCAACAGGATGCGTTTTTGCATCAAGTGGAAAGCGGACTGATCACCCTCATTGGGGCGACGACTGAAAACCCTTCTTTCGAAGTGATTGCGCCATTGCTGTCTCGCTGCCGGGTGCTGACCCTGAACATCTTGAGCGAGGATGAGATCGGTTCCATTCTGAACCGGGCGTTGCATGACGAAGAAAAGGGGATTGCGAAACGCGGAATCGATCTGGTTCCAGAGGCGCTGGCCTACCTGATAGACATTGCGGACGGGGATGCCCGGGCAGCGTTGAATGGACTTGATATCGCCACAGCGCTTATAACTGGAGACGGCGATGCGACAGGTCCGATCACCTTACCGGATGTCGAACGGGCGGTTCAAAAAAAGGCGCTAGTATACGACAAATCGGGGGAAGAACACTATAATCTAATCTCCGCTCTTCACAAGAGCTTACGCGGCAGCGATCCTGATGCGGCCCTGTATTGGCTTGTACGGATGCTTGAGGCGGGGGAGGATCCCCTTTACCTTGCCCGCCGTATGGTTCGTTTTGCCTCGGAAGATGTGGGAAACGCGGATCCGCGAGCCCTTGGCATCGCCCTCGATGCCATGGAAGCCTTTAAATTTATCGGACGGCCGGAAGGGGATCTGGCCTTGGCACAGGCAGCAGTTTATCTGGCGACAGCTCCCAAAAGCAACAGGTTGTATGTCGCTCACAAATCGGTGGTCTCCGATATCCGTGCTACCGGCTCACAGCCGGTACCGCTCCATATACGCAACGCGCCGACGCGGTTGATGAAAGATCTCGGGTATTCGAAAGGGTACAAGTACGCCCATGATTATGCGGAAGCCCATGTGTCGCAGGACTACTTGCCAGACGCTCTCAGGGGGCGCCGATATTACCGTCCTACTGACAGGGGGTATGAAAAAATTATCGCGGAGCGCCTCGATCGGTGGCATCGATCGAGGAAACCGGGTGATCGCAAGAAATAAACCCATAAACGATCAACAGGCCGAGGTGATAGTGAACTGCTCCCGCCGTATTATCCCGGCAGAATCGTGTGGCGGGTTCGGACCGAACGAACGCTCCGCCAATGTGACTTCTTCGGAATTGGTGATCAACAGTACAGAAGAAGACCTGGTGCCATAGGTAGGGCTGGTGATGAACAGTGGTGACAGAAGCCGCTCCCAATCGCGGCCGACGCCTGTGTCCGGCAGTTGGTCATCTGGTGCAATTGCACGGTCCGACAACACACCGAAAAGTTCATTGACTCCCCAGCCTTCTTCGCCGTCCAGTATTTTTTTCAGGCGATGTTTGCCCCTGGCAACTTTGGGCCATGCGGTGTCCAGCAAATGATTGCTCAGACCATAGAGCCCGGGGCGGAGCGAGGCTATCCCGTCACCCCGGTTGGAGTAATAGCAGAGCGTTTTTTGATCACCCACCAGCAGGTTGAAACCATTGTACCGGTGACCGCTTTTGCGCACCTTTTCGAGATAGTTTTCGGGGGTGTCGGCGCCTTTTAGGAAGCGGCTAATCAACAAGCCGCGGGAAGGGGCCTGAGAGTCTTGAGCGGCAGGGTCTCGATAGTTTGTCAAGGCAGCAAGGCGACCGCAGCGCGACACACCGAGCCAGGTGCCGCTGCCTTTCACGTCTCGTCCCGCGTATATGGTTGGGGCTTCTTGCCATGCGGCCAGCGGTAGCGTCGGGCGATCATAAAATTCATCCCGATTGGCGACGAGAACCAAGCGGTAACCGGGATGCTTTGTGTATGAAAAAAGAATCAGGCACATCGTATCACCATTGACCGTCATCAGTGGGTGTGATAGAGCCATTCGAATCGATTGAGTCGTAATTTGATAAAATAATCAACATTTTAATTAAAATCAACGCGAGGAGGATGTTGCGATGAAAGAGGCAGTAATCGTCAGCGGAGCGAGAACGGCGATCGGTAATTTCGGCGGCGGTCTGCAGTCGGTGCCGGTGGTCGATCTGGGGGCGCTTGTAATAAAAAATGCACTTCAGAAAATCGGCTTGAGACCAGTCGCGAGCCCACAAATGGAAGCAAACGCTCCGGATAAATTGAAGGGTGGTGTCTTGACGACGCTCGAAGCCCAATACCATGACTGGCAGGAATCGGCAATACCTGTGGCCATTGATGAAGTTATCATGGGGAACGTGCTGCAGACCGGCCAAGGACAAAACCCCGCCCGACAGGCGATGATCCGGGCCGGTCTTCCTAAAGAGACGCCGGCCTATTCGATCAACAAAGTTTGCGGATCCGGCCTCAAGTCGATTGCCTTGGGGGCTGGGGCCATAATGACCGGGCAGGCCGAGGTCGTTGTTGCCGGTGGCCAGGAAAACATGAGCCAGGTGCCGATGTCTCTCCCGAAAGGTCGCTGGGGATACCGAATGGAACTGAGCGGCGTCGGTCACATTCACGACCTGATGGTTTTTGACGGGCTATATGAAATTTTTTACGGTTATCACATGGGTTTGACTGCCGAAAATATCGCCGAGCTCTATGGTATAGAACGCCGGGAGCAAGACGAATTGAGCGTACTGAGCCACACCCGTGCGCGCAAGGCGATAACGGATGGATTGTTCAATGAGGAAATTGTACCGGTCGTTATTAAATCGCGCAAAGGCGATACCGTGTTCGAGATTGATGAGAGACCGATGGACACAGATATCGAGAAAATGGCGAAACTACGGCCGGTGTTCAAAAAAGAAGGAACCGTCACCGCCGGAAACGCCTCTGGCATCAATGATGCCGCAGCCGCCGTGTTGATTATGAGCGCTGAAAAAGCCAAGGAATTGGATCTCGATCCGTTCTTGCGGATCAAAGGGGTTGCAGCGGGCGGTCTCGATCCGGCCTTTATGGGATTGGGGCCGGTACCGGCCATCCGCAAAGTGCTGAAGACCACCGGTATGGAATTGAGTGACATTGATACGATCGAGCTGAACGAAGCCTTTGCCGCACAGGCCATCGGGTGTATGCGTGAGCTGGGAATCGAAAACGACCGTCCCAATGAACTGGGCAGCGGTATTTCGCTCGGACACCCTATTGGCTGTACCGGCACGCGGCAAGTCGTGACCGCGATGCACCACATGAAACGCAACGGTTACGGCACGGGATTGATCACAATGTGTATCGGCGGCGGCATGGGGATGGCGATGATCGTTGAGCGTTAACTCGTTTCCGTCCATAAATGGCTCTTTTTCACGAATTCTGTGTCAATCACGCCGAAGGCGGACAAGTCGGCTGAATTGCTGGAACTTGCAGAAAATTGCAAATTTCTGGATCAGAATCTGGCCCGTGAATTTGGTGCAACCGTGGATGGGTACGAATTGCGAATATAAAAGGCTAAATTTTGGGTAGAACGCGATGCAAACTCGCGTGATTCCGGCGGGTTTCCTCTGAGGGATCAGCGATAAGACCGGCTATACCGTTTGGACCATTTTTTTCTTTACACAACCGGGGCTTGCTGCTATAAGTCTCCAAAAAAAATTGTCAATTCGGTACCTTGCGATGCAAGCACCGTTACCGTTCGAAGAGGAGGTCAGGGGCGCATGAGCATACCCAGGAAGTTGGGCATTTTGGTTTTTTTTGGCGTACCGGCCATTATCGGCGGTGGAATTGTTTATGCTATATTTGATGATCTCACAGCTGTTTTTATTTACCAGGCCATCCTTCTGCTCGGAGCCGGAGCGTTTGTCGCAAGATAGACGTCTGCGCGATTCATTAAACAGCTCATTGCGTGCGATAAAACATAGGCCACGGCTGCCCCTGAATTACGCAACCTCTGGGGTGTCCGTGGATTTTTTATGATCGATCGCTTTGGGCAATAAGGGCGTAACCAAAGATGCAGCCGGACTGTTAACACCCCCGCCTGATTACGCGATACAAGATAATTACGGCATAACGGCAGTGTAACCCCCGACGAAATCCCGATCCTAAAAAGATTTCATTGATATCTCAATATTTCAGCTTGTAAACTCGGACCGGTTCATGGACGACAGTATGGGCGATCGAAATTCCCGAAACCTGATCTTGTGGGTATTTCTGGTCTATTTTCTGGTGTCCTTTTTCATGCTTGGATGGCTGCTCTGGCCATTCTTATCCACAATCGTATTGGCTGCAACCGTTACCGGGGCATTCAACCCTCTTTACCAGCGCCTCAATCGAAAACTGCCACCGGTAATGGCATCACTGGCTACCTGCGCGGTTATTTTTCTTTTTCTATTTATTCCGATTGTATCCATTGTCGGCGTTTTGTCCAAAGAAGCCTATGACCTCTACCAATTGGCCAGAAATGCCGCACTTCAAGATCAGATCAACTATTTGATTCGCGACAATCTGGTGATCGAGCACCTCAATGGCCTGTTAAACAAATATAATATCGCTTTTACCGGTCAGGAACTCAATCGCACCATCACTGAACTGGCCAAAAACCTTGGGCTTGCACTTTACGACCAGGCGCGGACCATAACCTCAAATATTTTGAAATTTTTCTTGCATTTCTTCTTCATGCTTTTGATCTGTTTTTACTTGTTTGCCGATCAGCAACGACTGCTGGCGTTCATATTTGACCTGTCACCATTGCCGGATGATCAGGACAAGAAAATTTTTCAAAAATTTAAGGACATGGCCGGCGCCATCCTGGTCGGAAACGGTTTGAGCGCATTGGTGCAGGGAATCATGGGTGGCGCCGTGTTTGCCACATTCGGGTTGCGGTCTCCAATTTTGTGGGGTGTTATCATGACGCTGCTGGCCTTCTTGCCGATATTAGGCATCGGCATTGTATTCGTTCCGGCTGCTGTTTTTCTGTTTTTGAAAGGTCGGATCGCGGCCGGTGTGTTCTTCATCCTATTTTACATAACGCTCTCCGGCGGGGTCGAATACATCTTTAAACCCAAACTCGTGGGGCAGCGGGTGCAGATGCACACCTTGCTGGTGTTTCTGTCGATTATCGGCGGCCTGCAGCTTTTTGGTATTCTGGGGATTATTTACGGGCCTCTGGTCGCCACCGGTTTTCTGACGCTCACGGATATTTACCATACAAGCTATCAGAATCTGGTTGAATCCGCCAAAACGTGATATGGAAGGTCACCTTTCGACAAACCCGAAAATATCAGCATATCTCTTCCGGGGGGAGACTGAAAAGATTCGATGTCAGGGATTGATTGCATATTCCGATTCATTTAAATTGTCATAAAATCAAGGTGGGAAATGATACCAATTGAAAATTCGGATGTGGTCAGCATAGAAAGCGAGATGCGAAAGTCGTATCTCGACTACGCAATGAGTGTCATTATCGGCCGAGCGTTGCCTGATATTCGCGATGGCCTGAAACCGGTACATCGGCGCGTGCTCTTCGCCATGCGGGAACTCAGGAACGACTGGAACAAACCATACAAGAAATCGGCGCGCATCGTCGGTGATGTTATCGGTAAATACCATCCGCATGGCGACACGGCGGTATATGACACCATCGTTCGCATGGCCCAGGATTTTTCTCTCCGTTATCCAATGGTGGACGGCCAGGGCAATTTCGGATCCATTGACGGTGATCCGGCGGCAGCCATGCGTTACACCGAAATCCGGATGACGCGTTTGGCGCATGAAATGCTGGCAGACCTTGACAAAGAAACCGTCGATTTCGTTCCAAATTATGACGAGTCCATGACCGAGCCCTCGGTCATGCCGGCCAAGATCCCGTCCCTTCTAATCAACGGTTCGTCGGGTATTGCCGTTGGTATGGCAACGAATATTCCGCCTCACAATTTGAACGAAGTTTGCGAGGCGCTAAAGGCCCTGGTGGAAAACCCGCAGCTTGAATGGCACGAATTGATAAAATACATACCGGGTCCTGATTTTCCTACCGGTGGCATCATTTACGGCGTGAACGGAATCGAAGACGCATATCGTACCGGCCGGGGTATCATTCGGATTCGGGGACGGGTGATGGTCGAAATAGACCAGCGCACCCAGGCCGAAACGGTCGTCATCACGGAACTTCCATACCAGGTCAACAAAGCCCGTCTCATCGAGAAGATTGCCGATCTTGTCAAAAACAAACAGATCGAAGGGTTGCGTTTTGTCAGAGACGAATCGGATCGCGATGGGATGCGCATCGCCATGGGTTTGAAAAGAGACCAGATTGCCGGGGTGATCATCAATCAGCTCTATAAACATACCCGCCTCGAGAGCAGTTTCGGCGTTATTTTCCTGGCCGTTGTTCAAGGGCGTCCGGAGCTGCTGCCCCTGAAAGAGATCCTCGAGCAGTTTATTTATCATCGTAAAGAGATCATCGTTCGGCGGACACGCTTCGATCTGCGAAAAGCGGAGGAACGCGCTCATATCTTAGAGGGCTTGAAGATCGCGCTCGACAACCTGGACGACGTCGTGGCGCTGATAAGAAGCTCTCGATCACCGGAAGAAGCCCGCAGTCGGCTCATGGAAAATTACGCTCTCACAGTCATTCAGGCCAAGGCCATCCTGGACATGCGGTTGCAACGGTTGACAGGGCTCGAGCGGGAAAAGATCGTCGAAGAGTATCAAAACGTGCTCAAAGATATTGCCCGTTTCAAGGAGATCTTAGGAAGTAATCAATTGGTTCTGAACATCGTCAAGGAAGAAATCTCAGAAATCCAGGCCGAATTCGCCGATGAACGCCGTTCGGAGATTGTTCATGATACGAAGGAGATCAACATTGAAGATATGATCGTCGAAGAGGATATGGTGGTTACCATTTCCCACGAAGGATATATTAAACGCAACCCGATCACCTTATACCAGAATCAGCGCCGCGGCGGTAAGGGCAAAACCGCCATGGGTACCAAAGAAAAGGATTTTGTCGAACATCTTTTCGTGGCCTCCACGCACCACACATTTATGTTTTTCACAAACCAGGGCCGGGTCTACTGGCGCAAAGTGTACGAAATTCCCCAGGCCGGAAGAACGAGCCGCGGTAAGGCCGTCGTTAACCTGTTGAATCTGGCACCCGAAGAAAAGATGACCACGGTACTGGCTGTCCCGGCCTTCGAGCCGGGGGCCTACATTCTGATGGCGACCCGTAACGGCTTGGTTAAAAAAACGGATTTGATGGCTTTCAGCCGGCCCAGAGTCGGCGGCATCATTGCTATCAATCTGCGTTCCGGAGATGAACTGATCGAAGCCAGGCTGACCGATGGAACCTACAATGTGTTTCTCGGTTCAGCCACGGGTAAATCGATTCGATTCCATGAGTCCAATGTCAGACCTTCAGGACGCGTATCCCAGGGGGTGCGGGGCCTGAAGCTTGCTAAAGGCGACCGGATTGTGGGTATGGCTGTTCTGAGTCACGGGCAGACGCTCTTTACTGTTACCGAAAACGGATTCGGCAAGCGAACCTCCATCGATGAATACCCGCTTCACAAGCGTGGTGGTAAGGGGGTCATTACCATAAAAACCAGCGAACGCAATGGCCAGGTCGTGGCGCTTATACTGGTTGAAGAAGACGATGAGCTGATGCTTATGACCGATGGCGGCAAACTTATCCGTATCCCGGTAAAAGGGGTATCGGTCATCAGCCGCAACACGCAGGGCGTCACGCTGATCGATACCGATGATGATGAGAAAGTGGTCGATGCGGCGCGCCTCCAAGATGATTGAGTTGCGATGCGGCGATTCGGTCAGGAGCAGACCGCCGACGCTCGTTTGGAGTGAATGACGATGATTACGGCTGAAAAGACGCTTGAAAAGCTGAAAATCGGCGTGGTGGGCGCCGGAAGCTGGGGTACGGCACTGGCCAACCTGCTGGCCCTGAAAGGTTATCCCATCGATTTATGGATATTCGAAGACGATGTCATCGCCCAAATAAAAGAACAGCGGGAAAATAAGGTTTTTCTGCCGGGCATATTACTGGCGCCCAATATCGTACCCCACGGTGATATCAAGGCGGTAGCTGCCGATAAGGATCTTTTACTCGTTGTCGTTCCGTCGCACGTGATGCGTGAGACAACGGGGCACATCCGGGATGAGGTCGGGGGCAATACGATCGTTGTCACCGCCTCGAAGGGAATCGAAAACAAAACGCATTTAACGATGACGGGGGTGTTGCGTCAAACCTTATCAGAAATTCCCGCAGAACAACTGGCCGTTCTTTCCGGTCCCAGTTTCGCACGCGAGGTGGCGCAGCAATTTCCCACCGCCGTGACGGTTGCGGCAGCGGACCTCGAAGTGGCTGGATTCGTCCAACACGTATTTGCCACACCGCAATTCCGCGTGTACACCAACGACGATGTATTGGGTGTGGAACTGGGTGGTGCAGTGAAAAACGTCATTGCCATTGCTGCTGGCGTTGTCGACGGGTTGGGACTGGGATTGAACACCCGGGCGGCTCTCATAACCCGTGGACAGACGGAAATACGGCGGTTGGGTGTCGCGCTGGGCGCTAAACCCCGGACTTTCACTGGGCTGGCGGGCATCGGCGACCTGATCCTGACCTGCACCGGTACACTCAGTCGGAATCATACCCTGGGGCAGAAAATAGGGCAGGGTTTGAAACTCAAAGATATTCTGGCTGACATGCGTATGGTTGCCGAAGGGGTGAAAACGGCCCGATCGGTTTACAACCTGTCTCAGAAAATCAAGGTTGAAATGCCCATCTGTGAGGAAATGTATCACATTCTGTACGAAGACATCGCACCCGAGGATGCCCTTCAACGACTCATGACCCGGGAGCTGAAGTATGAGTTGGATGAAGAGTGACGGCTACCATTTTCTTTATTATTATGTTCATGATCATCGCGGAACAACATTGTCTCTCGCGCTGAGGGTGAAATCCATGTCGTAAGTATTTCTGACCCGTCGGGAAGTATTCGTTAATCAAGGAACGGAAAGGGTTATCAGCGACTGCAGCGCAAACTCATGCATAAGGCACCCTATAATAGAAAGAACAGGGTTCCTCGCTGCTGATAACCCTTTCTGCTCCGGGTAAGGACATAAGGGAAAAACGCCTCGGTCCCTCATTCATAGAACCTGCCAAATCCAGGGAGCATCTATTGACAGGCAACCGCAATCACAAAGGCGCTGGACATCGGCAGAGACTGAGGGATAAATTCTTATCTGCGGGCCTGAAAGGATTTCACGACTACGAGGTGATCGAACTGCTTCTGACCTTGGGAACACCGCGGAAGGACTGCAAGGAGGCGGCCAAAGCGGCCATGAGGTATTTCCGGAGTTTCCAGGGAGTGATCGAGGCTTCAACCGAAGAACTTTGCCGGATAGACGGCATCGGACCCAGAAACCTCATAGGGATCAGGCTGGTTAAGGCCGTTGCCGATCGCTACATGGCCAGAAAGCTTGAAAACCAAAACCCGCTCAACAATTCCCGTGACCTCTTCGATTTTCTGTACCACAGTATGCGCGACAAGCAGCGAGAGCATTTCAGAGTCATTTATCTGGATGCCAAGAACCGTGTGATTACCACGGAAACGCTTTTTAAAGGGACCCTGACGGCCAGTTCGGTCTATCCCCGTGAGGTCGTGCGCTCCGCTCTCAAGCATCAAGCGGCAGCTCTGATTTTCGCTCACAACCACCCTTCCGGAGACCCGCAACCATCGCCTGATGATATTGCCGTTACCCGGCAGCTGGTTTTTGCCTGTCGGGTGATGGCCATCACAGTGCACGAGCATCTGGTGATCGGCAACAACCGTTACTTCAGTTTCGCCGATCAGGGGTATGTGGCGCGCTTCAACAGCGATTTTGATCGGGTGAACCGTTGAGGTATCGCTCAACGACGGTTTTTCGTCGCCAGTTTAAAGAGGAACAGGCCCACAGTACCCCCGCACGACCCGTTGCACACCCTGCCAGTGAAATATGCGGGCATGAACCAACCAGGATAGCAATGCCAAACGGATGCAACGATTCGGAAATACATCTCCGAACAGCTTGTGCGATCCTGATGCCACGTCGAACTTGGCGGCTTAATTGACCAGCTTGACAATTACGACAACGAGCAACACGATAATCAGGAGCCCGATCACAACCCCGATTGCGTCTCCTCCGGCAGGTAGCTGCTCGATCTGATGAGAAATCTCCTCGACTTCGGAATCCGTGAGGCTGTCGATGCGTGCCTGAGCTTCCTGGGTATCAATACCCTGGGCAATGAAAATGGCGCGGACATCTTCGCGAGCCAGAAAACCTTTGACTCTGTCCCGCATTTCAGTGCTGTTAGCCGCATCGAGAACTGTTTCAGTGCCTATTAATGCGGCCAGAGCAGTTTGGTAGGGCACGGCAGTCATCAGCGTCAAAATGATCATTGCAACACCAATTGCCCGGCTATTTCTGCGGATGGACCTCATAATTTCCTCCTTATGGATCGCAAAGGATGTTTAAATTTAGATTTCCCGCTGCTTGTCGGTGCTAAACGTTGATCCGCCGCTGCTCCGGCAGCGGCGGATGCATTGAATAATCAGTATTTCGCGCTTGCTCGATGTCGCGTACCCAATCTCCCGAAGGTCTACCCCGGAAACGTTTTAAGGAACATTATAACCGCAGTCGCCACATAGTTCAAGACATTGATCCTTTCGCCCTTTAAAGCCAGTTCCTTTTTGCTTGCCATGCGACCGGACATGAATTAACTTACAATTCCATAGTTTACGTGTTACGCCATGGCGAATAAATGCAATCGTTAATTGCCCGTAGAGGTCATGCCGATTCAGCCGGCTGCCACCCACCGGCGGACCGCACAAAAGACGAGATTCTCCGGCATTGGCTGTCGAAGGACATGAAAATATGTGGAATACCGATCCCAAAGACCAAAAACCAGAATACCCCTATTGTTTCGGAAAATTGAACACGGTCTTTCCGTTGGGTGACGACGGTCTCCGGCATACACCCGAATCCTGCATGGTCTGTCGTTACAAAACCGAATGTCTGCGGGAAGCGCTGAAAAAAACCGACGGAATCAAGGTGCGCGAAGAAAAGCTTGAACGCGCTTATACCGCCGGAATGGTTGGTTTTCTGGAGCGATGGTCCCGGAAAAAAGAGCTGTACCGGCAGAAACAGCAGAGGGAAAAGTCCGCTGAAAAGGAAAAGGGGGAATCATGAAGACGATAAAAGACATCGACATCACCAACAAGCGGGTGCTTATTCGGGTCGATTTCAATGTTCCTTTGGATGACCACCAAGCCATAACCGATGATTCCCGAATCCGGGCCGCTTTACCGACAATCACTTACGCCCGTGAGCAAGGTGCCAAGGTGATTATTGCCAGTCATCTGGGTCGGCCAAAGGGAAAACCGGTAGCGGAGTTCAGCCTGGCACCAGTAGCGACGCGCCTGGCCGAACTTCTCGACACGGATGTTGAAATAGCCACCGATTGCATCGGAGACGCGGCTCAATTGGTCGTCGACGGAATGAAACCCGGCGAGGTCGCTCTTTTGGAAAATCTACGTTTTCATGCAGCAGAGCAAGAAAATGATTTAGTTTTCGCCAAATCCTTGGCGGCATTGTGTGATGTCTACATCAACGATGCGTTTGCGGTTTGCCACCGCGCCAACGCATCTGTCATCGCCGTAACCGAATTCGTCCCTGTTTGCGGTGCCGGGTTCCTACTTGAAAAGGAGATGTCCTATTTTAAGAAAGCCTTGGCCGATCCTCGCCGCCCCCTTGTGGCTGTGGTCGGGGGAGCGAAAGTGTCAAGCAAACTTGCTGCGCTCCACAACATGCTGCAGCATGTCGACACGGTCATCGTTGGCGGTGCTATGGCGAACACCTTTCTGAAAAGCTTGGGAATTGCTGTCGGTAAGTCAAAAGTGGAGAGCGACCTGGTGGCCGCCGCTGGCAATGTCCTCACGACAGCCAAAGAAAATGGCCTCCGTTTTTACCTGCCGGTCGATCTTGTGGTAGCACCTGAATTGACAACCCATGCACCGACCAAGATCGTTACGGCGCAGGAAATACCCACCGACTGGATGGCACTCGATATCGGTCCGGCCACATCATTGCTCTACCGTGAAGCACTGCAGGACGCCCGCACTATCATCTGGAACGGCCCGATGGGTGTGTTCGAAATTGATGCCTTCAGCCGCGGAACCACCGCTATGGCGAGCAGCGTCGCAGCGGCCCATGCCCTCACGATTGTGGGCGGCGGTGATACGGACGCTGCTGTTCACATGGCCGGTGAAACTGATAGAATCTCCTTCATCTCAACCGGCGGGGGCGCATTTCTCATGCTTCTGGAAGGTAAAACATTGCCTGCCATCGCTGCATTGAAGGCTGCGGCATAAAAAGAATCTTATACGTCGATTGAAGAATCACACAATTAGAATGACCCAATCAGATAACGACAGGGCCAACCGGAAACACCTCAGCCGGAACCACTGGTTACTGATGGCCGTCCTCGTATGCGGCGTCCTGGTTCTGGCTCTTGTTTACCGTGAGCCGCTCACGCAAATTTTTAAAACACTATATACCTTTGTGACGGACAGGGACCAGGTTGCGGCACTGATCTCTTCCAGCGGTATCTATGCCCCGCTTGTGTTTATTACCCTGCAGGTTTTACAGGTTATTTTTGCGCCTGTTCCCGGAGAAGCCACCGGTTTTATCGGTGGCTACATTTTCGGTGCTGGCAAAGGGTTCCTTTTTTCGACGATCGGCTTATCCGTCGGCTCGCTAATCAATTTAATGATCGGACGGTACCTTGGTAAACGGTTCATCCGAAGGCACGTACCTGTAAGATACCTGGTGCGATTTGACAATTTTCTCAGGCATCAAGGTGTCATTGTCATCTTTATCCTGTTCGTCCTGCCGGGATTTCCAAAGGACTATCTTTGTCTTTTCCTGGGATTGAGTAATCTGCCGATCAAATTGCTCCTGGTGCTGGCAACTATCGGACGACTGCCCGGAACCCTGATGCTCAGTCTTCAGGGCGCTTTTCTGTTCGAAAAGAATTACGGATTGCTGGCCGCTCTGGCCGGTGCCTCCCTGATCATCGTACTTCTGGCCTATCGGTATCGGGATGGTCTGTATCGTTGGATTGAAAAATTCAATCAAAATGAATCCGGATCGGGCGGGTGAGGCCGATCCGGGTATAAAAGACCTAAAAAATTCTTTGGGTTGTATAAAGTATATGTTATAATTATAGTTACTTTTGTTGTATTGCATCCATCGGGTGGCATGACTGCTAAAAGCAGGTTGGCGATAGGGGAAAACGGTGACATACTGGCGCGTAAGAGAAGAGTTGAGCAAAGTGGATCGTTTGAGGCGGTCCTACTACGAATTGTTGCGGGACGAACTCGATCATTTCCTCCTGAAGCATGCCTTGATTGATTCCTATTTCAACTTTATGCAAAATGGCACCGAGTATCCTTTTGTCGAAAAAAGGGAACTCAAGCCTAGAGCCAGAATTCCGGACGTCGAATATAAGCACCACAACACGTTTCTGTTGATATTTATCGAAGATACCCTGCCGGAGGTACATAAGAAATACATCCGTTTTTTTGATGTCAACCGGACTACCAAGACCAACCTGCTGCAGTCAAAGAAACTGCCACTTATCGACGGGATTGACATAAAGCATAAATATCTTGAATCCGTCCATTTTTATAATTTTCTGAAAATACTTTTACCCGTCGATTACGCTCTCCTGATACAGAGAAATCCGGCGACCAAGTCAAAAAACCGCTACAGCCTGACCCATTATCATGTCCGGATCGACTGGCCGATTGCCGATGCCGCGGAGGACATGGCACGCCAGCTACGATACATATCAAAGGATATTTATGAAAAAGGAGACAAGTACGCCGAAGATATTCAGAAAAAATATTTTGAATACTACTGTTTGCCAGTTATGGCCGGCGGCAGGCGAACGGCCGCTATCGTTGCAGCCCAGTACCTGAAACGGATTCCCTGTATTTCTACTGTTTATGCCGGCAGCAGTGAAAGTCGGTCATTGATTCGTATTTCCGAGAGAGGGGTGTCCAAGGCTATCTTAATGAAATTCAACGATAATGAAATCCAACAGGTTGCTCAGGAAAACAATCTTACCATGCGGGCTTTTAAAAAGAATTACGTGGTGTTTAATAACGGCAAGGGCAAGGACAGCGTGTGCATTTTTCAGGCGACTTACGACTACACCAATCACTCCCGCCCACCCGAGGAGGGCAAGTTGAGGGATATGAAATTCGACCTGGCTTGGCAGTCGGTTGGCGGGCAGCATATACTCCCGCTTCCAGGAGTGTGGAAATACCCACCGCTACCGATCAACGTGATTTATTCCTGATTCACGCTAAGCCAGGTCCTTCATCATGGCGGTTTCATCGCAATCGGGAAATTTTACACAAATAATGCAATCCGACCAGATCTTTAACGGCAGTTCCGATCTCTCGATTTTCCGGAAGCCGAATTTTAGAAAAAACTCCGGTTCATAAGTGAGTGTAAACAACTGGCGAGTTTTAAAATTCTTTGCTTCGGCGACAACGGCCGTTGTGAGAGCACGGCCGATACCGCTTCCGCAACAATCCGGGTCAACGGCCAAGGACCTTATTTCTGCCAGGTCTTCCCAGCAGAATTGCAGGGCGCAGCATCCTACCACTCGATTTTCTCCATGATCCACATAAACGAAAAAGTCTCTGACGTGATCATAGAGCTGACTTAGAGGGCGAGCCAACAGGGTGCCCTGGTTGCCGTAGTACTGCAACAGCTTATGGATGGCTTTGACATCTTGAATTGTTGCTTTGCGGATCATTCTCGATACATTATTCAATAAATTTTTCATGCAAGATTTTGATCGTATGTGGCTTGTTTGGACGGTACAAAAGGCGTAAGTACAAAGTTCCCATCTTATTCAATAATACCTAACATTAACCTTATCCAAGCAATCGGGTTTATAGTGGTTGTCATAAAAACGTTCCGTTATTCGAACGTTTTTTTCGACAACCACTTATACCATCCTTCCGTATTTCGGTAGTTATTTTTGAAAAGCGGTATAATATCACTTCAGCTTGCTATCATATCTGTTCTTATTTTGGCAACCACTTCAGATACCGCCTCCATGCCTTCAACTGATCTCGAATCGATATCGTAATTCGAATTACCTGATCGGCGTCTGTCTTGTAATTCCTTATCGGTTAAATTTGCGAATCAAGTGGGATTCCGGCGTTGCTCCGCAGGTCGAGGGATGAAATCATATCGAATCATATTATTAAATATATCGATATGTTGTGATAAGAGTTTTTGGAAGGTGCAACCCATCACGACTTAATTTGAACAACCAAAACCGCCGCAGCTTTTCCCGTGGCATCGTATTTGCTCTTTTTCACCGGGAATAATCACCCAAACACAGGAGCAATGGCGATGTCATCTTTTCAATTTATTGCTCAATCGCCCAAATTCTTCAGGGTCTTCGTTACCTTATCGCTGCTTGTATTGTCATCCATCCTCGTCGGACATGTCCATGCCGAAGATGTGACATTGGAATGGGATGAAAACGTGGAAACCGGAATCGATGTTACCGGCTACCGTGTGTATTATGGTACCGACGGACAGACATTTCCCAATCAGGGATGCGATGTGATCGGCACAACCTGCGCCGTATCGGGACTGAATCCTGGCCAAACGTACCATTTTGTCGCCACGTCATACAATAACAACGGAGAGAGTGATCCTTCCGATCCGCCGATCAGTTATACGGTACCCGCGGGTACGTCTAACTACACGATCTTTGCTTCTACCGGTGCCAACGGAAGTATTTCCCCGTCCGGTTCGATTGCTGTCAGCGGTGGCGGTAGCCTGAGCTTCTCGATTCAACCGAACAGCGGCTATCATGTTAACGATGTTATTGTTGACGGTAATTCTATCGGGGCCGTTTCGTCTCACTCTTTTAACACTGTCTCCGGCAATCATACGATCGAAGCACGTTTTGCTGCCGATGAAAACTCGTATGAAATTACGGCTTCAGCGGGCAGTGGCGGAAGTATTTCGCCCGCGGGCACAGTTTCGGTAAGCCATGGCGGCAGCCAGGCGTTCAGCATCACCCCAGCAAGCGGTTATCAGATTGCCGATGTCAGGGTGGACGGCGTTTCCATGGGAACCGCTTCAACGTACACATTCAATAATGTTTTCACTGATTACACAATATCAGTATTCTTCGAGCCTATCTCTGTTTCACCCATAACACCGAATCAGACACCGGATCCACCGGCACTCATAATACCGGAAAACGGCGTTGACGAGATCGCATTGACTCCTTTGCTCGAGATCGCGAGCTTTTCGGACCCGGACCCCGGTGACATTCATGGAGCCACACGGTGGCAAATTGCAACAGACAGCAGTTTTGATCATCTCATTCTCGATATTGTCTGTGATACTGAAACGACCAACAGTTACCTGCTCAGCCTCAAGGTCCCCCAGGGTGCCTTCATGGGGCAGCAAACCTATTATTGGCGGGCCATGGTAAAAGATGCTCCTGCCAGCAATGCCAAGTGGTCTGATTGGTCGGCATCCTATACATTCACCACGGCTGCTGATGAGCATGCCGACATCGACGCCAACGGCGTGCCGGATGATTTCGAGCCGTTAACGTCGGACCTCGATGGCGACGGCCAAAATGACAACGATCAGCCCCTTATGCGGGCCCTGAAAATGAATACCGACGCATCAATGCTCGGGCTCAAGGCTGTGGAAGGTGTCAGCGGGATTAACCGCTTCACTCAGATCGATCCTGCCAGTATATTCGATTTACCCCGGCCGGTCTTGCCCTATGGATTAATGAGTTTGAATGTCAACCTGGATCAAGTCGGCGGTACGGCACGATTTGAAATCTACTTGCCGGAGTCATCTGACGCGTCGGCCCGTTGGTTTAAATATGACCCGATAAACGGATGGTATGAGTTCCCGGTTCAGAGCATTTCGGGAAAATATGTTCTGGAAATCGTTGACGGTGGACTCGGTGATGCCGACGGCGTGGCCAACGGAATTATCGTCGATCCCATTGGAATTTCGGATTCAGCAGCCGTAACCGAATTTGCTGAAATTGATACCGGAGCGTCAGAGAACACGGTGGATGAATTACTGAATTCTTGTTTCATCGTATCAACCGTTGACCGGTCATTTGCGGCGGTGAATTCCTGTGGATCTCAAGTTCAGAGGGTTGTAACTCGATTTATACTAGGTGGTTTCCTGCTTATCGGTTTGGCCGTTGTCTCGACTTGGAAAGCTGACAAAAGGGCGGCGTGCGACAGGCGGTGACTCGCTGGAGCAGGAGAAATAGCTTTGCCACAAAAGCCATGCAGTGGTGGCCAGGCGGCTAGCTAATTTAGAAGCCATATCAAAAATTGGATTTTGGTTCAAGGTCAAGGCGGATCCGAGCCTCAGCCCGCAGGCATACTGAAGTATGTCGAGCACTTGATGCGAGGCACCAACGGGGATATAGGACCAAAATTTTTTTTGAGATGGCTTCTCTATTGAGTTAAGGCGCAGGTACCGGTTCCGTGCCCTCTATGAACATGGCCATCACAGCACCCGGCCTCTCGGCGGACATCGCTCTGCCACTGACTGGATCGAAGCTTACCCGTACGACATTATCGGGAATATCGAAATAATCGACCGGTTGATTGGCCAAGACCTCTTTCATATACCCCGACCATATGGGAAGTGCTGCCCGGGATCCGGTTTCACGGTTGCCGATGGACCCGCCCCGATCTTTACCAACCCAAACACCGGCAGCAATCGACGGTGAAAAACCGATAAACAGAGCATCCCTGTATTCGTCTGTCGTGCCTGTTTTTCCGGCCAGCGGATGCTTTAGAACAGCCGCCTGTTTTCCCGTTCCTTCCTGGATCACACCCACTAACATATCGGCGGTTATGGCTGCAGCGGCACGCGACATAACCACCCGTTTCTGGGGTTTGACACGCCAGATCGTTCGGCCTCTCGAATCCTGGATTTCTATGACCCCCCAGGGGTTGACCCATTCGCCATGATTGGCAAAGACGGCGTAGGTAGCCGTTAATTGTAAGAGGCCAATACCGGAAGTTCCGAGGGCCAGGGTAAGATTGGCAGCCAAAGGACTTGAGATTCCAAGTGAGTGGGCAAAGTTGACAACCGCAGATGGACCGAGTTTTTCAACCAGGCGCACGGCGGGTATGTTCTTCGAGTGTGTCAGAGCTTGCCTGAGGGTGATTTCTCCATCGTAGGACTGAGAGAAGTTTTCCGGCTGCCAATCCTGATCCGCGCTTGCGCCCCTGAACGCAACCGGTGCATCCAGGATCAATTGGCTCTGCGGAAAACCCTGTTCGATGGCCAAAGCAAACACGATAGGCTTAAAAGCGGAACCTGGCTGTCTCCGTGCGTCGACAGCACGATTGAAGGGGCTGGCGACAAAATCTCTGCCGCCCACCATGGCGAGTATACTTCCGTCATCGATACGAATCGACAAAATGGAACCCTGCAAATCACTGCTATCGATGCCCTGTTTCACCATTCGGTTTTCGATGGCTGCCATACCGTCGTCAAACGCAGCCTCGGCAGACCGCTGGTGCCGGTACGAAAGTGTTGTAAATACTGTCAGTCCTTCTTTGTAAAGCCGTCCAGGTCCGACAATTTCTTCAAGTTGCTTGCGGGCATACTCCACGAAGTAAGGTGCCTTTAGTGAATCTTTCGATTTGACGGCCGTCGTCAAGGGCTCGTGCACGGCCTCGGTGTAGTCGTCAGAGGTGATAACCCCGGTATTAACCATCTGTTTCAGGACGATATTACGGCGCTTAACAGACAAGTCGGGATTGACCAGGGGCGAGTAGCGGGATGGAGACTTTGGCATACCGGCAATCAGGGCGCATTCGGCCAGGGTCAGTTCATTTAACGATTTGCCGAAAAATGTCTCTGCAGCTGAATCGACGCCGTAGGCACCACTGCCGAAATAAACTTGGTTGAGATAAAAGGCCAGGATCTCGTCCTTGGTGTAGCGACGTTCCAATTGAAAAGCCAGAATGGCTTCCTTGACTTTGCGAACCAGTGTCTTTCGTGGTGTCAGAAAAAGGGTTTTGGCCAGCTGCTGGGTGATCGTACTGGCCCCTTCTACAAATTGACCGGCCAGGATATCCTTAATTATGGCGCGGGTGACGGCTTTCAGATTGACGCCGCTGTGGCGGTAGAATTGGCGATCTTCGGTGGAGATTAGAGCACTTTTGATATGGGCGGGGATGGTCGCGAGTGGCACAGGGTTGCGTTTTTCCCGATAAAATTCCGCCAGTATTTCCCTGTCGGAGGAATAGAGCCGCGTGACCGCAGACGGTTTGAAGGATTCCAGGGACCGTATCTGTGGCAGATCCCGGGTGAACCCCAGAATCGTCCCTGCTGCCAAACCACAAAGCAATCCGCCTGAAACGGTCAGGATAATCCAGCCTTTGATTTTATTGAATCGGAAGGTCACGGTCGTTTGAGAGAGGAAGAAATAGCAGCAATTTCAGAATCTTTTTCAACACCATTGAAAAATTTCTGTGAAGTATCCAGGTCCTTGTCGGTTAAACCCATCGTATCGGAGATGCAAGCGATTTGCAACCGGCGTCCGGAATGGGTTGAGGAAGAGTCATAACCCGGAAATTTCATCAAATGGCGGTTTTTATGGTCAAGGCATTTCGAGGTGATGCTGTCGTCAGTCTACCGTGATCCTCGAATAATCACGCCATAGCGAGACCATGGGAGCCTCCGGTTGACCCGAAGCGTGAAATCTTTTCGGCTCTTTCATTAGATCTTGGTGAGGTACAAAGCGACCTTCGGTTATACGGTTCATGAGTTTGACCAATGCCCCGATAGGGCTTCTTTTGGGCCGCTCGGTGAAAAAATTTCATGAAATATTCGGGATAAGCCGTTCACCCTATCGTTCTACGGACGATAGCATAGGACAATATGTAGAAATGCTGTGCATGTTAGCATATTATATGCGGACCTCTCGGAATCACGCCAAGGATGGGCTGAGCACGCGATTTAGTGCCTGCCCAAGTTCATTAAGGCTATAAGGTTTCACCACCACATCGCAGAAACCATACTCGGTGAAATTGTTCATTACCGGGCTGTTGGAATAGCCGCTGGACACAATGGCTTTTGCGCGCGGGTCAATTTCAAGCAATTGTTGAACGGCTTCCTCTCCCCCCATGCCGCCGCGGACCGTTAGATCGAGGATGACGGCATCGAAAGGGGAATCGGATTGCATGGCTTGCCGGTAGAGTTCCACAGCTTCGCTACCGTTACAGGCAAATTCAGTCTCATAACCGAGCCGGGCCAATATTCGTCCGGCCATTTTGGTGATCATCTCCTCGTCATCCATGACAAGAATCCGGCCGCAGCCGGACACCAGTGTTGCCGTGCTGCATTGACTGCTTATATCAGGGGTGCAGACAATGCTGGGGTTTTCCGATGCGCGCAGGTAGATGTGGACCACGGTTCCTTCCCCGATGGCAGACTCGATTTCCATGATCCCGTCATGCTTCTGGATGATGGAATAGCAGATTGACAAGCCCAAACCGGTGCCCTTTTGATTACCCCGCTCTTTGGTCGAAAAATACGGGTCATAGATTTTTTCCAAGTGTTCAGGAGGAATACCGGTCCCCTGATCTCTGATGGAAACTTTGACCCAGGAGCCGGCGCCGTTTTCACCTTCTTCGTCAATATTTTGAACATTTTGTGCTGTGACGGTAATGATACCGCCTTTCGGCATGGCCTCGCGTGCATTCATTACCAGGTTGTGTATGGCCTGGCTGACTTGGGTCTTGTCGATGTCGACCAGTGCGATACAGTCAGGGATGTCAAACCGGCATTTGATGTTTGATCCGCTCAGGGAAAATTCGGTTACGATTCGCAGGAGCGCCGCCATATCGGCGGTTTCCTTGATGGGTAAGCCGCCTTTTGAAAAGGTGATCAATTTCTGAGTCAAAGACTTGGCCACCATCGAGGCCTCCTGAGCCTCGTTCAGCAGCCTGTAAATGATGTCTTCAGGGTCGATATAGGATTGGATCAGAGAAATGTTACCAATGATGACGGTCAATAAATTGTTGTAGTCATGGGCGATACCACCGGATAAGGCGGCTATGGATTCCAGGTGACGGGCCTTTTGCAATTCGTCTTCGGTCTTGAGCTTGTTTCGTCTGATCGGTCACCAGAAAAATTGCTGCCGTCCGGCCTTCGAGGTTGATTTGAGCGGCATCGATCGAAACCGGAAACTTATGACCGTTCTGGCGTCTCAGTTCCGCTGACCTATTTTTAAACGATTGATCAGGATCGGATTGCAGGTCTTCTGCCAGTCGGCCAATATCCATTGAAATCATGTCACTGATCGCAGAAATTGAGCGCCCAACCAACCCATCTGTCGTATAGCCGCACATATCGGCCAGACGCTGATTCAGCTCCACGATGGTCGCACTCTGAACGATTAGCACCCCATCCCGGGAAAGATCGAAGAATTGCCGCAGATCGGTGGCGTGTTTCAAGTGGTGAATGACCGATTGCCCCAATTGAAGACGTATGCTGAGACCGCTATCGGTCGGCTCCGTATCCGTAGCGGTGGCGGTTTGTGACTCATAAAATTGTCCCTATTCGATTAATTTGTGAGTTACTCTGAACCACCAATCGGCGAGTTCATGAAAAGTATCTTCACACCATCCATGCAGAAATCGTTCCAAATCGTCTAACCGGATTGCATTGGCAGTATGATTATGGTGTGCGCCTCATCTGATTGGCATCCTTTCCGGTGGTAAAGCGTGGGAATTACATTTAAGCGTATTATTCGGAAAGTTCCCCCCCCAAAAACAGTATAGATTCTCAATTCACCTACTCGTATCCCCGTGGTGATGGAGTGCTTTCATTAGCGAGATAACCAATTGATAATTGTCAAAATGTTGACGCAGAACCCAGAGGGGGGCTCAGTGGACTGCCATGGTAGAATTCCGAGGCATCGAAAACCCGCGAATTCAGGCCGCTTGCGGGTAGGATGGCGTAATAACATAAGGCTGTAGGCACATTAAATGCATCATCACCGGTTGATCGTATATTCTTCACATAATTCGGTAGGCTATAACAGGGTCCCCAAAACAAGATAGACTGAAGCGTCAATGACAAAATAGGGCTTGCCGACAGGAGACTCGAAAATGTTTATGGATCCAAAATCAGGCGACTACCTGGCCTGGTTTTTCTGCACCAGAGAACAGACCCGTGGCCAAATGGCCCATTTCTCACGCCAGGGGTGTCGGCTTGAACATCATCTACTCTCGAGCCAGGAGGATGCAGCGGTTCCTCCCGAGGACTTCGAGTCGGTTTCGCAGTATCCGCCCGTAGACATTATTGCTCATGAGGATCACAAAAAAGATATTGTCGATCTCATTAAAAGGGCCAGAGCCCGAACTGATCGAACACTTGCCCTTATGCGACGAAATATGGGGCAGGATGGAAAAGCGACTGACGCGGCGCGTAATCCGCTGGAAACCTTCGTTGGCGGTTTTGCCCACCATTTTAACAACCTGTTTATGACGATTCAATGCAATGTATCGTTGATTATGTCCACCCGGGGCGGCGAACATCGTCACCAGCGACGGCTAAAGAGAATTGAAAAGCTCGTTTTGAGTGAATCCATGTTAACCAACGATCTGCTCGGAATCGTTATTGAAAAGGGCTGTCACATAGACGAGAAGCTCCAGGCCCATCTCCTGGACGAGATTGTTGCCATCGCCGATACGCTGATCATGCGCCAAGCGTTCTGCAGTTGGGACGACACCCAGTCGGCGGACACAGAGTTGCCGCGAACGGCCCTAAAAAGGCTATCTTCGGGTCTGGCCGGTATTCTGCACCAGTTGTTGAATGAAATATACGAGCATACCGCCTTTATTATCGCAGACAACAGTGCCGATGTGGTCGAGAACGCCCGACTACGCAAGATAATGGAAGCGGTGGCGCACGGGCGCAAACTGCTGCGGGAACTCGCTGGAAATACTACCGGCGGTAAGGCCTCCGGAGCGCGGATTGACTTGAAGACCATGACTGAAATCTTGCTGGGAACATGTTTTCAGGGTCGAGATAACATCCGGTGTCACTTGGATATCAAATCGGATATGAACGATGTCCATGTGGATCGCTCACAAGTGGCAGCCATTCTGCGGGAACTGTATGACAATGCGGTAGCGGCGATGCCGCAGGGTGGCGTAATCTTCCTGACAATCGAAAATCACCAATCAGTGTCGAAAACCAAACATGACCCCTATGTCCGGCTGACATTCAGGGATACTGGGGTGGGTATGCCACCGGATGTCATTACAAGGATTTTCGATCCTTTCTTTACGGGTACGTCTTTACGGGAAGGAAAAGGCCTGGGGCTCACAGCCGTGGATGGTCTTTTGCAATCTGTCGGTGGTAACATCAGTGTCGAATCCATACCCGGAAAAGGCACGGTTTTTACGATTGATTTCCCTGCTGCTCTTCCGGTCCATGAGCATCTTAAATCTGCATCGGATGGTGCTTTTGCGAGCGTCGGGTTTGTCGAGAGGAAAAACTACTTTCAAATCCTACCATAGAAACAATTCACGAATATTCCCTAATACACTCTTGAAAATCCGCTGAACTGGTCGAAATCCGCATTCATTTTGTAACCGAAGGCGTCCTTGCCCTTGAACTGGAATTCGATGTGGGAGGGGTCGATGGTGCCGTCTGCCGCTGCGTTCTGTTGGATCTTGAAATAAACCGTGGCGGTCATCTCTTCGGCATCATAAATGACTTGCTCCGGATAGGGAAACAGCTCGACTTCGGTATCCGGCACAGGTAGATTGAAATTGTACACTTGGCCAGGCCCGTGGCCCGAGGAACGGCCGATACGCCAGTTCATGACGTTTTCCACCTCGGATCTTTCCATCTGCTTGTCGAATTGAAATTTCATGGTAAAGGTTTTCGAGGCATTGGCCGTCTCAAGATAGGTGTCGAGGGATGAGACCGGTGTTTTTGCCGCCATATAGTATTGAAATGAGCTCGAAGTGGTATAGGCAAAGAGAATTTTGGGCGGATCGACTTCGTAAATGTAGTTCCTGAGTGTGATGGCCATGTCGGGGGCTTTGTCATCGAGGTCGCTCACGATTTCCATGGCCTCATCGATTTGGCCGAGATCCGCATAAGCGTATCCCATCTCGGCATAGGCGGCATAGAAGTCTTTGTTCAAATCGGATGGCGGATTTGAAGTGTCCGATGGCGTCCTCGTAGTGGCCTTGTCGGTTGGCATTCAATCCCAGACCATAGCGGCCGTCCGGTTTGTGCGGTTCCATTCGGAGCACTTTGTTGAACTAGGCTTTCAGCGTCTGCATACCGTCCCATGTTCATGTAGGCCTGTCCGAGGGCGAAAGTGTTTTCGGTACTCGGCCACAGATTGACGGCTCTCTCGTATTCGACGGATGCTTCTGAAAAGCGTTTTTCGGAAAAATAGAGATTTCCCAATTTAAGATGGGTGTCATCGCGGCTGGGATTGAGTCGCAAGGCTGTTTGATAGGCTTTTATGGCATTCTTGGCGTCACCAAGGGCAAGGTAGGCATCGGCCATGTAATGGGCGGCATCGACGGAAAAAGAGGATTGGGGCGCCAACCCAATGGCGCGCTGGAATTCTTTTATCGCGCCTTTAAAGTCCTTGCGCATGAAAAGATCGATGCCCTGGGTCAGGGCGGTATTGCTTAAACTTTCCAGCTGCGCCGGTTGTTGTAGGGTGGCAGAAAAAATATCCGTGTTGATTGCGCCGTCGCCAATGAGCATTTCATGACCTGACTATTCGCCGTCTGCAGGCGATCCTCTCAGTCCCGCAGCGATATTTTCGTTGATCTGGATGACGATATTGAGTTTGTCCGGTGCCGGTGACGCCATGGTTTCGAAAATACGGCGGTCGACAAACGCGCTCAATCGCAGAATATCGCTTCGCAGCCTTTTCGGAAGCGGATGGTCATCCTGGGCCAATTCTGCCTGAAAGATGCTCCAGATGCGCTGGTTGTACTTGAGGGCTTCTTCAAGTCTCCGAGTGTGATCATCGATCTCCCAGTTATCCTGGCACTCTCTGAGCTTGCGGGCCGCTTTCGTGAGAACCACCGCTTCAATTCCCCGTCCCGGTATGGTCATGTTGTTGACGGATTCATAGCTGCTCAAGGGATCACTGTACATAACCGGTTGTCTCCTTTTCATAAGCGATAAGTTCGGCGGCCTGTTTAAGTGCCTGGTAATATTTGCCGTTCAAAATGTTTTCGTTGATTTGATCGATTAAACCGGTGAGTCGGGGCACCGCCTTGAGAAGGGGCCGGACCAGCTTCCAATAGCTCTCGTGATGGGTCGACAGGTTTTCGGTGTCGATGTACATGAGCTGGATAACAAAATAAATCCGGGAGCAGGGCGTGTCAGCATCTTTTTCGCTGAGAATATCTTTTTCTCTCAACACCGGGGCATTGTTCTCGACAATCAGCTCCGATGTTTGGCGGTTGCCGTTTTTAACGACAGCGCCGCCAATTAGAATTCGTTCACCTGGTTTTAGAGAAATTTTCAGCGCCATGGGTTAATTGTAGAATTCGAATTGGTTCCTGTCGTATTGTTAAGGCTAAATGTAACAGTTTAGATTGGATCAAGTTGGGTGACCGGAGGGGATTTAACCCCCCTCCGGATTTTTGGTTTAGCTATGTGTAGAGAGCGTACAATGTTGTTTTGCTTAGCTTAGAACAGTCTCAGGACCGACTGCGCCGCCTGGGATGCCAGGCTCAGAGAAGTCGTACCCAGGGCCTGCCGTGTTTGCAGCATCAGCATGTTGGCGCCTTCCTCGTTCATGTCGGCGATCGTGAGGTTGACCGCACCGTCTTCCAGGGTGTTGATCATTTTCTCAGTGAAATCCTGACGAATCGTTATGACACTCATGTTGCTTGACAGCGATTTGGCGTCTTCGCAACTCAGTTGTCGACCGCATCCAGCAGAGCGATATGCTGCGTCCAATTCACCAGTCGCAACGGACCAATCAGTTGCGTCTACGATGTCGAGACCTGTCGCATCGGTTGCGCAATTAACTGGTCAGTTGCATAAGCATCAAACCCTGTAATGGTAACTTGTGCTTGACCCCTTCTTCGTCGAATTTACCGTCCAAGGTTCGTCATCGGCCAAGAAGTTTATTCCTTTGTAACCTGAATCAGCTGCAAGATCGTCAATTTGTGTCAATAGGCCATTATACTGAGTCGCTAACGCAGTCCTGCGGCGCAGCATCAAGATCGGATCAGCTGAAAGAGCTGATTGAGCAGTCGCTTTGGCAGCAGCAATGAGATCCAATACGCCTTCGATGCCGTTGTTGGCCGCTTTAATGGTCTGGATCGCCTTCACCCATGTCATCCTTGCGGAAGGCCAGGTCATCGGCGCGCTGCTGATGGCTCTCGGCCGCAAAGAAGTTGATCGGGTCATCCAGAGCACTATTGACCCGCTTGCCGGTTGATAAACGAGTCTGGGTTAAATCCATCGCCTTGCTGGTCTGCTGCAGCGAAAATAGATTCGACCGCATCGCTGATGTTAAGGTAATGTCCATGTTGTTTCTCCCTTCCTAGGTGTTAGTTGTACCGGCATCCTGCCGGCATTGTGTTTTGCCGCTAAATGCGGCGCCATTTTTTTGGGCATTCAATGGTCAGGTTCGGTTGAGGCCTCCGTTTCGGACCGTTATTCTGCCTTCACAGTCCATTATCGGGCACGGTCTGGCAAACTTGAGCGAAATTTTCATTATAAATTTCTTTGCCGGTAACAATGGTCATTGAATATGACTGCTAATATTGAGCGACCTTTTGAGTGTGGAAGGGATAAAACGCACGAGGCCGATAGGGGATTTTAAAGAATATTGTGTTATAAGGACAAGTTACAATCGATGATTACGGATTGGCCAAAGCTCAGACATTAAATGTCTGGACGAATGATATACAATGTATTATAATCGGCGTGCGAAATTAAGGGAATCGATCAGATATTGGCGTTAAGAATTTAACCGATCGAAAATTTCAGGTATTATAAAAGGATTAAATTCTTTACGGTTCCCACCCAAGAATGGAAAATGGGACTTATGGAGGATGCTGACTTGTTGAATCTCGCCGTTGATGATGCCCATGCCGCTGATACTGAGGAGATTGCATGTACACTCCCAACAGATGGAGATGCCCAAGGACCGGCAGGTTTCCTGGATATTATCGGCGGCAGTGCGGCCATGCGTGCGGTCTTTGACCTGATTCGGAAAGTGGCGGATTCGGAAAGTACCATTCTTAGTTACCGGCGAAACCGGAACCGGCAAGGGACTTGTGGCCAAAGCCCTTCACTGCTGCTCCCGCCGCAAGGACAAGCCTTTTGTGGCCATCAACTGCGGCGCTATTCCCGAGAACCTGCTTGAAAGCGAACTTTTCGGGCATGTCAAAGGGGCATTTACCGGTGCCACGGCAAATAAGATCGGAAAATTCGAACGGGCGCATGGGGGTACGATATTTTTGGATGAAATCGGCGATATGAGTCCGGAACTTCAAGTAAAACTTTTAAAAGTTCTCGAGGGAGGTGAGTTCGAGGCGGTTGGCGGGAACAGAACCGTCAAGGTTGATGTCCGCATTATTGCTGCCACCCACAGAAATCTCGACGAAGAAGTGCAGAATGGGTGCTTCAGGGAGGATCTGTTTTACCGGTTGTTTGTCATACCTATCCGGCTCCCGGCTTTGAGATTCCGCAAAGCGGACATCCCACTTCTGATGAACCACTTTTTGCAACAAGTCCAACAGCAAAAATAACCGGCAGGTCGAAGGGGTGGCGGACGAGGTCGGCCGCATACTGATGAACCACGCTTGGCCCGGGAATGTCCGGGAATTGAAGAACCTGATCGAGCGGATCGTTGTCCTCAGAGGTGAGGGGCGGATTTCTGCTCAGGGATCTTCCCGCCAATCTGATCAATGCAGCATCCTCAAATCCGACGCCGACGATCGAGATTACCGATGATGGCATCTCCTTGAACACCGCTGTCACCGATTTTGAAAAAGCGCATCATCATTCAATCGCTCGAGAAGACCAACTGGGTCAAGAACCAGGCTGCCAAACTCCTACAACTCAACCGCACGACGCTTGTCGAAAAAATCAAGCGCCATCAACTCCAGCCCGAGTAGGCTTCACCTACCTTACAATTATTCATGAAACATTCAGTAATTTCTCTAACCGGAACTTCCTGAAAATATATACGAAATTGAGGGATGATTACCTCTCACTCCCGAACCGTCACTGCCAATCACGCTGCTCCACGATCTACATCCGGCCGTTGGTGTCAAAGACCTGACGGAATCATCGACAAATTTTGACGACCTGCCGGATTTATAGCGTGGATTTTCTGACGCTGCCGATCTTTTTTTCGCCTTTCTGGACGCTGCGATCAATGGGCATAACAACCAGACACGCTGTTGCAGATGCGTATGCGGCGGGCGTTTAAAAAGGTGGCCTATCGCCACCCTGTAATTCCCGGAATTGATCTGATTACAAACGCTTAGATGGCATGAAAATTGAAGACTGACTTATGTCCGTCGCAAATATCGCGTGCGGGATGACCTGGTTATCGCAGGAATATATTCTTGATTTTGGCTTGGGGTGGGGGAGAACTCCGCCCTGATGGCGCTGGGTGGTTTTACTGGATGCAGACACAAAAAGTACTGGTCGTTGAGGATGACCCCGGTGTTCGTGCCATGCTGGCGCAAACGCTCGACCGCAGTGGGTACGATGTCCAGAGTGCGGTCGACGGCTCGGAGGCCCTGAGCAAGATCAGGGGCAACCAGTTCAGCCTGGTGATCACCGATGTCCGGCTGCCGAAGGTCAACGGTTTGCAGCTGCTCGATGAAATCAAGCAGTCGACACCCCAGGTGCCGGTGATCGTCATTACCGGCTACGGGTCCGTCCAGAACGCGGTGGAGGCCATGCAGGTCGGCGCCAGCGACTATCTTCTCAAACCTTTTTCCACGGAAGCGCTGCAGGCGGCCATCAGCCGGGCGGGGATTGCACTGAAGGAAAGTACTGCGGTTCAGCAGGATCGGCAGCAACAGCCGATCGATCGGCGGATCGTCACCCAGGATCGGCACTTTCTGGGCATCTTGAAGGTCGCTGAAAACGTGGCCCCCAGCACCGCCAGCGTCCTCGTACAGGGAGAGAGCGGAACCGGCAAGGAACTTCTGGCCCGATTCATTCATGAACGCGGCGGTCGCAAGGATGCGCCCTATGTGGCCGTCAATTGTGCCGCCCTGCCGGATACCCTGGCCGAGAGCGAACTCTTCGGACACGAAAAAGGGGCCTTCACCGGAGCGATTCAGCGCAAGATCGGTAAATTCGAGGCCGCGGCCCGCGGTACCATCGTTCTGGATGAAATCAGTGAAATGTCCCTGCCGCTGCAGGCCAAGCTGCTGCGTGTTCTACAGGAGCGGCAAGTCGAACGTATCGGCAGCAACCAGCCGGTGGCCGTCGACGCCCGGGTGATCGCGGTCAGCAATGTCGATCTCAAGGCTTCGGTTGAGTCGGGAAGATTCAGGAAAGACCTGTTTTACCGTGTCAATGTCGTCCCGCTGCGGATACCGCCCCTGCGGGAGCGCCGGGAGGACATTCTGCTCCTCGCCCGTCATTTTTGTGAGATATTCTGCCGTCTGAACAACAAGGATCTGATGGCCATTTCGAAAACCGCCCAAGAGCAGCTGCTGCAACACAGCTGGCCGGGAAACATTCGTGAACTGGAAAATGCCATGGAGCGGGCGGTACTGATCAGCACCGGCACCGAAATCGGACCGGAAGACCTGATCCTCGATGCCGATGATATCGATGCCGGATCTTCGGGCGTCCCGTCGATCACTTCCGGACTGACCGTCAGAGAAATGGAACGCAAACTGATCATGGCCACCATGGAAACCGTCAACGAGAAACGGTCCCAGGCGGCCGACATGCTCGGAATCAGCATCCGCACTCTGCGAAACAAACTTAAGGAGTATCGGGAGGCCAATTGATCCCTCCTGGAACTAATTGCGAATGGTGCTACAATTTAATCTCCTGATCGAAAATTTTGAATTAAGACGCGTTCAGATTCAACGGAGGACAATCAATGGAAACCCAAAAACTGTTCGGTGGAACCATTAAGGTGGTGGAACGGGCCCTTGACGTGCGTGCCAGGAACCATTCGGTCATCGTTTCCAACATTTCCAACGCCGACACCCCCAATTACAAGTCGTTTCACCTTCAGGTGGACAAAGCGATGGAAAAATTTGCCGCCAATTCGAATCGACTGAATCTGCGCTGCACCCAGCCGGCGCATCTTCCTTTTCAGTCGGGACCGGATTTTCGGCACAACATCCAGGTGGACGACCGGAAATCGTTCACCCTGCGCGGTGACGGCAACACGGTCGATATGGACAGGGAGATGGCGGATCTTGGGGAAAACAGCCTCATGTACAATGCCGCGGCCCAAATTATTCAGAAAAAATTTCAGACACTTAAATCCGCCATCCAAGGCGGTGACGGAGGGAGCTAATCATGGATTTTTTTGATGCGCTGCAGACCAGCTCCACGGGCTTGTCCGCGCAACGCCTGCGGATGAACCTTATTTCCAGCAATCTGGCCAACATCAGCACCACCCGCACGCCTGAGGGCGGACCATACAAACGCAAAGAGGCTGTTTTCGAAGCGGTCCCGGCCCATCGCTCCTTTCAAGGACGCCCTGGCCATGGCCCGAACGGGTCAAATCGCCGAGGTGAAGGTTGCCGGGATCGTGGAGGATCCGGTCCCCTTTAAGCAGAAATACGATCCGAACCACCCGGACGCCGACGACCGGGGGTATGTCATGGTACCCAACATCAATCTGATGGAAGAGATGGTTAACATGATTTCGGCCACCCGCAGCTACGAAGCCAATGTCACCGCCATCAAGGCTTCCAAGAGCATGGCGCTGAAAGCGCTCGAGATCGGACGTTAGTTAGTGTCCATCCATAATGGCTTTTCACGGCGTCCGCGGGTTTCCGGCTGCGACGTACGTAAGTACGCCTCGCCGCAAACCCTTGTGCGGCTTGCCCAGCAAAAAAATTCTCATTTATGAATTGGACATCTAATGCCAACTTGTGGATGGACATATTGAACGCTCACGCATTCAAATGGGATGGACACAGCCATGAAAACGACCGCCTTAGATAGCAGCCCTCAATTTCGACCCCTATCCCTGATAACCATCTGCAGCGTGCGGATCGAGAGAAGCAATCATTCGGCGAAAACCTGTTGCAGGCCATCGATTCCGTCGACCGGCTCCAAAAGGAAGCGGACAGCGACATCCAGGCGCTTGCCACCGGTGAAAAAAGGGACCTGCACCAAACCATGATATCCTTGGAGAAGGCCGGGATATCGTTTCAGTTGATGATGCAGGTGCGCAACAAGATCGTTGCCGCCTATCAAGAAATTATGCGGATGCAGATTTAACACCCTGCAGAGAAGGAGAGCCGTAAATGCCACTGAACGAAACTGGCAGTCAAATCAGAAACCTCTTTGCGACCCTCAGCCCGGCCAAAAAAATCACCCTGGCCGGCCTGATCATCGGCACCGTCGCCGGTTTCATCATGCTGATGACCTGGACGGGTAGGCAGGAATACCGCAGCCTGTATAGCCGGCCTGGTGCCCGAGGAAGCCGGGGAGATCATCACCTACCTGAAGGCTCAGAAAATACCATACCGGATTTCGGAAAACGGCACGGGTATCCTGGTTCCGCATGACAAGGTTTATGAAAGCCGCCTGGCGTTGGCTTCCCAGGGACTGCCCCAGGGCGGAGGGGTCGGTTTCGAGGTTTTCGACAACACCAAAATCGGTATGACCGAATTCGTTCAAAACGTGAATTACCAGCGGGCTCTTCAGGGAGAGCTGTCGCGCACGATCAACCGCATTGCGGAAGTGGAGAGTTCCCGGGTTCATATCGTCATGCCGGAGAAATCGCTGTTCATCGAACAGGAAGAACCGGCGACGGCATCGGTGGTCGTCAAACTGCGCCGGGGCCAATGGTTGAACCAGGAACAGGTCAAGGGGATCGTTCACCTGGTTTCCTCGAGTGTCTCGCGGCTCAAACCGGACAATGTGACCGTTGTGGATACTTCGGGGAAAATGCTGGCCGGCTTTTCGGACCGCACGGAAGTGACGCGGCTCAGTTCGGATCAGCTCGAATACCAGGCCAACCTGGAGCGTAACCTGGAGACACGGATCAAATCGATGCTCGAAAAGGCGCTCGGTCGCGGTAAGGCCATTGTCCGGTTGTCCTGCTCGCTCGATTTTACGCCGGCAGGAAATGACCGAAGAGCGTTATTATCCCGAGAACCGGGTGGTTCGCAGTGAGCAGGTGTTGCAGGAGAAATCGGGGCAACCGTCATCGATACCGGCAGGTATTCCCGGTGTGCGCTCCAATATTACCAAGACGCCCTCCTCGGTCACCGACGGCGTTTCCGAGTTCGAAAAAAATGACCGCACGGTCAATTACGAGATCGGCAAACTCACCAGCCGCAAGATCGAGCCGATGGCTCGCATCAAAAGGATTTCAGTGGCCGTGGTTGTGGACGGGATTTACCGATCGCAGCAAAAACAGGGCGGCTCAGCCGAATCGGTTTACCAGCCAAGATCCGATGAAGAAATGTCGCAACTGGACAAAATAATCAAGAGCACCATAAATTTCGATGCCGACCGCGGAGACGTGGTTGAGGTGGTCAACATTCCCTTTCAGGTCGACAAGGTGCCGAGCCCGCCCGAGGAAGAAAAGCCGCCGGGCTGGGCCGAACGTTTGCGGCCGTTCACGGAACCGGTAAAATACACCTTGCTGGGGATCTTCCTCCTGTTTTCATTCCTCTTTGTCGTTAGGCCGATTATGAAATGGTTGACGGCTGCTGGTACCGGCGATGTGGAGATACCTGCAGCAGTTGCCTAAAACCGTTGGCGAACTCGAACGCGAAATCGGTGGCGCCGTTGGGAGCATGCCGTATCGTGATGAAATTAATCGATTGTTGACCACCGACAGTGAAATATCTTCGGACGTGATGCGGGATTGGCTGAAAGAAACCTAACCTGCATATTTCATGAAATTATTACATCGCCAGTGAAATTTCCAGTGCAGCGGACAGCTCAAGAAACTTTATGGAGATCAATCTATTGTCGTGTCCCAAAAATATATTATCAAAATAGCGATGGATATTTAAAACACTTTTGCACCCATGATCGAAAAAATTACAAGCATCAATAAACAAATAGCAAACAATATCCAAATTCGAATTTCTAATGATTCAAGAAGGTTTGGTATTTAATTCATTGTATTTTAAGATTTATTTGGAATTTGTGTTTTGTTATTTGGGATTTATATGGATTTTTCAAAGATTGGGATAAGCTGTAAAATCCATCCGGGTTTTGTAAATTATATATAGGACAACACAATAGAGGCCACTATTCAAATTTATAAATCGTGGCCGGTAAGCAGGGTGCAACGGAGATGGAGACAACAAGAAGCATGGATCCAAGAAATCTGCCCGGATCACTGAAAGCCGCGATCCTCATCCAGGCCCTCGGTAAAGAGGCCTCACAGAAAATCGTCAGTGGATTGAGCGATGGAGAGCGGAAAATAGTGCATCAGCACCTGAACCAAATGGGTCCGGTATCGCCGGTTCTGGTCGAAACCGTTGCCAAAGAATTTTCTGATAAATTGAAAAATTTGCGCAGCAAACGTCTGGGGCACAGCAGCGGGCCGAATTTTTCAGGTCAGTCGACCGACGGGCCGGATCGTCCTGACGACAGTTCGAATCTCAAGGCGATTTTATCCCTGGAACCGGAACAACTCTACGATTTGATAAAAGATGAACACCCTCAAACCGTCGCCATTGTTCTGGTCCATTTGGATACCGCCGTGGCCAGCGACATTATGTCGAGAATGCCTGACGAGACCAAGACGGAAGTTGCTGTGCGGATTGCCAATCTGAATCGGGTGAGTTCCGGCATGGTCGAAGAGATCAACTGCGTGTTTGAGGAAATACTCAAAACCAAGGGCACCTCCGTTACACGGGTGACCGGTGGTGTCGCCCGCCTGGCTGAAATCCTCAACCAGACCGATGAGCACTCCAGCCAGTACATCATGAATGAGATCGAGGGTAACAATCCCGACCTGGCCGACCAGGTCAAACAGATGATGTTCGTTTTCGAAGATCTTGATATGGTTGACGATCGCGGGTTTCAGAAACTGCTTGCGTAGAATCGAGACGGTTGAACTGGCGACGGCCCTCAAGGCGGCCTCGGACGAAATTAAAGACAAAGTCTTTCGTAATATGTCGGGCCGGGCCGGGGATATGCTGCGGGAAGAAATCGACAATCTGGGTCCGGTGCGAATGAAGGACGTCACCGATGCGCAACAAAAGATAACGATGATCGTGCAGGAAATGGAAGCCAAGGGCGAAGTGATCATTAGCGGCCGGAGAGGGGATGAATTTGTCGGGTAAAGCTGCTGAAGGAAAACACGTGGCCGGAAGAACACTTTTCAGCTGCACTATTTTCCTGAAATACCGCTTGCACCCGACCGAAAATCGACGGGTTGTCTCCGCCAGTCCCGCAAGCACTGGGCCCACGATTTGTGCGCGACGGCTGCAGTACTACCGCACCGATATCCGGCAGCAGTATTGGGGCGAGTGGCGACCCCCAAACGCACGTCCTTCGGCCAGGACCTCGAGGACATCGAGACCGAGGCGTACATTCGCGGTTTCAATAAAGGCGAAAAGGCAGGATTTGACGCTGCCGGTGAGAAAATCGATTCGTTTCAGGCGATGTTGACCGGCGCCATCGAAGCAGCTGGAGCCACATCGCAAAAGCAGATCCGGCACGACACGAAAAAGAAGTCGTCGAATTGGCTCTGGCTGTTTCGGAGCGGATCGTCAGACAGGAACTCGTCGTCGAACCGGCAGGCCATTGTTGACGTGGTGCGGGAGGCCCTGCAAAAGGTCGACCACCAGCAGACCGTTGTGATCAGATTCAATCCGGCTGACATACAGTTTTTAGACCCTCCCGAGTTACCGTTTACAGACCCTGCCGGTCAAACGAACAATATCCGTATCCGGATCGAGGCCGACGAGACCATCACCAGTGGGGGGTGCTTCATAGAAACCGAAAGTGGTGATGTCGATGCACGGATCGAGACCCAACTCGATATCATCAAGGCGACTTTCCGTGAAAAGCTGGGGTAGTGGGCAACCGACCGGTAATAATCATCGGTAAACCGCCAGCTTTACTAGGAGACGCCCAAAGTTTACAGTTCCAGGTGTACACAACTACCTGAGACGATGATCGATTAGTATCGATTTTCAAAATTTCCTGGCATACTCAACCCTATCTGGAATAGGCGGCGTTCATAGTCGAAGGGAAGATTCTTTTTGAGCCAATCCGCACTCGACATACGAAAATACCGGCAATGCCTGGATGAGTGCTGTCTGACACAAGCCAGGGGCAGCGTGACCAACGTCATCGGGCTGATTGTTGAATCCTGTGGACCGGCGGCACGGCTTGGGACCGTGTGCGATATTCATCCCAAAGGCGCCGCACGCCCGATTGCCGCCGAAGTTCTTGGCTTTCGTGACAACAGGGTTCTACTGATGCCGCTTGAGGAAATGCGCGGTATCGGTCCCGGCTGTCTCGTAACGGCCCGGCAGGACAGAGCGGTGGTCGCCGTAGGCAGAGCCTTGCTCGGACGGGTTGTCGACGGTCTCGGCCAACCGATAGACAACAAGGGGCCGATCGAGCCGGAAGATACTTATTCTATTTATGCGGATTCGCTGAATCCCTTGAAGCGGATGCGCATCCGGGAACCGCTGGACATCGGGGTCAGGGCCATCAATGGCCTGCTGACCATCGGCTGCGGGCAGCGGATGGGCATTTTTGCCGGATCGGGAGTCGGAAAAAGTGTGTTGCTGGGGATGATGGCCCGCAACACCGCCGCTGATGTCAATGTGATCGCCCTGATTGGCGAGCGGGGGCGGGAAGTCAACGAGTTCATTGAAAAGGAACTCGGTGAGGAAGGTCTGAAGCGCTCAGTTATCGTCGTGGCCACGTCCGACCATTTACCCCTGATCCGATTGCGGGGCGCTTACATTGCAACCACGATTGCCGAGTATTTCAGGGATCAGGGGCTCGACGTCCTTTTGATGATGGATTCTGTTACCCGGTTTGCGATGGCACAGCGGGAAATCGGCCTGGCATTGGGCGAACCGCCGACAACAAAAGGATATACGCCCTCGGTGTTCACGCTGTTGCCACGCCTGCTGGAACGGGCGGGAACCTCCGCGTGGCAGGGGAACCATCACCGGCCTCTACACGGTTCTTGTCGAAGGAGATGATACCAACGAGCCGATCGCAGATGCCTTGCGCGCCATACTCGATGGTCACGTCTGTCTATCGCGTGACCTGGCCATGCAGAACCACTACCCGGCCATAGACGTACTGGCCAGCATCAGCCGGGTGATGGACGATGTGGTTCATCCCACGCAGCTGGAATCAGCGCGTGCATTCAAATCACTTCTTGCCACCTACAAAAAGGCCGAAGACCTGATTAATATCGGTGCCTATGTTTCCGGAAGCAACCCCAAGATCGATCTGGCGATCCGCATGATTGATCGTATCAACACTTACCTCAATCAAGAAGTAGTGGAACGGGTGCTTTTTGAGGAAAGCGTGCAGGAACTTGAAAAACTGGTGACAGATGCGAATGCTGTCACATTGGATAAGTCGATGGAAACGGTTTTGACCGATAGCCGATGATCCCAATTTATCAGTGTGCACAGATCATATAAAGTATGAGAGCCGAAACACAAAATTGGGAATTTTTTTTGAGCCGCCATGCCTAAGTTCAAACTCGAATCCATCTTGCAGCATCGCAAACACCTCGAAGAAATCTTTCAGCGTGCAATGGCTGATACCCTCCAGGCTCTGGCAGCAGAAAAGAAATCTCTGGGTCGGTTGAAGGCCAATCGCGCCCATATTCAACACGATTTAGAACAAAAACTGAAAAACGATATCAACGCCACCGAAATGCGCCATTTTCACAAATATCTCGACAGGCTGGCACTTGACATTAAAGAACAGAGGGCAAGAGTCGCCGCAGCCGAGCAGAAGCTCGAGCAGAAAAGACTGGCGCTGACCGAAGCGGTAAAGAGCCGCAAGATCATGGACAAGTTAAAAGACAAACAACTCGCCGCCGATGTGGAACGGTTGCAGAAACACGAGCAAAGTTTCATGAACGAAGTTGCCATCGGTCGTCACCTGCGTTCCCGCCACTAATCGGTTTACCTTTTCCTTTCTCATCCGTCGTCCTCTTATTTCAATATCCTCTATTATTTAGATATCAGAGTCCTCGGGGAGTTTTCATCAACCGGGAGCGGCGGGAATGATCAGCGACTTCAGCGCGTAAACTCATTGAGATATCTGAGCGGTCGGAGTTTCTTTATTTACGTTGACCAAGTGACGTACCCGTTACACGGAAAACTTTGCCGGGCCTGGTAAAAATTACCGCTTCAGGACATGGACTGGTCCTCCGGAAACGACATCCCGGTCAGTTCTGTGCCATAGAAACGTCGCTCTGATTTTAATAAATAACCAATAATAACAGAATAATGGAATGCGAATACCGTCGGAAATATTAAAAACCGCTTGCCATAACTTTGGGTGGCACATTCCCTGCAGATAGTTTCCAGCATCACAACAGAAAAGCACCTTCAGGATAAATTACATGCAACTCGATCTTAGCGTACTACAAAACATACATTCAGATGTTTCTCCCGCCGGCGTCGGAAGCACACCGGGGAATCACGCAGCCGGCCAGAAGCAAAATCCATTGAACTCCGCCGCGAACGAGAACGACTTTCGGTCGGCCCTGGAACGCGCTGACGGGAATCGGGAAGCGGTTTCTCAAGAAACGAATAAAGGTGACGCGTCCAGCGCGCAGACGATAGCCCGGTCCCAGGCTAGGGGGGACGGTAAAAACGTTCATCAAACAAAGAATGAAGCGGCATCCGTCGACGGCCGCACCCCTCGGGTTCAGGAAGCGGGAAACGAGAAAATTTTGGAAGAGGGCGACGGTATCCCCTTGGTTCCAAATGAAAACGACGCTGTCGCTGCCGCCATCGATTTTGGGGTCGCGGCCAAAGTGATCGAATCCGATCTGCCGATCGAGGAGCCATCTGAAATATCTCCGACAGCCGAGCGAAAAGACGGCGCCATGGAACCGTTGGTTGTTGCGGCCAAACCAGAGGCGCCGGTCTCCGGGGCCGTCACTTCCGGACCGGTCGAATCCATGGTTTTTGATGGAGAGAACCTCCGTAGCGCGGCAGCGCCCATAGGCCTCATGAAAGAAGAACTGGAGGGGATGGATTCTGCCAACACCAGTAAACCATCCCAAACATCCTCTGACCTGACGCCCGGCATACAAGCCTCTGGGGCTGATTCAGATCATCCGGAAAATGAGTTGCCGAACAAACCCCCATCCGAAGGGCAGAAAATTCCACCTAAAGTTGACAATTTTTCCGCGGCTGCAGAAAACGCCCAAAAGATCACTGCGGGAAAGACATTGGTGCAAGAACAGACAGGAAGCGAACCTCAATCGCCTGAAAACGTGAAAAATGCGGGGAAAATTCCACCGACACCGGAGAGTGCCATGGTGGTGGATGAGGGTCCGCACCGCAAGGCCGTTATGAGCGAATTCATGGGAAGGGCCGAAACCGATCGGATTGCCCGTTTGGTCGTTGACAATGAACACAGCTCCCGGCCGCAAGGGAATGCCGCTGCGCAAAACGATACACCCGGAAACCAGGATGCTTCCAGTGCTTCCGCCGCTAAAACCGGCTCCGATTTTGACCAAAGCGCTAAAGTAAACGACCTTGTTTCATCATCTCAACGTCCTGTGGTTGGGGATGGGAATACACCCGTCAGCGCGGAAAACTTCGATTCACGTCCGAGCGCACCGAAAGCGGAGGTATTGAATCAGATCGTCGATCGGGCCGTGTTTAAACTGCGCAACGGTCAGTCGGAGGTACGGATCGATCTTAAACCGGATTTTTTGGGCCCTGTGAGGCTCCAGATCGTTACGGAAAGTCACCAGGTGAGTTTGCGTATTCTGACGGAGTCCCCTGCGGTCAAAGAGATTATAGAGGGCAGTCTCGGTCAGTTGAAAAATGAACTTCAGACCCAGGGGCTGAAAGTCGATGAAATAGACGTGTCGGTGGCAAAGGACTTTAACGGATATGACCGGCGGTCGAATACTGCCGCCCAGGGGGAACACGGCCGACGAGGGTTTGCGTTTAAGGACCGGAACTTCCCTGAGAACGAGCGCCCCGATAGCCGTCGAATACCGGCCCGGTTGGACAGTCGGGCCGGCGGTGTTGACTACTTTGCCTAATCGGCTGGGTATGCATTGTCGGACGATCTTGCATTGAAGCGATGAAGTAAAACCGGCTAATGCACGAGTCACAATCGCCCAATTGCAAGGCATTCAATAAAAATGCGGGAAAAAGGATTGAAGAATTATGACGATAGCCGCGATTGAACCAGTCGGCGTTTCAAACAGCCAGAAAACAACTTCCGCCAATGATGCGATCATGGGCAAAGATGATTTTTTGAACCTCCTGGTGGCTCAGTTGCAGCACCAGGATCCGCTGAATCCTCTGGAGGGTACCGAGTTCACCGCCCAGTTGGCCCAGTTCACCTCATTGGAACAGCTTAACAACATCAACAGCAACCTGGAATCGCTTCAGGACTACCAGGCCTCGATCAAAAATGCCCAGGCCCTCGATCTGATCGGCAAAACCGTTGAAGCGCCGGGAAACACCATGACGCTTAATGACGGCAGTTCGGCTGCATATGCTTTCGACCTGGCTCAGGATGCCGATTATGTGGCGGTCAATATTTATGGACCGGCGGGCAACTATGTCCGGACCATTGAATCCGGGCTGACATCCGCGGGCCGGCACTCACAGGCCTGGGACGGAAAAGATCAGCAGGGATCCCTCTTGCCGAACGGGCAATACACTTACGAGGTTCTGGCAACGGCCCGCAGCGGGGATGCGGTAACGGCGACGCCCTACGTTAGTTCCCGGGTTACCGGGGTCAATTTCGACGGCAAGATTCCCCAGGTCCTGGCGGGTGATTACCGAATTTCCTTGGACGATGTCAGACAAGTAACGGAAGATACAGTATCGCCGCTCGAAGAGAAGTAAACGAATCTAATCTTCGGGATGTTGACGTCTTTGTAACGTCTAATCGCTAGAATTATTGAGTAAAAATAAACCTAGGAGGTCAATTCACATGATTGGTTCATTATTTGCCGGAATTTCCGGACTCAATGCAAACGCCACGGCCATGACCGTTGTCGGCGACAACATTGCCAATGTCAACACCACGGCCTTTAAATCCAATCGTTCGTCGTTTGCCAACATCCTGAGCCAGTCACTTGGCGGCTCCGGCGGCAACGATATCGGGCGCGGTGTCGATTTCTGGGGTACAGCGCCTGTGTGGAGCCAGGGCTCCCTCGAGAACACCAGCAGCCCGACGGACCTGGCCATAAACGGTCGCGGTTTTTTCACTCTCAATGACGCAAATGGAAGCAGATTTTACTCCCGTGCCGGTGAATTCACTTTTGACCGCAACGGGGATTTGCGCAACCCTGATAGTTTGATTGTCCAGGGCTATCCGGTTACCGGTGTCGCTCCGGACGGATCGCTGGCTCTGGGCAGCTTGAGCGATATCTCGGTGCCGGGCGGGTCCATTACCCCACCCCTGGCTTCCACCGAACTCAATGCAGACATCAATCTCGATGCCGGGGCGGCAGTGGGCGACATTTTCACATCGGCCGTGACAGTCTACGACTCCTTGGGCAACAACATCCCGGTCACACTCACCTTTACCAATACTGGCATCGGTACGTGGGACGCTGTCGGATCGATACCGGCTTCCGCCGGAACCGGTGTCACCCTCAACGGCGGTGCCGCCACCGCTGTCGCTTTCGATGCCACGGGCCAGTTGCTAATACCGGCTGCCAACGTCGCCATGGCCCTGACCCTCACCAACGGTGCTACCAGTCCGCAGACCGTGACCTGGAATATGTACGATGCATCCGGTTTGAACAACGGCGATATGACCGGTTACGCAGCACAGTCCAGCACCACGTTCTTGGGCCAGAACGGTTATCCGGCTGGTTCGCTGCGGGGTCTATCCTTTGACGAGGCCGGCGTTTTGACGGGATCCTATTCCAACGGCCAACTAACGCCTCTGTTCCAGTTGGCTCTGGCCGAATTTCCCAGCTACAACGGTTTGTCCAAAATGGGGCACAACCTGTACGCCGAATCCGTCGAATCCGGGCAGGCACTGCCGGGTATACCCCTCAGTGGATCCCTCGGCAGCATCAGTCCCAGTGCGATCGAGATGTCCAATGTCGATCTGGCCCAGGAATTCGTTAAAATGATCACGACTCAACGGGCGTTTCAAGCCAACTCGCGCGTGATCACCACCAGCGACGAGATTCTCACCGAGCTGATCAACATCAAGCGCTAGCCATCGTCGCGGATAATTTCTCTGGTCTGCATGGCAGTGTACGCCCGCCGAAAGGCCGGTGGTTTGGAACTGACGTCCCCAGCGCGTCGTTTAGAACCACCGGCCTTCTTTTTTTTCCCACTGTTGAAGTCATCAAATATCCACTTACCTTCCTCACGGAGTCCCTTTTGAATCACTCCCTGCAAAGACGTCACGAAATAATAGGGACAGACGTCAAAGACTTGACAATCTCCCCGATTAATTGACGGCGATTCACCGCCTCCGGGTCACAATCACAGGTCTTTCACCGAAAATTCCCGACGATCGTACTATCCTTTTCTCGCAGCAGTGGGAGACGCCGGTACGTTCAGCTCTGAGCGCCTATTCTGCAATGCCTGTCACTTTTGTGTGGCACAATCCTTGCTTCATTTCGAATGGAATTTCCGCCGGAGTACCACCGGAGGGTTTCAAATTCCAACATTTGAAACGCTCAATTTAGTCACAAATATTGGAGGACACAGACGATCATGTCGAACAAGTTTATGATTATGCTTATCATCGTGTTTGTGCTGCTCCTGGGCATGATGGGTACCGGTTTCTTTTTTATGTGGAGCAAACTTAATGCCGTCAACGCCCAACAAACCAATTTGGATCAAGAAAATGGCACGCCTGTAGCGGAACCACTGAAAATCGGGCCGCTCCATCCTTTGGATACCTTTATTGTCAATCTCGCCGATGAAGGCGGCAATCGTTATCTGCGAACGACAATGAACCTGGAGCTAAAAGATGAAGAGAGCAATGTGATCCTCCAGGAGCGCCTGCCCATGATTCGAAACAGCATCTTGATGATCCTGCCCACAAAAAAATACGATGACATTTCGACCATCGAGGGGAAAACGGCACTGCGGGACGAAATGGTTTCGAAATTGAATGCATTCCTGACCCCGGGAAGCATCACCAACATTTATTTTACCGAATTCGTGATTCAGTAGAAAAAGAAAACAGATGGCCGACCAGATTCTCTCACAAGAAGAAATCGATGCGCTTTTATCCGCGATGGACAAAGGCGAAGTCGATCTCAAACAGGACGCTCAGGGCCCTCCCGTGATTCGGGAATACAGCCTAACGTCCCAGAGTACTGCACTCCGGGCCCAATATCTTGCCCTCGATGAAGTGTACGACCGGTTTGGGAACATGCTGAGCCGATTTATGTCGAACTCTTTGCAGCGTCCGATCGAGATCGATCTTGTTTCTACCGAAACGGTAAAATACAACGATTTTATCAGTTCGTTCCCGACGCCGACGAGCTTGAACATTTTTACCATGGACCCGCTGATCGGTTCGGCGTTAATGGCCGTCGAGGCTGATCTCGTCTTTTCACTGATCGACTGTATGTTTGGCGGACCGGGTAAACCACTGGAAAGAATTAGAGAGTTTACACTGATCGAACAGCGGATGATGAAGAAATTTGCCGGCGAGGTGTTAACGCGGTTGGAGCAGTCCTGGTCTGCCGTTCACAAAGTCAGGATCAACCTGAGAAAAACTGAAACCAAACCGGAATACGTCCACCTGTTAACTCCCAACGAATCCGCGATGATCATTGTTTTCGGTGTCAAGGGCGAGGCGTTTTCCGGCAACATTCATCTGTGCCTCTCGCAGCTGATGCTCGAGCCGATAAAAGAGAAACTTTGCTCTACTTGCAGACGCGAGAAGGAAAATGAATCCAGCTGGTACGGCCAATTGAAGGAACTGATAAAGGATACACCGGTCAATGTCATTGCCGAGCTTGGGCGCACGGTCCGTACCGTGGGCGAGGTTCTCAAGCTGCAGGTGGATGATGTATTACAGCTGCCCAGCGGTCCCAAGGACGAGGTTGTATTGAAAGTTGGTGGCATACCAAAGTACTTCGGATTTCCGGGTGTCATCAAAGGAAACCGTGCGGTTGAAATAATTAAAGGCCTCAACTAGCCAGCATACTTTAAGATACATCTTCAAATCCTGCTGAATAATTTTCTTGAAATATGCAGGCTAGCGCCCACACCAGGATAGGAAAACGGATTATGGCAGACACGAAACCTCAGACAGAAGGGCAGCCGGTTGCTGATAACGAGGCCGCACAGGCACAAGCCGCGACAATTCCCAAGACGAACATCGAAAAGCGTGAGCCAGCGGTACCGGGCATGGAATTTATACTTGATATCCCACTGGAGATAACTGTGGAACTCGGCCGGACCCAGATGGTGATCAACGATCTGCTGCGGCTCGGTCAGGGATCGGTGATCGAACTGTCGAAATTGGCTGGTGAAACACTCGAAATTCGGGCCAACCAGCGATTGATTGCCAAGGGAGAGGTCGTGGTGGTCAACGACAAATACGGTGTCCGGCTGACCGAAGTCGTCAGCCACGCCGAGCGGGTGGAGAAACTAAAGTGAACGCCCAGCCCGAGATGCTGCCTTCACTGCTGAAGATGATCGCATCGCTGGGGATTGTCCTCGGCGGCCTGCTCCTGACCCTTTGGCTCGTCAGGCGCTTTGTCCAGTCCCGGTCGGGCCGGTTCAATGGTCAACTGATTCGGGTTCTGGCGAGCAGCACGGTCGGCCTTAAAAAGAACATTGCCCTGGTCGAGGTTCCCGGCCAGGTTCTGGTTTTGGGAATGACCGGCGACCGGATCAACTTGTTGTCGAAAATCGAAGACCCGGAGAGCATCCGCCAGATTCGTGGCGACATATCGGCCAAACCGGTTATCCCCTTTGCTGAGCACCTGCATTTCTTTTCTTCCAAGTTCAAAGGCAGTCATGATGGTCGCTAGGTCGCGCCATTACGGCAGCCCTAAATTCATGACGACCTTTTTGGCGGCTGGCCTCGTGATAGTCGGTTGCGGGTTGTTTTGCCCGTCGACGGGCTGGGCCGAATCACTTGGCGGATCACCTCTGCTGAGCATCGATCTCAACCAGTCGTCTGATACCGGCGACATGTCGGTTGTACTGCAGGTCTTTCTCCTCCTGACCGTTCTTTCGATCGCTCCGGCGATTCTGATCATGCTGACCTCATTTACCCGGATCGCCATCGTTCTGTCTGTATTGCGGCGGGCGATCGGCACCCAGGCCATGCCGCCCAATCAGGTGATCCTGGGGTTGTCGCTTTTCCTGACCTTTTTTATCATGAGTCCGGTCTGGGAAAGGGTGAACAAGGATGCCTTGCAGCCGTATCTGGAAAAACAAATCAGCCAGCAACAGGCCCTCGAAAAGGCTTTGACGCCACTGCGCTCCTTCATGATCAAGCAGACCCGCGAAAAGGATCTGGCGCTGCTGGTGGAAATCTCTAAGTCTTCCCGGCCGAAAAATGTCGAGGAGGTCGCAACGACCGTACTGATTCCGGCCTTCATACTGAGCGAACTGAAAACGGCCTTTCAGATTTCCTTCATGCTCTACGTTCCATTCCTGGTGATCGACATGGTTGTGGCCAGCGTTCTGTTGTCCATGGGTATGATGATGCTTCCACCGATCATGATTTCATTGCCCTTCAAGCTGATGCTTTTCGTGCTGGCCGACGGCTGGTACCTGATCGTCGGCTCGCTGGTAAAGAGCTTCGGATAAGGAGACGTTATGACGCCGGAATATGTGACCGGATTTTTCCTGGAAGCAATTAAGACCGCTATCATTCTGGCAGCACCGATCCTGCTGGCGGGGTTGATCGTCGGCGTACTGATCAGTGTCCTCCAGGCCGCCACCTCGATAAACGAGATGACGATGACTTTTATCCCCAAAATGCTGGCGGTGGCGATTGCACTGCTAATTTTTTTCCCATGGATGCTGCAGGTGATGATCGAATACACTCAGAACCTGTTGACCAACCTGCCGACCGTGATCCGCTGAATGCTGAAAACGACGTCATGAAGCATCTGGTGTACCCGCATCTATGAGATCCGACCCTATACAAGGTATTGATGACCAATCGGTGGGGAAACGAAATGACGCTAATATCTCTAAAGAATGAATCTTTTTTTATCATTAACCGAAAAGTTTTCATGAAGTAAAGATGACGACGCTCACCATCCCGTTGGCACAGTTGCAGGCCTTCTTTATTGTCTTCGTGCGCGTGGCGGCCATTATCGCCAGCATGCCGGTTTTCAGCAGCCGCAATATTCCTGTCCTACTGAAAGCCGGTCTGGTGTTGTCGGTCAGTGTCCTTGTTTTTCCACGGTTGTCGATCGGGGGGACTCCGTATCAACTGGACCCGATGACTTTCGGCATCGGTCTGGCGGGAGAGGTTATGCTGGGGGTGGCCATCGGGTTGGTGGCCCAGATGGTCTTTGCCGGTGTTCAGCTGGCCGGGGAGCTTGCCGGTTACCAGATGGGGCTCGCCATTGCCAATGTGATCGATCCGGATTCAAGTGCGCAAATCCCCATGATTTCCCAGCTGTATCAGATCTTCGCCATCCTCATTTTCGTGACTGTCAACGCCCACTACTGGTGCCTGAGCGCACTGATGGAAAGCTTTCAACTCGTACCGCCGTTCAGCTTTCACTTGCACAACTCCATTGTGGCGCAACTGATCCGGCTCGGCGGGGACGTTTTCACTATCGGCGTCAAGGTCGGCGCACCGGTCATCGTCGTGCTGATGCTGACCAGTGTTTCTTTTGGGCTGATTGCCCGCACCGTGCCCCAAATGAACATTTTTATCGTTGCCATTCCATTGAAAATAATGGTCGGATTGCTGTTCGTGCTTTTCAGCCTGCCGTATTTTTCGGCCTATTTGCAGCAACTCTTCACGGTAATGGGTGAGAGTATTATGCGGTTACTGTCGGCAGCACCATAACCCGCACATTACATGAATATTTATCAGCAAACCTGCAAAATAAAAATAACAGGGTGTTGAAACGCGTAGTGAACGCCGGCAAGACAAGGCAAAATACGGCGAAAAGCGCAGTTTATATAGAATGGATGAGCACATCGCACCGAATTTTAATGCTGTATTGCCAAGTTCAATAGGTTTTCAACTTCCTGTTAAGGGATAGATCTCAATGGCCGACCGACCCAACCAGGACCGAACTGAAAAAGCAACGCCCAAGCGGCGGCAGGACGCGCGCAAAAAGGGGCAGGTCGCTCAGAGTCGTGAAATCCCCTCGGTGATGATCCTGATGCTGTCTCTGGGGGTTTTCTTTTTTGGCGGCGGCTGGATGTTCTGGAATCTTTCCTCATACATGGCTGATGCCTTGAGAGGTGCGGCCTTTTATCAACTGACCGATGCCGACAGTGTTGGTACCTTACTGATAGATACCTTCCGGATTGTATTCAAGATCCTTTCGCCACTGATGCTGGTGGTTTTCGTGGCCGGATTGGCCGGTAATGTCGCCCAGTTCGGTTTTCTGTTCAGCTCTGAAGCCCTGGCTCCCAAGTGGAAAAAATTGAATCCGATCAGTGGATTCAAACGGGTGGTTTCACTGCGCTCCCTGGTCGAGCTGGTCAAATCGGTTGCCAAAATCCTCTTTGTTGCTGCCGTGGCTTACCTGCTTCTTCGGAAAGAGCTCGATCTGATTCCGTCACTGACGCAGCAGAGTGTCGGCAACATTCTGGCCTTTGTGGCACGGGTGGCATTCAAGATCTGCCTGAACGTGAGCCTGGCCCTGGCTGTGTTGGCCATCATTGACTATGCCTATCAACGCTGGGAACACGAGAAAAGCTTGAAAATGACCAAGCAGGAGGTCAAGGACGAGTTCAAGCAGACCGAGGGTGATCCTAAGATCAAATCACGGATCCGCAGTATCCAGTTGGAAACCGCCAGGCAGCGGATGATGGAGGCGGTTCCGACAGCCGACGTGGTCATTACCAACCCGACCCATTTGGCCGTGGCGATCCGTTTCGATGCCGCCGCCATGGTGGCCCCCCAGGTGGTCGCCAAGGGTGCCGGTTATGTGGCCGAACGGATCAAGCAGGTGGCGGCCGAGCACGATGTACCAAGGGTCGAAGACAAGCCGTTGGCGCGCACCCTTTTTAAAATCGTCGATATTGGCGATACCATTCCCGTCGATCTCTACAAAGCGGTTGCCGAAGTTCTGGCCTATGTCTATCGCCTGCGGGGCATGCGGCCGAATATTTCACGCCCCTGAGGCATCCATTGGCGGCGTTATCAAGGGCTCTGCCAATGAATCCCTCAGGGGCGTGAAATAGCTGGATGCACTGACCTAACCGCGACCCGGCTCAACGGGCAAACGGGCCAACCGGCTCAACCGATCAACGGGCCAACCGGCTCAATGGGCAAACGGGCCAACGGACTCAACCGACCTAACTGACCTAACCGAACTCAGTGTCAAAGATCCGCATGCGAGTGTCAAGGTTCCATCATTATGGGCGCCGTCCGGACCCCGGTTCGGGGATGGCCGCTTCGGGTACAAGGCCAATTTGGAGCCCGTTTTCCGCGGTCTTAGGCCCGTAGCGACGAAAGCCATTTGAGCCTGCCGATGGGCCGACGGTTCGGCATGAAAAGTGCAATGTTTCCTACAATGTCATAGCGACAGCTATCTGTTTTACTGAAATTACCCGCAGACTTCACGGCTGGAATAAAACGCGAAAATATTGAGATAGAGTCGAATAAACATGGAACTCGTTAAGGAAACAAATTACGCCGGGGCCGTTCCGCTTATATCCAGGAACAGCGATGTGTTCATGGCGGTTGCCGTGGTGGGGATTCTGGTGTTCATGGTTATTCCGCTGCCGCCGATGATACTCGACCTGCTTCTGGCCTTCAACATCACCTGCTCCCTGGTCATACTGTTGGCCGGAATGTACATATTGAGACCACTCGAACTCTCCTCCTTTCCATCGATCCTCTTGCTGGCGACACTTTTTCGTTTATCGCTGAACGTTGCATCCACCCGGATCATTCTGCTCAACGGACACGAAGGGGTCATGGCGGCCGGTAAGGTCATCAAGGCTTTCGGCGGTTTCGTGGTCGGTGGCAATTATGTTGTCGGCATTATCGTTTTTCTTATCCTGGTTATCATCAATTTCATGGTGATCACCAAGGGGGCTGGCCGTATCGCCGAAGTGGCCGCTCGTTTCACGTTGGATGCCATGCCCGGCAAGCAGATGAGCATCGATGCGGATCTGAATGCCGGCATCATCAACGAGGAAGAAGCCAAGACCAGAAGGGAGCAGATTTCAAGGGAAGCCGAATATTATGGTGCCATGGACGGTGCCAACAAGTTTGTGCGCGGCGATGCGATCGCCGGTATCGTCATCACCCTAATCAACATCCTGGGCGGGTTGGGCATCGGGGTGTTGCAGAACGGAATGAGTTTTTCCAATGCGGCCGAGAATTATACGCTTCTAACCGTCGGTGACGGTCTGGTCACCCAGATCCCGGCGCTGGTCATTTCAACAGCGGCCGGTCTTATTGTCAGCCGGGCCGGTTCTGAAACGAGCCTCGGAAAAGAAATTACGTCCCAGGTCCTGGTTCAGCCAAGAGCCATCGGTCTTGCCGCGGCGGTGATTTTCGGTTTCGGCCTGGTGCCGGGTCTTCCAACCATACCTTTCGTGATCCTGGCGCTTTCAGCGGCCGGGCTGGCGCTGACCGTATACCAGGCGGGCAAGAAGAACGAGCAGGAAGACGAAGTCACCGAACTGGCGGAAGCAGAATCGATTCCTGCCGTTCGGTTGGAGAATCTTTTGCCCCTGGATATTCTGGCCCTGGAAGTCGGTTATGGCCTGATACCTCTGGTGGACACCGAGCAGAACGGCGAATTGCTCGAACGCATCAAGACGATCCGGCACCAGTTCGCCCAGGAACTCGGTATCGTGGTCGCACCAATCCATATTCAGGACAACATTCGTCTGAAGCCAGGGGAGTATAGCATATTGTTGAAAGGCAACGAGGTCGCCCGCGGCGAACTCATGGCCAACAACTACCTGGCGATGGATCCCGGCACAGTCGAAAGAAAGGTGGACGGGGTGGAAACCAAGGAACCGACATACGGTTTACCGGCCCTGTGGATTAAAGAAGAGGCCAAAGAAAGGGCGATTGCCAACGGATACACGGTGGTGAATTCGGCGACCGTGATGACCACCCACCTTTCGGATGTCATCCGCCGGCATGCCCATGAGTTATTGGGGCGGCAAGAGGTACAGGAACTCCTCGAAAACATCAAAGATACCCACCCCAAAGTGGTCGAAGAACTGGTACCCAACCTGTTGCCCCTGGGAGCGGTCGTAAAGGTGCTGCAGAATCTTTTGAGGGAGCAGATTCCGGTCCGTGATCTTCTGGCTATTCTGGAGACCTTGGCCGACTGGGCGCCGATGACCAAGGATACAGATATTCTGACCGAATACGTCCGGCAGGCATTGGCCCGCACGATTACCCGCATGCATCAGCTGGATACCGGCGACATCGCGATGATCAATCTGGGACAGGGTCTGGAGAACACCCTGGCCGAAGCGATGAAAAAAGCCGAGCACGGGCATTATCTGGTACTCAGTCCATTGGTTATCGAAAAGATTGTCCGTCTGCTGGCAGCGCAGGTGGAAAAGTTCTATCCGCTCAATGCACGCCCGATCGTCCTGTGCTCGGCACATGTCCGGCCCTATTTCAAGCGATTGATGGACCGCTACATTGCCGAACTGACGGTTCTTTCGTATGACGAATTGCTGCCGAACATCAAACTGCGGTCCTTGGGGACTGTGGAGCTGACAGATGCAGATTAAACGATTTCAAGCCGCAACAATGGCCGATGCGCTGGAACGCGTCAAAAGAGAACTGGGGCTTGATGCCGTTATTCTCTCAGCGTGCAGCCGAAAAAATGCCAAAGGGCTCTTCGCCCCGTTCAAAAAGACGGGTGTAGAGGTTACCGCGGCCGGCCACGGCCCGCTTCCGCCGACGGAACCCCACCGATCGCAGGCCGATTCAGACAAAGTCACCATCAACCGCAGGCCGTACCCGGCAGTTACCCGTCGAGGGGCACGGCCGAGATTGACCGAGGGGATTTCATACAGCACGCCCCACAAACCTGTTCGGGCGCCTATCGAACGAATAACCTCCAACCGGTTGACCGCCCGTCAAGAGACAGACGCGCCGAACGGGGCCAAATATCACGCGCTCTATCGGCGTATAGTGGACCATGGGGTTGAGGAAGGTTACGCGCTGGAAGTGATCGCCGCGGCCCGGCTGGCCGAAGACCATGTCGGTCAGGAGCCCACAAGCCCCTCCGACCCGCTCGTTGACATTCTTGAGAAAATGGGCGTTAGCGCCCAACCACCAGTGATCGAGGGCGGTGAACCCCGGTGCATTGCCGTGGTCGGTGCCACCGGCGTTGGCAAAACCACGGCGATTTCGAAGCTTGCGGCGGCATACGCCTTGGATGAAAACCTGCGCGTTGCATTGATTTCACTGGACAATATCCGGGTGGCTGCATCGGATCAACTGCAGGTATTTTCCGACATTATCGGGGTTCCAATGGAAACGGTTGCCGACACTGCCGCGCTCGAAAGTGCTCTGGACAAATTTCGGCAACATCATGACCTGATCCTGATCGACACGCCCGGGCTGTGTTTCCGCAATGCTGATCAGTTACACGTCTTGGCCGATTGGTTTGAAACGATCGGACAGCTGGAAGTTCACCTCCTGTACAGCGCGACAAGCAGGTTGCGCGACAATCTGCACCTGTATGAACGCTTGGCCGGCATCCGCGTGGACCGGCTGATGTTCTCAAAGGTCGACGAGACGTTTTACTACGGCGATATCCTCAACGTGTTACTGCGGCTTCAGCTTCCGGTCTCATTTTTTTTCGACGGTGAGGCGGGACCGGACGGTGTCAAGACAGCGGACCTGAATGTTTTAACAGATTTTTTGACCGCAGAAGTGAACCTTAACAGCAGTCGATATGAGCCGGGGACCAATCGGAACAGCCGGTCCGTGCAACCGGTACCCATGCGTTGGATGCCGCTGCCGGATGAAATCGAGGCCTCTTCCGGTTCGGAAGAAACGGCAGTCGGCGATCAGATCCCAACAGACCGAGACAGAAGCCCATCGAGATTCTTTCGTTTCAACGGGAAAAATAAAAGGTACACAACCGCATGAACGACTATGATTCGTCAACCAATGTCATCCAGATTACCAAGAGAATTGGAGAAAAACGCCTGATGGCAGAAACGGCAATTCAGAAAAACGCGGCATCCGTTACCCGGGTTATCGCAATAACCAGTGGAAAGGGCGGCGTCGGTAAAACCAACATCGTGGCAAACCTTGGCCACACTCTGACCAGCTTGGGCAAGAAGGTTCTTATCCTCGATGCTGACTGGGGTTTGGGTAACCTCGATGTGCTGCTTGGCCTGGCGCCGAAATACAATCTCTCACACGTGATTTCGGGTGAAAAAAGTGTTTCTGAAGTCATCGTGGACGGCCCTGGGGACATGAAAATACTTCCGGCATCTTCCGGTATTCAGGAATTGACCAGCCTGACCTTCGATCAGAAAGTCAGAGTTTTGACCCAGCTCGATCTGCTGGTCGATTCGGTCGACATTCTGCTTATCGATACCGCTGCCGGCATCTCTACAAATGTCATGGATTTCAACGTGACCGCCCAGGAAATCATGGTCGTCGTTTCGCCCGAGCCGACCTCGTTGACAGACGCGTATGCCCTTATGAAGGTCCTGTCTTTGAAATACGGGGCCAAGAACTGCAAGCTGCTGGTCAACCAGGCTGGAAGTGTGCAGGAGGCGCTCGATATTTATCGTCAGCTCGATATGGTGGTCAAGAAATTCCTCGACATCTCCACCGAATATGTCGGCTGTGTCCTATACGACGACAAGGTGCGTCAAGGGGTCAGACGACAGAAAATCGTGACTGAAACCTACCCGGGGTGCAAGGCCAGCCGTTGCTTTGCTGCCCTTGCCAAGCGTATCGCCAGCATGCCGGTATCAAAAATGCCGTGCGGAGATTCCAATTTCTTCTGGGATCACTTGAACAAGAACAAACTGGCTTAGCCTGCATATTTCAACGCTTTGATCGTTTTCAAATTGGATGTGGAGAAACGACCCTATGAAACTCGCTGAAATGCGCACACCGGTGTCCAATGAACACCCGCTGCCGTCGCGAGAACAGTTGATCCTTAAATATCTGCCGTATGTAAAACGGATCGTTAACAGGATCGCCATTCATTTGCCGCCCAACGTCGACACGGAAGACTTGATGAATGTGGGCGTGATCGGTTTGATCCAGGCGATAGACCGTTATGATGACAGTCGCGAGAACAAATTTACGACCTATGCGGCATTTCGGATCCGGGGTGCGGTCCTCAGCGAACTGCGTTCGCGGGACTATCTCTCCCGGTCAAACCGTAAAAAGATCCGCGAGCTCGAAAAAACGGTCCTGAAACTTGAACAGAAACTTGACCGCGAAGTCGAAGACGACGAGGTCGCGGCGGCATTGGACATCGATCTGGAAGAACTGTACCAGATCAAACAGATGTCGAGCATTTCCTTTATCAGTTTCGAAGAGTTGGGATATTCTTCCGCCCGTGACAAACAAAAGCTCGCCCGAGGCCTGATGGAAAACGGTGAAGACATCCTGGCCCGGGCCGGTATGAAGGAACTGCAAACGGCTCTGGCGGAGGCGATTGATGAGCTGCCCGATAAGGAGAAGCTCGTTCTTTCTTTATACTACACCGATGAATTGACGATGAAAGAGACCGGTGAGGTCATCGGGGTTACCGAATCGAGGGTCTCTCAGCTTCACTCTCAAGCGATCATCCGGCTCCGCTCCAAGCTGAGAAAGAAAAAACTGATCGACAGCTGAACCGTTTTGAAAAGCCCACTCGGCCGCCCAGAAGAGCACCCGGTCATCGCATTGGCGTTAACCGTTCTCGAGGTGTCCGGTCATGGTTGAGAAAATACACACCAGAAACCAGTGGGCCAGGATTCCGTCTGCAGCCGCCGTCAAGAAAGTGAAGAAACGCCGGGCCAATGACGGTAAAAAAGACTTTTTCAAGAATTTTGATAAGAAATACACCGGCAAGGGTAACAAAGAGACCGATGAACCGCAATCGGCCGAAGAAGACCCGACGCCGGCCCATGGGGTTGCCCAACCCGAAGGCACTCGAGAAGAAAAGGCAGAGCTGGTGCGCAAAAAAGGCCTGGGCAACAGCATCGACATCCGCATTTGATTTAGGGGAGAGACCATGACCGCCTATCTTAAGAGTTTATCAGATTCCGAAATCATCCATTCGATTCAACAGTTTGCCGGAACGGCATGGATGCAAATCTCGTCGCTGGCAAATGAGATGGCGCGATCGGGACCGGTCCTCGACCTTGCCGGCATCACCCTGTGCGGGCTCATCATCGTCTATCTGGTGGTCAACCGCGTCAAGTACCGCCAGTATCTCCTTGACGAGCGGTTGGTATCAAATTTTCGGTCCGACTTTTCGGCTGAGGTCATTACCCGGATGATTGGGCAGCAGACCGAAAACTCTTTCGCTACTATTGTCCGGGCGATTTACAACGAACGTGAGCGGTTGCAGAACTGGGCCCAGGAGAGCCTGCTACCGGCTGGAGAGACGCTGTTCGTATCTGAAAGCAAGTACAGCGCAGAAGCTTCGGCCTCAAACGACCTTAGCGACGTAGAATCGGCCGCCAACCATTACCATGAGATATCCAAACTCGCGGCTGCCGGAATGGGGGTAAACGAAATTGCCAGTCTCGTCAAACGGCCGCAGGCAGAAATCGAACTCTGCCTCAGCTTGGAACGACGTCGGGTGGTCAATGGAGATGAAACCGGAACGGAAAATATTGCATCCCGGGGCAAAAATTTCCGTCTGATTTCGGGAAACCGGGCGAACAGCCAAGCTTAGCATACCGGCGAAAGAAGGCAGACTTGTTGTGTTTTGTCGATAAGATGCACCAATCATCAGCTCACGCCGCATTGAGCCATGATGATACGCAAAGATTCGCGCCCAAGCTCAGCATAAACTTATCGTGGTATGTCTCTTGCACGATATAAAGCGGATGACCCTGCGATGATATTGGTAGAAGAGCTTTCAATGTTTCTAATAGAGTGTAATCGGCAGAGGCTATACAAAGATGCTTTCTTTACATTGTCGATTTCGTCAAACGATTTATCCCACCACGAAGTGGGTGAGGGATTATATTTGCCGGCCTCTCAGCGGCAAATATAAAAAATAACTCCTCTGTGAACTCTGTGTCCCGAGCGCAGCGGGTGGTGAATCACTAAATAAAATTATATTGTATGAAAAGATCAATCTCCACAAAATTAAACAGGAGAAACCGATGAGCGGTTCGATCTACATGGCATCTTCCGGCGCGATATACTGCGAACAGCGGCTGGATATTCTTTCCAACAACCTGGCCAACATTAACACCACGGGTTTCAAAGAAGAAAAACCCTATTTCCGCGTCACGGAGGCACCACCGGAGGTAACAGAGGGTTTGCTGGAAAACAACCTCTCGGGTGAGGAGCCGACATCGCCGTTGTGGCAGGTGCTGGAAAGTCAGACCGTTTTTACTCAAGGGGGCTTGCGGTCTACCGGCAGTCCCCTTGACTTGGCACTGGACGGCAAGGGATTTTTCTGCATTCAGACGCCCGAAGGGGTACGTTACACTCGCAACGGGAGTTTCACCCGCAACGCCGATGGCGAGCTCACGACCCACGAGGGTCTGCCGGTCCTTGGCGAAAGCGGCCCGATACAAATTGACGAAGGCAGTCGCATCACGGTCGGTGAGTCCGGCAACGTGTCGGTGAACGGTGTCCCGGTCGGGACACTGCGTATTGTCGCGTTCGATCAGCCCAACCAGCTGGTGCGGATCAGCGACGGTCTCTTTGCGACTCCGGAAATTGGGGCCCAGGAAACAACGCCAGATCGCGTTAAGGTTCACCAGGGGCATTTGGAACTGTCGAATGTAGAGGCCGTGCGGACGATGACAGAGATCATCGAAGTGCTCAGGGGCTACGAATCGTATCAAAAAGTGATCCAGCAAATCGATGAGACGCAAGCCAAGGCGATTAATGATGTGGGGCAGGTATAGTTGCTATGGAGGTTGGAAGGTTCCCCGTTCAGGGTTCCCGGTTGAAGGACCGTAACGCTTGAACCCAGCTCCCAGAACGTTGAACGCTGAACCTACAACCCTGAATCCTGAACCCAGAACGCTGAACCTTTCAACCCATAACCACAACCCGAACGCTGAACCCTGAACCTTCACGGGAGGTCATATGATCAGAAGCTTATGGACAGCCGCTACCGGTATGCAGGCCCAGACCCTCAACATCGATGTGATTTCCAACAACCTCGCCAATGTCAGTACCTCCGGTTTCAAAAAGAGCCGTGCGGAGTTTCAGGATCTACTCTATGAGACCTTGCGCCCCTCGGGGGTGGCATCTTCGGAGACATCCGAGGTACCGGTCGGCATCCAGATCGGGCACGGCACCCGGCCGTCGGCTGTTAACCGGATTTTTATTCAGGGCGATTTTCAGCAAACCAAAAACGAGCTCGACCTGGCCGTCGAAGGCGATGGTTTTTTTCAGATCATCCAGGCCAACGGCGATACCGCCTACACCCGTGACGGCAGTTTCAAGCTCGACAACCAGGGTCGCGTTGTCAACTCCGACGGCTTTCTGCTCGAACCGGAAATAACGGTACCGAACAACACCATCGCCATATCGATTGCCATCGATGGCACCGTCTCGGTACTGCAGTCCGGTCAAGCCGAGCCGGCGGAAATCGGAACGATCCAACTGGCGCGCTTCATGAACCCGGCCGGACTTCACAGCATCGGTCGAAATCTTTACATACCCACCGGTGCTTCTGGTGATGAGATTCTCGGGACTGCGGGAGAAGACGGTTTCGGCACCATTGCCCAGGGATACCTGGAAGGCTCAAACGTTAGCGTGGTGGAAGAAATGGTCAACATGATTGTCGCCCAACGGGCCTATGAAACCAACAGCAAAGTCATTCAGGCCTCCGACGAGATGCTGCAAATGGCCAATAACGTTGTGAGATAAGGATATTATGAACCGCATTATTGAACGAAACTCCTTTACCCGGGCATTTCACAAAGCGAGAGTCACCCTGAAACGTTTGCATGAAACAATCGGGATAGGGGGCCGGAATTTGCTGCTGTCGACGGTGGGTGTTGCGGCTCTGACGCTCATTCTCTTTAGCCACACTGGCGTGGCCCTGGCCGCTGAAGCATCGATTCGGCTGAAGGAAAAGGCCATGGTTCAGGGCGCCGAGATTCATTTAGGGGATATAGGCCGTATCGCCAGCGCCGACCCCCACCTGGAGCAGAAACTCGACGGCCTGGTTGTGGCCAAGGCCCCACAACCGGGGCAGTCGCGTCAGATTAGCGCCGACTACCTGCGGTTGCGTCTAAAGCAGTTGGATTTCGCGCCGGGGACGATGACACTGACCGGATCGGATCAGGTCCAGGTGGCAAGGGATAGCATCGAGGTCAGCGAAGAAGAGATCGCAAAAATCGTCGATGAATTTATACACACGAATCGGATCTGGGGCGATGCCGTAGTCAAAGTAAAAGATCTTCAGGTCAGTGCCGACCGATCGCTGCCGAAGGGGAGCACCACTTACCAGATTGTGCCGCCTGACCACATGGGCTCGCTGTCGACACTGCCGCTGGCCATCGTTTTCAATGTTGACGGCAGTTTTCAAAAAACAATCCGGGCGAATGTGAAGGTCGAGGCGATGGCCCCTGTGGTCATTACGGCAAAACCCATCGGGCGTTTGAAACCGATTTCAGAAGAAGACCTCAAGATGCAAGTGACCGACCTGGTCGGCCTGCCTACCGGTGTCATCACAGAAATCGACGACATCATCGGCAAGCGCGCGCGGCGCAATATTCAAGCCGGCGAGTTTCTGCGGTCCGATTTGATCGAGATGCCGCCTCTGGTTAAGCGCGGTGACATGGTGGTGATCGTGGCAGAAGCCGAAGGCCTTAAAGTTACGGCCATCGGTGAAGTCAAGTCAGCCGGTCGCCTCGGAGAGCGGGTCAAGGTCGTCAACCTCGCTTCCAACAAGCGTCTCTCTGCTCGGGTAGTGGACAACAAGACCGTCAAGGTCGAATTCTAAATTTGAATTCCCCACCGCTCTGCTGCGAGAAATTCAAATATTGGGTGGATAGAAAGGAAGGGCGAGATGAGAGAAATTCAAAATATCAATTTGCTGGCGACAGTCCTTTCCGTTGTGATTGCCGTTGGCATGATTGGGTGTGCCGCCGGATCCCCGAATGTTGTCCGGGCTGATGCTCCCGCACCGGCGGTGGTGCACCCGCCGGTGCCCGCGCCCCAAACGGTTGCAGTGAGACAACCGGAGGAAGAGAACGCGTCTCTGTGGCGGGACGACGGGGTGTTCAGCGACATGTTCGATCTGCCCAAGGCACGCCAGGTGGGAGACATCGTCACCATCAAGGTCGTCGAATCCTCCAAGGCCACCAATAAGGCCAACACCTTGACCGAGAGGGACTCGAGCCTTTCGGCCCGTATCGACGCTTTTTTGGGACTTGAAAAACAATACCTCGATCCCACCCATCCCGGTTTCAGTGCCGGCCGCAATTTCAACCCTTTCGGTGAGATCAAGGGCGGCATGAAATCTGAATTCGACGGCAGCGGCACAACCAGCCGCAGCGGTGATTTAACGGCTTACATTACAGCCAGAGTCACCGAGGTTATGCCGAACGGTAACATGAGGATCGAAGGCTCCCGGCAGGTCGAGGTCAACAACGAGAAGCAGTATATTACCCTTTCCGGTGTTGTCCGCACCCGGGACATCAAGGCCGATAACGTGATTCTGTCCACTTTCATTTCGGATGCCCGGATTGCATACTCCGGCATGGGTATTGTCGATGAACGTCAGCGGCCGGGTTGGATGGCCAACCTGCTGAATCAGATTTGGCCGTTTTAGCTCGAAAATATCTGTAATTACCGAGGGTAACTTGACATTTCCATTGCCTGTCGGCGCGCCGCCAGATACCGCCACCAGGGCAGGGACCAAGGGGGAAACAATCAATACTATCAATAAAATAGCCGTATTTTTCTTCACCCTTTGCCTGCTGATAACATGGCAGATACCGGTGTATGCGGCGCGTATCAAGGATCTGGTGGACATCAAGGGGGCTCGCCGTAACCAGCTTGTCGGATACGGTTTGGTTGTTGGCCTCTTCGGCACGGGCGACGGCAAGAATTCCGTGTTCACCTCCCAGTCCTTAGCCGCACTTCTGGACAAAATGGGTGTTACGGTCGATCCAGAGCAGCTCAAGGGTGACAATGTGGCTGCCGTTATGGTGACGGCCGACTTGCCGCCCTTTGCAAGGGTCGGCAGCGAGCTCGACGTGCTGGTGAGTTCCATCGGAGGTGCCGAAAGTTTGCAGGGCGGCACCTTATTGTTGACCCCTCTGCGAGCGGCCGACAACAAGGTCTACGCTGTTGCTCAGGGACCGGTCAGTACGGGCAGCTATGCTTTCAGAGGAGCTTCCGCCGGTGTGGCCAAGAACTTTCCCACCGTTGGCCGCGTGGTCGACGGTGCGCTTGTGGAACGGGAAATCTCCGTAGCGTTCAACCAGAAGGAACGATTGAGCCTGGCTCTGCGGGCACCGGATTTTACCACCGCATCGCGTGTGGCTGCAGCTATTAACATGGCCGTTTACAACGGCACGGCATCAACGCCTGACGGCGGAACGGTTGATGTGATCGTCCCCAACACCTATCAGGACAACGTTGTCGCTTTTGTCTCCATGATCGAAAGACTGGAGGTGATTCCGGATGTTGAATCGAAGGTGATTATCAATGAACGCACCGGTACAGTCGTCATGGGAGAGTCCGTACGGATAAACAAGGTGGCCATCGCCCACGGCAATTTGAGCATTCAGATCAACGAAATTGCCAACGTCTCGCAACCACTGCCTTTCTCCGATGGCCGAACTGTGGCCACACCCGAAACGAATCTGAGGGTCCAGGAAGGCCAAAATCCGATATATCTGCTGGATCCTGGGGTCAGCATCGGAGACGTGGTGCGGGCACTCAATGCTCTCGGTGTTTCGCCCCGGGATCTGATTGCCATCTTTCAGGCCCTCAAAGCAGCCGGTGCGTTGCAGGCCAAGCTGGAGATTATCTAATGTCCGACATTAACTTTCTTATGGGAGCTGTAAGACAGGGCGCCTTCTCTGGGCAATTGCGCCCATCTGAAACAAAAACAAGTGGCGCGTCCGATGAAAGCAACCGGCAGGCCAAGAAAGCGTGTTCTGAATTCGAAGCGCTGTTTATAAATATGATGCTCAAGGAGTTGCGGGCCACGGTTAACAAATCCGGCTTTATGGACGGCGGCAAAGCCGAGGAGCTTTACACCGGCCTGATGGATAACCAAATCTCGCGTGACCTGGCGGACCAGGGCGGCATCGGACTGGCGGAAATGCTCTACCGGCAAATGGCGGAGAAAAACGAAGCCCGGCAGCCGGCGCCCGATGAAAAACCGGCTGCCGGCGCGCCAAACAAAGCGCAGAAACGAATACCTGAGAAATAATGGCCTGGAGTGATTCCAACACAGCACTTGCGAAAAGAAGGGATGCCGGAGTGTCAGCGTTCCCCCCTTTCAAAAAGGGGGGCCAGGAGGGGGGATTTTCTACTGTCGCAACCACCCTCCAATCGGAACATATTTATGACACCAGTTCTGTTGCCTGAATACACAGCGCCGCAGGCCGATTGGTTTTCATTTATCGCATGTCTCAACGATAAATGAAAAAATAAAAATCTCAGCGTTCTCTGCGTCTCGAATGAGCGTAGCGAATGGGCGGTGAAATTAAATCTTTTAAGTCCAAAGGGTTTCCTCGAGCGCAGTCCGCCAGGACGGGATGTAACCACAGGCGATGAAAAGATTTTATGAAATAGGCGGGTCTAAAGTTTTTAAGTGTTTAAGCCGATAACCCGAGTGAATCGCATGCACTTTTGACGGAACTCATTAAAATTATGTCATGTTTTAACAGATCTACTGCAAAATAATTATGCAACATAGGGATTAGACCCATGGAAATCACAGGCAAACAATCAACAACAGGCATGCTCCCCTATCTGAATTCACTGAACGACGCTCGAAAGTCGGACAAAAACGCGCCGCGGCAGTTGTCGCAAGATATGGATAAGGACAAGGTTATATTGTCTCCCGGCGCTCGTGAAGTCCAGGAAGCCCTGCGACGGGTGGCAAGTGAACCGGACATTCGCAGCGAAATGGTGTCTGCCCTCAAAGAACAGGTCCAGAGCGGTGTGTATCATTTTGACGGCCGTAAGATCGCCATGAAAATGATATCAGAGCACCTGATCGACCAGGTACTATAAAATAAAATTCACAAATTTTATTTTATATGGTGAATCAATTGACTAATGACCATCATGATACGCTCGATCGCCTGATTTTATATTTGGAAGAGGCCGATCAACTCTATCATTCACTGCTGGATGCGCTCGAGCGTGAGAAAGCCGCGCTGGCATCTGCAAACCTGCCTGAATTCATGGTCGCCAGTGAACACAAAGGGACGATACTCAACCACCTGCAGGAATTGGAAAGACGGCGGATGCGCCAGGCCTCCCAGTTGGGTGATGCGCTGGGGCTGACGGACGGCAGGGTTACGCTTCGTCGACTGGCCCGTTATCTCGAGGGCAAAGATGCTGCCAAACTGCTCTCCAGCGGTGAGAAACTGGCCAAGACCCTGGCACGAATACGTGAGTCGAACAGGGTCAACCGTCGGCTGATCAACGGGTCTTTAGGTTTTGTCAGGGATTCTCTCCAGATGCTTCAAAACTTTAAACGACCGTCTCCGACTTACCACAGTAACGGTCAAATGACACATGGCACTTGCAGGGGCACTATATTGGCTGGCGAGATATAAAAATGATTAGAAGTTATCTCAAAATTGTTTTTTGGCCCAATCTCTGTGTTGGTTCCTCGCTCCAGGTCCTCGACATACTTCAGTATGCCTGTGGGTTGCGACCCACAAAGAAGAATCGATCAGGCGGGAAGTCCCGCACAGCGGGGAAACTCGGATCCGCCTTGACCTTGAGCCAAAACTCTAATTTTGAAATTGCTTCTAGTTAGTGCTCATCCACGAGTCGTTTAAGGAATTATAGAGTGTCCAATTCATAAATGAGAATTTTTTTCGCTGGGCAAGGCCGCACAAGGGTTTGCGGCGAGGCGTACTTTACGTACGCCGCAGCCGGAAACCTGCGGAGAACGCCGCCCAGCGGAAAAAGGCCATTTATGGATGGACACTAGTTAGTGCTCATCCGCGAAAGGGAGATGGACACTAGTTAATCAGCGACAAAAGAATTAGTTAGATTTGCTGAATTTTGTTTTCCGGCGTCTCAGCGGAAAACAAAATAAATTATAAAAAAACCTCTGTGACCGCTGTGTCTCTGTGGTGAATATCAAGACATAATCAAATACACCTTATAGAGATACTTTTTAATTTTCATGAAAAAATAGGTGCACTGATATGGCAAACATCATCGGCCTCCTCGATATCGGTAGAAACGCGCTGCTGACCCACCAACGGGCGATTCATACCACGGGCCACAACATCGCCAATGTCAACACACCCGGATACACCCGTCAACGGGTGAATCTGGCGGCTACGGCACCGATGGATTCTTCACCGGGCCAAATGGGTAACGGAGTGACCGCCTCAGAGGTGCAGCGGATTTACGATCGCTACGTCAATGATCAGATTAATGCCGGGCAGCATGATCTGGGGCGTTGGCAAACCCAGCGAAATACTCTCGAAAGGGTTGAGCTCACCTTTGACGAAACCGTTGGTTTCAGCCTGAACCAGGCCATGACCGAATACTGGAACTCTTGGCAGGCTCTTTCAAACAACCCCGAAGGTCACACCGAGCGCGTCTCTCTGATTTCCAAGGGCGATGCCCTGGCAACGGCTTTCAACCAGATGTCGAAAGACATGCGGCAACAGCAGCGCGATATAGACGCCGGCATTCAAGTTGCTGTCGGAGAAATTAACGCACTGTCAACTGAGATTGCTCAGCTCAACCAGAAAATCAGCGCGGTTGAAATCGGCGGCCAGAACGCGAACGATTTGCGCGACAGCAGGGATCTGGTGGTCAAGCAGCTTTCTGAGATGATCGATGTCCATACATATGAAGACGGGCAGGGCAGGGTGGCCGTGTCTCTCGCAGACGGGCATCCGCTGGTTGAGGGTCCCCACGTCTGGAATTTGGCGACCCAGCCCAATGCTGCCGGGCATCTCGACATCGTCTGGACCGATTCGAGCGGCAGCACGGTCGATATTTCCGCAAACATCCGCGGCGGGAAATTGAAAGGTTGGCTCGAGGTGCGCGATGTCGGCATTCCGGACTACCTCACGCGCCTTGATGATTTGGCCAATGGTATTGTCACAGAGGTCAACAATCTTCACACCGGCGGTTTCGACCTGAATGCCGTTGCCGGTGAAGCATTTTTTACCGGCACCACTGCCGCCGATATTGGCATTAACATCAACATTCGGTCCGATCCCAATCGTATTGCCGCGGCTTCGACCGCCGCCGGTGTGCCTGGTGATAATTCCAATGCGATCAATATCGCCGGCCTGCAGCATGCAGCCGTAATGGGCGGCGGCACGGCGACATACGATGATTTTTACCGGTCCCTGGTTACCGACGTCGGCAATCAGGTTCAGTCTGCCATCGGTTATGCCGATCATCAGGCGGTCATGGTAACCAGTTTGGAGAATTACCGCGAATCGATTTCGGGCGTGTCGTTGGACGAGGAAATGCTCAACCTGATCAAGTTTCAGCACGCTTACGATGCCGCCGCAAAACTGGTGTCGACCGTGGATGAGATGATTAACACCATCATGAACATGACTCGATGATGGGGATGACAAGCTCTTAAGCTCAATCTCTGCGTTGCTGCTCATTCCGCTGTCGCTGCAGCGTACGTACAGTACGCTTCGCTCTGCGAAATTCGCGCGCCTTGATCTTGAGCTTAAGAGCTTGCCATCACGGGTGTTAGTACCTTTGGATTTTAACACATAAATATAGCTCATAGGTTTCACGACCCAGCAAGAAGATAAAGTTCAAGACACCGTATTTTACTGCCACTTAGATAAATTATTAAATAGTTTTTGTAGCAGATAGAAGGTAAAAAAATAATTATGGCGAAGTAAGAAGTGAAAGTTCAAGGCGCCGTGAGTTTCGCCGAATGAGGTGTACTACAATCCATCTAAAATATTCAGATCAGGTTCCAAGGACAAGGCGCGGATCGATGAGAAAGCGGAGCATACATGGTTCGTATGTGAGCATTTTGAAGATGGACGCAACGCTGTGATTGGACCTTAGATGTTTGTTTTTGATGGATTGTAAGCGTACGCCGCAATGAGCACGGATGAAACGCAACGCAGAAATTTCTCTTCTTACTTCGCCATACCAGGATATTTCACAAATCGGAAATGTCCATGTCCAAGGCACTTCGAGGTGAAGCTGTAGTAAATCTACCGCGATCCTCGAATAACGTAGACCATTTATCATAATAATGGTTTGTTATAACAATAAAGCGATAAGTTTTGTTGTGGCACCTAAAAGGAAAGAATTAATTATGACAAAGCGTACAGTTTAAGTTCAAGGCGCCGTGAGTTTCGTCGAATGAGGCGTACATGTGGTACGCCGCAGTGAGCACGGAACGATACGCAACGCAGAAATTAATCTGTACGCTTTGTCATAAGGAGGGGTTATGCGTATTTCGAGCCAAATGATGACAAATAACGTCGCCACCAACCTGTTCCGGCAAGCCGAGGAAATACTCGGCGCCCAGAAGCGGGTGGCCTCGGGAAAGCGCATACAGCGGATATCGGACGATCCGGTCGCCATGGCGAAGGTGCTCGATTACCGGCGCACCCTGGCGACAATAGAGCAGTACCAGCAGAATGTCGAGCGGGGTAAAATGCGCTTGGAAATGAGCGAGACCATCTTGAACAACGCTTCGGAGCTGGTCCACTCCGCATTCAACATCGCTGTGGAAGCCTCCACCGGCCCCATTGACACGCGGCCGGTCCTGGCCGATGAGGTGCAAAACATTCGCCTTCAGCTGGTCCAGATGGCCAACAGCAAGCTGGGGGATTCGCACCTGTACGCCGGACACAAAACCGATATCGCTCCTTATTCGCACGGTATAGAGATTACCGGCGGTGTCTACGATGATATTGAATTTGGACTGGCAGCGGATGCCACCGACGTCACCATTGAGATCCGCGACGCCGCCGGTGCTGTCGTACGAAGCCTGACAATGGGAGATGGCGTCACCCCCGGTAGCGGTGGCAATGCCGGAACCAATTCGGTTGCCTGGGACGGTCTGGACAGCGGCGGAGCTGCGCTGGTCGATGGCATCTACAGCTTCACGGTAACCGCTGGTGATGCCGGTGTCGGCGTTGTGGACTATGAAACGTACAATGGGGATACCGGCGACATACGACTGGTCGTCGGGGACCAGATGAGCGTTATTATTAACGCCGACGGAGAGGAGACGTTCGGTGACCTGTTCTTGCGACTCGGCCAGCTTCAGCAGGCCCTGCAGAATCCAGATCCGGTTGCCGGCACGGCCCAGGCCAATGCCGTTGTCGATCCACTCGATCAGGCCGCCAAGCGGCTCGAGAACATCCGGGCCGAAGGTGCGGTGATGTTCAAACACCTGGAATTGACCGAAGACCGTTATGCCGCCTTCAAACTGAAAAACGAAGACATGCTCGAGAAGACCGAAAATGTCGATATGGCCACGGCCATCGTCGAGCTTCAGACGCTGCAGACCGCCTACGAGACCAGCCTGGCCACGGCGGCAAGGGTGTTGCAACCGACGCTGCTTGATTTCTTAAGATGATATCCGTCAGTAAACGGCATCTTTAGATCCAGGCCTGTGTTCTCGCGTTTTTTCAATCCTCGACGGAGCAATTGCTACGCCTCCGGTTGCAAGAGCCCTGTGGACTTGGCCTAAACCGAAATCCACCATTTCCTGACAGATATAGAATTGAATACTTTTATGAGCAACAGGGTATTTAGAGCGGTTGTCAAATTAGCGTTCCGATTGGAAGGTGTGTTCGACAGTTCAAAATCCTCCCAATCCTATTCCTGAAGCGGAAAAAGTATGCTCTCAGGCATCCGTTATTGTCGCAAGAGTTGTATTGAAACCACGCTAAGCCTTTACCAGTTCCCCCTTTGAAAAAGGGGGACAGGGGGATTTAAAAAAGCACCAATCGGAATAAAATTCTGACATTCACTATAATCGTGCGATTTCAAGCGGTTCGACATTGGTGACTTCGATGAAAAGGCGTTGTTTATATTTAATATATGAGGACTTCGGGCCGAATTTTAAAGTGGCATTACCGATTGTAGCAGTCAATATAGATCGTGGGAGATTGATTCAGACAATCGTCATTTCAATCTGTCTTCTCTTTTTCTTTTCAACTGTCGGGCATTGCATGCGCAGCGAGGAGTTGATCCGGCTCAAGAAGGCCGGTGTCCACGAGGATACCATCCAACTTCTTATTCAGGAGAAGTCGCTCGAAACTAGCGCCTTCACGGTGGAGGAAATCCTGTCTCTGAAGCAGGCCGGTTTTTCAGAGACCACCCTTAGGATGCTTATCACAGAGAATTCGTTCCTGAAGGACCGCCAGCCAGTCGTGTACGGAGAGAACCTGCACACCGTCAAATTTACGACGATCAACGACGTCATCCGGCTGAAGGAAGCTGGCCTGAGCGACGAGGTTATTCAGGCCATTCTGCTGGTGGTGCGCGATGGGTACTCGGGCGATCGACAGCGTGCCTGGGACATGCTCAACTCCATGGGCATCTGGGTCGACAAGCGGGGCTGGCGTCCGCGCCCCGATCCATACCCCACCGATTAACGGTAGGGACATATGGCCTTAACCACAGAGACACAGAGGACACAGAGATAAATTATTTATTTCGCTTTGCCGTTGACCCCAGTACCATCTTCCGGAGTTACACGTGCCCCGTACCTTCCGGAGTACGGACTGGACATCGGCAACGGAAACCAATCTGCCATTGGGCATTGTAAAGTCAGATGAATCATAACATTTATTACCGCGAAACTTAATGAAGGAATAAAGTGGCTAATAACCTGTTGATTGCCAATCATAGAGGTGAGCATCCCTTTTGCTCTATCGTCGTCTCCCGATAGAGCAAAAACAATACACCCTCTGCGTACTCAGCCTGCCCTGTTAAATTCTGCTATGCAGACACCGATAGGTTATTTAACCGGGGTGCCTCGAGCGCAGCGGGTAGTGAATATCTTTGATTTCTCTGCTCACTCCGCGAACTCTGTGAGAGATATGTTTTATTTTCCAGGATGACTCCCATCGACTGTCATAAATGCACCCACTACTTCGTCACCTGGGACGAATCACTGCCCCACGGATGCCGGGCCATGGGTTTCAAAAGCCGGCGGTTTCCCTCGGCCTTGGTTCGCAGCTGTGCGGACGGCAATGATTGCCGTTTGTATACCGAGCGGCAAAATTTGCCGCATTCTTCCAAAGATTCTCGCCGCTCCGGAACTCTTCATTCCAAAACCCATTGATATTATACATTATTAAAAAAACAACAATCTGAGCACACTATTTGCATATTAACAGAGTGCTTTATTTTATTGCTAACCCAATCAACGCAATAAGCTATTTAACCAATTAACTCAGTAGCCTGTGTTCTCTGCGTCTCGAACGAGCGAAGCGAGAGGGCGGTGAATGTTTCAGGGATTTTTGACTGATTAACTGATCAAACCGGAGAAGCAAAACATGAAAATCGACAACACCCATCACATTCAACCCAAGCAACCGGGCGTAAAAAGTCGTGGGGACACAACCGATCCGAAAGTCGGATTTCAACGCCATTCTAAAGGAAACAGTCGGAAAGACGGACGGCGCCGGTAACCCATCGAAAAACCACGCGGTTGTCCATCCCTTTGCGACAAACCCAATTCACCCGGTCTCCTTGCCGACATCAGATCAGACTGTCCCATTGGTCGACCGCATCGACCGGTTTGTGGATCTTTTGGATGACTACCGCCAGAAACTGGGGGATCCGCGCGCCTCTCTAAAGACCATCCAACCGTTGCTGGACGATATCGCGGCTGCTAAGGACAGGCTGGTTACGGAACTTGATGGACTGGGGGATGGGAACGCGCTGAAAGAAGTGCTGAATAGTTCGCTCGTAACCGCCACCACGGAAATCATGCGTTTCAACCGTGGCGACTACGTCGAATAATTTAATTTTATCCAGTTCGGAAGGAACTGGATAAAATTAAATATCGGGACGGATCCTCCGCCTGAGATAATTCCTCTGATACATGTAGATAAATTCGGTCAAGGCCTTGACCTGTGACGGATCGACCTCGGTAAATTCGAGACCGCAGCAGGTGCGCGCCTTGGAGCGGCCTTGGTCGAACCGGACGACGGTGGCTTTTTTAATCCTGATACGGGTTTCGGATGATTCCAGCGGAAACGAGAGTTCCACATCTTCGATGACGTCACCCACCTTGAACGGACTATCTTTACGATTTACGTCTTCGAAGCAAACCAGCGCGATCAACGCGCCCCCCACACTGACATCGACCACTTTTTCCCGGCATTCGGATTGATCGAAATTGAATTCAACCGTGGTACCGTTCGGTGCTTCAAGGCGGAAATATTTGCGGCGTTGTTTGCGGGTAAGGTGATGAGGGAAGGGGATGCTGAGTTGATCGCGATAGACCTCACCACCGGTGGACGAAAACATATACGGAATGCCGTCGGTACCGGTGAATTCGTAATCGATCGACCAGGCATCGGCGCCGGCGACTGCCTCTGCGAAGCCGTCGGGGTATCCGAGCAGAAAATGGAGGCGACCCAGTTTTCTGCGAAGGCCGGTCATTACGGTCAATTGATCATATTTCGTCCCCGTTACGTGCATGTTGATCAGGATTTTTGAATGAATCAGGGACTCGAAGATTTTTCTGACCGAACTGTCTGTAATCCTATCGAAATCCATACAGACATTTTACCAAGCAAGCGTAAAATTTGCAACCCGGAAAGACGAGTAGGGCAGCTAGATCTTTTACGTTGTGTCCTACACCCATGGCCCTCAGCGACCTTGAGCTTTCATCATACGAATCCGCAAATTTCTAATCCCCGAATTTTTCGTCCCCTATACTGGAATGTCATGATTAAACAACAGAAGCCAGCCCCCGCAGGCTGAGCAGTTTTCAATGTGAACCGACTGCCCGCAATACCTGCGATGCAGGCGGGTCTCTGCTTCAAACGAACAAAGCGAGTGGGCGGTGAAATAAACATTGTTGATTTGACTGATTGCTTAGCGGGTGACTGAAAGATACATGCGGTGAGATTTTTCTATTTGATTTAACTGGCACCGTCCCGAGCGCAGCCCCGCCGATAGAGGGGCAGGGGGGCTGTGAAAAACGCGCTTAACATATAAAATCGTAAGCGATTTTATATGTCGGTACCGATTTTATTTCTCCAACTTATATACCTTATTCTCTCTCTGAAAAATTTCAGTTTTGCCGTTCTTCTCAATACCACTGCCATTGTTGACCCGTTCGTCTGTTTCGCCGTCTAACTGATTTATGCTTTGCAGTTTGGCTTTGAGCTTGTCGAATTCTGACTGGATTTTGGCTGATTCGATAACCAGATCGCCATATGAATATCGATTGGTACGGGCGGAGTCTGAAGCGCTGTTTAAAAAATCCTTTCGTAATAGATCCAGCTTGATGTCCAGGCGATCCAGTTTTTTGTTGATTAAAATGAGACCTTTTTTAATTAGATTATTGGACGCATCAGGTTTTCCGGGAAGATGGGAGACTTGAATCGCTTCATTCTTTTGCGGTAAGTTGTCCGTGGGCTTGAGATCAACAGGTTCTCGGATTGCCGGTGGAGTGAAATTCAAATCTTTGAGCAGATTTTGGATGACATCCATATCGATCGTATTGAGTTCATCCGCAAAACCATACAGAAGGGCGGAATCGCATATGAGATTGATCGAACGGGGAATTCCGACTGTGGATTTATGTATAAGGGCGATGGCTTCATAAGTAAAAGGATTGGTTTTGCCACCGGCCTTGCTTATTCGGTACTCGATGTATTTTTGGGTTTCCTCAAAATTGAGCCCCTTTAGATGATAATTTACGGCTATCCGTTGGCGGATTTGATTCATTCCTGGTGAATTGAGGATAGTTCTGAGTTCCGGTTGCCCAACCAGGAAAATTTGGAGGGGCATTTGGTCGTCGGCTTGAAAGTTAGACAGCATCCGCAGCTCTTCGAGAGCATCCTTGGGAAGATTCTGCGCTTCATCAACGATCAGGATGGATCGATGGTTTTCTGCTTCTATGTATTTGAGGTAATTTTTGAATATGGTCAGATTCTGCGCTTTACTCGCATCGCTGTGCTCGATCCCCAATTCGAATAGGATGTATGACAGCAGTTGGTCGGCAGGAAGGTTTGTGTTCGAAATAATAGCGACTTCTATGTTCTGGCCGATTTGCTGAGCGACGTATTTTATTAATGTCGTTTTGCCTGAACCCACCTCTCCGGTGAGCAGAAAAATACCGATATTGCGTTCGATGCCATATTCCAGGTATTTGAGTGCATTTTCATGGGTGGGGCTCAGATATAGAAAATTAGGATCGGGAATAATCTGAAAAGGCTTTTCTTTGAATCCATAAAAAGATTCGTACATGTCACTACCTTTTTTAAAAGTGCAATTTACCTTTTGCTTTGCTCAAACAATTAAATCTTTTCTCCGAAACCAACATACCACAACCTTTAAATTACAGCAATAATCCCCACCCAAATGAACCCTTGGCATCGCGAAACGGGTGGTAAATTAAATCCTAAATAAAGAACCCGGCAGCTTGTTGCAGGGCTCTTTATTTAGAGTCCTGTTGGAAAATTTTCATGAAATAGGCGGGTTGATATCTTCCGGCTAAGCCTCAGACTACTATCAATCAACAACATACGAAAAAAAACCACCACTCCCAACGAATTTTGTGCAAAAGACCTCTTGACAAGTCACGGGACTCTTATTTATGAATATTACATAGGTTTCTCACCCACCTTTTGACCACGCTACCTCCTGCTGAGCGCAGCAATAAATATAGATCGAATCTATCCGCCTGTATAGAAGTACACATCCAAATCAGACGCTGATATTTGATGAATTAATTATAATATTGGTTGTTTGATTCCATAAATTTGAAATACCATACTTACGACTAACGGTAAAATCGTTATCGATTATATCAATATACGTAACTAGTGCCCATCCGCGATCTTTTCAAGGCGCTTTTAAGTGTTCAATTCATAAATGTGGATTTTTTTCGCTGGGCAAGGCCGCACAAGGGTTTGCGGTGAGGCGTACTTTATGTACGCCGCAGCCGGAAACCCGCGGAGAACGCCGCCCAGCGAAAAAAAGACCATTTATGGATGGACACTAACTAAAGTTCAGCCTTATTTTTCAAAACATTGCGAAATGTAGTCGCAGGAGCGCAGTCTGAAAGCGTCTGGATTGTCAATCAAGCATCTATGTAAACGCCGCAGGCTGAGCGGTTTTCCTTTGCTGGAGGCCGACCATTATTTATAAGATCCGATCGGTCATCCCGCCCTAGCGGGGCCTCCCTGCCGCGCCTGCCCTGTGGAATGCGCAGCCTATTCCTCCGGGGTAGCTCCGGAAGATGGTACTCGGGGCCTGCCCCGTAGCTCCGGCAGATGGTACCGGGGTCAACGATAAAGGAAAAGATTCATTCAAAACTCTGTTCCCTCTGCGTCTCGAACGAGTGCAACGAGTGGGCGGTGAAATCTTTCATCTGAAAAAAAATGCGACGAATCCACCTCACCATCATACCCGTCCTAATTATCTCAATTCTGGGCATTCCTGCCCATGCATTCGACGTAACCCTCGCCTGGGATCCGAATATTGAACCTGATATTATCGGTTACAATCTGTACTCCCGTGAAAACAATTCCATAGCATACAATCAAATCGATTATTTTTCTCTGGACGGAATCGATCCAAACGACCCGCAGTGCATTATCACAGATATGGTAGCCGGCATCACCTACCAGTTTGTGGTTACTGCCGTAAACAATGCCGGTTTGGAGAGCCGTTTTTCAAATGAAATTAGCGTATTAAACGGACGCGCCTATGTTACCGTCAGCTCTGGCAGTGGTGGTGGCGGCGGCGGCGGATGTTTCATGTCGACCTCAATCCTTCACTTTCAAAACCAATGAAAACCTGTTTGCCAATCCGTGCTGAATAGGGGATTTCACTTTCAAAATTTCACTGAGTGAAAGTGTAGAACTCAGCGTATAGCCCATCACCGTCCAGACCCGGTAACATATATTAGCCCTGCAGGCCGATTGGTTTTCATTTATCGTCGTCCCTGCCGCGCCTGCCCTGTGGAATGCGCAGCCTATTGCCTGCCCCGTAGCTCCGGAAGATGGTACCGGGGCCTGCCCCGTAGCTCCGGAAGATGGTACTGGGGTCAACGGCAAAGGAAAAAAATATACCTCTCTGCGTCCTCAGCCTGCCCTGATAAATTCTGCTATGCAGACACCGATAGGTTATTTAACCGGGGTGCCTCGAGCGTAGCGGGCGGTGAAATTCTTGATTTTGATTTAACTGGGTGCGTCTCGAACGAGCAAAGTAAGAGGGTGGTGAAAATGAATTTAAAACTTTTTAGATCTCATCTAATTTTCTTTTCGTATTAACCAATTAATTTGTAAAAGCCACAGAACTTGGAAATCGTTTCAGGAGTGGGGAATGTAAACCCCAGCGCCGCGGGCTGATCGGTTTTCCTTTATCGTCATCCCTGCCCCGTAGCTCCGGAAGATGGTATCGGGGTCAACGGCAAAGGAAAAAGATACCTCTCTGCGTACTCTGTGCCTGATTTGTTGCAGTCAAGAACTAAATTTATTTTTTACTTATAGTGAGGTTACCCATTTCCAACCCTGGTATTGAGAGTCCGCTAACGGCTCTGATCTTGCTTCATCGGAAATCGTTAACAACGGCGAATTTGGAATGCTCGAACTGAAGGTCGAAAAACCGCCTTAATAACGGAAAGATGAAAATCTCCCCGCTTTCACCTCAAGCTGCACCATTGACAACGATGAGTATCTGTAATCTTCGATATATGAAACAATCCATCAGCCGGGCCAACGCAAACATAACCGCCAGCAGTCTGCGCGAAATCGCCACCCAGCTCTGATTTTCGGCATCCCACGCTCAATCATTCGGTTGTAAGGCACATGCATAATCTCATTGGACTTAACCGTATTGATGGCGCCAAAATACAACAGTTTACGCATCAACGGTCGTCCGCGTTTCGAAATGTGGCGTCGCCCGCGGAACTTTCCAGAGCTGATCCGAACAAATCCAGACCCGCCAGCTTGGTGATCTCAGAGCAGCGTGGAAAATTGACGAAAGTCTCCCACTTCGCCAACCAAGCCAGCAACGGTGATCAGCCAATACCTCGCATCGAAGAATCGAGGACTATGAGTC